>CAVQBX010000018.1:0-12834 GCA_963710855.1 uncultured Pseudomonadota bacterium | reverse complement strand
CGCCGGTGCGGCCATCCCAACAACTGAGCTTGGCGTTACAACATCAATGCCTCGCTGAAAATGCGATTATTGCAATTAACGATGATCATTGGGACGCATTAACCAGCTGGTTGTTGAAAGACGTGACCAAGGAGTTCGCGGATACTAGATAACGCGCGGTATATTGGAGTATAGTTGTTATGATACTGTACTTAGCCTCGATGAGGGGTTAGAAAGTTCTGCTATATATGAGCTTACTGCGTGTCGCAAATAGCACATTGCCGAGATGACCCGTTTGCGGGAAAGCAACCTCTATCGTAGATGTTATAGCGCATGTCGTCAGACGCTGGGAGCAATGAGCAATTCGCTGCGGATCGCGTCAAGATCATTGAGAACATGCTCGATATCGGTGCGATTGAATATGTGATTATTCTGAGTAAGTGTTTCCGGAGGCAGCTCCCACCAGCGCAATTTCAGCAACCGCTCGATAATATGCTCATCGAAGCGATATCTTAGCAGTTGTGCGGGCGCGCCAATGGCAATTCCATACGGAGGAATCGACTTGGTTACGACGGCTTTGGCGCCGACAATGGCGCCGTGGCCGATCGTGACGCCAGCCATGATCTGAACGCCACGAGCGACCCAAACATCCGAACCAATGTGAACACTGAGGTCGCCTTCATGCGACCGGGATTTGTCGCCCCGAGGCAGAGGGCCATGCACCATGCCGATTGGGTAAGTGCTGAGGAACTCTGTGGGATGTCTGCCCAATCGGCCGACGTAAATATCTATCTCGGCCGCGAATGAGCAGTACTTCCCAATTGAGAGCTTATATAATTTCGCTTGCTGAGCAAGCCACCGAACAGCCGGGATTCCATAACTGTAAGCGCCAACTTCAATGTCGAATCCAGCCTTGATGAGCGGCCACAAACCAAACACCGTGGATTTCGGCATCGAGGGATGCCATTGTTCCGGCGGTGGCACATCGAAGCTCATGTTAACGCCTCAGCATTTTGGGATAGCGTAAACATGCTGATTAGCGTGCGGTTGCCCCAGATACCTAGAGCCGGTAAAGTGCGACATGTATTCCGCAGTTACAATGGTATCGCCAAACACTTTTGCTCCCGTCATATCGCCGCCTAAGTCGACAAAAACGATGCCGTCATCTTTAAGCCGTTTCATAAGCTCATCAGCTCTGTTACTATATTTGTGAATTATGAATTCTTCATGCCGGACAGTAATGTATAAATTGCCAGCGTCTTTAAGACCTTGCAGCAGCGGCGGAATGTTACCGCGAATTGCGGCAGGAGAAAGGTGCGTGAACACGGAAAATGAGATTATGAAATTATATTTATTGTGTGGCAGACTATTGTTATCGAGGAGTTCGGGGACTTTAAATATATAATTATTAAATCCGAGAGTTGAGATAATATCTAACGTTTTCGACCACGCATCGCAACCGTCAGCTTGCTGGGCGCTTCCGCGAGAAAGCAAGACCGTGAGGAGCCGCCCCCACCCGCATCCATAGTCGAGACCCTTCCATCCAGGAACAAAGGCGCCGTCTTTTCCAATAATGTCAATAAAACTAAATGCCCTGCGAACTAGATCAACTTTATTGGTACCTGTATATCCTCTCTGTATTTGTTCATTGGGCCAGCGGGGGCCAAAAACGCCGTCTATAAGTCCTGAGTAGATCTGGTCAAAGCTCATGCCTTGATAGGGATTTTCGTATTCCGACATTTTCGCTTCGCTTTTCTATAGAGATAAGAGGGTTACTTATCTTTCTAAACCTCAGGTCGCTCGGGTCTCATCATTTGAAGCAACGCATTTTGAAGCAATCCGGGACCATGTATGCGAGTATAGCGGGTCTATAAATTTTCGTCTGTTCATCGCGGACGGAACCGCCCGCAGAGGACGCCGTCATACAGCGCTTGTAGGGGCAAGCCTGCAAAAAGATACTCATACCCAATTCCTCATCTACCAGACGTCGCCATGACGCGTCTCCCGAGACATCTGCCGATAGCCTGACAAGGCGCAATCGAACAGGACTTTGTCTATCGTGTATGGAGTGATATTGCGAGCCCTGAGCTCAGACCTTCGTCATACGGAGTAGCTTGCCCGCGCCGTGCTTTCAAGGTTAGCCTTCCGATGTGATCGCTCAAAACCGGGCGCATCCGCGAGCAAGGCAAGAGCGGCCTCGGGATAGAAGCGCGCCGCGCCGCCATTACCCGGTTCCCCCCCGCCGAGGTTTCGACAGCCGCAGGCCAGAACCGCGCGGCTCGCCCAATCCATGATGGCGACGAGGTAGGCCGTGCGGCTGAAAGGGACGGAAAACCGACATAAGGACTTCACAGACCTTCTGTCGCTTCGCGACACCGATAGATGTCGTCGCCGGCAACGCGCCGCCCGCCGCGCTCGCGGTAGCGGGTGATGTAAGGCGGGTCAGTGAGCACGAAGTCCACGCTCGCGCCCGGCAACGAGCGCATGTGCCGGATGCAGTCGCCGTGGATGACGCCTCCGGCCGGAACCTGCCCGGAACTCGCACTGCGCGCACGGTCGCGCGCTTCAGGAGATGGCGAGCGCCGCTCCCCTTGCGAGGAGCGGCTGCGGTTCGCGCCCGCGCCAATGATGACGGGGTTCGCGGTCATGGCTGAACCTCCTCGGTTTCCAGCACCTCGGCGAGGTGATGTTCTCGGGCTCGCTCAAGCGCAGCGTCGAAATCGAAATTGTGCTCGTCGGCCCGTTGGATGGAGAGCATGACAAAGTATGGGGCTGCTCACGCAGCTTCGCGCTGAATGACGCGACTCGCGCTGTCGTTGCCCAAGCCCGGAAACCAGCGCTCGAAGGTCGATCGCAACGTTCCGTCAAGCGTACGAGTGCGGGTCTGCAAGAGAAGATGCGCGCCGCGCCGGGTCCATTGCATCTGCTGGTTTCGATACGCCAACTTCTTCGTTCCGCCTGCCTCGCAGGGTTTTCTTGCTACGCGACCTCAGCCAAATGGACCGATTGCGAACACTATGCTGAAGATTGCGGCGATGCCAATGAGCAACAGGATCGCCGCAGTGATCAGCGTGAGCGAAACGGAAAACCGCTTTGGGCGTGGATCAAGCCGTCGGCAGCCATGGCCTTTCTCTCTGCCGCCAACGCCGAAACGTCCGTTCGCCGACCCCCAACAGTTCCGCCGCCTCCATCTGATTGAACTCCAACGCCTCGTAGCGGCCCAATATGTCCAGAAACTTGATCATGCGCACACCCTGCAGGGCTTCCGCCCGGCGCATCCCAAGCCTCCTGGAAGGCTCAAAGTCATGCAGACCGTGCGAAAACTCGGCGACTGACCGAATTTTGCCGCTCAGACGCCGAGCTTCCGCAAATCTTCGCGCTCTGAACGCCCTCAGGCCTCGAAATTCAATGCTGGTCGATGGCTACCTTGGCAAGCGCGGGAGTTTTCGCACGGTCTGCATGATTTCTGCACTAGACTAATCAGCGGGCCAGCTCTTGAGCGAACACGATGCGATGGCCGTCGATAGTTGTGACAACGATCTCGCGCATCCCATAAGGCGCGGTCTTGGGCGCTGTGCATATCGCGCCCCGCGCCGTCAGCTCGGTGTGTAAGTCTTCCACGTCGTCAACTTCAAGATATCCAAACCAGTTGTGCGAACCGAGTTCGGAAGGGGACACATCAGCAGGGCAGCTTCCCAGCATGACGCGCACGGCATCGCGGGTTGCCAAGCGCCAATCCCCGCCGTCGTTCCAGTCGAGACGGAACCCTAAAACGTCTCGAAAATAGGCCGCGCTCTTATCTAAGTCGGGAACAGCAAGCACAAAAGCCCACGGTGCAATCCTCGTCATTTTACACCTGCGGTGAGCCTATGACGGTTTCCTATGCGCCTCTTTTCGCATATCGCCTCGGCCTGTAGAGTCGAGGAAGGGCGCGGTTGCATTGAGGCAATTGCCAATAGCTCCGTTTCCCTTCCCCGCTCATCAAACCGGACGTGCGGATTTCCCGCATCCGGCTTTCCGACTGTCTTCACCCAAGGCTCACGTCGGCGACACGGCGCGCCCGCGTTGAAGGCGCAGCACGCCGAGCTGCCCGAAAATGAGTGTCTCGGGGAAGCGTCGCGTGCCGCGCCCTGGCGTTTTGTGTCGTCTGCGCAGGAAGTTGCGTACGCGGTCCTCGACGTGTCGATTGACGGCCCGATACGCCGGGCCGACCGACCCGTGGGAGAAGTAGCCCGACCAACCGCCGAGCAGACGGTTGAGTCTTTGCGCCACTTTCGGCCACGCGCCTTTCTCGCCCGGCGACAACAGGTCGCCAATCTTCGTCTTGATCCGTCGTACGCTCTTCTTCGAGGGAGCGGCTCCCAAGTACCGGCCACCGGTCTTGGGATACCATCTCGGCCCCAGGCTGTAGCCAAGGAAATCGAAGCTCTCCGCGCGGGCGTCCTTCACCGAGGTCTTGGCCTCGTTGAGCGTCAGCCCGAGCTTCGTCATCACGGCCCGCGTCCACGCCAGAGCCTCAGCCGCGCATCCGCGACTGAGGATGACGAAGTCGTCGGCGTAGTTGACGATATGCGCGCGGAAGGCTTCTCCACGTCCGGTCAGACGCCAAGCCTTGAGAAAGCGGTTCATGTAGAGGTTGGCCAGCAACGGGCTCAGCACCCCGCCTTGCGGCGTGCCGCGTTTGTTGCTCTTGCCGCCACTCACGCGCCGCCCACCCGAGCCGTCCCGTTCCTCGACCGGCGCTTCCAGCCACAACTTGATGAGCCAGAGCACATGCCGGTCGACGACGCGTCGGGCCACCGATTTGAGGAGGTCCGAGTGCGGGATCGTGTCGAAGGAGACGGCCACAGACTACCCATCGTCGTGATGTCCCGGATTCGGTGACGATCACGCGTGAACGCCATGCGTTCGAAGGCCAATCGTTGACCGTGATCAGCAGCATCCGGCGGCGCGGCGTCCAACTCGTTCTGGTGGTCTTGCCTGACGGCAGCCGATCGCTGATTCCGGCCGACTGGACCGATTCGCGCCCGGAGCCGGGCGAGCAAATGCCGTCGGAGGATGCCGGCGACAGCGACCCCCGCCTGGGCGCGCTCGGCGACTTGCTCCGCCTGCGCGAGGTCGTCGACGCTCTCAGCGGCCGACACGTCGAGTCGGCGCCGCGCAAGGAGAGCGGTCATGCAATTGAAACTGGCCTTCCTCGACCCACCCGATCTTCGTCCGAACCCTCCGGCGGCGCCGGCGGCAACGGCTTGGAGCCAAATCGACCAAGCCTCGCGCATCGCGGCGCTCGAAATCCTCGCGCGTCTGATCGCCCGCATGCTCTCGGCCAACCCGTCGATGGCCAGATCAACCAGGGAGGCGAGCGATGAATGAGCGCGCCAAGATCACGGCCAGCCATTTGTCACGCCAAGCGATCGTCTATCTTAGGCAGTCCAGCGCGGCCCAAGTCGAGAACAATCGAGAATCGACCGAGCGACAATATGCGCTGGCCGCCAAAGCCCGAGAACTCGGTTGGTCCGCCGATCGCATCGTCGTCATCGACGAGGACCTCGGGCTCTCCGGCTCCGGCTTTGTCGCGCGATCGGGCTTTGCACGACTCACCGCCGAAGTGGCGCTCGCCCATGTCGGCCTGGTGCTCGGGCTCGAAGTCTCCCGTCTGGCGCGCAACAATGCCGATTGGCATCGCCTGATCGAACTCGGCGGCCTCACCGACACGCTGATCGGCGACGCCGACGGCATCTATCATCCCGCCCTCTTCAACGATCGTCTTCTGCTCGGGCTCAAGGGCGCCATGAGCGAGGCGGAACTGCATGTGCTGCGAGCGCGCCTCAATGGCGGCATTCGCAACAAGGCGGCGCGCGGCGAACTGCGTCGAGGATTGCCTGTCGGCTTTGTCTGGGGCGACGCCGACGGCGAGGTCCTCTTCCACCCCGACGAAGCCGTCGTCAACGCCATCCGCAACGTTTTCGCGAGCTTCGCCGAGACCGGTTCGGCGCGCCGCGTCTGGCTGTGGTTTCGTTCGCAGGGGCTCGCGTTCCCCCTGCGAATGCATCAGGGCGCGGAGATCCGCTGGGTCGAGGCCAGCTACACCGCCATCCACCACGTTCTCACCAATCCCGTCTATGCCGGCGCTTACGCTTATGGCAAATCACGTCAGGAGACGATGTTGAACGAGGCGGGCGCGCGCGCCAAGCGGATGCGAAAGCTGCCTCGCTCCGAGTGGCAAGTGTTGATTCCCGACCATCATCCGGGCTTTATTGATTGGCGGACCTATGAGATCAACCAAGATCGCATCGCCAACAACACCCGCCCGGGGCCTCACAAAGCCGGCGGCGCCGTGAGGGAAGGAAGCGCCCTGCTGCAAGGCCTGGCGGCTTGCGGGCATTGCGGACGACGCTTGCACACGCATTATCGCGGACGGGGCTCCGCGCCGGGTTATCATTGCCCCGGCAAGGTATTGGTTGAAGGCCGAGGCGAATATTGTCTCAACGTCGGCGGCGTGCAGATCGACGAGGCGATCGCGCGAGCCTTCGTCGCCGCCCTCGAACCGGCGAAGATTGCGGCTACCGTCGCCGCGGCCGAACGGCTCGAAGCCGATCGCGAGACCTCGCTCAAACAATGGCGTCTCGGCGTCGAGCGGGCGAGCTTCGAGGCGAGCCGCGCCGAACGCCGCTACCGAGCGGTCGATCCCGACAACCGTCTGGTCGCTCGCGGACTCGAACGCGAGTGGGAAGAGCGCCTGGGCGCGCTGGCGGCCGCCGAGGCCGAGATTGCACGCCGCCAGCAGGCGCGTCCGCGGACGCTCTCCCCGGACGAGCGCAACCATCTGCTCGCGCTCGGAGCGGATCTGGCGGAGGTTTGGCGCGCCGCCACCACGACGCCGCGCGACAGGAAGGAACTGCTGCGGACGCTGCTCGAAGAGGTCATCGTCAAGGTCGAGCGCGACAAGGCCGCCGCGCGCCTCACGCTGCGCTGGAAGGGCGGAGCACTCGACGAGATCGATCTGGCGCTGCCGCGCTCGCGGCCGGCCACGATACGAACGGACGAGGACACGATCGCGCTCGTGCGCCGACTTGCAACGCTCTATCCCGACGGCGTGATCGCCGGCATCCTCAACCGCCAGCAGCGCAAGACGGCCTATGGCCATCGCTTCGAGGCCAGCCACGTGGGCAATCTGCGTCGCCAATGGAAGATCCCGTGCTTCGAGCCAAGCGACGCGACCGCCGAAGGCGAACCGCTGACCATCAAGAAGGCGGCGGCCACGCTCGGCGTAGCGGCCTCGACCCTGCATCGCTTGCTCAACGCCGGGATTATTCCCGGCGAACAGCCGACGCCCGGCGCTCCGTGGCGCATCCGTTTGACCGACGACGTGAGGTCGCGGTTCCATGGCGATGCCGGTGAGGGCTTCCTACCCACGCGTGAGGCGATGAAGGCGCTCGGCGTTTCGCGCCAGACCATATGGCAGCGAGTCAAGCGCGGCGAACTCCAAGCGGTCCACGTCATGCGCGGGAAGCAAAAGGGACTCAGAATCAAAGTGATGGACCAACAACCCGAACTCTTCGATCGAACCTCATGAACCGGGGGGCATTATGAAGCCGTGTACAAATATTTCGACAAATCGGCGTCCACGACGTCCGTGTAGCCCCGGCAAATCAGCCGGTGCGTTTCCTTGACCGCATCGACCGCGCTGCGACGCGGTCGATAGCCATAGGCGCTATCCTCGAAACCCGCCTCGAAGATCGGCTCCAACACGATCTTGGCGGCGGCTTGCGCGACCCGATCCCTGATCGTCGGGATGCCGAGCGGGCGTTCGCCGCCTCCCGGCTTCGGAATCATCACCCGCCGCACCGGATCGGGCCGGTACGTCTTCGAGACGAGGTCTTCGCGCAGGCCCGCGATCCACGCCTCTACGCCTTGCGCCTCGATCTCTCGAAGGTCACGCCGTCCACGCCCGGCGCGCCCGCGTTGTCGCGGGCCAGACCGTAGGCGTGGCGAAGAATGTCCTCGCGACAAATCTTGTCGTAAAGCAGGTAGAAGCGGAACTCGGGCTCCGTCTTCGCCTTGTGGTAGAGCTTCCTCTGCAGGCTCCTGATCTTATCGGGCGTTTCCAGGCTCATCGCCAATCACCATTCCTCGCCCGCTTCGAAAGCATGACAGAAGTCAGGGTCCTTTCCTCCGCCGGAGTTACCCGGCCTCGACGGTCATACGACCCTGTCCGACTCCCGCCCGGTCCATCGCCAGACAGCGATGTCGAAGCCGCGACCTCCGACCGGACGGGTCTCCCCAGCGACAAATGCTTCGCATTTGCGCGGGATTACCCGTTTCACCCTTCCCGCGTGCCGCGCCCAATACCCCGGCGGATCGAATGGCTGCTCGTGTCGATTGCTTCGCCATCCGTGCTGCCTTCCCCGTTTTGAGGGCGGGTCGGCATCCGCATCTCTTCCTTTCGAGGCCTGCTCAGGCTTCACTCACGTTGCGGCCCGCTGGATCGCTCAACCGCCCAAGGCGGCCTTTGTCACGAGGCTTCAATCCGGCCAGTCGCCCAGCCAAACCGCTCGTCAGCTACCAGGTCAATCGACAATTCCCTGGGTGGAACCTCCCTCCACTGGTCAAACGCGCCTTCGGGGCGCACCTCAAAATCAACGAAGCGCGCCACTAGCCGCTTGGCGCGCGTTCCGCTTTCCGTTCTATCCCGCCGTTATGCCCCGCCACGGCTCCCGCACGCTGTCCGACCTGACGTCGCCGCGGCTTGTCGTGGCGTGCGACAAGTGCGGCCGGCGCGGCTCCTATAGCGTCGAGCGGCTATGGCGCCAGCGCGGCGACCTGCGGCTGACGGAATTCCTCGAAGAGCTGACCGCGACGTGTCCACTCGCTGGCGCATTCGCGCTCGGCGATCGATGCGGGGCGAGGGGCGGGGGCCACTGTTACCCCCGCGTATACCCCGGTCGATATTGGTTTGATTTTCTGGCCGTCACAATTCTCGGTAAGTGTTTGATATTTAGGTGGTGCCGGAAGAGGGGATCGAACCCCCGACCTTCGGTTTACAAAACCGCTGCACTACCGCTGTGCTATTCCGGCCCTAGGACGCCAATTCCAGGCGTCGTTGCCGCGCTTACGCGGGTTCTGACCTGATTTTAAGCGCTGAATTTTTCGCAAGTTCTTCCCGATTGGCAAATCTCAAATCAGTTAGAGCGATTACCGATCAAGTTGAACCTCCGTCATTGCGAACGAAGCGAAGCAATCCATGCGTCCTCCCGGCAGAATAGTTGTGATTAGCCTTCGATCTCGGGCGAGATAGATTGCGTTGCTCGGCTCGCAATGACGTTGGACCTGATTTCGTTGCCGGGTAACTGTTCTAGACCAACCGCTGAGAGTCCCAACAGACGCCGCAAAAGGGTAACAGCGGCGCGGCGCAATGGCAAGATTTACGAGCGTTCGCCGAGAAGCGCGAGCGTCTTGACATCCGCAATCCCGCCGAAAAACTGGTTGATCAGTTGAGCGAACGCCGGCGGAGCGCCGGAGACCGCGGCGAACAATGTCGCGCAGGAGCGCAACTTCATGTCGTCCGGCGAGCCGAATATCTCGACCGCCGTCGCCTCCTTGTGGCCGAGGACGATCTCGCAGAGTTCGATCAGACGCGGCCCGAGCACCGGATCGGCGAGATAGGCCGCGGCTTCGGCGAGCGAACCGATGCCGTAGCGTTGCGACATCGGGCTCGTCCCAATCCGCGCAGCTGCGGGAACATGAACCACATCCAGTGGCTGCGCTTCCGGCCCGCCAGCAATTCGGCGCGCGCCGTCGCGAACGCCGGGCCTGGGCGGCCTTGAATCGCGCAAGATCAAACGGGTCCATATTGCCTCCGGTTGCGGCGACGCGCGCCGCGGCGTAAACGGCCGGCTCCCCTAACGGAGCCTCCCGCCTTGACGCCCGAGAGCGGCGTAAACCCCTATTGGCGACGCAACCTCTACGTCTGTCTGTTCGGCTCGTTCGTCAATATGGCGGGCATGACGATCCTGTTGCCGTTCCTGCCCAATTACATTCGCGACCTCGGCGTCGCGACGAAGCGGGCTCATTTTTTGGTCGGCGGCGGCGTTCAGCGCCTCTTTCCTCGCCGCCGGACTGGTCTCGCCGATCTGGGGCTGGCTCGCCGATCTCTACGGCCGCAAGCCGATGCTGATCCGCGCCTGCCTCGGCATGACGATCGCCATTTCCGCGATGGGCTTGGCGCATAATGTCTACGAGCTCGTGGCGTTGCGGGCGCTCGCCGGCTTTCTCGGCGGCTACACCTCGGGCTAGCGTGATCCTGGTGGCGAGCCAGACGCCGAAGGCCGAAATCCGCCTGGGCGCTCGGCAAATTGTCGATCGGCTCGCTGTCGGGCTCGCTGATCGGGCCGCTTGATCGGCGGCGTCGCTGCCGCGCCTGATCGGCATGCGCGAAACCTTCCTGATGACGGGCGCGGCGATCTTCGTCGCCTTCCTGCTGACGGCCTTCGTCATTCGCGAGGACCGCAGCTTGCGGCCCGAAGCGGGAGAACGGCCGGCTGCCGCCGCTCGGCGCGCTCGAGCCGGACTGGCGGCCGATCGCGCTGATGCTCGCCTCGGCCTCGCTGCTGCTGGTCGCCAACATGTCGGTCGAGCCGATCGTTACGCTCTATGTCGGCCAGATCGCGCGCCCGGGCGACGATGTCGTGCTTTACGCGGGCGCGGCGATGTCGGCGGCGGCGTTCGCGGCGATGCTGGCGGCGCCGACGATCGGGCGGCTCGCCGACCGCTCGCGGCCATTGGCGGGTCGTCGGCTTCAGCTTCGCCGCGGCCGGCGTCTGCTGATTCCGCAAGCCTTCGTCGCCGCGCCGTGGCAGCTCGTGGCGCTGCGGTTTCTGATGGGGCTTTCGCTGTCGCGGGCTGATGCCGGCGATCACGGCGCTGATCCGTCGCAGCGCGCCGGACGCGGCGATCGGCCGGATCCTCGGATTTTCGCAATCGGCGCAATATTTTGGGCAGATCGCCGGCCCGTTCGCCGGCGCGGCGGTCGCCGCTTCGTTCGGCATGCGCGCAGTGTTCCTCGCCACCGCGGTCGCCATGCTCGCGGCGGCCGGGGTCAACGAGGCGATGCGGCGGCGGGTGGAGAGTGAGCCGCCGCCTTCAGACGGCTTCGGGAACATATGCGGCGCCAGAGCGCGTTCGCTTCTAGACGTGAAGCGACAGGAGCGCCGCCATGCAGCCCGAACCGCGGAAGAAGACCCTGCTAGAGCACACAGTGGACAGAATGAAAGAAGCCGTCGGACTTCCGCCGGGACGGCATGTCGATGGCGCGCCGAAGGACTTACGTCAATGACGACGCGCCGAGCGGAACTTTAACCTCCGACGACGCGGAGAGTTTACCGCCGCATCAAGGGACAGGGATCAATCGAAAGCAGAGTAGGAGGCGCGCGATGGACAATGAAAAGCTACCCGCCGACGCCTTCGCTTCGAGAAATTGAAGCAGGCGTCGGACGATCTCAAGGAGCGAATCGAGGAGCAGCGCCGAAAAAGCGACATGCCGATCAATTCCTCGCTCGGCGACCCCAAGATCGACGCCGACAACGCCGACGGCCACAACGATTTTCCACCGGACGACGACGAGAATTGACGATTGGCGATTGCGCTTAACAATAGCCGGCGGCCTGACGAAAAGTTCACAGAGAGTCGTCGCTAACGACCGCTTTGGCAGGCGCTGGCTTTTCCGTGGCCATACTGCTATAGAATGATGTTCCGTGGTGATTTGGCCGGCCGGCTTGCAGCCACGTTAAAAAAATCGCTAAAGGGCCGCTTGCTGCGACCTGAAGGCGATTTTTCGCTTTCAGGTGAGCGCTCATGCCGATCAAGATCCCCGACAAGCTGCCCGCCTACGAGGCGCTGATGGCCGAGGGCGTGCGCGTGATGACCGAGACCGCCGCCATTCGCCAGGACATCCGCCCGCTGCAGATCGGCCTGCTCAATCTGATGCCGAACAAGATCAAGACCGAGTTGCAGATCGCGCGGCTGCTCGCCGCGACGCCCTTGCAGGTCGAACTGAAGCTCGTGCGGCTCGGCACGCACACGCCGAAGAACACGCCGGAAGATCATATGATGACCTTCTACTCGACCTGGGAGGAGGTGCGCCGCACAAGTTCGACGGTTTCATCGTCACCGGCACGCCGCTGGAGACGATCCCCTACGAAGAGGTTCGCTCCTGGCCGGAGGTGCGGCAGATTTTCGATTGGACGCGCACCAACGTGCATTCGGCGATGTTTGTCTGCTGGGGCGCCATGGCGGCGCTCTATCATTTCCATGGCGCGCCGAAGCGGCTTCTGAAGGAGAAGGCGTTCGGCGTCTTCGCGCAGAAAATCCTCGCGCCGACTTCGCCCTATCTGAGCGGCTTCGCCGACAATTTCGCGGCGCCGATCTCGCGCTGGGCGCAGATCGAACCCGGGATCTCGCAGACCGCGCGGACCTGCAGATGCTGGCCCACAACGACGAGAAGGGCGTCACATCGCCGCTGCGCCGCGCGCGCGCCGGCTCTACGTGCTCGACCACCTCGAATATGACGCGACCTCGCTGGCGGACGAATATTTTCGCGACCTGAAGGCGAACGTTCCGATCAAGCTGCCGAGCCACTATTTTCCCGGCGACGATCCCGACGAAGGCGCCGCCCAACACCTGGCGCGCGCACGGGCATTTGTTGCTGTCGAACTGGATCAACGAGATCTACCAGACCTCGCCGTTCGAGATGGAGCGGATCGGGGCGGGATAGCGGGCGCCGCTGTGCCTCAGTTCATTCTCGGCTTGCGCAGGAACGCCGTGCGCTCCGCCGATTTCACCCGCACCCAGAAACTG
>CAVQBX010000017.1:0-31271 GCA_963710855.1 uncultured Pseudomonadota bacterium | reverse complement strand
CCAAAAGAAAACAAATTTTCCTTTTGCCCCTCGCGGAGAGGCAGTCGGCCCACTGGCCGCCTTGTGATAATCTCACGCATCGCGCCGGCTCAAAATCCCGAGATCAACCCATGAATGAACACGTCGCCGAACCGATCGCCGATCCCGCCGCCCTGCCGCCTGTCTCGCCGGACGATCCTTGCGGGCCGGACCTCGATCTCGACGGCGACATGGATTTTTTGAACTATTCGGCGGCGACCGAAGGGCAGCTGCCGAGCAAATATTACGATTTCGACCGCGAGAAGGCGGAACTGCCGGAGGCGATCGAGACCGGGCGAGAAGCTTTTGCAGCGCACGCACGACATTCGCCTGCTCGTCCTGCTGGCGAAACTGTCGATCCTCAATCGCGATATTGCGGGCTTCGCGCGCTGAGTTGGAACGATCGCCTGGTTGCTGCGCGCGCACTGGGACGACGTCCACCCCAAGGCCGAGGGCGGCGATTTTTCGATGCGCCTCATGCAGCTTCTCACCCTCGAAGACCCGCAGGTCGTCCTGCTGCCGCTGAAATACGCCCCGCTGCTTGAGACGTCGCGCGAAGGCTCGCTGTCGTTCCGCGCCCAGTTGGTCGCGACAGGCAAGGAGACGCCGCGCGTCGTGACCCGGATCAACGCCAAGGGGGAACAGGAAGTCAGCGCCGACGAGAAATTCATGCCCGGGCCGACGATCGAGCGGCTGCTCCGCGACATCGAGATCGGCAAGCTGGCGGCCGTCTTCGAGACGCTCAGCGGCCTCGGCGCGGCGCTCGACACCATCAAGAAGATTACGGTCGAACGTGTCGGCTCGGAGCTGGCGGCCCAACTGCCGAAGCTCGCCGAGCTCGTTCGGGACATGACGCAGTTCGCGCAAGCCGCGCTCGTCAAGCGCGACCCGACGCTCGCGCCTGCGCCCGCGCCCGCCGAGGCGGGCGACAATGAAACCGCTGAAGCGGACGCGGGCCCGGCAGGTCCGCCGCCGGCGTTCGCGACGCCTGCCGATGTCGACGCGGCTCTAGGCGCGGCGCTCGGCTATTTCGCGGCCTCGGAGCCGTCGAGCCCGGCGCGTGCTGCTCATCGGCCAGGCGCGCGAGACGCTGGGCAAGAACCTCTATGAGGTCATGAAACTGCTGGCGCCCGCGCATGCCGACGGCGCGCGCCTGTTTGTTGGTCCCGAAGGCGCGTTCACGGTGCCGGTCAAGAGCCTGTCGAGCGCCCCGAGCGTCGAAATTTCGCGCGCCGAGCCGGAGCCGGCGCCGACGCGCGCCGCCGCCCTGGCGCTCATCGATGCGGTCGCGGCGCATATGTCGCGTGCGGAGCCGTCAAGCCCCGCCCCCTATCTGCTTGAGCGGGCGCGCAACCTCGCCACTCGCGATTTCCTCAGCCTATTGCACGACGTTCTGCCCGAGGACGCCATAGCGGCGCTGAAGAAAGGCAAATGATCGTCATTTGGCCGGGTCGGTTAGGAACGTCGTCCAATCCGTCGCTTCGCGCGTATCGATCTCGACGAAATTGACGGCTTGCAAGCCGCGCCGCCAGCAATCAGATATGCCGCGGATCTTGAACTTGCCGCGATCGACGCACATCGAAACGGAGCCTTTGAGGATGTCGGCATCGCTGATGTCCTTGGCGTAGACATAGACGTATCGTCCCCTCAAAGGTCCGTGGATCGGCGTCGAGCACGAACCGGGCGTGACCGTCCACCAGCCTTCGGTGGCGAAATCATCGACGATGCTGTAGCCGACGGCGAGGTTGACCAGCACGCGCGAACGGTTGCAGACGATCCAGTCCGCTTTCGCCGGGCTGATCGCCAACCAGATCTCGAAAAGGGCGAGGCAGAGAACCGTTGCGAGAGGCCACTTCAGGCGCCTGGCGCAGAACGGGGGTCTTTGGCCGCGCTCGCGATCAATCCGCTTGGGAATCATCCTCGTCGCGGTACAGTTCGCCCCATTCCTTTTTCCAGACGCCGTCGGGATCGACGACGACGATCGCGAGTTTCAATTCATTGGCGAGTTTGACGGCGCCGGACAAGGCGTCTTTCGGCGGCAGGCTTTCGCTGATCTTGTCCTCGCTCAACGACTTCGTGCGCGCTCATCGGGCAGACGACCTTCGCCCATTGGCCGTCGGCGCGCTGCTCGAGAACGATCGAGATCGCGTTGTCGACGGCTTCGTCGACCTGTTCGAAACGGTTGGCCATCCCTTGCTCCTCTCGGGTGACGCGCCTTAAGCAACCTCATAAACGAAATTGCCGTCCACCGCCGAGATTTTCGCTTCGTGGATGTCCTCGCGCGCCAGCGATCTCTTCAGGATCTCGCGCGAAAGCGCGGGGAGGATCGTGTTGGTGATCACGTTGTCGATCACGCGGCCGCCCGAATCCGGGTCGTTGCAAAGCGACACGATGTGATCGATCGCGCGATTGTTCCGCAACGAACCTGGCGTGGTGGTTTTCCTCGATGCGTTTGCCGATGCGGCCGATCTGCAGACGAACGATGCCAGCGAGCATCTCCGGCGACAGCGGATAATAGGGAATGGTCACCAGGCGCCCGAGCAAGGCGGGAGGGAACACCTCGAGCAACGCCGGCCGCAATTCCGCCGCTAGCGCTTCCGGGTCCGGCGGCGTCGGCCGCTTTGCCGCGTCCATGATCTGATCGGTGCCGACATTCGACGTCAGCAGGATCAGCGTGTTCTTGAAATCGATGCGGCGGCCGGTGCCATCCTCCATCACGCCCTTGTCGAAGACCTGAAAGAAGATCTCGTGCACGTCGGGGTGGGCCTTCTCGATCTCGTCGAGCAGTATGACGCTGTAGGGCCGACGGCGCACCGCCTCCGTCAGGCGTCCGCCCTCGCCGTAGCCGACGTAGCCGGGCGGCGCGCCCTTCAGCGTGGAAACCGTGTGCGCCTCCTGGAACTCCGACATGTTGATCGTGACGATGTTCTGCTCGCCGCCGTAGAGCGTTTCGGCGAGCGCCAAAGCGGTTTCGGTCTTGCCGACGCCGGAGGGGCCGCAAAGCATGAATACGCCGATCGGCTTGTTCGGATTGTCGAGTCGGGCGCGATTGGTCTCGATCCGCTTGGCGATCATCGAGAGGCCGTGGCTCTGCCCAACGATGCGTCGGTTGAGGATTTCGGCGAGTTGCAGCACGGTCTCCACTTCGTCGGCGACCATCTTGCCGACGGGAATTCCGGTCCAGTCCGAAACGACGGCAGCGACCGCTTGCTCGTCGACATGCGCGTAGATCATGCGCTCTTCGGGCGAGATGCCGCCGAGTTCGGTCGCCTTGGCGCGCAAGCTCGCGCGCTCGCTCTCGATCGCCTCGGCGTCGACAGGTTCAGCCGGCTCCGCGAGCTTCTTGCGCAGGGCGAGCACTTCCTCGACGAGCGCGTTCTCCTTCGTCCAGGCCGATTGCACCGTATTCAGGTGTTCGCGCTTGCTGGCGATTTGCGCATCGATCTCGGCGATCCGCTCCTCGTTGGCGCCGCCGAGGTCGCGCTCGCGGGCGAGCGAGGCCTTCTCGCCTTCCAGCGATGCGATCGCCACTTCGGCGTCCTCGATCGCCGCGGGCTTGGCGCTCTGGCTGATCGCGACCCGCGCGCAGGCGGTGTCGAGCAGGCTGACCGCTTTGTCGGGCAGTTGTCGCGATGGAATATACCGGCTGGAAAAATTCACCGCAGCGACGATGGCCTCGTCGGTCACGCGCACCTTGTGGTGCTTTTCCATCGGACCAACCAGGCCGCGCAGCATGATCGCCGCCTTGGCGACATCGGGCTCGCCGATGTGGATCGGCTGGAAGCGCCGCGTCAGCGCGGGATCCTTCTCAAAATATTGCCGATACTCGGCCCAGGTCGTCGCCGCTATCGTCCGCAAGGTCCCGCGCGCGAGCGCCGGCTTCAAAAGATTGGCCGCATCGCCCGTGCCTGCCGCGCCGCCCGCGCCAATCAGCGTATGGGCTTCGTCGATGAACAGGATGATCGGCGTCGGCGAGGCCTGAACCTCGTCAATCACCGCACGCAACCTCTGTTCGAACTCGCCTTTCATCGACGCGCCGGCCTGCATGAGGCCTACGTCTAGGACACAGAGTTTTACTCCGCGCAAGGGCGGCGGCACGTCGCCCGAGGCGATGCGCTGCGCGAAGCCCTCGACGACAGCTGTCTTTCCAACGCCCGCCTCGCCCGTCAGGATCGGGTTGTTCTGGCGGCGGCGCATCAGCACGTCGACGATCTGGCGCACTTCGTCGTCGCGTCCCAGGATCGGGTCCATGCCGCCCGCCTTGGCCTTGGCGGTCAGATCCTGACTGAAGCGGTCGAGGGCGGTGGTGCCTTTGGCGCCGGGCGCGGCGGTTGTCCCCTCGGCGTCGGCGGCGGCGATCCCCGACCCGTCGGTCGGCCGCAGATTGCGCTCGTCGGACTCGGCCCACAGCGACTGATGGCTGGCGGCGACCTCATCGACGGGGATCTTCGCAAACTCCTGCGAAACGCCGATCAGCGCGCGGCGAAGTTCGACGGACTTCAACATCGCGACGAGCAGGTGCCCGGTGCGTATCTGGGTCTCGCCAAACAGAAGCGTCGCGTAGTGCCAGCCTCGGTCCAGAGAATCTGCGACCTGATTGGAAATGCCCGGCATTTCCGTTTCATTCTTGCGGAAGCCGTTGACGGCGGCGGTGGCGTCGGCGAGCAGCTTGGCGCGGCTCAGCTTGTATTTGTCGAGCGTCAAGGCAATGTCGGTCCGCTCCTTCTGAAGCAGATGCAGCATCCAGTGTGCGAGCTCAATATTGCGATTGCCGTTGGTCTTGGCCTGCCGCAACGCGAAAATAAAACATTCGTAACCGACGCGATTAAGTTTGCCGGCGACCGCTTCGACGCTGATATCGGCGCCCATCTGACTCTCCCCCGCTAATTCGTCGGGTTGGCGCTGCCGCGCTGGCGCGCCAATCGACTGACGACGTGAAACCGCGCATCTTTGCGGTATCTTTCGTCTGTTTTTGACCAGTTCGGCGCCATCCAACTCGTCCACCCGAGCTTTGCGCCCTTTCCGAGACGCACGGGCGTGATTTCGCCCGCAGGAATGGCGAGTTCCAAATCCCAGTCGAATTCCTCGCCTATATAGAGAAATATCGCGTCGGCGACTTCCTGCGCGCGGGGCGAGCCGGGCAGGAAGCTTTCGAAATGCCCGATGTCGCGCGTATAGGCGCGCACCCGGAATTTGTCGCTTACGCTGAACATGCTGGCGCCCAGCATGCAGTCTTCGCCGAGCTGACTATTGGCTGCGCCGAGCCGGCTGCGTTCGTCGGCATCAAAGGTGAGCCATGAGCCGACGAACTCCTCGATTTCGACCCTCGCTTCGAAGAGCCCGGACAAAAATGAACGCAGCCGCGAGGCGCTCTTGACGCGCGGGGCCAGCAGCCCTGCGTACTGCATTTTGGCAAAGTCCGATACCGAATCAGCGTCGCGGAAAGATGGCGCTCCAATCCCGATCATCGAGCCGATGTACGCGCGAAACCGATCCTCTTTCGGACGATCGTTCTGAGCTATAGGGCGCGCGTCGGACCATGCCCGAAAGAACAACGCCAGGAAACGGCGCTGGAAGACTTCAACGAAACGCGCGAACGCGTCGTCTCGCTCCCTAAGCCAGACATAGGCCTCTTCGGTCGTCATCAGGGGCAACGCGCCTTGGGGACCGAACATGCCGAGAAATCTAGCTTTGAGCCTGACGCGACCCGAGGGTTCGGTTTCGACGCCTTCCAGGGTTGAAGCCGGAAACTCCAGGAAAGGATCTTGGGTGATGACCGCGAATTCATCAGCGATTGTGCGGGCCTCGCCGAGGCGCGGTTTATCCGGGTTTTCCCGCTCCAGGCGTCGCAAAACGCCAAGTATGTCAAAGCGCCAAGGCTCGGAACTGAGCTCGGAGCGGAAACTCATTGGATGCCCCGCAGCCCAAAACGCGGCGGCCATCGCATGATCTCGCCGCGCTCCGGAGTGCGAACTACGGTCTGAGTGAAATGATTTATCGCGACATATTCGGCAAAAAACCGATCCAGAATGGCGCCGAGCAAGAAGGCTCCCGACCCCTCGAACGCTTTGTCCTCAAGGGTTACGGTGATTTCCAATCCACGCGCGGCCGCCGCGCCCTGGGCCTGGCGCAGACGCCTGACGATCGGACGCGCATCCAGAGCGCGCACGCCGCGAATTTTGCGATCCGTCGCGTTGTCAGCGAGATCAGCGAACAGGACCAAGGTTTCACGAAGCGATTTCGCGCCTTCTCCGCCCGCTCGCTCGACCAGGCCCAGATGATTGAGGCTCAACATGCTGATGAGCCGCCAGGCAACGTCGCCCGTCGACGCATCCAGTCCTTTACCGATCATGGCTGTCATGGAGGGCTCACGCGGCCGCGTGGGGCCCGCAATGCACCGTAAGTCCAGATCGACGTCGTCCAGGAAACGGAAGTCAGCCCCTCCCTCGCCTACGGGCAAATGTTCGGTCAAATGCCTATTGGTGCACAGTGCGTCGACACTGACCTCCGCCACACGCAAAAGCTCATCAGGATCCGAGCGTTCGCCCAGCGATAAGAATACATCGGTCCCCGTATAATCGGATTTCGGTCCGTATTTTTTCTCTTCGATCGTACGTCGACGCGGCAATCGCCGGATCGTATAGCAAAGACCGGTGGCGCTCCGCGCCGCCGAAGCCGAATAGAGCGGCTCCACGGGCACTTTCTGAGGCGCGCCGGGGATGTGCGCGAACACATTCAGGATTCGGTTCGTTTCGAAATCGAGCGCTCGGCTTCGGTCTGGGATGACAGGGTATTCGTGCTGGTTGGACTTGATCGGAATTCTGTCGACTTTTTTTCGAAAAGATTGACGCCTGGCGCGGTATAGAGCCCGAAAAGCTCCTTGCGAACCGCTGTCGCGAGCTGGGGGTTGACGTCGTCGAACGCCATGATCAGGTCGACGGTTTTGGCGTTCACCTTGGGCGCGACGGACTCGAGCCCGGTCAACTCGAAACCCAGGAAGCGCCGCGGAAAGGTAAAGTAGTCACGTAAAAAATCAAAACCTCGAAACAGTCTGTGATCGGGCCGCAAAAGGCTGTCGTCTGCCTCGAAACCGATTTGCCGGATCATTTGTGTTGCGCCAGGCAGGACCACAGGGTCGCCGAAATGATCGAGGAAGCGGAAGTAGATGCCTCGGCAGTGCGCAAATATCTGCTCATACAGTGCGACTGCGTCCGTTTCCTGGCCGAGCAACTGGACGCTCAAGGCCTTCACTCGGCACGACGAAATTCGCAACTCCGCTCGCGAATCGGCCTCCTTGTCGGCCGGTTCGTCCTCGATCCTCGGCGCGGCGCGTAATGCGATCTGCAATCTCAAGCCCGCCGAGCAATTAACGGCGACGTTCGGCATCAGAGCCTGGAGCGGCCCAGCACTTGTGAAATATTCCGCCTTGACGATGTCGAAAGGCCAGAGGGTCATCGGAGCGGCGAGCGTAAAGCGGCAGGCCACGTTGCGCTGCAGCTCGCGATAAGTCGCGTCGAAGACGGAGCCTCGCGGAACCGTGCGCCCTTCTCGCAAGGCCGGATCGCCAAATTTTGGTCTTGCCTGGACGAGGACGAACGAAGGAGTCGGCGCTAGATAGTGCGGCGCCAATTGTTCGATCAAATTGGTCGTGAAATCCGAAAACTCATGTTTGAGCTTGAGCTGAACTCGCGCCGCCATGAAGGCCGCGCCTTCGAGCAGCCCGCCGATCATCGGATCGAGTTGATCGTCGAGCAAGCCGCCGAGACGCTCGGCGACTCCAGGATATTCCTGTGCGAACTCGCCGGCCTGCTCGCGTAGAATTGCGAGTTCCTGATTGAACAGATTTAGGAATTCTCGGTTCATGAACTAGAACCGGTCAATTTTGATCTTGCCGGAGTCGACTTCAACCTCCGCCACAAACTCTAGCTGAACATTCACCGGCTGGGCGCGCAGCTCCGCCTTTACAAGAAATCGGATGCGCATCTCGTCGGGCTTCACATTGAGGTCGCGCTGCGCCTTGACCGAGCCGGGCGCCAGCCTTGGTTCAAAATCGGTCAGCGCTACTTCCACCTCGCGTGCGATGTCGACGACATTGTGCTCGTCGAGCGTGCGCCAACTCAAGTCCGGAAGTCCGTAATTGAGAATGGACCTGCGCACCTCTGGCGCACTCGACAGGTCGTCGGCAGATTCAAGATTTGTCGTATTGAGGAGAGCGAGTATGTCTACGCCCACGAGCCTGCGAAGTTCACTCTCAGAAATCGGAGCTCGGGCAGTCAGCCGTCGGGAAGCAATCACTCGCTCTCCCTCGACGCGAATATCGACACTCTCCTTCGCGTCTTTGCGCGCATGCGCGGCGCGAAAGGCATGCATCAGAGGCGGCGCGAGGCGATCTTTTTTTTCCCCGGCCATGGTAAACTAGGCCCCCTTCGGCCGCTCTCGCGCCAGCGCCTAAAAGTTTCGCCGCAAGCACGCCATTTAGTTGGTCGCTTGCGGCACACAATATCTAGCTACCGCAACAGCGCCGCGCTCAAGAGACCGAATTCTCCTTGAGGTTGAGAGTGACGGGAGTGCTGGCGCCGGCTGTGCCGTCGGCATTCTGCAGGGTATAGGTGATTTCCACCTTGGCGAAATTCAGCGAAAGGCTCTCTGATCGCGATCCCGCCGCCATCGCTTCCGCCGTCTGAAACGCCGGAGACGAAAACCTCGGTCAGCTTGTATTTGAGATACTCAACCGGGCTATCTCCGCCGGCCTTGCGGACGGTGATTTCAGCGTCGCCCACTGTTTTGCCACTGAAGCAGAATTTCCACAGATTCGGCGTCGATTTGTCGACAAGCTTCTGGATTTGAATGTCTGAAACAGAGGCCTTCGCCGCCCCGGAGCCGGAGCCGTAGGCGCCGGCGCCTTGGTTGCTTACGCCCCAACTGAAAGACAAAATTTGAATCTCGTCCTTGTGAGTTTTGTCCTCGGATTCACCCTGAATACTGGCAATCTTGAGGAACATGTCTGCTGCGGCCATTTGCGCTCTCCATTGAGACCACGAAGAAAGGCTAAATTGTTACCGGCACATCCATCTCAGACGTCACGCCCATTCAGCCCCGCAGGCGGTTCGTCCCACTTCTAAACATTTGCTTTATTACGGGATGAAAAAAATCATCCCTTGGATTGCGGCAGCGAGGCCACCAAACTCATACCGATATCCATGCCTTCGAGTTGGAAGTGAGGGCGAAGGTATACGTTTGCCGAATAATAGCCGGGGTTCTCCTCATTTGGGACGACCGTGATTTTGGCCGCCGCCAACGGCTTGCGCGCCTTGACTTCCTCGCTCGAATTCGTCGGATCGCCATCAACGTATCTAATGATCCAGCCGTTGAGCCATTTCTCAAGTTGCTCCTTTTCTTTCGTTGAACCGATCTTGTCGCGCACCATGCATTTCAAATAGTGCGCGAAGCGCGAAACTGCGAACATATAGGGAATGCGCGCCGACAATTCGTCCGACTGGGTCGCCTCTATTTTGTCGTACGCTTTCGGCTTGTATACCGATTGAGCGCCAATAAATGCGGCTTTGTCGGTATTCTTGCGGTGAATGATCGAAATGAGGCCTGCCTTCGAAAGCTCCGCCTCGCGACGATCTGTGATCGCAATTTCGGTCGGGCACTTCAAATCGACGCCGCCGTCGTCGGTCGGAAACGTGTGGGTCGGCAGGTTTATCACCTCCCCACCTGATTGCACGCCCCGGATTCGCACTGTCCAGCCATATTCCTTATAGGCCCGATTGATGTTCGCAGCCATCGCGTAAGCTGCGTTCATCCAACCGTATTTCTCGCCTTTGTGGCCGTCGGTATCCTCTTCGAAAGCGAACTCCTCGACAGGTTCGGATTTCGCGCCATACGGCAGGCGCGCCAAGACCCTGGGCATGCAAAGCGCGACGTAGCGGCTATCGACGGCGTCGCGCAGACCCTTCCAGGCGGCGTAATCGGGTGTATCCATCAGTTTGCCGATGTCGCGCGGATTCATGAGCTCAGTCCAGGAATCCATGCCCAGCAAGTTCGGGTCCGCGCCGGTCACCAACGGGGCCAAAGCCGCCGAAGCAACCTTTGAGAGATCGCGCAAGAGCGAGACGTCTGTTGGCGAATGGCTGAAATGGTAATCGGCGACCAGCGCCCCATAAGGCTCGCCGCCCAACTGGCCAAACTCGCTTTCGTAAACGGCCTTGAACAACGGACTCTGGTCCCACCGAGCGCCCGGATACATCTTGAGATTGCGATAAAGTTCAGTCTTGCCGACGTTGAGCACGCGAATTTTCAACGTCGCGTCCGTCTCCGAGTTGAAGACGAGATAGTTCAAGCCCCGCCACGCGCTTTCCAACTGCTGGAATTCCGGCGCATGGATGACCTCGTTCATCTGCGCGGACAGCTTTTCGTCCAACCGCGCGATCATCTCTTCGATCGTGTCGATCACGTCAGCCTTGACCACGGTCGAGTTGGCAAGGGCCTGCGTGACCAGAGTTTGCACCGCGCTTTCGACTTCGGTGGCCGCGCGGTCGCTGCGGGGCTTGAAGTTCTGCTTCAACAGCGAGGCGAACTCGTCTGCCTCTGCCAAGGCGGGCGCGCCCGCGACCGCGTCCTTCTGTTCAAGCTGCGTGGCCATGTCGCTATCCTCTTACTGCGCGGTGTCGTCGCCAGCCGGTTTTTGGGCCAGCTTGGTCTTCATCGCAGACATGAGCTCCGGATCCGCGAGCAGTTTCTTCAGCGCATCCTCTGCCGCCACTTTGCCGTCCATGTACCGCAGCAGGTTCGTCAGTTGCTCCCGCGCCTCCAGCAACTTGGCCGTCGCCGGGATCTGCCGCGCGATGGCCGCGGGCGAAAAATCATCCATCTTGCTGAATTTCAGACTCACCGACAGCTTCTCGCCTTCTCCGCCGAGCTTGCTGGGCACTTTCATCGACACCGCCGGCTCGATCGCGGCCATGCGCTTGTCGAAATTGTCCATGTCGATGTCAAGGAATTTGCGCTCGTTCATGTCGGCCTTGGCGACTTGCGACGCATTGCCCGATAGATCGGCCATCACCCCCATGACGAACGGCAACTCGACCAATCTCTCGGCGTCGTAGGGATCCTCGTAGGTGATATGCACCCGCGGCTTGCGGTTGCGCGAAATGAACTTCTGGCCGGAATTGCTGTTCGAGGCCATGGATTACCTCCTCAATCCGTGTTCAAACGATTTTCTTGTTACCATAATCTATATAGCGATAATCGCAACCAACCTTGCCCCGCAATCTAGAAAATTCGTTTCGAGCCGTTCGCGGTGCGCCCCGGCAGGTGTGCTGCCCCGCCATCCTCGCGTCGACCGCTTCACATTCAGTCTTGGCGCGCCGCCCGCGTCTTCCGGCGGCGGCAGCCGTCGCTCACCGCGTCAATTTGGCGAACTGGACGTCCGCCGCGGCGCCTCCCTTGACCCATTCGTCAACCAACTTCGACACCAGTTCGCTCGCTTTGCCAAGACGAGGCTCGCTCAGCGAGGACAAGGGCCTGTCGGAGACGATTGCAACGACGGCGAGCGAATGCCCGATATCCTCCGCATCGTTGGTGAATTTTACGGAGAATTGGGCCGATTTGCCATCGGTTGAGGCGGCAGTTGGCAAAGCATGCGCAGACCCGTCGTTCGCCATGATAACCAATGTTAGATGCCGACCGGCAAGTCCGGTAATTTGGCCCGCGAGGGGCTTTCCGCTGCCTACGTTGGGGTTCGTCAATTCGATGCGAGGCGCGGCGATCGTGCTGTCGGCAGCGGCGCGAAGAAGTTCGAGCGCCGGGCATTCGGACGGATCGATCGTCTGTGCGCGCACCTGCGGATCGGCGCCCAATTCGCGCCGATAGTCCGTCTCGAAGCGCGAGAATTCGGCAGCGTCGGCGGCGAAGCCTTGCAACGACCTCACATCGGCGGCGCCGGGGATCGGCTGCACCAGGAAACATGGCCCCGCCTGGTAGCGGCGTAGAAACGAGCTCTGCCTTTCGGACGCATCCTCAATTTTGGCCGCTCGCGGCGCGACATCAATATTGACCGTCATGCGCCCGCTTGCACCCCTGGCATCGTGCGCGACGATATCGAATGTGAAACTCCCGGCCCGCCTGGGCTTGCCGGCAATCGTTCCAAGGCCTGCTCCTGAGTCCGTGAGGGTAAGCCCGTCCGGCAGGCCGGGCCCGGCTTGCAAGCGGACATCATCGCCCGTCTTGAACGGCGGAAGGGCGGCTGAGAAATCCTCCCCCTCCTTTGCGCCGTTGAGCGTCGCCACGGGTTGCGAAGGCGTCAGATCCGCGCCCTGCGTCGGCGGCGGCGACATCGAGGACCCGGAGGCTTTGGGCGCCGCAGGTTCTCCGACGACGATCGATGCCTCGATCTGCCCCTTGAGCCCCTTGGAGTTGGTGGCGATCACCTGAAACGTCGAGGTGCCCGCCCTGATTGGGACGCCGGAGATCTCGCCCTTGCCGTCACCGGAATCTGCCAAGGTCATCCCTTCGGGAAGCGCCGGAACCGCCTCCAGACTCACGGTCCGTCCCGGCGCGGCGGTGAATGGGGGCGTTTCGACGCGATAGGGCTTACCAACGAGGGCGGGCGGCGGCGCCCAAGTCGATTCCAACGGGTGCGGGCGGACGACTTCGGCAATCTTGTCTTTAATGTCGGATTTCGTGCCGGCAGGCGAAGGCGAAGGACTTTGCGGGGTCACGTCCGCCATTTTGCCTGAGTTGGCGTTCGCATTGTTCGATGTCACATCCCCGAGATTTGCTTTGCCTGCGAGACCGCCAGAAAGGCCCGACGCGGTTTCTGTCGGGCTGGGCGGCGTCATTTTGGTCGGCGCGTCGTTCGCCGTGTCAGTTTGAGGAGGGGGCGGAAGCGGCGGCGGTTTTGTCGGGACGACGTGTTGCGCCGGCGTGTTCGACGCCACAGGCAAGTTGACTATTCCGGCGAGATCGTCGCGAAACAAATAGCCCGTGACCGCAATGCTCGCGAAGGCGAGCAGGACGGCGACAACGACCAGTGCGCGTCCGCCAGTCGATGCGCGCTCGGGCCGGGCCCGGGCAGGTTCCGACGGTCGAGACCTCGCAGCCGAGCCGGCCGCCGAAGTAGCGTTCCACCCCGCCACGGCAGCCATGCTATCTGGGCGATCGGCGGGGTTCGGCTGCAGCATCGCCTCGAGAAGCGGGCGGATCGCCGGGTTTATGTCAGAAAGATCGGGGACCTTGCGGCGCCTTTCCACGACCTCGCCAAGAGAATTTCCCATGTCGAGCGCGCGTCCGCGCAACGCCCCCACGAGGACAAGACCAAAACTGTAAATGTCGGATTTCGCGGTGACTTCCTCTCCCGCGACTTGTTCCGGCGAAGCGTACTTGTACTTGCCGGCGAAACTGCCGCCAATGATCGTGCCTTCACCCGCCACATGCGAACGCGCGATCCCGAAGTCGATGATTTTGGCCCTGCGGACGTCCCCGTCCGGCAGGATCAGATTGTCCGGAGAAATGTCGCGATGAACGAGGCCGAGGCGGTGCGCGACGTCGAGACCCCCGCCCACCCGAGCCTTCAGAATGCGGACTTCGTCGAGCGAAAGCGCGCCCGTGACCAGCTTGTCGGACAGGGAAGCGCCATCGACATATTCCATCGCCAGATAGGCGCGATGAAGTTGAGGATCGACGGTGAACACATAATAACGAACGATGGCTTCGTGCTGGAGCGCGTGCAGCGCTCGGGCTTCGCGCCGAAACAGCTCCATGACCTCGGGATTGCTGGCCATTTCGGGACGAACCATCTTGATTGCGACGAGGTCGCGCGTCTCGATGTTGAAGCCCCTGTAGACTTCGCCCATACCTCCCTGGGCAATCAACCGCTCGATTTCGTAAATACCGTTCAGTCGAACGCCGGGTCGCACGGGCCCGCTCGTTGCGGGTTGAAAAACGGTGCGCTCATCCACCTTGGATCGGCTCCCGGGCTGAAAATTCGCCACAGAGCGCGGGCGATGGCTTCAGTTTAGCCACAAATACGAGCGCGCGAAACATGGCCAGACGACATTTCCGGACTGAAATTCCTGACAAGGAAATCGGAGCGGCGGCAGACCGTAAGCGGCGTTTGGCGGCCCCCTCTCAAGGCTGACGCCAGTATGCGGACCACGCCCGAAAACCGCAGTTCCGATCCGAGGTCGAAATGGGCGCTCCATGAGGTTTCTCGGCCAAACGGCGCAGGAAAACCTGTTTGACGATCTAGCTATAAATTGGCATAATTATGAGGTGATCCCAAGTTTCGAAAAATCGAAACAAAGAACCACGATCGAGAGATCGAAACGGAGACTCACAATGCGCACTTCTTCAATTTATTTGCTCGGGGCGGCCGCGTTGATGTTGACGACGGGGATGCCTGCGGCGGTTCCCGCCTTTGCCGATCCCGTTTACACTGCAGACAAGCTTGTGGCGATTTTCGCCCAGGATAAAGCTGCGTCCGCCGCCGCGAAGACGCTACACAAAACGCGCAAATTGTGCTTCGAGACGGACCCGTGCTGGAAAGCGGCTGGCGAGCAACCGGCCGAGCAGGCCCAGGCTCGAGTTGATCTTTACGTGAACTTTGAATTCGACTCGGACAAGCTCACGGCGCAAGCCAAGACCAATCTCGAGCAGTTCGCCATTGCCCTCAAGGATCCCAAGATCAAGGGAACGAAGTTCGAGATCGACGGCCATACCGATGCGACGGGGACAGAGGTGTACAATATTGGGCTGTCCGAGCGTCGCGCCGCCGCCGTCGTCGCCTATCTCGTGTCGATGGGCGTCGATTCCGATACTTTGAGCGCCAAGGGCTACGGCAAGGAAAAACCGCGAGTCCCTGATCCGTTCAGCGCGGAAAATCGACGCGTCGAGACGCATCTTCAGGATTAGCTTAAATCAGCTCGGACGATTGCCCAAGGGATGGACAAGCGCTTGGCGAATTGATTGTGTTGGCTAAGATTGTCCGCCGCGCGAACTGGCGAATTGGGCTTTTGCCCACCCGCTCGCCAGGTTTGTTTGGTTGTTCGTACGAATTGTCAGGCGAAGTCAGTCCGTTTGGATTGAGCTTCCGTTCTTGGTTCAGCGCTAGCTGCCGTCGCGGTTCTGAAGCCGCGTCATGCCGATGACGCGGCGCGGCGGGCATGTCGCATTGGCCCTGTCGCTGACGATCGTCGTCGTTTGCGCGGGGCTGATTTCGTGGCGGCTGCTTTCGCTGCGAAAGGAACAGGCCGGTCCACAACCCGTTGTCGAGACGGAGGCGACCCTGCCTCCCCCGAAGGTTCGGCTGTCGTCGCCGATCGTCTCCACGATCATCGATCTTCCCGGCGATCCCGTCATCGTTCAACGCGGGACGCTCACGCCGCCGCGCGAATTGCGTGTCGCCTTGCCCGCGAAAGTAGATGCGAAGCCATCGAAGGTT
The DNA here is from genome assembly GCA_963710855.1 of uncultured Pseudomonadota bacterium. Lineage (GTDB taxonomy): Bacteria > Pseudomonadota > Alphaproteobacteria > Rhizobiales > Beijerinckiaceae > Roseiarcus. The sequence continues at coordinate 15,808 of CAVQBX010000017.1, read as the reverse complement.
GAGAGTGAAGCCTTCTTTATCAGTTCGCCGCTCGTCTCGACCGATGGCGGTTACATGGGGAAGTTTCCCGAATCCGGTCAGGACGCGGATGCGCTCGCGGATCTCCTGAAAACGAACGCCGCCGAGATGGCGGGCGACCCGTCGGCGGTCGGAGCCGAAATGGACGATGACGGCGGCGCCGCGACGCCCGAGAACGCCGAACAACTGATGCCGACCGACTCCAACAGCAACCGGCTCGAAATCGCGGGCGGAGCCGCGCCTCAGCTGAAGCGCTCGGTTTTGAGGGCGGTAGCGCCGGAAAAAATCTCCGATCTGCTGATCTCGGAAGGGTACAGTCGAGGACAGCGCCCGCGAAGCGGAGGCGGCGGCCAAGGCGATCTTCAATGTGCAAAGCCTGTTGCCCGGCAGCCTCGCGCTCGCGTACGGCGCGCAGGAACCGTCCGGCGCCTACCGGGTCGCGCAACTGGCGATCTACGAGGGCAAGGAATATGTCGGCTCGGTCGCGCATAGCGGAGACCGGGGGCTATCGTCGAGGGCGCACGGCCGGAGCCTCCGGAGGAATTCTGCAAGGTCCTGGCATCGAGCGCCGTCGACGCACTTCACGCTCGCCGACGGCATCTATAGCGCGGGCCTGCGCAATGCGGCGCCCGAGCCGGTGATTCGCGAAGCGATCCAGATGCTTAGCCGCGTTGATCGACCTCAAGGCCCCCTTGGCCGTCGACGAAACCTTGACCGTGCTTTACGCCCGCGATTTTCGCGGCAAGTCGAGAACGTCGGGCAAGTCTTCTACATCGGTCTGGCTGGGTCGGCTCGGGCGCTTTCGACTGTTACGCCTTCGAAGTCGACCGACGGCGAATTCCGCTGCTTCGATCCCAAGGGCGGGAGCGCGACCCCCCTGCCGCCTTTGCCGCCGAGCCTCGGCGACAGCGGCGCGGTCAGCGTCGGCGGCATTCTCGCGCCGATCAAGGGCGCGCCGGTCACCTCGCTGTTCGGCATGCGATTTCATCCGATCCTGCACATCCTGCGATTGCATGCGGGCATCGACTTCGGCGCGCGCGGTCGGCTCGCAGGTGCGCGCCGCGGCCGACGGCAAGGTCGAAATCGCCGGCCCGTCTCCGGCTTCGGCAACCATATCCGCATCCAGCACAACGGCTTCGAGACGTCCTATTCCCATCTCTCCGAAATTCCCGACCGCGATCAAGCCCGGCGTCGAGGTGAAGCAGGGCGAGATCATCGCGCTGTCCGGCAATACGGGTCTGTCGACCGGACCGCATCTGCATTTCGAATTCTATCTCAACGGCGAAGCGGTCGATCCGCTGCCGCATCTGGGGGCCGAGGTTCAGGCCACGGCGCCGACGGCGCAAGGCGTCCGGCGCGATCGCGGTGGCGTCCAGCGCGGGCCCCGGCGCCGGCGCGAGCGACGCGAAATCGCCGCCTTTCCCGCCGCCAAGGCGCAGGTCGACGCCGCGCTGGAGGGCGGCGACGAAGTAGGGCCGATCGCGTGCGGCGCGCCGGTGTTCGAGTCGCGCCGTCTCGCAGAATTCGCACTGCGTCCTCAGAGGCGCAACGTCTGGTCCGCGGCGTCCTGACAATCGACGATCACGATCGTCACATTGTCGCTCGCGCCGCGTTGCAGCGTCAGCGCGATCAGGTCGTCGCACGCCTTTTGCGGGGCGTCGCAGCGCAAGCGCGCGGCGATCTCGTCGTCGGAGACATGCCGGTCAGGCCGTCGCTGCACAGCAGGAACCGGTCGCCGGCGACCGACGGCCCGTCGACGATCTCGAGTTCCGCCTCGTCGGTCGCGCCGAGCGCGCGGGTCACCACGTTGCGGCGCGGCCAGGTCCTCGCCTCTTCGAGGTCGAGCACGCCGCGGTCGACGAGATCCTGCGCCTCGGAATGGTCGCGCGTGATCTGCGTCAAGAGCGCCGCCGCGCAACAGATAGGCGCGGCTGTCGCCGCACCAGACGCAAGCGAAATGCGCGCCGAAAATCAGCACCGCGACCAGCGTCGTGCCGATCAGCGCCGCCGAACGGTCGCGCGCGCGAGCGCGCGCAATTGCCGGTTGACGCCGGCGATCCGCGCCTCGAAATCGCGCAAGAACGCCGCGGCGGAGATCGGCGTCGGCAGCTCGCCGAGCGCGGCGACGACGGCGCTGCTGGCGACGTCGCCGCCGCCGTGGCCGCCCATGCCGTCGGCGACCGCCCACAGGCCGATCTCGGGCCGCGCGAGCACGCTGTCCTCGTTGAGCTTGCGCACGAGGCCGACGTGGCTCGCCGCCGCCGATCGAAACGCCAAGCTAGCCGCCATGCAAGGGCTCCTCGCGTTGCGCCGGCGCGCCGGCGAAGGCGCCCGTCAGCATGTCGGCGAAACGCGTCGGCGGCGGCAGGCCGACGACCGCAAGCGCGAGCGGCGGATAGCCCTCGCCGCCGATCGTCCACCAGAAGCTCTGGGCGGCGAAGTCCGGCGATGGCCGAACGCGACGCGCGGCGCGAAACGCGAGCGCGGCTTGCCGCTCGACGTCGCGCACCAGCACCCCGCCGTCCGGCAGTTCCTCGACGCCGGACGTCCCGCGCGCATCGCGGCTGCAGCGCGGGCGGCGGCATCGCCGCGACCGCCTCCGCGAAAGCTTCGAAGCTGCGCCTCCGGATGCGAGCGCGTCGAGCAGCGATCGCCTCGGCCGCTTCGCACCAGGCGTCGTTGGACTCGATCTCCGGCGGCGGCAGCGACGCGTCGCCCTCGCCGCGAAGATCGTCAGCGGAAACGAACGTCCGACGCCGTCGACCGAGGCCATGAAGGCGCCGATCGATCGCCTCGCCGCAGAATCGGCGCCGAGCCAGAAGCGCCAGATCGGCGCGCGATTGTAGGCCTCGCTCCAGCCGCGCCGAGCGATCTGGCGCGAGGTCGCCATGCTCGCCTGCAGCCAGGGCTCCCAGACCTCGAGGAATCGGCGCGACGCGCCGGACGGCGATGAAATCGCGTTTGGCCGGCAGCTTGCCGAAAAGTCCCGCGGGCATCGGGCCTCACAATCCGTTGGGACACTTGAATTGACGCAAGCGACGGCATGCTCAGCGGATTGTTGAGCGAAGCGGACGTGAACTGAAGGAGACTTCGCGTCCGCCGACGATGAAGCTGACGCTGATCGACATTGCCGTGCGGCGTGATCGGCGCCGGCGTCGACGAGCCGGAACAACGCCCAGGCGCCCGTGCGCTCGAGCGTCGATTTCTGGTCCGGCATGTCGGGCGCCAGCGCGATCGAGGCGGCGCCGGCGCCGCCGCCGGGCCATTGCACGGTCGAGCCGCGGTGGCGCCCTGTTGCGCGACGACAGATGGCGCCGTTGACGAGCAGCGTCGCGCGTCTGCGCGCTCGCCGCTCAGCGTCAGCGGCTTGACTTCGAAGCTCACGTTGGGCAGCGAGCCGCCGGTCGGGAAGAAGGCGTCGCGGATTTCGGCGGCCTGCTGGAACTGCGCGCAGCGTCGTGTCCGACAGCTTGCGCGTCGAGTGTCGGATTGGGCCGCCAGGTCCAGGTCTTCGCCGGTCAGATTGACCAGCGGCGCGAGGTTGGCGGCGAAGAACCGGTCGATGACGCCGTTGGGCGCGAACAGGCGGGCGAAATCCGCCAGCGGCACGTCGCGGTCGCTCTTGGAGAACGGGATAGCGGTTGTCGACGATCTGCTGGCACGGCGCGGTGACGTCCTGCGCCATCGCGTCCGAGAGCTGCGCGATCGAGGCGGTGTGCTGGCGTCGCCGGCGGCGTCGTTGGCGACCTTGTCCATCATGCCGGCGAGCGGCTGCGGCAGCCGCGAGACGTTGGCGCGCAGGCTCGCGACCTCCACCTCGACCTGTCGAGCGCCTGCTTGGCTTGCGCCGGATTGTTCGCCGGCCAGGTCAGCTGCGCGGTAGAGCTCGTTGAGATTGGCGAGCAGCGCGTCCATCGGCCGCGAGCCCGGCGTCGCCGTCGACGAGGATTTGGAACGGCTTGAAATTGCCTCGATCGACGCGCCGGGACCTCGGCGGGCGGATCGCCCGCCTTGCGCTGCGATTTCAGCGCCAAGATCGATGCGCCTCGCGGCCGACCGCCGTGCAGACGGCGTTTGCGCGGCTTGCAAGGCGTCGGTCTTCGCCTTGATCTCGCCGCGGCGTTGTCCGGCGGCGTCGCTTGCGCGGTCGCGCGTCAGCGCGGTTTCGTCGCGCATCGGATTCGAAAATCTGCCGATCGGCGACGTCGGCGCCGCGGCGGCGCTGAGGCGCGAGATATTTCGGCTTGTCGGCGAGCAGCGGACGCAGCTGCAAGATTGCCGAGCGCGACATTCCAGGCGGCGATGAAATCCTTGCTGTAGAGATCGAGAATGTCGGGAAACAGGCTCGAATATTGCTGATTGACGGCGCCTTCGTCGGCCGCGGGGCCGAGCACCCAATTCTCCTTCTGCAGACGTTTCCGCGATCGTCGGCATGTGGTCGAGCAGAGCGACGATAAAAGCCCGTCATAGGTGATAGAACGCCGGGCACGCGCACGGTGTCGAGGCTGGCGCCATTGGCGGCTTCGAACACCAGCGCCATGTCGGGACCGCCGCGCTGCGAGGCGACCCAATCCTCGAGGCCCTCGTTCTGCGCCTCCGACTTCAGCAGCGTGTAGGCGCGCTCGGCGACGCGCATGCGCGCCAGCGTCGCCTGCGCCTGGGCGACCAGCGGGCCGTTGAGCGAGACCTTCGGCGTTCGCCCCGACGTCCATGTCGAGCATCGCCTGCAGATGCGCGCGCAGCAGCGCGCGCGCTTCTGCATACGGCGCGCCGGGGAAAGTCGCGTTCCTCCCAGTCGCGTGTAAACCAGTCGACGATGAGCGCCTTGTCGACGTGCGGCGCCTTGCCGCCGAGCATCAGATAGACCTTCAGCGCCTCGTAGACGAAGATCGGGTCGTCGATGTTCTTGCGCATTTGCTGCTCCAGCGACAAGGATGAGGCGCGGCCGCATCATCCGCTCGAGCGCCTGCTGATAGGCGGCGATCGAGGCGTCCTGCACCCGCGAGCGCTGACTGAGGCCAAAGGTCTGGTTGAACGGCGTCGACTTGTCGCGATTGGCGTAGCCGAGCGGCAGGGTGGGCAACGCGTCGATCACCTCGTAGACCGGCCGCAAGTCCGGATCTTTCACGACGGTCTGCTGGATCAGCGGCGCGGCCGCCGCCGGCATAATAGTCGATGCCGCTGCTGTGTGGCCGCGATCAGCGCCGCGTTGCGCGTGTAGCTCATCCACCAGAGCGCCAGAACGCCGGCGGTCGCGAGCCCGATGAGGGCGAACGCGGCGGCCCGCAAGGCGAATGAGCGACGCACCGCGGCGATGTTGGTCGAAACCCAGCCGGCTTCGCCGAACATCACCTTGGTCAGGAGATCGTGCAGGAAATAGCTCTTGCCGGGGCCGGCGAAGGCCGCGGCGCCGAAGCTCTCGACGCCGTAACTCTTCTGCAAAGCGCCGATGACGGCGTCGAACGGCGTGCCCTCCTGGGTGCCGGACGTGAAATAGAAGCCGCGCAGCGTCGCGGTCGTCTGATAGCGCGTCGGCTCGAAAATGCGATTGAGGAAATCGGCGACCGGCTTGCGGATCGCGGTGAGCTGCGCGGGCAGTCCGAACATGATCGCGCGCGAACGCAGGTCCGGCTCGTCTTGCAGGCGCTCGGGCATGCGCTCGGAGATGCGCTGGATCAGAAGATCCATTTCGGCCGGCGCCTGGCCGACGTTGTTGGCCTTCTTGTCGGCGGTCTGGAACGTCGCGCCCCAGACGACCTGGCGCCTGGCCTCGTCGAGATCGGCGAAATATTGCGTGAACCCGGCGATCAGGTCCATCTTGGTGAAGACGGCGTAGACGGGGAAATTGACCTTCAGTTCCTCGTGCAGTTCGTCGAGCCGCTTGCGGATCGCGTCGGCGTGGGCGCTGACCTCGGTCGCCGAAAGACGCGAGCACGTCGGCGATGCTGATCGCGACGATCACGCCATTGATCGGCTGGCGCGGACGATTGCTGGCGAAGCATGTCGAGAAAGGCGAGCCAGCTCTTGCGATCGACCTTCGCGTCGGAGTCCTGCGTCGTGTAGCGCCCGGCGGTGTCGATCAGCACCGCCTGGTCGGTGAACCACCAATCGCAATAGCGCGTGCCGCCGACGCCCTGCACCGCCTGCGCGCCGCGCTGTCGCCGGCGAGCGGGAAACTTGAGGCCGGAATTGACCAGCGCCGTCGTTTTGCCGGCGCCGGGCGGCCCGATGATCAGATACCACGGCAGATCGTAGAGCGCGCCGGCGCTCGATTTGCTCGTCCGCTTCAGCGTCGCGAGCGCGTCCTCCATCTTGCCTTTCAGGACCGGCGCGTCGCTCTCGTCGGCGACCGTCTCCGTCATCGCCTTTTCCAGCGCCTGCGGCGGCGCGCCGTCGCGTGATGATGCGCCAGGCGATCACGCCGAAGACGATCAGCCAGATGACGAAGATGATCGCCAGCCGGACGCCGACGCCTCGAGCGGCTGCGCGTCGCCGATGAAGACCAGCGGACCGCCGAACCAGATCAGCGCCGCGAAAATGAACGCGGCGAGCGACGCTGAGCGCGATCCAGAGCCATGCGACGCAATTCATGTACAGCCGTATTTCCCCGTCTCGCGAGCGTGCGCCATGGCGGATCGCCCCATCAATCCGCGCGCGGAATTGAAATTTCCACGCGCCGGTTCTTCGCCTTGTTCGCCTCGACATCGTTCGGCGCGACGGGATTCGCCTCGCCCTTGCCCGCGACCACGACCCTGTCGGGCTTTGCGAGATCGGCCTTGAGCATCGCCGCCACCGATTTGGCGCGCGCCTCCGACAATTCGAAATTCGACGGGAACGACAAGGTCTTGATCGGATCGCTGTCGGTGTAGCCGTCGATGCTGATGGCGCCGGGCTCCTTGTCGAGCGCAGGCCGCGATCTTCTTGGCGATCGGCGCGAAGCTGTCGTTGGCCTTGGCGCCGCCGGAGGGGAACAGCACGACGCTGCCGATGCGGATGATGATCGTCGATCGCGGTCTGATCCGCGCTCGCCTTGCCCGCCATGATCTCGTCGGCGAGCGCCGCGCGGATGCGTTGGAGCTGCGTCGACGACGTCCAGCTTCGGCGGCGGCGGCGGCTTGACCGGCGTCGGGCGCGCGATGGTGATTGCCGGCGTCGGGGTGAACCTGCGCCATCTTCAGCGCCAGCGCCTCGGCCTGCTCGCTCAGCAGGCCGCGCAGGAAGAGATAGACGCCGAACAGCACCGCCAGCGCGACCGCGGCGACGCTCCAGACGGGAACCTGAAAGCGGCTGCCGGCGAGCGCGATCGTCTGGCCGCGCCAATGCGGCGAAAGGTCCTCGATCGTCTTCGGCCGGTTGCGCCGGATCGTCTCGTAGAGATCGCGGCGCAGGCCCTGCAACGCGCCCGACGCCGCCCGTCGCGCGATAGACGCCCTCGAAACCCGAGGCTCAGGCAGGCGTGCATCAGTTCGAGCAGGCCGAGATTGACCGCCGGGTTCTGTTTGGCGCGATCGAGCTCCTGAAAGAACTTCACGCCGCCGGTGCGCTCGCTGAAAAATCGCACCAGCATGCTGTATTGCGTCCAGACGCTGCCGATCGTCGCTCGGCAGGTTCTGCACGATGTCGTCGGCGGTGGCGGCGAGCGCGTATTTGGCGACGTCTGACCTGATCGGCCGGCGCGCCGGCGGCGCGCGCGTCGATTTCGAACTGCTGGATCGCCTGCGCGACCTGATCCATCAGCTGGCCCGCCGCCGCCGCGCGACAGCGAGGCGCGCAGCCGTCCCAGCAGCAGCAGCAACGAGGCCGCCGCGCGCATCAGCGGATTGGCCGGCGACCGTCACCAGATCGACGGACACATGCGGCGAGGCCGGCGCCGGCGTCATCGGCGCCGAGGCGGCGCCGGCGTTGCAGGTAGGGATTGACTGGCGGCGGCGCCGGCGGGGCCGACCAGCCGTCCCAATTGGCCTGACCGGGCGGTGGCGGCGTGGCGGCGGCGGCGAGTTGAGGAGGGACGAGGCTGCGGACAGTCGGCGGGCGATCAGCGGCGGCGAGGCGTCGAGGCCGCGGCGCGCCGCCGGCCGGCGGCGGCGGGCGCCGCCGGGCCAGGCGGCGGCGGCACGGCGTCCGCCGCGGATTGGGCCGGATGATGGTGCGGTCGCGGCGGCCGAACGGATCGTCGTCGTCGCTCATCGCCGGTCTTCCCTGATCGCCCAGAACTCCATCTGCAGTTCGGGCCAGTCGCCGGCGAAATGCATGCCGATCGCGCTCGCGATGCTGAACTCCGGCCACAGCGGCGAGGTGCGGTCGAGATAGAAATAGACGTGATCGGTGATGGCGCGAATTTGCGGCGGCGGCGTCGGCAGATGCACGAGCGGCACGCCCGGGCAGATGCGCGTGCACGATCTCGTTCATCTTGGTATTCGGGCCGACCTTGAGGATAGGCGGGCAGGTTCTGCTGGATTTCGGTCAGCGGCCGGCGCGCCGACACTTCGAGCACGAAGCGTCGCGTTGCGGAACAGCGTGCGGTCCCTGATCGTCGAGACATAGGCGTTGCGGCGCCCGCTCGATGAGTTCGAGCCGGATCGCGCGCCGGTCCAGACGGGCGCTGAGGAAATCCTGGATGTCGCGCAACACCGGCGCGAACGTGCTCTCCAGATCGTCGTGAGCGTAGGCGCGTATTCGCGCGCGCGGCGCTCGGGGGTGGCGAAGGTCGCGAGTTCGCCGGCGATGCGCAGGAACTCCTCGATACAGCCGCTCGGGATGGACGCTAGCGCGAAGTCGCGGAAATGCTTGAGCACGGGAATTTCGCGGTTGAGCATCTGCAGCATCAGATAATCGGCGCTCTGCATGCCGCCGCCGGCGGTCGGGTCGCTGGCGTAGCGCGCGAGTTCGTCGAGCTTGGTGCCGATCCAGCCGATGACGCGGTCGAGCCAGCCCTCGACGGTCGGATGCGCGGCGCAGATCAGCACCGGCGGCGCGAATTTCTCGTCGAACACCAGCGTGCGGTCGTGCACCTCGACGATGCGCGCGATCGGCAGGCCGACATAGCCCGGCTTGGCGGTCTTGCGGATTTCATAGGCGAGGCGGGGATAGGCGACCTCGATCTCCTCTTCGATGCGCAGATGCGAGGTCGAATTGATGATCGTCTCCGCGCCGGAGACAAAGCGCGCCGCGTTCTCGGCCTTCTCGGGGCTGACTTCGCGCGAATTGTCGGCGCGCGCCGGCAGTGACAGCCAGACCAGTTGGCCGGCCGCGGCTTCCGGCGACCTCGATCGGCGCCGGGCGGCGGGCTTTGCGCGGGAAAATCGAACAGCCCGCCGTCCGGCATGACGCCGGCGCCGCGGCGCAGCGCGAACTTGCTTTGCTGCGCGAGGTCGCGGTCGATCTCGATCGCCGAGAATCCCCAGGGATAGGGCGCCAGATGCCGCGCGCGGCTTTCGAGCGCGCTTCCGATGTAGCGGTCGGCCTGCTGCAGATGGTGCGGCCGCAGGAACAGGCCCTCTGTCCAATGAACCTTCGCGTTCCATGACATGGCCGTGTTTCCCAACCCGTTGCCGGCCCGCGATCCCGGCCGCTCGCCTCCCCTCGAAACCGCGCCATTCTAGGCGATGGCGCGGTCAATGCTCCGCTCGCTGCAAGCATCGAGTCAAATATTATCCGACTTCGTCGACAACCGATCGTAGGCGTCCGCGAACAGCGCCATGAAAGCTTCGTTCAGTCGGCCGTCAGAACGCTTGCTCTTGGCGCGCCATCGCTCGAGGTACGCATCCCAAAGCTTGGCCTTGCGCGAGCCGACCAGCGCGCCGAGGCCGTGGTCCGGCTCGACCGAAGCGTCGATCCGTTCCGGCGCCAAATCCTCGAACATCGCCTCAAGCGCCCGCTGCATCGCTGCGAAGGTCAGCAGCTGATGCGACTTGATGTCGGCGAAGCTCCGATCGATCGTCGACACGCGCATCCAGATAGTTCCGTGAGCGCGCGCCGAACATGATCGTCAGCGCTTCCTCCGGCGTGCCCGTGAACTTGAGCGGATTGTTCTCGATCGCCTGGATCATCGTCCGGCTGGAAGAGCGCATTTGCGTCTTGGTCTCGGCGCGGGCGTTGAGCAACTGGGCAAGATTGACGGCCGTGCCGCGAAGCGCGGCGCCGATCTCGGCCGCCAGCGTATTCGGGTCGCGCCCGGCGAAAACGCCTTCGGGAATTCCCGCCGCGGCGGCGATGCGCGCCAGAAGTTCCTCAGCGGCCGGCGAAGCCTCGCGGGCAGGGGCGGCGGGCGCGGCAGCGACCGGACTGAACGTCCCTTCCTCGTCAGCGGCGGTCGCGCGGTCGGCCGCCGAGGCGACGGCGCGACGGAGCGGCGGGCTCGTTGGAAGCGGCGGGCTCGGGGAAGGCGGATCGGGGCGGCACCGGCGCCAGGTTCAACCAGTCGTCGTTGCCGGCCGAATCGGCGAAGGCTGCAGGAGCCGGTAAGCTGGCCTCCATCGAGAAGGCGTAATCGAGCACGTCCGGCGGCGCCACTTGGCTCTTGCGCGGCTTGTAGGCGTTGCGGTCGTCAGGCGCAGCGGCTTCGCCGACCTCGGCCCATAGTTCGGCGCCTACGGGCTCGAGGGGGAGCCGCGGCGACAGAGCCGATCTGCCGCCTGGCCCTCGACTTCGACCGCGACGATATAGGGCCCGATCGACAGCCGGTCGCCGGTGCGCAGCAGACGCGGCGCGTCAAGCCGGAATGGCGAGCCATTGACGAAGGTGCCGTTGGTGGAAACGTCGTGCAGCCAATATCCGCCGTCGCGAAACCGGATCTCGCAGTGCTTGCCGGAAACGTGACGGCTTGGATCCGGCAGGCTCCAATCCAGATGCGCGTCACGGCCGATATCCAGCCCGCGCCCTTTGACTTCGACGCGCAGCGGCCCGCCATCGGGCCGCCGATCCATGTTTTCCAGGGACAAGCGCAGCGTCATTCAGGCATTCCGAAACGAACCATATGCGAGACTCATCGCATTATCTCGATGTTTCGCGAGTATCGCAAGGCGCTTCGACGCGGCGTCGCCGTGCGTTACGAAATGACCGAGAAAAATAGCGCGCTATCAGACGCTAATGGCAACAGCGCCATCTTGCCGCAATTGCTCGCGCAACGCGCGCCTCTACGCCCTCGCGCCGTGCCCCGGCCTTATCGACGGAAGCGAAAATGCGGCCCGCGCCGGCATTTGGACATGGCCAAATATCACCGGGCGCTGCATAACGACACGGGCCATTCATGGCGTCAGAAAAATGCACTTGCAGTTCGCGGCCGGGGCTCCACGAGTAGCCGCCGTTGCGTAAATCGCTGCGTGTTCGGAATAGTTTCCGTCGGCGCCATAGGTCGCGATGGCGGCGCCGGGTAAAATTCCGACTGCTCCCTTCACGCGCGCGCTTCCGCCAAAGTCTGGTATTGACAGGGATCGTCGGGCAGACGGTGGTCACGAATGACACGCACTGACCGCAGTAATTAGGGTTGCCCGTGGTCGTCGTGGGCGGCGGATCGCCATAGGGGCCAAGCGCGGACGTCCGCGTGCACACCGACTTGCCCAGTGGCGCTTTGGTGTTCGTCAGGTAGTTTGTTGCAACATATGCCATGAGCACCTTCCCGGCGCATTCTTTCGACCCCGAAATTAGGCTGCGTACTAAAGCGCGTCAACCGGCTGGACCGCAACCCTCGGGTGCGCGACTGCCTCGGAATTACAGTTTGTCGCCCGTGTCGCTCGTTCGTCAAAACCCACAATAGGCCTGTATCTTCGTCGAGGAAAAAATTGACCCTCCGAACCCTTGACGTGGTTTTCGTGGACCGCAGCGCTGACGCCGACAATCGGCAGCAGTCAGACTGCAAGCTCATGCTTGTCAGGAAACCAAAACCGTTACAAATTCGGCCTCACACAGACTTCGTTTGGTGGAATGCCGAATAGAAATTATTACTGGGCGTGCGCGTTGCAATAGCGAGGAAGCGCGAGTGCACTTTCCAATCTTAGCGAGGTCGGCCATCACTACGCGGCCGAAGACGGTTCCGAAGGCGTCCGCAGAGCGGCGCCGATAGCGTGGACGCCGACTATGTGCAAAAGCGGATGGACCTCGCGGCGGCAAAAGCGCGGGTCGAGAACCGAGAGGTTGGAAGCGGATCGGTCAGGGACCGCATCAATTTCTTCGCCGGCGGAGCCGGGGCTCAGGCTCAGACGGCCGCTGCTGCTGAAGTCAAGCGGCTCGAGGGAATTGTCGACAGGCTCCTCGCTAAGCTCCAGCGACAGGGGGCGGTGCTACGGCCGAACGGTTCGATCGACTGGAGCGTCACCTCGCGCGTCGTCGTCTACGATCATACCGCCGCGGCGCAGGGGCTGACCAAGCTGCGCTTCGCCAACGGCCTCCTATACACCGACGACGCCTGCAAAGTCGCGTTCGACACAACGGACATGGTCACCCATTTTGGCGGCCGTGGCTGGGCGATCTATGTACTGAGCCCGACCGGCAACATCCACGCTTCCCCGCACTCGGTTGGGCATCGCCACCACAGTTCGTTCCTAGCGGGCGGCGACGTCGCCGGGGGGCGAACTCAAGGTCATCGGAGGCAAGCTGATTAACATCTCCAACAAGAGCGGCCATTACGCGCCTGGCGCGGCGCACCTGTTGCAAGTGCTCGTCGTGCTGCAAAAGCGGGGCGTCGACCTCAACCAAATGAAACTTACGTTCAAGACCCAGACCGACGCAGCCAACTATCCAAACATTACCGTTTTCGCACCATATCGATTTAAAAACATTGATCCTCTGAAACGACAACATGCCCTGCCTTAATTATCCCCTATCCGACGTTTCAGGGCCTCGCGGCGACAAAAGGCTGGCGCTGGGGGACGCCGGCCGACTTCGCACTGGGGGGGCCGGCGCAAGGGGGACGTGGCGTCGTTACCATGGCCGGCGTCCAGGTTCCGCATCGCGAAGTGCGCAAGTGGCTGAAGGGCCTCGGCCAAGCGATGAAGGTCGACACGCAGAGCGGCTACGGCCGCTAAAAACGCCGGGTCTTCGCCTGTGGAACGTGCCTCGGCGGGGGGCCGCGGAAATCACATTCAAGGGCCTGAGATTTTTTTACCTGCAAGTATTCCGATGTGCTTTGAATGATGTTCCCCGATTATTATAGGGTCTTCAGCGTTGGCGTTCGTCAAGTTCCGAGATTTCTCCTTGGTTGGTTTGGAAGGGCTCCGCCGAGCTGTTCTTGAAGCGGAAGCTGTCATTTCCTGTTTCGAGAATGTGGCATCGGTGGGTGAGACGGTCGAAGAGCGCTGTCTGTTGATTTCCGCGTCAGATTGACCCGTTTTTCCGTTGCACCGCCACCCGCCTAGTTACGCCAAGAGATAGCCGCTTAATTGAGAAGTTGTCGAAATTGACGGGTCAGCGTCGAATGGAAAAACGGGTCTCTGCGCGGAAATGAACAGTTAGCTTCAGAGTTGCGATTACGACTATCCAGACGCCGACAAGGTCCGCGTCGTGATGGACAACCTGTCGACCCATACCGCCGCAGCCCTCTATCAAACCTTCCCAGCCGCAGAAGCGCGTCGTATCTTGCGAAGGCTGGAGATTTACTACACGCCCAAGCACGCCAGTTGGCTCAACATGGCCGAAATCGAGATCGGCGTCATGCGCCGCCAATGTCTCGACGCCCGCATCGATAGCCGTGCAAGGCTCGAAGCCAAGATCGAAGCCTGGCAGTGCCGCCGCACCAAAAGCGGAAGCTCGAATCTGATGGATGTTCTCAACAGATGTTGCAGACTCAATATGGCCATGTCGTATCCAACCCCTCTTTCAACGATGTCGATAATTAATGTGACCGGACACTTGATTTACGCGATCACTAGTGGGCGGGATCGAGAGCGCTTGTGATCGGGGTGACCTTGTGCTGGTAGCCAAGCGGCGCGAGGCGGGCATAGCCGCTCCATCCGTCCGTATGGATCAACGCTCCCGGTTCGGCGCTGTCCTGGACGAACGCCACCAAGCTGTCTGCCGAGACGTCGGCGAGGCGACGCAGACGAATCCTCCCGATGCCGCGCCCGCTTTTCTCCGCCGCTAACGCGACAATCACTTTTCTCCCGGCTCCCCGGCCACGTTTACCTTCTTCGCGGTCGCCAATGTAGGTTTCGTCGACTTCAATCTCACCACTCAGGCGGTCGCGCCCAGGCCGCACCATCGCCCGACGCAGCTTGTGCAGCCAAGTCCAAGCTTTCGTTGTTCATAACCCAGTTCCCGTTGGAGCCCCAGGGCGCTCACCCCATTCTTCTGGCCGGTGACGAACCACATCGCCAAAAACCAGGTTAGCAGCGGTTTGCGCGTGTCCTGGAAGATGGTTCCGGCCGTCAAAGACGTCTCCCATCCACAAGCGCGGCAACGAAGGCGCCCTCGCGACATCGTCCATGGCTCGGCCAGCACGGCGCATTGCGCGCACACGAACCCGTCCGGCCATCGCATGAGCTCGATGTAGGCGCGGCAAGCCGCATCGTCGCGGAACCGCCGATCCATCTCCTCAAAGGTGCTAGGGTAGTCAAACACTGCCGCAGGGTGAATTGCCTTCTCCATCGGTCGATGCTATCAAACTCTCCTGCGGGCGTGAAGGGGATACCCAGTTTACGAATTGTTGAGCAGGACAATTGTACCTGCCCCCGTGGTCTCAGTTATTCCGTCGCCATTGTCGATTTGCGCGTTATTCAGCGTTAAGGCGCCTGTCCCACTAGCCATGAGAAAGCCCGCATTGTTTAAGAGGCCCTTTGAGGTCAGGCCCCCAACGCCAGTAATCCACGTAATTACCCACCCCGTTTGTGAGGTGAGGCGCGGCGAGGATTTTGTTGGCCGTTTCAGGCGAGCGTAGCGAGGATGACGTCGAAGGGATTGGCGCCTTTGAGGCGCGCGGTGTCGACGGCGGTTCGCACGTCCGCCTCGGCTTCGGCGGCCCACATGGCGCGGTAGCCGTTTGTGACCTTGCGCTGGATCACGCAGGGGCGGAGTTTTCGCTCTGACCCATTGTTGGTCGGGTCGACCTCGCCGGGATAGTGACAGAATGTGAGGAGTTGATCTCGCGCCCGTCCGATTTTGGCTTGCAGTTCCTGAGCGAGGTCGCAGGCGCTCGGCGCGGCCAGAAGGCTTTCCAGCTGCTTTTCCAACTCGCGCTTTTTCCTCGCCAAGGTCGGGGTGGCGCAGTCGGCCAGGTTTTGGGCGAGGTCGAACGCCTTTCCCAACCAAAGCTTGAAGCGGAAGGGCAAATCGTCCGAGCCGTGCTCGAAGGCGAAAGCCGTGTCGCGGGCCAGGTGGGCCAGGCACGTCTGATGACGTTCGCCATGTTTTTGCTGGGCGGAATAGCGATCCGAAATCCAGACCGCGGGCACATGGCCGGCCATCGTTTCTTCCGCGACGCGGGCCGCGCGCGAATAGTCGGGCCGGTGTACGACGGCGTCCTTGCAGTGAAAAACCCAGTGGTAGGAGTTGGTCCCCTCGATGCGAACCCCGGTCTCGTCGCTGGCGACGACCTTGGCGGCGCGCAAAATGGCCTTCGCCTTCTCTGCTTCGATCTCGAACCTGGCGCGGGCGCGGATGAACATGTTCATCAGCGCGCCCTCGCTCACGCTCAGCCCAAACGCATCGCCGAACAAACCGCGCAGCCGCTCATAGGACAGGGCTTGAAAGCCTTTGAGATAGATCGCCAGCGCATGAATGCGCGGCCCGAAAGGCGTTGTCGTCGCCACCGCGGGCGCCGGGGCCTTCGCCACGACGCCGCAACCTGCGCATCGACAGG
>CAVQBX010000016.1:0-46714 GCA_963710855.1 uncultured Pseudomonadota bacterium | reverse complement strand
GTCGACGCCGTCGAGCATCACCTGTCCTGTCTGCGGGCTGTAGAGCCGCTGGACGAGCTTGGCTAGCGTGGGTTGCCCGACCCGGAGGCGCCGACGAAGCCGATCACTTCGCCCGCCCCGATCGTTGAGCGTTGACATTTTGGATGGCGTCCGCCGCATCGGGCCGATAGCGCAACGTCACGCTCGCGAATATCGATGGCGCCGCGCGGCGGCGGCAGCGTCAGCAGGTTTTGCGGGATCGGCTCGGGCGGCGCGTTGAGAATGTCGCCGAGTCTGGCGACCGACACCTGCACCTGCTGGAAATCCTGCCAGAGCTGCGACAACCTGAGGATCGGCTGCACCACCTGCGAGGCGATCATGTTGAAGGCGATGAGTTCGCCGACCGTCATCGTGCCCTCGATCACGGATTCCGCGCCGATGAACAGGATCAGCGCGGTGCCGATCTTGCTGACATACTGGATCGTGTTCTGGCCCGCCGCGCCGAGCACGCCGGCGTCGAACGAGGTGCGCACGTAAGCGGCGAGGCGCTCTTCCCATTGCGCCTGGATCAGCGGCTCCACGCTCGCCGCCTTCAAGGTCTGCGCGCCGACGATCGATTCGACGAGGAACTGCTGCGAACGCGCGCCGCGATTGAATTTTTCGTTGATCTGCTCGCGCAGCATCGGGCGGATGACCGCGGCGATCAGAATGTAGACGGGGATCGTGCCGAGCACGATGAACGTCAGCTTCGCCGAATAGACGAACATCGCGATAAAGAACACGACCGTGAAGACGAGATCGAGCAGCGAGGTCAGCCCCTGCCCGGTCAGGAAGCTGCGGATCGTCTCGAGTTCGCGCATGCGCGCCACCGTCTGGCCGGCGGGGCGCGTTTCGAAATAGGAGAGCGGCAGTCGGAACAGGTGATGGAACAGCCGGCGGCCGAGTTCCACGTCGACGCGGTTGGTGGTGTGGCTGAGCACATAGGTGCGCAGGAACTGCAGGATGGCCTCGAAAAAGCCGAGCGACACCATGCCGATGATGAGCACGATGAGCGTCGACAGGCCCTTGTGCACCAGCACCTTGTCGACGACGAGCTGGAAGAAGATCGGCGTCGCGAGCGCGAACATCTGCAGGAACAGTGAGGCGACGATCACCTGGCTCAGGGAGCGGCGGTAGCGCAAAAGCGAAGGCAGGAACCAGCGGAAGCCGAACGTGTTGGGGTCGACGCCCGAGCCAGCGAGCCGGCGCGTGACGAGCAGCGCCTCGCCGGTCGCGATCTCCGGCAGTTCGTCGAAGCCGAATTCGCGGGTCGTGCGCAGGATCGGGTCGATCACCCTGATCCGGTCCTTGGAGCCGCCGACGGCGAGCACCCGAACGAGCCGCCCTTCAGACCGATGATCGCCGGCAGCGGAAGCGCGGCGAAGCGCTTTGGCGTCACTCGGCGCAGGATGCGGGATTTGAGGCCGAGCAGGTTCGCGCCGCGCACGATGTCTTCCGCCGAGGCCGTTTCCGACGTCAGCGCAAGCTGGTGGCGCAACTGGACGGGGTCCGCGGCGATGCGGAAATAGGCAGCGATGAGAACGAGCCCGACAAGACCGGGATCGAGCGGCACAGCTCCGGGAAGCGGGGCCGCCGCAGCAGGCCGGGACTCAATCTGAACAGTGGAATCGGACATCAAACACTCTTCAAGCGAACTCGAACGGCGGCTGCGCTAAAAAGCGTAACGGCCAAATGCAAACATGCCGTTACGGTCTAACGCCAAGCTCCGCAACGTCCATCCCTTGCGAAACACTTGCCGGCCTCTGGCCAAGCCTAATTAAAGCATCTTACGCGAAGCTGACCCGCTCCGCTAGCGCCCTTATGTCCATGACGGATTTGCGAAAGCGAGCGTACGATTGCGCTCGGCGATTGCGTCCGGCCAGCGGACCGGCTACTGTCATGTCAGCGGGGTAAAATCGCCGCCAGGCAAATCGTGATCAGGGGGGAGGCGGCCGTTGGCGCTTCTCGAACTTCAGGCTGTTTCCAAGCACTTCGGGGCGATCCACGCCCTGAACGAGGTGGACTTGACCCTCGATTCCGGCGAAGTTTTGGGCCTGATGGGCGACAACGGCGCCGGCAAATCCACGCTCGTGAAGGTGATCGCCGGCAATTTCCCGCCGACCCACGGAGAAATCCGCATCGCCGGGGAGCCTGTCCACTTCCACCGTCCGGTCGAAGCCCGTGAGAAGGGCGTCGAAGTCGTCTACCAGGACCTTGCGCTCTGCAATAACCTTTCCGCCGCCGCCAACGTATTTCTCGGCCGCGAGCTCAAGCGCCGGGTCGGCCCGATAAGCTGGCTCGACCATAAGGCCATGGCCAAGCGCGCCGGCACGCTGTTCGGCGAACTCAAGTCGGAAACCCGTCCGCACGATCTGGTGCGCCAGATGTCGGGCGGCCAGCGCCAGGCGGTGGCGATCGCCCGCACGCGGCTGGCGAAGGCGCAGATGGTGCTCATGGACGAGCCAACGGCGGCCATTTCCGTGCGCCAGGTCGCCGAAGTGCTGGAGCTCATCCGGCGCCTGCGCGACTCGGGGATGGGGATCATCCTGATCAGCCACCGCATGCCCGACGTGTTCGCCGTCTGCGACCGTGTGGTGGTGATGCGGCGCGGCACCAAGGTCGCCGACAAGAAAATCGCCCAGACTTCGCCCGAAGAAGTCACCGGCCTCATCACCGGCGCGATCCAGAGGGCATGATCGGGCCATGAATCTCCTCGCATGCATTCTGGGCCTGGCGGGCGGCTTCTGGGGCCTGATCGTTGGTCTGTCAGGCTATGCGCAGCATGGCTGGTGGGGCTCCGACATTCAGGGCGAAGCCGCGATCATCCTTGATTTTCTCAGCATCCTCATGCCGCTCGGCGTGATCGTCGGCGGGGGATTGGCGATCGCCAACGGCTGGACGGCGTTCGCATTCATGGTCGTGGGGTTTCTTGGCATGCTGATGACTTTCGGCATTGCCGTGGAGCCGGCCGGGCCGTTGCTCCTCACGCTGGCCGGCGCGGCGGCCGCGTATTTCGAGGCGCGGGAAGTTGCGCTGCCCGCGTTCGCGGGCTTTCCCTCCGGCATGCGCGGCGGCGCTCCGACGAAGCGCGCCGGCGGGGCGAGCGAGCCGACCGCCACGATCGACGCGACTTTGCTGGAACTGCGGGAATCGAATTTCCTGCAGCGCATGTTTAGCTCGCAGTCGTTCTGGGTGACTGTCGCGCTGATCCTCATCTGCGTGACGATGAGTTACCTACAGCCGAAGTCGTTCCCGACCTCGGAGAATTTCTACAACATCACGCGCAACTTCTCGTTCATCGGCATCATGGCGATGGGCGCTTCGCTGGTGATTGCGACCGGCGGCATCGATCTTTCGGTCGGCTCGATCATGGGCCTGACCGCGGTGGCCAGTGGCCTGGTGCTGGAAAGCGGCTATCCCTGGTGGCTCGCGTTGCTGGTGGGTATGAGCGCCGGCGGGATCGTCGGCCTCATCAACGGCGTGTTCGTCGCCGACATCGGCCTCTCGCCCTTCGTGGTGACGCTCGGCATGCTGTCGATCGCGCGCTCCTGCGCCGTGGTGCTTTCCGGCAACCGGATGCTCTACAATTTCGGCCCCGGCGGCCCGGCGTTCAAGTCGCTCGGCAATGGCGCGCTGACCATCTACGGCCCTTTTCAGCTTTCCTATCCGTTGCTGTTTCTCGTCGTGCTCGCATGCGTGCTGGCCTGGGTCTACAAGATGACCTCGTTCGGCCGCCACGTGCTGGCGATCGGCGGCAATGAAGCCGCGGCGCTGCTGACCGGCGTGCCGGTCAAGCGCGTCAAGGTGCTGGTCTACGTCCTCTCCGGCCTCGCCGCGGCCTTCGCGGCGGTGCTCAACGTCGGTTGGGCAGGCTCGGCGATCAATGCGCTCGGCCAGAGCTACGAACTGCTCGCGATCTCGGCCGCCGTGCTCGGCGGCGCGAACCTGATGGGCGGAGAGGCGAGCGCCTACGGCGCGTTCATCGGCGCCGCGCTCATCTTCGTCATTCGCAACGCTCTCCTGATGGCGGGCGTCGATTCGAACTGGCAGGGAACTTTCGTCGGATTGTTCCTTGTCGCAGCCGTCTTCCTCGGCAAGGTCCGGGGCGCCAGACGGGAATGAACGCCGCCAATCGGCGGCAAAATGGGAGGAAGAGCATGTTGAAACTGATGCTGTCTGGAACGGTCGCGCTGGGAGTTCTCGCCGCGGCCTCGGTCTCGGCCCGCGCGGCGGACCCCTACACGTTCGCGCTCGTGCCGAAGAACACCAACAATCCGTTCTTCGATCAGGCCCTCGCCGGCTGCAAGAAGGCGGAAAAGGAACTGAAGGGGGCGATCAAGTGCCTCTACATCGGCCCCGGCGAGCACGGCGGCGGCGACGAGGAAGCGCAGATCGTCGCTGACCTCATCACCAAGGGCGTCGACGGCATCGGCGTTTCTCCGGCGAACGCGCCAGCGATGGCCAACGCCCTTTCCGGCGCGGCCGCCAAGAAGATCCCCGTCCTCACGTGGGACTCGGACCTGCTCGCCAAGGACAAAGGCGAGCGCGCCGCCTATGTCGGCACGCACAACTACGAGATCGGCGTCAACATCGGCAAGCTGGTCATGCAGATCAAGCCGAAGGGCGGCACGATCTGCATCCAGTCCGGCGGCGCGGCCGCGGCCAACCACAACGAGCGCATGCAGGGCATCCGCGATACGCTTTCCGGCGCGATGAGCAAGGAAGCGCCGGGCACGCGACTGACCGGCCAGAACGGCTGGAAGGAAGCGGAAGGCTGCCCGCTCTACACGGATGACGACTTCGCGCGCGCCAACCAGCAGATGGAGGACATTCTCGCCAAATATCCCGATCTCGACGCGTTCACGCCGACCGGCGGCTTCCCGCAGTTCCTGCCGGACGCCTATGAGAAGATCGCCTCGAAGTACAAGGACAAGATCGCTTCGGGCGCGCTCGCGCTCGTGGTCGCCGACACGCTGCCGGTCCAGATCGACCTCATGAAGAAGGGCCTGTCCTCCGGCCAGGTCGGCCAGCGCCCGTTCGAAATGGGCTACAAGGTGATGTACTTCCTGAAGGACATGAAGGACGGCAAGGCTGCGCCGACCGACCCGACCTACACCGGCCTCGACGTCTGCACGCCGAAGACCGCCGACACCTGCATCGGCGGGTGACGCGAACCGGCCCCCTCCCCCTTGATGGGGGAGGGATGGGGTGGGGGTGAAAACCTCCGCGCTTTCAGGATTGTTGTTACCCCCCACCCTACCCTCCCCCACAAGGGGGGAGGGGATCGGAAAGGGCGGTCCAATTAGCGCGAAAACAGCGCTACCGCATATTGCCCGTATGCCCGAGTGAGTATCGCCCGGGCTGCGGCCAAACCGTCAGCCCATGCGGCATGCCGCCGACGGGGATCGTCTTCACGGAGCCGTCGTCGGTGTTGAAGGCGTAGACCACGCCGTCGTAGCGGCCGGAAAGCCACAACCATTTTCCGTCGGCGCTCACATTGCCCATGTCGGGGCTGCCGCCGCCGGGGATCGTCCAGGTCGCGACGATCTGGCGGGTGGCGAAATCCAGGACGGACACGCTGCCCTCGCCGTTGTGCACGCCGTACATGTTATGCGTGCCGCGGTTGGAAATGTAGAGTTTCGTTCCGTCGCGGCTCGGATAGAGGCCGTGCGTGCCGACGCCGGTGTGGATGAAACCGGTTTCCTTGAAGCTGACGGGATCGATCACCACGAGCCCGTCCTGCAGCATGTCGGCGACGAAGAACGCCGAGCCGTCGGGCGCGCTGCGGATATCCTGCGGGATGTGCTGGGGCGACATCTGCAGCATGCCCGCCAGCGTATGATGGACGAGATCGATCTTGGCGAGCTTGTCATCGTACTCGCAGGTGAAGATCGCGTAAGAACCGTCGGGGGCGAAATCGGCGTGGTTGATGCCGGCGCATTCCGGGGCGACGATATAGCCCTGCAGCTCCATGGTCTGAGGATCGCGGAATTCGAGCCTGCGCATCGCTTCGGCGACGATGATCGCGGAACGCCCGTCGGGCGTGAAATACATATTATACGAATCCGGAACGTCTATAGACATGCCGGGCTTGCCCGTCTCCGGGTTGATCGCCATGACCGAGGCGTGCCCGCCGCGATAGCTGATGTCGCCGGAGACCCAGAGCGTTTGCAGGTCCCAGGAAGGGACGATGTGCTGAGGGCTCGGAATGGCGTGGAAACTGTCGACGACCTTGAAGGTTTCGGGGTCGATCACGTCGACATTGCCGGTCCAGAGGTTCGGCGAATAGATGCGTGGCAACGCTTTCTCGGCCGCGGGGCTGAACTTGCCGACGGTAGTTTCCGAGTAAATGTTCTTGGGATCGGGCTGGAGCGGCATGGTCAGGTTCGCCGGCGGCAAGCCCGCGAAATTCGGATTGTTGGGCATCTGATAGGCCGCGAGCGCCACGAAGGCTTCAGGGTCGCGCGCCGCCTCGGGCGCGCCCGTGCAGATAGGACAGGGGCCGATGTCGCCACATGGGCTCGGCATGGTGAAAGACTGCGCGCTGTCGATGAGCGAGCCGCAGCCAATTCCAAAGGTAAGCGCCAAGGCGGCGGCGCTCGTGAGAAGACGCGTGAACATGAACTCTTTTGCCCCGAAAGGGCGCGCAAGCGCAATTCGCGCGCCCAAAGCTCTGGTTCCTGCTAAAATGCAGGCAGTCGGATGACTAACAGATGAACAGAACGCGCCTCGCGCCCAATTGTCGCCTTGTCTGAGCCCGCCTTAAGACTGTTTTTGCAAGATCAATCACGAAGTCGTAGGGTTCGAGTGGTCAACTTTGCTTGAGGGCCGCTGGATAAAGACCGTTTTTAAGGTATTGGAACGCGAAAGGGGACGGGGCGCCCGGCGGCAGCGCGAAATCGGCTGTAAAGTTTAAGGAAACCTATGGCGTTCAAAGGCGCGGTTTGGGTAGCGGCCCTGGTGGTCGCCGCAGCGGCTTATGGCGTGTATGCGCCAGAGAAGGCGGATTCGCTGTCTCCGACGCTGGGAGTCTACGCCCATCGCTACCACGACATGGCGTTCGGGCCCGCGCAGAAGGCGGAGGCTCAGACTGCAGCCGCGCCGCAGACGCGCGGGCCGCAAGCGGTGCAGGTTTCCGCCGCTCCGGTCACGAAGCAGGATTTCCCGATCGTGATCGATGGCCTCGGCCAGGTGCAGGCCTACAACAACGTGACGATCCGCGCCCGCGTCGACGGCCAGATCATGAAGATCGGCTTCCGGGAAGGCGACGACGTCAAGGCGGGCGATCTCATCGCTCAGATCGACCCGCGTCCCTTCCAGGCCGCGCTCGACCAGGCGAAGGCCAAGAAAGGCCAGGACGAGGCGAACCTCGCCAACGCCAAGCTCGACCAGGGCCGCTACGCGACGCTCGCCAAGCAGAATTACGCGACCCAGCAGCAGCTCGACACGCAGAACGCGCTGGTCGCGCAGCTCACCGCGGGGCTCGCCGCCGACCAGGCCGCCATCGACGCCACACAGGTGCAGCTCGATTACACAACCATCCGTTCGCCGATTTCCGGCCGGATTGGATTGCGTCTGATCGACGAAGGCAATCTCGTTTCCGGCAGCCAGCAGACGGCGATCGTCACCGTCGCCCAGCTCGAGCCGATCGCCGTCATCTTCACGATCCCCGAGACCCGCATCGGCGGCATCGCGCAGGCGCTTTCGAGCGGCAAGCCGCCGGTCGTCGTCACCGACACCAACGGCAAGGAGCTCGCGACCGGACAGCTCATGACCACGGACAACCAGGTCGACGCCACCAGCGGCACGCTGCGGCTGAAGGCGGAATTCGCCAATCAGGACCACGCGCTTTGGCCGGGCCTCGCGGTCACCGCCAAGGTGACCGTCGGCGTCGACAAGGACGCGCTCACCGTCCCGACCGTCGCCGTGCAGCACAGCCAGACCGGCCTCTTTGTCTACGTCGTCGACGCCAACAGCCGCGCCCAACTGAAGCCCGTCAAGGTTACGCGCCAGAACGTCGACACCGCCGTCGTGACCGGCCTCAACCCCGATGACCGCGTGATCACCACGAGCCTGTTCCTGCTGCAGCCGGGGACGTTGGTGCACGTCGCCTCGCCCGCGACCGGGAGCTGACGCCCGTGCGTGACGCGACCTTCGGCGGGATTTCCGCGCCCTTCATTTATCGCCCGATCGCCACCACGCTCTTGATGGCGGCGGTATTCCTGATCGGCCTCGTCGCCTATCCGCAATTGCCGGTGGCGCCGCTGCCGCAGATCGACTTCCCGACGATCGCGGTCAGCGCGACATTGCCGGGCGCCTCGCCCGACACCATGGCCTCGTCCGTCGCGCAGCCGCTCGAACGCCAGATCGCCCAGATTCCGGGCGTATCGCAGATGACCTCGACGAGCGCGCTCGGCGTTTCCGCGATCACCGTGCAGTTCGATCTCGACCGCAACATCGATGCGGCCGCCAACGACGTCCAGGCGGCGATCAATGCGGCTTCGGGTCAGTTGCCGAAGAACCTGCCGAGCCCGCCGACCTATCGCAAGGTGAACCCATCCGACGCGCCGATCCTGATCCTTTCGGTGCAGTCCGACGTCGAGCCGCTCATCAAGGTCGACGACGCGGCGGAAAACATTCTCGCCCAGCGCATCAGCCAGATCAGCGGCGTGTCGCTGGTCCGCATCGGCGGCCAGCAACAACCGGCCGTCCGCATCCAGCTCGACCCTTCCAAGGTCGCCGCCAAGGGTCTGCAGCTCGAAGACATCCGCGCCCAGATCGCCGCCGCCACTGTCGACAATCCCAAGGGCACGATCATCGGCCAGAAGCAGGCCTACACGATCTTCGACAACGATCAGCTCACCGAGGCGAAGCCCTGGAACGACGTCGTCGTCGCCTATCGCAACGGGGCGCCGGTCAGGGTTCGCGATCTCGGCGTCGCCGTCGACGGCCCGCTCGACGTCACCCAGCTCGGCTGGAGCAACAACAAGCCCGGCATCTTCCTGGTCATATTCAAGGTTCCCGGCGTCAACGTCATCAAGACCGTCGAGAGCATCAAGCAGCAACTCGTCAAGCTGCAGGCCGCAATTCCGCCCGACATCAAGGTGGGAGTTGTCGCGGACCGCACGACCACGATCCGCGCCTCCGTCGACGACGTGCAGTACACGCTGATGCTGACGATCGGCCTCGTCGTCATGGTCATATTCGTGTTCCTGCGCAGTTTTTGGGCGACCGTCATACCGAGCGTCACCGTGCCCCTCGCGCTGCTCGGCGCCGCGGCGCTGATGTGGGCTGCCAATTACAGTCTCGACAATCTTTCGCTGATGGCCTTCACCATCGCGGTCGGCTTCGTCGTCGACGACGCGATCGTGATGCTCGAAAACATCGAACGTCACGTCCAGGAGGGCATGAAGCCGTTCGAAGCGGCCTTGAAAGGCTCGGCGGAGATCGGCTTCACGATCATTTCGATCTCGGTGTCGCTGGTCGCGGTGCTCATTCCGCTGCTCCTGATGAGCGGCATCATCGGCCGCCTGTTCCGCGAGTTCTCCGTGACGATCGCGATGACGATCTTCGTCTCCGCGTTCGTTTCGCTGACGCTGACGCCCATGATGGCGTCGCGCTTCCTGAAACCTCACGATCAGGAGCATCACGGCCGGCTCTACAATCTGTTCGAGCGCATGTTCGACGGGCTGAACAACGGCTATCGCGCCGGTCTCGACCTCGTGCTGAAGCACCAGTTCGTGACGCTGCTGGTGTTCCTCGCCACTGTCGGCGCCACCGCCTATCTGTTCATCATCATCCCCAAGGGCTTCTTCCCGCAGCAGGACACCGGCATCATGTTCGGCGTCACCGAGGCCGGACAGGATGTCTCGTTCCCCGAGATGGTGAAGCTTCAGTTGAAGGTCGGCCAGATCATCAAGGCCGATCCGGCGATCGACGCGATGTCGATGGGTCTCGGCACCGGCACGGGCAATACGTCGCAGAACAGCGGCCGCATGTTCGTGACGCTGAAACCGCGCGACGATCGCGACGTCGACGTGTTTCAGGTCATCGCCCGGCTGAGGCCCAAATTCGCGCAATTGCAGGGCATTCGCGTCTATCTGCAGGCGGCGCAGGACGTGACCGTCGGCGCGCGCTCGTCGCGCACGCAATTCCAGTACACGATCCAGGACGCCAACCTCGACGAGCTCAGCGCCTGGTCGCCGAAAATCCTGGAGAAGTTGCAATCGCTGCCGGAATTGCGCGACGTCGCCACCGACCAGCAGGTCGCAGGCACGACGCTGCAACTGAAGATCGATCGCGATCAGGCGGCGCGTTACGGCATTCAGCCGCAGCTGATCGACGACACGCTGTACGATTCCTTCGGGCAGCGCCAGGTCGCCCAGTATTTCACGCAGGTCAACACCTACGACGTCGTCGAAGAGTTGACCCCTGCCCTGCAGGGCGATCCCGCAACCATCGACAAGATCTACATCCGTTCGCCGACGACCGGCGCGATGGTGCCGATCAGCGCCTTCGCGCAATGGTCCACTGAGCCCGTCGCGCCTTTGTCGATCAGCCACCAGGGACAGTTCCCGGCGGTGACGATCAGCTTCAACCTCGCGCAGGGCGTGGCGCTCGGGCAGGCGACCGCGGCGATCCAGAAGGCGGAGCAGGAACTGCAACTGCCGCCCGCGCTGTCGACTTCGTTCCAGGGCAATGCGCAGGCGTTCCAGGATTCGCTGTCGACGGTGCCGCTGCTCATCCTCGCCGCGCTGGTCGTCGTCTACATCATCCTCGGCATCCTCTATGAGAGCTTCATCCACCCGCTGACAATTCTCTCGACGCTGCCCTCCGCCGGCTTCGGCGCGCTCGCGATGCTGATGCTGTTCGGCTACGAGTTCAGCCTGATCGCGCTGATCGGCACGATCCTGCTGATCGGCATCGTGAAGAAGAACGGCATCATGATGGTCGACTTCGCCATCGCCGCGCAGCGCGACCAGGGGCTCTCGACCGTGGAGGCGATCCGCAAGGCGGCGCTGCTGCGCTTCCGTCCGATCATGATGACGACCATGGCCGCGCTGCTCGGCGGCGTGCCGCTGATGCTCGGCCACGGCACGGGCTCGGAACTGCGCCAGCCGCTCGGCTATGCGATGGTTGGCGGCCTGATCGTCAGCCAGGCGCTCACCCTGTTCACGACGCCGGTGATCTACATCTATCTCGATCGCCTCTCGCACTGGCTGTCCGGCTCGAATCGCAAGATCAAGGTCGTCGAGCCCAAGCCGGAAGTCGCCGTCCCGGCCCCGCCGCATCCCGACGAGTGGGTCGTCCGCCCGGGAAGCCAGCCCGCGGAGTAGGCGGCGCTTCTGTAGCCGCGGCTACAAATCACGGCCGCCCGGTGCGCAGCGTCCTGAGCACCATCGAAATCACCGTCTCGCAGCGCGCCGCCAGCGAGGCCGCCGGCGTCGCCTTGTCGAGTTTCAGCGCGACAGGGTGGAGAAACCGATGCGTCGCGTCAAAAATCAGCGCCATCGCGCGGCGGCGATCGGCGAGCGCAAACGCGCCGGACGATATGCCCTCCTCGACCACGCGCTGAACTTCCGCCTGGACGCGCGAGCGGTGCTTGCGCGCGGCTGGGCGCTCGTGGGCGAGCGAGGAGATCAGCAGGTCGAACAGTTCCGGATCGGCCTCGAGCTTGCGGCGATAAACATTGTGGATGGCGAGCAGCATCCGCTCCAGTTTGTCGAAGGCGGGGTCCGCCCCGTCCGCCGCTTCGCGTAAGCGCGCTTCAAGCGGCCTCAGCCACGCGGCCGTCAGTTCCTCGAACAGCTCGAGCTTCGAGGGAAAATAGCGATAGACGTTGGCGTGCGTCATGCCCGCCTCCTGCGCGATGCCGACGATCGTCGTGCGCTGCGCGCCGAAGCGGCGGATATGCTGGCGGGCGATCTCGGCGATGCGCGCTTCGACGGGTTCGGGAGGGGGAGCGGCGGGCATGTCGTCTTGTTACAGGGGCCTGGCGCCGCTTGCACGATCGATGCGGACCTCTCATGCTCCAATGAAAGTTGGGAAGCCCAAATAATGCGCACCGCAAAAATCATCCACGTCGTTTCCTGCCATGCCGAGGGCGAGGTCGGCGACGTCATCGTGGGGGGCGTCGCGCCGCCGCCGGGCGAGACCTTGTGGGAGCAATCGCGGTTCATCGCGCGCGATCAAAACCTGCGCAACTTCGTGCTCAACGAGCCGCGCGGCGGCGTGTTTCGCCACGTCAACCTGCTCGTGCCGCCGAAGAATCCGAAGGCCGACATGGGCTTCATCATCATGGAGCCGGAGGATACGCCGCCGATGTCGGGCTCGAACTCGATCTGCGTGGCGACCGTGCTCCTCGACAGCGGCATCCTGCCGATGCAGGAGCCCGAGACGCGCCTGACGCTCGAGGCGCCCGGCGGCCTCGTCGAGGTCGTCGCCGAGTGCCGCGACGGGAAGGCCGAGCGCATCACCGTCCGCAACGTGCCCTCGTTCGCCGACCGGCTCGGCGCGCCGCTCGAGGTCGAGGGGATGAAAGCGCTGACGGTCGACACCGCCTATGGCGGCGACAGTTTTGTCATCGTCGACGCCGCGGCGCTGGGCTTCGCCATACGCGCCGACGAGGCGCGTGAGCTGGCGGAGCTGGGCGTAAAAATCACCGCGGCGGCAAATCAGCAGCTCGGCTTCGTCCACCCCGAAAATCCGGACTGGGCGCATATTTCGTTCTGCCAGTTCGCCGGCCCGCTCGAACGGCGGGACGGCGCGCTCACCGGCCCGAACGCCGTCGTCGTCCAGCCCGGCAAGATCGATCGCTCGCCGACCGGCACCGGCTGCAGCGCGCGCATGGCCGTGCTGCACGCCAAGGGGCGATGCGCGTCGGCGACCGCTACGCCGCGCTGTCGATCATCGGCTCGCGGTTCGACTGCGCGATCGCCGGCGAGGCGACAGTCGGCGGCCGGCCGGCGATCCTGCCGACCGTTGCCGGCCGCGCCTGGATCACCGGAACCCACCAGCACATGCTGGACCCCTCCGACCCCTGGCCGGAGGGTTATCGGCTTTCCGACACCTGGCCCTCCCTCCCCCTTGATGGGGGAGGGTCGGGGGAGGGGGTGAAAACCTCCACGCTATCAGGATGTTGCTACCCCCCACCCTAACCCTCCCCCACGAGGGGGGAGGGAATTCAAGAGGGCGCGTACTGCTAAGCAGGGGAACTCAGGCGGCGGCCTTCAGGGTCTCCTCCTCGAACACCTCGGCCGCCGGCGCCTGGGGCTGCACGTAGGCGCGGATCGACTCCCACAGCGCGCGGATTTCCTGCGCCGCCGTTCCCGACGGGTGGAGTTCGGTGACGCCGAGCCCGGCGCGCGCCGCGTCCTGAAAATCCACCCTCGCGGAGATCATCGGCGAAAGCAGCGCGCCGGAGCCCTGCAGCGTCCGCGCGCCTTCCTGGATGCGCGCGATCTGGCGCGCCGGCGGGCATTGGTTGAGCAGGAACGCCGCCGGCTTGCCGAGATCGGTGACCCTGCGCCAGGTTTCGGCGCCGGCGCGCAGGTCGAACAGGTTCGGCCGCGAGGGGATGATGCAGAGGTCGCTGGCGCGGATCGCGCGCTTGGAGCCGCCCTGTTCGATCCCGCAGTCGAGGATGCAGAGCGAGTAGCCGGCCTCGGCGATCTCGGCGAGGCGCGAGTTGAGGTCGTCTATCGTGGCCGACTCGACGAACATATCCGTGCGGGCGCGCGTCCCGGCCCAGGCGGCTGTGGCGGCCTGCTGATCGAGAGCGAGGATCGCAACGTTTTCGCCGGCTTGTTTGGCGGCGACCGCGGTCGAGAAGGCAAGCGTGCTTTTGCCGGCGCCGCCTTTGTAGGTGATGAACGAAATGACAAGCATGGGAAGGTCCCGTTTTCGAGTGAGGATTTTGGGAACGCGGTTCGACGCGAGCAAGTACGCGGCCTTGGCGGAACTATTTGTATCTTTGAGCCAAGTATTCGCGACCGTTTACGGGAGCGCCTTCATGCGCCGGCAAAACGTTGGCCTGTTGCGGCCGAACCACCGAGGGGTTCGCATCGTCTTGTCAGGAAATGCCTTTTCCTGACGCTGAAATTCGACGAACAGGGTTAATTTCACGTTAACGGCAAGTGCAGACGCGGCAGGAGCTTGATAGGAAAAGCGAACATCGTCGCGTCGGGGCGGCATAGTTTGCTTATTTACTTGACGTTTGGGCAAGTAACGCAGCAGTCAGCAATCTATACTTGATTTACGAAGTCTTGCGACAGCATCCTCGTCCCTCGCCACGCGCCGCCATGCATAAGCGGGCAAGATCAAGGACTTGCCGGCGGCGTCGGCATTCTTGCGCGAAGCTTGCGCCGTCTCACGCGCGCGGCGCGGCGCGGCGCACGATCGCCTGGGCGTCGACGCTGCGGGGGAAGGCGCCGTACTGGCGGGCGCCGCGCGCTTCGAGCCGGCCGGCTGCCCAGGCGTCCGCCACCGCCGCCGGCGCATGGCGCTGGACGAGACTGCCCTGAAACGCGAGCGCGAGCCTGTCGGTGAGGTCGCGCGCGTGGGCTTCGAAATCGTTGATGTGGGCGAGATCGTCCTTGAGGCGCGTCGCGTGCGCGTCGAGCGCCGCATTCGCGCCTTTGGCCTCGCCGATCTCGGCGAACAGCGCCTCGACCACCTCAGGCGTCTTCTGAATTGCGCGCAAAACGTCGAGGCACTGCACGTTGCCGCTGCCTTCCCAGATCGCGTTGACGGGCGCCTCGCGGTAAAGGCGCGGAAACGGCGAATCCTCCATCACGCCGGAGCCGCCGATACATTCCATCGCCTCGTAGGCATGCATTGGCGTGCGCTTGCAGATCCAGTATTTGCCGAGCGCCGAGCCGAGCCGCGCGATCAGCGCCTCGCCCCGGTCGCCGCGCGCGTCGAGGGCGCGCGCGATGCGCATCGTCATCAGCAGCGCCGCCTCCGACTCGACGGCGAGATCGGCGAGCACATCGCGCATGATCGGCTGGTCCCACAGCAGCGCGCCGAACGCGCGCCGCTGCCGGCAATGGTCGATCGCCTCCGCGACAGCCCGGCGCATGCCGGCCGACGAGCCGATCATGCAATCGTAGCGCGTCATGGCGACCATTTCGATGATCGTCGCGACGCCGCGCCCCTCCGGTCCGATCCGGCGCGCCAGCGCGCCGCGCCACTCCGTCTCCGAGGAGGCGTTCGAGGCGTTGCCCATCTTGCGCTTGAGGCGGATGAATTCGATTGCCTTCTTGGTTCCGTCCGGCAGCCAGCGCGGCGCGAAGAAACAGGTCAACCCGCCGGGCGCCTGAGCGAGCATCAGGAAGGCGTCGCACATCGGCGCCGAGACGAAGAACTTGTGGCCGGTGATCTCATAGAGCCCGTCGCCGACCGGCGCAGCGCGGGTCGTGTTCGCGCGCACGTCAGAACCGCCCTGCTTCTCGGTCATCGCCATGCCGATGGTGACGCCCGGCTTCTGCGCGGCGGGGACATTGCGCGGGTCGTATTGGAAGGCGTGGATTTTCGGCAGCCATTCGGCGGCGATTTCCGGCTCGAGCCTGAGCGCCGGCGTGCTGGCGAAGGTCATGGTGATCGGGCAGCCATGCCCCGCCTCGACCTCGCTCTGCATGTAGAAGCGCGCGGCGCGGGCGACATGCGCGCCCTCGCGCGGATCGCTCCAGGGCGACGCGTGCAAGCCGTTCTCGATCGCGAGCCGCATCAACTCGTGATAGGCCGGATGGAAGCGGACGAGATCGACTCGGCGGCCGTAGCGGTCGTGCGTATCGAAGTCGGGCGTGTAGCGGTTCGCCTGCATGCCGAGTTCGAGCGTCTGGGCCTCGCCGAGCTTCGCGCCGTAAGCGGAAAGCGAGGTTTTGGCCCATCCCGCGCCGTCGCGCGACGTCGCCTCGCTTAACGCCGCATCGCCGTCGAAAAGATTATAGTCGGCGAGCGCGAACGGCTGATTGACGACTTCGTGGGTGGCGGCGAGCATGGCGCGTTTCCTGATCTTGTAGTCAGAGGGTGGTCCCGCGCGGGGCCGTTTTCAAGGCGTCCGGATTTCAGGTGAGCGTGGCGCGGCGCTCCTTCGCCGTCCGGCGCCTGGCCGCGATCGGGATCAGATCGGGCGCAGGCGGATTTTTTCCGTCGTAGCGCCGCTGCGCCGCGATGACTTCGCTGATGTGCTCGCGCGCCCAATGCTGCAACGGATCGAGCATGGCGGCCAGCGTCGCGCCGAGCGGCGTGATCGCATACTCGACCGTGACCGGCGAAGTCGGGCGCACATGGCGTGAGACGAGGCCGTCGCGCTCCAGGGCCTTCAGCGCGGCCGACAGCATTTTTTGCGTCAGCCCTTCGATGCAGCGCCTGAGCTCATTGAAGCGCATCGTCCGCTCGCGCAGCCGGCCGAGCAGCAGCACCGACCATTTGTCCGCGATGCGATCGAGCAACAGCCGGGTCGGGCATTTGGCGTCATAAGGGTCGGGCGCCGGTATCCCCGAGGGAACCTGGTTACGGCCACGCGCCTTCTTTACAGCGGTTTCGGAAGCGAGCATGTGGTTCCCATCTGCAACCTGGTATCATTTAGATACCATAGAGGAGTTCGACATGAAAGTCGCAGTCATCGGCGCGTCCGGCCAAGCCGGCTCGAGGATCGTCGCGGAGCTCGCAAGCCGCGGCCATCAGATCCTCGCCATCGCCCGCCATCCGGAAAAGATCGAAGCCCGGAGCGGCGTAACGACGTCGCGCGGCGACGTGCAGGACAAGGCGGGCCTCGCGGCGCTGCTGAAAGGTCAGGACGCCGTGGTGAGTTCCGTGCATTTCAGGGACACCGATCCGCAAAAACTGATCGACGCCGTGCGCGCGTCAGGCGTGAAGCGCTATTTCATCGTCGGCGGCGCGGGCAGCCTCGAGGTCGCGCCGGGGGTGCGCCTGATCGACACGCCGCAATTCCCAGACGCCTACAAGGCCGAGGCCTCGAAGGGCGGCGAGTTTCTGGCGCTGCTGAAAACCGTCAGCGATCTCGACTGGACCTTCCTGTCCCCGTCGGCAATGTTCGTCGCGGGCGAACGGACGGGAAAATTCCGGCTCGGCAAGGACCAACTTCTCACCAACGAGAAGGGCAGCAGCATCTCCTTCGAGGATTTCGCGATCGCCGCCGTCGACGAACTCGAGAAGCCGGCGCATATCAAACAGAGGTTCACGATAGGGTATTGAAACAGAGCTGCTGCGCGCTAGCCGCGCTTGCCGAACTGTCATCCCCGCGAAAGCGGGGATCCAGTGTCGTGGGGCTCGGCGGCTTCAAACAGGAGCAGCGTTATTCGACAACCAAATCATCGCGCACTGGATCCCCGCTTTCGCGGGGATGACAGTGGGACGCCATAGCCCGCGGTTGCCGCGCTCACGCCGTCGCCTCGCGCATGAGCCCAAGCCGCTCCTCGACCGCCTTGCGCATCAGGAATTTTTGGGCCTTGCCGGTCACCGTCATCGGGAATTCCTCGACGAATTCGACGTAGCGCGGGATCTTGTTGTGGGCGATCTGACCCTCGCAGAATGCGCGCACCTCTTCCGACGGTCAGCGTCTCGCCGGCGCGCACGCGCACCCACGCGCATAACTCCTCGCCGTAGCGGGTATCGGCGACGCCGAACACCTGCACGTCCTGTATCTTCGGGTGTTTGAACAGATATTCCTCGACTTCGCGCGGATAAAGGTTTTCGCCGCCGCGGATCACCATGTCCTTGATGCGGCCGACGATGTTGCCGTAGCCCTCGGCGTCGACGGTGGCGAGGTCGCCGGTGTGCATCCAGCCGGCCGCGTCGATCGCCTCGCGAGTCTTTTCGGGCTCGTCCCAATAGCCGAGCATCACCGAATAGCCGCGCGTGCAGAGTTCGCCGCGTTCGCCGCGCGCAACGATGCGGCCGTCCTTGTCGACGACCTTCACCTCGACATGAGGATGGATGCGCCCGATCGTCGAGACGCGGCGCTCGATCGAATCGTCGGTCGAGGACTTTGGAAGCTGACGGGGCTCGTCTCCGTCATGCCGTAGGCGATCGTCACCTCGCTCATGTGCATGCGCTCGATCGCCTTGCGCATGACGGCGATCGGACAGGGCGCGCCCGCCATGATGCCGGTGCGCAGGCTCGAAAGATCGAAGCGCTCGAACTCGGGATGCTCGAGCTCCGCGATGAACATGGTTGGCACGCCATAGAGCGCCGTGCAGCGCTCGGCCTCGACCGTCTTCAGGGTCGTGAGCGGATCGAAGCCTTCGCCGGGATAGACCATGGCGGGGCCGAGCGTCGCGGCGGCGAGATTGCCCATCACCATGCCGAAACAATGGTAGAGCGGCACCGGAATGCAGATGCGGTCCTCCGGCCCGAGTTTCTGGGCGAGTCCGGTGAAATAGCCGTTGTTGAGGATGTTGTGATGGGTGAGCGTCACGCCCTTGGGCGAGCCGGTCGTGCCGGACGTGAACTGGATGTTGGCGGCGTCGTCGAACTGGATTTCGTCGCGCATCGCCCGCAAAGCCGCGCGCTCCGCCTCGCCGCCTAGTCGACTGACAGCCTCGAAGGGGATCGAGCCCGGCGCCGTGTCGCCGATCTGGATGACGAGGCGCAGGTCGAGCAGGCGCGCGCTGCCGATCTCGCCGGGTTTCGCGGCGGCGAGTTCCGGTACGAGCGTCTGCACCATGCCGATGAAGTCGCTGCTCTTGAAGCGCGTCGCGGTCACCAGCGCCGCGCAGCCGACCTTCTTCAGCGCATATTCGAGTTCGTGCAGACGATAGGCGGGATTGATGGTGACGAAGACGAGGCCGGCCTCTGCGGCGGCGAATTGAGTCAGCGTCCATTCGGGACGGTTGAGCGACCAGACGCCGATCCGCTCGCCGCGCTTCAGCCCAAGTTTGAGGAAGCCCGCCGCGAGGTCATTTACGCGCGCCCGCAACTCGGACCATGTCCAGCGAACGCCATGGCTCGGCGAAATCAACGCGGGCCGCTCCGGCCATCGCTCCGCCGCCCGTTCCAGCGCCTGCCCTATCGTCAGCCCGAGGAGCGGCGTGTCGCTGACGCCGCTGACATAGCTGAACGAGTCTTGAGACATCGCGACCTCCCGGAACCTGATTCAACCCGGGACGGTCGGCGGCGGCGGCGCCTAAGTCAAGCCGCGCAGCTTAACTCCCGCTTGGGTTCGGACTGCGCCAGGCGCGCTCGAACGGCAGCCGCCAGGCGTGCGGCGCGATGAGCTGGTGGATCGATTTCGGGCCCCAGGAATCGATGGGGTAGAGCCGCACGGGCGGCGGCGTTTCGAGCAGCGGCTGCGAGACCTCCCACAGCCGCTCGATGCCTTCGGCCGTCGTGAACAAAGTGTGGTCGCCACGCATCGCGTCGAGCAGCAGGCGCTCATAGGCCTCGAGAACCTCGCCCGAGAGGCCTGTCTCGTGCATCGAGAACTGCAGGCTCTGCTTGTCGAGCCGCATGCCTGGTCCAGGCCGCTTGCCATAGAACGACAGCGACACCTTCGAATGATCCGCGAGATCGAAGGTAAGATGGTCCGGCCCCTGCGCGCCGACGCCGGAATTCGAGGGAAACATGCTCTTCGGCGGCTCGCGGAACGCGATCGAGATGATGCGCTGTCCCTCGGCCATCCGCTTTCCGGTGCGCAGGAAGAACGGCACGCCGGCCCAACGCCAGTTGTCGATGGTGCATTTGAGCGCGATGAAAGTCTCGGTGTCGGATTCCGGATCGACGCCGGGCTCCTGGCGATAGCCGATATATTGGCCGCGCACGACATTGTGCGGGTCGATCGGCGTCATGCGAGCGAAAGACCTTGTTCTTCTCCTCGCTGATCGAATTGGGCTCGAGCGCCGTCGGCGGCTCCATCGCCATGAAGCCGAGGATCTGGAACAGATGCGTCACCACCATGTCGCGGTAGGCGCCGGTCTGCTCGTAGAAAGGCGCGCGCTTTCCGACGCCAAGAGTCTCCGGCACGTCGATCTGCACATGGTCGATGAAATTGCGGTTCCAGATCGGCTCGAACAGGCCGTTGCCAAAACGGAAGGCCAGAATGTTCTGCGCCGGCTCCTTGCCGAGGAAGTGGTCGATGCGGAAGATCTGATCCTCTGGAAAAACCTCGTGCAAGCGCCTGTTGAGCGCGATGGCGCTTTCGAGATCGACGCCGAACGGCTTTTCCATGATGACGCGAGATCTAGGCACCAACCCCGCTTCCGCGAGCATCTTGACGGCCGGAAGCGCCGCGCTCGGCGGCACGCTGAGATAATGCAGGCGGTGGACTTCCGCCGTGTAGTGGCTCTCGGCCCGCGCCACGGCTTCGGCGAGCGCCGGAGCGCCTTTCGCCTGCGGCACGTAGTCGAGCAGTTCCGCGAAGGCCGGCCACGCGCCGTCGATCGAGCCGCGCGGCGCGAACTTTTCGAGCGCGCCACGCACGAGTTCGCGGAAGCCTTCGACGTCGAGATCGTCGAGCGACACGCCGATCATCCGGCAGTCGGTCAGAAAGCGGGTGGACACCAGATGAAACAGCGCCGGCCATAGCTTGCGCTGCGCGAGATCGCCGGTGCCCCCGACCAGGATCATCACCTGCGGATATTTTGGTCCGACGCCAGTAGGGATCTTCGCCAATTTGTTCATCCTGCCAGCAGATGCGACAATATGCGGCGCCGATCAAGAGCACGCGCATGTGACGCGGCAATATCGGCGCCACGACTTGCGCGGGGCGTATGGGCGTCCCGATCTCGGCCCGGAGGGTCGACGTCCACGCCGACCAGCGCACCCTCGTCGGCCTGGAGAGTCTGCCCTGAGCCCGCCGAAGGGCCGACGCTCCTTATTTCTTCAGATAAGGCCCGATCAACGACAGGTCTTCCGGGCTCAGGCGGCTCGCCGCGGTCCAGGCCTGGTGCCAGTAGGGATAGAGCAGCACGGGCTCGCTCACCTTGTCGAGCCGCGCCCGCTCTTCCGGCGTGAGCTTCAGACTCGGCCGCCGCGAGATTGTCCTTGAGCTGGGCCTCGGTGCGCGCTCCGACGATGACCGAGGAGACCGCGGGGCGGCCCAGCAGCCAGGCGAGCGCGATCTGCGCGGCGGAAACGCCGCGCGCCTCGCCGATAGCGACGAGTTCCTCGATGATGTCGAACAGTTTGCCCTCGTCGGCGATCGGCGGCTCGCTCCAGCCAGCGAGCTGGCGCGAACCCTCGGGGGCAGCCTTGTTGCGGCGATGCTTGCCGGACAGCAACCCGCCGGCCAGCGGGCGACCAGACGAGCACTCCGAGCCCCTGATCGAGGGAAATCGGGATCAGTTCGTATTCGGCCTCGCGCGCCTGCAGCGTGTAGTGGATCTGCTGGGAGACGAAGGGGACCCGACCGTCGCGCCGAGCAATCTCCATCGCCTTCATCACATGCCAGCCGGAAAAGTTGGAGCAGCCGATGTAGCGAACCTTGCCGGCGCGAACCAGGCTGTCGAGCGCCTCCATCGTCTCCTCGAGCGGCGTCTGACCGTCGCGCTGATGGAGCTGATAGAGGTCGATCGTCTCGACCCTCAGGCGCCTGAGGCTTTCCTCGCAGGCGCGGATGAGGTGATAGCGCGACGAACCCTGATCGTTCGGCCCCTTGCCCATCGGGTAGCGCGCCTTGGTCGCGATCAGCATGCCGTCCTTCAGCTTGCCGCCCGTCGCTTCGCCGATCAGTTCCTCGCAATGGCCGAAGGAATAGACATTCGCGGTGTCGATGAGGTTCACGCCGTGGTCGGCGCAAAGATCGATCGCGCGCGCCACTTCCTGGACGCCGCCCGAGCCGACTTTGGCGAAATTGCCTTTGCCGCCATAGGTCATAGTGCCCAGGGTCAGCGCGGAAACTTTCAACCCCGAATTGCCCAGCCGCCGATATTCCATGGTGCAAATCCTCTGTCAGCGTTCGCGCCGAGCATAAGCCGCCAATCGGATGACATGCCAGCATCCGTTTGCGCTAACGTCTGCTTTCAGAGCAATCGATTTCCGCTCGTGCGCGACCTTGCGCGTCAGGAATCATGGGGTGGTGAAGGAACCCCAGGCGCTTGGCACATAGTCGGGGCTCGACGCCGAGGCGACTGTATAGACCCGCCACGCGTAGTCGCGCGGACCTCGCGGCAGGGTCACGACCAAAGCCGAACGTTTTGAAAAGGTCGCGAAGGCCGGGTGCGCGCCGGCCGCGTCGAGCGCCAACACCTGCACGAAATAGTCGACGGGCGACGGCTCGGCCGGAGCGCTCCAGCAGAGCTCGACTTCGACGTCGGCTCCATTGGCCGACGCCGGCGCGACGAGCGGACCGGCCGGAACCGCCGGCGCCAGCGTCGGTTTCGTGGCGGTCGAAAGTCCCTGCGAACGGCCCTTCGCCTCTCGCAGAGAAGTGAGCTTGCCCTGCGCCGCCGAAAGGCCGTGCGCCGCCGCGGCGGCGTACCAGGTCTCGGCCATTTCGAGATTGCGCGGCGTCCCACTGCCCGTCTGGTAGAGTTGGGCGAGATTGTACTCGGCGCGCGCGTAGCCGAGCGCCGCGGCCCGACCATACCAGAGCGCCGCCTCGCTCGGGTTCCGCGTCGTCCCGGTGCCGCTGTCGAGCATCACTGCGACGTTGAACTCGGCCAGCATGTTGCCGGCTTCGGCGGCGCGTCGGTACCAGTTGAAGGCGACGGCCGCGTCTTCTCCGACGCCTTGGCCTATGTCGTAAAGGAGCCCGAGCCCGAAGGCGGCGCGCGGATCGCCCCGTTCGGCGCGCGGCCGCCAAATCCTGAGCGCGTCAACGAACCGCCCGGCGGCGTAGGCCGCGTCGCCAGCGTCGTCTGACTCCTCGATCGCGGCCTCCTGCTGACTTTCGGCGGCCGCCGCCGCATCGCCGCCGGCGATAAGCAGCGGCAGGACGATCAGCGCGACGCAATCACCGCCAGGTAATTTCCACACGCCGATTGCGCTCCTCGGCAACGTCGGAACTGGTCGGAACCACTGGATCCGTCTGCCCTTTTGCGATTACCTGGAACCGCTCGACCGGTATGCCGCGCGCCACGAGACCCTGCAGTACGTTGTCGGCGCGCTGCTGCGACAGGTGCAGATTCGCGGAAGCCGAGCCCGTCATGTCGGAGCTGCCGGTGACGATCATCACGATCGGCTTGCCGGCGCGATAGAGACGGGAGGCCTGGTCTAGCAGAGCGACATCCTGGTGTCGGATCGAAGCGCTGCCCGGTGCGAAATAAAGCACGAGCGAACTTGGGGCGCTCGGCGCCGGAGTGTTTGCGGAGGGGGTGGGTTCGTCGGACTGCGCCGCCGAGGCTCCCCCGATAAACGCGGCGCTCAACAGGATTCGCAATGGCAAATTCATGACTGTCCTCTTCGTTTTGCTTTCGGCCGAGCCTCCAGAGTTAACGACCGCCCTCCCAACGAGGCTCTCATCCCAAATGTTCCCGCCGACAAGAAATTTATTCATCTCAGGGTAGCGCGATTTCGATTGTGCCCGGCTGAGGCGCAGCGCCGCGCATCTTGAGCGCCGCCGGCGTCACGACGCCGAGCAGCGGCGCGAGCAATCGGCTCACGGCGGCGGCGGCGGCGCGATCGGACTGGAAATAGTAGCCGATCGCCGGCCCCTTCAGGCGCGCCTCGGCGGGCGCTGGTCCCGCGACGTCGAACCCGGCGGACGCGAGCGCCTGTCTGACCTCGCCGGCCCGCCGTTCCCGGGCCGGGGAGTCCTTCGCCGTTTTCAAGACGACGCGGATCGGCGCGAACTCGGGCAAACCGCTCGTATCCGGGGATCGCGCGGCGTCGCCCGGCTTCGGCGTCGCGATGGCTGCAAGTTTTTGCTCGGGGGCCGCGACTGTGGCGGCCGGGGGCGTCGCCTCGGCCGTTCGATCTTGGAGAGCCGGCGGCTCGAGAGGCTCTGCCGAAGGGCTCGGCGCGGCTGGGGCGGGCGGGGCCAGGGGCGCCGCCTCGGCCGTTCGATCTTGCCGAGCCGGCGGCTCGGGAGGCTCTGCCGAAGGGCTCGGCGCGGCTGGGGCGGGCGGGGCCTGGGGCGCCGCCTCGGCAGTTCGATCTTGCCGAGCCGGCGGCTCGGGAGGCTCTGCCGAAGGGCTCGGCGCGGCTGGGGCGGGCGGGGCCACGGGCGCCGCCTCGGCCGTTCGATCTTGGAGAGCCGGCGGCTCGAGAGGCTCTGCCGAAGGGCTCGGCGCGGCTGGCTGGGCCGGGGGCGTCGCCTCGGCCGTTCGATCTTGAGGAGCCGGCGGCTCGGGAGGCTCTCCCGAAGGGCTCGGCGCGGCTGGGGCGGGCGTGGCCAGGGGCGCCCCCTCGGCCGTTCGATCTTGAGGAGCCGGCGGCTCGGGAGGCTCTGCCGAAGGGCTCGGCGCGGCTGGGGCGGACGTGGCCAGGGGCGTCGCCTCGGCCGTTCGATCTTGGGGAGCCGGCGGCTCGGGAGGCTCTGCCGAAGGGCTCGGCGCGGCTGGCGGGGCCAGGGGCGTCGCCTCGGCCGTTCGATCTTGAGGAGCCGGCGGCTCGGGAGCCTCTGCCGAAGCGCTCGGCGCGGTTGGCGGGGCCTGGGGCGTCGCCTCGGCAGTTCGATCTTGCCGAGCCGGCGGCCCGGGAGGCTCTGCCGAAAGGCTCGGCGCGGCTAAGGGCGCCTTGGCTTCTTCGTTCGTCCCCGCCACGCCGACAGTCGAGCCTGGACTCGGCAACGGGACCTCCGGATTAGCCCTATTCGGAGAGACGAAGCTCAGCACATTGTTGAGGCGCCGCACTTCCTCAGTATCGCCGGCGGCAGCGGCCGCGCGCGCCCTCGCAACGATCCGATCCGGCACTTCGAGCGCCATTTTGCGCCCTTCGGGCGACGCGCCAACCGATAATTCGGCGAGCCGGTGCAAGCGGGTCGCAAACAAGGCGGACCAACCGCTCGCCGCCGCGTCCGCCAGGTCGTTGATCAAGGAATCGATGGGGGTGGTCGATGCATCCGGCTCGGGCTGCGCGGAAGTTTCAGGCGGCCCCGAACGCGCGATCGCCGCGGGCCGGGAAGGCAGAGGCGCGTAGAAAGACGGCGCTACGAAATAGGCGACCGCCGCCGCGCCGCCGAGCAGCGCAAGCGCCGCGACCCCATAGAGCGCCAGGCGGGACATTCCGCCGCCCTCCGGCGCCGCGGCCAGCGCCTCGAAATGCTGGAAGTGGGAAAAGCCGATCGGACGGCGCTCGGCGTCGCGCCTCGGCGGGTCGGCGTCCAGCATTTCCAGCTTGGTCTTCAGCGGGGTCGCGTGAGCCTCGGACTCTGGCCTGAACGCTGGGTTTCGCAGGCTTTCGAATTCCGGCCGGGCGAGCATATCGAGAAAGGTCGGGCGAGCGGCCAGCACGAGTTGCAGCCCCTTGGCGTTCAACGGCAGCGACTCCGTTAACTTGGTCAGGTCGACGCAGCGACTCTGTTAATCTGGTCAGGTAGAGCAGCGATTGGTGCGATAGGGTCTGCGCCTCGTCGATGGCGAGGACTACGGTCCGCTCCGCGGCGGCAAAGCGCATTTCCTTCGCGATTTCGAGCGGCGCTACGTCCCGATCTCCGGATATGCCGAGCGCCCTGCAAATTATCCGCTGCAATTCGGGCGGTTCGGGCAACGGTGGGCGGAGATGCACCGTCCGCGACGCCCTGAGCCTTGCGACCAACGCCGCTTCCGGCACGCGAGCCGGGGTTCCGCCGCGGCAAGTGACTACGATCGTCTGGTCGCCCGCACGCAGCCTGTCGCTGATGAACGCCTCCACGCGCGGGTCGGACTGGCGGGCATTGCGAGCGGACCATAAGCGCCGTCTACGCGAGCGATTTTCGTCATGGCCCGACATCGTCCCGTCGCCCCAATTCAAAATTATGGACCGCAAATTCTGGCACAGCCTGAAGCGCCAACCTAATGGGTCGCCGTCCCACGGCGCCGAGGTCAAACGTCATTCGCCTCCGACGCGCCAGTTAAAATTTGCACAGCAAGATAAACCTGGGATCTCGGGAAAATGTTCCTCGACGCGCTGCGGAGGCGGCGCGACGCCGCGCCGGAGGGGACGCCTCGCGCTTGCGGCGATCACGAAAATCGGGCATTTGCCGGCCGCGTCCGCGCTCGTTACGGGAGTTGCCTCTTGCCGTTCATGCCCATTCTCCGGCGCCTCCCAGCGCTCTTTGCCGCCCTGGCGCTATTTGCGACGCCCGCCCTCGCAGCGCCGAAGCCCGAGGGGACGGTGGACATGGCCGAGGTGCTGAAGCCCGGGCCGCTGCCCGAGCTTTCGCTTGGCGATTCCAAGGGCGTCCCGGTTGTCGAATATGGCTCCGTCACCTGCCCCCATTGCGCGGCGTGGGAAAAGGAAGTGCTGCCGCAGCTCAAGAGCGCCTACATCGACACCGGCAAGGTCCATTACATTTTCCGCGAATTCTCGCGCAATCCGCTCGACGTCGGCGCCTTCGCGCTGGCGCGCTGTGTCGGCGACGACAAGGCGCTGGCGACGATCGACCTGTTGTTCGCCACGCAGGACAAATGGGCCTTCACCGACAAGCCGCTGGAGCCGCTGATCACGGCGCTCAGGCCGACCGGCCTCACCCATGACAAGGCGATCGAGTGCCTGAAGGACACCAAGCTCACGGGCGCCATCCAGACGATCGGCAAGACGGGCGCCGAAGTCGTCAAGATCGCAGGGCACGCCGACCTTTGTGATCGACGGCAAGGTCTATGGCGGCGAACTCACGCAAAGCGACCTCGACGAAATTTTGAAGCCGCTGGTGAAGTAAGCTGGGCGCAACCTAACCGGGAGAAAAGATCGTGCCTTTCCTCAGGACCCAAGACGGCGTCGAGATTTTCTACAAGGACTGGGGCGCCGGTCAGCCGATCGTCTTCCACCACGGCTGGCCACTGTCGGCCGACGACTGGGACGCGCAGATGCTGTTCTTCCTGCAGCAGGGCTATCGCGTCATCGCGCACGACCGGCGCGGGCACGGGCGCTCGAGCCAGACCGCCGACGGCAACGACATGGACACCTACGCAGCCGACGTCGCCGCGCTGACGGAGCACTTGAAGCTCAAGGGCGCCGTCCACATCGGACATTCGACCGGCGGCGGCGAAGTGGCGCGCTATGTCGCGCGATACGGCGGCGACGGCCGCGTCGCCAAGGCGGTGCTGATCGGCGCGGTGCCGCCGATCATGCTCAAGACCGCGGCCAATCCCGGCGGCCTGCCCATCGAAGTGTTCGACGGTTTTCGCGCGGCTTTGGCAGCCAACCGCGCCCAGTTCTATCGCGACGTCCCGGCCGGCCCGTTCTACGGCTTCAACCGCCCGGGCGCGAAGGCGTCGGAAGGCGTCATCGCCAACTGGTGGCGGCAGGGCATGATGGGCTCCGCCTTGGCGCACTACGACTGCATCAAGGCGTTTTCGGAGACCGACTTCACCGAGGATTTGAAGAAGATCGAGGCGCCGACGCTCGTCATGCACGGCGACGACGATCAGATCGTGCCGATCGCCGATGCCGCCTTGTTGTCGATCAAGCTGCTCAAGAAGGGCGAACTGAAAGTCTACCCAGGCTTCCCGCACGGAATGGCGACCACCCACGCCGACGTCATCAACGCGGATCTGCTGGCTTTCATCAAGGCCTGACGCTGATGCAGCCGAGCTCGGCCGCCGCGGTCGCTGACCGCGGTTTGTCGAGGCCTGCCAATGCGTCGAGAAAAGACTGGACAGCTTTCTGTTTTTCAGATACCTTCAGCGTCGACCCTTTCAAGGAACCGCATATGACAAAGGCCATTAATTCCGAAGCGCTCGTTGAGAATTGACGCCAAACAAGCTCCCTTAAACAAAATCGACCCGTGCGTGCCGGTAACCCCTTGAAATCGCCCGTTTCCGCCAAAGCATTGTTTGGAAAAATTTGGAGAATGGCGACTTAAATTTGGAGGTTTGGCGCGCGTTTGCGAGCCTTTTGCTTGGATTCCGGCTTTCGCGCCAAGGAATCCTTTGGAAGTCGTCTGTAGCCGCGATCGCTGAGCGCTGCCTGCCAGGCTAGCGACCCAAACGCGCTCGGATTGAGAAACTGTCATCCCCGCGAACGCGGGGATCCAGCGTCGTAGGGCTCAGCGGCTTCAAGTTTCCGGCCCTGTTCTGCAAGGCCGGCGTCACACACTGGATCCCCGCTTTCGCGGGGATGACAGGGAGGGCATCAGGGAGACCCGCCTAAACCGCCTTGTACGCCGCCCTCTCGAACGCCTCGTAGGTCTTCAGGAAACGAGGCTCCACAAAGGGCAGCGACTGCGTCATGATGACGGCGGCGAGGTCCTTGGTTCGATCGAACCAGTAGTGCGAGTTCAGCACGCCCGCCCAGGATTGCGAGCCGGCCGAGCGCATGCCCGGAATATCGGCTTCGTTGCGCATGAAGCCGAAACTGTGCGTGACCTTCGTGCCGGGGAACGGCTCAAAACTGTCGGTAACCGGCGAGGACGTCTCCATGCGGCGAAGGGTCAGCCCGCGCATCTGATCGGTCAGCATCCAGTCGGCGCCGACCTTCGAGAGCACGCGCCGGCCTTCGAGTTCGCCGCGATTGAGGTGCATGCGCAGAAAGCGAATGTAGTCCGGCGCGGTGCTGTAGAGGCAATGGCCCATGCCGTAGACTTCCGGCTTGGCGGGCGGCGCGATCTCGATC
Organism: uncultured Pseudomonadota bacterium; assembly: GCA_963710855.1. Lineage (GTDB taxonomy): Bacteria > Pseudomonadota > Alphaproteobacteria > Rhizobiales > Beijerinckiaceae > Roseiarcus. Next base: position 18,040 of record CAVQBX010000016.1, on the reverse strand, counting down.
GGCGCGAAGTGGCCGTCGGCGCCGCGGATGCGCACCGCCGCGAGCCGGTGCTGTTCGCTGTCGGGTACCTCGAAATAGGTGCTCGTCATGCCGAGCGGATCGAAGATTTCCTCCTGGCAGAATTTCGTGATCGGGCGTCCGTCGACCTTGGCGACGGCGAGCCCGAGCCAGTCGATGCTCGGTCCGTAGCCCCAGCGCGTGCCGGGGTCCGTCATCAGCGGATAGAACATCGAGGCGCGCAGCCCCGACAGGATCGTCGGATGGCCGGTCTTCTCCATGAAGGCGACGACGTCGGCGTTCCAGAATTCGTATTCGAGGCCCGAGGTGTGGGTCACAAGATTGCGGATCGTCGCCCTGGTTTTCGGCGCACGGAATTTTGGCTTGTCGCCGTCGTAGCCGTCGAGCACCCTGAGCTCGGCGAATTCCGGCAGGATGTCCGCGACCGGCGTGTCGGCGTCGAGCTTGCCGCGATCGATGAGGATCATCGCCGCCGTCGAGCCGACCGCTTTGGTCATCGAGAAGATGCGGAAGATCGTATCTTCAGCGGCCTTGCGGCCCGACGCCGCCTCGCCGGCGGCGCCCGAAAATGTCACGCCGTCACGATTTGCAACCATGCCGACGACGAATGGCGCGTCTTCGGCCTCGACGCTGGCGTCCAGCACCTGTTGAAGGTTCTGCATGTTGTCCTCCCCGGCCGGCGCCGCCTTTCATCAGAAGGCATTCATCGGCCGGGGTCAGGCTAGCGGCGCCAGGCGCCTTTCGTCCAGCGCAAACGGCAAAATGTCACCACCTGAGCCATTTTCGGCCGGCCAGCGCGCCGGCGAGCACGACGATCAGCGTCGCGAGCGGATACCAGGTCACGACGAACAGCGGCGAATTGTCGGTGCAGTTGCTCGCATACATCGTCGCCGCGACGCCGGCCGCCGCCGCGCCCGCGAGCGCTCCCGTCAAGCGCGGGATAGCCGCGGCGCGCCCTCGCGCAGCGCGAAGATCAGCGCGGCGAGCGGCGCGATCGACAGCAGCGGGATGATGCTCAGGCAGTGATACCAATTGGTCCCGACGAGCCGCGTCATCCAGAGATCGCTCGGAACCATCGCCATTTCCATGCCGACGCCGACAAGCAGCAGCGCCATCGGCGCGACGAGCCAGGCGAGCAGCACGCCGGGGCCGATTTCGGGACGCGCGAAGCCGCAGGCAGAGCAGCAACGAGGGCGCGGCCCAGGCGAGCGTATCGACGAACTTCAGGTCGAAGCGCATCGTGTGCATCGCGCTGCCGGCGTCGGGCCGCGGCCCGATCAGCGCCATGAACGCCACCGAGCGAGACGAGCGCGCCGAGCGCCAGCGCCACGCCGATGCGCCGCTTCAGCGCCGGACCGGCGCGCCCGCGTCGGCGGCGAGCGCGGCGATGAGATCGGAGGTCTTCATGCCGTCGACCTCCGCCAGGCCTCGGCCAGCGACTTCAGCGCCCGGTGCAACGCGACGCGCACGGCGACCTCGGTCATCGAGAGCCGCGTTCGCCGTCGCCGTGATCGACTGCCCCTCGAGCGAAATCGACCTGACGATGTCACGCGCGCGAGGATTGAGGCTTTCCATCAGTTTCTCGACGTCGGAGCGTTGATGCGGATCCTCATCGGGCGGCGCGGGCAAAACGGCCTCGAAATCCTCGATCGGCTCGAACCGGCGCAGGCCCCGGCGGCGCATCGCGTCGATGATCTTATGGCGCGCGATCGCATTGACCCAGGGCGTCAGCTTCGCGCCGCCATCCCAGGTCTGCCGCTTCAAATGGATCGCAAGCAATGTCTCCTGCACGATATCCTCGACATCCGCATCGCCCAGCCGGGCGCGCGAAAAAGCGCCGCGCGCCATCGCGCGCGCCGAGCGCGCGATTTCGTCAAGCAAGCGACGATAGGCCGCCTCGTCGCCGGCAAGGGCGGCGCGCATCATGCCCGCCCATTTCTCATCGCCGGCTTCGCTGAACGGCTCCATGCCCTGTCGTCTTTCGCCTGCTGTCGCGGCGTTGTTACATTATGGCCTGGCGGCGCTGCGAAAAAGTCCGCCCGATCCGCCGTTCCGACCCTGTAACATGGCGGCGCAAGAACGCGAAGGGACGGCAAGAGGAACGAGAGCCGATGTCCGAGATGCGTGCGCATCGCCGCGTCTCCCGCCTCGCGCGGGAGTCGGCTTCAAGCCGGAACACTTCGACGCGATCCGCCGCGAACGGCCAAATCGTCGGCTTCTTCGAGGTCCATGCCGAGAATTACATGGGCGCTGGCGGCCCGCCGCATCGCCGGCTCGAAGTTTTACGCGCGGACTATCCGCTCTCCTTGCACGGCGTCGGACTGTCGATCGGCTCGCCGCGGCCGCTCGATCGCGACCACTTGAAGCGGCTCACAATTCTGATCGATCGCTACGAGCCCGGCCTGTTCTCGGAGCACCTCGCCTGGTCGAGCCACGAGACCGGCTATCTCAACGACCTGCTCCCGCTGCCCTACACGGAGGAGACGCTGGCGACGGTCGTCGAGCACATCGAATTGACCCAAAATACGCTCGGGCGGCGCATGCTGCTCGAAAACCCCTCGACCTACGTCGCCTTCGCGGACAGCGTCATTCCGGAGATCGAGTTTCTGGCCGAGATCGCGCGTCGCACTGGCTGCGGGCTGCTGCTCGACGTCAACAATGTCGAAGTCTCCGCGATCAATCACGGCTTCGATCCCGTCAGCTATCTCGACGGCTTCCCGCTCGAGAGTGTCGGCGAAATCCATCTCGCCGGCTATTTCGACAGCGAGGACGACGCAGGCCATCGACTGCTGATCGATGCACACGATTCGCCCGTCCGCCCGCGCGTGCTCGATCTCTACGCTCAGGTGATCGCGCGCGCCGGACGGCTGCCGACGCTCATCGAGTGGGATAACGACGTGCCGGAATGGGCGACCCTCTACGCCGAGGCGCAGCGCGCCGACCGCGCCGCCGAGATGCGCCGCAAGAAGGCCGTTCGCTCATGCGGTTTGACGAGATCGCCTCCGCCTTCGAGGCGGCTCTGGCGATCGCCGGGCGCAACGCCTGAGTTTACCCGCGGCCGCGAGCGTGTTCCCGATCAGCGGCGCTTCCAGGTCTATCGCAACAATGTCGCGGCGGCCTTGATCGGCGCGCTCGAAGGCGCGATTTCCGGTCGTCCGGCGCCTTGTTGGCGACGAATTCTTCCGCGCGCTCGCGGGCGCCTATGTAGCGGGCCACAAGCCGGCGTCAGCCTTGCTGATTCTCTATGGCGCAGACTTCCCCGACTTCGTCGAAACCTTCGAGCCTGCGCGCGCCCTCCCCTATCTGGCCGATGTGGCGCGGCTCGAGAACGCCTGGATCGAAGCCTATCATGCGGCCGAGGCCGAGCCGGTGGCGTTGGCCGATCTCGCCGCGATTCCGCCGGAACGCTTTTCCGACCTGACCTTCGCCTTCCATCCCTCGGCGCGGCTGCGTCGAGTTTCGACACCCCGCCGCCTCGATCTGGGCGGCGCATCAGGGCGAGGGCGAGCCGCGGCCGTCGCCGCCTGGGGGGCCGAAGACGCGCTGGTCGTCCGCCCCGACGCGGATGTCTCGTCAGGCTGCTGCCGGCCGGGGGCTCGCCTTTGCGCGCGCTCCTGCAGCCGGCGCGCCGCTCGCCGAAGCCGCGGCGCCGCTGGCGGAAGCCGGCGACGACGTCGGCGCGCATCTCGTCGGCCTGATCGAAGCCGGCGCAATTGCAAGGCTTTTGCTCAGCGAGGCGTAACACACGCCGCGCTCGTGGCGAATTTGAATTCGAAGCCGCCTACGGAGTTTCCTTAAACATGACGACGATCGCTTCGGCCGCTCGCCCGGCCGCGAACCCTCTTGCGCGCTTCACGCTCGCCGCCTTCGGCATGGTTCCGCTTTCGCTGACCATGTTCATTCTGCGCGTCACGCTCGCACTGCCGTTCTGGAAATCGGGCCTCACCAAATGGGACGATGGGTTCACCCTGTCGTTCGGCGCGAAAATCCTGTTCGAGAACGATTTTCATCTGCACATCCTCGGCGCCGAATATCCCTATCCGTTTCCCGACCTGATGGCCTATGCTTCGGCGATCTGCGAAGTGTCTTTTCCCGTCCTGCTCGTGTTCGGTCTCTTCACGCGCTACGCGGCGCTCGGCCTGCTCGGCATGACCGCCATCATCCAGCTTACGATCCCCGACGGCTGGCAGAACTATCATCTGCCCTGGGCGGCGATGGAGCTCGCGATCATGACTTTCGGCCCGGGCCGAGTTTCTCTGGATTGGCTGTTGGGGCTCGATCGGCAATCACGGCCGCTGTAGCCGCGGTCGTCGACCGCGGCGGCTCAAGCTTGGCGGACGATTGAGAAAATGAGGCGTCTCAGGACTGCCGCGGTCGGCGACCGCGGCTATATTGGGCCGCCAAGTGACCCGTTTGGAAATTATCCGGGTAATATTTACACGGCGATTTTGCCCGGATATAATTGCGCGGATATCCTTACCCGGCGCGTCCTGATGTCAAATCTCTGTACTGCCTTTGCAGGCCAAAAATTGCTGGCGCGCGGTCCGCTTGCCGAAGTCGCCCTTGCGGCCAAGGCCGCGCTCATGAGCGGGTCGGCCGAGACGATTCTCGTCTTCGACGACGGCAGCGGCCGGGTCATTGATCTCGACCTGCGCGGCGACGAAAGCGAAGTTGTTGAACGCCTGCCTGAGCCGGCGCCCGAAGCCAGGGGACGAGGGCGGCCGAAGCTCGGCGTCATCTCGCGCGAGGTGACCTTGCTGCCGCGGCATTGGGACTGGCTGGCCGCCGAGCCCGGCGGGGTGTCCGCCGCCTTGCGGCGGCTTGTCGACGAGGCTCGTCACAATAGCGCAGGGCGACAGGAGCGCCGCGCGACGAGCGAAGCGTGCTATCGATTCATGACTACGATCGCGGGCAATCTGCCCGGCTACGAGGAAGCCATCCGCGCTTTGTTCGCCGCGGACCGCGCGCGCATGGAAGAATCGACAATCGACTGGCCTGAGGACGTGCGCGCGCATGCTCTGCGGCTAATTTTCGAGACGGGAGATCCTTCGTGAGCATCGTCAAGGCCAATGGCGTCGATTTGGCTTTTGAAAGCTTCGGGGACGAGGCCCGCCCTGCGATCCTGCTGATCTCCGGTCTCGGCGTGCAAATGCTGCGCTGGACCGACCCGTTCTGCGAGGCGCTGGCCGCGCGAGGCTATCGCGTGATCCGTTACGACAATCGTGACGCGGGGCTTTCCACCCATTTCCGCGATCGCCCGCCGCCCGACATTGGCGTGCTGACGGCGGCGCTCCGCGCCGGGCAGCCGCCGGAGGTCCCCTACACGCTCTACGACATGGCGCGGGACGCGGTCGGTCTGATGGACGCGCTCGACATCAGGAGGGCGCATCTCGCCGGCCGGTCGATGGGCGGGATGATCGCGCAGGTCGTGGCGAGCGAACATGCGGGGCGGGTGCTGTCGCTCGTCTCGATCATGTCGAGCACCGGCAATCCCGCGCTTCCACGCGCCGCGCCGGATCTGATGGAGCTGATGATGCGTCCCGCGCCTGATCCCGTTTCGGATGAGGCGGGATATATGGCGCATCGCCTCGCCTTTGCGCGGCGCATTGCGGGCTCAGGCCACCCCTTCAATGAAGCGCTTATGAGCCGCCTGATTTGTGACGAACTGAAGCGCGCCCATGATCCCGAGCGGCGCGGGCGCCAGTTCGCCGCCATCGCCGTGGCCGGCGACCGTCGTTCGCAACTGGGCACGATCCGCGCGCGAACCCTCGTGATCCATGGTTCGGACGATCCGCTTACTCTTCCCGCCTGCGGCGAAGACACGGCGGTCTCCATTCCCGGAGCTGAATATTTGCTGATCGACGGCATGGGTCACGATGTGCCGCCTGAATTTTATGCAGCGATCGTGGAGGGGATTGATCGAACGGCAAGGGGAGCTTGAGGGCTTGACGGCGCCGGAGCGCAGCGACGAAGCTGATTTTTCAAGGGTTGCGGGCGACTCGCGCACAACCACGCAACACACGCTACCGGGCGCCCGCTACGAATTACCCGAACCGGCGTTCCACCGGCTAGACAACGCCAGCCTCCCTGGCGCACGAGTGGCGGCGTCCACGCCGCCGACCGGTCGGCCTGTAGGCCGACCCTCCTCGGGGCGGAGGATCAGGGAACATACCCCTTCGGCGCTTCCTGCATCAGCGCGAGCGTATGGCCGTCGGGGTCTTCGAAAAACGCCATCCAGAGATCGTGATCTTCCATCCTCGCGATCAGATGGGGCGACGAGTTGAACGAGACGCCGCGTCCTTCAAGCTCGCGCACGCCAAGCGCGATGTCGGCGCAATGGAAGTAGATAGTCGACGCGCATTTGACCTCGTCTTCCGTATTCGCCTTTTCGATCATGAGCCGCACCCCGGCGCAATCGAAGAAGGTCAGATCGTCGAACCGGTAGAGATGCCGCAGGCCGACGGCGTTCTTGTAGAAATGTTCGGCGGCGTCGACGTCGCTGACGCTGAGCGCGATCTGACCGATCCGGCTGGCCTTGAAAGACACAAGCGTCTCCCACTCGGAGGATCAAAGCCGCCGCGACGCATCCTCCGCGGCGTGGCGCGCGATTTTGGCGAATTTCTTGATGACGCGGTCGCGCTTCAGCTTCGACAGATAGTCGATGAACAGCACGCCATCGAGATGGTCGATCTCGTGCTGGAGCACGGTCGACAGCAGCCCCTCGGCCTCGATCTCCTGCGCCTTGCCGTCGCGGTTGACGAATTTCACCCGCACTTTCGCCGGCCGCTCGACCTCCTCGTAATATTCGGGGATCGAAAGGCAGCCTTCCTCATAGGCGCTGCGCTCCTCCGAGCGCCAGACGACTTCAGGATTGACGAGCGCCATCGGGTTGCGCTCCTCGTCCTTCTTGCCGGGATCGACGACAATCAGGCGGATCGGCTCAGCGAGCTGGATCGCCGCCAGGCCAATGCCCGGCGCGTCATACATCGTCTCCGCCATGTCATCCATCATGCGGCGCAGGTCGGCGTCGACGCGCTCGATTTTCTGGCTGACGAGGCGGAGCTTTGGATCGGGAAGAGTGATGATGGAACGGAGAGCCATGCCGGTGACAGATTAGAGAGTTGGAACGGGTGCTTAAGCGGGGCCAAGGGGAAATGCAAACGCGTTCTTTTTTCGTTCGCCGCGACGCGCCCTTCGCCACGCCATTTCGTCTCAAGCCGGATTGTTTGTTCAGTGCTCCTGCTTGATGCGCTCCAGAAACAACCTCATCTCCGCATAGGATCGCAAATGATGGGCGCGCCCGGGCGGCGCGGCGGCGACGAACTCGCGATACCTCGGCGTGAGATGTTTGTGGCAGAGCCCGATGACGCGATAGGAACTCATGGAACTTTCCCAAACGGGACTGTTTGCGGGCCAGCCGGGCGGGGTTTTGATGAGGCCCTTGGCGAGCCGCTTCGTCACGCCCCAATAGTGCAGCGCGACCGGCAGATCGACATGGACGAGGGTGTCGGCCTGCGCCAGCCGCGGCCACAGCGTTTCCGGGCTGCCATAGCCGTCGATCACCCATTCCGGCTGCTCCAGTATTTGGTCGTGCGCCTTGCGAAACTCATCGTCGGACAGCTTGCCGCCGCCGGCGCGATCGCGGCGGTAGCCATCAGGATATCCGAGGTGATCGAGCACGATCAGCGGCAGGCCGGTGATTTCCGCAATGCGCCGCGCGAGCGTCGACTTGCCGCCTCCGGCATTGCCGAAAACCGCGATTTTTTTCACGCGCGCCTCCACAGGCAACTTGCTGAAACTCGCCGCGCATGCGTGGTTCGCAAGCGAAAACGCATGGGAACGTGTAGGATGGAACCGCCGTTGATGTGGAATCAGCAACGAATTTTCGGAAGGAATAGCCTATGCGACGTTTCCTGTTGACCGCGATAGCTCGTCGCGGCGCCGCTGGCGTGCGGCGGAATCGCAGAAGCGCAAAACTTCAGGGCCGCCTGCCGCGTCGACCAGCTTTGCGCCGGCGTGCCGAAGGGCGGCGGGGGCATCATGAATTGCCTGCGACAGCATAAATCGGAGCTCACCGAACAATGCTACGTGGCCATCGGTCACCGCGTCATCAACCGCCGTCCAGGAGGACATGGCGGCGGCGGTGGCGGTGGCGGTGGTGAAGGCGCCGGCGGACCGCCGCCCGGCGGAGCGGGCGAACCTCCGGCTGGCGGAGCGGGCGGCCCGCCGCCGCAACAGTAATTTGACGAGCCCGGCGACGGCGGCGAATCAGCTATAGTTTGAGGGCATGAACGCCCTTTTCGCCGTGGTCGCCGGCTACCCAGTCACCGTCGCCGAGGCGCTCGTCGTCGCATTCGGTGCGCCGCTCCTGCTGGCGCTTGCGCTGACGATCGCGCTGGCGCGCTCGCGTGGGCAAAAGCGCGAGATCGCCGAAGTCGAAGCGCAGTTGCAGCGCGATCGCGCAGGCGAGCGGAGAGTTGCAGGGCCGGCTCGGCGCGCTGGGTGAAATGCTTGGATCGCGACAGGGCGAATTCGCCCGGCTGGTCGCAGAACGGCTCGATTCGGTCAGCCATCGCGTCGGGCAAGGGCTCGAGGCGCAGGCGCGCACGACCGTCCGAACATCTGGCGAAGCTCGGCGAGCGGCTGGCAGTGATCGACGCCGCGCAGGCCCGCATGGTCGACATGACGGAAGCGGTCGTCTCGCTGCGCGAAGTTCTCTCCAACAAGCAGGCGCGCGGCGCCTTCGGGCAGGGCCGCATGGAGGCGATCGTGCGCGACGGGCTGCCGGCCGCCGCGTTCGAATTCCAGGGCAGGCTCTCCAACAATTCGCGGCCCGATTGCCTGATCCGCATGCCCGGCGATGCGCGGCCCCTGGCGATCGACGCGAAATTCCCGCTCGAAGCGTTCACGGCCTTCCGGGAGGCGCGCGACGACGAGGCGCGGCGCGCCGCCGCCCAGCGCGCGAAAGCCGATGTCGGACGGCACGTGAAGGACATCGCCGAGCGCTACCTGATCCCCGGCGAGACTCAGGATCTGGCGCTGATGTTCGTGCCCTCGGAATCGGTGTTCGCCGATCTCGTCGAGCATTTCGACGACACGGTCCAAAAAGCCCATCGCGCCCGTGTCGTGATCGTTTCGCCCTCGCTGCTACGCATGGCGATCGAAGTCGTGCAGACGCTGACCCGCGACGCGCGCCTGCAGGAATCGGCGCGATTCGTCAGCAGCGAGGCCGGCAAGCTGATCGAAGACGTGCGCCGCCTGAGCGAACGGGCGGCAAAGCTCGAACAGCATTTCCGCCAGGCGCAGGAGGACGTTTCGGGCGTCGCGACCTCGGCCGAAAAGATCGGCCGCAGCGCGAGGCGGATCGAGGCGATCGAGTTCGGCGAGGGAGAAGCGCTGAAACTGGAGGCGGAAACGCCGTCTTGAGGCGCCTTTGCGCTATTTCGCTTCTTCGAATTCCAGGCCCGCGACGTTGCCGCGCGTCCACATGCGCCGGGCGCGTTGTTTCACGTAGCCGCCGAGGCCGTTTCGAATGTGCAGTTCAAATCGCTCGGGCAGCCAGGGCACGCCGTCGCCCTCGATGCGCGCGCCGACCCTGGAGAGCGAGCGGATCATCACCTCCAGATCGGTATAGCCGCCGTTGAACACGCAGCGGCCCAGCCGAATGCAGCGCATGCGCTGCTCGCGCCGGCGCTCGCTTCTCGCGGAATCTTCGGCCGCGCCTTCCATTTCCTTGTCCGAAAGCGACACGCATTCAGTCCTAAGGCGAAGGACGTAATTTTCTATGAAAGCGATCGACGAAAGGCCGCGCTCGGCGCGCGGCGACATTTCGTTAACCAGCCGTCGCGCAAATGCTATAGGCCGGTCTTCCAGATGGGCGGAGCATGAAGCCAGGGGTTTTTCGCACGTTCGCGGCGGCGGTGATCGCTCTCGCCACGCCCGTTTTCGCGGCCGGCGCCGAGACGAAGCCGGCGCTGAAGGCGATCGCGGTCAGCGGCGAGAACGGCGGCGCTCGGCTGACCCTCGACCTCTCGGGGGAAGTCGCGGCGACCGCGCGGCCGGTCGCCGATCCTGACCGTATTCTAATCGACCTGCCCGAAATCGGCTTCTCGCCGGAGGCCGGGGCCGGGTCCGCGCATGCGGAGGGGCTCGTCAGCGACGTACGGTTTGGGGATCTCGGCTCTGGCCAGTCGCGCATCGTCGTGGAGCTGCAGCGAAAACTTTGCGTCGCCGCGTTCACGCAGGAAAAGAGCCCAACGGGAATGAAGCTTGCGCTTCAGTTGGCGCCTTGCGAAGCGTCACAGTTCGCCGCGGCTGCGCAAAGCGCCCCGATCGCCTCGCGCTTGGATAAGCCCGCAGCGTTGCCGGTGGTCGTCATCGATCCCGGCCATGGCGGCGCCGACAGCGGGGCGCGCGGACTGAAAGGGGTGATCGAAAAGACCGTGGTTTTCGATTTCGCAAGTGAATTGAAACACCAACTCGACGCGACCGGGCGCTACAAGACATTGATGACGCGATCGGCCGATCAATATGTCGCGCTGGAGGACCGGGTGCATTTCGCCGAAGACGCCGGCGCGTCGCTGATGATCTCCATCCATGCGGATTCCTTCCCCGTGCGCTCGCACGCCGAGGCCAGCGACATCTTCGGAACGACTGTCTACACCTGCTCCGAAAAGGCCTCTGACGCGGAGGCGGCGCGCACAGCGGCGCGCGAAAATGCCGCCGACCGCGAGGGGGCCGAAGCGCGGAGACGATAGCGGCGTCGCCGACATTCTCAACGACCTCAAGCGCCGCGAAACGCGCGCCTACGCGCACATGTTTTCTCGCGGCCTCGTCGCAGAACTCCGCGGAGCCGGACGTCTCAATCGCCGTCCGCAGCGCGCGGCCGGCTTCTTCGTCCTGAAAGCGCCCGATTACCCCTCCGTGCTCGTCGAACTCGGCTATCTTTCCAACGCCGAGGATGTGGCCAACATGACCGACGCGAAATGGAGGCGTCAGGCCGTCGCCGCCATGGCCGCCGCGGTCGACGGCTTTTTTGCGCCGAAGCCTGCGAGCGCGGAGAGCAATGAAACCCTCGCAAAGACAAATCACTAAATTTGTCCGAGCGTTACACACAACGTCAACAGGCTCGCCGAGCGTCCATCCTTAGTTTCGCCGTACTCCCGTTCGAGAGGTGCGGCTGGCGGAGGGGCGAGTTCCTGACAATCCGCGCCAGTTGAGTTAAGGAACGGCCGGAGCTTCGTTTCAGGACGTCGCCGGGCCCGCGGCATTCGCCGCGGATGGATGGATTTTACGCATGCGGGCCATCGGCCGTTTCTTCGGGTTTCTGTTCGCGACCGGCGCCATGTTGTTCGTGCTCGGCGCGGCCGCTGCGGGCGTGGTGATCTACACTTTCGAGCAGGATCTGCCCGACTACACCCAGCTCAAGAATTACGAGCCGCCGGTGATGACGCGCGTGCACGCCGCCGACGGCAGCCTGCTCGCCGAATATGCGCGCGAGCGGCGACTCTATCTGCCCTCTGCCGCGATTCCTGACCTCGTCAAGCAGGCGTTCATCGCGGCCGAGGACAAGAACTTCTATTCGCACCACGGCTTCGATCCGGAAGGCATCGTCCGCGCCGCGATGGTGTTCGCGCAGGGCAATCGGCACGTGCAGGGCGCCTCGACCATCACCCAGCAGGTCGCCAAGAACTTCCTGCTCACTTCGGACCGTACGGTCGAACGCAAGGTCCGCGAGATCCTGCTCTCGATGCGGATTGAATTGGCCTATTCGAAAGAGCGCATTCTCGAGCTCTACCTCAACGAGATCTATCTCGGGCTCGGCAATTACGGGGTTGCGGCGGCAGCGCTCAACTATTTCGACAAGTCGGTGCGCGAGCTCACAATCTCAGAGGTCGCCTATCTCGCCGCGCTGCCGAAGGAGCCGAGCGCGCTCAATCCGTTCCGCAATCACGACCGCGCCATCGAGCGCCGCAACTACGTGATCGGCCGCATGGCCGAGGACGGCTACATCACGCAGGAGGACGCCCGCAAGGCGCGTTCCGAGCCGCTCAACGTCAATCCGCGCGTGCTGACGCCGAATGCGATGGCGGCCGGCTTCTTCGCCGAGGAAGTGCGGCGCGAGCTTTCGGATCGCTATGGCGAGAAGAAGCTCTACGAGGGCGGCCTCTCGGTGCGCACCACGCTCGATCCCAAGATGCAGTTGATGGCGCGCAAGGCGCTGGTCGACGGCCTGGTGCGCTTCGACCAGGCGCACGGCTGGCACGGCGTCGTCAAGACGATCGACCTCGGCCAGGATTGGGGCGTGCCGCTCGGCGACATTCCCGAATATGGCGACATCAAACCCTGGCGCCTTGCCGTCGCGCTGGACGTGACGGACACGTCGATCCGCGTCGGATTACAGCCCGAGCACGACAAATCCGGCGAGCTGATCTCTGATCGCGAGACCGCGAACGTGGGGCCCGACGGCTACAAGTGGACCTGGCACAAGCCGAAGCAGCTCGTGAAACCGGGCGACGTCGTCTATGTCGAGCCGCTCGCCGGCCAGCCCGGCCAGTATCAGCTTCGCCAGATTCCGGAAGTGTCGGGCGCCTGTGTGGCGATGGATCCGTTCACTGGGCGCGTGCTGGCGATGGTTGGAGGCTTCTCCTACGATCAGTCCGAGTTCAACCGCGCCACTCAGGCGCAGCGCCAGCCCGGCTCTTCGTTCAAGCCGATCATTTATGCGACCGCGATCGACAACGGCTACACCCCCTCCTCGATCGAGCTAGACGAGCCGATCACGATCGACCTCGGCAACGGCCAGACCTGGACGCCGCACAACGACGAGGGCAAATCGGGCGGTCCGAGGACGCTGCGCTACGGCGTCGAGCATTCCATCAACCAGATGACGGTGCGGCTCGCCCGCGACATCGGCATGCCGCTTATCACCGAATATGCCAAGCGATTCGGGGTCTACGACAATCTGCCGCCCTATCTCGCCATGTCGCTCGGCGCCGGCGAGACGACGGTGTTGCGCATGGTGACCGCCTATTCGATGTTCGACAACGGCGGCAAGCGCGTGAAGGCGACCCTGATCGACCGCATCCAGGACCGCTGGGGCAACACGATCTACCGGCACGACGAGCGCCAGTGCCAGGGCTGTGACGCCGCCAAGTGGGAGAACCAGGACGAGCCAAAGCTGATCGACCGCCGCGAGCAGGTGATCGACCCGCTGACGGCCTACCAGATCACCCACATCATGGAAGGGGTGATCCAGCGCGGCACCGGCATCGCCATCGCGGAGCTCAAACGCACGCTCGCCGGCAAGACCGGCACGACCAGCGACGCGAAGGACCTGTGGTTCGTCGGCTATTCGCCCAATCTCGCCTATGGCGTGTTCATGGGCTACGACAAGCCGCGCTCGCTCGGCGACAACGCCCAGGCCGCGCTCTATACGGCGCCGATCTTCCGCGACTTCATGAAGCTGGCGCTGAAAGACACGCCCGACACGCCGTTCCGCGTGCCACCAGGAATCAAGCTGATTTCGGTCGACGTCCACTCCGGGATGCGGTCAACCGGCGCGGGCTCGATACTCGAAGCCTTCAAGCCCGGGACTGCGCCGCCGGACAGCTACTACGCTCCGCCGCCGCCCGCAGAGCCGGGTCCGCTCGCCGCCGACCAGGATGGCGCGGGGGACTTCTGGGCGGGGAGCGGCGCCGGGAACCGGCGGTCTCTATTGATTTAAGCGCAAGGCGGGGGCTCTTTGCGATGGCGAAAGCGGTTGTCGGCGTGATTGGCGGGTCCGGCGTCTATGCGCTGGACGGCCTGCAGATCGTTCGCGAGGAGAAGATCGCCACGCCCTGGGGCGAGCCTTCGGACGTGCTGCGCTTCGGCCGCATCGGCGCGACCGAATGCGTGTTCCTCGCCCGTCATGGCCAGGGGCATCGCCTCACCCCGTCGACGATCAACTACCGCGCCAATATCGACGCCTTGAAGCGCGCCGGCGTCACCGACCTTCTCGCGGTCTCCGCCTGCGGTTCCTACAAGAAGGAGCTCTATCCCGGACTGTTCGTGCTGATCGACCAGTTGATCGACCGCACCTTTAAGCGCGAAACGAGTTTCTTCGGCGAGGGCGTCGTCGCCCATGTGGCGTTCTCGCATCCGTTCTCGACGCAGCTCCAGACGCGCATCGCTGAGGCCGCCCGCGCCGAAGAGATCGCCGTTCATATGGGCGGAACCTACGTCTGCATGGAGGGCCCGCAATTCTCGACGCTTGCGGAATCGCTCGGCTATCAGGCGCAAAACGCCGACGTGATCGGCATGACGGTCGCGACCGAGGCGAAGCTCGCGCGCGAAGCCGAACTCCCTTACGCGGCGATCGCGATGGTGACGGACTACGATTGCTGGCACGAGGAATTCGGGCCGGTCGACGTCGCCTCCGTGCTCAAGGTCGCCCATGAGAACGCGGCGCGGGCCAATGCGCTGGTCAGCCGCGTGCTGACGGATTTTCCGGCCGAACAGGAAAACTGCCCAGTGGATCGCGCGCTCGACGGCGCGATCATGACCGCGCCCTCGCATCGCGATCCGGCCCTGCTCGCCAAGCTCGACGCCATCGCGGGGCGCGTGCTCAAGGCGACGGTTTAGAAAGCACTTTACTTCGCCCCGAGCCCCGCCCGCGCAAGCCCCTCGGCAAGGCGCCGCGCGGCGACGAGCGCCTATTCGGGCGAGCTCACAATTTTGCAATGGGATTTAATAGTCAAGCGCATAAAAAAACCCGGCTCGTCGCCGAGCCGGGTCTTTGATTTCAGCTTGTGTTCAGATCAGCTTCGGCGGTCGCCGAACAGGATACAGCAGCTGCTGGAACATGTTGATGAAGTCGAGATAGAGCCGCAGCGCGCCGAAGATCGCCTTCTTCTCGCGCGCCTCGTAGCCGTCGCCGGCGTAGTAGCTCTCCTTGATCGACTGCGTGTCCCAGGCGGTCAGGCCGGCGAAGATGCCGATGCCGAGGATCGACAGCGCCCATTGCAGGCCGGTGCTCTGCATGAAGATGTTGACGATGCTGGCGATGATCAGGCCGAACAGCCCCATCATCATGAACGAGCCCATCGCGCGACAGGCTGCGGCTGGTCGTGTAGCCGTAGAGGCTCAGCGCGCCGAAAGCGGCCGCGGTCTCGAAGAAGACGCGGACGATCGAGCCGTGGGTGAAGACGACGAAGATCGTCGACATCGACAGGCCGATCAGCGCCGCGAACAGCGAGGAACACGCCGCGCGCGCCGTTGACGGACAACGAATTGCGCCCGGCGGAGAGGCCGAACACGACGAGCAGCGGCGCGAAGATCACCACCCAGCGCAGCGGCGAGGTGTAGATCGCCGCGCCGAAGCCGGTCAGCCCGACGATGTGGCCCGCCGACTTCGACCACGGCGGCCTTGTAGGCGACGAAGGCGACGAGGCCGGTCACGCCGAGCCCCAGCGTCATGTAATTGTAGACGCCCAGCATATAGGCGCGCAGACCCTGGTCGATCGCGCCCGCCCCGGACCGGGCGACGCCGGCGCCGAAGCGGGCGTTGGCAAAGCGGTCATAGTCGGACATGGAAACCCTCTCGAAAACACGCCTCGACGACCCTCGGCCGCCGGGAAGCGTTCGGGGCGCAATATGGTCGGATGCGCAATTTCGCGCAAGAGGCGAGGGCCTCCGACCGCCTGGAATCGACATTAACAATCGGTAATCGCGGGCGAACCGTGACCCGTCAGATCCTTGCGAGTTCGTCCGCGGAGGGCCGGCTGGTGCGATATTCGCCGCGCCGCCCCACATCCGCGGCGGCGAGCGCGAGGCCAAGCGCCATCAGCCAGACCCAGTCGTCGAGGCTGTTCTGCGCGACGCCGAGCACGAGCGCGGTCGTCAGCCCCGCGGCAAGAAAGGGCGAGATGCGGGGCGAGGCCTTGCCGATCTCGCGAAAGGCGAAGAAGGCGATCGCCGCGACCAACCAGGCCCCGACGACGCCGAGTTCGTACCACACCTGAAACAGCGCGACCTGCGGCGTTTCCTGCGGGCAGGCTCCAATCTGCACGGCGTGCTCGATCGTCTCGAACCCGTGACCCGTGATGAGCCGCAATCCGTCGCGCGTGATGGTCGTGAACGCATAGCCGATTGACGGAAAGGGCGCTGGCTGGTTCTGCAGCTTGTCGTGGAGGATCAGTTTGAGCAGCGGCTGGGCAATCAGCACCACGAACGGCGCGAGACCGATGAAGGCGGCGGCGATGTAGCTCATTTCGCGCGCCGCGCGCTTAGGCCCGGTGAAGGCGAAGGAAAGCACGGTGAAACCGGCGAGGAAAGCCATCATCACGCCGGTCGATCGGGTGAGCCAGCAGAACGCCAGCGTCAGCACGAGCAGAGGCGCGCACGTAGCCATTGTGTTCGCGCGCCGCCAGTCCGCCCATCGCCGGGAAAGCGAGAACCGCGACCAGCGTTCCCGCGGTTTCCACCGGGTTGACGTCGAAGGTCGCGCCGCGCCTCTCCGCCATCCAGCAGGCGAAGGCCGTCGTCATTGTGAGCGCGACCCCGCCGGCGAAAGCGAGATCTCGGTGGCTCGCGCATGCGGGCGCGTCAGGCCGAGCGAGCAGCCGAGCGCGGCGAACAGGCCGAGATAGCGCAGGCATTGCTGCCAGGCCTCGACGCGAAACGGGGTCCAAAGGATCGACAAGGCGGCCCAGGCGAACAGCGCGGCAAGCGCCAGTACGGCCGGGGAGCGCAGAAGCATTCAGCCATCTCCGGGGGTCGACGACGGAGGGTTCGAGCGCCGCCGCGATCACGATGAGCGAAACGCCGACGGGATAGAGAATGTAGAGCGCGAGCGGATTGAGCAATGCGCCGACCGGCGCGCCGACGGCGATCACCGCGTAACCGAGGCGCCTGAGAAACGCGTGGCGTCCGCCGCGTCGTCTCGCGCCATCGTCTTTGCGGTCCACGTCATCCCTTCACCTCGGTCGCCTCGTTATAGTTGCGGCGGTAACGCGAAGCTGTGGATTCGCCGCCACACCCGGTTGTTAATTTCGCTATAAGCGGCAGCGGAATTTGGCCGGGAATGAACGCGTTGTCGCAAAATGTGAGTGAGGGGGCGCGCCAGCGCATGCGCGGCGAGGCGCGCGCCGAATCCGTGCGCTCGGGCGCTCGTTCAGCCGTCAGCCGCGCGTACGAGACCGGGGCCTCCGGCTGCGCTTTCCGCGCTTGCACGACGTGCCGAGGCGGTCGTCATCAACACCGGTGGCGGCATGACGGGCGGCGACAGGGCGCTGATCGAGATGAGCGTCGCAGAGAGAGCGCTCGCGATCGTCTCGACGCAGGCGGCGAGAAAATCTACCGCGCCGATGGGCCGGCAGTCGAAATCGGCGTGCGCCTCACCGTCGCCGCAGGCGCCTCGCTCGTCTGGGCGCCGCAGGAGACGATCCTGTTCGAGGGCGCGGATCTCCGCCGCCGGCTCGAAGCCGATGTCGCCGCCGACGCCTCGCTGATGATCGTGGAGAGCGCCGTGTTCGGCCGATTGCGCATGGTGAGACCCGTAGACGCCGCCTTCCGCGACGGCTGGCGCGTCCGGCGCGAAGGAAGGCTCGTCTTCGCCGAAGCCGTGCGGCTCGCCCATGCCGGCGCGACGCTCAACAGGCGCGCCAGCGGCGCGGGAGCGCGCGCCGTCGCGACCCTGCTGTTCGTTGCCCCTGAAGCCGCCGGCCGTCTCGAGGCGTTGCGCGATCTGCTGGAGCGCGAAATAGCTGAAGGCGAACTCGAGGCGGGCGCCAGCGCGCTCGACGGCTTTCTCGTCGCGAGGTTCTTGTCGGCGACGCCGGCATCGGCTCCGGGCGGCCCTGGTCGAAGCCATGGGGCTCTTGAGGGGCCGCCCGGCGACGGAGTCGGGCTGAATCTGTCCGTGAGTAACGACTTGGCGTTAGGGCCGATCATCGCCGCGGTGTCCTTCGGCGGCCTCCGCGATCGCGGTTTTCTTCCTGATCGGCCGCGTCGAACTCACATTCGACGAGGCCTATTAGCC
>CAVQBX010000015.1:0-8721 GCA_963710855.1 uncultured Pseudomonadota bacterium | reverse complement strand
CGCTTCCCGCCACCTTTGCCGCCTGCCGACCGCCCCTCCCGAGGAGTTCGGCCTTGTCCGCGCGGGGCTGAACGGCTCGGCGCGGCGATGGAGCGCGAATCGCCGCGGGCCGCGCGCCCGGCGTCTCGATGCTGGTCGCGAGGCACGGCAAGGTCGGCTTCGTGCAGCACTCGGCGCCCTGCGGCCGGACGGTCCGCCGATGTCCGAGGATGCGATCTTTCGCATCTACTCCATGACCAAGCCGATCGTCACCGTCGCGGCGATGACGCTGGTCGAGGAGGGGCGGCTGATGATCACCGACCCCGTATCGAAATACATCCCCGCTTTCGCGGAGATGAAGGTCGGGGTCGAGAATGGCGAAAAGCTCGATCTCGTCCCCGCCAAGCGGCCGATCACGATCCAGGACCTGATGCGCCATACTTCCGGATCAGCTACGGCTTTACCGGGGACTCCGCCGGTTCAAAATCTGGTGAAGGCCGCGGACCTCTGGAACCTGGACAAGTACGGCCGCCGAGCATGCCGAGGCGCTCGCCGCGCTTGCCGCTTGCAGCACCAACCAGGCGAAGTCTGGGAATACAGCCTCTCCACCGACGTGCTCGGCCGGATCGTCGAGATCGTCGCCGGCGGCACGCTCGGCGAAGTGCTGCGCGATCGCATCTTCGCTCCGCTCGGCATGAACGATACGGCTTTCTTCACGCCCGAGTCGAAACTCGCGCGCCGCGCCGAACCCATTTCGTTCGAACTGTTCGACGACTGCCCGGGATCGCCGCGAACGACCATGACCGCGCCGCCGCGCTTCGAATCCGGCGGCGGCGGGCTGTTGTCGACGATCGGCGATTATGCGCGCTTCGCCGCGATGCTCAGCGGCGGCGGCGCGCTCGACGGCGCGCGGATTCTGGGCCCGCGCACGATCGCCTTCATGGCGAGCGATCACCTCGCGGCCAATGTCGTCAAGAACCACTTCCTGCTCTGGCCCGGCCACGGCTTCGGCCTCGGCTTCTGCGTGCGGACGGAGCCTGGCCTCGCGCCGACGGCGGGCAGCGTCGGCGAATATTTCTGGGGCGGCGTCGCCGGCACGGCGTTCTGGATCTCGCCGCGCGACGCGCTGTTCGCGATCCTGATGGTGCAGGCGCCCGAATACCGCGAGTA
Source organism: uncultured Pseudomonadota bacterium (assembly GCA_963710855.1). Lineage (GTDB taxonomy): Bacteria > Pseudomonadota > Alphaproteobacteria > Rhizobiales > Beijerinckiaceae > Roseiarcus. The sequence continues at coordinate 7,572 of CAVQBX010000015.1, read as the reverse complement.
TTTCCGCGTGCTGTTCCGCAACCTCGTCAACGCCGCGATCGCATGAAGGCCACTACAACTCGACCTACCAAGCCCACAAATGTCATCCCCGCGAATGCGGGGATCCGAGCGGTGCGGACACGACGAAGCGGCGCAAACCGGGAAGTCGTCGAGAGCGGAGCCAAGCGCCAAGTCTTATTAGCGTCGTTGGCCTTCTGTCATGCTCGCGTTCGCGAGCATGACACATGTTTGTAAAGCGCGCCCGTATTCTATTTTTGGGCTCCCACCTTTGGCCGGGAGCGACAAGGCGGAGCCGCCGCCCAGCCCGACTGAACGCAGCGCGCCGCCGACATGCTAGAACGACATCCGCCAAAACTCAGACCGGGACAGCCGCCATGCCGCGAAAAATGATCTTGGATTGCGATACGGGAACCGACGACGCCGTCGCGATCATGCTCGCAGCCTTGCATCCAAAAATCGAACTCCTCGCGTGCACCACCGTGAACGGCAATGTCCCCGTCCACAATTGCACGGACAACACGTTGCGGACGCTGGACTTCATCGGCCGCTCCGACGTCCCGGTGTATGAGGGCTCCGCGCGGCCCATCGTGAGACTGGACTTTCCCCTGCCCCGCGAGCAGCAGAACAAGGGTCAGATCCACGGCCTCGAACTGCCGCTGCCCGACGCGAGATCGACCAAGCAGGGGACCGGCGCCGTCGAATTCCTGATCGAAACCTACCGACAGGCCAAGGAAGACATCGTTCTCGTGCCGGTCGGGCCGCTGACCAACATCGCGGCCGCCCTCGTCGCGGACCCGACCTTCGTGAAGCGCGTGCCCGAGGTCGTGATCATGGGCGGCGCCCACGATCACGGCAACGTCACTCCGGCGGCCGAGTTCAACGTCTGGGCCGATCCGGAAGCCGCCGCGATCGTGTTCGCCGCGGGCTTCGGCAAGATCACGCTCGTGCCGCTCGACGCCACGCACAAGGCCGTGGTGACGTCGGAGCAGTGCGCCCGGCTCGATGAACTGCAAACTCCGGCCGGCATCGCCGCCGCGCGATTCATCAGCCAGCGCATCAAGGGCTACGATGTCAGCCAGCCCATGGCTGTGCTCGGCTCCGCGCCGGTGCATGACGCCGTCTGCGTGAACTTCCTGGTCGATCCGGCGGTCATCGGCGTGGAGCGCGTCCACGTCGCCGTCGAGACGCGCGGCGATCTCACGCTCGGCCGGACCGTGATGGATTTCAAGCGCCGCAACCGCCTGCCGCCAAACTGCGATGTCGCGATGGATGCCGACGCGGCTCTCTTCAACGCGACCCTCTACGAAACCTTCTCCGCCCGGTAGTGGCGCCGAGTTCCACGTCGCCGGCAGTCGGGCGCGAGCGCGACCGAGCGCTGAACGCCTTCGAGGTGAAGGAGACATGCGGGGCGCGAGGAACATCGTGCGTCAACGCGTCCACCGATGCGAGTCGAGGCGGCTTCGGCCGCCGCCCGTCATGCCCGGCCTCGAGCCTGGCACCGAGACCCGGCATCGGGCGTTCGGAAGAACGCCCGTCTCTCGACGGGCAAGGCGTTCGGAAGAAGCCCATGACCGAAGACGCGGTTCGTGCAAGTCCTCTGCGGCTTATCCCAGCGCCTACGCGGCGGCCTCACCATACCCCGGTGTTCGGCATCGACTTCCACGGCTCGGCCGGCGGCAGGCCCTCGCCCTTCTGGATCAGTTCGATCGAGATCAGGTCCGGCGTGCGGATGAACGCCATGTGGCCGTCGCGCGGCGGGCGGTTGATGACGATCCCCGCCTTTTGCAGCTTTTCGCAATAGCCGTAGATGTCGTCGACCTCATAGGCGAGATGGCCGAAATTGCGGCCGCCCGTATAGGCCTCCGGGTCCCAGTTGTAGGTCAGTTCGACCAGCGGCGCCTTGGTTTTCCGGGCGACTTCGGCGTCGCCCGGCGCGGCCAGGAACACCAGGGTGTAGCGGCCCTTTTCGTTGTCGAGGCGACGCGTTTCGACGAAGCCGAGCTTCTCGACGAAATAGGCGAGCGACTTGTCGAGATCGGTCACGCGGATCATGGTGTGCAGGTAGCGCATGGTCTTTCCATCCCTCGGGTTTGCCTCGATGCGGCAGGCGGCGCATAAGCGCGTCCGCTCATTCAAGCATGCCCGTGATGACGGAAAAAGGCAAAATCGAGGCGTCATCGGCGCGCAAGCAGCGCGCGGCGCTCGCCTCGACGGCGGCGAGCGCGGCCCTGACGCTCGCCAAGCTGGGCGCGGGCGCGCTCTCGGGCTCGCTGGCGCTGCTCTCCGAAGGCGCCCACAACCTGCTCGACATCGCCGTCAGCGCGTCGACCTATTTCGCGATTCGCGCGGCGGACAAGCCGGCGGACGAGGATCATCCGTTCGGCCACGCCAAGATCGAGGCGGTCGCCGCGCTGGCGCAGACCGGCTTCCTCGCGGCGCTCGCGGTCGGGGTCGCGTTCCAGGCGATCCGCCGGCTCGGCGAGCCGGGCGAACGCGTCGACGCCAACGCGCTCGCGTTCGCGGCGATCGGGCTCTCGCTGGTCGTCGATCTCGTGCGATGGCGCGCGCTGCGGCGCATCGCGGCGGAAACGGGAAGCGACGCGCTCGCGGCCGACGCGCTGCATTTTCGAGCGACCTCGTCTCCTCGGCGCTGGTGCTGATCGGCCTCGCGGCGACGCGCGCGGGTTTCGCCCGCGCCGACGCGCTCGCCGCGATCGGCGTCGCGGCGTTCATCGCCGTCGCCGGCTTTCGTCTCGGGCGGCGCACCATCGACGCTCTGGTCGACGCCGCGCCCAAGGGCCTCGCCGGCCCAGGTCCGCTACGCGATCGAGGCGATTCCGGGCGTCGCGGGCGCCGACTTCCTGCGCCTTCGCCGCAGCGGCCCCAACATCGTCGGCGATCTCGGCCTGTTCGTATCGCGCACCCTGCCGCTCGAGCGCGTCGCCGCGATCAAGTCGGATGTCGAGGACGCTCTCGCGGCGCGCTGGCCCGCGATGCGGCTCACCGTCACCGCCAATCCGCTCGCGCTCGACGACGAGACGGTGCTCGAGCGGGTGCAGATGATCGCGAGCCGGCGGCGCCTGTTCGTCCATCACGTCGCGATCCAACGTATCGAGGGCCGCGCCAGCGTCACGCTCGATCTCGAGGTCGACGGCCGGATGAGCCTGGGCGAGGCGCATGAGGTCGCGACCCAGCTGGAAAACGCGATCGAAGACGAATTGGGCGCCGACATCGAAGTGGAGACCCATATCGAACCTTTGGAGACGCGCGAACTGCCGGGTCGCGACGCCGATCCCGAGCTGACGCGCCGGCTGTGGGACGCGCTCGCCCGTCACGCGGCGAAAGACGGAGGCTTGCGCGAGATCCACGACGTGCGCCTTCGCGCGGCCGATGGCGGCTATTTCGGCATTTTCCACTGTCGCGTCGATCCGGAAACGACGGTCGAGGCCGCGCACCGCAAGGTCGACGCGCTCGAGACCGCCGTGCGCCGCGAATTTCCCGAAATATTGCGCCTCGTCGGCCACGTCGAACCCGCGCGATAGACTCGTTGGTGCGACAGGCAGATTAATCAGAGAAATAGAGCCGTCGGAGCCGAGCGGTTCGAACGGAGAAGATCATGATCAAGACAACGGAAATGTCTTCGAGAGGCCGCTTTCTGGCCTCGCTGATTTGCATGCTTCTGGCTGCGCCGGCGTTCGCGGCGGATAAGCCGAGCCCGAGTCCGGACATGCCCTCCCCTTTCGTGACCGAGTCGCGAGTTTCCGCGACGATCGAATTCGGACTGCCAGCGTTGGCCGCATCGCTCGAACGCGACATCCCTCGTCGACTGGCGACGATCGACGAGCGCGTCAACTGCGTCCACAGGCGCGTGTTCGTGTTCCGGGTCAACGCCAATTGCGACATTTGGGGCTATGTCGAGCGAAGCGGCGGCGTCTCGCTCTATGGCAGAGGCGATCATGTGATTGGCGCCGTGACCATTCGTGGCGTCGTCTCCGGCCAGGGCGCCAACAGATTCACATCTCGTATTCATGGCGAAGCCGAAGCCAGGGCGACGGTGGAAGCGGAGGCGAAGCCGCAATTGCGGCGCGACTGGTCGCTCGATTTGAATTTGAGCGACAGTTTGCATTGGAACGAGCCGCCGGTGCTGCATGTCCTGGGCCGCGATATCGCGCTGGAGCGCTATGTCGAGCCGCGCGTCCGGACTGAACTGGCGATCGTGCGCGGCGCGAGCCCAGGCCGCTGCGCGGTCTCTCGATCTGCGCGGTAAAGCGGAGGCGGCCTGGCGCGAAGCCTTCGTACCGATCCAGATCTCGGACGATCCGGAAGCCTGGGTGCAGATCACCCCACAGACCGCCGCTTTTGCCGGAGTCCGAGCGACGGACAAAGTGCTCGCCGGCTCGCTCGAATTCTCGGCGCATGTCGAGACTGTCGTCGGCCGACGCGCCGTCGCCCGCCACGCCGACTTCGCTTCCACCGCTCGGCGATGAAGTCCACGCGCCAGGCACATTCGACGTCATCATACCCGTCCATATCGGCTATGATGTTCTGCGCGCAAAGATCATGGAGACGATCGGCGCCGCGCCGAAAAGCGACCTGAGCTTACGCGACGTGCAAATCTATCCCTCGTCAGGAAAGCTCGTCGTCGGACTGCGCATTGCGAAATCGTCTGACGCCGATCCGGGCGCTGGCGATTGGATTTATCTCTCCGGCGCGCCGGAGGTTGATGCCAGTAGTTCGACGATCAAGCTGCCTGATCTCGCGGCGCTGAGAAACGATATCGGTCCGCTGCTGGGCAACGACCAACTTCTCGAGCAATTGCGACGACAACTGAACGTCAGCTATCTCGCCACCTATCAAAAATGGCTCGACGCGGCAAACCAGAAGCTGAAACGAACTTTGAGGAACGGATTCCGCATGGAGGGTCATCTGGCGGCAGCGCGCCTCGACAAGATTTATCTCTTGTCCGACGGCGTCGTCCTCGCGTTCCACGCGAACGGCGACTTGAAGATACTCTATGGGCTTTGAATTCGGGCTCGGCGCAAAACTTCTATTTACTATTTGCGTTGGCATCGTCAAATTCAACTTGTTCGTAGACACGTCTTAGTTGAATCGAAACTCGCAGGAGATCGGCGTCCCGAGGTCAAACCGCCTATCGTGGCATGAGTTTCGACGCGTTCGCACGATGCGCCGATTCGCGCATTGGGCGAGTTTGGCGGCGGGCGATAAAATAGCTATGATTCCGCTACGTGCATTTCACCGATTCGGGCGGCTCATGGACTTCGACAACGACGAGCCGGAATTGCGCAGCGCGCACGTGATAGTCGTCGGCAACGAAAAGGGCGGCGCGGGCAAATCCACGCTTTCGATCCATCTGATCGTCGCCTTGCTCAAGGCGGGCTATAAGGTCGCCTGCATCGATCTGGACACGCGCCAGCAGACGCTGACGCGGTTCTTCGAAAACCGGCGGTCCTGGTCGAGCCACGCGCATTGGCCGATCGAACTGCCGCTCCATTGCGCGATGCGGCGCGGCGAAAGCAACGACATTCGCGCCAACGAGGCGCTGGAGTTCTCGATGTTCGCCGACGCGATCGGCGCCGTCGAGCACGAATACGAGTTCGTCGTGATCGATACGCCGGCCAGCAATTCCTATCTGATGCGGCTCGCGCATTCGCTCGCCGACACGCTCGTCTCCCCGCTCAACGACAGCTACATCGACATCGACGTGTTCTCGCGCGTGCAGCACGACCGCACGCAACGCGGCGCGGTCTCGCAATACGCCGATCTCGTGATGCAGGCGCGACGCAAGCGCCGGCTCGTCGACAATGGCATCATCGATTGGGTGATGGTGCGCAACCGCATGGCCTCGATCGCCAGCAACAACGCGCGCCAGATCGCCGTCAGCATTGCGCGGCTGTCGAGGGAATTGCGCTTCCGCGTCGCGGATGGGCTGCACGACCGCGTCATCTTCCGCGAATTGTTTCCGATCGGCCTGACCGCGCTCGACCCGATCGAGGAAGGGGCGAACGGGGGCGCCCTGACGACCTCGCAGCACGCCGCGCGGCGCGAGATCGAGGGCCTGCTCGCCGCGCTCGAATTGCCGACGCGGCTGCCCGGCGTGGAGCACATTCAGTCGCGGCGCTCGTGGCACGATCGGGTCGTCGACTATTATCGCCAATTGGCCGCCGCCGACCCCGCTGCCGGCTGATTCGGAACTTCGGGCGAGACCATGAAAACCGCGCTCTGCTTCACGCCCGATCTCGCTTTCTTTCGCCCGGCGGTCTTCACCGCGGCTTCCCTGATCGCGCAGGGCGACGCGGACGCGTTCGACATTTTCATCGTCTGCGAGCCGGGCGACGTGGCGCCCGGCTTCGAGCGGCTCGATCCCGCGCTTCGCGGCAAGATCCATCTGCTGACCCTCGATTTCGCCCGCTTCGGCCGATGGCCTGGCGGGCAAGGGACGTTTCTCCCGGGCGGTGTTCCGTCGGCTGTTTCTCGACCAGATATTGCCCGAGTCCTACCCGCGCCTGATCGCCATGGACGCGGACATGCGCGTCGCGCGGCCCGGCCTCGGGCGGCTCGCCGAGATCGATCTCGGGGGGCGTCCGCTCGCCGCCGCGTTCGACATGATCTACCTGATGGATTTCAAGGGCGGCGCGCTGGCGAAGCGGTTTCAGGCCTACCGCCGATCGCTCGGCCTCGATCTCGAGACGCCCTATTTCAACGCGGGCCTGATGGTCATCGACCGCGCGGCCTGGCGCGCGCAGGACCTCGCCGCCCGCGCCGCGCGCGCCCTGCGCGAGACGCCCGAGCGCTTCGCCTTCATGGAGCAGAGCGCGCTGAACTCGCTGATCGCGGGCCGCTTCGCGCCGCTTTCGCCGCGCTGCAATTTCATGGGCGACTTTCTCCTGCTCGATCTCGAGACGCGGATCGCGCCGATCGTGCAGCACTTCGTCAACAGCCCGAAGCCCTGGCAATTCGACCTCTGGCGCGGCGAGGCGCGGTTCGCGCTCGACTACTTCAGCTGGTTCGCGACTTCGCCCTGGCCGGATTGGCCGTGCCCCCTCCGCCCCGCGCGATACCGGACGCGCAGGCCGCCGATGACCGCGACGCGGCGACGTTTCGCCGAGCGACTGACCGAGTTCCTCGCCGGCAGAGCTTCGTCGATGGTTAACAAATACTTGCCGCCAACAAAGTTTGCGGGCAAATCGTTAGGGTTAAATCCAAATTAATATTTCTCGGCGAAATTCGTCCTCGGGCTGTTCGATGCGTTGCGTCGAAGCGCCGCGATGGGGATGGAGCCGATGAAGAAAATTGCCGCCGCCGCTCTCGCCGGTCTCGCGATGGCTTCGACGCCGACGCACGCCGCCGATCTGTTTGGAACCGCGCCGCCGCCGATGAGCGAGCCGCGCGGACAACCCGCTGGTCGAGTCGGCTCGAACTGGTATATCCGCGGCGACATCGGCTACGGCGAGGTGAATTCGCCGACCATCGTGCCGTCCGCCCGCCTCATCCCCCCGCTCCTGCACGACATTCCCGGCACGGGGTCGGCTACGACAATTCCCCGGTCGGCAA
>CAVQBX010000014.1:0-87173 GCA_963710855.1 uncultured Pseudomonadota bacterium | reverse complement strand
GGCGCAAGCCTGATCCAGCCATGCCGCGTGAGTGATGACGGCCTTAGGGTTGTAAAGCTCTTTCGCACGCGACGATAATGACGGTAGCGTGAGAAGAAGCCCCGGCTAACTTCGTGCCAGCAGCCGCGGTAATACGAAGGGGGCTAGCGTTGTTCGGAATTACTGGGCGTAAAGCGCGTGTAGGCGGGCTTTTAAGTTAGGGGTGAAATGCCGAGGCTCAACCTCGGAACTGCCTTTGATACTGGAAGTCTTCAGATTCCGGGAGAGGTGAGTGGAACTGCGAGTGTAGAGGTGAAATTCGTCCATCTTCGCAAGAACACCAGTGGCGAAGGCGGCTCACTGGCCCGGAACTGACGCTGAGACGCGAAAGCGTGGGGAGCAAACAGGATTAGATACCCTGGTAGTCCACGCTGTAAACGATGGATGCTAGCCGTTGGGGAGCTTGCTCTTCAGTGGCGCAGCTAACGCTTTAAGCATCCCGCCTGGGGAGTACGGTCGCAAGATTAAAACTCAAAGGAATTGACGGGGGCCCGCACAAGCGGTGGAGCATGTGGTTTAATTCGAAGCAACGCGCAGAACCTTTCCCCCTTTTGACATGTCCTGGACGGATTGCAGAGATGCGATCTTCTCTTCGGAGCCGGGAACACAGGTGCTGCATGGCTGTCGTCAGCTCGTGTCGTGAGATGTTGGGTTAAGTCCCGCAACGAGCGCAACCCTCGCCTTTAGTTGCCATCATTCAGTTGGGCACTCTAGAGGGACTGCCGCTGATAAGCCGGAGGAAGGTGGGGATGACGTCAAGTCCTCCATGGCCCTTACAGGCTGGGCTACACACGTGCTACAATGGCGGTGACAGAGGGATGCGATGGAGCGATCCTTAGCAAATCTCAAAAAGCCGTCTCAGTTCGGATTGCACTCTGCAACTCGAGTGCATGAAGTTGAAATCGCTAGTAATCGCGGATCAGCACGCCGCGGTGAATACGTTCCCGGGCCTTGTACACACCGCCCGTCACACCATGGGAGTTGGTTTTACCCGAAGGCGTTTTCGCTAACCGCAAGGAGGCAGGCGACCACGGTAGGGTCAGCGACTGGGGTGAAGTCGTAACAAGGTAGCCGTCAGGGGAACCTGCGGCTGGATCACCTCCTTTCTGGAATCCAGTGATCAGCTCTCCGGAGAACATTTTTATCTCCAGTTCCTCCTTCGGCATTGCTGGGACAGAAAATCAGCGGTCTTGTCAAAGACCGCATTTGGCGGGACGCCGCCGTCTTCGTCTCTCTTTCTTTTTGATTTTTTTTTTTTTTTTTTTTTTTTTTTATCGGGCTTGTAGCTCAGTTGGTTAGAGCGCGCGCTTGATAAGCGTGAGGTCGGAGGTTCAAGTCCTCCCAGGCCCACCAGGTTGGAGCGAATAGGCAATTGGGAATGGTGAGTTGGAAACTTGCTGCTCCAGCCATTCAGCCAATTTTCATTCCCCCCGGGGCCATAGCTCAGTTGGGAGAGCGCGTGCTTTGCAAGCATGAGGTCGTCGGTTCGATCCCGTCTGGCTCCACCAGTTTCGGAGGACGGACGACGAGGATACGGAGAACGGAGGGCTGCGCACACGAGCGCGCTTGGGATTTTCTCCGTCCTGCGGTCTCTCCAGTTTCCTTGTCCGAAATCCGATGCAAAAAATCAGTTTGAAGGCCTTGAAGGCTTGACGAGAGACGCGAGACGCGTCCTCGCCGAAAATCCTCGAGCTTCGAGAAGGCGACTGGCGCGCCGGCGCCGGAAGGATCATCTGTCCTCTGTCATCCGTGCTCTGTCGTCTGTTATCTGACATCGTGAAGAGGAAGCACATCTGGTGCGAAAGGCTAAGGTTTGAAGCGCGACGCCTGAGAAGGCGGAAAACGAAAGCAAAGGCGACCTGGTCTGATTAAGAAGCTTTCAGTCGCGTTCCCATGCTTGACCGCAGGGGATCCCGGATGTGTTTGAAGCAAAAATGGTCTTTTCAAATCGTGAAGTCGAGGAACCAATTTTTGCGTATCGATGTATCGGCTTTTGGATTATATGAGAACAATCAAGTGCCAAAAGGGTATTCGGTGGATGCCTTGGCGCTGAGAGGCGATGAAGGACGTAGTACACTGCGATAAGTCTCGGGGAGCTGCGAACAGGCTTTGATCCGAGAATTTCCCGAATGGGGAAACCCACCTTCGATCTCTGTTGCTCTAAAGAGGCGGTCGGGACGACTGGGCAGGACGGCACGACGTCCGAGCCCTGAGCAGGACAGACCCCCACATCTACGTAATCGTGAGCTTGTTTGACAGGCGCGGTCTTTGGACCAACAGAGATCAAAGAAGGGACTTATTCTCTGAATCAATAGGGGAATAAGAGCGAACCCGGGGAACTGAAACATCTAAGTACCCGGAGGAAAGGACATGGACGAGATTCCGTTAGTAGTGGCGAGCGAACGCGGATCAGGCCAATGCTTTTATTTGGACGACCAGAACCGGTTGGAAAGCCGGGCCGCAGCGGGTGACAGCCCCGTATGGATAGGCCGAATGAAGATTCGAGTAGGGCGGGACACGTGCAATCCTGCCTGAACACGGGGGGACCACCCTCCAAGCCTAAGTACTCCTCAGCGACCGATAGCGAACAAGTACCGTGAGGGAAAGGTGAAAAGCACCCCAACGAGGGGAGTGAAACAGCACCTGAAACCGGATACCTACAAACAGTCGGAGCCCTTAATTCTAGCAAGATTTGGGTGACGGCGTACCTTTTGTATTATGGGTCAGCGACTTAAAGTAACGAGCAAGCTTAAGCCGATAGGCGTAGGCGCAGCGAAAGCGAGTTTGAACAGGGCGTTTCAGTTCGTTGCTTTAGACCCGAAACCGAGTGATCTAGTCATGAGCAGGCTGAAGGTAGGGTAACACCTACTGGAGGGCCGAACCGGTGTCTGTTGAAAAAGACTCGGATGACTTGTGATTAGGGGTGAAAGGCCAACCAAACTCGGAAATAGCTGGTTCTCCGCGAAATATATTTAGGTATAGCCTCGAGATGAGGCTCCAGGGGGTAGAGCACTGGATGGACTAGGGGGGCTAAAACCCTACCAAATCTAACCAAACTCCGAATACCTGGAAGTCATTCTCGGGAGCCACACAGTGGGTGCTAACGTCCATTGTGGAGAGGGAAACAACCCAGACCAACAGCTAAGGCCCCCAATTCGTGGCTAAGTGGGAAAGGATGTGGAAATCCCAAAACAACCAGGAGGTTGGCTTAGAAGCAGCCATCCTTTAAAGAAAGCGTAACAGCTCACTGGTCTAATCAAGGGTTTCTGCGCCGAAGATGTAACGGGGCTCAAGCCATGAGCCGAAGCTTTGGGTCAGGTGTCAGTTGTCAGGTGTCAGGTGTCAAAAAGAAAGCAACTATGCAAAGGAAAAACAAAAAGAATAATAGCGGGATTTTCTCGAGGAGGTGGTGGTGGACGTGGTGGTAAAAACAAAAAAGGCGAGGTGGGGGGCCCGAGGGGGATTTTTTAGATAGTGGGGGGGCTCGGGCCGTGAGGACATTCTTGAAACAACGAGAGTTACCGAGGATGACATCGCTTGGGACAAGCGACGTGGTCATATCCGGCTGAGAAAGTCCGGCGAAAGCGATGTATCTGGACCCGTTCGACGCAATCCCGCGCCTTCGGTGTGGGATATGGATGTCTTCAAGAAGGCATATCGAGCGGCGCTGGAGGTTCATCGGGCGTCTTTGTCATTTCCGAAGCACGAGCAATTCGAGCTTGCTAGTCAGCTAAGGCGGTCTAGTAAGTCGATTTGTGCGAATCTTGCGGAAGGAAGGGCGAAGCAACAGGGATCGTCTGCAGAATTTCGACGCTATGTTCTCATGGCGTTGGGGAGCGCGGATGAAACATTGTTGTGGTGTCGCTTTGCAAAAGATCTTGGATATTTCGACGAGACGGCCGCGGCGGATGTGGCGGCTATGTTCTCGGAGATCGCCCGGATGTTGAATGGGCTTGCATCGACGCTGAAGATGCAGACCTAGCTTTCTTTCTGATACCTGACACCTGTCATCTGACACCTGAATGGTAGCGGAGCGTTCCGATTGCGGTGAAGGGACAGCCGTGAGGCATCCTGGAGCGTTCGGAAGTGCGAATGCTGACATGAGTAACGACAAACACTGTGAAAGACAGTGTCGCCGAAAGTCCAAGGGTTCCTGCGTAAAGTTAATCTTCGCAGGGTTAGCCGGTCCCTAAGGCGAGGCCGAAAGGCGTAGTCGATGGGAATCACGTTAATATTCGTGAGCCAGCGGGTGGTGACGGATCGCGTAACTCGTTTCTCCTTATCGGATTGGAGGGGCGGGGAAGCGGTTCCAGGAAATAGCCCCCGCATCAGACCGTACCCGAAACCGACACAGGTGGACAGGTAGAGCATACCAAGGCGCTTGAGAGAATGACGTTGAAGGAACTCGGCAATTTACCTCCGTAACTTCGGGATAAGGAGGCCATCGGCTCGCGCAAGCGGGTTGGTGGGGCACAGACCAGGGGGTGGCGACTGTTTAACAAAAACACAGGGCTCTGCGAAATCGCAAGATGACGTATAGGGTCTGACGCCTGCCCGGTGCCGGAAGGTTAAAAGGAGAGGTGCAAGCCTTGAATTGAAGCCCCGGTAAACGGCGGCCGTAACTATAACGGTCCTAAGGTAGCGAAATTCCTTGTCGGGTAAGTTCCGACCTGCACGAATGGCGTAACGACTTCCCCGCTGTCTCCAACGTCAGCTCAGTGAAATTGAAGTCCCCGTGAAGATGCGGGGTTCCTGCGGTCAGACGGAAAGACCCCGTGCACCTTTACTATAACTTTGCGTTGGCATTCGTTAAGCCATGTGTAGGATAGGTGGTAGGCTTTGAAGCCGGGGCGCCAGCTCTGGTGGAGCCACCCTTGAAATACCACCCTTGGCTTGATGGATGTCTAACCGCGACCCCTTACCGGGGCCCGGGACAACGCATGGTGGGTAGTTTGACTGGGGCGGTCGCCTCCCAAAGCGTAACGGAGGCGCGCAATGGTTGGCTCAGAGCGGTCGGAAATCGCTCGTCGAGTGCAATGGCATAAGCCAGCCTGACTGCGAGACAAACAAGTCGAGCAGAGACGAAAGTCGGTCATAGTGATCCGGTGGTCCCGCGTGGGTGGGCCATCGCTCAACGGATAAAAGGTACGCCGGGGATAACAGGCTGATACTCCCCAAGAGTCCATATCGACGGGAGTGTTTGGCACCTCGATGTCGGCTCATCACATCCTGGGGCTGGAGAAGGTCCCAAGGGTTCGGCTGTTCGCCGATTAAAGTGGTACGTGAGCTGGGTTCAAAACGTCGCGAGACAGTTTGGTCCCTATCTGCCGTGGGTGTTGGAGAATTGAGAGGATTTGCCCCTAGTACGAGAGGACCGGGGTGAACACATCTCTGGTGGACCTGTTGTGGCGCCAGCCGCAGTGCAGGGTAGCTATATGTGGAATGGATAACCGCTGAAGGCATCTAAGCGGGAAACCAGCCTCAAAACCAGTTCTCCCTGAAGAGCCGTGGAAGACCACCACGTCGATAGGCCGGATGTGCAAGCGCGGCAACGCGTTCAGCTTACCGGTACTAATAGCTCGTTCGGCTTGATTGTTCTCATACTCGAAAAGCCAACTCGAAAAGCCGGACGCCCTCAGCGTCCGGTTCTCAAATCAAAACCATTTTGCTTCTTCCGCCTCTTTGCCGGCCTGGTGGCTCTCAGCAAGGCGACAAGACCCGATCCCATCCCGAACTCGGCCGTCAAACGCCTCAGCGCCAATGGTACTTTGTCTCAAGACATGGGAGAGTAGGTCGTCGCCAGGCCTGCAAAGATCGGAAAAATCCTCTTCCACGAAAAATCACCGGCAGTAGGCAATCGGCAGTCGAAAAAGCAATCTCCGACTGCCCAATGCCGAATGCCCTTCGACGCGGGGTGGAGCAGCCCGGTAGCTCGTCAGGCTCATAACCTGAAGGCCGCAGGTTCAAATCCTGCCCCCGCAACCAAAATCAAGGCCTCCGCGCTCAACCGCGGAGGCCTTTTTGTTTGATCTCAAGCCTTTGTTGTTTTGCTCTTCGCTGGCGGCGCGATGCGCGCGCCGGCCGCACGAACCATCGGAATTTGTCCCCGCTCCTCGACTTCGAGGGCAAGCTCGTAGCTGGAGATTTCCAGCGCGGCGTCAAATGTTCGCTTCGAAACGCGCAAGGCGTCGGGCGCGGCTTTCAGCATCTCGCGTGCGAGCGCTTCCCCCTGAGATCGCAACTCGGCGTCGTCGATCACGCGCGACGCCAGCCCGGTTCGCGCGGCCTCGTTCGCATCCATCGGTTGGCCCGTCAGCAGCATTTCCCGGGCGCGCGAAAGACCAATGGCGCGTTGCAGGCGCCAGCTCACGCCGAGCTCGGACCCCGACAGCCCGATCTTGATGAAAGCTGGATGAAATGTTGCGCTCCGACCTGCGATTATGATGTCGGCGGCGAGCGCTATCGCAAGGCCGCCGCCGGCCGCTGCCCCGTGAACCAGCGCGATGATCGGCTGAGGGCAAGCGCGCATGGCTTTCAGCGCATCCTTTAGAGTCCAATCGCCATTCGGACCATCGAGCAACTGATCGGGCTCGCCAAGCGCCTTGAGATCTGCGCCCGAACAAAACGCCCGACCCGCTCCCGAAACAATGATGACGCGCGTTTCGGTCGCACGACGCCGGCCCTCGAAATAAGCGAGCAGCGCAGCCGCCATCGGTTGATTGATCGCATTCAGACGCTCGGGTCTGTTCAGCGTCAACCAGTCAATTTCGCCGTCGGACTCGATTCGAAGGCCCGAAAGATCGGACATGAGCTCCCTCCGTCAGCGTCGCCGCTATTTCGCGATCATTGGCCAAGCCTCGTCGAAGCCTTTCAACGCGGCGCTGAATTTGACCGACGCGCCGTTGACGGCAACGACAAAAAAGTCGGCGCTGGACGCCGCCAGGAGCGCTTTGATCGAAGCCTCGTCAAGCGGGATGACCGCCTCACAATGGTCGGGCTGACACAGAGTGAAAGGATAGGACTTTGCGTCCTTGTCGCCGACCTTCATCTGCACGCCGGGTCCGATCAATACGCCCGACGGGGCCGAGATGACGGAAGTCGGCTTTCCATCCTGCAGCGCGACAATCCAGGTGAACACCACGCGTTGCGCGCCGTTTTCAGTTTGCGCGATGCGCAATTCGGCCGAACACCGCCGCTTGGCGTTGGGTTGATCGGCGGTCGTGCAGGTGACGGTCCAATTGTCGGCGGCGACGACTTCGGTCCGCTTGATTTTCACAGGAGCGACGCTCGGCTCCGGTTTCGGCGCTTCAGCCGCCCCGGCGCAGCCGACAGCGAATGCCAACCCCGCAAATATTGTGAGAAAAAAGGTCCTCCTCATCAAAGCTCCCAAATTGCAAAATCACAAATGGACTACGCGCGGCGACTTTCTCACTCGGCCGCCTGGCGTCGTTCCCGCGGTTGACGCCAGGCTTCCAGACCGGCCTGCCACTCCTCGCGCGCTTTTGCCAAGTTCGCCGACTTTACGTGCCCGTAACCACGAATTTTCTGTGGCAGGGAAGCCAGGGCGACAGCCTCAGCGTGATTGTCGGCGTTGAGAGATCTTCAGCAGCTCGCCGATCAACGCCTCGTATTCGCCAATCAACGCGCGCTCCTGGCGACGCTCCTCAGAGTAGCCAAATATGTCGAACGCCGTGCCGCGCAGGCCACGCAGCGAAGCGAGCGTCTTGAGCGCGCTCATCATCCAGGCGCCGAATCGCATTTTCTTAAGTTGACCCGACCTGGCGTCGCGCTTCGCCAGCAGCGGCGGCGCCATATGGAATTCGAGCTTCAGATCGCCCTCGAAGGCAGCGTTCAGGTTCTTCAGGAAAGTTCCATCCGTATAGAGGCGAGCGACTTCGTACTCGTCCTTGTAGGCCATGAGCTTGAACAGATTTATGGCGACCGCTGTCGCGAGCGCAGTCTGGTCGGCCGCCCGATTCGCCTCGGCGCGCATCGCTTCGACGAACGAATTTTTCGTAGCGCGTGGCATAGGCGCGGTTCTGATAGCTCGTCAAAAATTCAACTCGTCGCGCTATCAGCTCTTCAAGGGTCGGCTCGGAGCGTGGCGTCGCGCGATCAACCTGCAACGCGAGCTCCGGCCTTGCGAAGATTGCGCGCCCCCATTCGAAGGCGGCGAGATTCATGGCGACCGCCTCTTCGTTGAGTTCGATCGCCCGGCGAATCGCCTTTGAGCTCAATGGCACATAGCCGGCCTGATAGGCGTAGCCGAGCATCAGCATGTTGGCGCCGATCGAATTGCCGAGCAGCGCGGTTGCCGCCGCTGTCGCATCCACAAATCGCGCGCCGTCTCCGCTCGCCTGCTGAATCGACCGCTTTATTCGCTCGGTCGGCAGCGAGAAATCGGGCTGGCGGGTGAAATCGCCGGGAAACACTTCGGAGGCGTTGACGAAGACGCCCGTCTCCCTCCCGCGCATCGCCGCCAGCACGCCGCGCTCGCCGGAGACGACGAAGTCGCAGCCAAGCACGAGATCAGCCGAGCCCGCGGGGACGCGTATGGCCTTTATGTCTTCCGGCTTGCGCGCAAGTTTCACGTGGCTGAATACCGCGCCGCCTTTCTGGGCGAGGCCCGCCATATCGATCATCGCCGCGCCCTTGTTCTCAAGATGTGCGGCCATCCCAAGAATGGCGCCGATCGTCACGACCCCGGTGCCGCCGACTCCGTTGACGAGATGCCGTAGGGGCGGTCGAGAATCTCGCGCCGCTCCGGCTCCGGAGTTGCGGGCGGAGGCGTCAGGCCGCGCTCCGTCTTGCGCGGCTTCGCGCCGTGCACCGTGACGAAAGACGGACAAAAACCGTCGACGCAGGAAAAATCCTTGTTGCAGCTCGATTGGTCGATGACCCGCTTCCGGCCGAATTCGGTCTCGCGCGGCTGGATGGACACGCAATTCGATTTGACGCCGCAATCGCCGCAGCCCTCGCAGACGAGTTCGTTGATGAAGGCGCGTTTGTCGGGATCCGGGAACTGCCCGCGCTTGCGTCTCCGGCGCTTTTCCGCGGCGCAGGTCTGATCGTAGATCAGCACCGTCACGCCTTCGATTTCGCTGAGCTCGCTTTCCGCCTCGATGAGCTCTTCGCGAGGGCGAATGGTCAAGCCTGCGGGCCAGGCTAGGCCAGGCGGATATTTGTTGGGCTCGTCAGTAACGACGACCACTTGTTTGGCGCCGTCGGCGGAGACTTGTGCGGCGATCTGCGGAACCGTCAGCCCACCCTCATGGCGTTGGCCGCCCGTCATCGCCACCGCGTCGTTGAAGAGGATCTTGTAGGTGACGTTCACTTTGGCGTCGATCGCAAAGCGCAACGCCAGCGCGCCCGAGTGATTGTATGTGCCGTCGCCGAGATTCTGGAACACGTGCTTGCGCGTCGAGAATCGTGCCTCGCCGACCCAGTTCGCGCCTTCGCCGCCCATTTGCGTAAAACCTTCGGTGCGGCGGTCCATGAACTGCGACATGAAGTGGCAGCCGATGCCGGCATAGGCGCGCGCGCCTTCGGGGATGACGGTCGATCGGTTGTGGGGGCAGCCCGAGCAGAAATAGGGAGTGCGCGTCGCTTCCTGTTTGATGCGCGACAACGCATCCTGGGCGCGTTTCAGGCGCTCGACCGCGCTGGTCAAGTTGGCGTCCGCGCCGTATTTGAGCAACCGCTCGCCAATCGTGATCGCGATGTTGTTAGGCTCCAGTGCGCCTTTGGCCGGAAACAGCCCCTCGCCGTGCTCGTCTTTCTTGCCGATGCAGACCGGCTGATGAGCGGCGCCATAGAGTTCTTCGCGCAGTTGCGCTTCGATCAGAGAGCGTTTTTCCTCGACGACTATGATGAGATCCAGGCCGCTCGCGAAATCGTGGATTTCCTTAGGCACAATCGGCCAGACGGCGCCGAGCTTGAAGATGCGGAGGCCGAGCGCGTTGCACCGGACTTCGTCGATGCCGAGCTCGTCGAGCGCCTGGCGAACGTCGAGATAGGACTTGCCATGCGTGATGACGCCGATCTGCGCGTTCGAGCCGCCGGACGTCACGATGCGGTTGATCTTGTTGGCGGCGAGCCAAGCGACGACGGCGTCGCGCTTGTGATCATGCAGCCGCGCCTCCTGCTCGAGCACCGGCTCGAGGCGGCGTATGTTGAGGCCGCCGGGCGGCAAGCTGTGGTCGGCGGGAATGACAGGCTTGATGCGGTCGATCGAGCCATCGACGATCGCGGTGGATTCGACCGTGTCCTTCAGACATTTGAGGCCGACCCAGACGCCGGCGTAGCGGCTCAGCGCCCAGCCGAGCGCGCCGTAGTCGAGGATTTCCTGTACGCCGGCGGGCGACAGGATCGGCATCATGGCGTCGACGAAGGCGAAATCGCTCTGATGAGCCGTCGTCGAGGACTCGGCCGTATGATCGTCCCCCATCACGGCGAGCACGCCGCCAAGTGGAGACGTGCCGGCGAGATTGGCGTGGCGGAACACGTCGCCCGAACGATCGACGCCGGGCCCCTTGCCGTACCAGAGACCAAAGACCCCGTCGAAGCGCCCTTCGCCGCGCAGTTCCGCCTGCTGCGCGCCCCAGATCGCGGTCGCCGCCAGTTCTTCGTTGAGGCCCGGCTCAAAATGGATGTCGCTGGATTTGAACAGTTTGGCCAGCCGGACGAATTGCAGGTCGAATCCGCCGACGGGCGAACCGCGATAGCCGGAGACAAACCCGCCGGTATTATGCCCAGCGCGACGGTCACGCTCCTTCTGGGAGATGAGCAGCCGGGCGATCGCCTGTGGGCCGTTCAGCATCACCGAAGATTTTGACAGGTCGAAACGGTCGGAGAGTTCGACGGGCGCAAGCGCGATCTGCGAGGGCTCGGCGAGAGGCGCATGTTCGTTGGTTTCGCTCATCGGCTCGCAATCCGGTTCCGCGGGCGGTTCTTCTTAAGCGCATGGGCTGCGCCGACCCGCTCCCTGGCTTTTGTCGAGCTTGAACTTGCTATGAAATTCAGGCCGGCACAAGGCGGCTTGGGGTCGCCGCATAGACGACGCAACGGGATCGATGTCCTGAAGTTTCAGCCTCGAATTAATATTTTTTCCACAACAAGTTTTTGAAACCCGGCACGGGACGGCCCCGTAATCCCCGTATTCCCGCTCCTAGGGATGAAACGAAGGGGAGTTGAAAGATGAACGTCAAGCCTATTTTCCGCGCGGCTTTTCTTGGCGCCGGCCTTGCGCTGATCGCGCCCTTCGCCGCGAACAGCGTCTACGCAGATATGACCGTGATGGTCGGCGGCGCGCCGATGTATCCGAGCAAGAACATTGTCGAGAACGCGGTGCATTCGAAGGATCACACCACGCTGGTGGCCGCGGTGAAGGCCGCGGGCCTCGTCGATACGCTCGAGGGCGCCGGACCCTTCACCGTGTTCGCGCCGACCAACGAAGCCTTCGCCGCGCTGCCGAAGGGCACGGTGCAGACGCTTCTCAAGCCTGAGAACAAGGACAAGCTCGTCGGCGTCCTGACCTATCACGTGGTGCCCGGCCGCTACACGGCCAAGGACATCGCGGCCCAGATCGACGCGATGGGCGGCAAGCTGATGCTGAAGACCGTGCAGGGCGAGGATCTCACCCTCATGCGCAGCGGCGCGAACCACATCGCTGTCACCGACGCCAAAGGCGACATGGCCATGATCACCATCGCTGATGTGCTGCAATCGAACGGCGTCATTCACGTCGTCAACAAGGTCCTGATTCCGGGCTGACGCTTTCGTCCCCCGCTCAGCGACAGTTACGGAAGTCGGACCGACGGGCGCCCTTCGCGGGCGCCCGTTGCGTTTCGGGCCGCGCATCCTATGATTCGAGACATGACCGAAGCACAGCCGCCGCCGCAGGTGGGGCCGCCGGGCGAAGCGCCCGCCGACCTGGCGGCGCTGCTCGCCCGCGTCGCGACGCGCGACTCCCGTGCTTTCGCAACGCTTTATCGACTGACGCAAGCGAAACTTCATGGGGTGATCGCCCGTATCGTTTCCAACGGCGACCTGAGCGGGGAATTGCTTCAGGAGACCTATGTGCGCATCTATGAACGCGCTGGGGATTTCGATCCCGCCAAGGGGTCGCCGATCGCCTGGATGGCGACGATTGCGCGCAACCGCGCGCTCGATGAAGTGCGCCGGGTGAAGCCTGTCTATTTGCAGGATCTGCCGGAGAGTTTCGAGCCGGCCGCCGAGTCCGTCGACCCGCTCGCCGCGCGCGAAACGAGCGAGGAATTGCGCGCGCTGCTGCTTTGCCTGCAAGGTCTGGAGGATGAGAAGCGGCAAGCCTTGTTGCTCGCCTATTATCACGGCGCGAGCCGCGAAGCCTTGGCGAAGCGCTACGGCAAGCCTGTTCCGACGATCAAGACCTGGCTGCGCCGGAGTCTGATTCAACTCAGGGATTGCTTGGGATCATGAGCCTCGGCCCGGAAGACGATCTTCTCGCTGCCGAATATGCGCTCGGCGTGCTCGACCCCGCCGAGCGGGCGACGGTCGCCGCGCGGCGTTTGCGCGAGCCCGACCTGGACGCTGCGATCACGGCCTGGGAACGACGGCTCGCGCCGCTCGCCGAGGCCGCGCCGCCGCTCGCTTCCGAACACGATTTTCTGTCCGCGATCGAGGCCAGAATTGGCGCCCGAAGCGCAAGCGCGCGACCCAGGTCCGAGACCGGGAGCGAGACTGTCACATCGCTCAGGAACCGCGTCGCTCGCTGGCGGGCGGCTGCCATTGCAGCCTCCCTGGTGGCGGTCGTCGCGCTTGCCGGCGTCATCGGCATTGAGACGAACCAACATAGCGCGCCGCGCGAGTTTGTCGCCGTGCTTCAGAAAAGTCCCGACGCTCCGGCCTTCGCGATCAGCATCAATATCGAAACGCGCGAGTTCACGGTGCGGCCCGTCGCAGCCAAGCCGCCGGACGGCAAATCCTATGAGCTCTGGATCATCGAGAACCGGCTTGGCGCCCCGCGCTCTCTGGGCGTCATCGACGCCGGCGAAATCACAAGGGCCAAGCGCCTCGCGCCCTATTCTCCGGAAGTCGTCGAAGACGCGACTTATGCGGTCACCCTCGAACCGCCGGGAGGATCGCCGACCGGCGCGCCATCGGGGGCGCCGGTATTTACCGGAAAGCTCATCCCGGTCGGGCCGTGACTTCGATCGAGGCGCTGCCTTTTCACATCGTGTCGGGGTTTCTTGGCGCCGGCAAGACGACGCTCGTCAACAGACTGCTGCGGGATCCTGCGCTCGCTGGATCTCTAGTGATCGTCAATGAGTTCGGCGACATCGGGCTGGACCATTGGCTTTACGAGAAGCTTGATGGCCCCGCGGCGCTCCTGAGTTCGGGATGCCTGTGTTGCGAGTTGCGCGGCGATCTCGCCGAACTGCTGCGCGGGCTGATCGCGCGGCGCGATTCGGGAGCGGTATCGCCCTTTTCGCGCATCATTCTCGAGACTAGCGGACTTGCCGACCCTGGCCCGGTGCTTTACGCCCTGATCGCTGACCCCGTGCTCGCGAGCCGGGTAGGGCTCGCCGGCGTCGTCACGCTCGTCGATGCCGTCAATGGAAAGGCGACGCTCGAATCCCATCCGGAGGC
Organism: uncultured Pseudomonadota bacterium; assembly: GCA_963710855.1. GTDB lineage: Bacteria > Pseudomonadota > Alphaproteobacteria > Rhizobiales > Beijerinckiaceae > Roseiarcus. Next base: position 73,505 of record CAVQBX010000014.1, on the reverse strand, counting down.
GCGCCGGCAACTCGCGCTTGCCGACCTCGTCAGCATCACGAAGCGCGATCTCGCTCGAGACATCGCTGATCTTGAAGAACAGATCCGCGAACTCAATGCAGCCGCGCCGATTGTAGAAAACCTCAGCGCCGACAGCTTTCTGCAGGCGTCCGTTATTGCGCCCATCGCCGAGCGAGCGAGTCGTTGGGCCGCGCACGGTGGCGCGCGCGCCCACGCGTTCTCGCAAAGCGAGCCGATTTCCGGGGCGGCGCTGTTCCGGTTCTTTCAGGCCTTGCGACGTCTGGCGGGTCCAAAACTGCTGCGGGTGAAAGGCCTCGTGTCGACGATCGACGATCCGTCACGGCCGCTGGTCGTCGAAGGCGCGCAGCATCTGGTCCATGCGCCGCGCAGGCTCGCTCAATGGCCGTTCGATCCGCACGAGACACGGCTAGTGATCATCGCGGACGGCATGAGCAGCGACGACATAGCGTCCGTGTGGCGCGCGCTCACCGGCCTTCCGGAAGTCGACCGTCCCGACCTGGCTGCTCTCCTCGACAATCCCTTGGCGCCGCGATCCGGCGGCCTTTTCGATTGACCGCGCGACCTTTAAGTACCAAGGACGCGCAGCTTGTTCATATCTAAACGTATTGGGAGGGCGGCCAGTATGCTGGCTGGGTTGAAGAGCGAATTTGCCTATGCATCGGGTTTGATCCGCGTTGTGAGGGCGACCAAATCCATAACGGCGAATTCCTCCCGCACGCTCGGCGACCATCTCGATGAATGGGCTGCGCGTTCGAAGGACAGCACTGCGCTGATCGGCGTCAACGAGAAACTCACCTATCGCGAACTCGCAGCGCGCTCCAACGCATATGCGCGCTGGGCGAAGGCGCAGGGACTCGGCAAGGGCGACGCCGTCGCTCTGATGATGCCCAACCGCCCTGAATTCGCGGCGATCTGGATGGGGCTTGCCCGCATCGGGGTCGCGACGGCGCTCGTCAACACCAATCTCACAGGACCTTCGCTGGCTCATGCGGTGAAGACGGTCAACGCCGGTGTTGCGATCGTCGACGCCTGTTATGCGGACGCATTCGCCGCCGCGCGCGACGAACTCGCCCCCGACACGGCGGTTTGGTTTTACGGCGAAGGGGGCGGCCCGAAGCGACTCGACCTCGATCTTGCTTCCTACTCGCAAGCGCCCCTTGCGCAGAGCGAGCGTCCCGATATCGATATCAACGAGGTCGCCGTCTACGTCTACACTTCAGGCACGACAGGTCTGCCCAAGGCGGCCCGCATCACGCATTCGCGCGCCTTGCGCATCATGTACGGGTTCGGCGCGGCGGTCGGGTCGCGCGACAGCGATCGCGTCTATTTGTGTCTGCCGATGTACCACTCGAACGGCGGCCTGATCGCGCTCGGCATGGCGCTGGCTTTCGGCGGCTCGGCCTTCATTCGCGACAAGTTTTCCGCCCGAGCCTTCTGGAGCGACGCGGCGGAGCAAAAGTGCACCACCTTCGTCTACATCGGCGAACTCTGTCGCTATTTGCTGAATGCGCCGGCCGGCTCCTACGATCGCGCCCATAAAATTCGCGCCTGCGTCGGCAATGGGCTGAGGCCCGACATATTCGCCGCCTTTCAGGCCCGCTTCGCCATTCCGCAGGTGCTGGAATTCTACGGCGCGACCGAAGGCAACACGGTCATGATGAACTTCGACTCGCGCCCCGGCGCGATCGGCCGCATCCCGAAATGGGCGCGCAGCCGGTTTCCCGTCAGCATCGTCGCCTTCGACCACGATCTGAGCCTGCCCTGGCGCGGCGGGGACGGGCGTTGCCGGGAATGCGCGGTGGAAGAGGTCGGCGAACTGATCGCGGAAATTCGCAACGACCCGAATATGCCGGCGGCGCGCTTCGACGGCTACGCCGACCAGAAGGCGACCGAGCAGAAGATCCTGCACGACGTGTTTGCTCCCGGCGACGTCTGGTTCCGCACCGGCGACCTCGTACGTCGCGACCGCAAGGACTATTTCTATTTCGTCGATCGTATCGGCGACACGTTCCGTTGGAAGGGCGAGAACGTTTCGACGACCGAAGTCGCGGAAACGCTGCAACAATTTCAAGGCGTGCAGGAGGCCGTCGTCTACGGCGTGGCGGTGCCAAACCATGACGGACGCGCCGGCATGGCGGCTCTGGTTGTCGATTCCGTCGCCAGCTTCGATCTCGACGGATTTCGCGCCTATATCGCCGAGCGTCTGCCGGCCTATGCCCGGCCTTTGTTCTTGCGCTTCCGCTCCAGCCTGGAGGTGACGGGGACTTTCAAGCAGCGCAAGGTCGAGTTGGTCGCGGAGGGTTTCGACCCCAACCGCGTGACTGACCCCGTCTATTTCGATGACCGGACCCAAAACGGCTTCGCTCGCGTCGGCGACGACCTGCTCGCGGCGCTCGTATCCGGAGCGGTGAAGTTGTAAACTTCCGACGTTGCGATTGAGGGCGGCTTTATGGCATTGTTGCGTCAACCTCGGCTTACTCCATAGATCAGTGTCGTTCGGCGGTCGCCCGCCCCGCGAAAGCGATTCGGATTGGAGGTTGTTCGGGCGAAGAGGGCACGGATGTCGCTCGGCTTGCCTAACCTCGTCGCCTTCGGAGAAGTCGTTTCCGCCGATAGCGCCAATCAATATGAAAGCATCTGGCGCGACCTCGAACACCGCGCCGAACCCAATCCCTTTGGCGAGATTGACTTCCTTCGACCGGCGCTGAAGCATTTTGGCGGCGCGGAAGTCGCGCTCGTCTGGGCCGACCACGACCGATCGCGACTGCTGGCGCTTGCGGCCGTCACCGGGCCGCGGCTGGGATTCGGCTTTGCGCGCGTCTGGCGCCACGAGCAGGCGCCGTCGGCGGGATGGCTTGTCGACGCCCATGCCCCGGCGCCGGCGCTCGCCGGCCTGCGGCAGACGCTCGCCGTGCAGTTTCCCTTCAGCGCGGGCTTCGTTGCCCCGCGGGTGGAACTCGATGGCGCAGTCGCCCGCGTCGCGGTCAACGCCGAGCGTTTCAACCTGCTGCGCCGCGCAGCTCATATCGTCTCAGCGCGGGAATCGCGCGGCGGCAAGCGCCGCAAGGAGGCCGAGCGCCTGAAGCGCCGCCTGGCCGAAAGCGGCGAACTCGCCTTTCATGTCAGCGGCGAGACGCAAGCCTTCGAGCGCTTTCTGGCGCTCGAGGCGAAGGGCTGGAAGGGCGCGCGCGGCACAGCTCTCGCGCAGGCGCCGGAGCGCGCAGCCTTCGCCCACGAGGTCGCCGAAGGCTTTGCCAGGCGGGGACGGCTCGCCGTCTACGAACTGACCCTCGACAAAGCGTCCATCGCCGCCGGCGTCGTGCTGCGCTCCGGGCGCCGCGCCTTCTTCTGGAAGATCGCCTTCGACGAGGCGCTCGCCGCCTATTCCCCCGGCGTCATGCTTACGCGGGCCCTCTCCGATGACATAGATGCCCGCGGCGAAGTGGACGTGATCGACTCGTGCGCGGCGCAAGACCACCCGATGATTGATCACCTGTGGCCCGGCCGGCTGGAATTCGCCGATTTCGCGATGCCCGGCGGTTCGCCGCTGTTCGGGCCGTTTCTGGCGTGGGAGCGGGCGGCGCCGGGTCTCCGGGAGCGGACAAAGCGCATCGTGCTGCCGCTGCTCGGACGCAAGCGGTCCTGAGCTTCACCTCGCCGGGACGCCGAACTGTTTTGCGAGGAACAGCCCGGCATGGCGTAGCGCGCCCCCGTCGATGCCGTGGCCGATGCCGAACGACAGGTGCCACTGGCAAGGAATGTCGGCGGCCGCGAGCTCGTTTGCGGCGACGAACATCGCCTCGAGCGGCAGCATGTTGTCCTGATCGCCATGGGTCAGCAGGATCGGCGGCGGTTTTCCGCGCGCATCGCGCGCCGTCCCTTCGCTCAAATGTTCGGGGCCGATCAGCATGCCGGAAAAGCCGACGATCGCCGCGGGCGCGCGTCGCCGCCGCAAGCCGACATGCAGCGCCATCATGGTCCCCTGACTGAAGCCCACCAGCGCCAGCCTCGATTCGTCGAGCCCGAGCCGCTGCAGTTCCGCGTCGAGGAAGGCGTCGAGGACGGGCTTCGCCGATTCGACGCCGCGCCAGCGGTCGGCCGCGCCGCGCTCCGGATCGAGCGAGGACGCTGAGAGCCCAAACCATTGCCGACCCATCGGCGCGCCCGGACAACGCTCCGGCGCGTTCGGCGCGACGAAGGCGGCGTCGGGCAGCAGCGAGCGCCATTGCTGGCCGAGCTCGATGAGGTCGTTCCCGTCGGCGCCGTAGCCGTGCAGGAACACGACGAGCTGCTTCGTCTGCCGGCTCTTCGCCTCGATCCTCGGCCCCGTCAACGCCGTCGCCATTGCGCCCCCTCTGTCCGGGCGGTGTAAAGCATGGATTGCTCGGCAGGGCCAAGCGCGTTCGCGCCAGGGGAGGACGCCATGACATCGCCGCTTCGACTGGAGGCTTCGCGTCTCGCCGGCCTTCCCGAAACCGTCGCCCGCCCCGCTTACGAGCGGGCGCGCGTGACGCCTGGCATCGTCCATCTCGGGCTAGGCGCCTTCGCGCGCGCCCATCTGGCGCTGTACACCGAGGACGCGCTCGCGGCGGGCGACCGCGACTGGGGAATTTTGGGCGTCAATCTCAACTCCCCCGAAGCCGAGGAGGCCCTGAAGCCGCAGGATGGACTTTACACTTTGCTGACGCGGGACGAGAGGGGGACGAGGGCGCAGGTCGTCGGCTCCGTGCTCGATGTGACGACGGCGAGCCGGAATCTGCCGGCCGTGCTCGCCGCGCTGGCGCGGCCGGAAACCCGCATCGTCAGCCTCACGATCACGGAAAAGGGCTATGGGCTCGACGCCGCGACGGGAAGGTTCGAGGAGAGCCATCCGCTCACCGCCGCCGATCTCGCCAACCCACAGGCGCCGCGCAGCGCGCCCGCGCTGATCGTCGAGGCGCTGAGAAGGCGGCGCGCCGCGGGCTTTGCGCCGTTCACAGTGATGAGCTGCGACAATCTCGCTCACAACGGGGCGAAGGCCCGCGCCGCGGTCGTGGGCTTCGCCTCGCTTGTCGATCCCGAACTTGCGGCATTCCTCGAGCGCGAGGTCGCCTTTCCCTCGACCATGGTCGATCGCATCACGCCGGCGACCAGCGAGGCCGACCGCGCCGAGGCCGCCCGGCTCATCGGCGTAGAGGATGCCTGGCCCGTGGTCGCGGAGCCTTTCCGGCAATGGGTGGTCGAGGACCGCTTTCCGCAAGGACGGCCGCGCTGGGAGGCCAGCGGGGCGCTGATGGTCGAGGACGTCGGCCCTTACGAGGTCATGAAGCTGCGTTGCCTCAACGGCGCGCACTCGACGCTCGCCTATCTCGCCGTGTCCGCAGGGATCGAGACGGTTGCCGAGGCGATGGACGCGCCGGGCTTCGCCGACCTCATTGACGCCCTCTGGCGCAAGGATATTTTGCCGACTCTGAAGCCGGTCCCTGGCGTCGATCTCGCCGAATACACGCGCGCCCTGGAGCGCCGCTTCCGCAATCCCGCCATCCGCCATCGCACGATCCAGATCTCCGCGGACGGCTCGCAGAAACTGCCCCAGCGTCTCGTCGGCGCCGCGCTCGACCGGCTTGGAGAGGGCGAGCCGCCGCGGGTCATCGCGCTCTCGATCGCGGCCTGGATGCGGTTCCTGCTGGGGCGGACGGAGGCCGGCGCGCCCTACGCCGTTGCGGACCCGCTCGCCGATCAACTGACCGCGCTGGCGCGTGAGTCTACGAGTTCGGCTCGCGACATGACGCGCGCCCTGCTCGGCGTCAGTTCGATATTTCCCAGCGAACTCTCGGGAAACGAGGGGTTCAGATCAGTGGTTGAGGCGAGCCTCGCGACGCTGCTCCAAAGAGGCGTCCGAGCGGCCGTCGCGGAGACCCTGGCCGCCGAAGCAGTGGCGAGGGCTAGCCCGCTCCGATGTTCCACGTGTGTCCGCCAGCATTGTCGGACAATGCAACCTGAGCATTCCTCGAACGCCTCCAAACATATCCGAAGCAAGGCGATAATAAATCCAAACAAGCGGTGAAAATAGCAAAACAAATCCAAACAAATCCAAATTCAATCATGCCAGATGCTGTATTTTCAATGGATTACGAGTGGTTAACGCGATTTTCGTCGAATTTGGCGAGGATATGCGCGTCAAGATAGAAAACCTTGATTAGCAAGTTGCGCAACACTCCGACCTTCCGCTCAAAAATCCTCTAATACGGAAGTTATCATACCGCATGATATAGAAAATCCAAAAAGCTTTTTTCCACCAACGAGTGGGCGCAAAGGCGCGCCGCCGACCGTCGCCTCTCCGGCGAAGCTCAGGGCGGCCCGTCAAGGGCGCATCCCGCGCCGGCCTCGCCGGCTCCCCGCCAGGCGCCGGCAAGCCGCCGCTCTGTAGCCGCGGTCGCCGACCGCGGCTACAGAGCTCAGCGAGCTCGGCTACGAAAACGCGCACCGCCCTCCCTGTCGTCCCCGTGAAAACGCTACAGTATGCAGACATCTTTGTTTGGTGCACGAAGGCGGGCGTTTGCCCCCTTCTCCCCTTGCGGGAGAAGGTGCGCGAAGCGCGGATGAGGGGTCCGCGCCGCGAGAAAGCACGTTTGCGGGTCGGATGCACCGGCGTTGCAACCCTGCGAGCCGAGCCAAATCTGGAAACGACCCCTCATCCCCCCTTCGGGGACCTTCTCCCGCAAGGGGAGAAGGGGTTAATCACCAGACCTCGGCTCGATATAAATGTCTGCATACTGTAACGTGAAAACGGGGACCCAGTGCGCGATTCCCGGCCCGCAGAAATTGCTGACCAATTCTCCCAACCTAAGAGCCCTATGACCACTGGGTCCCCGTTTTCACGGGGACGACAACCTCTGGGACTGCACCCTTTGTTTGGGGCGCGGGCATCACGAGGACAGCGCCCTAAAGCACATTTTCGGCGCCGACTTCTCTACCCTTCGGCGGGACGGATGATCGCCCATTGGACGCCGAATGGGTCGGTGAAGTTGCCGTAGTGATCGCCCCAGAACTGCTTCTTCCAGGGAACCGTGACCCGGCCGCCCGCCGAGAGCGTCTCGAACATCGCCTTGGCCGCGTCGAGGTCGCTGAATTCCAGCAACAGCGCGCATCCCTTCATCGGTTCCGAGTTCGGCGCCGTCGGAGGCTGAGAAGCGCAATCCGGGCCCCTCGAACACGCTGTGCAGAACCTTGTCGCGCCACGCGCCGCCGTCGCGGTCCTCCATCGGCGTTCCCGCGTAACGCCTGAGCTCCTTGATCTCGCCGAGCCCGCAGGACGCGTAGAATTTCAGCGCGCTTTCGCACGCGCCTTTGAAATAGAGGTAGGGCGTGAGCTGCATGGGAGTCTGCCGGGGGCTTAGGGGGCGTGGCGCCTGTGAGGCCACACGCCCTTCGCTGCGTCAAGGAGTGCGACGCAGCCTCCGGCTGGCGGTCCAGCGCCGCGCGACCTGAGGGGCGTCGGCTCCAGGCCGACGATCTTGCCGCGCACGGCGGCGTGGACGCCGCCGCTCCTCTCGCACGCACGGCCGCGCGCCCCTGCGTGGTGAAGCCCTTGCGCGTTTTCTCGCCGCCATGCCCTATAGCCCCATGACCCTCCTCCCCGAATCCGGAACCGCGAACCTGCTGCTCGTCATGCTGGCGGCGCTGGCGGCGGGGGCGTCACGCGGGTTTTCGGGGTTCGGGGCGGCGTTGATCTTCGTGCCGCTCGCCGGCGCGCTGGCGGGGCCGAAACTGGCGGCGCCGATTCTGCTCGTCATCGACGGCGTGTTCGCCAGTCCGCTGATCCCCGCGGCCTGGAAGCAGGGCGAGCGCGGCGATGTCACGATCATGCTGGCCGGGGCGCTGGTCGGCGTGCCGCTCGGCGCCCTCATCCTGCATTTCGGTTCGCCGCTGACGCTGCGCTGGCTGACCGCCGGCATGGCGGCGGCCATGCTGGCGCTGCTGTTGTCGGGGTGGCGCTATCCGGGGCGGCCCGACGCCTTCGCCAAGATCGCGGTTGGCGGCCTCTCCGGCCTGTTTTCCGGCATCGCCCAGATCGGCGGGCCGGTGCTGATGAGCTATTACCTCGGCGTCGGCGCGTCGCACGCAAAACTTCGCGCCAACATCATCCTCTATTTCGCGGCGTCGACCGTCATTTCCGTGCTGAGCTACGCCTGGAGCGGCCTGTTCTCGCCCCAGATTTTCAAATATGCGCTTTTCGCGGGGCCCGCTTACGGCCTCGGGGCGTTCGGCGGCTCCCGGATGTTCCGCCTTGCGAGCCCCGCCCTATTCCGCAATTGCAGCCTCGCGTTGATCGCGGTCGCCGTCGTCGTGAGCCTGCCGGTGTTCGGCTAAGACTGCGGCCATGTCGCTCTTCGGTCCCGACGATTCGCCAAAATCCCGCGTCGTCGACGTGCTGTTTCCGGTCGCCGTCGACACCGCCTATTCCTATCGCGTTCCGGCCTCGCTCGAACTCGAGCCCGGCGATTTCGTCGCAGCGCCTTTGGGAACGCGGATGGCGACCGGCGTCGTCTGGGCGGCGCGCTCGGCGGGCGGCGACAATCTGAAGGCGATCGAGGCGAAGCGCGAATGGTCGCCGCTCAAGGCCCCCTTGCGCGATTTCATCGACTGGGTGGCGCGCTGGACCCTCTCCGCGAGGGGCGCTGTGCATGCGGATGGCGGTGCGCGCGCCGGAAGCGGCGGTGGCGCCGGCGCCGAAGCAGGCTTACGTCAAAACCGGCGTTCCGCCGCGACGGCTGACGCCGGCGCGCGCCCGTGTGCTCGACGCGCTGATGCAGCTCCCGCTCGCCAAATCGGCGATTGTCCAAGCGGCGCAGTGCAGCCCCAGTGTCATCGACGGGCTCGTCGAGGACGGAGCGCTGGCGATCGTCGAGCTCGCGCCCGATCCGGTCGCGCCGACGCCCGACGCCGATTTCTTTCATCGCCCGTTGAGCGCCGATCAGGCGGAAGCGGCGAGGGTTTTGGCCGACGCTGTAACAGCCCGCGCGTTTGCGCCTTTTCTGCTCGAAGGCGTCACCGGCTCAGGCAAGACGGAAGTCTATTTCGAGGCGACGGCGGCGGCGCTGAAGGCGGGGCGGCAATCTTTGATCCTGATGCCGGAAATCGCGCTGACGAGCCAGTTTCTCGACCGTTTCGCGGCGCGGTTCGGGGTGAGGCCGGCCGAGTGGCATTCGGGCGTCACGCCGCGCCAGCGCGAGCGGCTGTGGGGCGCCGCGGCGAGCGGCGAAGCCCGGGTCGTTGTTGGCGCGCGCTCCGCTCTGTTCCTGCCCTTCGCCGATCTCGGGCTGATCGTCGTCGATGAGGAGCACGAAGGCGCCTACAAGCAGGAGGACGGGGTCATCTATCACGCGCGCGACATGGCGGTGGTGCGCGCGCGGCTCGAGCAGGCGCCGATCGTGCTCGCCTCCGCCACGCCCTCGGTCGAGACGCGCGTCAACGCGGAGCTCGGCCGCTACGGCTGGCTGCGTCTCAACGCCCGCTTCGGCGAGCGCCCGCTGCCAAAGCTTCAGCCGATCGATCTGCGCCGCGAGGGGCCGGCGCGAGGCCGCTGGCTGGCGCCGAGGTTGGTCGAGGCGCTCGGCGAGACGATCGCGGCGGGCGAGCAGGCGCTGCTGTTCCTCAATCGGCGCGGCTACGCGCCGCTGACGCTCTGCCGGGCGTGCGGCCATCGCTTCCAGTGTCCCAATTGCTCGTCGTGGCTCGTCGAGCATCGCTTCCGCAAAATCCTGCTCTGCCACTATTGCGGACATTCGCTGGCGAGGCCGGAAGTCTGCCCGGAATGCCACGAGGCGGAGACGCTGGTCGCCTGCGGGCCGGGCGTCGAGCGCGTAGCCGAAGAAGCCGCGATGTGTTTTCCCGACGCCCGGCTGCTGGTGCTGTCATCTGACATGGCTGGCGGCGTCGAGCGCATGCGCGCCGAACTCGATGCGGCCGCGCGTGGCGATTACGATCTCATCGTCGGCACGCAGCTCGTCGCCAAGGGACACAATTTTCCGTTTCTGACCCTGGTCGGCGTCGTCGACGCCGACGTCGGCCTGTCGAACGCTGATCCGCGCGCGGCCGAGCGGACGTTCCAGCTGTTGCGCCAGGCGACGGGGCGCGCGGGGCGCGGCGAGAAGCCGGGGCGCGCCTTGTTGCAGACCTATCAGCGCGAGCATCCTGTGATCGCCGCGCTGCTCTCCGGCGACGTCGAGAGTTTTTACGCGGCGGAGGCCGAGCAGAGAAAGCGCGGCGGCTTGCCGCCGTTCGGCCGTCTCGCCTCTGTGATCGTTTCCGCCGAGGATCGCGGCGCCGCGGAGGCGTACGCGAGAACGCTCGCGCGCGCGGCGCATGGAATGCCGGGCAACGACAAATGGCGCCTCGCGCCGATCGGCGGTCTCGCCGAGCCCGACGAAATTTCCCTGCTCGGCCCCGCCGAACCGCCGATCGCAGTGCTGCGCGGCCGCCACCGCTTCCGCCTCGCGGTCAAGGCGCCGCGTAGCGCCGACATGCAAGGTTTCCTGCGCGCCATGCTCGCCGCCGCGCCGCCGCCGCGCGGCGGCGTGCGGGTCTTCGTGGACGTCGATCCGCAGAGTTTTATGTAAGCGCGGGCTACCTCCTCCCCCTTGATGGGGGAGGGATGGGGAGGGGGTGAAAACCACCTCGCTTTGAGGGCGTTCCCCCCCTTACCCTCCCCCACAAGGGGGGAGGGAACCGGAAAGCGCGAAGCTATCTGATCCGGAACCCCTCAAAGATCAAACATCAGTCATAGCCTCCTTTTTGGGCGGCTTTAGAAGATCCCTCTCACAAACAAACAAGACCTGCTTCCGCCACCCATCGACCTCATCCTTCGACAAGCTCAGGATGAGGCACGTGGGCGGCTCAGGATGAGGCGCGTGGGCGGCCCAGGACGAGGGCGGGGGCGGCATCGGGACGCCGCCTCGCAAGCCATTGACCCTATTATAATGAAATACTATAGTATGATTATTGGACGCGGGAGGGCGAAACCGCATCGCGCGCCAAGATCCATGAGGGAGGAAATGATGAGGGTGGCAAAAATGCTTGTCGGCGCCGCGTTCGGCGTATCGATGCTGATGGCGAGCGCGTCGGCTTTCGCCGTGACGATTGGCTTCTCGCAGGTCGGTGACGAGGGCGACTGGCGCCCAGCCTGGTCCAGGGACATGCAGGAAGAGGCGAAGAAGGAAGGCATCGACCTCAAGTTCGCCGACGCCCAGGGCAAGGAAGAAGAGCAATTGAAGGCCGTGCGCGCCTTCATCGCGCAGAAGGTCGACGCGATCATCATCGCGCCCGTCGTCGTCACCGGCTGGGATCAGGTGTTGGCGGAAGCAAAGAAGGCGGGCATTCCCGTGTTTCTCGCCGACCGCGATGTCGACGTCGCCGACAAATCACTCTTCGTGACGCGCATTTCCGCCGACTTCAATCTCGAGGGCCGCCTCGCCGGCGCCTGGCTCGCCGCTGCGAGCAAGGGCAATTGCAACATCGTCGAGGAGCAGGGCACCACGGGCTCGGCGCCGGCGATCGAGCGCAAGAAGGGCTTTGAAGCCGTCATCTCCAACTTCCCCAACATGAAGATCGTCAAGACGCAGAGCGGCGACTTCACGACCGAAGGCGGCAAGAAGGTGATGGAGGCCTTCATCAAGTCGACCGACAATCTGAAGGGGATCTGCGCCTCGTTCGCGCACAATGACAACATGCAACTCGGCGCGATCCAGGCGATGAAGGAAGCCGGCCTGAAGCCCGGCAAGGACGTGCTGATGGTCTCGGTCGACTATGTGCCGGCGATGAAGGAAGCGCTCGCCGCCGGCGACGCCAACGCCTCCGTCGAACTGCGCTCCGCGATCGGCAAATACATCTATCCCGTCGTCCTTCAATATCTGAAGGACAAGAAGGAACTGCCGAAGTGGGTGGTGATCCCGTCTGACCTGCACACGGCGGCGACGCCGGGCTCGTAAGGTCGTTCAGCGCCTTCCCCGGCTTCGCCGGGGAAGGTGGCCCTTTGTCGCCAGGAAACTGTCATCCCCGCGAAAGCGGGGATCCAGTGTCGTAGGGCCTCAAGCGCTGGAAAGCGAAGCTGCGCACGCTGGATCCCCGCATTCGCGGGGATGACAGGATGTGTGTCTGATCGCGGCGCTTATTTGATAATCGGAACCAGACCTTGCCCGCGACGATCGAACTCATCGGCGTGTCGAAAACCTTTCCCGGCGTGAAGGCGCTCGACAACGTCGATTTCAGCGCCGGCGCGGGAGAGGTGCACGCGCTGCTCGGCGAGAACGGCGCGGGCAAATCGACGCTGATCAAAATCATGACCGGCGCGGAGCGCGCCGATTCCGGGCTGATCCGGCTCGACGGGCGCGAGATTGAACCGGATAGTCCGGGCGCCGCGCGCGCGCTCGGCATCGCCGCTGTCTATCAGGAAGTCAATCTCATCCCGACGATGTCGGTGAGCAAGAATTTGACGCTCGGTCGACTGCCCCGGCGCTTCGGCTTCGTGGATGGGCGCGCGGCGCGCCGAAGCGCGGAACAGCGTTTGAGCCGTCTCGGCGTCGCGATCGACGTCGAGCGCCCGCTCGCCTCCTATTCCATGGCGATCCAGCAACTCGTCGCCATCGCCCGCGCGCTCGAGGACGAGAGCCGCGTGCTGGTGCTCGACGAGCCGACCGCGAGCCTCGACGCCAACGAGACCGAAAAGCTGTTCTCGATCCTGCGGGATCTCAAGGGCCGCGGCCTTGTGATCGTGTTCATTTCGCATTTCATCGATCAGGTCTATCGCATCGCCGATCGGCTGACGGTGCTGCGCAACGGGCGGCGCGTCGGCACGGGAACTACGAAGGAAATCGCGGCGCGAGAGCTCGTTTCGTTGATGCTCGGGCGCGAATTGCAGCGCATCGAGGAACAGCGCCCGAACGTGGAGCCGTCGGACGGCGCGCCCGTGCTGTCGGCGAAGGCGGTCGGCAAGCGCCGCGTCATGGAGCCCTTCGATCTCGAGATCCGGCGCGGCGAAGTTTTGGGCCTCGCGGGTCTGCTCGGATCCGGGCGCACCGAGACCGCCAAACTGATGTTCGGCGCGCTCAAAGCCGACGGCGGGAGTCTCGCGATCGGCGGCAAGACGGTCGGCTCGCCCTCGCCCGGCCGCTCGATCCGGCTCGGCGCCGCCTTCTGCCCCGAGGATCGAAAGAGCGAGGGCATATTTGCTGAGCTCAGCCTGCGCGAAAACATCATGATGGCGCTGCAGGCGCGGCGCGGCTGGCTAAAACTGCTGTCGCGCAAGGAGCAGGATAGGCTGGCGCGCGAGATGATCGGCGCGCTCGGCATCGCGACCTCGGACGCCGAGAAGCCGGTCGGCCAGCTCTCCGGCGGCAATCAGCAAAAGGCGCTGCTCGCTCGCGCGCTGGTGTCTGATCCGAGGTTGCTGATCCTCGACGAGCCGACGCGCGGCATCGACGTCGGCGCGCATGCCGAGATCGTCAACCTGATCCGCTCTTTGAGCGCGAGCGGCCTCGCTCTGCTCGTCGCCTCCTCCGAACTCGAGGAACTGATCGCCGTCAGCCATCGCATCGCCGTGCTGCGCGACCGTCGCAAGGTCGGCGAGATCGCCGGCGCCGAGGCGACGCGCGAAAAAATCATCGAAACGATCGCGGGACCATGAACGATCAGGCGACCCGATCCCTGGCCAAGGCGGGCGATGGCCGCCGGCTGATCGACATCCTCGCGCATCGCTTCGTCTGGCCCTGCCTCGCCTTGCTGCTGATCTTCGCGGTCGACGGGCTGTATCTCGCCGGGGTTCTTCTCCATTCGCATCGTCGAGGGGCGGCTGTTCGGCAGCCTGATCGACATCCTCTATCGCGCCATGCCGACCGCGATGGTCGCGCTCGGCATGGCGGTCGTCATCGGCACCAAGGGCATCGACCTTTCCGTCGGCTCGATCATCGCGATCACCGGCGCGGTGATCGCCTGGCGCATTCATGCGGGCGATCCGCACGGGCTGATCCTCGTCGAAGCGCTCGCCGCCGGGCTCGTCTGCGGGCTCTGGAACGGCCTGCTGGTCGCCGTGCTCGACATTCAGCCGATCATCGCGACGCTGATCCTGATGGTGTCGGGCCGCGGCGTCGGGCTGATGATCAACCTGATCTATGGCGGCACCAATCCGAGTTTTACGAGCCCGCTGCTGCAAGGGCTGAGCGTCGGCCATGTCGAGTTTGATCCCGACGCGCCTTCTCGTCGCAGTCTTCCTATTTGCTGTGCTTTGGCTGCGTCGTGCGGCGCACGGCGTTCGGGCTGTTTCTGGAAGCGGTCGGCGGCAACGCGCGCGCCGCGCGCCTGTCGGGCATTGACGCGCGGCTCGTCAAATATTCGGCCTATCTCGTCTCCGGCCTGATGGCCGCGGCGGCGGGCGTCATCCTGACAGCGGACACGCACACGTCCGATCCCGTCAGCGAGGGCCTTTACATCGAACTCGACGCGATCCTCGCCGTCGTGATCGGCGGCGGCTCGCTGTCGGGCGGGCGCATCTATCTCGGCGGCGCCGTGCTCGGCGCGCTCGTCATCCAGACGCTGACCACCTCGATCCTGACGAGCGGGCTGCCGCCCGAATACAATCTCGTCGTCAAGGCGGTCGTGGTCATCGTGGTGCTGCTGCTGCAATCGGCGAAGGCGCGCGCCGCCTTCGTCTCGGCCTTCGCGAGGCGACGCAGATGAGCGAGAAATATCTGCCGCTGGTCGCGACGATCGCGGTGTTCGTCGCTTTTGTTCGCCGCCGGCGGCATGCTCTACAACAATTTCCTGTCGACGCTGGTGCTCGGCGACATCCTCGCCGACAATGCCTTCATCATCATCGCCGCGATCGGCGCGACCTTCGTCATCCTGTCCGGCGGCATCGATCTGTCGATCGGCTCGATGATCGGCTTCGTCGGCGTCGTGATGGCCAATCTCGACGCGGCCGGCTGGCATCCGCTCGCCTCCGCGGCGCTGATGCTGGTGTTCGGGGCGGGGTTCGGCGCGGTGCAGGGTTTCATCATCGAGTTCTGCGAGATTCAGCCGTTCATCATCACGCTCGCCGGTCTGTTCCTGCTGCGCGGCGCGTGTTTCATGGTCAACCTCGATTCCGTGCCGCTGCGCCATCCCTTCGTCACCGGCCTTCGCCGCCGCCGACCTTCCGCTGCCGGGCGAAGGTTTTCTGGCGAGTTCGGCGATCGTGATGTTGGTCGCGCTCATCGCGGAATCGTCATCGCGCATGGCACGTCGTTCGGCGCCGACGTCTACGCGATCGGCGGCGACCGCCATTCCGCCGCGCTGATGGGCGTGCCGATGCGGCGAACGATGATGAAGATCTACGGGCTCGGCGGCTTGTACAGCGCGCTCGGCGGCGTCGTCTATGCGCTCTATACCTCTTCGGGCTATCCGCTGGCGGGAACCGGCGATGAACTCAGCGCGATCGCGGCGGTCGTGCTCGGCGGCACGCTGCTGACCGGCGGGGTCGGTTTCGTCGCCGGCGCCTTGTTCGGCGGCATGATTCTCGGGCCTCATCGCGACGCTGATCAATTTCAACGGCTCGCTCAACGGCGCCTGGATCATGATCAGCAGCGGATTGCTTTTGTTCGTTTTCATTGTATTGCAGCGCTTGCTCGTGGGATCCCTCAGGCTGACGCGCCGTCAACTAGCGTCCGTCCGAATCGAAATGCCTCATCGCCCGAAACGTGTGTCCTCGAACGTGGTCCCGAAAATCCGGCGCGGCGGAGGCGAGCGCGGCGAGGCGCTGGAGCGCAACATCTACGGTTTCGTCGCGGCGACGCTCGGCCGCGAGATCGTCAGCGGCGTCTACCCGCCGGGCTCGCTGCTGCCGAACGTTGCCGAACTCTGCGCAGCGTTTTGGCGTTTCGCGCACGGCTTTGCGCGAGGCCTACAGCCTGTTGACCGCCAAAGCGCTGATCATCGCGCGTCCGAAAGTCGGCACCCGGGTGCGCCCGCGCTCGGAATGGCACCTGTTCGATCCCGACGTGCTCGCCTGGCACCTCGCAATCCGACCCGAACGAGCAATTCATCGCCGACCTCTTCGAGTTGCGGCAGATGGTGGAGCCGGTCGCCGCGGCGCTGACCGCGAGGCTCGCCGATTCCGAGACGATCGCCCGGATCGCCGCCGCTTTCGCCGATATGGAGCGCTTCAGGGACGGCTCCGGCGACCTCATCGAGGCCGACCTCGATTTTCACATGGGCATTCTCGCCGGCTCTGGAAATCCCTTCCTCTCCGCGCTCGGCGGCTCATCCACGCCTCGCTGCAATGCGTGTTCCGCTATAGCTGGGAAGGCGCGGCGACGCATGCAGGACAAGCGCCTTGGCGAACATGGCGCGATCCTCGAAGCGATCCGCAATCGCGATCCCGACGGCGCCGCCAAACGCATGTCCGAACTGCTCGCCGATTCCATCGGCGACGTGAGAATATGGTTCAATCGACGCGACGAGCAACGATCGAAGAAGCCGGGCGGCAAGCTCCCTAAGCGGCCGGCCGCCACAACGTCAGCGTGACGCCCGCTTGAGGGTCGATGTCGAGCGTCGGCCCGGCATGAAGTCCCGCTTCCTTGAGGACAGTTTCGGCCGCAACCCCCGTCTCGCACGAAGAGAACAGACCGCGCCCTGCCGGCAGCGCGATGCGCTCCGCGCGCGACAGATGGAACGCCGAATAGCCGATCTTCAAAAACATATCGAAGGCCGCCTGTCCGCCGGGGACGGCGATGCGGGTGGCGGGCGCCAGCGCCTTCGCCAATTCGCCGAAGTCAAGCTCGAGCGGGTTCCACCACCACGCATCGGCGCGCTTTTCGAGCCGCCGCGCCGAGCGCGATAGCACGATCCGCTTGCGCCTCTTGATATTCGGC
Source organism: uncultured Pseudomonadota bacterium (assembly GCA_963710855.1). Classification (GTDB taxonomy): domain Bacteria; phylum Pseudomonadota; class Alphaproteobacteria; order Rhizobiales; family Beijerinckiaceae; genus Roseiarcus. The sequence continues at coordinate 56,601 of CAVQBX010000014.1, read as the reverse complement.
GTCGCCTCGTGGCTCGCGCGCCCGATCACGACATAGTCGGCGCGCCCGAGTTCGGCCTGGAAATAGGCCCAGTCGGCGTCGTTGCTTCAGCGACGCCGGCATTAGCCCGTTGGCGTCCGCGATGCGGTCGTCGCGCGAGACGATGGCGTAGCCGTGGATTTCGATTTCGGTCACCAATGGAACGGGGAAACCACGCGGCGCGAACCGATGAGGAACGCGTCGGCGACCAGTTGGAACGGCGCCGAATCCATGTAGCTTTCACGACTGGCGAGCAGTTCGGCGAAATGCTCGTAAAGACCCTCGTATTCCGCCATCGGCGCTTCGACCTCGAGCTTGCCGCCGACGAACAGCTTTGAGCCGCCATGGGTCAGGCGCAGAGCCTCGCGCTCCGTCTCGATGTCGATGTTCCAGCTCTGCTCGCCCTCCTGGCGCCAGTCGAACTCCGCCGTCAGCGACAGCGCCGGCCGCGCCGGCGTTGGACGAGAAGGTAAGCGAAGCGGCGATCGGCGTGTCGCGGTTTTCGGGATAGTCGAGCCTGGCCGATTTCACGAATATCGCGCCGGGCGCGATCTTGGTGAGGATGGAAAGCGCGTTGATGCCGGGATCGAACACGCCGAAATTGCCGGCGTCCCAGATCCAGTCCTGACCGGGGTGCCAGCGTTTCACGTCTTCTTTCCATTCGATGTGCAGCTTTTTCAGTCTTTGGCCCGCGAGCCGCCGCCTTCGCCTCGTCGACGCCGGCATTGTATTGCGAGTGCCAGGTCGAGAAGATGACGCGGCCCGCCTCGTGCGCCGCTGCGGTGAGATCGTGCATTTCCGCGACCGTCGCCGCCGGCGGTTTTTCGAGCATCACGTGCTTGCCGGCCGCCAGCGCCTCCCGCGCGAAGGCATGGCGCACGTGCGGCGGCGTGCAGATCGCGACCGCGTCGACCTCGGGCATCGCGGCATAGAGTTCCGCCGCGGCTCCTGTAGGTCGGAACGCCGCCGGCATGTACGCCGCGCTGGCTGACCAGCGCCGACAAGCTCGAAAGCGTCGCTCTTGCGCGATCACCGGCAGATGCTGATCGAGCGCGATCTTGCCGACGCCGATGATGGCGATTCTTACGCGCGCCAAACTGTCCTCCCGCCAATTCCCGCGTGGGCTTATTTCATAAGTATGAATTAAGGCAAGCGCTTCGCGTCAGCCAAAGCCGGCGCCCGCCTCTCCGGGCGCGGTGCGGATGAGACGCGAATCTTCCACCGCCGCCTGCCGGTGTTTGACGGCCTCACGATAGACGGGATCGCGGATCATTTCGACGAAGGCTGCGACGCTCGGATATTCGGCGATGAACATGCGGTCCCAGCGCTCGGCCTGCGGTCCGATCAGCATCAGTTCGAATTTCGCGCTCCACACCACCCGGCCGCCGAGCCTTGCGAACACAGGCTCGCTCTCGCGCCCGTAAGCCGCGTAAGCCTCCGCGCCCGTCGCCTTGCGCCCGTCGGGGTAGGCGGCGTGTTCGCGTAAGCGGACGAGATTGAGCATATGGATCGGCCCGGTGCGGTCGTTGGCCCGGAAGGCCGCGAAGACTTCTTTGGTGGGATCGATGTGGCCGGTCATGTAGGAAGCTCCCGAAAGATAGCGCGGCCTTTTCCGCGTCATGCCCGTCCCCGTGTCATGCCCGGACTTGTTCCGGGCATCCACGCCGCTGTGCGCCAATGTGCTTAAGCGTGAATTCGACTATCCGTGCAAGACCTTGAGCCGTGCATCGCTCGACGGCGTGGATGGCCGGGACGAGCCCGGCCATGACGGAGAGCGACATGCGAGGTTCAAAGGGCCGCTTCGCAATTAAGAGTCAATAGGAGACGCAGATGGAACTCGAAGCGAGCATCGCGGTCAGACCGGCGCGCGAAGGCGACGAACCCGCGATCGTCGCCATCACCCGCGCCTCGATCGCGGAGCTTTGTTTCGAGGATCATCGCGGCGATCCCGCGATCCTCGAAAAATGGCTCGCCAACAAGACAGTTGAAAATGTGAGGGCCTGGCGCGTCAATCCAGACAATCGTCTGTTGATCGCGGAGCTCGCGGGAAAGCCTGCGGCGGTCGGCTGCATGGGTATCGACGGCTATATCAAGCTCAATTACGTCGCCCCGTTCGCGCGCTTCTGCGGCGCGAGCTCAGCGCTGCTCGCCGCGATGGAAGGGCTGGCGCGGGATGCCGAAGTGCGTGAATGTTTCCTCGAAAGCACGCGAACGGCGCACCGTTTCTATTTGAAGCGCGGCTATGTCGATCAAGGCGCTGAGGGTAAAAAATTCGGCATTCCCAACTTTTCGATGCGCAAACCGCTAGCCGCGCTCACTCACCGGTAAGGGCCCGGATAGGCAATTGTCATCCCCGCGAAAGCGGGGATCCAGTGTCGTAGGGCTCTGCGGCTTCAAGTTTTGGAGCCCTTTTCTGCAAGCCTGGCATCTCACGCTGGATCCCCGCGTTCGCGGGGATGACAGGCGAGGGCATATAACCAACTGCCGCCGTCAAGCCTCCGCCGTCGCCCCCTTCGACTTGATGTCGTGCGCGACCGGCGCGTGATTGAGGATCGCCGCCAGCACGACGCCGCCGATCGTGTTGCCGAGCAGGGTCGGCGCCAGAAAGCCGAAGGCATAGTCGCTCAGGTTCGCGCGGCCCGAGAACAAAGCATAGGCCGCGTCGGTCGCGCCGGCGACGATGTGGGGAAAATGCCCGAGCGAGACGGCGGAGGTGAGGAGAATGATCACGAACAGCCGCGCCGATCCCGCTCCTGGCAGCGTCCAGACCATCAGCGCGATCAGCCAGCCCGCCAGCACCGCCTTGAACATCTTTGGCCAGAAATCGCCGCTGACGATCTCGAGCCCGATGGCGCCGAGCGCGTTTTCGACCGGCGGCGCGAACAGCCCGGCGCGCGCGATCAGCCACGCAAAGATGACTGTGCCGATGAGGTTGGCGACGAGGACGATCGCCCACATCCGCATCAGCGCGACCAACGATTCGCGGGTGCGGCGAAGCAAAACCGGCAGGGTCGCGGTCAGCGTGGTTTCGGTGAAGAGCTGCTGGCGGCCGAGCACGACGACGACGAAGCCGACGCTGTAGCCGAGGCTCGCCACGACGTCGCCGCCCGGCACGCCCGCGAGGTCCGCTTGCAGGAAGGCGAGGGTCAGGAATGAAAAGCCCATCGAGAGACCGCCGCCGAGGCCGGACCAGAACAAGGCCCAGCCGGCGCGCTTCAACTCGGTCTCGCCCTCCTCGCGTAAAACTTCGTGGATGACGAGCGCCTTCGGCGCGGCATGGGCGGCCGCTTGGTCCTGCTCGTGGCTGTCGAGCAGCGGCGAGTCCTTGCCGCTGTCGCGCAGCGCTTCCCCCCTGGCGCTTTCGGATGGCCGCGCTGGCGCGTCCGTATCGGTCGAAGACATCGCGCTCCCGTCCTGGCGCCAGCGCCATCAGGGCCGCGCCATCTCCAAACGCGAGCGGGAAATTTGGGTTCCGATCAGGCGTGGCCCGCGTCCGAACCGAAGCGGGCCTGCCGGGCGCGAAGGATGGCGATCGCGCCGAGCGCCACGGCGATGACCCCGAAAGAGACCGCCGAAGTCGACGTGCCGAGCGCGTAAATGTCGGGCGTCGTCACCGTCGTGGTCAGCGCCTGCAGTTCCATCGGCAGCGTATTGTGCTCGCCCATGGCCTGGCTCGAGCGCGCGATCTCGTCCCAGGACAATGTGAAGCCGAAAAGCCCGACGCCGACCAGCGAAGGCAGGATGATCGGCAGGACGACGTAGCGCAGCGTCTGCCAGGGCGTCGCGCCGAGATCACGCGCCGCTTCCTCGAAACGGCCGTCGAACCGGTTGAAGATCGCAAACATCACGAGCAACCCGAACGGCAGGGTCCATGTCAGATGGGCGCCGAGCCCTGAGGTGAAATTGCCCATGCTCGTCGTATAGCCGTCGCTCAGCCAATCGGGCCCATAGTTCTTGAGAAAGTCGTCGAGCACGCGGAATTCGAGCGCGATGCCGAGCGAGGTTACGATCGAGGGCACGATGAGGCTCGCGATGGTGATGAAGAACAGCGCATTGGAGCCGAAGAAGCGCTTGCGGAACGCGAGGCCCGCCATCAGCGAGAATACCACCGTCAGCACCATCACGATGAGGCCGAGTTCGAGCGAGCGGCGGAACGCGCCGGAGATGTCGACGATGCCGCCGCCCTGCCAAAGCCGCTCGAACCAGTGCAGGGAAACGCCGTTCAGCGGGAAGGTCAGACCCCCGGTCGGCCCCTGGAAGGAGAGGATGAAGATGACGATCATCGGCCCGTAGAGAAACAGCACGTACAGGCTGAACACCGCAGCGAGCACATAGAAAGCGGGGGAGCGGCCCTCGTTCACTTCAAAGCTCCTTGCGGATGTCGACGATGCGGTTCAGCACCGCGATGACAATCATCGTCGCGCCGAGCAGTATCACCGCGTTTGCGGCGGCCGGCGGGAACTGCAGCGCCTGCAGGCGCGTCTCGACGACCTTGCCGGCCGAGGCGATCTGCTCGCCGCCCATCACGTCGAAGGTGATGAAGTCGCCCATCACGATGGTCACGACGAAGATCGAGCCGATCGCGATGCCCGGCTTGCTGAGCGGCATGACGACATTGGTCAGCATCTGCCAGCCGCTCGCGCCGGCGTCGAAGGCCGCTTCCATCAGGCGGCGGTCGATGCGCATCATCGAGTTGAAAATCGGCGCCACCATGAAGAACGTGAACAGATGCACGAAGGCGAGCGCGACCGAGAAGGGCGAATAGAGCAGCCATTCGAGCGGCTGGTTGACGATATGGGCCCCGACCAGCATCTGGTTGACGAGCCCGTTGCGGCCGAGCAGCGGGATCCATGAGATCATGCGAATGACGTTCGACGTCCAGAACGGGATCGTGCAGACGAGGAACAGCACCATCTGCGTGGTCGTCGAGCGGATATGGAAGGCGAGAAAATAGGCGACCGTGAAGCCGAGAACGAGCGTCATCGCCCAGACGATCGCGCAGAACTTGATCGTCGAGGCGTAGGTCCTCAGCATCGTGCAGAGATCGGGAAGCTGGGTCAGACAGCCCTCGAAACTCTCGGTGTAGCTGCGCGTGGTGAACGTCGGCAGCATCTGAAAGTCGTTGTAATCCCAGAAACTGACGATGACGACGAACGCCAGCGGCAGCAGGAAGAACACTGCGAACACCAGCGCGAACGGCAGCGCCTCCAGCCAGCCGGGCGTGCCCTGTTGATCGAGTGTGCGCGCCGCCATGTCGAAGTCCCCTGACTGTCATCCCCGCGAAAGCGGGGATCCAGAGTGCGATGCCTGGCCAGCAGAAACGCGGTTCCTTATCGCCGCGCAGAGCCCTGCGACGCTGGGTCCCCGCTTTCGCGGGGACGACAAATTGCATCGATGCGTAAAAAGCCGAGGTCAGCGACCTCGGCTCCGGGTCGCGATCACGAGGCGATGAACTCGTTCCACTTGCGGACCATGTAGTCGTTTTCGTCCATCACCGCGTTCCAGCACGCGACATTGCCCATGCGGTCGTCGTAGGAACCGCCGTCGCGGCTCGCGCCGGCCTTTTCGAGCAGCGAACCGTCGGGGGCGTGAATGTCCTTTTCGGCGGGCTTGCCTTCCATCCAGTAGGCCCACTCATAGGGCTCCATGTTCGCCTTGGCGGTGGAGAGCACGCGCGGAGTAATAGCCCTGGCGATTGAGATAGGCGCCCGCCCAACCGGAGAGATACCAGTTGACGAATTCGTAGACCCATCTCCTGCTGCTTCTTGGTCGTGCCCTTCGACATGCAGAAGCCCGACGCCCAGGAGCGATAGCCTTCCTTCAGCGGTTGGAACACGCAGGGGATGCCCTTGGTGCGCACCGCCGTGACGGCGGGCGACCACATCGACTGGATGACGGTCTCGCCCGAGGCCATCAGGTTGACGCTCTCGTTGAAGTCCTTCCAGAAGGCGCGGAATTGGCCGGCCTTCTTGGCCTCGGTGAGCACGGCCATCGTCATGTCGATTTCGGCCTTGGTCATGTTTCCCTTGTCGGGATATTTGTATTTGCCAGTCGCCTCGACCACCATCGCGGCGTCCATGATGCCGATCGAGGGAATGTTGAGGATCGCCGCCTTGCCCTTGAATTCGGGGTTCAGCAGCTCGGCCCAGGAATTGATCGGGCGCTTGATCAGGTCGGGGCGGATGCCGAGCGTGTCGGCGTTGTAGACGGTCGGGATCAACGTGACCCATTCGGTCGGCGTCTTCGAGAACTTGGTCGAATGCTCGCCCTCGAGGAACATCACCTTCTTCGGCGCGGTGCCCTGGTCGCCGATCACCTTGCCGTTCGGCAGCTGGCCCTTGGTGAAGATCGGCGTGATGTTGTCGAATTCTTTGATCTTCTTGGCGTCCATCGGCAGGATGTTGCCCGACGGCACCAGCTTCTTGAGGCTGAAATATTCGGTGTCGAGAATGTCGAACGAGTTCGGCTGCGTGACGACGCGCTTGGTGACGTCGTCGGTGGTGGCGACGATGTTCTGGATGCGTGATTCCGGTGTCTGCCTTGACCTTCTTGATGATGTCGTCGGATCTGGTTGACGGCGGTGCCGAGATAGCGCAGCACCTTCTCTTCGCCGCGACCAGACGGCGGGCGCCGGGAAGCTCGAGGCGGCGCGCTGACGCCGGCCAGCGCGCCCGCGGCCTTCAAGACGTTGCGGCGCGAGACGCCTCGCGCCCTTGCGTATTCGTTCTTCGTCATGCTCTTCTCCTCCTAGCGAAATACCGGCGCCGCGTCATGACGCGGGCGAAAGGGGGTGGATGTCCTCGTCGCGCCAGGCGAGGCCGACGCGGTCGCCGATCGCAACCGGGCGCTGCGGTGAAAGCGGCGTCGCCGACGACCGCGGTAGATCGCCGGCGCCGCCGCCTTCGAGCGCGATCTGATAGGTCGCGCCCTGATATTCGACGCCGCTCACGCTCGCGCCTGCATGCGCGCGTTCGTTCGACGTCGTCGGGCAGCAGCTGATCAGCTGATCGGCGCGCACCGCGATCGGCCCGCCGGGCGTCGCGATGACGTTGTGGCCGCCGAGGAAGCGGGCGACGAATTCGGTGCGCCGGCTTCTCGAACACTTCGCGCGGCGAGCCCGCCTGCTCGATCTTGCCCTTGTTCATCACGACGACGAGATCGGCGAGCGCGAGCGCCTCGTCCTGGCCGTGAGTGACATGGACGAAGGGAATGCCGAGGCTGAGTTGCAGGCGGCGCAATTCGCGCGCGCATGCGCACGCGCAGGAACGGATCGAGCGCCGACAGCGGCTCGTCGAGCAGGAGGATCTGCGGCTGCGTGATCAGCGCGCGCGCCAGCGCGACGCGCTGCTGCTGGCCGCCCGACAATTGCGCGGGCACGCGCTGCGCGTAAGGCCTCCATCGCGACGAGCTTGAGAAACTCCATCGCCTTGGCGCGCCGCGTCGCCTTGTCGACGCCGCGCATCTTCAGCGAGAAGGCGACGTTGTCGAGGCAGTTCAGATGCGGGAACAGCGCGTAGCTCTGGAACATCATCGCCGTGCCGCGCTTGGCGGGCGGCAGGTCGGTGACGTTCGCGGCGCCGATCAGGATGTCGCCCTCGCTGCGCGCTTTCGTGCCCGGCGATCATGCGCAACGTCGAGGTCTTGCCGCAGCCGGAAGGGCCGAGCAGACAGCAATAGGCGCCGTGACGCGACGCGCAGGTCGATCGAGTCGACGGCGACGGTCGAGCCGTAGCGCTTGGTGACTTTGACGAGTTCGAGGTTGCCGTTTTCCGCCATGGCCTCACTAGCCGCTCGAGGGAAGCGGCAGCTAGTCGAGCAAGGCCCGTGCCATGGCCAAGGAACGGCTTAAGAGCTCTGACTATGACGAAGTTATGACGTGACAGGCGGCCGCGGCGCTCGCCGGCGACGCCGAAAGCTTGGGCGCCCCTGTCTACAATTTCGGCGATCTTGTATACAACTCGCGCTCGCGATTTTGCGCGTCGCGCATGAGACGATGCCTAGCCTTGACGTGGCGCGAGCGCTTGCGAGCCCTCTGCGCCGGCGCGGCTTGAGACGACACGACCGACAACGATGCTGTCGTCGAACATATCCGCAGCGACGCCGGCACCGGCGCAGAGCCGCGCCGGAGGCGGCCAGAGCGGCCGCGCCGCGGCGATCTATCGCTGCATTTTCGACGCCGTCGTCGATCAGCGCCTGCCGCCCGGCGCGAAACTTCACCGAGGAGCAACTCGGCGCGCTGTTCAACGCCAGCCGCACGCATCGTGCGCAGCGCGCTGCAGGCGCTCGCCCACGACCACATCGTCACGATCGAGCGCCATCGCGGCGCCTTCGTTTCCGCGCCGACGATCGCGGACGCGCAGGATATCTTTCACAGCCGCCGTCTGGTCGAATCCGGGCATCGCGCTCGAGGTCGCGCCGAAATCATCCAGCCCGAGCGATGTCGCGCGCCTGCGCGCGCTGCTCGGCGGACGAGCAGGCGGCGCTGCGAGCGCGGCGACCGCAATCGGCGATCCGCCTCTCCGGCGCCTTTCACATGGCGATCGCGCGGATCCGCGGCGAAGGCGCGCTGACGCGCTTTCTGGGCGGCCTGATCTCCCGCTCGTCGCTGGTCATCGCCCTCTACGGCCGCGGCGCCGCCTCGGCCTGCGGGCACGATGAGCACGTCGGCAGTTCGTCGACGCGCTCGGCGCGCGCGACGGGCCGCGCGCGGCGGCGCTGATGGGCGAGCATCTCGACCACATTCTCAGCGATCTCGCGCTTGCCGCCCGGCCAGAATCCGCCATTGACGTCGCGGAATCCTTGCGCGCGCATTCGACGCGCGCGTGATCTGCCTCACGCGAATTTCAAGTATTCCGTCACATCGGACGGCATGGGCTTGCCGAAACCACCGCCGAGCGCCTGAGTTTCGCTTTGCCTCGCCTGCCGTCCAGTGGTCTTGGGTCAACCGGAGCGCGTCGATGCCGATCAACAAGTTTCTTTATTTCGGCGACTTCGTCGCGATCCCCTGTCGCGATCCTTGTGTTCTGGTCTACTTCGCGCTGTCGCAGAGCGGCTTCGGCCGCGCGCCGGACCTCGCGATTTCGCTGTTGATCGGCGATCGCGCTCTGGACGTTGGTCGAATACCTGATCCACCGCTTCGTCTATCATCACGCGCCGGTATCTCTCGCCGCTGCACGACTCCGCATCATCGCGAGCCCGAAGCGCTCATCGGCGTGCCCTCGTTCGTTCCGAGCGGGTTCTATCGTCGCCGTCTGCTATTTCCCGCTCGCGATCTTCGATCCGATCGCCGCGGGCGGCTTCGACCAGCGGGATGCTGCTCGGCTACGCGGCCTACATGTTCGTCCATCACGCGACGCACCACTGAAGATCGAGCCGGGCGACTGGCTCTATGAGGCGCGGGTGCGGCACATGGCCCACCACTATCGCGACGACGCCAATTTCGGCGTCAGCACCGGCTTCTGGGATCGCGTGTTCGGCACCGGCGCGAGCGCGCCGCGCGGGTTCAGCGCAGACCCGGCTGAGCGGATCGCCGCAGAAGTTCATTGCGATACCGGGCTTCCAGTATAAGCCTCGCAGCTTGTGGCGGCGGGCGCCGCCACGCCATCGCGAGATCACCGACTTGACGAGACCGAAGACGCCGCTGCTCGACCGCGATCGCGACGCCGGCCGACCTGCGCAAGCTGCCGGCAGGCGACCTGCGCGCGCTCGCCGACGAATTGCGCGCCGAGACGATCAGCGCGGTTTCGGTCACCGGCGGCCATCTGGGCGCCGGGCTCGGCGTCGTCGAACTCACCGTGGCGCTGCATTATGTCTTCGACACGCCGCGCGACCGGCTGATCTGGGACGTCGGCCACCAGGCCTATCCGCACAAGATCCTGACCGGCCGGCGCGACCGCATCCGCACGCTGCGCCAGGGCGGCGGGCTCTCCGGCTTCACCAAGCGCGCGGAGAGCGAATACGACCCGTTCGGCGCCGCGCATTCCTCGACCTCGATCTCCGCCGGGCTCGGCATGGCGGTCGCGCGCGACCTCGACGCCGGCGACAACGCGGTCATCGCGGTCATCGGCGACGGCTCGATGTCGGCCGGCATGGCCTACGAGGCGATGAACAACGCCGGCGCGCTGCAATCGCGCCTGATCGTCATCCTCAACGACAACGACATGTCGATCGCGCCGCCGACCGGCGCGATGTCGGCCTATCTGGCGCGGCTCGTCTCGAGCCGCACCTATCTGTCGCTGCGCGACGCCGCCAAGCAGCTGGCGCCGCGGCTGCCGAAATTCTTCTACGACAAGGCCAAGCGCACCGAGGAATTCGGCCGCGGCTTCTGGACCGGCGGCACCCTGTTCGAGGAGCTCGGCTTCTACTATGTCGGACCGATCGACGGCCACAATCTCGACCATCTGCTGCCGATCCTGAAGAACGTGCGCGACGTCGCGCGGCGGCCCGGTGCTGGTCCATGTCGTCACCAAGAAGGGCAAGGGCTATGCGCCCGCCGAGGCCGCGGACGACAAATATCACGGCGTCAGCGCCTTCGACGTCGTCACCGGCGCGCAGGCCAAGCCCAAGGCCAACGCGCCCGCCTATACCCGCGTCTTCGCCGACGCGCTGATCGCCAGGAGGCGACGCGCGACGACAAGATCGTCGCCGTCACCGCCGCGATGCCGAACGGCACCGGGCTCGACCGTTTCGGCGAGGCCTTTCCCGACCGCGTGTTTCGACGTCGGCATCGCCGAGCAGCACGCGGTGACCTTCTGCGCGGGCCTCGCGACCGAGGGCTTCAAGCCGTTCTGCGCGATCTATTCGACTTTCCTGCAGCGCGGCTACGACCAGATCGTGCACGACGTCGCGATCCAGAACCTGCCGGTGCGCTTCGCGATCGATCGCGCCGGCCTTGTCGGCGCCGACGGCGCGACCCATGCCGGCGCTTTCGACGTCGCCTATCTCGCCTGCCTGCCCAACATGACCGTGATGGCGGCCGCCGACGAGGCCGAACTCGTGCATATGGTCGCGACCGCCGCCGCCCACGACAGCGGCCCGATCGCGCTGCGCTATCCGCGCGGCGAGGGCGTCGGCGTCGACATGCCGGAGCGCGGCGAGCCGCTCGAGATCGGCAAGGGCCGCGTGCTGCGCGAGGGTCGCAGGATCGCGATCCTGTCGCTCGGCACGCGGCTCGCCGAGGCGCTTGAAGGCGGCCGAGGACCTTGCCGCGCGAGGACTTTCGACGACGGTCGCCGATGCGCGCTTCGCCAAGCCGCTCGATCGCGAACTGATCCTTCGGCTGGCGCGCGAGCATGAGGTGCTGCTCACCGTCGAGGAGGGCTCCGAGGGCGGCTTCGGCTCGCACGTGCTCTCGCTGCTCGCGCGCGAGGGCGCGCTCGACGCCGGCCTGAAGGTCCGCACCCTGACCCTGCCCGATGTCTTCCACGAACACGACAAGCCCGACCGCCTCTACGCCGCCGCCGGCCTGACGCCAAGGGCATCGTCGCCGCCGCCCTCTCCGCCGCTCGGCGCCAGCTCAGGCGGCTTCGCGGAGCGGCGTGCGTGAGCGACGAGGGCGAGCACGACGAGGAAGCGGGCCGCCGCACCAACATGGCCGCGATCATCGCGATCGTCGTGCTCGTCGTCGGCGGGTATTGGCTCTACGCGACCTTGAAGCACGCCAACGACGTGGAAGTCTGCGCCGAGCGGGGGTTGAGGAACTGCTCGCAGCAGCGTGAGGGTGGCGCCGCCTCGTCGTAGGAACGTTCCGGGCGGCTCAACCTTCTACGTAAAAAAAACCAAAAAAACGCGGTCGGGCCGAGCGCCGCGCTATAGCCGCGGTCGACGACCCATAGGCGCTCGGATTGCAAACCTGTCATTCCCGCGAATGCGGGAATCCAGTGTCGTCGAGCTCTACAGCTTCAAGTTTCCTGCCCTGTTCTGCATGCGCAGCATCACACGCTGGATCGCCGCTTTCGCGGGGATGACCCAAAGGGGCGGCTGCGATGACACGGTTACGGTGGCTGTGCATTTTGTTGGAAAGGGTTACGGGGTCCATTGGGCCGCCATATCAATTGCGCTTTTCGCGGGCCGAAGCCGAAGGGCGCGCCTCGAGTTGCCTGACACAATCATTTGATCGAGTTGAACGCTTCCGCCAGGCGCACGGACCGGATTTAACTTGCCGAAACTGCCTAAATCGGCAATCGTTGCCTCACAACGACCGAGAGCCTGGAATAGACTGGTTGTTGCGAGCTCATCATGCATTTCTGCACATGAGCTCCGCGCCGAGTGATGTTGATCGCTCCTTGAGACTTAATCGCACCTTGAAAGATGCCCGCTGGATCGCGCCGACTTCCAAGGGCGGCCTGGCATCTTTCCGGTCAGGATGAGTGACTTTTCGACGCAGTCCGTTTCATTCCTTTTGCAACGGGTGCCCGACATGAACGAGCAAGGCGACAAGCAAGGTTCGATCCCCGCGCAACCGACCGCCAACCAAGAGGCTTCGACCGCCCTCGACGCGAAACCCGCCGAGGCGGCGGCGCAGCCCAGCCCCGCGCCGCCGGAGGCGCGAAAGACTGCATGGAAGCGGAAGCTGCTGGCTGGTGTGCTCGGCGTCGTGGTCCTGGCGGTTCTTGTCGTGTTCGGCATCCCGTGGATCGAGGCGATGCTCAGCACCGTCTCCACGGACGACGCATACGTCAACGGACATGTGACGTTTGTTGCGCCACGCGTGCCAGGGCAGATTTCCCGCGTTCTGGTGGACGACAACAACCGCGTGCGTAAGGGAGATCGTCTCGCCGAGTTGGACAAGGAGCCGTACCGGGTCGTCGTCTCCGAGAAGCAGGCGGCCGTAGACACCGCGGAGGCGGACCTGCAGGCGGCGAAAGCCGCCGTGCGCGCGATCGAGGCGGACGCAAGGAGCAAGCGTTGGAGCCTGCAACGCGCCGTCGAAAACGTGGATGACCAGGTCGCGCTTCTGCGCGCGCGCGTCAGCCGCCGTGGAAAAGAGCAAGGCCGTGCTCAAGCTGGCGCAGCTCGAATTCGATCGGGCGCGGAAACTGGTCGCCTCCGCCGATGTCTCGCGCGACGTCTTCGACCAGAGGCAGGCGGAGCTGATCGTCGGCGAGCGCCGTCGTCGCCGAAAGCCTGGCCGAAGCGCGGCAGGTTCGCGTTGCGCTCGGACTGCCGGCCGAGCCCGACGAGGGCGGCGATCTCGACCAGGTTCCGCCCGATCTCGACGAGACTTTTGCGGCCGTCCTCGAGGCGCAGGCGGGGCTCATTCAGAGCGCCGCCCAGCTTGGCGTCGTGCACTCGTTCGACCAGGGTCCGAAAGCGATGCTCGAGCAGTTCCAAAAGCTCGGCGACATCGACAAAACGTTCGCCGAGTACGAGGCCAATGCGCCGGCCGTCAAGCAGGCCGAGGCGAAACTCGAAGCCGCCAAGCGCGATCTCGCGCAGGCCGAACTGAACCTTCGTTACTGCGATATCGTCGCGGAGATCGACGGCGTCGTCACGCGACGCAACGTCAACCCGGGCAATTATGTGCAGGTCGGGCAGAACCTGATGGCGGTTCGCTCGCTCAGCGAAATCTGGGTTGACGCCAACTTCAAGGAAACGGAGTTGCGCGACCTGCGCATCGGACAGCCCGTCGATCTCTACGTCGACATGTACGGCGGCAAGCGGGTCTTCAAGGGCCGGATCTCCGGCTTCACCGAGGGAACCGGATCGACCCTGGCGCTGCTGCCGCCCGAGAACGCGACCGGAAATTTCATCAAGGTGGTCCAGCGGCTGCCGGTTCGCATCGATCTCGTCGATTACAACGCCGATCAGACGCCTCTGTTCGTCGGCACCTCGGTCGTCCCTTATGTCTATTTCAACAAGCCGCCCACCGGACCCGACGCCGGGAAGTTTCTCCAGGCCTATGCGCCGCAGTCTTCGAGCCAGGGTCCGTCCGCCGACGCGTCGGGCGCCGGAAAATGACCAGCGCGGCCGTTTCGACGACGCCGCTGAACGCCCGCTCTCGCGCCGCGACAAACCCGTGGGTCGTGGCCGCTGTCGTCGTGGTGCCGACCTTCATGGAGGTGCTCGACACGACGATCGCGGTCGTGGCGTTGCGCTATATCGCGGGCGGCCTGTCGGCCACGGTCGATGACGGCGAATGGGTCATCACCAGCTACCTCGCCGCCAACGCGATCATCCTGCCGATCACCGGCTGGCTGATCGCGCGTCTCGGCCGCCGCAATTATTTCCTGCTTTCCATCGCCATATTCACCCTTGCCTCGGGGCTGTGCGGCATGGCCACGGGGCTCGGCCAGCTGATCCTGTTCCGCGTGCTCCAGGGTCTGGCCGGCGGGGGTCTGCAGCCGTCGAGCCAGGGCATCCTGCTCGACGCCTTCCCGGCCGAGAAGCAAGGCATGGCCATGACGCTGTTCGGCCTGGCCGCGCTGATCGCGCCCGTCGTCGGTCCGACGCTGGGCGGCTGGATAACCGACAACTATTCCTGGCGGTGGGTGTTCTGGCTCAACGTGCCCGTCGGCCTCCTGGCCCTGGGCGCCTGCGCCCTCACGCTCAAGGATCCCGAATACCTCACGGCGCAGCGCGCGGAGTTGCGGAAGCGACCGTTCAGCTTTGACGGGATCGGCCTGTCGCTGCTGGTCATCGTCATCGTCTGCTGGGAGGTGACGCTCAGCAAGGGCCAGGAGTGGGACTGGTTCGGCGACCCGTTCTGGCGGGTGCAGACGCTGGCGATCCTGTTCGTCGTCGGCCTGGCCGGGCTGATTGTCTGGGAATTGCGGCATCCCAGTCCGGTGGTCAATTTCCGGCCGCTCCGGGAGCGCAATTTCGCCGCCTGCTGCATCATCATCTTTTGCGCCTTCGCGGTGCTCTATGCCGCCAGCACCTCGTTGCCGGCCCTGCTGCAGTCGCTGTTCGGCTACGATGCGCTGAGCGCCGGGCTGGTCATGTCGCCGGCCGGCTTCTTTGCCGTCATCACCATGCCGTTCGTGGGGCGCGCGCTCGGTCGGGGAACCGACGCCCGCTGGCTGATCGCCGCGGGTCTGCTGACCATGGCGGCGGGGAATTACTGGATGTCGCAGATGAACCTGGACATCAGCCCGGGGCAGGCCGTCTGGCCGCGGGTCGTGCTGATCATCGGGCTTGCGATGTGCTTCGCCCCGGCAAACGTAGCGGCTTACCTCTATACGCCGCTGGCGCTGCGCGGGGCGGCGGTTGGCCTGTTGAGCCTGCTGCGCAACGAAGGCGGCAGCGTCGGCACCTCGATGGCGCAGACGATGCAGGAGCGCCGTGACCAGTTCCACAGCCTGCGTCTCGGCGAATGGCTGGATCCCTTCAATGCGGCGGCGAGCTCATTTCTTGGTCAGGCTTCCGGACGATTCCTTCAGCAGGGCGGCGATCCCGTCGCCGCGCAACAACTGGCCTTGCAGGCGCTCGCCAATCTGCGCCAGCAACAGGCGTCGGCGCTCGCCTACTTCGATGTCTTCTGGGTGCTGGCCGTCGTCATGGTCGCGCTTGTGCTCGCTGTGCTGCTGATGAAACGCTCCGTCGCAGAGAAAGGCGCGCGGATCGGGGGCGAGTGAGGTGAGCGCGCCTGTCGCCTTGATCCCAATACCGGGGTCTAGTCAGCTTCGGTTGAGACGTCCCGCGGCGCCCGCAACACAAGGTTCACATAGTAGAACTGCATGACCGTGAATATGAAGGCTGCGCTGATGCCGAACAGCAGCATGCCGTCGACGGCCTCCAGCGCGCCCATCATCTGCCAGTGCGGTTCGAGCGTGTAGCCCGAACCGCCTCGGGTGGCCATCGAATCCACGGAGTAAAGGATGGCTGTTTCAGGCGAGCCGAGCGCGCCAAGCCACAAATACGCAACCGCCCAGAGCGCCGCCTCTATCCCGTGCAACCCCGCAAGCAGCAACCCCATCGCAGTAATGGCGACAACGACGATCGCAAATATCTGCGGTAAGCGCAGGTTTCGTCTTTCCAGACGCCTCCGGATTTTATGTAACCCGGAGACCATGAATGTCACGCCTGTCGCGTGGATCGCCAGAGTCAGCGCGACAAGCAACAGACCGTAAATCCAGTTGTCCAACAGAGCGACCCTCCGCGCCGAACAATTCCAGATCAGTTCTCAGTCAGGCGTACGCAGACGGACAGCCTGAGTCGTGAAAGAAGTTTTGGCAATCCCTGGGATGAATTGGGAATTAAGTGGACGCCATACCAATTGGGCAATGGATGGAATTGGCATGGCGTCCCCGTAACTATTGGCGGCGGCCACACGCCCTTCGCCGATGCGGCCGCCGAGCAGCGGGTAGCCGTGACAGCGCTATATTTCCATTTGTGACGTGTTGGTTCCTGTTCAGCAGTCGGCGTCAAAAACAACTGGACAAAATTCTGATTTTCAGATAAGATCGCAGTCGACAATTTCAAAAGAAGCGCATATGACTAGAAGCATATATCTACAGATGACTATCGTAACGAGGTTCGCCGTGGGAGGCGGCCTCTATAAGAAAAGTGGGCCTCCAGTGAGCACAACCCATTGAAATCGCCCAATTCCGCCAAAGCATTCTTTGGAAAAATTTTGGAGAATGGCGGCTTAAATTTGGAGATTTGGCGCGCTTTTCCGCGCCTTTTGCTTGCATTGCGGGTTTCCCGCCAAGGAAAACCAAATATTTGCCAGGCCGCCCTCACCCCAACCCTCTCCCGCGAGCGGGAGAGGGGGCCGAAGGCGCCGTGATCCTTCTCCCGCTTGCGGGAGAACGCAGCGCGAAGCGCCGGATGAGGGCGGCCCGCGCGCCCGTCCGCTACTCCGCCGCCTGCTTGACCTGCGCCTTGCGGATCGCGTCGTAGACCGCGAAGGGGGTCGCGGGCATGTCGATGTGGGCGATGCCGTAGCCGCGCCACAGAGCGTCCTGCACGGCGTTCATCACCGCCGGCGTCGAGGCGATGGTGCCGGCTTCGCCGGCGCCCTTCAGGCCCATGGGATTGGTCGTCGAGGGCACGTTGCGCGTCTCGAACTCGAACGAGGGCATGTTGTCGGCGCGGGGCACGCAATAGTCCATGAAGGTGGCGGTCAGGAGCTGGCCGCTTTCGTCATAGACCGCCCGCTCGACGAGCGCCTGTCCGGCGCCCTGCGCAATGCCGCCGTGGACCTGACCGGCGAGCAGCAGCGGGTTCAGGGTGTAGCCGAAATCGTCGACCGCGGTGTAGCGCAGCATCGTCGTGACGCCGCTGTCGGGGTCGATTTCGACCTCGCAGCAATGCGTGCCGTTCGGATAGGTCGCGTCGGCCGGCGTATAGTCGCCGCCGCCCTTCAGCTTGTCTTCGGTCGCGCCGGGCAGCGCGGCGATGTCCGCAAAACTCAGGAAGCGGTCGGTGCCGGCGACGCGTACGCCGCCGTCGCCGATCTCGAGATCGGCGGTCGAGGTTTCGAGCTTGTCGGCCGCGAGCTCCTTCAGGTTGCGCGCCAAGGATTCTGCAGGCGCGCGTCACCATGACGGCGCCGACGGGAATGGAGCGCGAGCCGCCGGTGCCGTTGCCGGTCGGGATGAGGTTGGTGTCGCCCTGCACGATGCGGATGTTTTCGAGCGGCACGTCGAACTGTTCCGAGACCACCTGCGCATAGGCCGTCTCATGCCCCTGGCCGCTGGACTGGGTGCCGATCGGCACGGTGAAAGTGCCGTCCTTCTCGAGCACCACGGAACCCTTCTCGCCCTCGCCGAAGGCGGTGCATTCGATGTAGCTCGACCACCCGAAGCCGAGCAGTTTTCCGCGCTTGGCGGCCGCGGCGGCGCGCGCCTCGAAGCCTGGGTAATCCGCCTTGGCGAGGCTCGCCCGCATCGCGCCCTCGAAGTCGCCGACGTCGTAGTGGCGGTCGGTCAGCGTCGTAAAAGGCATCTGGCTCGACTTGATGAAGTTTTTCGCCCGGATCTCGTCGCGAGGCAGGCCGAGCTGGCGGGCGGCGGCGTCGACGAGGCGCTCGAGCAGATAGGCGGCCTCGGGCCGTCCGGCGCCGCGATAGGCGTCGACGGGAACGGTATGCGTATAGACGCCGCGCACTCTCGCGTAGAGCGCCTCGAACTCGTAGCAGCCGGTCGCCATCGTGGCGCCGAGGTAGGGAATGAACGGCCCGAACATCGAAAGATAGGCGCCGAGATTGCCGAGAATGTCCAAGCGCAACGCCAGGAACTTGCCGGTCGCATCCAGCGCGAGCTCGGCGGTCGCCACATTGTCGCGGCCCTGCGTGTCGCCCAGAAAATGCTCGGTGCGGTCGGCCACCCAGGCGACCGATTTGCCGAGACGCTTCGCGCGCCCCCAGCGCTAGCGGGTATTCGCGATAGACGAAGATCTTTGTGCCGAAGCCGCCGCCGACGTCGCTGGTCAGCACGCGCAGCTTTTCGGGCGGCATCTTCATCACCATGCCGCCGACTACGCCCTGAATGGCGTGCACGCCCTGGCTCGGCACATGCATGGTGAAGCGATCCTCGGCTGCGTCGTATTCGGCGAGCACGGAGCGCACCTCCATGTAATTGGAGACGACGCGCGGATTGAGGACTTTGAGTTTCACGACATGCGCGGCCTTCGCGAAAACCTCATCGGTCTTCGCCTTGTCGCCGATCGCCGTGTCGTAGCAGAGGTTGCCGGGGGCGCCTTCGAACACCAGCGGCGAGCCGGGCTTGACCGCTTCCTCCATGTCGACGACCGCAGGGAGATCGCGCCATTCGACGGCGATCGCCTCGGCGGCGTCGCGCGCCTCCCAGTAGCTGTCGGCGACCGCCATCGCGACGATGTCGCCGACATGGTCGACGGCGCCCTTCGCCATCACCGGATAAGGCTTCAGGGAGGGTTTGCCGCCGTCCGCGTTGTTGACTGTGCCGAGGCACGGCAGACCGTCGAAGCCTGAGAAATCCTCGGCCGTGAAGATCGCGCGCACGCCCGGCATGGCGCGCGCCTCGTCCAAGTTGGAAAGCGAGAATTCGGCGTGAGGGACCGGCGAGCGCAGGAAGTAGGCCCGCAACTCGCCCCGTTCGGCGACATCGGACGTGTAGCGCCCGGCTCCCGTCACGAAGCGCACGTCCTCGACGCGCTTCAGCCCCTGTCCCATCCCGAATTTACGGCCTTGCATTGCGTTTCTCATCTGTTGTTTGCGTAAGAGCGCAACTCTCACGATTTCGCCGCGAAAACTGCTCTCTCTCGGCAGGGTTGGTCAAGGTTTCGTTAACGCATCGAGTTGACAATTCGTGAACTGATTTTGATGCGGGCGTGCAAATGAGCCTTGATGAACATGATGTGATCGAAGCCCGTTCCGAGGCGCCGGGCGCCGAGGAGTTGGCGCCCGAGGTGAGTCTCGAGGGTTTTGGGATCGAAGCGGCGAGCGCCGCCGAAGAGCCTGTCATGAACCACGAGCCGGAGGTCGAGCGGCCTACGCTGCCTTCCGTCGAGGCCTTCATGCCGAAAAGCGAACCGGCGCACGAGGAGATCCGGGCAGCGCCCGTCGTCGAAGCCCCGGAGGCCCCGCGCCGCGAATTGCTGCTCTGGCCGAAGTCGCCGAGCGAGGACGAAGCGCCGCCGTCCAAGACTGCGTCCAAGCCGAAGACCGCCTTCAGGATCGATCCGCTCGGCCTCGCCGCCTCGCTTGCGGCGATCGGTTTCATCGCCGTCGGCGTGTTCGCCGGCTACGATCACGCCCACCAGAGCGCGCAATTCGCGGCCAAGTCGGCGGAAAACCAGGAGCTCCAGAAATCGGTCGCCGGGCTCAAGGCTCGCATCGAGGCGATCGAGGTCGCGCGCAGCCAGGAGCAGACCGCCGAACTGCACAAGACCTTGGCCGAGATCAAGACCGTGGCCGCGAACGCGCAGGGCGTGACCGCCTCGGTTGTTCAGCTGGGCCAGCGCGTCGACCGGCTCGAAAAGGATCAGAACGCCCGGATCGACAAGCTCGGCGACAAGTTCGAGCAGACGACGGCGAACCGTTATTCCGAGATCGTCGCGCGGCTCGAAAAGCTCGAGAAGAAGCCGACGACCGTCGCGCTCGCGCAGCCCGCGCCGCCGACTCCGCCCACTCCGCAGGCGAAACCCTCGCCTTCGCCTTCGGTCGCCAACGACATCACCGGCTCGATCGACAAGCCGAAGACGATCCTGCGCGGCTATGTCGTCGACGATGTCAGGGGCGGCGTCGCCTATCTCGAAAGCCGGGACGGCCCCTACAGCGTTTCCGCCGGCGACGTCCTACCCGGAGCCGGGCGTGTGCTGAGGATCGAACGCCACGGCCCGAACTGGGTCGTCGTCACGAGCCAGGGGGTTATAACCTCGCCGGAAGCCCCTTACTGAGCGCTTCTGTGGGTCCGGCGTAGCCGAATCACCAGTTCGACCCGGTCGACCTCATAGCCCTCGGGCGGGGTCGGCAGGCGGACGCCCTTGAGGTCGACGGCGGGCACGTCGAGCAGGGCGCCGGTGTCGTCGAGCAAAAAATGGGCGTGCGGCGAGGGATTGGTGTCGAAGAAGGTTTTGGACCCTTCGACGGCGATTTCCCGCAGCAGGCCGGCCTGGGTGAACTGGTTCAGCGTGTTGTAGACGGTCGCCATCGAAACCGGGGCGCGCACCGTCTTCGCCTCCTCGTAGATCATCTCTGCCGTCACGTGGCGGTTGCCTTTGGCGAACAGCAGCCAGCCGAGCGCGACGCGCTGGCGGGTCGGGCGCAGATTCGCCTCGCGCAGCCGCCTTCTCAGCGTATGTACGGGGCAGGCGTCCATCGGCGTCGGACGCCGCTGACCGGAAACGAGAGGTAACGACTTCACCGACACGCTATTCGTCCAGATCCCATTGGCAAGCAGGCGCCATACGCCCCGACAAACCATAACACAATCCGGCTTTCGGGTCAGCCTCCTCCTTTTTACCGGCCCTTTCCCGCGCTTTGCAAGGGACTGGACGCTTCCGGCGCTTTGCGCCCTGTGCTAGTTAGCGCGCCAAACGGGGCGCGCCGCGAGGCGATAAGAGCGGGAACAAGAGCGGCACATGTCCGAACGGCGGTCGAGTTTCGGTTACGAAGACCTGTTGGCCTGCGGCCGCGGAGACATGTTCGGCGCGGGCAACGCCCAGTTGCCGCTGCCGCCCATGCTGATGTTCGACCGGATCTCTGAGATCGCCGAAAAGGGCGGGGCGCACGGCAAAGGGCTGGTGCTGGCCGAACTCGACGTGAAGCCCGAACTCTGGTTTTTCGGCTGCCATTTCAAGGGAGACCCCGTGATGCCGGGCTGCCTGGGGCTCGATGCGCTCTGGCAGTTGACCGGCTTTTTCCTCGGCTGGGTCGGTTTGCCGGGGCGCGGCCGGGCGCTCGGCGTCGGCGAGGTCAAGTTCGCCGACATGGTCGTGCCGACCGTCAAGAAGGTCGTCTACGGCGTCGATGTCAGGCGGATTTTCCGCGGCAAACTCAACATGGCGATTGCCGACGGCTGGCTGGAGGCGGACGGCCGGCGCATATATGAGGCGCTGAATTTGCGGGTCGGCTTGTTCGGCGCCCCGGCCAGCGCCTGAGCGTTTCGGCTCGGGCGACAAGTTTGGATTTCCCATAGGAGAGCGCTATGCGGCGCGTCGTCGTCACCGGCCTTGGCATCGTTTCGTCGATCGGCAACAACAGCCAGGACGTGCTCGCCAGCCTGCATTCCGCGCGCTCCGGATTGTCTCGCGCCGAAAAATACGCCGAACTCGGCTTTCGCTGTCACGTGCACGGCGCCCCGACCTGCAAGCCTGAGGAAATCCTCGACCGCCGCGCAATGCGCTTTCATGGCGGCGGGACCGCCTGGAATCATGTCGCGATGGACCAGGCGATCCTCGACAGCGGCCTTCAGGCCGACGAGGTTTCCAACGAGCGGACCGGGCTCATCATGGGTTCGGGCGGCCCTTCTACGCGCGCGATCGTCGAGGCGGCGGATGTGACGCGCACGAAGGGTCCGAAGCGCGTCGGCCCCTATGCGGTCCCGAAGTCGATGTGCTCGACGGCTTCCGCGAACCTTGGCACATGGTTCAAGATCAAGGGGCTCGCCTATTCGATCTCATCGGCCTGCGCGACCTCGAACCATTGCATCGGCGCGGCCTACGAATCGATCCTGATGGGCAAGCAGGACGTGATGTTCGCCGGAGGCTGCGAAGAACTCGACTGGACGCTTTCCGTGCTGTTCGACGCGATGGGCGCGATGTCCTCGCAATTCAACGAGACGCCGGAACGGGCGTCGCGCGCCTACGACCGGAACCGCGACGGCTTCGTCATTTCGGCCGGCGCCGGCGTGCTGGTGCTGGAAGATTACGAGCGGGCGAAAGCGCGCGGCGCAAAAATCTATGGCGAAGTGGCGGGCTACGGCGCGACGTCCGACGGGGCGGACATGGTCGCGCCCTCGGGCGAAGGCGCGGCGCGCTGCATGCGGCAGGCGCTCTCCGGCGTGAAGACGAAGATCGACTACATCAATCCGCACGCGACCTCGACCCCGGTCGGCGATCTCAGGGAGATCGAAGCGATCCGGGAAGTCTTCGGCTCGGGCGACAAGTGCCCGCCGATCTCGGCGACCAAATCGCTGACCGGCCACAGCCAGGGCGCGACCGGCGTGCACGAGGCGATCTATTCGCTGCTGATGATGCAGAACGGCTTCATCTGCGAGAGTGCGCATATCGAGGAAATCGACCCGGCCTTCGCTGACATGCCGATTGCTCGCAAGCGCATCGACAACGTGAAGCTCGGCGCGGTGCTGTCGAACTCGTTCGGCTTCGGCGGCACGAATGCGACGCTGGTCTTCAAACACGTCGATGCGTGAGAAAAGAACAAGAGACGCTGACGAAATGATTTCTGATCTGATGAAGGGAAAGCGCGGCCTCATCATGGGCGTCGCGAACGATCATTCGATCGCCTGGGGCATCGCCAAAGCGCTTTCCGACCACGGCGCCGAACTCGCCTTCACCTATCAGGGCGACGCGCTCGGCAAGCGTGTGCGCCCGCTCGCCGAAAGCCTCAAATCAAATATCGTGCTGCCGTGCGACGTGGAAGACCTGCCCTCGGTCGATGCGGCGTTCTCGGCGTTGCATGAGGTCTGGGGTTCGCTCGACTTCGTCGTTCACGCGATCGGCTTTTCCGACAAGAACGAGCTGAAGGGCCGCTATGTCGAGACCTCGCGTGAAAATTTTTCGCGAACCATGGTGATTTCCGCGTTCTCGTTCACCGAGGTCGCCAAACGCGCCGAGCCGCTGATGAAAGCAGGCGGCTCGCTGCTGACGCTGACCTTCGGCGGTTCGGTGCGGGTGATGCCCAACTACAATGTGATGGGCGTCGCCAAGGCGGCGCTCGAGGCGAGCGTGCGCTATCTCGCCGCCGATTTCGGACCGAAGGGCATTCGCGTCAACGCGATTTCTGCGGGGCCCGTCCGGACCCTCGCCGGCTCCGGCATCGGCGACGCGCGCTTCATGTTTGCGTTCACGCGCGACCACGCGCCGCTCAGGCGTTCGCTGACGATCGAGGACGTCGGCGGCGCGGGCCTTTATCTGCTGTCCGATCTCGCGGGCGCCGTTACGGGCGAAATCCATTATGTCGACGCGGGCTACAACATCATTTCCATGCCGCGCCCCGAGGACATCAAGAACGGGTCGTGATGTTTTGGCGACGCCGGTCATGTCAATTGTAGTCGGGGCAGATTTTCCAGCAGGGCGGCGCGTTCCCGCTGTCATCCCCGCGAAAGCGGGGATCCAGTGTGTGACGCCTGGCCCGCAGAAGCAGGCTGCAAACATCTTGAAGCCGCTGAGCCCTACGACACTGGATCCCCGCTTTCGCGGGGATGACAATCTCCTATCCGGACGTAGATTGCTTCGCTTCGCTCGCAATGACGACATCGAGCGTCCTTCGACAAGCTCAGGACGAGGGGTTTGGGCGGCATTGGGCGCAGCGTTCCTGACCGCATTGTTCGTCACGTCGCCAGAATTCGCCGAAGCCAAGCCGAAGCCCAAAGAACATCCAGCCAAGGTTGCTCATGCCGACCCCGCCTTCGCCAAATACGTCGAGGACGTGTGGCCGGACGCGAAGGACGCGGGCGTGTCTCGCGCAACTTTCGACGCCGCCTTTCGCGGCGTGGCCTTTGATCCCAAGGTGGTGGCCAACACCAAGGGCGAGCCGGAATTCGTCAGGCCTGTCTGGGACTATCTCAAAGATGCGGTTTCGGCCCAGCGCGTCGCGCACGGGCGCGACAAATATGCGGCGCTGCGCTCGTGGGTCCAAAAGGCCGGCGCCGATTATGGCGTCGGCGAGGGCGTGGTGATGGGAGTCTGGGGCATCGAGACCGATTTTGGCGCCTTTACCGGCAACGACAGCGTGATCCGCTCGCTGACGAGCCTCGCTTTCGCGAAATATCATGAGGATTATTTCCGCGCCGAGCTGATCGCGGCGCTGCAAATTCTGCAGGAAGGCGACATCGAGCCGAAGCGGATGCTGGGCTCATGGGCTGGCGCGATGGGGCAGACGCAATTCATGCCGTCGAGCTTCCTCAAATACGCCGTCGATTTCGACCACCGGGGCAAGCGCGACATCTGGTCGGACTCGGCCGATGCGATCGGCTCGACCGCCAATTATCTGAAAGAGCACGGCTGGAAGCCGGGCCTGCCCTGGGGTTTCGAGGTGACGCTGCCGGACGGGTTCGCGCTGAGCGACGACGATTCTTCCAAAGCCGCGCCCTTCGCCTCCTTCGCAAAGCGTGGGATCCGGCGCGCCGACGGCAAGCCGATGCCTGATCAAGGCGAGGGGCAGTTGATGATCCTCGCCGGATTGAAGGGGCCGGTGTTTCTCGTCACCTCTAATTTCTTCGCCATCAAGAGCTACAACAATTCGACCTCCTATGCGCTCGCCGTTGCGTTGCTCGGCGATGAAATCCTCGGCGGCGACGGCGTGCAGGCCGGCTGGCCGGTCAAGGACCGCCAGCTCAAGGAGGCGGAAGTCAAGGAATTGCAGACCGCGCTGAGCCACAAGGGGTTCGACCCCGGCGACATCGACGGCCGCCCGGGCGAGGCGCTTCGCTCCGCCGTGCGGGCCTATCAGGTCAAGGCTGGCTTGCCGCCGGACGGCTACGCGACTCCTGCCCTGCTGAAGCAGGTGAAAGTCGGAGATTGATGCGGTCCCCCGCCGCGCCTAAATGACAACAAGGCCTCAAGGGACGCGCAAGGATGTTTATTCGCCGGCTTGCCGTGGCCATCGGTCTCCTGTTCGCGCTGATCGGAACGCAGGGACCAGAGTTTGCTCAGCAATATCGCCAGCGTCTTGCCGGCGCGATAGACGAACTGCGGCGCGAGGTGGCCGACTTCGATGCGGATGCGACGCGTCAGTCTCTGACGCCTAGTGACGCGATCCAGCGGCTCGCGATCAACCCTGACCCTTTGGCCCGCGACCGAGGCGCCGCGGCGCAAGCGGACGAACAGCGGCTTGCCCGTTTGCAGGACGCCTTTACCGCGTTGAAGAACGCCCCGCCGGTGGCGCGGCTCGTGACCTTCGTCGAGGATTACGATCCGCACATTGCGGCGCAGGCCTGGGGCGATTTCGAGCCGGCGACGCCGACGACTTACGAAGCCTTCGCCATCGGCGCCGTGACCGGCGTGATCGGCTGGGCGCTGACCCACCTCGGCGCCTGGCCGGTGCGCCGCCATCTGGCGCGGCGACGCGAGGCGCAGCGAGCCTGACAGCGGCGGCGCCTTCAGCTCAGCGCGACGCGATAAGTCGCTTGCGTCTTCTCGGCGATCTCTTCGAGCGTCACGCCGGGCGCGAGTTCGATGAGCGCCATGCCACGAAAGCCGTGCTTGTCGATCGTGAACACGCCGAGATCGGTGATGACCATATCGACGACATGCGCGCCGGTCAGCGGCAGGTCGCAATGATGCAAAAGCTTCGGGCCGTCCTTGGCCGAATGCTCCATCACGACGACGATCTTCTTGACGCCGGCGACGAGGTCCATCGCGCCGCCCATGCCCTTCACCATCTTGCCGGGGATCATCCAGTTGGCGAGATCGCCTTTCTCGGAGACCTGCATCGCGCCGAGGATGGCGAGGTCGATGTGGCCGCCGCGGATCATGGCGAACGAATCGGAGGACGAGAAATAGCTGGTCGTCGGCAATTCCGTGACCGTCTGCTTGCCGGCGTTTATGAGGTCGGGGTCTTCCTCGCCCTCATACGGGAACGGGCCCATGCCGAGCATGCCGTTCTCGCTCTGCAATTGCACGCTCATCCCCGCGGGAATGTAGTTCGACACCAGCGTCGGAATGCCGATGCCGAGATTGACGTAAAAACCGTCGCGCAATTCCTTGGCGGCGCGTTCCGCCATCTGGTCGCGGGTCCAGGGCATATTGGATCTCCCAAATCTCAGGCTGCGCGCTTGCGGACGGTGCGCTGCTCGATGCGCTTCGGCGCGCCGGCGACATCGACGATGCGTTTGACGAAAATGCCGGGCGTCATGATGTGGTCGGGGTCGATCTCGCCGGGCTGAACCAGATGCTCGACCTCGGCGATGGTGATCTTTGCCGCCGTCGCCATCATCGGATTGAAGTTGCGCGCGGTCTTTCGGTAGACGAGGTTGCCTTCGGTGTCGCCCTTCCAGGCGTGCACCAGCGAGACGTCGGCGCTGAGCGAGCGCTCCATGACGAAGGGCTCGCCGTCGAACTCGCGCACCTCCTTGCCCTCGGCGACGACGGTGCCGACGCCGGTGCGGGTGAAGAAGGCGGGGATGCCCGCGCCGCCGGCGCGGATGCGCTCGGCGAGCGTGCCCTGCGGGTTGAACTCGAGCTCCAGCTTGCCGGAGAGATAGAGGCTTGCGAAGATCTTGTTCTCGCCGACGTAGGACGAGATCATCTTCTTGATCTGGCCGGTCTCAAGCAGCACGCCGAGGCCGATGCCGTCGACGCCCGCATTGTTGGAGATGACGGTCAGGTCCTTGACGCCGGTTCGCTTCACCGCCTCGATCAGGATTTCCGGGATGCCGCACAGGCCGAAGCCGCCGGACATGATCGTCATGCCGTCCTTCAGCACGCCCGCCAGCGCGTCATCCGCGCTGGAATAGACTTTTTTCATTTGCGCTTCCTTCAAGCAGGGGCCCGAAGCAGGCTCGGGCGACGCGCGGGGCTTTGGCGAAACGAAGCCGCCTCGCCCTCGCGCGCTTCCCCAGGCGGCGCGCTTCGCCGTACGCTCTAGCGTTCCGGCCGGGGGTCGGCAAGACGCCCGGCGCCGCATTGCGGCGCCGCCCAATTCCAACAGGCGCTTGTCCATTGCGGCGGCTTCGGCGACAATTCGCCGCGGGCTGATTTGGGGGGTGGCTTGGACGAGTTGGTGCCGACGCGCGAGGAACTCGTCGCCGCGCTGGCTGAGCGTGAGCGCGAACTCGCCGCCTCGCTCGAGCGCCAGACCGCGACCTCCGAAATCCTTGCCGCCATCGCCGCCTCTCCCGGCGACGCGGCGCGCGCCTTGCAATTCATCGCGGAAACCAGCCAGCGCCTGTTCGGCGCGGCGAGCGTCTCGATCCAGCTTGCCGAGGGGCTCGAGTTCACTAAGGAATACCGCGTCGGCGCCGCTGCAAGGCGCGTCGGGTCCGCCTATCCGCGCTCCAACATCAAGGTCGGCGGCCACAACCTGCCGGGCACAGTCGTCGGCGAAAACCGGCAAGTCCATATCCCCGACCTCGACAGCATCGACCCATCAATGTCGGACTGGCCGGGCCTGCCGCACGCCCGCGCGGGCGGCACGCGCACCATGTGCGGCACGCCGCTACGTCGGCGCGACGAGGCGATAGGCGCCCTCATCGTCTACCGCGACCGGCTGCAGCCGTTCACCGACGAGGAGATGGCGCTTCAGCAGACTTTCGCGGACCAGGCGGTGATCGCGATCGAGAACGCGCGGCTGTTCGACGAGGTGCAAGCGCGCACGCTCGAGGTCGAACAATCGCTCGCCCAGCAAACGGCGACGTCGGATGTGCTGAAGACCATCAGCCGCTCGGCTTTCGACCTGCAGGTCGTGCTGGATACGCTCGTCGCCTCGGCGTTCGAGCTCTGCGGCGCCCAGCTTGGGCTGATCTACCTGCGCGGCGCGGAGGCCTTCGAGTGCAAGTCGGTCGCCGGCCTCGGCGTCGAAGATTTGCGGGCGCTGTTCATGGGCCGTCCGATCCGCGCGGGTCGGGGCACGGCGGCTGAGCGGGTGATCGCCTCTGGCGCAGTCGAATGCGTGGAAGACTATTTCGCCGATCCCGATGGCGACCCGCGCGTCGTGGCCATGCTGAAAGCGAGACAGGCCGCCGGCGAAGCTTTCGTGCGCGCTGTGCTCGCGGCGCCGATGAAGCGCGATGGTGAAGTCGTCGGCGTCATCGCCGTTGCGCGCTCCGAACCGGGGCCGTTCCCTGAGCGCCAGATCGAGCTGTTGCAGACTTTCGCCGATCAGGCGGTGATCGCCATCGAAAATTCCCGCCTGCTCGAAGAAGTGCAGGCAAGAACCGGCGACCTCGAGAAGGCGCTCGGCCGCCAGACGGCGATCGCGGAGGTGCTCGAAGCCATCAACGCCTCGCCCGGAGACCTGGCTCCCGTTTTCGACGCCATTGTCGAAAAGGCGATGCGGCTCTGCGACGCCACCTACGGCGGGAGCTGGCGGCTGGAGGACGGGCGTATGCGGCCAGCGGGAGGGGGAATTCGTGCCGGCCGCCTACCTCGAATTTTTGAGCCGCGAACCGGTGGAGATCGCCGACGCCTATGGCTCCGACGCAGAAACTCGTGCGTTCATCCATGTCGCTGACATCGCGGACACCCGGGCTTTCCGGGAGCGCAATCCCTTGACCGTCGCCAGCGTCGAACTCGGCCAGATCAGGACCCTGCTCGCCGTGCCGCTGCGCGACGACGGAGTTCTCGTCGGGTTCATCAACCTCTATCGCGATCGCCCGCGCCCGTTCGCGGAGGATCAGATCGCGCTCGTGCGCGCGTTCGCCGCCCAGGCGCAGATTGCGATGAAGAGCGCCCGCCTGTTCAACGAGACGCAGCAGGCGCTGGAGCGGCAGACCGCGACCTCCGAAATCCTGCGCGTCATCAGCGAATCGCCAATCGATGCGCAGCCGGTCTTCGACCGCATCGTCGTCACCGCCGCGCGATTGCTCCATTGCGACTTCGCCTGGGTCATGCTCACGGACGGCCAACACTGGTGGAGCGCTGCGGCCGCCTCGCCTGACGGTCTGGTCCCGATCCTGATCCCCGAAAGACATCCCGTGGACGCGACGCACAACTTCCCGGCGCGCGCCATCCTCGGCAAAGCGATGCTGCATCTGCCGGATTGGACGCAGATCGAACTGCCCGAATTCCAGCGCCGGGTGCAGTCCGGCTATGGCGTCAACTGTTCGCTGAGCCTGCCCCTGCTTCGCAACGGCGAGTGCATTGGCCTCCTCACGCTGAGCAGCAGGCAGGTCAACGCCTATAGCCCGGCGGACATCGAGCAGGCCGAATCCTTCCGCAATTCTGCGCTGATCGCGATGGAGAATGCGCGGCTGTTCCGGGAAACGCAGGAGGCGCTGGAGCGACAAACCGCGATGGCGGAAATCCTCAAGGTCATCGCGAGCTCGCCCTCCGACGTGCAGCCGGTGTTCGACGCCATCGCGCGCAGCGCGGCCGAACTGTGCGAAGGAACGAACGGCGCGGTGTTCCTGTTGCGGGACGGGCGCATTCATTTTGGCGGCGGCCATGGCCTGTCCCCGCAGCAACTGGCGATAGTTCCGCAGATCTATCCTGCGCCGCTCAATCGCGGGCTCATTACCGGACGCGCGATCCTGGACCGCGCGGTCGCCCACATTCCTGATCTTGCCGCCGACCCCGAATACACGGCGGAAGCGATCGTGCGCGCGGGGTTCCGCAGCGCGGTCTCCGTGCCCATGCTGCGCAATGGCGAGCCTTTCGGGGCGATCAACGTGACCCGCGAGGAAGCGCGACCCTTCAGCGGTCCGCAGATCGAATTGTTGAAAGCCTTCGCCGATCAGGCGGTGATCGCGATCGAGAACGCGCGGCTGTTCAACGAGACGCAGGAAGCGCTGGAGCAACAAAAGGCATCGGCCGACGTGCTCGGCGCCATCAGCAAGTCCGTCTCCGACGCGAGCCCGGTGTTCGAGGAGATATTGAACGCTTGCCACCGCCTGTTCGGTTCCGAGGAAATGGGAGTCTACACCATAGACGAGGACCGGATGGTGCGCGTGGCGGCGTGGCGCGGACCGCGAGCCCTCGAAGTCCAGCATGATGTCACTCCGCTCGAGGATAGCATAACGGGCCGGATCCTTCGGGCAGCGCCGGCCGCATCATATCCCCGATCTGATCGCTGAACCGAATTTGTCGCCGATGGTTCGCGAACGCGCGGAGCGCCTCGGCAGCGCAACGCTGCTCTATGCGCCGATGCTGTGGGAGGACCGCGGCCTCGGCTCGATCCTGGTCGTGCGTTCTCCGCCAAGACCGTTCAGCGAACGGGAAATCTCGCTGCTGCAGACTTTCGCCGATCAGGCGGCGATCGCGATCGAGAACGCGCGGCTCGTCAACGAAACACAGGAGGCGCTGGCCCAGCAGACCGCGACCGCCGACGTGCTGAAAGTCATCAGCCGTTCAGTGTTCGATTTGCAGGCTGTGTTCGAGACGCTACTGACAACGGCTGTGGAGCTTGTCGGCGGCGTCGGCGGCGCCATCGCTTTGCGTGAAGGCGACCGCTTGCGCTTCAAAGCCGGCGCGAGTCCTCAAGGGAATGTGAGGCCGGAGTTTGTGGGCCGACTGGTAGAAATCGATCGATCATTGGTGGCGGCCCGCGCGGTACTGTCCGGCGAAATCGAGTACATTCCCGACTCTGCGCTCGACCCCGAGTTTCGCTCGATCGGGTTCGGCGCTTGGGGGAAGAGCTATCTCGGCATACCGCTGTCGCGGGACGGCCGCGCCGAAGGCGCGCTGACGATCATCGCCAGCCGCAGCAACGCCTTCACGCCGAGGCATATCGAGCTCATCCAAACTTTTGCGGATCAGGCAGTCATCGCGATCGAGAACGTCCGCCTGTTCGACGAGGTGCAGGCGCGCACGCGCGATCTTCAGGAATCGCTCGAATACCAGACAGCGATCTCGAACGTGCTCCAGGTCATCTCGCGCAGCCCGAGCGATGTCGAGCCAGTGCTCGACGCGATCGTCGGCACAGCGCGCACGCTATGTCACGCCGAGAGGGCGGTCGTCTGGAAAATCGAAGGCGACGAGTTCCGCCCGATCGCCTTCAGCGGCATGAACAACGAAGTGATCGAAGAGATCGCCAGCCATCGTCTGCCGACCGGCGACGGGTCCGTCGCAGGGCAGGCGGCGAAGAGCGGTAAAGCCATCCAGATCCTCGACGCGGCCAACGATGCGAGTGTGAGCGAAAAGCAGCGTGCGATGGCCCGCGCCGGCGGCATCGCTTCCATTCTCGCCGTGCCGCTTGTCGTCGATGGCCGTTCAACGGGTTGCCTCACTTTGTCACGCACCAGCGTTCGCGCTTTCAGCCCACGCGAATGCAGCCTCATGGAAACATTTGCTGATCAGGCTGTGATTGCCGTCAACAATGCTCGGCTGTTCGAGGAAGTGCAGGCGCGCACGCGCGATCTCGAGGAATCGCTCGCCCAGCAGACCGCGACCGCAAACGTCCTGCAGGTCATCAGCCGCTCCGCGTTCGATCTGCAAAAAGTGCTCGACACGCTGATCACCTCGGCGGTGACGCTGTGCGGCGCCGACAACGGCCTCATCTACATGCAGCGCGACGAGGCCTTCTATATCGGGTCGCATTACAATCCGGATTTCGAACCGGGCCTCATCGAGAAACTGCGGCGCGAGCCGCAGCGGCCCGGGCACGGCTCGGCAGGCGCGCGCGTGCTGCTGACAGGCGATATCGTGCATATCCCCGACAATCAGCTCGACCCCGACTATGATCCGGCGTTGCGCGCCGCCACCGTCAGCCGCGCGCTGCTGGGCGTGCCGCTGAAGCGCGACGGCGCAATCGTCGGCGCGATCGCGCTGGCGCGACGCACGCCGGGGCCGTTCACCGATCGACAGATCGAGCTTGCGCAAACCTATGCCGATCAGGCGGTGATCGCGATCGAGAATTCCCGCCTCCTGGAAGAAGTGCAGGCGCGCACCCGCGAGCTTCGAGCAATCGCTCGACGACCTTCGCAAGGCGCAGGACCGGCTCGTGCAGACGGAAAAACTCGCCTCGCTCGGCCAACTCACCGCGGGCATCGCGCACGAGATCAAGAACCCGCTCAACTTCGTCAACAATTTCGCCTCGCTGTCGCGCGAACTGATCGACGAAATGAAGGAGACGCTGGCGGACGCGCCGCTCGGCGAGCCGCAGCGCGCCGACATCGACGATCTCACGGCGACGCTCGATTCCAATCTCGAAAAGATCGCCCATCACGGCAAGCGCGCCGATTCCATCGTCAAGAATATGCTGCTGCATTCGCGCGAAGGCTCCGGCGAGCGCACGAGCGATCGACGTCAACCGGCTTGTCGAGGAGGCGCTGAACCTCGCCTATCACGGCGCGCGCGCCGAAAAGCCCGGCTTCAACGTGACGATCGAAACGCGCTTCGATCCTTTAGCCGGCGAGATCGCAGGCCATGCTCAGGAGCTTGACCCGCGTGCTGCTCAATCTCGTCGGCAACGGGTTTTACGCGACGCAGAAGCGCAAGGCGTCGGAAGCGGGCGACTACGAGCCCACGATCTACGTCGCCGACCCGCAGCTTCGGCGACGCCGCGGAAATCGTCGTTCGCGACAACGGCGCCGGCATCCCGGACGAGGTGAAGGCCAAAATGTTCAACCCGTTCTTTACGACCAAGCCGGCGGGCGAGGGCACCGGCCTCGGCCTGTCGCTGAGCCACGACATCGTCGTCAAACAGCATGGCGGGACGATCGAAGCGGCCAGCGAGCCTGGAGCTTTCGCGCAGTTCACAATCACGCTGCCGAGGGGGCGGTGAGGCCCGTCATTGCGAGTGAAGCGAAGCAATCCATGCTGAAGCGATCTATGTTTTGTTGACAAAACGCGGATCACGGAAAGATGGATTGCTTCGCTTCGCTCGCAATGACGGCAATGCGTCTATCCCCGCTTCGCCTTCTCGCGCAGAATCCTGTCGCCGCTCCAGGCTCTCCGCGCTCCAGACGCTCGCCAGATCATAATATTCGGGAACCGCGCGCGCGCCTTCCGGCAGCACGACCCACGGCAGCTTGGTTGACGTGAATATGTGAATGTCGGGCGGGAAGCGCGCCGGTTCGTCGATCGTTCCGACGCGCACGAAGCGGACGGCGGCGCCGGACCCGGGATAATTGCTCCACACGGCGACTTTGCATTGCGGACAGCGAGCGATTTTCTGGCCACGGCCGCTTGCCGAGGGCGTGTCGATCAGTTCGGGCTCCTCGCCGAGATGCATGACCCGCTCGGCTTCGTAGAGCGCATTGAGGCCGTGAACAGTTCCGGTCTCGCGCTGGCACCAGGTGCAGTGGCAGGCATGCACGATGAGCGGATCGCCGGTCAGCCGGTAGCGAATGCGCCGGCAGGCGCAGCCGCCTTCCATGGACCCCTCCCGCTCAGGCCCGGCCGTCGCGACGTCGAGCCTTCTCTCAACCACATCCAGACCATCGCGCCAAGCAGCACGACGAGGCCGATGATATCGGCGGCGAGCGGCGTGCGCGACACGCCGATCAGCACGCTCGCGCCGGTGCGTTTCAGGCCCGCATAGTTCGGCCCGGCGTAGAGCTGCGATTCGTGCATCGGCGACAGGCGCGGCACGGCGATCGGATCGCCGGCCTTTTCGCTCAAGCGGAATACGCCGCCGCCGGTCGCCTCCGCGATCGGCCGCAGTTTCTCCGTCGTCGACAGCACCTCGCGCAACGCGAGCGGATTTTCGGGGCCCGACATTGACGAGCGCGAAGCGATCGCCATCGACGGCGCGATAGAGGCCGTTGTCCTCGACGGTCACTGTCGCGCGCGCGAGCCCGGGCTCGGCGGCGGTCAGCTGCACGTCGCGCGATCTTGCCGTCGGGGCCGATCAGCTTCACCGAGCGGCGCGACGTCCTTCAGGCTCTGGCGCTCGATCGTCAGCTGTTCGCCGTGCGCCGCGGCGCGCAGCGCTTCTTCCTCGAGCTCGGGCTCCTTCATCAGCCAATGGGCGAGCCGGCGCAGCAGGTCGAGATAGCGGGCCGCCGCCGTCGTAGCCGCGCGCCCACAGCCACATCTGGTCGGTGAGCAGCAGGCCGACGCGCCCCTTGTCGACGCGCGCGAGCTGCAGCAGCGGCGACTTGTCGGGGCCTTCCATGATCGTCGTCGCCGGCGCTCGCATCCGCGCCGATGCCGCGGAACCACTTGCCCCAGGCCGGCGGGTTGGTTTCCGACCGCCGGGCAAGCCGCGCGTGACCGGATGCTCGCGCGCCATCCGGCAGAGATCGCCGCCTTGAACGGCCCCTCGTCGTCGTGCGCCGGTCGGGCGCGCCGGCGAGATCTCGCCGAGCGGCGTGTAATAGAGCCCGTCGGGCGTGCCGATATTCGGGCCCCGCGGCGATCAGCAGCGCGCCGCCGTCGCGCACGTAGTTGACGATGTTGTCGAGATAGATCGTGCGGCAGGATCGCCTGGCTCGAATAGCGGTCGAAGATGATGAGATCGAAATCCTTGATCTTCCGGCCGAACAGATCGGCGACGGGAAAGGCGATCAGCGACAGCTCGTTGATCGGCGTGCCGTCCGTCGTCTTTTCCGGCGGGCGCAGAATGGTGAAATGCACGAGATCGACATTGGCGTCGGCCTTCAGCAGATTGCGCCACATGCGCTCGCCGGGATGCGGCTCGCCCGACACCAGCAGCACGCGCAGCTTGTCGCGCACGCCCTCGATCGTCGCGACCGCCTTGGCGTCGAGCGGCGTCAGCGCGTCTGGCGGCGGCTCGACGTCGAGTTCGAAGATGTTCGCGCCGGCATGATCGATCGGCGCGGGGATCTTGACCGTCTCGCCGATCGGCGCGTCGAGCGTCGCGATCAGCTCGCCGTCGCGCCGGACGGTGAGCTTCGCCGGCTCTGGCCGTCGCTCGCGCTGTCGGTGACGCGCGCGACGATCGTCTGCGCCTTGCCGACGATGCCGAAGCGCGGCGCTTCGACCAGTTCGAGCCGGCGGTCGCGCTCGCCCTCGTGGCCGGTGACCAATACGTGCAGCGGCGCATGGAAGCCGAGCGCGTCGGGCGAAGCGGGAATGTCGTGGACGATGCCGTCGGTGACGATGATCGCGCCGCCGACCCGCTCGGGCGGCGTGTCGCGCAGCGCCTCGCGCAAGCGCGCCGAACAGCTGCACGCCGTGATTGTCGGGATCGTCGCGCGGCGTCTCGATGACGCGCACTTCGACATTGCCGAGCGCGGCGAGCTGCTTCTCCATCGCCGCGCGCGCCGCGTCGGTCTGCGCGGCGCGCTCGCCGAGCCGGTTGCGGCTGCGAGCGGTCGATGACCACGCGCGACGACGTCTTTCAGCGGCTTGCGGTCCTCGCGCTGCAAGGTCGGGCCGGCGAGCGCGAGCAGCAGCAGCGCCGCGGCCAGCGCGCGCAAACACGCCGCGCGCGGCCGGCGCCACAAGCGTGAGCGCCGACGGCGATGAGCGCCGCCGCCGCCAGCGCGCCA
Source organism: uncultured Pseudomonadota bacterium (assembly GCA_963710855.1). Classification (GTDB taxonomy): domain Bacteria; phylum Pseudomonadota; class Alphaproteobacteria; order Rhizobiales; family Beijerinckiaceae; genus Roseiarcus. The sequence continues at coordinate 20,923 of CAVQBX010000014.1, read as the reverse complement.
GATCCAGGCGACCGGCAGCAGCGGCGAAAAGGCGAGCGACCACGCGTTCAATGCGACGAGCCTTTCCAGCAGGTCTTTCGCATGGACCTGATCGGCCTTGTAGTTGCCGGTCAGCGCGTACATCACGAGATTGACGCCGCCGCGCAGCGCCATTTCGCGCTGGCGCGGGCCGCCGGGCATCAGCGGGTACAGCGGCTGCGCCGCGTTCGTCGGCGGCCCAGGCGCCGGCGAGATCGTTGGAGGCGATGATGATCGGCGACACGCTGTCGCCTGCGCGCGCCGGCCGCGTGACCGGTCGTTCGGTTCGAGCGGCGGCAGCGCCTCGATCCAGGTCTGCCCCATGTCGGTGCGGCCGACGAAATTGTCGAGCAGATAAAAGGTCTTTGTCACGACATGATCGCGCGGCACCGGCTCGAGCGCGGGCACGTCGACGCCGGCGAGCAGCTTGCGCAGCCATTGCGCCTCCGGCGTCGCCGGCGCGCCGGCCGGGCGTCAGCGCGTCGCGGGTGTCGAATACCACCGTGCCGCCGTTTTTCATGTAGGCCGCGATCCTGCGCGACCGCGGCGGCAGGGCGGCTGCGGCCGGCCGGCGACGATCGGCCAATAGATCAGCGGATAGAAGGCGAGTTCGTCGCGCGCCGGATCGACGGCGACGGGGTCGCCGAGTTCGGCGGAGGTGCGCTGCGCGACCGCCTGCCCGAGCCGCACGAGGCCGAGCTGTGTCGTCTCGTCGACCGTCGGCATCGCCGCTGACCACATAGGCGAGTCGCGGCTGCAGCGCCGCCTCCTGATCGCTGATTTCGGCGCGCGGCGTGCGCGAGGGACCGGCGGCGCGCGAAGCAGCGCGAGCGCGGCCAGCGCCGCGACGGCGCCGCGCGGGAACCGGCCCGGCGCCCGAAAGCCACAGCCTCGCCAGCGTGTCGGCGATCAGGAACCGACAAGGCCGCGAGCAGCAGCCAGGGCTTGAGGTCGAGCGGCGGCGTCGCTTCGAGGCCGCCCGCGCGCACGCGAGCCCGGCGTAACTGCGCAGGCCTCAACGTTTCGCCGGGCGGCATGGCGTTGAGCGCGGTCAGCGAATCCGGCGCGCCATAGAAGCCCGGCGGATGAGCTCGCGCGGCCGGCGCCGTCATAGGTCGACCGGAATGGGCTCGGCGGTCGCCGGCGGCGCGCCGAGCGCGCCAAAGCCGTCGAGCGTGCGGTAGGGCGGTGAGCGTCGCCGACCCCGCCCTTGGCGGCGTCGCTGCCGCCGCGGCGCGGCATTGGCGCGCGCCACGATGCGCCGCAGCATGTCGACGAACAGGCCGGAGATCGGCAGGTTCGACCAGGTCGTGTCGCCGGTGACGTGGAACAGGGCGATCAGGCCTTTGCCGCGCCGCGACGGCAGTCACCAGCGGCGTGCCGTCGGCGAGCCGCGCCCAGGTCTTGTCGGTGAGGCCGGGATCGGGTTCGGCGAGCACCTGGCGCGACGATCGTCACTTCGCCGCGGCGCCGTGAGGCCGACGAACGGGCTCGGCGCCTCGAAGGGCGCGATGTGCTTCGGCGTCTCCCACGACAGAGCGCCGCCGAGCGTGCGGCCGCCCTTGCGCAGCGCGACCGGAATGAGATCGTCGTCGCCCGCCGCCAGACGCGCGCCCGCGAAGCGGATCAGCACGCCGCCCCGATCGACGAAATCGGCGACCGCGTCATGGATCGGACCGGGCGGCACGCTCATGTCGGCGAGCACCAGCACGGACGGCTTTTCCTCGAGCAGCGCGCTGATCGGGTTCGGCGCGCCGACCTTCGGCTCGCGGATTTCGGCGAACGGCTGCAGCGCGCGCTTGACGTAATAGACGCGGCGAGAGCAGCGGCTCGGCGACGTCGGCGCTGGCGCCGGAGACGATCGCGACGCGGCGCCGCCGCCAGCGCTCGTCGACCAGCCAGGCCCCGCCGGCCGCCGGCTCGCCGGCATATCGCGAGGCGGGAAATCTCGTTGCGCAACTCGACCGGCAGCTCGAACTTGACTTGAGCCGTCGCGCCGGCGCCGAAATCGAAGGGCGCTTCGCCGATCGCGCGCCCCTGCGCATCGAAGGCGCGCACGACGCCCGTCGCTTGCCGCCGCGCGCGTCGGCGCGGGTAGACTTGCGCCTTCAGGGCGCCGCGCGGCTCGTCGAGCCCGGTGATCGCGACCGGCGTCCGCGCGTCGATCGCGACGGCGACGACCGGTCGCCGGCAAGCGCCTTGAGCCGTCGGCGAAGTCGCAGGCGCCGCCGAGTTCGAGCCCGTCGGCGATCCAGAGGATCTCGGCCTTGGGATTGGCGTCGAGGAAGCGCGACGGCCGCCTGCAGGGCGCCGCGCGGTCGGCGCATAGGGCACCGGCTTCAGCGCCGCGAGCCGGTCGCCGAAAGCGGCGGCGTCGAGCGGCGACACGTCGGCGCCGCCGTCCGAAATCGGCAGCAGCGCGACCAGTCGACCCGCGCTGCGTGGCGGCCGCGCCTGCTTCGCGCGCGGCGCGATGCGCTGCTCCCAAGTCGGCGCCGCCGGCCAGCCGTCGTCGAGAACGACGAGCAGCGCGCCCTTCCCGCCGCTCGCCGACTTGACCGCGTTCCAGATCGGCCCCGCCATCGCCAGCACGACCGCGGCGGCGGTCGCCAGCCGCAGCACGAGCAGCGGCCACGGGCGTTTTGGCCGGAGTCTGTCGCGGTGAAGCCGCAGCAGCAGCCGGAGCGGCGGAAAGCGCTGCTCGCGCGGCCGCGGCGGCGTCATGCGCAGCAGGAAATAAAGCGCGACGAGCCCGACGAGGGCGGCGAGCGCGACGGGCGCTGCGAAGGCGAGAGGCAGGCCGAGCATGCTCAGGCGCTCCGCGTGAAGGCCGCGGCCGCGCCGGCGAGCCGCGCGTGGCCGAGCAGGGCCTGCGCAGCGGAATCGTCGGTGCGATGCAGGCGCAGTCCCCGCCGCGCCTGCCGCGGCGGCGCGCAAGGCGGCGCGATGCTCGGCCAGCTTCGCGAGATAGGCCGCGCGCCAGATTTTCCGCGCGCGGCGCGCGCGCAGCGGCCTCGCCGCCGGCCTCGAGAAATTCGATATGGCCGGCGAAAGGGAAGGTCTCCTCGATCGGGTCTGCGATCATCAGACAGATGCGCCTTCCGCGCCGTCGGCGCCGCAGACGCAGCGAGGCCGCGCGCGATGTCCTGCGGCTCGGGCGAGAGGAAATCGCCGATCAGCACGATCTGCGAGCGCGGCGCAGATCGGCGCCGGCGGGCGGCAGCGGCGACGCGGGCGGCCTTCGGCGGCCGGCAGGACCTCGGCGAAACGCTCGATCACGCCGCGCGAGGCGACGGGCCGGGTGAGGCCGACGAGGCCGACCCGTTCGCCGCCGCGCACCGCGAGTTCGGCCGAGCGCGAGCGCCAGCACCACCGCGCGATCGAGCTTGGAGCCTTGAGCCAGGTCGGAGCCGAACCGCATCGAGGGCGAGCGGTCGAGCCATATCCACAGCGTCTGCGCCGCCTCCCATTCGCGCTCGCGCACGAAGGCGTGCGCTCCCGCGCGCCGAGCGGCGCCAGTCGATGCGCGAAGCCGGTTCGCCGAGACAAAAACGGCCGGAACTGCCAGAAAGTCTCGCCCGGACCCGCGACTGCGGCCGCCCGTGCACGCCATGCATGACGTTGCGGGCGACCCGGCGCGCCGCGATGACGAGATCGGGCAGGCGCGCGGCAAGGTTCGCGGCCTCCGCGGCGTGGGCATTGAGCGATCTTATTGGTTCGTCGGGCATCGTCTCAGCGCAGGCGCTTCTCGACAAGGCGCGCGATCACGCCGGAGACCGTCTCGCCCTCCGCGCGCGCGGAAAAGGTCAGCGCCATGCGGTGCTTGAGCACGGGCTCGGCGAGTTCCGCGACGTCGTTGCGCGAGGGCGCGAGCCGTCCGTCGATCAGCGCGCGCGCGCGCGCAGCCAGCGACAGCGCCTGCGCGGCGCGCGGGCCGGGGCCCCAGGACACCAGCTTCTCGATTCCGGGCTCGCCATCGCCGGGGCGCGCGGCGCGAACCAGATCGAGGATCGCCTCCACGACCGTCTCGCCGATCGGCGCGCGGCGCACCAGCCGCTGCGCCGCCATCAGTTCGTCAGCCGTCATCGCGGGCTTGGCCGTCGCGTCAGTCGCGCCGGTCGTCTCGATGAGAATGCGGCGTTCGGCGGCCCGGTCGGGATAGCCGACATCGATCTGCATGAGGAAGCGGTCGAGCTGCGCCTCAGGCAGCGGATAGGCGCCTTCCTGCTCCAGCGGATTTTGCGTCGCGAGCACGTGGAAAGGCGTCGGCAGATCGTAGCGCGCCCCGGCGACGGTGACATGATGCTCCTGCATCGCCTGCAGCAGCGCCGACTGGGTTCTGCGGGCTGGCGCGATTGATTTCGTCGGCCATCAGCAATTGCGCGAAGATCGGGCCTTTCAGGAAGCGGAAGGAGCGCTTGCCGTCCGCGCTTTCCTCCATCACCTCGGCGCCCAGAATGTCGGAGGGCATGAGATCGGGCGTGAACTGGATGCGCAGCGCGTCGAGGCCGAGCACGATGCCGAGCGTTTCGACCAGCTTGGTCTTGGCGAGACCGGGGACGCCGATCAACAGTCCGTGACCCCCCGCGAGCAGGGTGGTCAGCGTATCGTCGACGACTTTCGACTGGCCGAAGATGACCGCCCCGATGGCCTCGCGCGCCGCATTGACGCGATCGAGCGTTGCTCGGCGCGCTCTTGGCGACGGAGGCCTCGAAATCAGCTACGCCCATGAAATCTCCTGTCCCGCGCGCAATCCAGCCGAACCTTCAACGCAAGAATCAAGCCGTCGCTTCAAGTTCACGCTACACTCTTTCGCGTCGGGCGCCTAAGCTTAGACTGCGGCCCGCGTTGCGGGGCCGCATTCGGTCATCGTTGCTAACAATCAACGCAAGATTATGGCGCTCGATAACAAGGTAGAGAACCGGGGCCGCGCGCCCGACACGGCGATCGCCGGCTTGAACGCCGTACCCGCCAAGCGCGGCCCCGCGCCGGTGCATCTCTGGAATCCGCCCTATTGCGGCGAGATCGACATGCGCATCGCCGCCGACGGCACATGGTTCTACTGCGGCTCGCCGATAGGCCGCGCGCCGCTTGTGCAATTGTTCTCCTCGATTCTGCGCAAGGATGGCGATCAGTACGTGCTGGTGACGCCCGTCGAGCGGGTCGGCATCAAGGTCGACGACGCGCCGTTTCTGGCGGTCGAAATGAGCGTGGAAAACCAGGGGCCGGATCAGCGCCTCGCGTTCCGCACCCAGGTCGAGGACGTCGTAGCGGTCGACGGCGAGCATCCGCTGCGGTTCGAGAGCGGCGCCGCCGAAGGCGTCAAACCCTACGTCAAGGTGAGAGGCGACCTCTGGGCGCTCGTCAAACGGGCGCTTTTTTACGATCTCGTTGCGCTTGGCGGCGTAGAAAGCTGGCAGGGCGAAGAGTGGTTTGGCGTCCGATCGGGCGGCCTGTTCTTCCCGATGCGGCCGGCAAGCGAAATCGAGGGACTCTGACCATTCCGTTTCCTGCCGAGCTTTCCGTGGAGGCGCTGCGCCGGCTCGTCGCCGAACGCCTGCCCGCCGTGCTGCCTGCGGAAGCGTTCGACGAGCGGGTCTGGCCGCGCTCCAGCGACTTCCAGCTCAACAGCGCCCAGCCAAATTACGAATTGCTCGCCGTCGCGCGCCCCGCGGCCGTGCTCGCGCCCATTGTTCCGCGCGAGGACGGGTTGACCCTGCTGCTGACCCAGCGCGCCTCGCACATGCGCTCCCATTCCGGCCAGGTCGCGTTTCCCGGCGGCAAGGTCGATCCCGGCGAGACGGCCGAACAGACGGCGTTGCGCGAAGCCGAGGAGGAGATCGGCTTGAGCCCCGATTTCATCGAGCCGCTCGGCTGGCTAGACCCCTATCTCACCGGCACCGGCTTTCGCGTCGCTCCGCTGCTCGCGCTCGTGCGGCCCGGATTTCAACTTAACCTGAACCCGGAGGAAGTGTCCGAAGCTTTCGAGACGCCGCTCTCGTTTCTGATGGAGCCCGCCAATCATCAGCTCGCCGAGCGCGAATGGCAGGGCCGCAAGCGCAAGTTCTACGTCATGCCGCACGACGGTCACTACATCTGGGGCGCCACCGCCGGCATCATCCGCAATCTCTACGAAAGGGTTTTCGCGTGAGGCGCGCGCCCCTATTTGTAGCTGCGTTCGCTGACCGCGGCAGCCGAGGCGCCCACGTAGCCGCGGTCGCTGACCCATGTGCGCTCCGATTATATGCTCCCAGTGTCATCCCCGCGAAAGCGGGGATCCAGCGTGTGATGCTTGGCCCGCAGAAGCAGGCTGAATGTATCTTGAGGCCGCTGAGCCTTACGACACTGGATCCCCGCTTTCGCGGGGATGACAATTTCCTGTACGCGCGCATATGGGTCGCTAACCGCGGACGCCGAGGTCGGCGACCTCGGCTACAGCGTTCCGCTTCGCCATGATCGGGCGCGTCGCGATTGACTCGCTGGGGCTGTTCCTCGCGCCATTCCTGTTCTTCGCGATCTATCTTGTTTTGCGCGCGCGCTATCCGCTCGAGATGGAACACTGGACGCGCCGGCGAGTCTCGATGCTGACGGTTGCCGGCGTCGCGCTGGCGCTCGGAGGCCTTATCCTGCTTGAAATTCTCGCCCCCCGCGGCCGAGGCGTTTACGTTCCCGCCCACGTCGAAGACGGCGTGCTCGTGCCGGGACACTTCAAGTGAACGCGACGCCCGGCGTCGTTGGCGGCCGTCTCGCCAATCCTCGCGTGCTCAATGAAGGTCCACTGGCGCGCGCGCTCGCCGCGCTCAACGGCGGCGGCGAGGAGACCCGGTTGGTTGGAGGCGCGGTGCGCGATCTCGCTCTCGGCCGATCTCACGGCGACTTCGATCTTGCGACCACGGCGCTTCCGCGCGAGGTGATGAGACGCGCGCAAGCCGCGGGCTTCGCCGTCGTCCCGACCGGTCTCGCCCACGGTACGGTGACCGTCATCGTGGAGGGGCGGCCGTTCGAGACGACCACGTTGCGCGAAGACGTCGAAACCTTTGGGCGTCATGCGACCGTTCGGTTCGGCCGTGATTTTCGCGCCGATGCGCTGCGCCGCGATTTCACGATCAATGCGCTCTCGATCGACCGCAAGGCCGTCGTCCACGACTATTGCGGCGGGCTCGATGATCTGGCGACGGGCCGGGTGCGCTTTATCGGGGAGGCGCGCCAGCGCATCCGCGAGGATTTTCTGCGCATCCTGCGCTTCTTCCGTTTTTCCGCGCGCTTCGCTTCAGGAGAGATTGACGCCGAGGGCCTCGCCGCCTCGATCGCGGAGCGCGAGGGCCTCGAGGCGCTGTCGCGCGAGAGGGTGCGCGCGGAACTCATGAAAATCCTCGTCGCGCCCCGCGCGGAAATTGTCGTCGAGATCATGAGCGAGACGGGCCTTGCCGGCTCGCTGCTGGCGGCCCTTGCCGACCCGCGGCGATTTACGCGGGCGGTTGCGATCGAGGTGTTGCTCGGCGAGCCGCCCGATGCGGTGGTCCGCCTCGCGTCGTTGGCTGTGCTCGTGCGCGAGGACGCCGAGCGCCTGCGCGAGCGGCTCAGGCTTTCGAATGCCGAATGCGATCGCCTCGACGGCATCGCCCGCGCCTGCGAGGCGCAACATGGATTGCAGGCTCCCCCGCAGCTCGGCGACCTACGGGCGTTGTTGTTCAGGCTGGGGCGGCAGGGCGCGCGCGACGCGGTTCTTTTCGCGGCGATCGACGCCGGCGCGGCGGGAGACGCCCAGCGCTTCGCCTCGGCCTATCGCTTCGTCAGCGACACGCCGGCGCCGCAGATGCCGTTCGGCGGCGCCGATATCCTCGCCCTTGGCGTGGCGCCCGGCCACAAGGTCGGCGCCGTCCTCAAGCATTTACAGGCGGCATGGATACGCGCCGGCTTTCCCAGGGAGCCGGAAATTCTGGCGAAGCTGCTCGACGAGGCGATGCAGGCGTAGGGCGTCACGCCGGGCGGAATTCGGGGTCGAGAACGTCGGCGAGTTGCCAAGGACATTCGTCGGGAAAGCTCGCGACCGGCAGGTTCGTCTCCGCCGCAGCTTCGAGTTGCGCGTCGCGATAGGCGTTGGCGAGGGCTTGCGGCAGCATCGGCCTGAGACTTGGGTTATCGTCGAGATGATCGGCGATCCGGTTGCGTTGCACGCGAATGCTGGCTTCCCAGCTCGCGCCCCGCCTCTCCGACTGAAATCGCCACTTGAGCAGATGCAGTAGAAGGACTGTCAGCCGGGAAACGAGTTCACGCTTCTCTGTCCGTCCCATGCTGTCGATTTCCTCGGCAATGTTGAGGATGTCGGCTTCGGTCAGCTTGCCGGCGCGCAGAAGATCGGCCTGTTCTCGGCTCCAGGCGAAAAAATCGCGATCGTACAGGGCGCTCTTGCCGGGCATAATCTTGAATCTAGGCGCTGGCCCGCGCCTTGTCCAACTTGGCTCAATGCCCCTTCACCGCCAGCACGATCTGCACGATCGAAGCGATGAGTTCCGCGATGATCAGTACGACGATCGTGGCTTCCAATCGCGTCGCGCGGTCGGCGTCGATGATGTCGGTCAGCGCATGCGCGGTCTCGACGATCACATCGAGCTTGTGCTTGAGCGCGGTGGCGCGCTCCTTCAATTCGTATTCGTCCTCGAGCCGTGCGTAGAGGCGCTCGAGGTCGGGGCGATCCCACAGCACGTCGGGCTTTTCCTCCACTGCGACACGGCCTGAGACGCGGTGCTGGGCGAGCAGCGCCTGCCCGATCAGCCGCAGCATCGAGGAGCGCCGGAACGGCGGCCGGCCGCGCCGCGCGAGTTCGGCCGCGAACGGCTCGATGACATCAAACACCGCATTGACCTGGCGCTCGTCGCGTCCGAGCGCCACGGTCTTGGCGAGCGCATCTGCGACGATGAGAAAGCGCTGCGGCGAATAATTCTTGATCTGGATCGCGCCGCTGTTTTCGGACAGCGCGTCGCTGTCGGGGCGGATTTCGAGGATTGCGGTCTCGTCGTCGGCGCGACCGCGCGCGCCGGAAATACGCGACTTCAGCTGCGCGAGAAGGTCCTCCTCCTCGAGCGGGGTCAATCCAACCATGACGGCGACGCCGAAGCGGAACAGCGCGACCATGCCATTGGCGCCGGCCCGGAACGCGAGCGGCGCGGTGGAGATAATGTCGGGCCGTTCGAGGCCGTTGGTGTCGATGCGGTCGCCGACCAACAGGGCGCGGGCGGTGATGCGTTGCGGGGCCGTTGTCGGAGCTGCCTCGTTCACGAGCGTCAGCGCCGAAGAAGCGTCGGCCCGACCCGGCTCTGCCATCCGGCCCGCTCCAGTTCGGGCGTCAAGTCCGAGGTTTCCGGCCATCCGACGCAGAAATAGCCGATGAACGTCCACGTCGCCGGGACTTCGAGCGTCTCCTTCAGCGCGGCGGGATCGAGGATCGACACCCAGCCGACGCCGAGGCCGCGCGCCCGCGCCGCCAGCCAGAACGTGTGCAGCGCGCAAACCGCGGAATAGCGCCGCGTCTCTGGCATGGTCAGCGCGCCGAGGCCGTGGCCGAGCGTCGTCGTCTCGTCGCAGAATATGGCGAGTTGGATCGGCGCTTCCCGCAAGCCGGCAAGTTTCAGCTCCGCGTAGGCGCGCGCCCGCTCATCAGCGTAAGTCGCCTGCGCTTCGGCGTTGGCGCGCAGGAAGTTTGCGAGGATGCTATTGCGGCGCGAAAAATCGTCGACCCGCACGAAACGCGTCGGCTGGCAATTGCCGACCGAGGGGGCATAGACGGTGAGGTCGATCAGTTCGTCGATCAACACGTCGGGCACCGCGTCGGTGCGAAAGCGCCGGACGTCGCGGCGCCAGGCCAGAAGGCTTTCGAATTCGGCCTGGAAGCGCTGCCCGAACGCCGGCCCCGCGCTTGAACGCGCCTCGCTCGCGGCCCTCCCTCGCATGACGATCAACCTTTTGGCGCAGACCTCATTCGACTGCCCTGACGGCGTCGGCGGTCACGCGCGAAAGTACGCCATTGTGAATGTCGAAGATATAGCCCTGCAGCTCCAGCCGGCCGCCTTCCACCGCCTGCGCGATCCAGGGAAAGCCCATGAGATTGGCGAGCGACAGCCTGACCACTTCGGTTTCCGCGGCGGAGAGGTTTTCCGCGCCGGCCTTGGCGATCGCCGGCTTGCCGATATCCGCCCAGGCGGCGATGAAATCGCGCGCCTGCGGCGGCGCGCCGTAAGCCATGGCCCTGACGCCGCCGCACTGGGCGTGACCCATCACGACGATCCGCGCGACCTTGAGAACCCGCACGCCGAATTCGATCGCCGCGGAAGTGCCGTGATGGCCGGCGGCCTCGGGTTCGTAAGGGGGAACGAGCGCGGCGACGTTGCGCAGCACGAACATCTCGCCGGGCACCGCGCCGAAAATCATCTGCGGATCGACGCGCGAATCCGAACAGGCGATCACCATCGTCTCAGGGCTTTGCCCCCAATGCGCGAGCGCTTCATAGCGCGCCCGCTCCGCCGGCCAGATGTCGGCGCGAAATTTTCGGTAGCCCTCGATCAGCGGGTCCATGTCTCGATCTCCCCGCAAAGCCTTAGCCGGGGGCTTGCTGCGGCGCAATATGGCTAGCGGACGGGTTGTGGGCGCAGCAGCGCGAAGTTATCTTACCGTCGGTCTTCATGAATCCCGCCGCCGCCCCTTCCGCCCTAAAAATTCAGGCCATTCTTGGGCCGCGTTTTAGCGTGCTCGAATTCGACGCCAGCACGCGCACCTCCGCCGAAGCCGCGGCGGCGATCGGCTGCGAGGTCGCTCAGATCGCCAAATCGCTGCTGTTCAAGGGCGCGAGCGGCGGCCCCGTGCTCGTCATCGCCTCGGGCTCGAACCGGGTGGACGAAAAGAGGGTCGCCGCTTTGCTCGGCGAAAAGATTTTCCGCGCCGACGCGGATTTCGTGCGCGAGGCGACCGGCTTCGCGATCGGCGGCGTCCCGCCCGTCGGCCATCTGAAGCCGCCGGTCACGCTGATCGACGAGGACCTTTTCCAGTTCGAGACGATCTGGGCGGCCGCCGGCACGCCGAACGCGGTGTTCAAGCTGACGGCGGCAGAACTGGTCGAACTGACGGGGGGCCGGGTCGCCAGCGTCGCGCAAAAGTAGAAATCTTGCCAATCATTGCAAAAATGGTATATTGATCATGGTTTGGAGCGTCGAATTTCTGGATGATGATGTAAAATTATCACTCGATCGTCTTGCCCCGGACATTCGAGCCAGCTTCGAACGAATTGTGCGGTTGATACGAAGCCACGGACTTGAGCGCACACGCGAGCCTTATGTGAAACATCTCGAAGGGCCGGTGTGGGAAATGCGTCTCAAAGGTAGGGACGGCATCGCTCGCGCCGCCTATGTTACGACCGTAGGCCGCCGCATCGTTATCGTTCACGTGTTCAAGAAGAAAACGCAGAAAACTCCGCGGCGCGAAATCGAGATCGCGTTGCGCAGGGCAGAGGAAGTCCGATGACCCGGAAATTCATCTCCGTCGAGAATCATTTCGGGAGTGGCGGAAAGACCCAGCTTATGTGACCGCGTATGACGCCCTGGAGGATGAATTTGCCTTGGCGTCTGCGCTCATCCAGGCTCGCGTCGAAGCTGACATGACACAGGAGCAGGTGGCGAAAGCTATGGGAACTACCCAAGCGGTTATCGCTCGTCTGGAGAGCGGTAAATCGCTTCCTTCGACCCGAACGCTCAGGCGGTTCGCCGCCGCGACGCACTCGCGGCTGCGGATCAGCTTCGAGCAGCAGCGGCCGGCCGTGGCGCCTGCTCAGAAGACGAAGGCCTAGTTACGGATAAAATGATGGCTCGCCGCTTGTCGACAGGCCGCCCTCCCTATATAGGAGCCGCTCTCTCGGTCGTTTGACTGAGGGAAAAACCTAGCGTTTTCCGCCCGGCTCCGCGCCGGCTCGCCCCCAAACCTCTCGGGCGAGGCAGGACCGCCCAAAACGGTCCAGTCGGACGGAGAACGCGACCCGCAACGCTAACCCATCGCCGGCGCAGCCCGTCAAGGGCATTTCAGGAGAACATATGCCAGCCACCAACTCGCTCACGCCGACGCGTGACGATTTCACCGCATTGCTCAACGAGACCTACGGCGCCGACGAGGCCTTCGAAGGTTCGGTCGTCAAGGGCCGCATCGTCGCGATCGAAAAGGACATGGCGCTGATCGACATCGGTCTGAAGACCGAAGGCCGGGTCGCGCTGAAGGAATTCACCAATCATGGCCGCGATGCGGCCCCGGGGTCGGCGACACCGTCGAGGTCTATCTCGAGCGCATCGAGAACGCGCTCGGCGAGGCCGTCATCTCGCGCGACAAGGCGCGCCGCGAGGAGAGCTGGGTCAAGCTCGAGCAGGCCTTCGAGAAGGCCGAGAAGGTCGACGGCGTGATCTTCAACCAGGTCAAGGGCGGCTTCACGGTCGACCTCGACGGCGCCGTCGCCTTCCTGCCGCGCAGCCAGGTCGACATCCGCCCGGTGCGCGACGTCGCGCCGCTGATGAACGTCACGCAGCCGTTCCAGATCCTGAAGATGGATCGCCGCCGCGGCAACATCGTCGTCTCGCGCCGCACCGTGCTCGAGGAGAGCCGCGCCGAGCAGCGCCACGAGATCGTCGCCAACCTCGCCGAAGGCCAGGTGATCGACGGCACCGTCAAGAACATCACCGATTACGGCGCGTTCGTCGACCTCGGCGGCATCGACGGCCTGCTGCATGTCACCGACATCGCCTGGCGGCGCGTCAACCATCCGACCGAGGTGCTGACCATCGGCCAGACGGTCAAGGTCCGGATCATCAAGATCAACCACGAGACGCACCGCATCTCGCTCGGCATGAAGCAGCTGCAGGAAGATCCGTGGTCGGCGATCGAGGCGCGCTACACGGTCGGCCAGAAGCTCAAGGGCCGCGTGACCAACATCACCGACTACGGCGCGTTCGTTGAACTGGAGCCGGGCATCGAAGGCCTGATCCACGTCTCCGAAATGTCGTGGACCAAGAAGAACGTCCATCCCGGCAAGATCATCTCGACCTGCGCAGGAAGTCGAAGTTCAGGTGCTGGAGGTCGACAGCGTCAAGCGCCGCATCTCGCTCGGCCTCAAGCAGACCCTGCAGAACCCGTGGGAAGCGTTCGTCGCAAGCACCCGGTCGGCTCGACCGTCGAGGGCGAGGTCAAGAACAAGACCGAGTTCGGCCTGTTCATCGGCCTCGACGGCGACGTCGACGGCATGGTCCATCTCTCCGATCTCGACTGGACGCGTCCGGGCGAGCAGGTCATCGAAGAGTACAAGAAGGGCGACAAGGTCACCGCCAAGGTGCTCGACGTCGATGTCGAGAAGGAGCGCATCGCGCTCGGCGTCAAGCAGCTCGCCAGCGATCCGTTCGCGACCAAGAAGCTCGGCGAGGACGCCAGCGAGGGCGACATGCGCAAGGGCGCGGTCGTCACCTGCGAGGTGATCGAGGTCAAGGAAGGCGGCATCGAAGTGAAGATCGCGGGCACCGACCTGACCACCTTCATCAAGCGCAGCGAACTCGCGCGCGACCGCGGCGACCAGCGCCCCGAGCGTTTCTCGGTCGGCGAGAAGGTCGACGCGCGCATCACCCAGTTCGACCGCCGCGCCCGCAAGGTCGCGGTGTCGATCAAGGCGCTGGAAGTCGCCGAGGAGAAGGAGGCGATCGCCCAGTACGGCTCGGCCGACTCGGGCGCCTCGCTCGGCGACATCCTCGGCGCCGCGCTTAAGGCGCGCGACGAAGAAGTAAACCCAACGAGCCCTCTCGCGTTTGGGCGAGAGGGCTCAGATCTCTGACGCCGGCGACAGGCCAGCAAGTCCGCTACGGGATTTTTGGCGGCTCATGTGCTATGAGCAGCCATGGCCAAAACCCTCTCCTATCCGTTGCGTATCGAACGGCACGCCGCAGACGGCGGCTATCTCGCGCATTTCCCCGACCTCCCGGGCTGCCAGACCTGGGGGGAAACCTACGAAGCAGCGGTCGCTAACGCAGAAGAAGCGCTCGCCCTCTATCTCGAGACTTTGCTGGCCAATGGCGACCCGGTTCCGGACGTCTCGGAAATCGAACGTACGACTTCGCTTGGGGTCATCGTGCGGTCGCCGGTCGCTGCTTGACGCCTCGGCTGCCCGCACTCAGCGCCCGCGACCTCATCCGGGCTTTGGAACGTGCGGGGTTCGAGTTTCAGCGCCAGAAAGGCAGCCACGTTACGTTAAGACATCCGGTGACGAAACGTACGACAGTGGTCCCTATGCGTGCGGGCGATGTAAAGCGTCCCCTGCTGAGGCTCATCATTGTTCAGACCGGACTGTCTGAGGACGAATTCCTGCGGCTTCTGTGACAATTGCTGAAGGCGGACAGAAATCGTCGTTCGGAGAACACAAGAGCGGGCGTCTAGGGGTTTTCGTTGGTGAAAAAAACTGCCGTAGTTACCCGGCGGTTTTTTTGTTGCGCGTCGCCTGGACCTTAAGCCCTGGGCGCGTCGACCTCGCGAGCCGCCGCGTGCGGAGCGAGGTGCTCGGCGGAACGGACGAACGGCCTTACGAACGTGCGCATCACTGTATCGTAGTCGCCATGCGTCTCGCCGACGCCGAACGCGACGACGTTCTTTGCTCCTTCTCCGGGATCTCAGCGTGCCGAACACCCAGTCCCACACCGCCAGCGCAAAGCCCAGATTTTTGTTGAAGTGATCGGGGTTGTCGAGTGATGGAGCTGGTGGTGCGCCGGGCTCTGGAAAAGGCGGCCGGCCACGTCCCGTGAAACTCAGCCAGATGTGGCTGTGGCGCAGATGGCCCCAGGTCATCAGGAACAGCATCAGCGCGATATTGGCGTTGAGCAGCGTGAAACGATGCGCGCCGGGTCCGAAAGTATAGGTCATCGCGCCGAAGTTCACGCCGCCGGTCGCGATGCCGATCAGGTTGATGAAGGCGAGGATTTCGACCGGGTGCTGGCGCAGTTCGGTCAGCGTCGTCATCACCTCGGCCGAATGATGCACCTTGTGGAACTCCCACAGCGCGGGAAGCGATGGAACAGGTAATGGCCGAACCAATAGGCGAATTCATAGGCGAGCAGCTCCGAACAGCGTCGCAAGCGCCATCACCAGCCAGCAGCGGCCAGGCGGTCGGCTCATGTCGGTCCGAAGACGCGGGTCAGCGCGCCGATCGTCAGGTCGCGGCACCGCAGGCCGCCGACGCGCCACGTGCCATAGGCGAGCACCAGCACCGCCATATTCAGCACCCACATCTTGATATCCACGAGGTCGAGCGATGCAGCACGATTTTGCGGGAAACATCGAGCGCACGAACAGCTTCATGCCGGCCTGCCGGCCGCGCTGAGCGGCGCCGCCAGATGAATAATGCCCCGGCAAACAACAGGGCGCAGATCAGCGAGGGAATGCCATAGGGGCCCCCGCGGAGAAATTCGCGATGAGTAAGCCGACGTTGACGGCCGCCGCCTTGTGCAGGATCTCCATGACGCAACTTCCTTCCCGAACTTGGCGGGCAGCCTAGGCGCGCGGCGTTCAAGGAAGGGTTAAATCGCGTGCGCGCAGGCGGGCGCTATCCCCGCGTCATCGCGCGGCTTTTTCGGCCCCGTAGAGTGCGCGATATCGTCGCAGACGGGGCGCAAGCGCCGCGGCGCTTTCGCGGCGTAGGGCTCGAAACGGCGCTGCGCCGGCGGCCGCGCGCAGATCGTCTTCACGTCGCCCGCCCCGGCCGCCAGCATGCCGAGCCGCGCGGCGCCGAGCGCCGCGCCCGCCTCGGCGCCGCCGCGCGAGATCGATCGTCAGGCCCGTGACGTCGCGAGATCGTGCTGGCCCCAGAAACCCGAGCGCGCCCCGCCGCCGACCAGCAGCGGCGTCGCCGGGTTCGCGCGCCCGCCTCCGCCAGCACGTCGACGCCGTCGGCGAAGGAGAACGCGACGCCCTCCAGCACGGCATAGATCAGCGCGTCCGCGCCGTGGGAGGCGCGTCAGCCCCGCGAACATGCCCGTCGCCTGCGCGATCGTTGTGCGGCGTGCGCTCGCCGCTGAGATAGGGCAGGAAGATCGGCGCCGAGGCGACCGCGTCGGCGGAACGGGCGAAAGCTTCGGCGCTCGTCGACGCAGCGCGCCGATTTCGTCGCCGCGGCCGATCAGCTCGGCCACCCAGGTCAGCGACGAAGCCGCCGACAGCATGACCGACATGCCGTGCCAGCGCCCCGGCAGCGCGTGGCAGAACGCGTGCAGCGTGCGCTCGGGCAGGCTGACGTATTTGTCGGTGACCGAGAAGATGACGCCGGAAGTGCCGAGCGAGACGAAACCCTCGCCGGGCTCGACCGCGCCGACGCCGACCGCCGAGGCCGCATTGTCGCCGCCGCCGCCCGCGATCGGGATTTTCCGCCCGGCAAGGCCCCAGCGCCGCGGCGACTTCGGGCGAGAGAAAGGCCGAGAACTTCGGAACCCTCGACCAGCCGCGGCATGTGCGAGAGCTTCAGCCCGCTCGCGGCGACGAGTTCCTCGTCCCAGGCGCGCCTGGCGATGTCGAGCCACAGCGTGCCCGCCGCGTCCGACATTTCAGAAACCGCCTCGCCGGAAAGGCGCAGGCGCACGTAATCCTTCGGCAGCAGGACGCGCCGGGTCGCGGCGAACACCTCGGGCTCATGCTCCGCGACCCACATCGCCTTCGGGCGCGGTGAAGCCGGGCATCGCGAGATTGCCGGCCTCGGCGAGGAAATCGGGAACGCGCCGCTCGAGTTCGGCGCATTCGGCGAACGAGCGCCCGTCGTTCCACAGGATCGCGGGCCGCAGCGGCTTGTCCGCGGGCGTCGAGAAAGGTCGCGCCATGCATCTGGCCGGAAAGCCCGATGCCGGCGAGGCGGCGAACGCTTCGGCGCGTGGCGACGGAGGCGGCGACCGCCGCCTCGACGCCTTCGACCCAGTCTTCCGGGTTCTGCTCGCTCCAGAGCGGATGCGGGCGCGAAACCTCCAGCGCGGAGGAGGCTTCGGCGACGACGCGCTGGTCCTCGTCGACCAGCAGGGCCTTGACCGAGGAGGTGCCGATGTCGAGGCCAAGAAAGGTCTCGCGGCCGCGTGCTTCGCTCCTCATGCGTCTCTCCCCCTCGTCGGCGCAAGACTGCGCTCAAATCCTGTACCGCGTCCACGATATAGAAGAGCCCCGGCGTTGTCGCCGGGGCCCGAATTGTATCCCGATGAAACCAGGCTGCCGATCAGGCCGCGGTCAGGTTGCCCGCCGAGGACTTGCCGGTGCGCTTGTCGGCGACGATCTCATAGGCCACTTTCTGGCCTTCGTTGAGCTCCCGCATGCCAGCGCGCTCTACGGCGCTGATGTGGACGAAAACGTCCTTGCCGCCGTCGTCGGGCTGGATAAATCCGTAGCCCTTGGTGGCGTTGAACCACTTAACGGTTCCCTTAGCCATGAAAGTCTTCCATTGTTACGAGTATTTAGGCGTGTAGGCGCGTCGGCGCCGACGTGAATATCGATATAGGGTAGGTTCGTCGGAGCGCATCGCAAGACGCGGAGCCAAGTCGTCGGCCGGCAATCGATCCGGAAACCGATAAAGCAGGCGATGCGACGAATCAAGCGCCGCGCGACGCCGCTCGAGGTTGCAACCGCGCATTTGCAGGCCTAAACGACGCCTCCCGCGCCGCCCTCTCCTTCAAGCCCTTCCTGCGAGGAACCATGTTGCAAAAGCTCATCGCCCTGGGGCGACCCCTGCTCGCCGACGGCGCGACCGGGACCAACCTGTTCGAAGTCGGCCTGGCCTCGGGCGAAAATCCCGAGCCTGGAACGAAACCCATCCGGAAAGCATCCGCGCGCTGCATCAGAGCTTCGTCGACGCCGGCGCCGACATCATCCTGACCAACAGCTTCGGCGCCAACCGCCGCCGCCTCGCCCTGCACGGGCTCGAGGGCGCGCGCGCGAGCGAACTCGCGAAGGCGCGCCGCCGAGATCGCGCGCGCCGTCGCCGACGCGGCGGGCCGGCCGGTCGTCGTCGCCGGTTCGGTCGGCCCGACCGGCGATCTGCTCGCCCCGCTCGGCCCGCTGACCGAGGACGAGGCGATCGAAGTCTTCGTCGAGCAGATCGAGGGCCTGAAGGAGGGCGGCGCCGACGTCGTCTGGATCGAGACCATGTCCGCGCCCGAGGAAATCCGCGCCGCCGCGCGCGCGGCGATCGCCGTCGGCATGCCCTATACCGCGACCGCGAGCTTCGACACGGCCGGGCCGCACCATGATGGGCCTGACGCCCGAGAATTTCGCGGCGCTCTTCGACGCGCTTCGATGCCGCGCCGCTGGCCTTCGGCGCCAATTGCGGCGTCGGCGCCGCCGATCTGCTCGTCTCCGTGCTCGGCGATGACCGAGGCGCGGCCCGACGCCGTCGTCATCGCCAAGGCCAACGCCGGCGTGCCGCAATGGCATGGCGCGCATATCCATTATTCCGGCTCGCCGGAACTGATGGCGATCTACGCCGCGCTCGCGATCGACGCGGGCGCGCGGATCATCGGCGGCTGCTGCGGCACCAGGCCCGCCCATCTGGCGCGCCATGCGGCGCGCGCTCGACGCCCATGCCGGCGGGGCCGCGCCCCGACGTGGCCGCGATCGTCGCCGCGCTCGGCCCGCTCGCCTCGCCGCCTGCCGCCGAGACGCGCGCCGCGGCAGCGCGCGGCGCAGCCGGGAGGGCGCGTGAGCGTCCGAGGCCTCGCCGCTTCGTTTCGCGGTCGACCGCCGAGGAGGCCGGCGTACGGCTGGATCGCTTCCTCGAGCCGCGGCGGCCGAGGCGCGCGCGCTCACCCTTTCGCGCACGCGGCTGAAGGGCCTGATCGAGGCGGGCGAAGTCCGCATCGACGGGACCCCCGCGCTCGATCCGGCGCGCAAAGTCGCGGCCGGCGCTCGAGATCGACGTCGTCTCGCCGCCGCCGGAAGACTCGCCGCTCGACGGCGAGGACATTCCGCTGAACATCGTCTTCGAGGACGAACATCTCATCGTCATCGACAAGCCGCCGGGCTGGTCGTGCATCCGGCGCCCGGCCATGCCACGGGGACGCTGGTGCACGCGCTGATCCGCCATTGCGGCGACGAGCCTTTCCGGCATCGGCGGCGTCAGGCGGCCCGGCATCGTCCACCGGCTCGACAAGGACACGTCCGGGCTGATCGTCGTCGCCAAGACCGACGCCGCGCACCAGGGCCTCGCCGATGTCTTCGCCGACCACGGCCGCACCGGTTCGCTCGATGCGCGAATATGTTGCGCTCGTGCTGGGGCGCTTTCGACGCGCCCGCGGGCACGGTCGACGCGCCGCTCGGCCGCCATCCCCATCATCGCGAGAAAATGGCGGTCGTCCCGAGGCGCGGGGCCGCCTCGCGGTCACGCACTGGCGCGTCGAGGAGGCTTTCGCGGCGGCCACGCTGGTCGCCTGCCGGCTGGAGACGGGGCGCACGCATCAGATCCGCGTCCATCTCGCCCATATCGGCCATCCCCTGCTCGGCGATTCGGTCTATGGCGCCGGGTTCAAGACCAAGGCCAATTTGCTCGCCGCCCAGGCGCAAAAGCGCTCGCCGAATTCAACCGGCAAGCGCTGCACGCGGCCGTTCTAGGCTTTGATCATCCTGTTCACCGGCGAACCGCTGCGCTTTGAGAGTGCGCCGCCGAAGGATTTCCGCAAGCTGATGAAGTCGCTGGCTTGAGGAGCGTCGGCGTCCACGCCGACGGTCGGCGGCCCGGAGGCCGCCGCTCCAGTTACGCCGCTTGTTCCTTCGTCACGGCCCACGCGCCCGGGCCGGCGGACGCGATGAACAGGAAAACGAAGCAATAGAGCAGCGCCGCCTCGCCGCCGTTGATCGCCGGAAAGACGCTCACCGGGAAGTGGGCCAGGAAGAAAGCGGCCGCCATGAAGCCCGAAAGGACGAAGGCGACGGGCCGGGTGAACAAGCCGAGCACGAGCAGCGCGCCGCCGACAAGTTCGATTACGCCGGTGAAATAAAGCATTCCCGTCGGCATCTGGTCGACGACGCAGGCCGCGGAAAGCCCAGAATCTTGCCGGTGCCGTGCTCGAGAAACGGCAGCCCCGCCATGATGCGCAGTACGGACAGGACATAGAGGCTCAGCGATGCGCTGGTCGCGATAGTTCATGGAGATCTCTTCTTTGTTATGGATGTCGATACGCCGGCGGGCCGCGCCCGCCGGCGGGATGCGCGAGTGCGTCAGTAGAACCTTGGCGATCTGTTCGAAGGCGAAACGCGGGCTGCGAGGGAACAGCTTTTCGTGGTCGCCGTAGCCGATGTTGATGACGACGTTCGACTTGAATGGCCGTCGGGGAAGAACTCGGCGTCGACCTTGGCGTTGTCGAAGCCGCTCATCGGACCGGTGTCGAGGCCGACGGCGCGCAACGCGAGGATCAGATAGGCGACCTGCAGGGTGCCGTTCTGGAACGCGCTACGCGTCGCGAAGGGCTCGTTGCCCTCGAACCAGGCCTTGGCGTCGGCGTGCGGGATCAGGAACGGCAGGTGCTCGTAAAACTTCTCGTCGTAGGCGACGATGGCGACGACCGGCGCCCTGCCGGTCTTTTCCTGGTTGCCCGGCGACATCGCCGGCACGAGCCGCGCCTTGGCTTCCGGCGACGTCAGGAACACGATGCGGATCGGCGACTGGTTGGCGCTGGTCGGCCCCATCTTGGCGATATCGACCGCCTGCTTGAGCAGCGCGACGGGAACCGGCTTGTCGAGGAACGCGTTGTGGGTTCGGGCCTCGGTGAATAGCTGCGCAAGCGCGGTTTGGCCAACGGATTTGTGATCGGAAACATGCACGGTCATCGTGGAAAGCCCGCCTCTTTGATTGCGATGCAACATAGATGGGCCACTTCTT
>CAVQBX010000013.1:0-15703 GCA_963710855.1 uncultured Pseudomonadota bacterium | reverse complement strand
GTTGATTTCCACTGAGAACTGACCCGGGCAGCCCGGGTTTTTCCACCGAGAACTGACCCATGTTCGAACCTTACCCCTTTGGCCTGACCGAGGGGCGACGGAGTGATCGACATGGAGTTATTGAGCGTCATTCGGCGCTGGCATTATCGAGACCATTTCTCGATCCGAGATATATCGCGGCGCACAGGTCTGTCGCGGAACACGGTGCGCAAATACCTGCGCTCTGACAGCGTCGAGCCCAAGTTTCATCTTCCTGATCGCCCGAGCGGGCTGGACCCCTACGCCGACAAGCTGTCGCATATGCTGCGACAAGAGGCAGGGAAGTCGCGCAAGCAGAAGCGCACGATCAAGCAGTTGCACGCCGATCTGTTGGCGCTGGGCTACGACGGATCCTACAATCGCGTGGCGGCTTTCGCGCGCGATTGGAAGGACGCCCGACAGCGAGAGCAGAAGACTACGGGCCGCGGCGTCTTCGTGCCCCTTTCGTTCACGGCCGGCGAAGCATTCCAGTTCGACTGGTCAGAGGACTGGGCGGTGATTGCGGGCGAGCGGACCAAGCTGCAGGTCGCCCACTTCAAGCTCTCTTACAGCCGCGCTTTCTTTCTTCGAGCCTATCCCCAGCAGACCCACGAGATGCTGTTCGACGCCCACAATCACGCCTTCCGCGTGCTTGGCGGCATTCCCAGGCGCGGCATCTACGACAATATGCGCACCGCGGTCGATAAAATCGGGCGCGGAAAGGAGCGGCGCGTCAATGCGCGCTTTTCGGCCATGGTCGGCCACTTCCTTTTCGAAGCGGAGTTCTGCAATCCGGCGTCCGGGTGGGAGAAGGGGCAGATCGAGAAGAACGTCCAGGACGCCCGCCATCGGATTTGGCAGCCGACGCCCAGCTTTCCCTCCCTGGCGACGCTGAACGACTGGCTGGAGACGCGCTGCCGAGACCTGTGGGCGCAAACGGCGCATAGCGCGCAGCCGGGCTCGGTCGCCGACGCCTGGGCCGAAGAGGCGCGGCATCTGATGCAGCTTCCCAGGCCGTTTGACGGCTTCGTCGAATACGCCAAGCGCGTCTCGCCCACGTGCCTGGTCCATCTCGACCGCAATCGCTACAGCGTCCCGGCGTCCTTCGCCAATCGCCCGGTCAGCGTGCGGGTCTATCCCGAGCGTATTGTCGTGGCCGCCGAAGGGCAGATCGTGTGCGAGCACGCCCGCGTCTTCGCCCGCTCCCACCAACGCAAGAGCACGACCACCGTTTTCGATTGGCGGCATTATCTCGCGGTCATCCAGCGCAAGCCCGGAGCCCTGCGTAACGGCGCGCCCTTCGCCGAACTTCCCCCTGCCTTCCAGGCTTTGCAACAGCGCATGCTCAAGACGCCAGGCGGCGACCGCGAGATGGTCGAGATTCTGGCCTTGGTTCTCCAGCACGACGAGCAAGCGGTGCTCACGGCCGTCGAACTGGCGCTGGAGGCCGGCGCGCCGACTAAGACGCATATTCTGAACCTGCTCCACAGGCTGGTCGACGGCAAGCCCATGGACACGCCTCCGATAATGGCGCCCCAGGCTTTGGCCTTGACCATCGAGCCACAGGCCAACGTTGAACGCTACGACGCTCTGCGCAAGACCCGGGAGGCGCGTCATGCGTCATAATCCGGCTGCCGGCGCCGTCGTCATCATGCTGCGGGCTCTCAAGATGCACGGCATGGCTCAGGCGGTCGGCGAACTGACCGAGCAAGGCTCTCCCGCCTTCGAGGCCGCTCTGCCGATCCTGTCGCAGCTCCTGAAGGCTGAAACCGCCGACAGGGAGGTGCGGTCGACCGCCTACCAACTAAAGGCCGCCCGCTTCCCGAACTATCGCGACCTCGCCGGCTTCGACTTCGCCAGCAGTGAAGTGAACGAAGCGCTCGTGCGCCAGCTCCATAAAGCCGAGTTCCTCGAGGACGTGCACAACGTCGTCCTGGTCGGTGGCCCCGAGTTCGATTCATAACGCTCACCTCGCCATCTCATTGAAAGTCCAAGGGGAGCGTCTGCTGATCTTCAGACGGCGGACGCGGCGGCGAACGCTTTCTTCGCCTGGTTGCCTCATTGACGACTTCCGACCGTTGAAGGTCGGCCGTCCGAATGACGTAAGGCGCGCCTTTGCAGTGCTGGCTTGCAGAAAGCACGTCGTCGGCGATCAGACGGCGGACCGTGGCGGGGCTGACGCAGAGCGCCTCGGCCGCCTCGTCGAGCGTCGCCTCGCCGCGTTCGGCGCGCTCGCCCTCGCGGTAGACGGCGATTTCATTGTGGCCGCGCAGGGCGGCGACGCGCGAGCGCGTCCAGGAATTGCCCTTGCCGGTCGACATTCCGGCGCGATTAAGGACGGCGGCGATCGCCCGGTCCGGCATTTGCCGGGCCAGCGCCCGCACCAAGTCCACGACATCGGCTTCGACGCTCCAACGATGTCGCCCCGTTCGGTTCTTGGACACGCGCAGAGCCGTGTGATCGTCGCCTGCCCAGCGGATGACGAGATCGAGGCCATCATTCTCCACCCGCACGATGATCTCCTCGATCAGCATGCGAACAATCCGCTTGCGCGTGGCGATGGTCGCTCCCTCGGCATACCAGGCGCGCTCGACGTCCGCGCCAAGCCTCAGCAGCGCATCCCGTTCGGCTTGGCTTATGGCGGGCGGTTGCGCGGCACCGAACGCGTCGAGTTCCTCTCGACGCTGACGCTCGTCTTTCAGGCGCTCGTTCCAGCGCCGTTCCAGTTCGCCCGCGACCAGCCGGTTGTCGGGGTCGACGGCGTCGTATTGCCGTCGGGCCAGCGACGCCTCGAAGCGCGCCTGCTCCAGCGACAGCTCGACCTGGCGGCGCTTGGCGACATCCTCGCGCCCGCGCGCTTCCAAGGCCGCCAGCGCCGCCTCGACACCGAGCGGTTGGACGCGTTCAATCACCTCGGCGGCGACAGCGGCGTCAACGCGTAGGCTGCCGAAGGAGATGCAGCGCTGCGTCCCGTGGTTCAGGAGCGCGCCCTGACAATGATAGCGCGCGACGTCGCCCTTGGTTCCGCTATAGGCGACATGGAGCTTGCGCCCGCAATGGCCGCAGCGGAATAGCCCGGCCAGCAAAGCTTCGCCGCGCCGCACGGCGCCACGGCTCGCCCAGCTCTTTCCGTTGGCATTGTCGCTGATCAGGCGCTGATTCCTCTCGAACGCGTCCCAGCCGATATACCCCTCATGATGGTCGCGGATCAAAACCTGCCAGTCCGGCCGCTCGACGCGAAAGCCTCGAACGATGCGCTTGCGACCGTTCTCGATTCCCACCTTGCTGGCCGAGCGGCCGAACGCATAGGCTCCCGCGTAGACGGGGTTCGTCAGGATGTGATGGATGGTATTGTAGACTGGCGCCTTCCACTCCAGGCGCCGATCGTCCGGACCATGGCGGACGGCGGGAAGTGCGATGCTCTCCTGGCGAAACCAGACATGGACCTGCCGCACGCTCTGCAGCTCGGCGAACTTGTGGAAGACCAAGGCGAGCCCCTCGCGCACGCGCAAGTCTGGATCCTTCTCGATCCTGTCGGGCCCGCCGCGCACGTAGCCCACGGCGACCGTTGTGAACAGTTCCCCGCGGCGGGCCTTTTGCTTGAGCGCCTCGTGGGCGCGCTGGCGCAGGATCGATAGCTCCATCTCGCTCATGGTCCCCTTCATGCCGAGGAGAAGGCGGTCGTTGGCGAGGCGCGGATCGTAGACGCCATCTTCGTCCGCGATCAGCGTCCCGACGAGACCGCAGAACTCCAGCAGCGTGTGCCAATCGCGCCCATTACGGGCCAGGCGCGAGGCCTCGACCGACACCACGGCGCCGACGCGGCCCTCGCAGATCGCCGCCAGGAGCTTCTCGAATCCCGGACGGGAGACGCCGGATCCAGAACGGCCGAGATCGTCGTCGATAACGCTGACGGCGGCCCAGCCGAGCTGTCGGGCGCGCTCGACGAGGCCATACTGTCGGCGGCGGCTCTCGACGTTGTGGAGCACTTGGGCGGCCGTCGACTGGCGGACATAGACGATCGCCTCGCGCGCGAGATGGTCAGCTCCGATCCGGCTCATGGCGCGCCTCCTTCCGGATCTGTGTCAACGCCTCGCTCGACATCGCCTCCGTCAGAAGCGCCCGCAGACTCTCCACCGTCGCCTGACGACGCCCGCTCGGAATCGGCGGCGGATTTGGCGGCCCTTCGAACAAGTCTCGCTGGCGGCGGCGGTTCAGGCGCATGGTCGGCTCCTCCGGTCGGGGGCGAATCCCCGTCTCCTGAGCCTAGAACCGCATCAAGATGGGCGCGCAGGTCGAGCAGGCGCGCTACGCAAAGCCGGGGCGCGCGACGGATCGCGCACCCCGCCGCTTCCGGCCGCATCATCCACGCCGGCGTCAGGGTCAACGTGCCGTCGACCAGCCGTATCGTTATGTGCTCGACGCCTCCTTGGACCACGCACCGGCCCGTCGAGGCCACCGTCATCCCAGCAAGCGGATGGAACGCGTAGGAGATCGTCTCCTCCCCCACCAGACGCCCGGCGCCATGTCGCTGTCTCGCCAGGCACGGGCAAAACGCATCTGGCCACGGCCATCGGCGTCCAGGCCATCGAACATCACCGCAAGCGCGTCCGGTTCTTCTCGACCGTCGAACTCGTCAACGCCCTCGAACAGGAGAAGAGCCAAGGGAAAGCCGGCCAGATCGCAGGGCGGCTCGCCTATTCCGATCTCGTTATTCTCGACGAACTGGGCTACCTGCCGTTCAGCGCCTCCGGTGGAGCGCTGCTCTTCCATCTCTTGAGCAAGCTCTACGAGCGAACCAGCGTCATCATCACGACGAACCTGAGCTTCGGCGAATGGGCGACCGTGTTCGGCGATCCCAAGATGACGACGGCGCTGCTCGACCGCCTCACCCATCGCTGCCACATCCTCGAAACCGGAAATGACAGCTTCCGTTTCAAAAACAGCTCGGCGAAGCCCGCTAAAACCATCAAGGAGAAACCGCGAAACTTGACGAACCCCTGACCCACAAACCATCATCAAGCCGGGTCAGTTCTCAATGGAAATCCCGGGTCAGTCTCGGTGGAAATCAACATACATCGCTACAGAGGCGCATTTTGGTCTTGGACGGGTAGTTGTTACCGCGATTCCGACGATGAGATGATTCAGGCCAGCATATGGAAGTTCCTCGAAAAGGCGCAGGTGGACGGCAAGGGGGCTGTTCCCTTCATGCCAAACCGCGCAAAAGTTGGAGATGTGATGGGGGCGCTTGGCGCAACATGCCAACTCGACAGCAATATTGAAGCGCCCGCGTGGCTCGATCATTGCGGCACGCGGGCCGCGCCCTCCGAGTTCTTCGCCTGTCGCAATGGATTGCTCCACCTCGCGACTGGAGAAATGCACGCCCCCACGCCCGAATTTTTCGGTTTCAACGCCAGTGATGTGAGCTTCGATCCAACCGCGCCCCCGCCGCATGAATGGTTGGGTTTCCTCGAACAACTATTCGGTGCTGATCGAGAGGCAATTGAGCTGCTCCAGGAATGGTTCGGTTACCTGCTTTCATCCGACACCTCCCAGCAGAAAATCCTGCTTATGGTCGGCCCCAGGCGCAGCGGCAAAGGGACGATTGCGCGCGTACTGACGAAGATTTGGCCGCGAGTCAGTGGCGGGTCCGACGATGAGTAGCCTAGGCGAGACGTTTGGCCTTGAGCCGCTAATTACTGCACCGTTGGCCATTGTGTCAGATGCGCGGATCGGCAGCAGGACAGATAAGTCGGTGATCGTCGAGCGGCTGCTAGCGATCTCTGGGGAGGATGGGATAACCGTCCATCGGAAATTTCGACAGGCCTGGACAGGTCGCTTACGGACGCGATTCGTTATCTTGACAAACATATTGCCAAGCCTCGGCGACGGATCCGGCGCGCTCGCGGGGCGATTCTTGCTCCTGCTTTTGACCAAGAGTTTTTTTGGCAAGGAAGACCCGGCGCTAACAGAACGGCTCGTGGCCGAACTCCCGGGGGTCTTGAACTGGTCGATTGCGGGCTATCGCCGGCTACAAGAGCGGCGTCGCTTCGTTCCCCCGAAATCCGCGACGGAGGCGTTGGACGAAATCGAGTTGTTGGCCGCGCCGGTCAAAGCCTTCGTCCGCGATTGTTGCAACGTTGGGCCGGGTTTTGAGGTGGAGAAAGAGACACTGTGGAAGCGATGGCAAAGCTGGTGTGAAAATGAAGGCCGGACACACCACGGCTCCAAAGCATGGTTTGGACGCGATTTGCGTGCTGCTGAACCTGGAATTGAGGACGGCCGGCGAGGTTCGAGAGGGGAACAGCGCCAAACCCACGTCGGCATCGAACTAAAATCGAGCATCGAACTAAAATCGAGCGAGGGCTATCCCTTCTGAGTCAAGTTGAAGTGTAGTGGAGCATAGTGGGGCATTTGCACCGTCTACACAATATTTTTGTGCGGCAAACAAATATACACCCTCCGTCGCGCGTCTAGAATGAGTAAACGCCCCGCTATGCCCCGCTACGGAGCTACTGCCAGACGCAAGCGAACAGACCGATCAGTCATTCTGCGCGCCGATCGGCGGCGGGGGCATCCGCTAAAATAGCGCCGAATAGGGGACGAGGCGCGCGCAGCCCGACGCGTCGCGGCCTAGTGCTCGATCGTGATTGGCGGCAGGATCGTGCCGTCCTTGTACTCGAAACCCTCAGCGTCGGCATCTCGCGGGCGGGGATCGCGGCGCGGCAAATTCATCGTCACGTGGAAGATCGCGTCCGCGCCCGGCGGCAGTTCGTGCATCTGCGTCGCCCTGCCATAAGCCCGGTCAAGAATAACCTGACCAGCACTGACACGAATTGCTTCGCTCTTGGATTCCAGCGCGAGGCGGGCGATCTCTTTGATGACGTCCGGCCCGTATTGCTGCGCCATTCTCATCACGTCAATCGTGGTTCTGTTCGGCGTGCCTTTTGCTCGCCCGACCGGCCGCTGGCCCTTCTTGAAACGATTGCTGTTGGCGGGCGAGGCAGCGTCGGACATGCAAAAAAACATACACTCCGAAAGCGCGAGAACACAAGGCGACTTGCTCGGACGAAAGCGTGCGCGGAGAAATGCACAGAGCGCCACGCACAGCGGCGTCGCTTAGTGCTCCGGTGGGTAAGTAGCGGCGGGCGCGCGGAGGGCGGCGAGCGGCGTTCTAATGCGTTTGCGCAGTCAGAATTGCGTACGCTTCGGATCGCGTCATTTCCGTTCGCAACCCGCGAAACCCTGGAACAGATAACTTGTAGTTAGCCAGTCTAACGATTCGACTGCCAGCGTGAGGTCTCATAACCTATTGAAAAAACAGACGCATATCGAGTATTACAAAAAGTATCGCTTTTCACTCGATCCACAAAAAAGGCAAACTGCCCTTTCCAGCGCATAAATCGCGGCCAGCGGTTCGACTCAAAGCTTGGTCTCGCAGCGCCGGAAAGTGCAGCGGATGCCGAGCGTCAGAGTTGCATTGCTTGGGGGTCAAATTCAAGCGCTTGGTTTCCGAACAATCGGACCGGAATCGACCCAAAGGCGACGTTCGTCGGGGCTCAAATATCAAGTCGTCCGTGAAGAACACAGATCAGATGGTGACGGGCTGATTTTGTGATGCGGCCGGTCGCGTCATGGCGCACAGGAATGCGAACAACAAGATCGCCAGCCAGGCCAGGAGCCGTCTGAAGTTGTAGCCGGCGGCGGCGAGAACGGCGTTGGTGGCATCGCCCCGTTGGCCGGCGAGGTAGTTGCGGCCCATCCGATGTTCGCCTTTGGCGTGGCCGATAACCGGCTCAACGGCCGAGCGCCGGCGCAGTTCACGCTTGATGTGTTCGGTGACGCGCCGCTTCTGGCCGGAGATATAGACCTTGAAGCGATAGTCCGGCGGCGCGTTGTGCCCGCGATAGCCGCGGTCGGCGACGATGCGCGACAGACTGGCGCCGATCTGCGTCTCCATTTCGGGAATGACCGCCGCCAGCGTGTGGCCATCATAAGGATTGCCCGGCAGCGCCTTCACGTGAGCGATGAACTGGCCGCCCTTGGAATGATGGAGCGTCGTGGCGATGGAAACCTTGACGCCGAATTCATAGGGGCGATGCGCCTTGCCCTTGCCGATGCATTCGACCTCCGGCGCATGCAGCGAATAGACCTTCGGCCCTCGCTGGTTCTGACGCTGCTCGCGCACCCGCCGCGCCAGCATCAGAGACACGCCGAAAACCTCCTCCAGCGCCGCGTCGCCCTTGATCCTGCGCACAATGTCGCGCGTCACTCGACCAAGATAGGTGCGCAGGGTCCGCAGCGCGCGGTTGGCCCGCTTGAACTGCTTGGCGTGCGCGTAGCGCTGATGGGCGATCAGCGCGCGCTTGCCGACGCGCTCGTAGGATTGGCGCAAGGTGAGGCCATGCTTCTTGGCCAGCCTGATCAGCCGCTCGCGCGCCCGATGCATCAGCTTGGCGTCGGTCGGGAACGCCACCGCCTTGGGCTGGACCGTGGTGTCGACGATGACCTTGGAAAAGTCGGCCGGTTTGGCAGCGCCAGTGCGCGTGGCGACGTTCAGGCTTTCCTGGATCAGCGCGACCAGCTTCTCCTCGCCCATGCGCTGACGCCAGCGCGTCATCGACGAGCGGTCGAACGTCAGCGCGTGCTGAAAGAACTCCTCGCCGCAGAACAGCTGATAATAGGGGTTCTCGATCCAGCGCTCGCACAAAACCTCGTCGGACAGATCGTGCATATGCTTGAGGATCGCCAGGCCCGCCATTAGCCGCGTCGGCAATGGCGGCTGGCCTGATCCGTCCGAATAGACCGCGCCGAACCGCTCTTCCAGAAAGCGCCAGTCGATCGTCCGCGCCAGCTTCGCCAGCGGATGGTTCAGATCGACGATCTGGTCGAGCCGCGCCTTGAACAGATCGCTCTGCCCGCTATCGCGCCGCTCCTTTGGCCGCATCGAATCACCCTCCATCGCGCCGATGAAGCAAGAGAATCACGACCAAAGCCGCCGTTCAATTTGCAAGAAATCAAGCTGATCGACCGCCAGTTCTTGCAAATGCCAATACTTGCCGAACCGCGCAATTACCCACGAAACAAAGAGTTTCAGGATACTTCACGGACGACTATCAAGATTTCTGCACCGCGTGGAATCGCCAAGAAAAGGGGAGGTTTTGAGAGCCTTTCCCCAGTTGGGCAGTCGAAACGAAGGGGTAAACCACGCCTATTTGATCCGTTCCACCGCCGGCGGTTTCCACGTTCCCTTAAGGGCGGATTCTTTCGGTAGGTAGAGCCGCAAAACGGTGTAGATCGGGCCATCCGGAGCCGGAAGCCAGTTGGACTCAAGGTCTTTGCCGGGGAAGTCCTTCTGCATGTAGATCGTCAGCGAGCCGTCGGCGGCTTTCTTCATGTCCGGCAGCATCGGCGTGTTGATCAGATAGCGGTTGATCGGATTGTTGATCAGAAGCTGCGTCTTGCCGTCATACATGGTCACAGACCAGAACGCGTTGACAGGGGGAAGCCCGTC
The DNA here is from genome assembly GCA_963710855.1 of uncultured Pseudomonadota bacterium. GTDB lineage: Bacteria > Pseudomonadota > Alphaproteobacteria > Rhizobiales > Beijerinckiaceae > Roseiarcus. Next base: position 6,171 of record CAVQBX010000013.1, on the reverse strand, counting down.
AGCCGGAAACGTCAACTTGTAGCGGCCCGTGCTGCCATCCGGCTTCTCGCCGTCGCTGTCCTTCGAAAGTATCGGATAAAGGGCTTCGACGGCGTCGTTGCCATAAATCCCAGCGGCGGCCGCAGCGGCTCGAAGTGCGAAGTCGCCCGCGTATGCCTGTCGATCACCGAAGCCGTTCGTAGCGACAATCCAGCCGTTCTCTATGCCTCCAAGGTTGCCGATCACGGACTTAATCTTCGTCAGCCCGTTTTTCGCCCCATCCTCAAGCGCCGCCTTCTCTTCGGTCGTTAGCGTTCCAACCGGGAAGGATTTCCCCGCCTCGACGCCTATCTTCGCAAATCGCTCGCGCATCGGGATTTCCACGACGGCCGGGCCAATGGGCGGGCAGAGCGTAAGGACGAAGTTCAGATAGGCGAACGGGTCGGCGGCGGCCATCTGCTTGTCGATCTTGGGCCAGTTGATCTCTGGGGCGGCTGGTGGTGTAGGCTTGTTTTGGAAGCGGGAAAGCGTCACCGCCCGATATCCACTTTGTATTTTGGTCACGTTGCCGAGGTCGGCTGCATTGAAAAGCTGGGTGCGAATGAGGGCGAATGCGAAGTCAGTCTCGCTAGGGAAGACCTGACCAATTCCTTCGGGTTTCTCGCCCTTCCAGCCCGGCCCCGTAACCATGTTGCACGCGGCGTGGTTGCCTGTTGTCCGGGTCCCCATGTAGCCAAAGTTGAACGTGTACATGTCGACGAGTTGCACGGAGAAATAGCGGGATGTCTCAATATCGGGGTTGCAGACCACGAAGGGTTCGGCGCGCAAGTCCATAGCGACAAAGGAGTATGGCGTGTCACTGTTGGGCGTCACAATTGTCGTATCCTGCGGCGTATAGACCCGTGCAGTATTGTAGAGTTCGTTCGGGGGTGCCTTGAATTGCGGCCCCGCCTTGTCGACGAAATATTCATAGAAAACGGCATAATTCATGATTAAGGGGAAGCCGTAGATATAGGCTTCCTCGGCGATTTGCTTTGTCTCACCGGGCGAGGGTTTTTCCTGCGATAGGGCTGGGCTCACCACTGCGGCTGCAAGAAGCCCCGTGATACCCCAAACTTCCAAGAGGTGAGGGCGGCGACGCGTCATGGGCATTTCCTTTGGCTGCCCGTCCTCCGGCGCAGGATGACGACGGCGCAACATAGCACACGCACGGATCATAGACCATCTCGTGTCCTCTCTCAAAGAGAGCGGCGACGCGGCGAGTCCATCGCCGCCGAGCGCACCAAAGCGCCGCGCAGAAATCAACAATTTCGCTCGCTTCCTTCGGCCTCGAAATATCAGCGACTTTGTGCAGAAATCATGGGCAAATGTCCGCTCTCCCCCATGTGAGCCGGATCGAGTTCGAGCTTTTTGCGAAGCGATCCGGCTCGTTTGCAAAGTCACACTTCAGTTTGCTCCGCCAACTCCAAAGCATCCTCGACTTCGATCCCGAGATAGCGAACCGTACTCTCAATCTTTGTGTGGCCCAACAGCAGTTGGACAGCACGCAAGTTCTTTGTGCGTCGATAGATTAAGGACGCCTTCGAACGTCGCATGGAGTGCGTGCCATAAGCAGCCGAATCAAGACCGATTTCGTCGACCCAAGAATCGACGATCCGGGCATACTGCCGGGTGCTCAGATGGGGCAATTCGTGGATGCGGCTTGGAAAGAGATAGTCGTCCGACCTCAAACCTGACGACTTAATCCAATCTGCGAGAGCGGTTCGTGTGGGCTCTGTGATTTCAAACTGCACCGGTCTGGAGGTCTTTTGTTGCACCACGATGGTGCGTGCAGCGACGCGGTCGCCGCGGCAGACATCGCGAACCTTCAGCTTGACGAGATCGCAAGCCCGCAGCTTGCTATCGATGCCAAGGTCGAACAGCGCCAATTCCCGCGCTCGACGGTGTATCTGCAGTCGGACACGTATTGCCCAAATCTCCCTGAGCTTGAATGGTGCCTTCTGCCCCATTAGTTTGCCTTTGTTCCACGGTCTCGGGGCGGCCAAGACTACAGCTTCATCCATGGTAGGCTCCTTAGGTTAGAGGGAGCCGGATTTTGCGACTTTTGCGCTCGGCGCGCCGCCCGAAATCGACCCAATCAAGGCGGCCGAGTCGACCGGTGTTCGATAGTCGCGACCGGCGGAAGTCGACCCCTTTGAGACGGTCAAGCCAGCCGATCGCGAGCGACAATCGCGACAGGCGCGTTTCGACCCAAAGCCGCCATTCGCGATTGGCCAACCTTTACGTTATTGTGCCTCGTGCGTGAGGGGCACGATGGCGGAAACCCGCAAGATCGCTGCGATCCTGGCCGCCGACGTCGTCGGCTTCAGCCGGATGGCGAGCGCGGACGAGGACCGCACGCTCGCGCGGTTGCGGACACTGCGCTCGGAACTGATCGATCCCACCGTCGCCAGCCAGAACGGGCGCGTGTTCAAGCGCACCGGCGACGGGGCTCTCATCGAGTTCCGCAGCGTGGTCGAGGCGGTGCGCTGCGCGATCACCTTTCAGAACGCGATGATCGAACGCAATGTTGGCGTGCCGGCCGACCAGCGCATCGATTTTCGTATCGGCATCCATCTTGGCGACGTGGTCGAGGAGAGCGACGGCGATCTGATGGGCGACGGCGTCAACATCGCCGCGCGATTGGAAGGCATCGCCGCGCCGGGCGCGATCTGTCTATCCGAGGACGCCTATCGGCAGGTCAAGGGGCGGCTCGATCTCAAGGTCACCGATCTCGGCCCGACGCAGCTCAAGAATATCGCCGAGCCGATCCGCGCCTATTCGCTGCAAGTGGGCGTCCCGGCCCAGGCGAAGCCGGCGAACCTGAAGCCTGCCCGCCCACGCCGCAGAAGCGCCGGTTCGGCTGGCCCCGCTCGCGGCCGCGTTCGTGGCGCTGCTGGTCGTTGATCGCGGGCGGCGCGTGGTGGCTCCTCGATGCGAACCGGCCTGCAAGCGTCGCCACGAACGCGCCCGCCGAGGCCGCGCGTCTTTCGATCGTCGTGCTGCCCTTCGCCAATCTGTCGGGCGATCCGGGGCAGGACTACCTCGTCGACGCCCTGACCGACGGACTGACCACCAGTCTCGCGCGCATGCGCGACACTTTCGTCATCGCGCGCAACACGGCCATGACCTTCAAGGGCAAGCCGGTCGACGCCAAGGCGATCGGCAAGGATTTGGGCGTGCGCTATGTTCTCGAAGGCTCGGTGCAGCCGAGCGGCGATCGGATGAGGGTCAACGCCCAGCTCATCGACGCCGGCAGCGGCGCTCACCTCTGGGCCGAACAATTCGACACGCCCCGCGCCGATCTGTTGCAGACGCAGGACGCGATCGTCGCGCATCTGGCGAATACGCTCGACCTTCAGCTCCAGCAGGCCTACGTCGCAGGCGTCAAACGGAAGCCCGCGGCCAATCGCGACGCCGAGGACTTGGCGCTGCAATGCTCCGAGGGCGCAATGGAAGGCCGGATATATCGGCAAGGAGGCGGATGCGGCCTTCGCGCTCTGCGAACAGGCGCTCGCCATCGATCCCAACAATGTCCGCGCCCTGATGGCGTTGGGGGTCAAGTTCAACATGCGGGCGATATTTGGCGTTTCCGGCGACCCTAAAGGCGACCTCGCGCGGGCCGACGAATTGGCGTCGAAGGCGCTCGCCCTCGATCCGGATTGGACTTGGACTCACCTCGTGAAGGGCGCCGTCCTTCGGGCTCAGGGGCGCCCCGAGGAAGCCGTCGCCGGAAGACGAGCGCGCGCTCGCCCTGGACCCGTCCAACGTGAACGCCGCCGGCGAACTGGGCTTCGCTTACGCAAACCTCGGGGAATTCGACAAGAGCCTCGAATATTTGGACAAGGCGATTTGGGCGAGCCCGCACGATCCGACGCTCCGCTATTGGTACGGCGCGAAGGCGGAGGCCAATTTCGCGCTGAAGAATTATGACCAGGCGATTGAATTGGCTCGCCGGGCGATCGCGATAAATCCTGATTACAACGCGTTTGCGCATGCAATCCTTGTGGCGGCGCTCGCCTTGACCGGTCATGATGCGGAAGCGCGCGAGGCGCTCAAGCGCTTTCTCGCGCTGCCCTCCACCGGGCCGTTCAAGACGATCGCTGGCATGGAAAGACCACTTCGTCTCCGAACAGCACGTCGATCCGCGCCTCGTCGATCGCGACGAACGGACCCTCGACGGCCTGCGCAAGGCCGGGATGCCGGAGCAATGAGCGAGACCCGGAAACTCGCGGCGATCCTTTGCCGCCGATGTCGTCGGCTATTCCAGGCTCGCCGGCGCGGACGAGGATCGCATCCTGGCGCGGCTGCGGGCGCTGCGCAGCGATCTGATCGACCCGACCATCGCCGTGCACCACGGCCGATCGTCAAGCGCACCGGCGACGGCTCGCTCATCGAGTTCCGCAGCGTCGTCGACGCCGTGCGTGCGCGATCGAAGTGCAGAACGCGATGATCGAGCGCAACGCCGGCGTGCCCGAGGACCGCCGCATCGTGTTCCGGATCGGCATTCACCTCGGCGACGTGGTCGAGGAGAGCGACGGCGATCTGATGGGCGACGGCGTCAACATCGCCGCGCGATTGGAAGGCATCGCCGCGCCGGGCGCGATCTGTCTGTCCGAGGACGCCTACCGCCAAGTGAGGGCCGGCTCGATCTCCAGGTCACCGATCTCGGCCCGACCCAGCTCAAGAACATCGCCGAGCCGATCCGCGCCTATTCGCTGCAAGTGGGCGTCCCTCGCCGAGGCGAAGCCGGCGCGAGCCCGCGCGCCCGCGCCGCAGAAGCGGCGTTTCGGGCTCGCGCCGCTCGCCGCCGCGCTCGCGGCGCTGGTGGTTCTGATCGCGGGCGGCGCGTGGTGGTTCCTCGAGGCGAACCGGCCCGCAATCGTCGCCGCGAAGGCGCCCGCCGAGGCCGCGCGTCTTTCGATCGTCGTGCTGCCCTTCGCCAATCTGTCGGGCGATCCGGGGCAGGACTACCTCGTCGACGCCCTGACCGACGAACTGACCACCGGTCTCGCGCGCATGCGCGACACCTTCGTCATCGCGCGCAACACGGCCATGACCTTCAAGGGCAAGGCGGTCGACGCCAAGGCGATCGGCAAGGATCTGGGCGTGCGCTATGTTCTCGAAGGCTCGGTGCAGCCGAGCGGCGATCGGATGAGGGTCAACGCCCAGCTCATCGACGCCGGCAGCGGCGCTCACCTCTGGGCCGAACAATTCGACACGCCCCGCGCCGATCTGTTGCAGACGCAGGACGCGATCGTCACGCATCTGGCGAACGCCTCGACTTTCAACTCGCAGCAGGCCTACGACGCGGGCGTCAAACGGACGCCCGCGGCCAATCGCGACGCCGAGGACTTGGCGCTGCAATGCTCCCTGGCGCCTGGAAGGCCGGAGGGATCGGCAAGGAGGCGGATGCGGCCTACGCGCTCTGCGAACAGGCGCTCGCCATCGATCCCAACAATGTCCGCGCCCTGATGGTGTTGGGGCGACAAGTTCTTCATGCCGGTGGCGCTTGGCGTTTCCAGCGACCCTAAAGGCGACCTCGAGCGGGCCGACGAATTGGCGTCCAAGGCGCTCGCCCTCGATCCGGATTGGACTTGGACTCACCGTGAAGGGCGCATCCTTCGGGCCCAGGGGCGCGCCGAGGAAGCCGTCGCGGAGGACGAGCGCGCGCTCGCCCTGGACCCGTCCAACGTGGACGCCGTCGGCGAACTGGGCTTCGACTACGGAAACCTCGGGGAATTCGAAAAAAGCCTCGAATATTTGAACAAGGCGATTCTGGCGAGCCCGCACGATCCGCAGCTCGCCTATTTGTACGGCGGCAAGCGTGGGCCAATTTCGGGCTGAAGAATTATGACCAGGCGATTGAGCGGCTCGCAAGCGATCGCCGTGCGAATCCGGTTCCAATATGTGCATGCAACCCTTGTGGCGGCGCTCGCTTTGACCGGCCATGACGCGGAAGCGCGCGAGGCGCTGCAGCGCTATCTCGCGCTGCCCTCCACCGGGCCGCTCAAGACGATCGCGGCATTGAAGGCCTACTTCTCTGGACAGAGCCGATTCGAGCCCGCGTCGAGGTTTACGAGCGGGTGTACCGACGGCCTGCGCAAAGCCGGGATGCCGGAGCAATAAGCGCCGCGCCATTCGTTCGAATGT
>CAVQBX010000012.1:0-103242 GCA_963710855.1 uncultured Pseudomonadota bacterium | reverse complement strand
CGGCGTCAACAAGGCCTCATTTTACGATCCCGAGATCAACCGAACCTACGGCGCGATGGCGGCGCATTATTCGGTGGGCATCCTCCCGGCGCGGCCTCACAAGCCAAGAGACAAGGCGAGGTCGAAGCCGGCGTTAGGTTCGCTCAGACCTACATCCTCGGGCGATTGCGCGCGCAGACGTTCTTCTCGCTCGCCGAGCGCAACGAGGCCATCGCGATGGTCATGCAACGCATGAACGCGCGTCCGATGCGCAAACTGGGGTTAAGCCGGCGCGAGCTGTTCGAGAAGATCGAGCGCGCCGCCCTCAACGGCTTGCCGGCCGAGGATTGGGAGTTCGCGGAATGGCGACGCGCGCGGGTCAACCTCGATTATCACATCGAGGTCCATGACTTCCTGTACTCGGTTCCGCACGCGCTCATTCGCGGGAAGTTGATGTGCGCGTTACCGCGCCCACCGTCGAGATTTCCATCGCGGCCAACGCGTCGCGCGTCCACGAGCGCCGCTATATGGGCCGCAAGCACGGCACGGACCCGGACCATATGCCCAGTTCCCACCGGCATTACGCCGAGTGGACGCCGGATCGCTTCCGCCGCTGGGCCGGCAAGATCGGGCCCAACACTGAAGCCTTGATCAGCGCCGTGCTCGCCAGCCGGCGGCATCCCGAACAAGGGTTCCGAACTTGTCGGGGCATTTTACGCTCGTCTCGCGGGCTCGACGCCCTCCGCATCGAGACCGTCTCGGCCCGAGCCCATCCAACTGGCGTCCTCAATTGCAAGGGCGTCGCCTCTCTCCTCGCCCGCAAGTTCGACGCCCCAGCCCGGACGCCCCGCCCCGTCACGCTGGGTTCGACCACGCCAATGTCCGCGGTCCCCGCTACTACAACTGACAGGAAATCCCCATGCGCGCCCATCCCACACTCTACGAATCGAACACGCTCGGCCTTTACGGCTTGGCCAAGGGATTTAGGAACTCGAACACAAGCCCGAAGCCCGCGGCCTCGATCACGCCGAATGGCTCGGACTGCTGCTGGAATACGAACTGACGCTGCGCCGGCAAAAACAGTTTGAAACACGGGCCAGGGGCGCAAAGCTGCGTCACTTCGCCAGCGTCGAGGACGTCGATCATCAGACGCCGCGTGGGCTCGACCGCGCGCTATTCCTCAACCTCGCCGCCGGCCACTGGATCGCCGAGCGGCGCAATCTCCTCATCACCGGGGCGTCTGGTTTGGGCAAAAGCTGGCTCGCCTGCGCGCTCGGCCAACAGGCTTGCCGAGAGAACCTGTCCGTCCTCTACACTCGCGTGCCCCGGCTGTTCGCCGATCTGGCCATAGCACACGGCGATGCGCGCTACGCCAGGCTGCTGCGATCCCTGGCCGCGTCAAACTGCTGATCCTCGACGATTGGGGACCAGAGACGCTCACCGCCGAGCAAGCGCGCGGCCTGCTTGAAATCGTCGAGGACCGCTACGACAAGGGCTCGCTCATCATCACCAGTCAGGTTCCCGTGGATCGTTGGCATAATCTGATCGGCATTCCCACGCTCGCCGACGCTATCCTGGATCGCGTCATTCACAACGCCTATCGAATTGAGCTGGCCGGCGAGAGCCTGCGTAAGCGGAGGCCATCGTCATGAAACCGGCGAGCGTCGGCCAGATCGGCTCACTCCAAACTGGGCGTGCGCCAAGGCCGTGGACAACGACGGGCTACGCTACGGCGCAATGGAGAGCGCGCTCCGCCCGTCGTTGCCCACCGCCACCCCAACGAGCCCCGAACTTCTTCTCAATCTAGGGCCCCGATATCCATCCCGGCTTGACCAATCCGGCCAAGCCGAAACATCATGACTCCGATCCGCGGAAGCTGACGCCAGGTGGCCGACTTCAAATCGGAACCCTGGCCGGCTTCAGATCGGAACGGTGGCCGACTTCAGATTGGAATTGGTGGCCGGCTTCGTCCTCTTCGGCGAGATGCATAAGTAGCGGTGCGTTGAGGCCGCCGACTTCGCCGAGATATTTCTCGGTGTCACCGCCGTGATAGGCGACCGCGGCGTCGATCCCCTTATGGCGCGCAGCCGTCAGGAACGCCATAAGAGCGCCAAGGCAGTAGCCGAGGACGGCGACCTTGCCGCTGCACTCGGGCAGTCTGGCGACGGCATCAATCGTGTCCTCGATGTCCCCGACACCGGCATCCCGCTCATAGGCCTGATAGAGACGAAGCCCGTGCTGCCAGTCGGCGTCGGAGGTGACGTCGAGGTCGACCTCCGGCTCCTGACGCCAGAACAGGTCGGGGGCGGCCGCGAGGAACCCCTGAGCCGCCAGTTCATCGCACGTCGCCCGGATATCGGCGTTAACGCCAAACAATTCTTGAAGAACGACGACGGCGGGTGCTGGCAGCTTGGCCGGCCGGGCAACGTAGGCCAGAAATTTTCCGTCCCGGGATTCGACGTAGATTTGATTTTTCATGCTGCCCTCCGGACGAGGCGTAATGACGTTGATCTGCGCTCACGCCGCGCTGCTGATCGGCACGCTGGTTGCCGCCTCTTTGATAAGCTTCGCGCTCTCTTCAGGATGAGAGATGTAGGCTACATGGCTCGCCTTGACTTCGACGGTCTTGGCCTTGGCGCGTTTGGCCATCATGCGCTCTTGCTCCGGATTGATGGATCGGTCGTCGGTGGCGATCATGTACCAGGTAGGCTTATGCTTCCAGGCAGGATTCTTGACTTTGTGGGTGAACGCGTCGGTTGAGATCGGGACCTGCGATATTGCCATGAACTCCGCCTCATCCCGTGGAATGTCCGCGGCGAAGTCGGCGACAAAATGCGCCTCGTCAATCCACCAAAGCCCGTTGCTGTCCGGTTTGAAAGCCTTGGAAGCTTGCGGCACGTCCTGTTCGATCGACGCGCAGCTCTCTCCCTCGTCGAGCGCGAATGCGGCGATATAGACAAGCGCTTTAACGTTGGGATGATTGCCGGCCTCGGTGATGACGGAGCCGCCATAACTGTGGCCGACCAGGACGACCGGCGCGCCGATCGCGTCGATGGCGGCTTTCGTGTACTTTTGGTCGTCGGCGTAAGACGTCTCGGGGTGCTGTACCACCGACACCTTGTAGCCATCCTTCTTGAGGATGTCGGCGACCCTCTTCCAGCCGGAGCCGTCCGCGAATGCTCCATGCACCAGGACGACGTTCTTTATGGACTGCGTCATGATCTTCTCCTTATGTTTGATGGGGTCGTCGAACTATGTCTTTGTGAGTGGGACCCGCTTCTTACGTCCGGCGTGCGCGCCGAGGACCGTCATCAGTCCCACTCCCGCACTGACCTCGCCAGTGAAAAAATGTGATTGGTTGTTACGGCGGACTCGCGGGTCGCCCGGCAACGTAACAGATTGAAAAGTTATGGCTTTTGCCAAAGAGCGAAGCGTTTGCCCCGAGGACGAAATTTGCCTAGTCTCCGCCGCGCAGCGTTGGCTGGGACGGCGATGTCACTGAAGCTCAAGAGCGCAGTCGGAGAGCGGCTTAAGTTTGGGGAGTTCGAGCTTGCTCCCGTCGCGCGAATCCTTTGGCGGCGCGGCAAACCGGTCAAACTGGGCAGCCGCGCGCTCGATATCCTGATCACCCTGGCGTCGAATCCGGGCCATATCCTGTCGAAAGACGAATTGACGCATGTGGTCTGGCGCGGGGCCGCCGTTGACGAGACGGCGCTACGGGTCGGCATGTCGGCCGTTCGCAGAGCTTTGGGAGGTGACGGAGAGCGTTTCATTACGACGGTTTCGGGACGCGGATATTGCTTCGCTCCCGACGTCGAGACGACGCCTGGAAAGCCTGCTCCCGAGGCCCCTCCGGCAAAGAGGCTGAGGCCGCACCGTCTTCCGGTTCGGATCGCCCGGGTGGTTGGCCGGGAGGACGTCATCGCCGCCCTGACAGCCGAAGCAATGCGGCGCCGGCTGCTGTCGTTGGTCGGCGCGGGCGGCATCGGCAAGACAACAGTGGCCATTGCCGTGGCGGATCGCCTGCGCGCGGCCTTCGACGCGGTTACCTTTGTAGAACTTGCCTCAATCGAGAGCGCGCCACAGATGGCGGCGGCGGTCATCGCCGCTCTCGGCCTCAATCCCCGTCTGCAAGGGAATCCGGTCGACGACATCGCCGCCGCCGTCGCGGATCGTCGCGTTCTCATCGTACTCGACAATTGCGAGCATGTCGTGAGCCTTGCAGCGGCCTTCGTCGAGGGCCTGCTTGGCAGCGCGCCTGGTGTCACGATTCTGGCGACGAGCCGCGAGCGGCTCCGCGCCGAAGGCGAGTGGGTTCATCAAATCTCGCCGTTGGACGCGCCGCCGGATTCTTCCGCTCTAACGGCTGAAGAGGCGCGGGGCTATCCGGCGGTCGAGTTGTTCGAGGAACGGGCCGCCTTTGCGCTCGGCGGCTACCAGCTCAGCGACACGGATGCGCCTTGCGTAGCCGAAATCTGCCGGCGGGTGGATGGTATTGCCCTCGCCATCGAGCTCGCCGCCGGGCGGCTGCAGGGGCTTGGAGTGCAGGGCCTCGCCAACTCGCTTGAGGACTGTTTCGCTATCCTGACGCACGGGCGCCGCACGGCGCTCCCGCGCCACCAAACGCTGCGCGCCACGCTCGACTGGAGCTACCGCCTGCTGACATCCGAAGATCAGGCGGCCCTGAGCGACGTCTCGGTGTTTCATGGAAGCTTCACGTTGGAAGTTGCCGCCTTCGTGATGGGCGTCCGCTTGACCGAGGCCAGCGATCGTCTGACCAGTCTTCTTGACAAATCCTTGGTGATTGCGGGACGCGACGATCAAACATTCCTCCGCTACCGCTTGCTCGACACCACGAGGACCTATGCGCAGGACAAACTAGAGGAAAGCGGCAGGGCTCACGCTCAGCGGCGGCGTCATGGGCAATTATTCCTGCAGGTGTGCCGGGACTTCATTCCCGATCGAGACGGCGAAACGGCGCTGCGCCGAGCCACGGCCGATATCCGCGCGGCTCTGGAGTGGTCCCTCGTGCGCGGCGGCGATCTCACCCTTGGTGTCGATCTGGCCTCGGCCGCGACGCCGGTCTTTCTCAAACTCTCCCTTCTGAGGGAGCATAAAAAATATCTCGACCTCGCATTAATTCATATCTCGGCAAGCGCCAGCGCACTGCCGCCAAGTGAGGCGGCCCTCCGTTCCGAAATGGCGCTTCGCACGGCGGTGGCGCAGGCAGATTACTATACCGAAGGGTGGGAGCTGGCTCCCGAAAACCAACTTCTGAGGGCGCGGGACATTGCGCGGGATATCGGCGACGAGGCTCACGAGCTCCGCGTCCTTTGGATGTTGTACGGGCAAGCCGGCAATATTGGGAGCTATCGTCAGGCGCTGCACTACGCGCGATTGTTCGAAGCGACAGCGCGCAGGGCGGCGGACCCGACCGCGGAATTTCGCAGCAACCGCATTCTAGCCCGGGCGCTGAGTGATCTCGGTCAACATGTCCGTGCGCAAAAACACATCGAGCAAGCCTTGCGGTCCGATCAAACGGCAGCGCCGTCCCCGGCCATGCACGCGTACGATATCGACCACGGGATAGCGGCAAGGGCCATCTTCGCGCGGACGTTATGGCTACGCGGCTATCCAGATGACGCCAAAGCGGTGGCAAAGGAATGCCTTGCTGAGGCGATGCAACGCGGACATGAACAATCCACCTGCTGGGTGATCACCTTCAATATGTGTCCCATCGCCATCTGGCGTGGGGATAATGAGGTGGCGCATACTCTCGTCGGCATTCTTCTTGAACGCTCGCAACAGGCATTCCAACATTATCATGAATGGGGTTTGCTCTATCGCCGGTTTCTCGGCGGAGCGGTAGCGACACTGGGACGGGGAAACGCGCATTCCGTGATCAAGCCGAAAATTCCAGCGCAGGTTGACCTTTTCTCCACCTTCGATGGCGGATTTCTGGGAGCGGATACCTTGACGCGCGCGCAGGCGGACGAGGATATCTGGTGTGCTCCAGAAATTCTGAGAGTGTGGGCGTGCCGCGCTCCCCGCGTATCGGAAGCGATGTTGCTGCGGTCACTCGATCTTGCGAAGCGGCAGGATGCCAGAGCCTGGGAACTTCGCACCGCTACGAGCATGGCTCGATTGTATCTTAAATCGGCCCGGCGCGGCGAGGGCAGCGCCGTCCTGACGCCCGTCCTCGAACAATTCAAGCAGGGGGGCGATACACAAGACGTACAAGCCGCCGTCAATGTTCTGCGTTTGCTCGCCGACGGGTGAGGGGAGATGTCCCCATTCCTTTGGAGAGTGAGGCGCGTCATTCCTCTGGAGCCGTCAGGTTCACTTTGGGTTACGGTGACAGTGAACTTATCCGTGTGGCCAGTAGGCGGCCGAAGTTAATATAATGCTTTGTCAACGTTCCCTTGCTGTCATCCCCGCGAAAACGGGGATCCAGCGTGGGGATGCTTGGGTTGCCGAGACAGGCCGAAAGCCCCGAACCCGCGGAGCCCTACGACACTGGGTCCCCGTTTTCACGGGGACGACAATTTCTTCTCTTAACCCGACTTCGCGGATTCGCCTGTTGGACAACTCGATTTTCCGGTTGTCCACGGCGTTTAAGCATTTGAACTGATTGATGCGGACTTCGAAAACAACGCCAAAAAGGGCTGTAGTGAAGACCAACTAAATCTTGCAGCGGGATTCCCAGACTCGACCACGCATGGCTAAATCGTCGCCGCCATGTTCCTACGAAAGACCGAGCGGCGAAAGAACGGGAAGACGCATCTCTACTGGAGCGTCGTCGAGAACCGGCGGCTCGACAGCGGCCGGGTGGTGCAGCGTCATGTGCTCTACCTCGGCGAGATCAATTCCTCGCAAGCAGAAGCTTGGCGCAGGGCGGTCGAGGTGTTCGACGAGGACGCCGGCCGGTCGCGCGCGCTGGCGCTGTTCCCCGAGGATCGTTGCGAGGTTTGGCCGACGACGACGTGGTGCGGTTGCGGCTCAGCGAGATGCGGCTTTGCCGGCCACGCCAATTTGGCGCCTGCTGGCTCGCGGGCGTTCTGTGGAGCCAGTTGCGGCTCGATCGATTCTGGGCGGAGCGCCTGCCGCCCAGCCGCAAGGGCACGCGCTGGGATCATGTGCTGCAAGTGCTGGTGGCCTATCGGCTCATCGATCCGGGCAGCGAGTGGCGGCTGCATCGCCAATGGTTTCACGACAGCGCTATGGCCGATCTTCTTGGCGTCGGACTTCGGCCTCGCCGAAGCCCACAAGCTCTACGCCTGCCACGACCTGCTGCTGGCCCACAAACAGGCTTTGTTCTCGCATCTGACCGCAGCGTTGGCGCGATCTGTTCAACGCCTCGTTCGATGTGCTGCTCTACGATCTGACCAGCACCTATTTCGAAGTCAACGCCTCCGATCTTCCCGAGGGCACGCAAGCGACGGCACGGCTACAGCCGCGACAAGCGGCCCGATTGCCCGCAACTCGTCATCGCGCTGGTCGTCACGCCGGACGGCCTGCCGCTCGCCTATGAGGTTCTTCCCGGCAACACCGCCGACTGCAAGACGCTGCGCGATGTTCCTGCGCCAAGATCGAAAGCCAGTACGGCAAGGCGCGACGCGTTTGGGTCATGGATCGTGGCGTGCCGACGGAAGACGTTCTCGCCGAAATGCGGGCCAGCGATCCACCCGTGAGTTATCTGGTGGGAACGCCGAAGGGCCGCCTGACGCGCCTCGAAAAGCAGCTCGTCGAAAAGCCCTGGCGGAAGGCCCGCGAGGGCGTCGAGGTCAAGCTTCTCGCTCAGGACGACGAACTCTATGTCTTCGCCCAGAGCGCCGATCGCATCAACAAGGAACGCGCGATGCGGCGGCGGCAATTGAAGTGGCTGTGGGCGCGATTGAAGAAGCTTGCCGAGATGGAGGTCTCGCGCGAGGAAAGGCTGATGAAGCTCGGAGCCGCGCGCTCCAAGGCGCCCTCCGCCTGGCGTCTCGTCGAGACCGACGTCGACAAAATCACCGGCGCGCTGACCTTTTCGCTCGATCGCAAAAAGCTCCGAAAAGTCAGGCGCCGCGAGGGCCGTTATCTGTTGCGCACCAACCTGACCGACGACGATCCCGCCAAACTCTGGCAGTATTACGTTCAACTCGTAGCCGTGGAGGAAGCGTTCAAAACCCTCAAGGGCGACCTCGCCATCCGCCCGGTCTTCCACCACGATGAGAAGCGCATCGAGGCCCACATCTTCGTCGCCTTCCTCGCCTATTGTCTTCAGATCACGCTCACGCGCCGCCTGCACGGCCTGGCTCCAGGCCTCACGGCTCGCAGCGCGCTGCAAAAATTCGCCGCCGTGCAGATGATCGACGTCCATCTGCCGACCACCGACGGGCGCGAGATCATCCTCTCCCGCTACACCGAACCCGAGCCAGAACTGCGCCTGCTCATCGACCGCATGAAGCTTGCCCTGCCGGCACAGCCGCCCCCCAAAATCGCCGTCGCCGCGCTCCCGGCCCAATCCGCCCTGTAGTGAAGACCGTCTGTAACCGGGGCAAATTTCCGGGCGGAGGGGGAGTCCCAGGAGAGCCAGGATGTGATTCAAGCTTTCTGTGCCGCCCGAACCCGCTGATTCGCTTGACCGCATGAGCCCTCCCGAGGTGCTTGCGTTTGCGCGCGGCTTGCTGGCCGAGATGAGGGAGCTTCGGTCGGCGTATCAGGATTTGCGACGCGATTTCGCGGAGCTGAAGATCGAGCATCAGGCGGTCAAGGACGAACTGGCGCGTGTGAAGAAGCTTCCCCCTCGCCCGCCGATAAAGCCGTCGGGCATGGAAAAGGCGACATCGGAGAATAAATCGGAGAAAAGCGGAGATCGCGACGGCGCGAAACGAGGGCGCGGGCCTTTGCTCGAGCGGTTGAAGATCACTGCGACCGTCGTCGTCAAGGCGCAGGCGCCTGCGGGCTCGCGCCACAAAGGCTACGAGGAAATCGTCATCCAGGACCTGAGCCTGCAGGCGACAGCGACGCTCTATCGGCGCGAACGTTGGGAGACGCCGGACGGCGACGCCATCGTCGCCGCCCTCGATGCCGCGGTCGTGGGCGGCTTCGGCGGGAACCTGCATCGCACCGTTTTGCAACTGTACTTTCAGGGTCAGATGAGCTGCGAGCGCATTGTCGCCTACCTGAACGACCTGGGCGTGACGATCTCGAAGCGCCAGGTCGTACGGTTGCTGACCACAAAGCTCGAGATCTTCCGCGCGGAGGACGCCGAGGTATTGAAGGCCGGGCTGAGGGGCGACTACGTCAGCGTCGACGATACGGGGGCGCGCCACGCCGGCAAGAACGGCTATACCACGCAGATCGGATCGGACCGCTTTTGTGTGTTTCGCACCGGGCCGAGCAAATCCCGGCTGGCTTTCCTGTCCTGGCTGTGCGGCCGAGCTTCTCTGTTCGTGATCAATCAGGCCGCGCTCGACTACATGAAGGAGCGGGCGCTCAGCGACGCGACCATCGCCAAGTTCGCCCGGATGAAGGACCGCGTCTTCGGCGACCAAGAGGCGTGGGAGAATTGTCTCGAGGCTCTCGGCCTGCCTGAGATCAAAGGGACCCTCGATCCGACCATGGTCGCGACCGAAGGCGCGTTGTGGGGCGCCATCCGCCATCAGGGCTTGGCTGAGCGCGCCGTCATCCTCTCCGACGACGCCGGCCAATTCCGCGTCGGCCAGCACGCCCTTTGTTGGGTCCATGCCGAGCGCCTGGTCCACAAGCTCGTCCCCGCCAACGACAAGCAGCGCAACGCCATCGAAAACGCCAAGCGGATGATCTGGTGGCTCTATCGGCAGTTGAAGGAATACAAGCTCGCCCCGAGCGCCGAACGCGCCGAGGCCTTGACCGCGCGCTTCGAGCGCATCTTCGACCGCGCCCGCACCGGCTACGCCACACTCGACAAACTGCTCAAACGTCTTCACGCCAACGGCCGGGAACTACTGCGTGTGTTGGCGCGTCCAGAAATCCCGCTCAACACCAATGCTTCCGAAAACGACATCCGCACCGTGGTCACCAAGCGAAAGATCTCAAGCGGGACCATAAGCGAAAAGGGCCGCGACGCCCGCGACGTGATGCTCGGTCTCTACAAGACCTGCAAAAAGCTGCGAATATCCTACTATCAGTTTCTCGGTGATCGACTCGGCATGCAAGGCCCAAAAATACCGCCCCTCCATGCCCTCGTCCGACCCGCGCCCTCCTGACCAAAACACACCCACGCCCGGAAATTTGCCCCGGTTACGACCGTCTCGGTCAAGATATTGATTTCCTTGACGCGCGTCCTCGAAAATTGGCCCAATCCGCGAAGTCGGGTTAAGGTCTGGTTGGCCCCGCTAGCCCGCAGGCGTCGCGTCTACCGCGTAAACCTTCAGCTTCACGCAATCCGGCTCCCGGATCCCGACGGCGACGAACACGTGTTCGATGAGCCAGCCGTGCGGACCCGGAGCGACTTCGAAGCAAGGCGAGGTTCGGAAATAGTAGAGCGAGGGATCGACGATCTCGCCCGCCGTCAGGCGCGCGATGACTTCGGCGGGCCCGCGGCGCACGCCGCGGTTGACGACGCCGATATGCGTCCCGTCCGAAGCGCGCAAAGTGTAGCGCGCCAGCACTTCCGTCCGGCCATCCGGAAAAATCGTCTGCCAGTCGGCGCCGCCTGGTAGCACTTCGGCGTTAAGCCTGACGCCCGACACTGACCCGCCGAGGATCGGCACGACGCGGCGCCGGCCGCCGTCAATCGTTCCCAGTTCGAGCGCCGGCGCGACGAGCACGCGGGCTTCAAACACTTCGGTCAGCGTGGGCGTCATCCGACTTTGCGCGTCCACGGCCTGTCGCCGACATGCGTCTCGCCGCGTTCCAGCCCGCGTTGATAGGCGAGCGGAAATTTCGTCAGGCGCCCCTCGGTCAGCGCCTTCAGCGTCGCTTGGTTGACGACGTCGAACGACGTGAAGCCGCAGCGCAGCATCAGCGGGATTTCGTCGAGCAGCACGTCGCCGACCGCGCGCAACTCGCCGGCAAAGCCGTGACGCTCGCGCAGCAGGATCGCATAGGAGAACGCGCGGCCGTCGCCGAACTTGTCGAATCTCAGCGCGATGAGCGGCCGGTCCGCGGCCGCCTCCAGATGTTCGAGCGCGTCCGTGCCGGCCGAAATCTCGACGCCGACCGGCGCCTCGCGCTTCGCGAGCTCCTCGCGGTCGCGCCGCCAGCGCTGCAGGCTGACCACCGCCGCGCCCTCGCCCGGCATCAGCGCGTCATCGGCGACGTGAGTCCAGAGATTGTCGGCGAACCCGCCCTCTCGCCACAACGCCATCAGATATTGCCTCCCGCGTCGAGCGTGACGAGATGAATGCCGCACTCGGTCTTCGCCCGGCCGCGCCAACGGCCGGCGCGCTCGTCCTCGCCCGGTTGCACCCGGCTGGTGCAGGGCAGGCAGCCGATCGAGGGAAACCCTTTGGCGACCAGCGGATGCGGCGGAAGCTCAGCCTCCTTGATGTAGGCGAGGATGTCGGCGGCGGACCAGGACGCCAGCGGGTTCACCTTTACGCGTTCGCCCTCCGCTTCGAAGAGCGGCATCTTGGCGCGCTCGATCGTCTGGAATCCCTTGCGTCCGGTGATCCAGGCTTCGTAGCCCTCGAGCGCGCCGGCGAGCGGCAAAACCTTGCGGATTTCGCAGCAGCGGTCGGGATCGCTCGCGAACAGGAATTTTTCGGGGTCCTCGGCGGAAGTCAGCGCCTCGTCGGGCGAAGCGACCTGAACGTTGGTCAGGCCCATGAGATCAACCAGACGATCGCGATAGGCGAGCGTCTCGGGAAAATGTTGTTTGGTGTCGACGAACACCACGGGCGTCGCCTTGTCGATGCCTGAGACCATGTGCAGCAGCACCGCGGAATCCGCGCCGAACGACGAGACGAGCGCGATGCGGCCGGGAAACAGGTCCTCGATCGCGAGCCTCAGCAGCGAGACCGGCTTGAGGCGCGAGAAGCGGGTCTCGAGCCGCGAGGCCGCGATCGCGTCGCCGAACAGCTTGACGTCATGCGCGCTCATATGTCCGATCCGGCGTTGCGTTCGTAGAGCGCCTCCTTGAACGGCGCCATGCCGACGCGGCGGAAGGCCTGCAGGAACGTTTCCTCCTGCGACTGCCTGAG
Source organism: uncultured Pseudomonadota bacterium (assembly GCA_963710855.1). GTDB lineage: Bacteria > Pseudomonadota > Alphaproteobacteria > Rhizobiales > Beijerinckiaceae > Roseiarcus. The sequence goes on along the minus strand of CAVQBX010000012.1, from coordinate 91,093 downwards.
GTCCACATAGGTGTCGACGACCGTCTCGATCGCATCGACGATCTTCTCATAGGAGAAGCCGGGGCCGGTGATCTGGCCGATCGAGGCCGTCTCGTCGCCGGAGCCGCCGAGCGTGATCTGATAGGTCTCGGCGCCCGAGCGCTCGAGACCGAGGATGCCGATGTGGCCGACGTGATGGTGGCCGCAGGCGTTGATGCAGCCCGAAATCTTGATCTTCAGCGGCCCGATCTCGCGCGCCCGCGCGCCGTCGCCGAATTTTTCCGAAAGGCGCTGGGCGATCGGGATCGAGCGGGCGGTGGCGAGCGCGCAATAGTCGAGGCCCGGGCAGGCGATGATGTCGCTGACGAGGCCCGCGTTCGGCGTGGCGAGCCCCATCGAGGCGAGGCGATCGTAGACGGCGTTGAGATCGTCGAGCGCGACATGGGGCAGCACGAGATTCTGCTCGTGGCTGACGCGGACCTCATCCTGGCTGTAGTCCTCGGCGAGATCGGCGATGGCGTCCATCTGTTCAGCCGTCGCGTCGCCTGGAGCGCCGCCGACCGGCTTCAGCGACGCCGTCACGATCGCATAGCCCGGGACCTTGTGCGGCGTCACGTTGCAACGGAAGAACGCGTCGAAGCGCGAATCTTTTGCGCGCCGGCGGTTTACGCGAGCGCTTTCGGCGGGCCGATCAAGCAGATCGGGCAGGGCGAACTGGGCGCGGATGCGCTCGATCTCTCCTTGAGGAAGGCGCAGCCTGTCTTGATCGAGCGCGGCGAATTCGTCCTCGACCGCTTTGCGCAGGCCCTCCAGCCCCTTCTCGTGCAGCAGGATTTTTATGCGCGCCTTGTATTTGTTGTCGCGCCGCCCTTCGAGATTGTAGACGCGCAAAATCGCCTCGCAATAGCTGAGCAAATCCCGCTCGGGCAGGAATTCGCGCACTTTCTTGCCGATGAAGGGCGTGCGGCCGAGCCCGCCGCCGACATAGACGGTGAGGCCGAGTTCGCCCGCCGCGTTGCGCACGACCTGCAGGCCGATGTCGTGCGCCTGGATGGCGGCGCGATCGTGCGGGCCGCCGTTGACGGCGATCTTGAACTTGCGCGGCAGGAACGTGAACTCGGGATGAAGCGACGACCATTGCCTGCAGGATTTCGGCATAGGGGCGCGGATCGGCGATCTCGTCGGCCGTGACGCCGGCGAAATGGTCGGCGGTGACGTTGCGGATGCAATTGCCCGACGTCTGGATCGCGTGCATCTCGACGGTCGCGAGCTCGGCCAGAATGTCGGGAGTGTCCTTCAAGCGCCGGCCAGTTGAACTGCAGGTTCTGGCGGGTGGTGAAATGGCCGTAGCCGCGATCGTATTTGCGCGGCGATCTCGGCGAGCTTGCGCATCTGGCGCGAGTTCAGCGTGCCGTAGGGCACGGCGATGCGCAGCATGTAGGAATGCAGTTGCAGATAGAGGCCGTTCATCAGCCGGTGCGGCCGGAACTGCTCCTCGGTCAGCTCGCCGGAAAGTCGGCGGCCGACCTGATCGCGGAACTGATCGACGCGCGCGCTGACGAAGGCGGCGTCGAAGTCGTCATACGCATACATGCTACTTCTCCGTCGCGGCGCCCTTGAGCCAGTCCGGCGCCTGGCCTTGCGCCTGCTTGCCGAGATCGCGGCGCATCGTCGGCCCCGAGGCGCGGATCGCCTCGCGCAACGCCTTCGGTGCGTAATGTCCGCCGCGCAATTCGAGGTCGATCCAGTAGGGGTCGACGATTTCATTGGCGGCGGCGCTCACCGCCGCCTGCTCCAGCGCGGCGGCTTTCGCCTCCGCATCGCCGATGACAGCGCCCTGATGGAAATCCTCGCTCCAGCCGCCTGCGGCGGTAAGAAACACGACGAGCCCATCGCTCAGGCGATTGGCGGTCACCATTCCGTCCATGACCCTAAAACTTTCCGTTCCGTCTCGACTTGGGCGCCCTCTATGGCCCCCGCAAGAGCAGGGGTAAAGCGGCGCGATCCACGTTCCCGGACCGGAAAATACCATTTTCAGATGGAATATAGTACGATAACCAGAAGAAATCTATAAAAAATATTGTATCACGTGCCGTATACGGTCTATTCAGTTTTGGGGGCCGTCGCGGCCAAAAAATAATTGACGCTGCAATCGTCGGACAGCGCCCAGGAACGGCGCAGCGGATCGAACACGAGCCCCTTGCGGCGCGGCTTCGTCAAGCCGGCGTCGAGCAGCGCCGCCTCGAGTTCGTCCGGCGTCACGAACTGCTCCCAGCGGTGCGTGCCCGCCGGCAGCCAGCGCAGCACATATTCCGCGCCGACGATCGCCAGCGCGAAACTCTTCAACGTGCGGTTCAGCGTCGAGAGCGCCATCAGTCCGCCGGGCCTGACGAGCGAGGCTGCGGTCGCGACGAAGGCCGGCATGTCGCGCACGTGCTCGACGACCTCCATGGCGAGCACGACGTCGAAGCGGCGCCCGCTCGCCGGCGAGATCCTCGACCGTCCCCTGCCGGTACGTGAGCGCAGCGCCCGTTTCCGCGGCATGGGCGCGGGCGATCTCGATCGACGTCGGCGCCGGATCGAGCCCGGTGACGCGCGCGCCGAGCCGCGACAGCGGCTCGGAGAGCAGGCCGGCGCCGCAGCCGATGTCGAGAATCTCGAGGCCTTCGAGCGGCCCTTCGTTGGCGCGCGGCGTGCGGCCGAAATGGGCGGCGATCGAGGTCGTGCAGCCAGCGCAGGCGGACCGGATTGATGCGATGCAGCGGCGCCATCGGCCCGCTCGGGTCCCACCATTCCTCCGCCAGGCGCGTCGAACGCGCGCGACCTCTTCGGAAATGACGCTGGCGGAGGCGGTCATGAAGCAAAAACCCTTTTGTGTTGCAGGCGTTGACCGCCCGAAGGCTTCAGCCTTTATACGCGCCGGCGATCAGCGGCGCGAGCCGCGCCGTTCCTCAACCGGAATCTCATGGCCCGTCTGGTGATGAAGTTTGGCGGCACGAGCGTCGCCAATATCGAGCGCATCCGCAATGTCGCGCGCCACGTCAAACGCGAGGTCGAGGCGGGCCATCAGGTCGCGGTCGTCGTCTCCGCGATGGCCGGCAAGACCAACGAACTCGTCGCCTTGGTGCAGGAAGCGGCGCCGATCTACGATCAGGCCGAATATGACGCGGTCGTCGCGTCCGGAGAGCTCGTCACCGCCGGCCTGCTGGCGATCGTGCTGAAGGACATGGGGATCGACGCGCGCTCCTGGCAGGGCTGGCAGATCCCGCTGATGACCGACGAAGCGCATGGCTCGGCCCGCATCGTCGACGTCGACGGCTCGGCGATCCTCGACGGTTTCAGGAAAGGCCAGGTCGCCGTGGTCGCGGGCTTCCAGGGCGTTCACCCCGAGACGAACCGCGTCGCCACGCTCGGCCGCGGCGGCTCGGACACGTCCGCGGTCGCGCTTGCGGCGGCGCTGAAGGCCGACCGCTGCGACATCTACACCGACGTCGACGGCGTCTACACCACCGACCCGCGCATCGTTCCCAAGGCGCGCCGGCTCGACAAGGTGTCGTTCGAGGAAATGCTGGAAATGGCCTCGCTCGGCTCCAAAGTGCTGCAGGTGCGCTCCGTCGAGGTGGCGATGGTGCACAAAGTCAAGACTTACGTGCGATCGTCGTTCGACGATCCCGCCGACGCCAGGCCCGGCACGCTGATTTGCGACGAGGAGGATATTTTGGAACAGCAGGTCGTCACCGGCATCGCGCTGTCGCGCGACGAGGCGCAGATCACGCTCCGGCGCGTCGCCGACAAGCCCGGCGTCGCTGCATCGATCTTCGGACCGCTCGCCGAAGCCAACATCAACGTCGACATGATCATCCAGGTCGTCTCCGACGACACGACGACGACCGACCTCACCTTCACGACGCCGAGCGCCGAGTACAAGCGCGCGCTCGCCATTCTCGAGGGCTGCCGGAGCGTGATCGGCTTCGCTTCGATCACCGGGGCGCAGGATGTCGTGAAAGTTTCGGCGATCGGCGTCGGCATGCGCAGCCATGTCGGCATCGCCGCCCGCGCCTTCCGCGCGCTCGCCGACAAGGGCATCAACATCCGTGCGATCACCACCTCGGAGATCAAGTTCTCGGTGCTGATCGACGAGGCCTATGCGGAGCTCGCGGTGCGCACGCTGCATTCGCTCTTCGAGCTCGACAAGGCGGCCTGAGTGGACGACCGGCCCCATATCGCCGACAGCGGCATCCTGAGCGGCAAGCCCCCGCCCGAGCCGCCGCACTCTTTCGGGCTCGTGCGCGCCTTGCGAAATTCGCGGGCCGGCTTGGCCTACGCGCTCGCCTCCGAGCGCGCGGTCCGGCAGGAGGCCATAGCGCTCATCCTCGCCATTCCCGTGAGTTTTTGGATCACGGACGCTCCATTCCGGCGCGCGCTGCTGATCGCGAGCCTGCTCGTCGTCCTGATCGCGGAACTGCTCAACACGGGAATCGAAAAGGTCTGCGATCTCGTCCACCCCACGCCCCACCCGGCCATCAAGGCAGCCAAGGACATGGGCTCTGCTGCGGTGCTGTGCGCCATCGCGGCGAGCGCGCTGCTGTGGGGCGCGGCGCTCTGGATGCGGCTTTCCTGAGAGGGCCTAGCGCCTCAGAGCTGCCAGCCGATCAGATTGCCGATCTCCCCGACGACGCCGCGGCGGAACAGCAGCACGCAGGCGACGAAGATCGCGCCCTGGATGACGGTGACCCACTCGCCGAACTGGGCGAGATAGTTCTGCATGGCGACGACGATGACGGCGCCGACGACCGGCCCGTAGAGCGTGCCCATGCCGCCGAGCAGCGTCATCAGCACGACCTCGCCCGACGTGCCGAAGCTGACGTCGGTCAGCGAGGCGTTCTGCGCGACGATCGACTTCGTCGCGCCCGCAAGGCCGGCGAGCGCCGCCGACAGCACGAAGGCGAGCAGCTTGTAGCTCTGCACGCGATAGCCGAGCGAAATGGCGCGCGGCTCGTTCTCGCGGATCGCCTTCAGGATTTCGCCGAACGGCGAGTTGACGGTCCGATAGATGATGAAGAAGCCGATCAGGAACACGCCGGCGACGAACACGTAGAGCGTCGGCGTCTTCGAAAGGTCGAACAGGCCGAACGCCATGCCCTGCGGCACCGACTGGATGCCATCCTCGCCGTGGGTGAACGGCGCCTCGACGCAGAAGAAATAGATCATCTGCGAGAAGGCGACCGTGACCATCGCGAAATAGATGCCGGAACTGCGGATCGCCAGCGCGCCGGTGACGAGGCCCAGCAGAGCCGACACGCCGACGCCGCAGAGGATCGAAAGCTCGGGATCGAAACCCCAGACTTTTGCCGCATGCGCGCAGACATAGCCGGCCATGCCTAAGAACATCGCGTGGCCGAACGACAGCAGGCCGACATAGCCGATCAGCAGATTGAACGCGCAGGCGAACAGCGCGATGCACAGCATCTGCATGACGAAGAACGGATAGGCGACGAACGGCGCGACGACGATGAAGATCAGCAGCGCCGCCAGCGGCGCCGCCATCGCGCCAGAATTCGGCGCGCTCGCTCGGCGCCGCGGTGGTCGAAACGCTCATCAGGCGACCCTTCCGAACAGACCGGCCGGACGCACCAGAAGCACGATCGCCATGATGACGAACACGACCGTGTTGGAGGCCTCCGGGTAGAACACCTTGGTGAGCCCCTCGATGACGCCGAGCGCGAAGCCGGTGAGGATCGAGCCGAGGATCGAGCCCATGCCGCCGATGACGACCACCGCGAACACGACCGCGATGATGTCGGCGCCCATGCCGGGCCGGACCTGGTTGATCGGCGCGGCCAGCACGCCGGCGAGCGCCGCGAGCGCGACGCCGAAGCCGTAGGTCGCCGTGATCATCAGCGGCACGTTGATGCCGAAGGCGCGCACCAGACTGGGATTCTCGGTCGCGGCGCGCAGATAGGAGCCGAGCTTGGTCTTCTCGATCGCGAACCAGACCGCGAAACAGGCGACGAGAGAAAACACGATGACCCAGCCGCGATACATCGGCAGATACATGAAGCCAAGATTGATCGGGCCCCGCAGTTCCGTCGGCGCGGGATAGGGCTTGCCGGAAGAGCCGAACTGGTTCTGGAACAGGCCCTGGATGACCAGCGCGAGGCCGAAGGTCAGCAAGAGGCCGTAGAGATGGTCGAGGCCGGCGATGCGCTTCAGGAAGGCGCGCTCGACGAGGGCGCCGATGCAGGCCGACGATGATCGGCGCCAGGATCAGCGCGCCCCAGTAGTTGATTCCCGCCAACAGCAGGAAATAGGCGACGAAGGCGCCAACCATGTAGAAGGCGCCGTGCGCGAAATTGACGATGTTGAGCATGCCGAAGATGACGGCGAGGCCGAGGCTCAAAAGCGCGTAGAACGAGCCGTTGATGAGGCCGACCATCAACTGGCTGTAGAGCACCTGCGCGCTGATCATGTGGCCGAAGATCATCATGGGCGGGGCTCGAAGGACGGCAGTAGGCAGTAGGCAGTAGGCAGTCGGCGAGAGGCAGTAGCGCGGTAGGCGGCAGACAGTGGGATCGCGCGGGATAGCCGGGCCCAGCCCGCCTACTGCCGACTGCCGACTGCCTACTGCCCTCAAACCCCAAGATATTCATGCAGCTTGTCCATGTTCGCGGCGAGCTCGGAATTGGCGAAGGCGTCGATGATCTTGCCGTGCTCCATCACGTAGTAGCGGTCGGCGACGGTCGAGGCGAAACGGAAATTCTGCTCGACCAGCAGGATCGTGAAACCCTCCTTCTTCAGTTCGGCGATGGTGCGGCCGATCTGCTGGATGATGACGGGCGCGAGCCCTTCGGTCGGCTCGTCGAGCATCAGGAAGCGCGCGCCGGTGCGCAGGATGCGCGCGATCGCCAGCATCTGCTGCTCGCCGCCCGACAGCTTGCCGCCGCCGCTCGTCAGCCGCTCCTTGAGGTTCGGGAACAGCGCGAAGATGCGATCGAGCTCGAGGCCGCCGGTCTTGGCGATGCGCGGCGGCAGCATCAGGTTCTCGCGCACGGTGAGGCTCGCGAAAATGCCGCGCTCCTCCGGGCAGATCGCGACGCCGAGGCGCGCGATCCGCTCGGCGGCGAGTCCGACCGTCTCGCGGCCCTCGAATTTCGCCGAGCCCTTGCGTTTGCCGACGAGCCCCATGATCGACTTCAGCGTCGTCGTCTTGCCCGCGCCGTTGCGCCCGAGCAGGGTGACCACCTCGCCGGGCCGCACTTCGAAATCGACGCCGTGAAGGATGTGGGATTCGCCGTACCAGGCCTGCAGGCCGGAGACGGCGAGCTGCGCGGCCTCAGCCATCTCCGACCCCCAGATAGGCCTGTTTGACTTCCGCGTTTTCCGACACGGTGGCGTAATCGCCCTCGGCGAGCACCCGGCCGCGCGTCAGCACGGTGATGCGGTCGGAGAGATGGGCGACGACCTGCAGATTGTGCTCGACCATCAGCACGGTGCGATTGGCCGAGACGCGGCGGATGAGCTGCACGATGCGGTCGATGTCCTCGTGGCCCATGCCGGCCATCGGCTCGTCGAGCAGCAGCATTTCGGGATCGAGCGCCAGCGTCGTCGCGATTTCCAGCGCGCGCTTGCGGCCATAGGAGATCTCGCCGGCGATGTGGTGGACGAATTTCGAAAGACCGACGTCGTCGAGCAGCTCATGAGCGCGCGCGTTAAGGCTCTTCAGCACATTCTTCGAGCGCCAGAAATCGAAATTGTCGCCGCGCTGGCGCTGCAAGGCGACGCGCACGTTTTCGAGCGCCGTCAGATGCGGAAAGACGGCCGAGATCTGGAAGGACCTGACGAGGCCGAGCCGCGCGACGTCGGCCGGCCGCATCGCGGTGATGTCCTGGCCCTTGTAGACGATCTTCCCCGCGCTCGGGCGGATGAATTTCGTCAGCATGTTGAAGCAGGTCGTCTTGCCGGCGCCGTTGGGGCCGATCAGGGCGTGGATCGAGCCGCGCCGCACGCGCAGGTTGACCCCGGAGACCGCCCGGAATTCGCCAAACGACTTGGTCAGGTTCTCGGTGACGAGAATGTCATCGGTCATCGTCGACCGTCCCCTCCCGACCGCATTCGCTTATCTCCCCACGGCGATTGGCATTTCTCAAACCATTACGCTGGCTTTAAGTAAAGTGCGCAACGCCTTTGTTTCGCTCATTGCGGCCGGTTGTGCAGGCGCCGCTCCCAATCCAGCGCCTGCCGCACGATGTCTTCGAGGTTGTCGCGCTGCGGCCGCCAGCCGAGCACGGAGCGGATGCGGTCCGCCCTGGCGATGATGGCGGCGGGATCGCCGGCGCGGCGGCCGGCCATGTTCACCTTGAAATCGACGCCCGAGACGCGCTTCACGACCGCGATCACCTCCTTCACCGTCGCGCCATGGCCGTAGCCGCAGTTGAACACCCTCGAACTCGCCGCCGTCGCGCACGTAATCGAGCGCGGCGAGATGGGCGTCGATGAGGTCGGTGACCTGGATGTAGTCGCGCACGCAGGTGCCGTCGCGCGTGTCGTAATCCTCGCCGAAAATGTCCATGCTGGCGTGACGGCCGAGCGCGGTCTGCACGCCGCGCTTGATGAGATGCGTCGCCCTGGGCGTCGACTGGCCGAGCCGGCCCTTGGGATCGGCGCCCGCGACGTTGAAATAGCGCAGCGCGACATAGCGGAAATCGTAGGCGCGGCTCGCGTCCTCCAGCATCCACTCGACCATCAGCTTCGAGCGGCCATAGGGGGAGATGGGCGCGAGCGGCGCCTCCTCGCCGATCGGCTCGGAACTGGTCTCGCCGTAAACGGCGGCAGTCGAGGAAAAGATGAAGCTCTTCACGCCGGTGCGCACCGCGACCTCGATCAGGTTGCGCGCCTTGGCGGTATTGTTGAGATAATAGCCAAGCGGGTCGACGACCGAGTCCGGTACGACGATCTTCGCCGCGAAATGGGCGATCGCGTCGACCTTGTGGGCGCGGATCACCTCCTCGACGCGGGCGCTGTCGCCGAAATCGGCGATTACGAGCTCGACGCCTTCGGGAATGGCGGAGGCGAAGCCGGTCGAGAGATCGTCGACGACGACGAGTTTCTCGCCCCGGTCCAGAAGTCCGAGCACCATATGGCCGCCGATGTAGCCGGCCCCGCCCGTGACAAGCACCGCCATCCAATTTCCCCGGTTGCCCAGTGTCATCCCCGCGAAAGCGGGGATCCAGCATGTGATGCCTAGCCCGCAGAAACAGGCTGAAACATCATGAAACCGCTGAGCCCTACGACACTGGATCCCCGCTTTCGCGGGGATGACAATTCCTTGATCCTAGAGCGTACGCGGTTGCGCCGCGGTCATGGCAAATTAACAATAGGGCGGCAACACTTTCCGGCCGCGTTCGTTAAGCCTGTTGGCTGCGCCAGTCGGGCCGCCAGCGTATTTAAGACGAAAGTTCAACTCGGGATCTTCAATGAGCAAACCCATTCGAAAGGCCGTGCTTCCCGTCGCGGGTCTCGGCACCCGCTTCCTGCCCGCGACCAAGTCCATCCCCAAGGAGATGCTGACGGTCGTCGATCGGCCGATCCTCCAGCATGTGGTCGACGAGGCGCGCGAAGCGGGCGTCGAGCAGTTCATTTTCATCACCGGACGCAACAAGGGCGTCATCGAGGACCATTTCGACATGTCCTACGAGCTTGAGGACACGCTGCAGAAGCGGGGCAAGACGAAAGAATACGAGGCCTTGATGGCCGACCTGCCGAAGGCGGGCTTCGCCTCGTTCACCCGTCAGCAGGCCCCGCTCGGCCTCGGACACGCGGTCTGGTGCGCGCGCGAACTCGTCGGCGACGAGCCTTTCGCGGTGCTGCTGCCCGACATGGTGACGACCTCAGGGCCGCACGGCGGGCGCTGCCTGAAACAATGCGTCGAGACTTACGAAAAGCACGGCGGCAACATCATCGCGGTCGAGGAGGTGCTACCTGAGGAAACGCATCAGTACGGCGTCGTCTCGATGGGTCAAAATTTCGGCCACGCCTTCGAGATCACTGGCATGGTCGAAAAGCCGCCGAAGGGGACGGCGCCCTCCAATCTCATCATTTCCGGCCGCTACATATTGCAGCCCGAGATCTTTGCAATCCTCGAGACGGTCGAGAAAGGCGCCGGCGGCGAGATCCAGTTGACCGACGGCATGAAGGCGCTTCAACGCTCGCAGGCCTTTCATGGCGTCAAATTCGACGGCCGGACCTATGACTGCGGCTCCAAACTTGGCTTTCTCGTGGCCAACCTCGCCTTCGCCCTGCAACGCGAGGATCTGGCGCCTGCCTTGAAGGCCGAAGCGAAGAAGCTCGGGCTTTAAAAAACACCAAAACGTTACGTCCCGCTTCGAAACCGAAACGCTGCTCGCGCGTTGGAGCGGTCGACGGCGGCAGGCGCCGTCGCGTGCTCTAGCGAGGAGTGGCATGGCGAAGCCGTCATGGAAAAGCGTGGCGGTGTGGGTCGTTGTACTGGCTGTCATCGGTGGCGGCAGCTTTTATGCGTGGCGCCGCTACTCCGAAAACGCCGCCGCGACGCAGGCAAAGGCCAATCAGAAGCCGCCGCCCGCGCCCGTCACGGTCGCCGACGTGCGTCGCGCCGACTTTCCTGTCTATCTGACCGGCCTCGGCACGGTCGAGCCTTATGACACCGTCACGGTCAGCAGCCGGGTGGACGGCGAAATCACAAAAGTGCTGTTCCGTCAGGGACAGATGGTCAAGGAAGGCGACACGCTGGTCGAAATCGATCCGCGTCCCTACCAGGCCGCGCTCGATCAGGCGACCTCCAAAAAGGCCTCCGACGAGGCGACCGAAAAAAATGCCGAACTCAATCTGCAACGCTACAAGACGCTGGGCGAAAAGGATTACGCCTCGCAACAGCAGGTCGACACCCAGCAGGCGACGGTCGATCAGCTGAAAGCGCAGATCAAGGGCGACGATGCGGCAATCGCCAATGCGCAGACCGAGCTTTCCTATACGACGATCAAGTCGCCGCTTACCGGCCGCACCGGCTTCCGCCTCGTCGATCCCGGCAACATCGTGCACGCCTCCGGGACCGCGGGCATCGTCACGGTCGTCAAGCTGCAGCCGATCTCCGTCGTGTTCACCGCGCCCGAAGAAGACATTCCCCGCATCAACAAGGCGCTTGCCGCCGGCGAGGTGCCGGTGGACGCCATGTCGAGCGACGGCAAGACGCTCATTTCCACGGGCCATCTCGCGCTCGTCAACAACGAGGTCGACCAGGCGAGCGGCGATATTCGCATGAAGGCGACTTTCGCCAACGAGCACAACGAACTCTGGCCGGGTCTGTCCGTGTCGACGCGGCTTCTGGTCGACACGGTCAAGAATGAACTCATCATCCCCGTCGACGCCGTGCAGCGCGGACCAAACGGATTGTTCGTCTATGTCGTCGGCAAGGACAACAAGGTGCGAATGCAGAAGGTCGAAGACGGCGGGGAGAGCCAGGGGCAGGCGCTGATCACAAGCGGATTGCAGGAGGGCGAGAGCGTGGTCGTCGAGGGGCAGTCGCGCATCGCCGACGGCGCGCTCGTGCAGCCGCAACCAGAACCCTCGCCGTCGCCGAGCGCCACGGAAGCCGCCGTTACTTCAGGGCAGACGCACTGACCATGGCCGTCAATATCTCGGCTCCTTTCATCCGCGCGCCTATCGCGACCTCGCTCCTGATGGTCGCAGTGCTGTTCATCGGCGTGGTCGCCTATCCGAACCTGCCCGTGGCGCCGCTGCCGCAGGTCGATTTCCCGACCCTGCAGGTCTCCGCATCCCTGCCCGGCGCGAGCCCGGAAACGATGGCGTCCTCGGTCGCCCAGCCGTTGGAGACGGAATTTTCACAGAATTCCCGGCGTTTCGCAGATGACCTCGGTCAGCACGTACGGAACGACGTCGATCACGCTGCAATTCGACCTCAGCCGCAACCTCGACGGCGCCGCCGGCGACGTCCTGGAGGCGATCAACGCCGCGGGCGGCCAATTGCCGAAGGACCTGCCGAGCCCGCCGACGTTTCGAAAGGTCAACCCCGCGGATTCGCCGATCCTGCTGATCTCGGCGTCATCGGCTTCCTTGCCGCTGACCGAGGTCAACGATCAGGTCCAGACCAAGCTTTATCAGCAGATCAGCCAGATTACCGGCGTCGCGCAGGTGTTGATCGGCGGCCAGCAGACGCCCTCAATCCGCATCCAGCTCGACCCCGCGAAGCTGGTCGCCAAGAACCTGTCGCTCGAGGAGGTGCGCCCCGCACTGACCGCCGCGACGACCGACGATCCCAAAGGCGTGATCTACAGCGGGAAGCGCGCGTTCACGATCTACGCCAACGACCAGATCATTCACGCCGAGCCCTGGAACAACGTGATCGTCGCCTATCGCAACGGCGGGGCGTTGCGCGTCAAGGACATCGGGCGCGCGGTCGAGGGACCGCAGGACACGACGCAGGCCGGATGGGCCGACGGAAAACGCGCCATCTTCCTCGTCATCTTCAAACAGCCCGGCGCTAACGTCATCGACACCGTCAACAAGATCATGGCGGAATTGCCGCGCATCAAGGCGTCGATGCCGGCTTCGATCGATCTCCAGGTGGTAAGCGACCGCACGCAGACGATTCGCGCTGCCGTCAGCGACGTCAGGAACACGCTGCTCATCACCATAGTGCTGGTGATCGGCATCATCTTCATCTTTCTGCGCAGCTTCTGGGCGACGTTCATCCCGAGCGTCACGGTGCCGCTCGCCCTGCTCGGCGCGCTCGCGCTGATGTGGGCGGCGGGCTACACGCTCGACAATCTGTCATTGATGGCGCTGACGATCTCGGTCGGCTTCGTCGTCGACGACGCGATCGTGATGCTTGAAAACATCACCCGCTACCTCGAGCAGGGCATGGCGCCGCGCGAGGCGGCGCTCAAAGGGTCTGGAGAAATCGGCTTCACAATCCTTTCGATCAGCATATCGCTGATCGCTGTGCTGATCCCGCTGTTGCTGATGAGCGGCATCATCGGCCGCCTATTCCGCGAATTCTCGATCACGCTCTCGATGACGATCTTCGTGTCGGCGGTCGTATCGCTGACGCTGACGCCGATGATGGCCTCACGCTTCCTCAAGCCGGCGGCGGAAGCGAAACACGGCCGCATCTACAATTTCAGCGAGCGAATGTTCGAGGGGCTCCTGAAGGGCTACGAGCGCGGGCTCGATGTCGTACTCAACCACCGGCTTATCACGCTCATCGTGTTTTTCGCCACGATGGCGCTGACGGTCTATCTGTTCGTCATCATCCCCAAGGGGTTCTTTCCGCAGCAGGATACAGGGCTCGTCATCGGCCTCTCCCAGGCCGCCGAGGACATCTCCGTCAGCGACATGATGCGCCATCAGGAGGAACTTGGAGCCATCGTGCTGAAGGACCCGGCGGTCGCGCACATGGCGATGGCGATCGGCGGCTCCGGCAACCCGTCGAACACCGGGCGCATGTTCATCACGCTGAAGCCGAGAGCCGAGCGCGACGCGTCCGCGGATCAGATCATTGCGAGGCTTCAGCCGCAGCTCAACAAGGTCGTCGGCGCGAAGCTCTTTCTCCAGGCGGCGCAGGACGTGACCGTCGGCGGCCGCGTCGCGCGCACGCAATATCAGTATACGCTGCAGGATTCCGATTTCGACGAACTCAACAATTTTGCGCCCAAGCTGCTTGCCAAATTGCAGACCCTGCCCGAATTGCAGGACGTCGCCTCTGACCAGGAGACTTCGGGAACTACGCTCTCGCTCGTCATCGATCGTGACGCGGCCTCGCGCTACGGCATTTCGGCCCAGACCATCGACGACACGCTCGACGACGCGTTCGGACAGCGCATGATTACGCAATATTTCACCCAGCTCGCGAGCTATGAGGTGATCATGGAGGTGCTGCCTGAGCTTCAGCAGGATCTGCATTCGCTCGACAAGATTTTCCTGAAGTCCACGCAGGGTGGCGAGGTCCCGCTGGCCTCGATCGCCAAATGGTCGACGACGCCGATCCGCCCGCTGTCGATCAGCCATCAGAGCCAGTTTCCCGCCACGACCATCAGCTTCAATCTCGCGCCCGGCGTGGCGCTGAGCCAGGCGACCGAAGCGATCGAGCGCGCGCAACAGGAGCTGAAGCTGCCGGCGACCATGGTCACGAGCTTCCAGGGCAACGCACAGGCCTTCCAGGACTCGCTGTCCTCAGTGCCGCTGTTGATCGTCGCCGCGCTGTTCGTCGTCTATCTGATCCTTGGCGTGCTCTACGAGAGCTACATCCATCCGCTGACGATCCTCTCGACGCTGCCGTCGGCGGGCGTCGGCGCGCTCGCGACGCTGATGCTGTTTGGCTACGACTTCAGCCTCATCGCGCTGATCGGCGTCATCCTGCTGATCGGCATCGTCAAGAAGAATGGCATCATGCTGGTCGACTTCGCGATCACCGCCGAGCGCGACCAGAATCTCTCTCCTCACGACGCGATCCGGCAGGCGGCGCTGCTGCGCTTTCGCCCGATCATGATGACGACCATGGCCGCGATCCTCGGCGGCGTTCCGCTGATGCTCGGCCACGGCACGGGCTCCGAGATCCGCCAGCCGCTGGGCTTCACCATGGTCGGCGGCCTCATCTTCAGTCAGGCGCTCACCCTGTTCACGACGCCCGTCGTCTATCTCTACCTCGATCGGGCGCAGACCTGGCTCTACGGCGAGAAGAAGGCGGAGCGAGCCAAACAGGAGCAGGCGCCGCGCGGCGCCAAGCCGACGCCTTCGCCCTTGCCGGCGGGCGAATGAAGCCAAGCCCGTCGCGCGTCTGCACTTGTTTTGTCATCATTTGTCATCGCCGCTGCCGCAATTCGCCGCGAACCTGACGAAAACTTCCGCTATCCGCGAAGGCGACGGGACGGAGAACATGATGGGCAAGCGCGCGCTATATGTCCGGGTCGAGGCTGAAGCTGCTCATGACGAGGAGCTGGACGAACAGGGCGAAAGGCTCGCAGAGGAATTGTTCACGCAATTCGCAGTGCGCACCGGACCGCGTTCCTTCGCGGTATTCGCCGTTCCGAAAGAGCGTGGGCCGGCCTCGGACCTGTCGTACGGGCTCGCGCTCCAGATGATACTTCAGGTCGACGAGCTTTCTGAGGAGCCGCTCGAGATCCTGTTTGACGATCACAATGGGGGAAGGCGGCCGCACTGAGGAAGGTAAGCGGCCCCTCTCATACTCTCCGTCATTGCGAGCGAAGCGAAGCAATCCATGTGGAGCGATGCGGGCCTTCCTCCAAAGGGACGATCACGGGAAGATGGATTGCTTCGCTTCGCTCGCAATGACGAGGCGCTACCGCTGCCACCTCACCCCAATCATCACCGTATTGTTGTTCGAATTCGTGTTGGGCACGTTCGACAGATAGGCGGTGTGCGTAGCGGTGAGCTTGAAGACGAGATCGCGCGTCATGTGATATTCCGCCTTCGCTGCGACCGACCAGTTCTGGTCCGTCTGGGTCGAGCCGACAAAGGAATCCGTTCCATAGGTTCCGATCAGGCTCAGCAGCAGTTGCCGCGTCAGCGAATGGCTCGCTTCGATCGAATAGGTGTGGTTGATGTCGGCGGAGGCGCCGGCCAGGATCGCGTCGTTGATCGCGGTATTGGCCTTTAGCGTAAATGTCGTCAGCGGCGTCACCGACCAGATCAGCGAGGCGTCGATCAGCGGCGTCGAGGCGAACGGCAGCCGCGGGTCCTGATAGGTGCGCTGCCCGTAGCCGAGCGCGAGCTCGCCGCTCAGCATCTGCGAGAAAGAGACGTCCGCGCCGGCGAGCAGAGACGCGCCGTCGGAATCCGCCTGATAGCCGAGCGCGTCCACGCCGTTGGCGTAGCGTCGCGTATCGACATCGACCTCGAAATAGGGCGAAATGACCTCGCTGATCCGATAGGCGGTCTTCAGCTTCAGGCTCCAGTCGTCGTAGTCGTCGGCTGACAGACCGGAAGCGCCGGCGCCATAGAGCGGGACGTCCTGATATAGTTGCTGGTCGAACGCGCCGTGCAATCCGATCGACAGGTCGCCGAATTTCTGCGTGGCCCCGACGGTCGCGCCCCATGTCGCGGTCTGGATATAGGGGTTGCCGTTGACCCCGGTCGACAGGCCGAAATTCGACAGCGGCTCGGGCAGAATGTTGAACCGACCCTCGGCGTCGAGCGCGAGGTCGCGGCTGGCGTCGATCCGTCCGTCGACATTTCCGGAGGCGTAGGCGCCGCTCGCGTCGGGCGTCTGGAAATAGTCGGTGTAGCCGCCCTTCAAAGCCCCATGAAAATCATCGCGGCTCCACACCGATTGCCAGGAGACCCCCGCTTCCGTCGTCTCCAGTCCCGACCCCTGCGGCTTTGAGGACAGGCCCAGCGGATTGGTCGCGTAGCCCAGATCCTGCTCGACATAAGGTTTTAGGTCGATGTCGCCGAGCCGGATGCCGACGGGATCGAACGGGTTCGGATCAGCAGGAATTTTACGTCGCCCCGGCGGCGGCTCCGGTACGGCGACGGTCGGTCCGGGCGGGGTCGTCGAGTCGACCGGCGGCGTCGTGGGGCTCGGCGCCGGTTCGCCTGTACCGCCCCGCAGACCCACTCGCTGCGCGTGCGGATAGGGTTTTGTCGGCGGCAGATCGCCGGGTTTCGTCTTCGGCGTAGGCTTCGCGCCGGGCGGAGGTTTTCGGAGTGGGGCGGCCTCGTCGACCGGCTCGTCGGTTTTCAGGCTGTTCAGCGGCTCAGCGCCGCTCGCATCGGCCTCGGCCTTCAATTGCAGGTCGGAAACGCTGGTGATTGCCTGGGCATAGGCGGGCGCTGCGGCGAGCCCGGTCAGCACGGACGCAAGAGCGAGCGCAATCGGTCCCGATGAGCGAAGCGACGTCACGGACGCTCCTCTCCTGTCGCGCGGGGGACATCCGCCCGCGCGACGTCCCCTTCCGGGGTTAAGTCGTTATGGTTAATGGCTGCTTAAGCCGTGTTCCTCTCTCGGATGCGCAGCTTCGCCGACGGTGCTAAAAGCGCGCCCTATGACGAATCCGACAACGGCGGTTGCCTCCGCGCTGCGCACCCTTTCGCTCGAACGTTCCGGGGTTGCGGCGCTCGAGGAGGCGTTGCACGGCAATTCCCCGCTGGCCTCGGGGTTCGAGGTCGCCGTCAAGACGGTCCGCGCGGCGACCGGCAGGGTCATTGTCACCGGCATGGGCAAATCCGGGCTCATCGCGCGGAAAATTGCGGCGACGCTCGCCTCGACCGGCCAGGCCGCGACCTTCATTCATCCGGGCGAAGCGAGCCACGGCGACCTCGGCATGCTGCAGAGCTGCGACGTCGTGCTCGCGCTGTCCTGGTCGGGCGAGACGGCCGAACTCGCCGCGATCATCACTTTCGCCAAGCGCTTTGCCATTCCCCTCATCGCCATGACCTCGCGCCCTGACAGCGCTCTCGGCCGCCGGGCCGACGTCGTCCTGCCGCTGCCCGAGGCACAGGAAGCCTGCCCGAACGGGGTCGCGCCGACCACCACGACGACCATGCAGCTCGTGCTCGGCGATGCACTGGCGATCGCGCTACTCGAGGCCAAGGGTTTTACGGCGCGAGACTTCGGACTTTTGCATCCCGGCGGCAAGCTCGGCGCAAAACTTGCCTATGTCCGCGACATTATGCACAGCGGAGAGCGCGTGCCGCGCATTTCCGTCGGCGCCCGGATGGCCGAGGCCATTCTGGAAATAAGCGCAAAGGGCTTTGGCTGCGTCGGCGTGTTCGACGCCCAGGGTGCGCTGGCCGGCATCATCACCGACGGCGATCTGCGCCGTCATCTCGAATTCGAGCCGGATCCTCGACACGCCTGTCGAGCAAGTGATGACCCGGCGCCCGCGCACCATCGCGCCCGACGCACTCGTCGCAGAGGCGCTTGAACTCATAAGCCACAATATTTCGGCGCTGATCGTGAAGGAAGGACGCGAAGTCGTCGGCATTGTGCACTTCCACGATCTGATGCGGCACGGCGCGATCTAGGCTCGACGACGTTTACCGCCGCCTGCACGAGACCGCCGAACGCCACCACGATCTCGTCGGGGCGTGAAGAGCCGTGTATCTTGAAGCGGCTATATGAAGGTCTTGACGGCGACCGAGACCACCGTCTGGATGACGCTGTTGACCAACAAATCCCAGCGCGCCTCCGCGAGCCCCGCTTGTTTCAGCGCATGCATCTCAAGCAGATCCGCGTCGGACCTCACCAACAATTCAAAATCGTCCTGATCGATCGATTTGTTCGCCAACAGCCCGGTCCATCTGACGAGATCTTCATTCGCGTCCGTCAGGAAAAGACTGAATGTCTGATTGCGCCTGATTCGCAAAATCCGAATAGTTTTTCTGGATCAGGCCAGCCAGAGCGTTCCTGAGGTTCGCCGCAAAATCCGCGAAAACCGCCATTGAAATATTTCCTTATGACTTGTTCTTGCCCTGCTCGAGAGCGATGATCTGGTCAAATTCCTTGCCAAGTTGAGTGGAGAATTCGCGAATCTCAGTTTCGCTCAAGCGGCGTTTTCCCTTCCAACGATCCAGCGCGCCATAAAACAACCCGCCATTCTCATTCAAAACGATCGCATATTGCTCCACTACGATCGTGTTTTGCGGCAGGCCTTTTGCAAATTCGTTGGCCTTGTTCGCGTCCAGTTCAAGCGTGTCGACATCCTTCTGATGCAAGGGGTAGTCGTCGCCGGCCTTGCCCAGAAGCGTTATGGTTTCCGCCTTCAGCGAGGTTGCGTTCTCATAGCCTTTTTCATTGTAGGGAGAGATTGTGGCGCAAGCGGCCAATGTTATTGTTATCGTAAGCAGTTGGAGCCGAAATAAGACCTTTGGCACAGGTTTGCTCCTAACCAGGCATATATCAGAGTATCAGTTTAGCGAGCTAGTCCAGGTCGTAAGCGCCGTTAGTTGGTAAAGTCGGCATAAGGCAAGATCGCGCTGATGAAACGATAAGCGGGATTGGCGCGAAATCGCGGGTCATCAGTAACAATTGACATAAGCTCGGCATGACCCTCCGAGGTCGCCCAACCAGGCAACCGGTGCTAGATGTGTAGTTGTGCCCGCCGTGCCTTTACCGGATGACTGTAGTCTCTTTTGTACGTCTTGTTGGGATCGCGATAGCCCTCGATTTCCCCGATTCGAATCAGAGCGTCCTGAGTAGGATAGGCGCCTCTAGCGACATATGTGTCGCATTTTTTTTTGCAAAAGTCGCTGTATTTGATGCATGAAAACGGGCAAAATGGCAAGAGGCGGGCTGCCAGGGCGGGCTGGCCGCGCGGCGCCATCCGCGTGTTTAGCTTGGATCGCTGCGACGCAAGCCGACGTTTCCTGCTTCTTTAATGCGACGCGAGGTAGGCCTTGACCCTGAGCGTACAAATTCACTCAGACGCCGATAGCGTCGTTCGCACAATTACTTTGACGAAGACCGCCGCCGCGGAAGCGCGCATCGACATTGAAAGTTCCGCAGCGCCGGGATCGACGCAGACTTACCAATTGAAGGACGTCACGGCTAACCCTGTGTCTCTGACGATCGTTTGTAATATCGAGAATTTTCCTTGGGGGAACGGCCGGGTAGTGGTCCAGCCATCGACCGCTGCTCAGCCATCCACGGCGACAATCACCGTCTCCCACGCCTTTCTGGGCGATGGAACATATGTGTATCCGCTAAGGATGGGCGAAGACGGATTGGTGAGCAATTATTTGAAGCAGGCGAACTTCCCTCCGCTCGTCCCAGGCGATTAAGTGTCGCGTCGGACTATGTAATCGACTCCTTACATTGGCGCGACAAACGATCCGTGCTAACATCGCCGGGATGCGGCCATAATCGATTTTCGGTCTCAGCCTCCTATATTCAGCGAGTGTCTGCTGATCCGTCCCGACCCTCTCCAAGGAGACGATTATGTCCGCGCCCGTTGTACATTTCGAAATCATCGGCAAGGATCCGGTTCGACTGCGGCGTTTCTACAGCGCGCTTTTCGGCTGGGATGGAGAAATATCGCCAACCTCCGATCTTGTGTCCGACGCCGGCCAATATGTCTTCATCAATCCCATTCCCGTTCCCGATGCGCCGGGACCTGCCGGCGGCATTGGCGGCGGCCCGGCCTTTGCTCCGCAAGTTGTGGTGTATGTCGGCGTCCCCGATGTCGGCGCCGCGCTCGCTCGGGTCGAAGAGTTGGGAGGTTCGCGAGTTCCTCGGGCCTGCGCCTACGCCGAGCGGCAAGCTGGTAATCGGACAGTTCACGGACCTCGAAGGCAATCTGGTCGGCGTCGCCGGACCCAAGTGAAAGTCTGTCCGCCATGATCGACCACACCGGCATTGGCGTCGCGGATGTCGCTCGCTCGGCCTTGTTCTACGATGCCGTGTTTCGGGCGCTTGGAGTGCGCCGGTTCATGCAACTGCCGCCCGAAACAGGCGCGGACACGGTGGGCTATGGCAACCCCTACCCGATCTTCTGGATCGACCGCTTTCATCCGCACAGTGTCAAACAGCACACTGCATTCGTCGCGCAAAGCCGAGAACAAGTGGACGCGTTCCACGCCGACGCATTGTCCGCCGGCGGCGTCGACAACGGCGCCCCTGGCTTGCGCGAGGCGCCTGTAGGCGCAAAACCATCGGGCTACTACGCGGCCTTTGTGCTCGATCCCGACGGCAACAATATCGAAGCGGTTTTCAGGTTCTGAGCGGGCGTATTCGAGCGCGCTTGAAGCGGCTTCAATCCCGGACCAGGGCGAGCAGGGCCCGCATGAGCTCGCCGTCCGGTTGGGCCAGCGATTCCAGAATTGTGAAATGGTTGGCCCCGTCAATTGGCAACAAACGCCCCGGCAGGCCGCGCTCGCCCCATGCCTTGGCGTAGTCGATCGACTGGCGGCGTAGTTCGGGCAGTTCCGCGGCGCCATAGGCCACGATAAGCGGGCCCGCTGCCGGCGGAAGATTGAGCATCGGGCTGTTGCGGCGCGCTTCGGTCTCTTCGAGCCCGAGCTTGTCATTCAGATAGTTGAGGCGGATCGGTTCGAGGTCGAAGATGCCGCTGATCGCGAGCCCGCCCCGGACCGCGCTCAAGGACATCGTCATCGCCGTCAGATGGCCCCCGGCCGAATGACCGGCGACATAGATTCGCTCGGGATCGGCGCCATAGTCGCCAAGATGCTGATGGAGCCACGTGATGGCCTGGCGCGCCTCGCCGACGATCTGATCCATGCGTGCCTCGGGCGCGAGCGTGTATTCGACCACCGCTACATTGAAGCCGTGCGACGCCGCGCCCTCGGCGATGGCGCTGTAAAGCTCTTTTGTCTGAAAAGTCATCTGCCAATAGCCGCCGTGGATGTAGGCGAGCGTCGGCGCCGCAGGATTGGCGGCCAGAAACAGATCAAGTCTTTGACGTGGCTGTTCGCCGTAGGCGAGCCCCAGATGCCCGCCATGTCGCTCACGAAAGCGCGCGCTGCGGGCGGCCCAGTCGGCAAACAAAGCGGACGCCGACGGCACGGCGGCAATGTTGTTGTAGGCGGCGTCGAGTTCGGCGCGATCCATTCCCCGGTAGAGCATCGGTCCAGACCTTTTCGAGGTTGGCGTTTTCAAGTTGCGAACCTTCACAGTCTCGGCGACGGCGAGATCGAAGCCACGCTTTGCAACTGCGTGACGCCGCCTATGCATCCCGCTAGTCCTCGCCCGCCTGATCGTGCAGGCTGGCGGCGAGGTTTGCGAGCACGTCGCCGATTTCGCGATGGCGATTCTTTCCCAGCGCATCGATCAGCCGTTGCTCGTGAGTGCTTGAAAGCTCATGCAGTTTCGGCATCAGCGCTTCGCCTTCCGGTGTCAGCACCAGCGCGTAGGAGCGCCGGTCGCCCTGCGCGACGTCGCGCCGCACCAGGCCGCGCGCCTCGAGTTCGTCGATCATGCCGACGAAATTCGCCCGCTTGATGCCGAGTGCGTCGCAGACCTGCGTCTGCTTGAGACCTGGGTTCGCTTCGATGATGGTGAGGATCGAATATTGCGCCGGCTTGATGTCGACGGCCTCGAAGGTCTTGAAGAAGTCTCTGAACACGGCGACCTGGGCGCGCCGCAGGGCGTAGCCGAGGCGGTCGCTCAACGGGCCAAAGTTCAGGCGGTCCGCCGGCTGCGTTTCGGGATCGAGGGAGGGGTTCATGCGCATGCGAGGGAACATGGTTCAGGGATCGGATCAAGCGGAAGCCTTGACGGGCTCGATTTAGCTATGTAATATAACAATTATAGTTGATACACAATCCGATCACGGGTGGGAGGCGCGCGCCATGAGCGCTTTCGAAGCCGAACAGGAACCGGCGATCGAACTGCCGAAGTCGCTGAAGGCTTCGCGCTTCGGCGCCGTCGCCCATCTGCGCCTCGACCCGCTCCGAAAAGCGCAACGCGCTCGACGACGTCACCGTGCGCGGGCCTTCAGATCTTCTTCACCTCGCTGCCGTCCGACATTCGCGCCGTCGTGCTGACCGGCGAGGGCGACGCATTTTTCCGCCGGGCTCGATCTCTCCGAAGTCGCCGAGGCGCAAGGATCCCTTCCTTGGCGTTCAAGCATTCGCGCATGTGGCACCACGCCTTCGAGGCGATCCAGTTCGGCCCGGTCCCGGTCGTCACCGTGCTGCACGGCGCCGTGGTCGGCGGCGGGCTCGAACTCGCGGCCTCCACCCATATCCGCGTCGCCGAGCGCTCGGCCTATTACGGCCTGCCCGAGGGGCAGCGCGGCATATTCCTGGGCGGCGGCGGCTCGGTGCGCATCTCGCGCCTGATCGGCGTCGCCGCGCGTGCAGGACATGATGCTGACCGGCCGCACGCTCAACGCCGAGGAAGGCCATCTCGCCGGCGTCTCGCAATATCTGGTCGACGACGGCCAGGGTTTCGCGACCGCGATGAAGCTCGCCGCCAAGGCGGCTTCCAACACGCTGACCACCAATTTCGCCGTGCTGCACGCGCTGCCGCGCATCTTCGAGAGCGACCCGACGAGCGGCCTGCTGACGGAATCGCTGATGGCGGCGATCGCCGAGACCAGCGACGAGGCCAGGCAGCGCCTGAAGGATTTTCTCGAAAAGCGCGCCGCTAAAGGTGCTACGCCAGAGCTGAGCGGCGAACGCCAGAATCGGAGGGAGGAGACATGACGAACAGGATCGCCGCTGAGTTTCGGGCCGTCCGAGGTTCGCGTCGAGCGCCGCAGCGACGGCTCGCTGATCGTGCGCTCGGCGGGTCGCCTGAAGCCCTATGTGCGCTGCGTGACGGACTGGCTCGAACATTGGGCGCGCGAGACGCCGAACCGGGTCTATCTCGGCGAGCGCCACGGCGATGGCTGGCGCACGGTCACCTTCGCGGAAGCGCGCAAGCTCGCGCGCAACATCGCGCAAGCGTTGCATTGAACCGCGGCTTGACGCCGAACGCCCGGTCGCGATCCTCTCCGGCAACAGCATCGACCACGCGCTCGTCGGCCTGGGCGCGATGATGGCGGGCCTGCCCTATGCGCCGGTGTCGCCGCCCTATTCGCTGGTCGCGAAGGATTTCGCCAAGCTGACGCGCGATCATCGAAGACCTGACGCCGGGCCTCGTGTTCGTCAACGACGGCGCGCCGTTCCAGCCGGCGATCGACGCCGTCCTGCCCGCGCGACGTCGAAGTCGTCGCCGGGCCGCAATCCGCCCTCGGGCCGCGCCGCTCGTGCCTGCTCGCCGAACTCGCTGCTGACCGACGCGACCAGCCGACGTCGACGAAGCCCATCGCGCGCATCACGCCGCGACACGATCGGCAAGTTCCTGTTCACTTCGGGCTCGACCGGCACGCCCAAGGGCGTCATCAACACGCACGCGATGATGACCTCCAATCAGGCGATGCTGCAGGCGTCAATCCGAGCTTCGGCGAGGAGCCGCCGGTGCTGCTCGAATGGTTGCCCTGGAGCCACACGTTCGGCGGCAACAACAATTTCAATCTCGTGCTCTGCCAACGGCGGCTCGCTCTATATTGACGAGGGCCGCCCGCTGCCGCGGCGCGATCGAGAAGACGGTCCGCAACCTGCGCGAGATCTCGCCGACCATCTATTACAACGTGCCCAAGGGTTTCGAGATGCTGCTGCCCTATCTCGCAGCAGGACGAGGCGGTGCGGCACAAGCTGTTCGCGCGGCTGCAGTCCTTCGTCTACGCGGGCGCGGCGCTGCCGCCCTATGTGCGCGTCGGAGCTCGAACGGCTGAGCCTGCGAGACGGTCGGCCACGCCATCCCGATGCTGACCTCGCTCGGCTCGACCGAGACCGGCCCGTCCGCGCTCAGCGTCACGGCGCAAGCTTGCGAAGCCCGGCGTGATCGGCATTCCCAATCCCGGCGTCGAGCTGAAGCTCGTGCCCAACGCCGGCAAGCTGGAGGCGCGGCTGAAGAGCCCGAGCATCACGCCGGGCTATTGGCGCCAGCCCGAGCTAACGACGAAGGCCTTCGACGAGGAAGGCTATTATCTGCTCGGCGACGCGCTGAAGTTCCTCGACCCTGACGATCCCGAGCGCGGCTTCCTGTTCGACGGCCGCGTCGCCGAGGATTTCAAGCTCGTCGACCGGCACCTGGGTCAGCGTCGGCCCGCTGCGGCTGCAAGTTCATCGCGCATTGCGAGCCCTATGTCACCGACCTCATCGTCGCCGGCCAGGATCGCGACGACATCGCCGCGCTCGTCGTGCCGAACTATGTCGAGTGCCGCGCGCTCGACCCGGACCTGCGGCCGAATGCGAGCCACTGCCGAGATCGTCGCGAACGACCGTGTGCGCGAGGAATTCGTGCGGCGGCTCGCGACGTTCAACGCCAAGGCCGGCGGCAGTTCGGAGCGGTTCAAGCGCATCCTGCTGCTCGACGATCCGCCCTCGCTCGACAGCGGCGAAATGACCGACAAGGGCTCGATCAATCAGCGCGCCGCGCTCGCGCTGCAGGCCGCATCAGATCGCCGAACTTTACGCACGAATGCGCCTCGCTGCGCGTTATTTCGTAGAGCATCTGCAGCCGAGGTCGCCGACCTCGACGGCCGCGTACAGGACGAACGAGGCCCGCCATGAACGTCAACGATCTCATCGCCATCGACACGCATACCCACGCCGAAGTGTCGTGCCGGCAGCCCGCCGACGCCTTCTGGGCTGCCTTTCGAGCAGGCCGCCGCCAAATATTTCAAGTCGGGACGCCGCCCGACCATCGCCGAGACGATCGACTATTATCGCGAGCGCAAGATCGGGCTCGTGATGTTCACCGTCGACAGCGAGTTCGAGATCGGCAACCGCCGCATCCCCAACGAGGAAGTCGCGGAGGCCGCCGCCGCCAACAGCGACATCATGATCGCCTTCGCCTCCATCGATCCTCACAAGGGCATGATGGGCGTGCGCGAGGCGCGCGATCTCATCAAGAGCGGCGTCGTCAAGGGCTTCAAGTTCCACCCCACCTTGCAGGGTTTCTTCCCCAACGACCGGATGGCCTACAAGCTCTATGAGGTGATCGCCGAGCACAAGCTGCCCGCGGTCTTCCACAGCGGCCATTCCGGCATGGGCACGGGCATGCGCGGCGGCGGCGGCCTGAGGCTCAAATATTCCAACCCGATCCATCTCGACGACGTCGCCGTCGACTTCCCCGACATGACGATCATCATCGCCCATCCCGTCCTGGCCCTGGCAGGACGAGGCGCTGTCGGTGTGCCTGCACAAGCCGAACGTCTACATCGACCTCTCCGGCTGGAGCCCGAAATATTTCCCGCCGACAGCTGGTCCAATACGCCAACACCCAGCTCAAGACGAAGATGCTGTTCGGCTCGGACTTCCCGCTGATCCATCCCGACCGCTGGATCGCCGACTTCCAGGCCGCCGGCTTCAGGCCGGAGGTTCATGATCTCATCCTGAAGCAGAACGCGATCCGCGCGCTCAATCTCGCGCCGGCGGCGTGAACCACCCTCACCCCAACCCTCTCCCGCAAGCGGGAGAGGGGGCCCCAAGGCGCCGTGAAACCCTTCTCCCGCTTGCGGGAGAAGGTGGCGCGAAGCGCCGGATGAGGGCAAGCCGTGCGCCTGATTGATGGTTGATTGCTCTACAGCGCGCCAAACAGCTTGTTGAACAGCGTCTTGTCTTTCGGGGCCGGACCGGCGTTTGGGACGTCGGCCGGCGGCGTTGGCGGCGCATCGCCGGAGCCGCGGCGCACGGGAGCCGGCGCGGGGGCGGGCGCAGGCGCTGGCGTCGTCGCCGCCGGCATCCAGGGCAAATGAATCTGCAGCGGACCGCTGGCTGCGGCTTCGGGGAAGGCCGTCGGCGCCGGAGGTTCGGGCGGCGGGGCGTCAACGCCACGCCAATCGCCGAGCGGCAAGCCCGTCGGCGTGACGCCCTGATGGGCGTCCTTCATGAAGCGGCTCCAGATCTCGACCGGCAGATTGCCGCCCGACACTTTTTTGGTCGGCGTCCCGTCGTCATTGCCGAGCCAGACGCCGGCGACGAGATAGGAGGTGTAGCCGACGAACCAGGCGTCGCGCCAATCCTGGCTGGTGCCGGTCTTGCCCGCCGCCTGCCAGCCCGGCAGCTCGGCCTTGCGCGCCGTGCCGGTCAGCAGCGTCTCTTCCATCATCGAGTTCATCATCGCCACATATTGCGGGTCGACGACGCGGCCGTTGTTGGCGTTGCGGCGCTGGTAGAGCAGCTTGCCGTCCGCGGTGCGCACGCGCTGGATCACATGCGGCTGGACGCCGATGCCGCCGTTGGCGAAGGCGGCATAGGCGCTGACCATTTCGAGCGGCGAGACTTCGGACGTGCCGAGCGCGATCGAGGCGTTGGGTTCGAGTTCGCTGACGATGCCGAGCCGATGCGCGGTGCGCACCACCGCCTTCGGCCCGACCTCGAGACCGAGCCTGACCGCCACGGTGTTCAGCGACAGCGACAGCGCTTTCGTCAGCGTGACGGGCCCGAAATATTCGCGCGAGTAATTCTCCGGGTTCCAGCCCTTGACGGAAATCGGCGCGTCGTCGCGCACGGTGTCGGGCCGCAGACCCTTTTCGAGCGCTGAAAGATAGACGAACGGCTTGAAGGAGGAGCCGGGCTGGCGCTTCGCGGCGATCGCGCGGTTGAACTGGCTCTCGGCGTAATTGCGCCCACCGACCAGCGCCTTCACGCCGCCGTCGGGGTCGAGCGCGACGAGCGCGCCCTGTTCGACGCCGAATTTCTGGCCCTTGGCGTTGAGTTCGTCGGTCAGCGCGCGCTCCGCCGCCGCCTGCATTTTCGGATCGAGCGTCGTCGTTACGACGATGTCCTCGTCGATCGCGCCGACGGTGTCGTCGAGCATGTCCATCACATAGTCGGCGGCGTAGTTGATCGAGCCGGCGCCCTTTTCGCTGCACGACCTCGGCGGGATTGGCGAGCGCCATCTTCGCCATCGCCTCGGTGATGTGGCCCTGCTCGGCCATCGCGGTGATGACCTGCGCGGCGCGTTCGTCGCGCCCTTCGGATTGTGGTTCGGCGCCAGCTTGGTCGGCGACTTCATCAGGCCGGCGAGCAGCGGCGGCTTCGGAGAGCGACACCATTTTCGCGCTCTTGCCGAAATATTTCTGCGCCGCCGCCTCGACGCCGTAGGCGCCGGAGCCGAAATAGACGCGGTTCAGATAGAGCTCGAGAATCTGATCCTTGGAATATTTGCGCTCCAGCCACAGCGCGAGGATCGCCTCCTGGATCTTGCGCGAGAGCGTGCGCTCCTGCGTCAGGAACAGGTTCTTGGCGAGCTGCTGGGTCAGCGTCGAGCCGCCCTGCATGCCGCCGCCGCCCGGTCACGTCGCGTGACGATCGCGCGGCACGATGCCGATCGGGTCGATGCCGAAGTGCTCGTAGAAGCGCCGGTCCTCGATCGCGACGAACGCCTTCGGCAGATAGGGCGGCAGGTCGGCGAGCCGAACCGCCGCGCCGCCGGTGTCGCCGCGATTGGCGAGCAGTGTGCCGTCGACGCCGAGCACGGCGATGTTGGGCGGGCGCTTTGGGATGGCGAGCTGATCGATCGGCGGAAGCTGGCTGCCGTAGTAGCCGGCGAGCGCGGCGAGCGCCGACGACGCCCCAGATCGCGAGCACGAACTCCAGTAGACCAGCGCGCCGAAGAGCGACGCGCGAGCCGCCCTTGCCGCGTGTCGGCGTTTTCTTGGCTGGCGCGACGCGGGACGGGACGGTCCTCCGGCTCGATGCGCAGCTCGTCGTCGCGCTCGCGGCGAATCCTCGAAGCGAGGTTCGATCCTCCTCGCCTTTCGTTTTCCGCCGTGCCGAACATGACTCAGGTCCCGAGTTCCTGGGGGCATGGGACCCCTCGGACCGAATTTGAGGCTAAATCGGGCGATTTAAGGACCGGTTAAGCTGCGTCGAAATTCGCGCTGCAGTCGGCCTTGCTTTGACGACCCTCCATTGGCAATGTCGGCGGCCCCGCCCTTGGGCAGGTGCGGGTCAGGTCTTCGCGTATCGCGCCGCACTTCGGGCTCGCTGCGTAGCGGAACGTCGTCGCTCACGTTGGGGAATTGGGCGAGCGCCATGAAAGTCACCATCGAGCGTACGGCCTTGCTGAAGGCGCTGGGCCACGTTCACCGGATCGTGGAGCGCCGCAACACGATCCCGATCCTGTCCAACGTGCTGATCGAGGCGTCGGACGGGCAGTTGCGCCTGAAGGCGACCGACCTCGATCTGGAGGCGACCGAGGTCGTCAACGCCGACGTCGTGCATGGGCGGCTCGACCACGGCCGCCGGCCATGTCGTCTACGACATCACCCGCAAACTGCCCGAAGGCTCGCAGGTCAGCCTCGAAATGCCCGGCGACACGGGCCAGATGCTGATGCGCTCCGGGCGCTCGAAGTTCCAGTTGCAAGCGCTGCCGGCCGCCGATTTTCCCGATCTCACCACCGGCGAGTTCCAGCACCGCTTCACTCTGCCGGCCGATCGAACTGAAACGCCTGATCGAGAATACGCAATTCGCCATCTCGACCGAGGAGACGCGCTACTATCTCAACGGCATCTTCTTCCACACGATCGAGGCCGACGGGCAGACGGTGCTGCGCGCCGCTGCGACCGATGGTCACAGGCTGGCGCGCGTCGAATATCCCGCGCCCAAGGGCGCCGAGGGGATGCCCGGCGTCATCGTGCCGCGCAAGGCGGTCGGCGAGGTGCAGAAGCTGCTCGAGGATCTGACGAACGAAGTCGTCATCGAAATCTCCGCCGCCAAGGCGCGCTTCACGTTCGGCGACGTGACGCTGACGACCAAGCTGATCGACGGCACCTTCCCCGACTACGCCGCGTGATCCCGCAGAACAACGACAAGCGGCTCGTGGTCGACAAGGACAGTTTTCAGAAGGCGATCGACCGCGTTTCGACGATTTCTTCCGAGCGCGGCCGGGCGATCAAGCTTTCGGTATCGAGCGGACGCATGACCCTCTCCGTCAACAATCCCGACTCCGGATCGGCGAGCGAGGAGCTGGAAGTCGATTACGATGCGGCGCCGATCGATATCGGCTTCAACGCGCGCTATCTGCTTGACATCGCCCAGCAACTGATCGGCGACACGGCGACGATCAAACTCGCCGACCCGGGATCGCCGACCATCGTGCAGGATCGCGAGGGCTCGCCCGCGATCTACGTACTGATGCCGCTGCGCGTCTAGGCTTTAGAGCGGTTCCCGATCGGGACGAACCGCCAGCAACTCCCTCCCCCTTGATGGGGGAGGGTTGGGGGAGGGATGAAAACCACCGCGATTTCAGGGCGCACCCCCCACCCTTACCCTCCCCCACATGGGGGGAGGGAAGTCGGGAAAGCGCAATTCAATCTGATCGAAATTGCGCTAGCGTCCCTTCAAGGCTTCCGAGAGCTTGGCGCCGAGCGCGCCCATGCCGCCGCCGCTGTCTCGCGCCGGGCGCTGGCTCGCCTCGAAAGCGCGGCCTGCGGACGGGGTTGAGGCTTGGCGTCGCGCGGCGCCTGAGCGATTTCGCCCGAGCGCATGGTCAAGCGCGATGCGCTTGCGCGCGACGTCGACCTCCACGACGCGCACCTTCACCACGTCGCCCGCCTTCACCACCTCGCGCGGGTCCTTGATGAAGCGGTCGGCGAGTTGCGAGACATGGACGAGCCCGTCCTGATGCACGCCGATGTCGACGAAGGCGCCGAAGGCGGCGACGTTGGTCACCGTCCCCTCGAGCCGCATGCCCGGCCGCAGATCCTTGATGTCCTCGACGCCTTCCGCAAAGGCCGCGGTCTTGAACTCGGGGCGCGGATCGCGGCCGGGCTTTTCGAGCTCGGCGAGAATGTCGCGCACGGTCGGCAGGCCGAAGCGCTCGTCGACGAACGCGCTCGGGTCGAGCGCCTTCAGCGCCTTCTTGTCGCCCATCAGCGCGCGCACGTCGCGGCCGCAGGCCGCGACGATCTTCTTGGCGACGCCGTAGGCTTCCGGATGCACGGAGGAAGCGTCGAGCGGCTCGTCGCCGTCGCGGATGCGCAGAAAGCCGGCGCATTGCTCGAACGCGCGAGGACCGAGCCGGCTGACCTTCAAAAGCTCCTTGCGGCTGTCGAACGGCGCCGTGAGCGTCGCGATGCGCGACGATCGCCTCCGCGAGCGACGGGCCGAGGCCGGAAACGCGCGCCAGCAGCGGCGCCGAGGCGGTATTGAGATCGACGCCGACCGCATTGACCGCGTCCTCGACCACCGCCTCGAGCGAGCGGCCGAGCCGGTACTGGTCGACGTCGTGCTGATACTGCCCGACGCCGATCGATTTCGGCTCGATCTTGACGAGTTCGGCGAGCGGGTCCTGCAGGCGCCGCGCGATCGACACCGCGCCGCGCAGCGACACGTCGAGGCCGGGAAACTCGGCGGCCGCCAGCGCGGAGGCGGAATAGACCGAGGCGCCGGCTTCGCTGACGACGACCTTGGCCGGCTTCGGTCCGGGGAGCGCGCAGAGCATGTCGGCGACCAGCCGCTCCGTCTCGCGGCTCGCCGTGCCGTTGCCGATCGCGATCAGCTCGATTTTATGACGCGCGATGAGCGCGGCCAGCTCGGCCTGCGCGCCCCTGAGATCGTTGCGCGGCGGGAACGGATAGACGGTCGTCGTCTCCACGACCTTGCCGGTCGCGTCGATCGACGGCGACCTTGACGCCGGTGCGAACGCCGGGATCGAGCCCCATCGTCGGCGCGCGCGCCGGCGGGCGCGGCGAGCAACAGGTCCTTCAGGTTGCGCGCGAACACCTTGATCGCTTCCTCTTCCGCCCGCTCGCGCAGCTCCGTCATCAGATCGAGCGAGAGCGAAGTCGAGAGCTTGACCCGCCAGGTCCAGCGCGCGACGTCGCTGCAGCCAGACGTCGCCGGGCAGCGTCGGTCGCCGATCTGATAGGCCTCCGCGATCATGCGCTCGACCGGCTTGGTCGGCGCGGGATCGTCGGCGTCGACTTCGAGGTCGAGCGTCAGCGACGCCTTCGTTGCGGCCGCGCAGCATGGCGAGCGCGCGATGGCTCGGCGACATTCGCCCATCGCTCGGCGTGATCGAAATAGTCGGAGAATTTTGCGCCGGCCTCCTGCTTGCCGTCGCTCGACGCTTGCGCGCGCAGCACCGCCTTGTCGCGCATGTAGGCGCGCAGGCGCCCGACGAGATCGGCGTTGACCGCAGATCGCTCTCAGCGACGATGTCGCGCGCGCCTTCGAGCGCGGCCTTCACGTCGGCGATTTCGCCGGTCACGTAAGGCGCGGCGAGCTCGGCGGGCGGCGGCGCGGTCGGCGAGGATCGCCTCCGCGAGCGGCCCGAGGCCGCGCTCGCGCGCGATCTCCGCCTTGGTGCGGCGCTTCGGCTTGTAGGGGAGATAGAGGTCCTCGAGTTCGGCCTTGGTCGGCGACGGCGCCGATCTGCGCTTCGAGCGCTCGGTCAGTTTGCCCTGCGAGCGGATCGACTCGAGGATCGCGGCGCGGCGGCTTCGAGTTCGCGCAGATAGACGAGCCGCTCGGCGAGCGTGCGCAATTGCGTGTCGTCGAGCCCGCCGGTCGCCTCCTTGCGATAGCGCGCGATGAACGGCACGGTCGAGCCTTCGTCGATCAGCTTCACCGCGGCTTCCACCTGATCGGGCCGGGCGTTGATCTCGGCGGCGATCAGTTTTGCGATGCGCGTGTTGTCGGCCATCCTCGCCCCCTTGAGCTCGCAACCCCGAATTGGGGGTCGGACCATAGCGAGGCGGACGGGCTAGAGCCAACCTGGGGCCTATTCGATCCCCAGGATCTCGATCTCGCGGCGATCGAGTTCGACGATGTCGCCGACGCGCTTCTGCATGAGAAGTTTTGCGAGCGGCGCGACATAGGAGATTGAGCCTGCGCGGGGATCGGCTTCGTCTTCACCGACAATCCTGAAACTCTGTTTGCGCTCGCCGTCGCGCAAAATCGTCACCTTGGCGCCGAACGACACCGTTTCGAAATTGGTCGGAGCGGGCCTTAGCTCGGCGCTGCGGACCCGTTCTGAAAAATATTCGAGGTCGCGCAGCGCGGCTTCGAGCGCATGGCGGCGCTCGACGCCCGCCTCCATCGCCTCGGCGGCAGCGAGCGCGGCGCGCGCTGCGCTTTCCGCATCCTGCAGCGCCTTCAGGCCGCTCGTCGTGACGAGGTTGGGATAGGGCGAGATCGGCCGCGGCGGCAGCGACACATCCTGCGCGGCTTCCGCGCTTTCTTCCCTGACGAACGCGACGCTCATGGCTTCGATCCTGCTTCAGATCCCGAACGCTTGGCATAATGCGGGAGTTCGATCCGGGTAAAGTTTTTCGAGGCGCTGCCCCGGCGCGGCCTACCTATATTTCCTTTCCCCCGCTCGCCTTGCTAAGTGAATATGTCAACTTAGCCTTACGGCCTCCCATGGACGCTCTTGAAAAGCGCAAGCAAGCCGCGAGCGCCTGGTTCCAGACCCTGCAGCAGCGGCTGATCACCGCCATGGAGGCGCTGGAGGACGAATGTCCGGGCCCGTTCTTCGAGGAGGCGCGCGAGCCCGGACGCTTCGAACTCAAACCCTGGGCCCGCACCGATCACACCGGCGCTCCCGGCGGCGGCGGCCGGATGGCGATGCTGAAGGGCCGCGTGTTCGAGAAGATGGGCGCGCACGCCTCGACGGTGCACGGAAGCTTCGCGCCGGAATTCGCCAGCCAGATTCCGGGCGCCGCTGAGGACCCGCGCTTCTGGGCGTCGGGGCTGTCTGTCATCGCCCACCCCTGGAATCCGAATGTCCCGACCGTCCACATGAACACCAGGTTCGTCGTGACGTCGAAGGTCTGGTTCGGCGGCGGCGCGGACCTGACGCCGGTGCTCGACGCGGCGGCGCACCGATGAGGACGCCGACGCGCTTGCGTTTCACGCGGCGATGAAGAGCGCTTGCGACCGCCATGCCGGCGTCGCGGATCATGGCCGGCTGAAAGCGTGGTGCGACGAATATTTCTTCCTGAAACACCGCAACGAGCCGCGCGGCGTCGGCGGCATTTTCTACGACTATCTCAACAGCGCGGGCGACGCCGGCAATTCCGGCTGGGACGCGGATTTCGCCTTCACGCGCGACCTCGGCGAGACTTTCGTCGAGATCTACTCGCAGATCGTCCGGACGAATTTCGAAAAGCCCTGGACCGAGGCCGACCGCCTCGAGCAGCAGGTCCGGCGCGGCCGCTATGTCGAGTTCAACCTGCTCTACGATCGCGGCACGATTTTCGGCCTGCGCACCGGCGGCAACGTCGAATCCATCCTGTCCTCGCTTCCGCCGACGGTGCGCTGGCCCTGACGCCACGTTAACAATTCGACGTCCAGTGGCGGAAGGGCGGCGGAATTGGGGTCGACGTCGTCGTCACGCAGTAATATCGTTCCCGCTCAATTCGCGGGTCGGGACGCCGATTCGAAAATCCGCGAGTTGCGATCCCGCTTCGCCAAGACGACAGCCGGGAGAAGTCTCCAAGTCGGCGCGCGCAGAGGTTCGATTCCGGACCGAAACGAAAAGGGGCATTCTTCCATGGAAAAGATCACACGCCGCGGGTTAATCCTTTCCGGCGCAGCGCTGGCGGCCGGCGCCTATAGCTCGACCGCCGATGCGGCTGTCGGTTCGATCTATCTCAAGATCGTCAGCGCGGGCTTCATCCTCGGGATCAGCGGGGGCGACGGCGTCCTGACGTTCGGCGGCGTCCAGTATCCGCTCAGCATCGGCGGCCTGAGCGCCGGCCTGACGGCGGGGCTCTCGGGCACTGAGCTCGTCGGCACGGTCCGCCACATCCGCGCGCCCGGCGACATCAACGGCATCTATTCGAAGATCGGCGCCGACGTCACCATCGCCGGCGGCGGGTCGGTGCAGCGCCTCGCCAATGCGCGCGGCGTACTCCTCCAGCTACGGGGCAAGTCGGTCGGCTTCATGTTCTCCATCGACCTCAGCGGCATGAGCCTGCAACTCAAGTAATTTTGGGCCCCGCGTTCGCCGCCGTTGGCGGCGGACGCGGCGATCAGGGCGCCTTCGATTCCCGAGCCAGCCGCCATCGATCTGCGAGATCGGCCATGTCCTGGTCGGTCAGGGGGACTGTGCGTCGGAACACGACGGCCGTGACGCCGTTTTCGAGCCGGAATTCTTCGCCCGTGCGCGCGTAATGGGCGCCGATCCCTGAGCCCTCGAGCATTTCCTTCGACGGCAGGACGACGGTCTGCTGATAGGCCGGGATCAGGTGCGTCTGCACGGGATCGCCGACCAGCATATAGGCGCAATCCTTCATTTCGGGCGTGGGCGCTCCCTCGACCGTGTCGACGTCGTTCATCATCACGCTCGTGCGCTTGCGCTTGTCGAATTGCAGCGGCGATCTGTCCGCCTTCAATTGCCAGAGCTCGTCAATCAACTGCCCACTGAACGTATAGCTCGAGCCGAGCCCGCAGACTTTTTCGTCGGGCGAAGCGTGCTGATCGACCCAGTTCTTCATGCGGGCGAGTTCCGCGAGATCCGTGCGCGGCGCATGCGGGCGGCCGTAGGTCGGGAAGACGCCTTTCGGCGCCAGCGCGCCGGCGGGAGTCAGCGTGAAGGCCGAAAGGACGGCCAGCGCCGCAAAACCCGCGGCGCGCGCTCTCGCCGCCGCGGCGATCACGAGAGCGGCGATCGCGGCGGCGAAAGGCGCGATGAGGAAGACGTGATGGACGTAGGGCGTCTGGATGCGCAGGAACAGCGCGGCCGCGACCGCACCCGCCATCAGCGTCATGCGGGCGAGCCGCGCTTCGCGCGAGCGCAGGATCAGGAAGGCGAAGGCGAACGCGGCGAGCGCGAGAACGCCAAAACCCCACCAGTCGCCGACGAGGCCAAAAAACACGTCGAGCGGCTTGCGATAGGCGGCATAGGCGCTGGCGTAATCGTGTTTGGCGGGATCGCCCGCCCAGTCGACCAGGATCGGCGAGAGCAGCGCGGCGCCGAACAATCCAGCGAGCGCACCAGCGTTGAGGAGGCTGCGCCAGGGCAGGGTTTTCCAGCGCGGCGCCGCGAGCGCGCCGAGTTCGAGCGCCATCGCCGCGGCGACGCCGAGCGCTGCAAACGCGTACCAGCGGCGGAAGATGAACATCGCAAAGAAGGTGAGCGCGAGCGTCAGCGCCAGCCGGCGGCATCAGCGCGCTGGCGCGGGGCAAAGCCGCCGCGCGACAAAACTTTTCGCCTGTTCGCAGCGCGTAGACGTAGAGTATGAGGCCGCCGATGTCGGGCATGCCGCGCGCCGTCACCGCGAGCGCGGTCGGATAGGCGGCCGCGGCTGCGGCGACGCCGAGCGCCAGCGCGAAGACAGACCTGCGCGAAGTGAAGCCGGCTCGCGCCGCCAGTTCCCGCGCCAGCCAGCCGAGCGCGATCAGCGCAGGCGCGCCATAGAAAACCATCAGCGCGACCTGATACGCCGCGCGGGACAAAGGCGCCGTCGCTGCGAGCACTACGCCCGGCGCAAGGCCCGGCAGCCAGGAATAATCCGCCTTCAGCGACGAGGCGGTCTCGAACACGAGCTGCGCCACGCGGCCGGAATCGATCAGCGACGCGACGGCGATCGAAACCAGCCGGAAATACATGAAGTCCGCGATTTCGAGATCTTTTGAGGCGAGCACGTACCAGGCATTGTAGGCGACGAGAGCGCTGGCCGTCGCGATAGCAAGCAGGACCAGCGGTCGAACTCAGTCGAAGAGCCGGCGCCCGATTGGCGGCCGCCGTGCGCCAGGTGAGAAATCCCGCGAGCCCGAGGGCGCCAAGCGCAAAGACCGGCTCGAGCTTCGCGCCGCCGAGGCCTGACGCCGCAGCGGCCATGAGGATCGCGGATGCGATCCCATACGCGCGAACGAGTAACTGCAGGTCCGCCTCGGTCGAGGTCAGCGCGCCAACCACGGCCAGGGCCCCAACGCCCGACGCAATCGCCAAGGCGCTGCCCGAAAATCCCGGCGGCAAAAGCCTGAGCGCGAAGGCGAAGGTCGCCATCGCCGTCACGAGCCCTAGCGCGAGCGCAAAATAGCGCGGCGAAACGCCGAAACGGCGTCGGGCGGGTTCAAATGTCGCGGAACTCATGCCCGCAAGCTACGCTTACGCGCGTTAAGGTCGAGGAAACGCCCATAGGCGCTAAAATAAACGCTTTCCGTGTCATCCCCGCGAAAGCGGGGATCCATGTGTGCGATGCCCGGCCAGCAGAAAACGGCTGAAATCTTGAAGCCGCTCAGCTCTACGACACTGGATTCCCGCTTTCGCGGGAATGACAATTTCCTATTTTGGCGCCTATGCGCTTCAGCGGGATTCAGGCCCTCTTCAGCCGGATGCCCTGCCCAGCCTCGGCCGGCCAGGCAAGCCCACGCTGGCGCTCGGCCATGGCGTCGAGCTCGGCCCTGGTCGCCGGGCTCCAGGGCGCCGCCTTCGAACCTTCCTTCTGCGAGACCGACAGCAGGAGCTGCTCGCTCGCCGCGCTCGGCGCCGTCGCGCCGCGCTCGCGCATTTCGAACCAGGCGCGCAGCCGCTTGTCGTCGTGCTCGAGCGCATGACACGTCACCTCGAGCTCCGCGCCTTCCTTCACCTCGCGGTAGTAGTGCAGCAACATCTTGAGCGTGTAGAGCGTCATGCCGGTCGCGGCGCGCGTCGCCGCGTCGATGCCGATCCGGTCCATCAGCGCATCGCAGGACCGGCTGAACACAATCGCATAGGCCGCGTCGTTCATGTGCCCGTTGTAGTCGAGCCATTCGCCGCCGACGCGAGCGCGATAAATGACGGCGGGTTCGGAGTTTTCAGCGGGCATGGCGAGCCCACAACAGCTTGCCCGCCCGCCTGGAGTCAATGGCCCGTCAGGTTGCGGCCTTAAGCGCGCCGATGTCGCCGCGCGCCCGGCGTCGCTCCGCCAATTGCGCTGCGATGATCGCGTGCGTGATGAGATAGAACGGGACAAGCACGGTCGGGACGAGCGAGAACGGCAGATGCTGCATCGCCTCGGAGCCGGCGCCGCCATGGACGATCTGGACTGGGCTTCCTTCCGCCGAGGTCAGGCCGAGCGCAATGGCCGCGAAAAGATCGAGCACGCCAAACAGGTTCCAGGCCCTGATCGAAGCGTCGAGATCGCGCGCGCCGCGCGAGAGAGCGAGCGTAAGTGGTATCGCGGCGAGGCCGGTGATGACGTCGCCGAGGCCCGCCGAGTAGGGGAACGGCCCGCTCAGTCTGCCCGCCGCGGCCAGCGCCAAAAACAGCGCGCCGAGCACGCGCATGCTGTTGAGGCCGATCAGCACGGATGTGGGAACCGACATCAGCGCCGCGCGAGCACTCGGCGACAAGAGCCATAGCGCCGCGACCGCCGCCAGCGGCGCTGCGACGAACAGGCCGACGAGGGGAATGGGCTGACCGGGCGAGAAGGCGAGCGCGCCATTCGCGCCGGCCAGGGTCGCCAGTCCCACCCAGGCGCCGACAAGGGCGGTCAGCGCAATTCGCGCGCGGGCCGAGATTGGCAGCGCGCCGACGAACACGACGAGATTGATCATGATCGCGACTGTGCCGACGATGAAGTCGATCGCATTCAACATGGCTTTGCTCCTTTAAGTGTACATACACCTAACAACACAAAATGCGGGCTTGTCGGCTCAGTTCGTCAGGATCGCAGCGGCAGTTCGGCCATTCCTTGCAGGGCGTTCATACCGGACTTGCCGAGCAGCGAGACGATGCGGCGCTGCGCCTCGCGCCAGGCGCCGAGCGCCTCGCGCGCGATTGTTTCTCCGGCCGGCGTCACGGACAGGATATGCGTACGCGCATCTTTTGGGTTGCTGTCGTCGCGCGCCCAGCCGTTCTGAGCGAGAATGGCGATGTTGCGCGTCAGCGTGGTCCGCTCGAGTCCGAGGGCCTTCGCGAGCACGCCGATCGAGGTCGGCCCGCGCAGGATGAGGTTGGTGAGGATGGTGAACTGCGTCGCTCTAAGGCCATGAGGGCGCAAATGGCGATCGAATGTGGCCGTGATGCCGCGCGCCGCGATTCGAGAGGCTGTGCATGGGCAGGACCGGCATTCGGCAAATTCGGCGCGTTTGTTCATGTTATTAAGTGTATATACACCTAAAGCGATGTCAAGCCCCTTGGCATTCGGCCCAGGGCCGCCTCCGCCCCTTATGCTTGCTCCACATTTTTCGGTTTCAATGCAGGGGCTTCCTGGCGCAATGTCGCGGCAAGGAAACGCTTGAAAATCACCCAGGCCGGAGCGCCCCCATGTCCTCGGAAACGCCAACTCAGGAAACGCGCCGGGGCCGCGAGGCGCGCAGGGCCGCGCGCGCCAAGCGCGGCGCGGTCTCAGCGCCCTTCATCACCCGCGCCCTGCCGCTGACCGAAGTGCTGAGCGAGGAAGGGCTCGCGATCATCGAGCGCAACGCCGAGACCCTGTTGCAGGAGGTCGGCATCGAGTTTCGCGACTATCCCTCGGCCCTGCAGCGGTTCAAAGACGCGGGCTGCGACATCAAGGGCGAGCGCGTGCGCTTTCCGCGCGGCCTCGCCAGGCAGCTTTGCTCAACCGCGCCGGCCTCCTACGTGCAGCATGCGCGCAACGCGGAGCGCAACGTGCTGATCGGCGGCGACGCTACGGTGTTCGCGCCCAATTACGGCTCGCCGTTCGTGCACGATCTCGACAAGGGGCGGCGCTACGGGACGCTCGAAGACTTCCAGAACTTCGTCAAGCTCGCCTATGCCTGCCCCTACATCCACCACTCGGGGGGCACCGTCTGCGAGCCCGTCGATTTGCCGGTCAACAAGCGGCATCTCGAGATGGTCTATGCGCACATGCGCTATTCCGACAAAGCCTTCATGGGCTCGGTCACCCACCCCCAGCGCGCCGCCGATACGGTGGCTATGTGCGAGATCCTGTTTGGCCAGAACTTTCTCGATGAGCACACCGTCTGCACGTCGCTCATCAACGCCAATTCGCCGCTGGTCTGGGATTCAACCATGCTCGGCGCGGCAGAAGTTTACGCCAACGCCAACCAGGCCTGCATAATCACGCCGTTCATCCTGTCGGGCGCCATGAGCCCTGTGACGGTCGCGGGCACGCTGACGCAGGTGCTCGCCGAAGTGATGGCTGGAGTCGCCTTCTGCCAACTCGCCCGCAGGGGCGCGCCGGTCATTTTCGGAACTTTCGTCTCGACGCTCTCGATGCAGTCCGGCGCGCCGACCTTCGGCACGCCGGAAGCGGCGCTCGCGATCTATGGCGCGGGCCAGCTCGCGCGGCGCATGAAGCTGCCGTTCCGCACCGGCGGCTCGCTCTGCGCCTCCAAACTGCCGGACGCGCAGGCGGCCTACGAGAGCGCGCAGACGCTGCTGCCGACCCTGTTCGCCGGCGCCAATTTCGTGCTGCACGCCGCGGGCTGGCTCGAGGGCGGCCTGTCGGCTTCCTACGAAAAATTCGTGCTCGATTTCGATCAGCTCGGCGCGATGGCGAAACTCGCCAAGGGCGTCGATCTCACAGAGAACGGGCAGGGCATGGAGGCCTTCCACCAGGTCGAGCCGGGCGGGCATTTTCTCGGCTGCGGCCACACCCAGGCGAATTTCGAGAGCGCGTTCTATCGCTTCGAGACCGCCGACAACAATTCCTACGAGCAGTGGCTCGAAGAGGGCTCGAAGGACGCGGCGCAGCGCGCCAATGCGGTCTGGAAGCGGACGCTCAACGAGTACGAGGCGCCGGCGATCGACCCGGGCGTGGACGAGGCATTGAGAGCTTTTATCGATGCCAAGAAGGCCTCGATGCCGGATACGAATTATTGAGTTTGTAGCCGCGCTCGTTGAGCGCGGCCGGCCGAGGTCAACGACCTCGGCTACAGAGAGATGGGGAACACCATGCGGACACACGCGCGCGCAGTCGTAATCGGCGGAGGCGTCGTCGGCGTATCGACGCTCTATCATCTCGCCAAGAAAGGCTGGACGGACAGCGTCTTGATTGAACGCAAGGAGCTGACCTCAGGCTCGACATGGCACGCCGCTGGACTGCTGCCGCTGTTCAACCTGTCCTATTCCGTCGGGCAATTGCACAAATATTCGGTCGGCCTCTACAGGACGCTCGAAGCCGAGACAGGCCTCGACGTCGGCTTCCGCCAGGTCTCAAACATTCGTCTGGCGCGCACGCAGGACCGGCTCGACGAATACAAATATTACGCGGGAGTCGCTGCGACGATCGGCGGCATCGAGGTCGAGTTCCTGACGCCGGGGCAGGTGAAGGAAATCTGGCCGCTCTGCAACACCGACGGACTGATCGGCGCGATCCGCCATCCGCAGGATGGCTACATCCAGCCGGCCGATCTGACCCAGGCGCTCGCCAAGGGCGCGCGCGACCGCGGCGCGGAAATCAACCGTCACACCACTGTGACATCAATCACGCGCACCGCCTCCGGCGAATGGAAGGTGACGACCGACAAGGGCGAAATCACCTGCGAGCATCTGATCTCGGCGACCGGCAATTTCGCGCGCCAGACCGGCCGGATGCTCGGCATCAACATTCCCGTCGTGCCGGTCGAGCATCAGTACATCGTCACCGAGGCGCATCCCGAGATCCAGGCGCGCCGCAAGGCCGGCCTTCCCGAGATGGGGGTGCTGCGGGAATCGGATTCCTCCTGGTACATGCGCGAAGAGGCGGGCGGCCTGCTGCTTGGGCCCTATGAGGTCGGCGCGCCCGCCTGCTACGTGCAGGGCCCATCGCCCGAGAGCGAATACGAACTCTTTCAGGAAGACCTCGATCGTCTCGCGCCTCACATCGAGACGGCCATCGCTCGCGTCCCCGCGTTTGGCGAACTCGGCATCAAGAAAGTCTACAACGGCGCGATCGCCTACACGCCCGATGGCTCGCCGATCGTTGGCCCGGCGCCCGGCCTGAAGAACGTCTGGTTGAACGAAGGCCATTCGTTCGGCGTCACCGCGGCGGGCGGCGCCGGCTGGCAGATCGCCGAATGGATCGTAGGCGGCGAGCCGACCGTCGACATGCTCGGCGTCGATCCCCGCCGCTTCGGGCCTTATGCGAGCCAGGGCTATCTCGTCGAAAAGAACGAAGAGGCCTACGCCAAAGTCTTCACGGTGCATTATCCGAATGAGGAGCGCGCCGCCGCGCGGCCGCTGCGCCAGACGCCCTGCTACGACCGCATGAAGGCGCTGGGCGCCGTGTTTGGTTCCGTCTACGGCTGGGAGCGGCCGAATTTTTTTGCGCCCTCGGGCTACGGTCTCAGCGAAAGCGAACTCGCCAAGCCCGATGTGCTTTTGAACGAGAATCACCCGGAGACGAAGCCGGGCGAGCGCCCACGCGAAAAATGGAGTTTTCGCCGCTCCAACGATTTCGAGTTCATCGGCGCCGAATGCCGCAACGTGCATGAAAACGTTGGCCTGCAGGACATGTCGGCGTTCGCCAAGTTCGAAGTGTCGGGGCCGGGCGCGGAAAGCTGGCTCGCCTCGATCTTCACCAACGCGGTTCCGAAGACGCCGGGCCGGGTCTCGCTCACTTATCTGCTCACCGCGCGCGGCGGCGTGCGCGCCGAATTCACGCTGACGCGCCTTTCGGCAGAACGTTTCTATCTGGTCTCGGCCGGCGCACTCGAGACTCACGATTACGATTCGATCCAGAAGCTGCTGCCGGGCGATGGTTCGGTGACGTTGCAGAAGGTGACGACGCAATATGGCGTGCTGGTGCTCGCCGGCCCGCGCTCGCGCGAAGTGCTCGCCAAGGTGGCCGACGTCGATGTTTCCAATGCCGCCTTCCCCTGGCTGACCGCGCGGCCGCTTTCGATCGGCGCGGCGGGCGCTCTGGCCTTGCGCGTAAACTTCGTCGGCGAGCTCGGCTATGAGTTCCATCATCCGATCGAGATGCAGAACTACATCTTCGATCGCCTGATGGCGGCGGGCGCGGAATTCGGCATCAAGCCGTTCGGCATTCGCGCCATGGACAGCCTGCGGCTCGAAAAATCCTACAAGCTCGTCGGGCGTGAGCTGTCGATCGAATATGCCGCCTACGAATCGGCGCTGGAGCGTTTCGTCAGCACGAAGAAGGATTTTTTGGGTAAACCCGCGTTACAGGCCTGGGCGCAAAAAGGTTTCGCCAATCGCCTTGTCACGCTCGAAGTGTTCGGGATCGGCGACGCGGACGCACGAGGCTCGGAGCCAGTCTATCGGGGAGGCGCGTCGATCGGCCGCACGACCTCCGGCGGCTATGGTTGGCGGACGCGGAAGTCTTTGGCGCTCGCGATGGTGAAGCCCGAATTCGCCGAGGTCGGCACGGAAGTCGAGATCCTCGTGCTCGGCGAACGCAAGCGCGCGGTGGTGGTCGCGGAATCGCCCTACGATGCCGAGAACGCCGCGTTACGAGCCTGAGGCCGCTTTGAGGCGCGGAAAGGCCCAGGCGGCGAACACGCCTATCAGCGCCGCCGCGAGGCCGAACCACTGGATGGCGTAGGACAGGTGGTTGTTGGGGAAGGCGAGGATCGTCTCGCCGCCTTCCGGCAGCGCGGCGGGGTCGGCGCCGGCGTCCTCGTCAATCGAAAAGGGCGCGTGCGGCCCTATCTGCAATCCGGCGGCGATTTTTTCTACGTCGCGCGTGTACCATTCGCCCTGAGCGGGATCATCGGCCGGCGTGAACCAGGTCCGGTCCTCGCTCGAGCGCATGAGGCCGGTCACTTCGACAGGGCCGGCCGGACCGTTCTTCGCTTCGGCTTTGCTATCCATCGGGACGAAGCCGCGGTTGACCAGAACCGTCTCGCCGCTGTCGAGCTTGAGGGGCGTCATGACCAGATAGCCCGGCCCGCCGTAGCGGCCGTGCGGCTCACCGAGCGCGCGAAACACCAGCGCCTGATGCGCATAGTCGAAGACGCCATGCACGCGCACGTGACGATATTCGTAGTCGGAGGGCTTCAGCGACGGCCATTCGGCGGGCGCGGGCGCGGACTCCGCAGACGCTTTTGCGCGTGCGTAAATTTCGGCGAGAAGCGCTTCCTTCCAGGCGAGGCGATGCAATTGCCAGACGCCGAGGCCGATCAGCAGCGCTGCGCCGATCGCAGTCGCGGCGCCGGCGCCGGCAAGAGATCTGAGACCGTTCACTTCCGCTCGAGCCGTCCAGGCGCCGCCTTGTTCTGATATTGCAGAGCGATCATCAGCGACTTCATGGGGCGCAGCATGCCGAGGCAGACCAGCACGGCGAGCGGCAGGAAGAACACGGCGTAGACCCACAGCGGCGGCTCATAGGCCATGTCGATGGCAAGCGCCGCGCCGAGCACGATGAAGCCGGCGATCAAGGTCACGAACACGGCCGGACCGTCGCCGGAGTCCGCGAAGGCATAGTCGAGGCCGCAGGCCTCACAATTCGGCGCGACGGTCAGGAAGCCGTTGAACAACCGGCCGTCTCCGCAGCGTGGGCAACGGCAAGCGAGCCCGGTTCTGAACGCGGAGATCGGAGGGTAGCGTCGCTCCTGCCCTGCCATCGCGAGATCGGCCTTGAAAAGAGAGAGGCCCGCGCCGTAGCGCGGGCCCCGCACAAGCGCAAGCTTTCGATCAGCCCGCGACGCCTTCGATATGCGCGCCCCACGAACCCCACACATAGATGCAGGAGAACAGGAACAGCCAGACGACGTCGACGAAGTGCCAGTACCAGGCGGCGAATTCGAAACCGAGATGCTGTTGCGGCGTAAACTGTCCAGCCTGGGCGCGAACCAGACAGACGATCAGGAAGATCGTGCCGATGATGACATGTGCGCCGTGGAAGCCCGTCGCCATGAAGAAGGTTGCGCCGTAGATCGAGTTCGAAAAGGCGAACGGCGCGTGCGCATATTCCCAGGCCTGAACGCAAGTGAACATCATGCCGAGCACAATGGTGAGCGTCAGGCCGGTTTTCAGGCCCTGCCGATCGTCATGCAGCAGAGCATGATGAGCCCAGGTGACCGTCGTGCCCGATGTCAAAAGGAGCAGCGTGTTGAGCAGCGGCAGGTTGAGCGGATCGAGGACCTCGGTGCCCTTTGGCGGCCAGATGCCCCCGGTGAAGGCGACGCGCGCCTGCTGGATCGATTCGTTCGAGAACAGCGAAGCGTCGAAGAACGCCCAGAACCAGGCGACGAAGAACATCACCTCGGAGGCGATGAACAGGATCATGCCGTAGCGCAGCCCGAGCTGCACGACGGGCGTGTG
This sequence comes from uncultured Pseudomonadota bacterium, assembly GCA_963710855.1. Lineage (GTDB taxonomy): Bacteria > Pseudomonadota > Alphaproteobacteria > Rhizobiales > Beijerinckiaceae > Roseiarcus. Next base: position 46,454 of record CAVQBX010000012.1, on the reverse strand, counting down.
ATCGCCGGTCTGCGCCTCGTGGACAACGTCGTACCACCAGGCCGCCATGGTGTAGAGCACGCCGGCGAAGCCGATGCCGAGCACCATCGGGCCAAGCTTGAGGCCGAGAATCGTCAGCGCCTTCATGCTCATGATGAGCCCGAGGGCGGTCAGGAACGCGAAGATCGAGCCGACCAGCGGCCACGGGCTCGGGTTGACGAGGTGGTATTGGTGATGCTGCCCCTTGGCGTGAGCGTCGGCCATGATTCCTAATATCTCCCCTCTGCGCGCCGTCCTCGCCGGACGGCGGCAAACCTCACAGATTCGATGCGCCGGTCGGACGCAAGGCGACGGGCTTCGCGCTCTCCGGACGCGCCGCGAACAACGTGTAAGACAGCGTGATTTCCTGCACGCCGTTCATACTTTCTTCTTTCTCGAGCCGGGGATCGAGAAAGAACACGACAGGCAGTTCGGCGCTTTCATGGGGGCCAAGATGCTGCTCGCTGAAACAGAAGCAGGAGATCTTGTCGAACCAGGCGCCCGAGACTTCCGGCGTCACGTTGTAGACCGCGTTCGAAGCCGTCTCTTTGTCGCTGCGGTTGCGGACTTTGAAGAACACCGTCGCAGTCACGCCGGTTCGGAGCCGGATCGAATCCGTCTCCGGCTCGAATGTCCAGTCGAGGCCCGGCGCGACATTGGCGTCGAAATGCACGAGGAGCTCGCGTTCGCCCTTCAGGCCGGCGGCGGCAAGCACCTTCTGCGGCGTGCCCGCAAATCCCGTTGCGCGGCAGAACGCGGCGTAAAGCGGCACTGCGGCGTAGGCCGCGCCGACCATAGCGAGCGCCAGGGCCCCGGCCACGAGGCCGACCTTCAGGTTCCGCTTGTCCGCCGAGGTCGCCATCGCGGGGCTCAGCCTTCCGAATGCAGGACGCCGGGCCCGACCTTGACGATCGTGATGGCGTAGAACAGCACGACCAGCAAGGCGACCGAAAGCGCGATCGCGATATTGCGCATCTTACGATTGCGCAATTGCCTCTCGGTGAGCTTGACGCCGGTCGGCGTGAGGGGGGGCATTGGCTATAGCCCCCAATTCGCGGTGAGGCCGAAGGCGCGCTCGATAACGATGAGTCCGAACAGCACGAACAGATAGAGGATGGTGAAGGCGAACATCCGCATCGCGGTCTTGTTCGCCTGAGCGCCGTCGCGGGTCGGATAGACTCGCGTTGCGAGGCCGATGAGCGGAACGGCGAGCGCGATCGCCGCCGCGCCGTAGAGCCGGCCGGCGCTTCCCAGCGCCCAAGGCAGCACGCCGATCGGGGCGAGCAGCAGCGTGTAGACGAGGATTTCGAGACGCGTCCGGTCGGGGCCCTTGACGTTCGGCATCATCGGGACGCCTGCGCGCTCATAATCGCGCGCCTTGACGAGCGCCAGCGCCCAGAAATGCGGCGGCGTCCACATGAAGATGAGCGCGAACAGCAGCACGCTGTCGAACGTGACGTGCCCGCAGGCCGCCGCGCAGCCAACCACCGGCGGCAGAGCCCCCGCCGCGCCGCCGATCACAATGTTTTGCGGCGTCGTGCGCTTCAGCCACATCGTGTAGATGACGAGATAGAAGAAGATCGTGAAGGCGAGCAACGCCGCCGCCAGGAGATTGGCCACGACCGCGAGCGTCAGCACCGAAAGCAGCGCAAGCGTCATTCCGAACGCCAGCGCCTCGCGAGGCGCGATGAGACCCGCCGGCACCGGGCGCAACGCGGTTCGCGCCATCAGCCGGTCGATATCGGCGTCGAACCACATGTTGAGCGCGCCCGCCGCGCCGGCGCCGACCGCGATGGCGAGCAACGCCGCAAAGCCGACGACCGGATTGAGCGAACCCGGCGCGACGAGCATCCCGGCGAGCGCGGTCAGCACGACCAGCGACATCACGCGCGGCTTCAGGAGCTGGAAATATTCGCGCGGACCCGCCGCATATTCGACGACCGCCTCAGCGTCCTGTCTTATTTCCGTTTCAGCCAAACTCATGAACCCGGGCTTCTCTCACGGCGCGAGCCCGCGGCGTTTACTCGCCGCGGGGCGCCGATTTGTCAGTGATCGGATGCCGTGATTTGCGGCAGCGTCTCGAACTGGTGGAAGGGCGGCGGCGAAGGCAGCGTCCACTCGAGCGTGGTGGCGCCTTCGCCCCAGGGATTGTCGCCGGCGACGCGCTTCTTCTGGAAGGCCTCATAGGCCGTATAGAGGAAGATGATCGTCGCGCCGAGCGTCACGAGGGCGCCCATCGAGGAAACGAAGTTCCACAAGTGGTAGGCGTCGGGATAGTCGATGTAGCGGCGCGGCATGCCCGCCAGACCCAGGAAATGCTGCGGGAAGAACACGAGATTGATGCCGATGAACAGCGTCCAGAAGTGCAGCTTGGCGAGCTTCTCGTCATAGAGATAGCCCGTCATCTTCGGGAACCAGTAGTACCAGCCCGCGAAGATCGCGAACACCGCGCCGAGCGACATCGTATAGTGGAAGTGCGCGACGACGTAGTAGGTTTCATGCAGCGCGCGGTCGACGCCGGCATTGGCGAGCACGACGCCGGTCACGCCGCCGACCGTGAACAGGAAGATGAAGCCGATCGCCCACAACATCGGCGCGCGCAGCGAGATCGACCCGCCCCACATCGTCGCGATCCAGGAGAAGATCTTCACGCCCGTCGGCACCGCGATCACCATGGTCGCGAACACGAAGTAGCGCTGCGTGTCGAGCGACAGGCCGACGGTGTACATGTGGTGAGCCCACACGACGAAGCCGACCGCGCCGATCGCCACCATCGCGTAGACCATGCCGAGATAGCCGAACACGGGCTTGCGCGAGAAGGTCGAGACGATCTGGCTGATGATGCCGAAGCCCGGCAGGATCAGGATATAGACTTCCGGATGGCCGAAGAACCAGAACAGATGCTGGAACAGGATCGGATCGCCGCCGCCGGCGGGATCGAAGAAGGTGGTGTGGAAGTTGCGGTCGGTCAGCAACATGGTCAGCGCGCCGGCCAGCACAGGCAGAGCGAGAACCAGCAGGAAGGCGGTCACCAGGATCGACCACGGGAACAGCGGCATGCGGTGCATCGTCATGCCCGGCGCACGCATGTTGAAGATCGTGGTGATGAAGTTGATCGCGCCGAGAATCGACGAGGCGCCGGCGAGGTGCAGCGACAGGATGACGAAATCCATCGACGGGCCGGGCGTGCCGACGCTCGAGGAGAACGGCGGATAGAGCACCCAGCCGCCGCCGAAGCCGTGCACGCCGGGCGAGCCTTCCACGAACATGGAAATCACCAGCAGCAGGAACGAGGCCGGCAGCAGCCAGAACGAGATGTTGTTCATGCGCGGGAAGGCCATGTCGGGCGCGCCGATCATGAGCGGCACGAACCAATTGCCGAAACCGCCGATCAGCGCGGGCATGACCATGAAGAAGATCATGATGACGCCGTGCGCCGTGATGAACACGTTGTACATGTCCTTGGCGGCGTCGATCGAAGAATCGCCCTGAAGGATCGCCGAAATGACCGGAAAAACGTGGATGCCGGGGTTCATCAGCTCGAGCCGAATCGCGCCGGAAAACGCCGAGCCGATGAGGCCGGCGATCAGCGCGAAGATCAGATAGAGCGTGCCGATGTCTTTATGGTTGGTCGAGAACATATATCGGCGCCAGCCGGTCGGATGGGCGTGGCCATCGTCGTGATGTTCGTGAGCGGCCGCTTCGCTTGCCATGACTTGAAGCTCCAACAATCCCAGAATTGATCTTCGTCAATCGCGCGGAAGGCTCCGCCGCGACCTAATGCCGCACATCGTCGTCGGCGAGCCTCACCGGGCTTTCGGCGGAAGCATATTTCTTCTTCGCGTCGACGAGCCACGCGTCGTACTGCTCCTGGCTGACGACGCGGAAGGCGATCGGCATGAACGCGTGATCCTTGCCGCAGATCTTCGAGCACTGACCGTAGTACACGCCCTCGCGATCCGCCTTGAACCAGATCGAGTTCAGGCGTCCCGGCACGGCGTCCATGCGCACGCCGAACGATTGGACGATGAACGAATGGATGACGTCGGTCGCGGTTATGTCGAGGCGGATCGTCTTGTTGACCGGGACCACGGCTTCGTTGTCGACCGCGAGCAGGCGAAGCTCGCCGGGCTGCAGGTCCTTGGCGTCCTTGATGTAGGAGTCGAAATTGAAGCCGCCAGCGTCCTTCGGATAGCCGTAATTCCAGTGCCACTGGGAAGCGGTCACCTTCACCGTCAGATCGGCCGGCGGCAAAGTGAGCTGCATAGTCAAGAGGCGGAACGAGGGAATGGCGATGAACACCAGGATGAGGACCGGCACCACCGTCCAAGCCACTTCGATGAGCGTGTTGTGCGTCGTCTTGGAAGGAACCGGGTTCGCCTTCTCGTTGAAGCGGTAAACGACATAGGCGAGCAGCCCGAGCACGAACAGCGAAATGAGGATGGTGACCGGCAGCAGGATGTCGTTGTGGAACCACTGCAGATAGCGCGCGAGGTCGGTGACCGGCGACTGGAAGCCGATTTCGCCGGGCGTCGCGTAGCCATAGGCGGCGAGCGCAGCCGTCGACGTCAGGCTCGCCCCAAGCGCCGCGGCGGCGAGGCCAAGCCATTTGGCCGCACGCCCCGGACCCCGAGTTCCAATCCCAATCCCTCGCATCTTCCCCTCGCCGTTTCAGGCTTGTGTTTCGCATCCCCGCGTCGAGCTGCCGGGAAACGGTTGGATGCGCCGCAATCGGCCGGCGCCGCCCTGAATCCGTGAATGATCATAAATGACGGCGCGATGCAATCCTGAGACGACCTTTCATTGATGCGCCGCAATGCTTTTATCCGCCTGCCGTTACGGCGGCGCGCTTGACAGGCGCGGGGAATTTGCTAGCCGGACGCGCCACGCCACGGAGAAAAGTCAAGTAATGGGCTGGATTTACAGCAGGACGGCGTGCGTGGGCGCCTTAATCGCCGCCGCCTTGGCGTTGGCCTCGGCGACCCCGGCCTCGGCGCAGACCAAAGTGGCCGGCAAGCACGGCGTCTGGGAAACCCATTGCGAGACGCCGCCGGGCGCGCAGTCGGAGCAATGCGCGATCGTGCAGACCGTCATCGACGCCGACCGCCCCAATCTCGCTTTGGTCATCATCGCCCTCAAGACGTCGGATCGCAAAAGCCGGCTGTTGCGCATTGTCGCGCCGCTTGGCGTGCTGCTGCCGCCAGGCGTCGGATTGCGGATCGACAATGAGGATTACGGGCACGTGAACTTCATCCGTTGCCAGACCAACGGCTGCGTCGCCGAAGTCTTCATCGACGACAAGCTGTTGCAGAAGCTTTCGGAAGGGACCGACGCCCGGCTGGTCATCTACCAGACCCTCGAAGAGGGCGTCGGCGTGCCCGTAAAACTGACCGGCTTCAAGGAAGGTTTTGAGGCGTTGCCTTGATCCGCTTTGCGCACTATCAGCCCGAATATCGCCGTATGGCGTCGGCTACCCTTCGGAAACTTCGGAAAATGACCTTCCGTCCCTTCGCCCGGCTGATTGTCGTGTTTGCTTTCGCGGCGCCGCTCGGCGCCTGCGGCTCGATGGACGCGCTGATCCCGAACAAAGGGGGCCAGGCGAGCACGCCCAATCAGGAGAACCCGAGCCAGCGAACCCAGTCGGGCGTCGAGAGCCATCAGGGTCCGGTCACCGAAGCGGACAAGATCAAGGTTTTGCCGCTGGAGGCGACCGACCTCACCTGTCCGCTCGTCGACATCGCGGATGGCGGCGCGACGCAGCGCGTCGGCGGCCCGGACAACCAGGCGGTCAAGCTACCAGATCGACATTTCCAACGTCTCGCGCAATTGCGAGCCGCACGGGGCGCAGGCCGCGATCAACATCGGCGTTTCGGGTCTGGGTCTCGTCGGCCCGGCCGGCTCGCCCGGCGTCTTCTCGACCGATCTTAAGGTGCTCGTCGTCTCGCGAAGCAGACAAGAAGACCTTCTATCAGAAGAGCTACAAGGTCTCGGTCGACACCAAGGGATCCCTGCGCGGAACCTACGAACTGGTGCTCGACCCGATCATGGTGCCGCTGACGCGCACCAATCTCGACGATCTCTACAGCATCACGATCGGGCTCGCGAATTCGGTGTCGACCAAACCCGAAGGCCGCCCGACGCCGAAGCCGAAGAAGACCCCGCATTGACAAATCACGGGGCTTGCGGCTTGTTGCGCCCCGTCAGTTCAAGACACCCAGCGGAAGAGTCCGGTTTTGCGCGTTGAGGCCGCGCCGGCGCCGAAGGCGCAACCGCCCCGGAAACGCTCAGGCCTTAAGGACCGTTGGGGGATGACGCTCTGGAAAGCGGCTTTCGACTCTTTGGGTCGAGGGTCCACCGACGGGGGTAACCGCTTCTCATCGAAGCGGGAAATCTCTCAGGTCAGCGGACAGAGGGGGCGAGGTTTCGAATGATGTTCGCGCCTGGTTCGGCGCGCATCCGAAAACTTCGCGTTTCCTCTCGTCGTTCAGGCTGATCGATGTCGAACCCCTTGCAGACGCCACTCCACGCGCTGCACGTCGAACTCGGCGCCCGCATGGCGCCGTTCGCGGGCTACGACATGCCGATCCAATACCCGTCCGGCATCCTGGCGAGCATCTGCATACCCGCTCAAAGGCCGGCCTGTTCGATGTCTCGCACATGGGCCAGGCCTGGCTCGATGGGCCGAATCACGAAACGACGGCGCGGGCGCTGGAGGCGCTCTGCCCCGCTGACCTCCTTAGCCTAGCGCCCGGCCGGCAGCGCTACACGCAATTGCTCAACGCCGAGGGCGGCATGATCGACGATCTCATGGTCACGCGGCCGCATGGCGCCGACGGGCGGCTCACCCTCGTCGTCAACGCCGCGCGCAAGGCGGTCGATTTCGCGCTGCTGGCGAGCGGCTTCCCGCGAACGTGAAACTCCGGACGCGCGACGAGGCCGCGCTGATCGCCCTGCAGGGGCCAGCCGCCGCCGCCGTGCTGGCGCGGCTCGCGCCGGACGCCGGCCTCGAGACGCTGGCCTTCATGAGCGTCGGCGCCTTCACGCTCGACGGCGTCGCGCCGGAGACGTCCCGCTCCGGCTATACCGGCGAGGACGGCTTCGAGATCTCGCTCGCCGGCGGCGGACGCCGAGCGCTTCGCGCGTCGCCTGCTCGCCGAGCCCGAAGTTCGAGCCGATCGGCCTTGGCGCGCGCGACACGCTGCGGCTCGAGGCCGGGCTCTGCCTCTACGGCCACGAACTCGACGAGACGACCGATCCGATCGAGGCGGGCCTCGCCTGGTCGATCCCAAGCGGCGCCGCAGGAAGGCGGCTTTCCCGGCGCGGCGCGCATTCAGGCCGCGCTCGCCGGAGCGCTCGACGCGCGCGACGCGTCGGCCTGCGGCTCGAGGGCAGGCGCCCGCGCGCGAGGGCGCCGAAATCGTTGACGAATCCGGCGCCCGGCATCGGCGTCGTCACCTCGGGCGGCTTCGGCCCCAGCGTCGGCGCGCCCGATCGCCATGGGCTATGTCGCGCCCGCGTTCGCCGCGCCCGAAACGCCGTGGGCCTCGTCGTGCGCGGCAAGCGCTGCCCGCGCGGGTCGCGGCGCTGCCCTTCCATCCGCACGCCTATTATCGCGGCTGATGCCGCTTCCCTTCGCAACCGGAGACTGAACCCATGCGCTTCACCAAGGACCACGAATATGTCATCGTCAGCGGCGACGTCGCCACGGTCGGCATCAGCGACTACGCGCAGAGCCAGCTCGGCGACGTCGTCTATGTCGAACTGCCCGAGGTCGGCGCGAAATTCGACAAGGGCGCAGCCGCGGCGGTGGTCGAGAGCGTCAAGGCGGCGAGCGACGTCTATTGCCCGGTCAGCGGCGAAGTGATCGCGGTCAACGACGCGCTCGTCAGACAAGACTAGCCTCGTCAACGAGGACGCGCAGGGACGCGGCTGGTTGTTCAAGCTCAAGCTCTCGAACGCCGAAAGAGCTCGACGGCCTGATGGATGAAGCCGCCTACGCAGCCTATCTGAAGACGCTCGACTGAGTCGTCCATGCGCTATCTCCCGCTCGACGAGCGCCGACCGGCGCGGCATGCTGCAGCAGATCGGCGTCGCCGACATCGACGCGCTGTTCGCCGTCGATTCCCGCCGATCAAGCGGCTCGCAGGCCTGTCGACTTGCCGCTGCGCGCAGAGCGAACTCGCGGTCGAGCGGCGCTTGCCGCGCTGGCGGCGAAAACGCGCGCGGCGGGCTCGGGCCGTTCTTTTTCGGCGCCGGCGCCTATCGCCACCATGTGCCGGCGAGCGTCGATCATCTGATCCAGCGCTCGGAATTCCTGACCAGCTACACGCCCTATCAGCCGGAGATCGCGCAGGGCACGCTGCAGGTGCTGTTCGAGTTCCAGACCCAGGTCGCGCGCGCTCACCGGCATGGAGGTCGCCAACGCCTCGATGTACGACGGCTCGACCGCCTGCGGCGAGGCGGTGCTGATGGCGCATCGCCTCACGCGGCGGCGAAAGGCGGTCCTCTCCGGCGGCCTGCATCCGCATTATGCCGAGTCGCGGAGACGCTCGCCGCGCATGGCGGGCGACGAGGTCATGCGCGCTGCCGCCCGACCCTGCAGGCGCACGAAGACATCGCCGCGCGGATCGACGCGCGACGACGTCCTGCGTCGTCGTGCAGAGCCCCGATTTGTTCGGCAATCCGCGCGATCTCGCGCCCATCGCCGAAGCCGCGCACGCCAAGGGCGCGCTGCTGATCGCCGTCGTTCACCGAAGTCGTCTCGCTCGGCGCCTTGCAGTCGCCGGGCGCGATGGGCGCCGACATCGTGGTCGGCGAAGGGCAGTCGATCGGCAATGCGCTCAATTTCGGCGGCCCCTATGTCGGCCTGTTCGCGACGCGCGCGAAGATACGTGCGCCAGATGCCGGGCCGGCTCGCCGGCGAGACGGTCGATGCCGAAGGGCGGCGCGGCTTTGTGCTGACGCTCTCGACGCGCGAACAGCATATCCGGCGCGAGAAGGCGACGAGCAACATCTGCACCAATTCCGGCCTCTGCGCGCTCGCCTTCTCGATCCACATGACGCTGCTGGGCGAGGACCGGGCTTGCGCGGCTGGCGCGCGTCAATCACGCCAACGCGCGTCGATCTCGCCGGCAGGCTCGCCGCGATCCCGGGCGTCAGAGGTGCTCAACGAGAATTTCTTCAACGAATTCACGCATCCGCACGCCGCGGCCGGCGGCCGACGTGTCGAGGCGCTGGCGCGAAGCGGCATCATCGCCGGCGTGCCGGTCTCGCGGCTGCTGCCGGACGCCGGGCTCGACGACCTGCTCATCGTCGCCGCCACCGAGACCAACACCGCCGAAGACCGCGACGCCTATGCGCGCGCTGCGCTCCGCTGCGAGGCGCTGACGAGATGAGCGCCATGAACCGACAGGGACGCCCGACCCAGCCCGGCGAGGCGCGCGCCGCAGGCCGCAGACCTTCACCGGCAACCGCGCGCTCGACATGGAAGAGGCGCTGATCTTCGAGACCGGCCGCTCGACGCGACCGGCGTCGACATCGAGGAGCCTGCGCCGTTCGAGGTCGCGGCTCGGCGCCGCTGCGCGCGCAAGGGCGCCGATCGGCCTGCCGGGCCTCACCGAGCCGGAGGCGATGCGCCACTACGTGCGCCTGTCGCGCAAGAATTACGCGATCGACGCCGGGCTCTATCCGCTCGGCTCCTGCACGATGAAGCACAATCCGCGCCTCAACGAGAAGATGGCGCGGCTGCCGGGCTTCGCCGACGTGCATCCGCTGCAGCCGGTCTCGACCGCGCAGGGCGCGCTGGAGCTGATCCGACGCTCGCCGGCTGGCTGATGACGCTGACCGGCATGAGGGCGGTCGCGATGTCGCCCAAGGCCGGCGCGCATGGCGAGCTGTGCGGCATGATGGCGATCAAGGCCGCGATCGCGGCGCGCGGCGAAGCGGCGACGCGCAAGGTCGTGCTCGTGCCGGAATTCGGCGCATGGCACCAATCCGGCGACCGCCGCGCTGATCGGCTTCACGGTGCGCGCCGTGCCGGCGCAGAGCCGACGGCACGGTCGATCGCGGCGGCGCTGAAGGCGACGCTCGGGCCCGACGTCGCCGCGATCATGCTGACCAATCCCAACACCTGCGGCCTGTTCGAGCGCGAGATCGTCGAGATCGCCGACGGCGATGCACGAGGCCGGCGCCTATTTCTATTGCGACGGCGCCAATTTCAACGCGATCGTCGGCAAGGCGCGGCCCGGCGATCTCGGCGTCGACGCCATGCACATCAACCTGCACAAGACCTTCTCGACGCCGCATGGCGGCGGCGGTCCGGGCGCCGGGCCGGTCGTGCTGTCGCGAGCGGCTGGCGCCTTACGCGCCGGTGCCGTTCGTCGTCGAGCGCGACGGCGCGGCTCGATCTCGTCGAGCATGCGACGGGCAACGCAGTCGTTCGGCCGCATGACCGCCTTCCACGGCCAGATGGGCATGTTCGTGCGCGCGCTCGCCTACATGCTGTCGCATGGCGCGGACGGCCTGCGGCAGGCCTCCGAGGACGCGGTGCTGTCCGCCAATTATGTGCGCGCCTCGCTGAAGGACCTGATGAGCGCGCCGTTCGGCGATCAGCCCTGCATGCACGAGGCGCTGTTCGACGATCACTGGCTGAAGGACACGGGCGTCACGACGCTCGATTTCGCCAAGGCGATGATCGACGAGGGCTATCACCCGATGACGGTCTATTTCCCGCTCGTCGTGCACGGCGCGATGCTGATCGAGCCGACCGAATCGGAATCGAAGGCGAGCCTCGACCTGTTCATCATGACGCTGCGCGATCTCGCGCTCAGCGCGCTGACGGGCGAGAAGGAGCGCTTCATCGGCGGCGCCGTCGCTCGCGCCGCGCCGCCGGCTCGACGAGACGCGCGCGGCGCGCCAGCCGATGCTGCGTGTATCACGCCGCCTTCCTGACCTTGCCGCGAGCCTGTCCGAGCAAGCATTATGCGCTTGCAAGCGTCGGAGAAGGAATTGGCGATGAAATCTGGGATGGGAGCCGGACTTGCCATGGCGTTTCTGGCTTCGCTGCTGGTCATGGGCTTTCCCGCCCTTGCCGACACGGCGCCGACGCCGAGCGCGACGCCTTCGGCCGCCGCCTCGCCGTCGCCGTCGCCCGCCGAGGCCCCGTTGCCTCAGGCCAATCCGGACGTGCCCGATCAGGCGTCTGCCGGCATCGTGGTCGAGCTCAGCGCGCAGCCCAGCGCCTTTCTCGAGAGCCGCGCCAATCGCGATGAGATCTACGCGGCGATCATGGGTTCGATCGCCGCCATTCGCGCCGAGCTCGACAAGGACGGACTCAAGGCCGCCGGGAAACCGATCGCGGTGTTTCTGCAAGCCGATGACGAAGGTTTTCGTTATCGCGCCGAGATCCCGCTCGACAGCGCGCCCGCAGGCAAGACCGAGCTTTCGCCGACCATCAAAATCGGCCTTACCCCGGTCGGCAAGGCGATGCGCTTCGAGCATCGCGGCGCCTATGACGACATCGACGCGACCTACGAGGCGATCACCGCCTATCTCGACGAGAAGGGCATCGACGCACAGGAAGTGTTCATCGAGGAATATCTGAACGACGTGAAGACCAGCGACGACCCCAATCTTCAGGTCGACATCTACGTTCTGCTGAAATGACGCGAGCCGCGTCGTTCTGTTCGATCTCGACGGGACGCTGACCGACTCGCGGCCCGGCGTGCTGCGCAGCGCGCGCTACGCCTTCGAACGCCTCAGCCGAGACGCGCGGCGAACGCTTCGATCTGCCGGACGATTCCGAACTCGGCTGGATGATCGGTCCGCCGCTGCGCGACGAGCTTCGCCCGCCTCGCGGGCGCCGGATCATGTCGAGACGCTGATGGGCTTCTATCTCGAGCGCTACGCCGATGTCGGCGCCTTCGAGAATTCGGTCTACGACGGCATCGAAGAAACGCTCGACGCCCTGCACAGCGCTGGCGCGCGCCTGTTCGTCGCGACTTCCAAAAACGGCCGCGACGCCGAACGCATCCTCGCCCATTTCGGCCTCGCGCCTCGTTTCGAGGCGATCCACGGCGCCGAGCTTGACGGGCGGCTCTCCGACAAGACCGAACTGATCGGCCATCTCCTCCAAACGCACGGCCTTTCGCCGCTGCCGAGGACATCGTAATGGTTGGCGACCGCAAGTTCGATGTGATCGGCGCCCGCAACTGCGGCCTGAAGGCGATCGGCGCGCTGTGGGGTTACGGCGGGCCTCAGGAACTGGCGGAGGCGGACGCACTGGCCGAACGGCCCGCCGACGTGATCGAACTGAGCCGGCGGCTTTGGAGCGGCGGCGTCCACGCCGCCGACGTCGGCCTGGAGACCGACGCTCCCTAGAGGGACCCCATGTGACTCGCCCGGCGGAAGTCGAACTCCGGCTAGCGGAAGATTCGCTGGACAAACTCGGCGAGCGCGGGCCGCCAGACATCCATGTCGTGACCCTGCTCCGGAATCAGCCGGTACGAGTGATGGACGCCGAGCCGGTTGAGCTCCGCGTCGAACGCCGCGATCTGTCGGCGCAGCAATCCGTCCTGCTCGCCTGAGATGATTGCGAAGGTCGTGAACGCTCGGTTCAAAGCCTCCGGTTGCTTCAGGCTGTCGGCATAGCCGACTTCACCGTACGCCACCAGCGGACTGAACGCGCCGATCGCGGAGAACAGTTCGGGATGGGAAAGCCCGGAAATCAGCGCCTGATAGCCGCCCTGCGAGAGCCCCGCGATGGCTCGGCCGCCGGGATCCTGGCGCGCGCGAAACCGCTCCCCCACGAACGGGATGAGGTCCTGCGTCAGCTCCAGGTCCGCCGCCTGAGCGTTGGGCAGGAAGAACTTTTCGAAGAGACTGCTCGACCAGACCGCGTAGTTCTCGAGCACGAGTTCGCCCTGATCAGTCTCCACATCCGGGATGACCACCAGCATCGGCAGCGCTTTGCCCTCGGCGATCAGGTTGTCGAGGATCTGCGGCGCGCGGCCTTGGTCGACCCAGGAGCCGGAAGTGTCGCCGTAGCCGTGATAAAGATACAGAACTGGTAGAGGCGCGGCGGTATCGGTATAGCCGGGCGGCGTATAGACGTACATCTGGCGTTCCGAGCCGAGCGCCCTTGAATGCATTGTGACCGAGCGTAGCTCGCCGTGCGGCACCGAGCGCACGTCCAGCACGCTGCCCGGCACAAGCACAAGACTCGTGTTCACCTCGCGTTGCGGCTTGGGTGCGCCGCCGCCAGTGTCGGTCACCCTAAGGCCGTCGACATTGAAATAATATTCATAGAGATCGGGTTCGACCGGGCCTATCGTGAGGCTCCAGACGCCGTCCTCCGCCTTCGTCATGGGCTGGGGCGCAGGCGGTCGCGTCGGGTCGGCATTGCCGAAGAGCAGCGATACGGCATGCGCTTCCGGCGCGAACAGTCGGAAGACTATGCGTCCATCAGGCAAAACGTGAGTGATGAAGCCGGCGAGCGCTTTCGTGATCGGCGGCCCGGCCGGCTGAGACAGGACGCCTTCCGCGCCCACAGGTCCGCCGCCGAGCAACCCCGCCAATGACAATCCACACAGCAATGTGCGCATCATGTCCCTCCCTGGTCTTCGGTCGGCCTGCGGTGTTCGATAGACCCATTAGAACGCGTAGACAGCCGCGATTTCCCGCGTCCCGCTCATCGACCGCTATGGCCGCCGCCGCGTAGTCCTTAGGTTGTGTTTCTAGCACAAACCGCCCCTTCTCGAAAGGCGCAGCGCTCTCTGCTCCGGCATGCCGGCCTTGCGCAGACCCTCATACGTCCGTTCGCTCGTCTCCCAAACTTGGTGAGTTGGACTGCACCCCTCGGGTGAGACACTTGCATTACGGTGACACGGCATTACGGTGACACGAGCTAAATTTCCCATTTATCCATCCGCCAAAGCCGAGACCTTCAAACCACCTCGTCCGGCGCGAGCGCGCAGGCGATCAGCGGATCGATTTCGATCTGCAAAGTCGGATGACGGATCTTGAACTGTTCGGCGAGGTCGGCGGCGAGGTCGTGCAGGAAGGCGTCGCCGGGGTGGCCGGCGGGCATCACCACATGGCAGGTCAGCGCGGTCTCCGTCGTGCTCATTGGCCAGATGTGCAGATCGTGGATCGCCGTGACGCCGGGCCGCGAAACGAGAAACGCCTTCACTTCGGTGGGATCGACGGCCGCGGGCACAGCCGCCATCGACATGGCGAGCGAATCGCGCAAAAGCCCCCAGGTTCCCCAGACGATCACGGCGTTGATGACGAGGCTGACGACGGGATCGATCCACGCCCAGCCGGTCAGCAGGATGACGAGGCCGGCGACCACCACGCCGGCCGCGACCAACGCATCGGACGCCATGTGCAAAAAAGCGCCGCGCAGGTTGAGGTCATCGTCGCGGCCGGAGGCGAACAGCCAGGCCGTGACGCCGTTGACGACAATGCCGATCGTCGCCACGACCATCATCGTCCCGCCCGCCGCCGGCGCGGGGGCGCCAAGACGCAGGATCGCTTCCCACGAAATCGCGCCGACCGTGATCAGCAGAAACACCGCATTGAACAGCGCGGCGAGGATCGACGAGCCTTTCAGTCCATAAGTGTAGCGGGCGCTCGGCGCGCGTAAAACGAGCGCGCTAGCGAGCCACGCCGCCGCCAGCCCGAGCACGTCGCCGAAATTGTGCCCGGCGTCGGCGAGCAGCGCGACCGAATGGCCAACCACGCCGTAGATCGCCTCGACGACGACAAAGCCGAAATTGAGCGCAACGCCGATCGCGAACGCCGTCCCGTAGCTGGCCGGGGCGTGAGCGTGGCCATGATCGTGATGATCGTGCTCGTGCGGCAACGGTTTCAGGCCCGCCGCTCGGCGAAGCGCGCCCGCGCCTTGGCGGCCTCGACCTCGCGGTCGCGCGGCGGAGCTTTCGTGTGCAGGCTTTCGACCAGTTTACTCAATGACGTCGTGATGTCGTCGACCGCCTGCTCGAAAGCGGCCTCGTTGTCGCGCGAGGGATGCGCGAAGCCGCTGACCTTGCGCACGAACTGCACGGCCGCGCTTCGCAATTCGTCTTCGGTCGCGGGCGGTTCGAAATTGAACAGCGGCTTTATGCTCCGGCACATGGGCGTCTCCTCGAGGCAAGCCGCACTATACCCTCAGCCCGCGCCGCTTGCCGAGGCCGGCTTCGCGTGGCAAGCGATCCGGCCATGACCGATGCCAACATTTCCCGGCCCGCGCCGCGCATTTCTTTCGTGTCGCTCGGCTGTCCCAAGGCGCTCGTCGACAGCGAGCGCATTCTCACCCGCTTACGCGCAGAAGGGTACGAGCTCTCGAAGAGCCACGCCGGCGCCGACGCCGTGATCGTCAACACCTGCGGCTTTCTCGACAGCGCCAAGCAGGAGTTGCTTGCCGCCATTGGCGCGGCGCTCAACGAGAACGGCCGAGTCATCGTCACCGGCTGCATGGGCGCCGAGCCCGAACAGATCCGCGACGCCTTCCCCAACGTCGCCGCCATCACCGGCCCGCAGGCCTACGAGAGCGTGATGCAGGCGGTGCACGCCGCCGCGCCCGCCCCGCACGACCCGTTCGTCGATCTCATCCCCGAACAGGGGGTGAGGCTGACCCCGCGTCACTACGCCTATCTGAAGATTTCGGAGGGCTGCAACAACCGCTGCAGCTTCTGCATCATCCCGAAACTGCGCGGCGACCTCGTCAGCCGCCCGGCCGCCGACGTTTTACGCGAGGCGGAAAAGCTGGTGAAGGCTGGCGTCAAGGAGTTGCTCGTCATCTCCCAGGACACCAGCGCCTATGGCGTTGACATAAAATACGCGCCAAGCCTCTGGCGCGAGCGCGAAGTCAGGGCGAAATTTCTCGATCTTTCGCGCGAGCTCGGCTCGCTGGGCGCGTGGGTCCGCCTGCACTACGTCTATCCCTATCCGCATGTCGACGAGGTCGTCGAACTGATGGCGTCGGGCCTGGTGCTGCCCTATATCGACGTGCCCTTCCAGCACGCCTCGCCAAAAGTACTGAAGGCCATGCGCCGCCCGGGCAACCAGGAAAAGACGTTGGAGCGGCTCAGCGCCTGGCGCGCGCTCTGCCCCGACATCACCATCCGCTCGACCTTCATCGTCGGCTTTCCCGGCGAGACGGAGGAGGATTTCCGCGAACTGCTCGGCTGGCTCGAGGAAGCAAAACTCGACCGCGTCGGCGCCTTCAAATACGAGCCGGTCGCCGGCGCGCGCGCCAACGATCTCGGCCTCGACGCTGTGCCGGACGAGATCAAACAAAGCCGCTGGAAGCGCTTCATGGAGACGCAGCAAAAAATTTCTACGCGCAAGCTTGCAGCGAAGGTCGGCAAGCGGCTCGATGTCATCATCGACTCCGGCGGCGTCGGCCTCGTCAAGGGCCGCAGCAAGGGCGACGCGCCCGAGATCGACGGCGCGGTTCATGTGACGACGCGCCGGGCCTTGCGCGCCGGCGACATCGCGAGCGTCAGGATCGAGCGCGCCGACGCCTACGATCTCCACGGAACCGCGGCTTGAACGATTGGGCCGCCAAGGTTTTTGTGCTCGCGCTGGCTATCGCGGCGACCACGCTCATCGGTTTTGCCGCGCTCGCCGGCGACGAGTTCGATGAGGGAGAGCCGCAGGGACGCTGGCGACGATTTCGGCAAAGACTTCGAGGCTCTCGCCCAAAACTGGTCCGGCCGAAGCTGGCGCCGTTGAGAGGCTGTCCCTTCTACCGTTTCGGGAGAAGGTGGCGCGCAGCGCCGGATGAGGGTCGGCCGTGTTTCCAGGTTGAGCGTTATTTGCTCGACTTCAAAGCCCCGCCATTTCGCTGACGAGGCGCCATTCCTCATCTGTCACTGGCTGCACAGACAGCCGCGAATTTGCGACCAGCGCCATCTTGGCGAGCCGCGGCTCGGCCTTGCAGGCTTCGAGCGTGACCGCCGTCGGCAGCGCCTTCACGGCGCGGATGTCGACCATGCCGAACTTGGCCGTCTCGTCGCTCGGGTCGGGATAATAGGTCTTGCTGACCTCGACGATTCCGACGATCGCCTTGCCTTCGTTGGAATGGTAGAAGAAGCCTTGCTCGCCTTTCTTCATCGCCATCATGTTGAGCTTGGCGGAATGGTTGCGGATGCCGCTCCAGTCCGTGCCCTTCTTGCCCTCGCCTTTCAGCTTCTCGAACGAAAATACCGAGGGCTCGCTCTTGAACAACCAGTGCGCCATGATCGTCAGCCCAGCTTGACCGCGCCGACCGCCTGCCGCCACGGTTTTACTTCGACGCTCTCGAACAATCCGGCCTTCGCATAGGGGTCGGCTGCGAGCCACTCGCGCACCTCTTCCTCCGTCTCCGCCTCGAAGATCAGCATAGAGCCGAGAGCCGATTGTTTGTCCGGCGTCAGCATGGCGCCCCCCGCCCTCAACTTGTCGCCGAGCGTCCCGAGATAGGCGAGATGCGCCGGACGATTTTCGAGGCGCACCGGCAGGTGGCCGGGCTTGTCGGCGCAGAGTGCGAGGAACAGCATTGCGGTCTCCAGATACGCAGCGCGGAAACTAGGCGAGGAAAACCAAGCAGTAAAGCCGCGGGGTCAGCGGCGGCCGGCTACAGTACTCCATCGATCCCCTTGCGTTTGACGACGTGCAGAAGGGCAAGTGTCGCTCCTTTGGCTTCCTTCTCGCCGCGTTCGAGTTGCGACACATAGCCCGGCGTCAGGTTCAGCACGCGAGCGAAGGCCGCTTGGCTCATATTGGCCAGTTCGCGAAGCTTTCGAACATCTGCGCCGCCGATAAGGTCGAATGCTCGCCCTGGGGCGGTCCGCACGGTGATCTTCTGCAACTCGGCCTCGTCGAGAAGGCCGGCCTTGCGCATGCCGTTCGCCATTTCCGTGATGTCGCGGCGAAGGCGAGACGCTTTGGCCTTTCCTCTCATATTCCACCTCCATCAGTTCCTTGATCGACCGGGCCGTCTCGATTTGTTCGGCAGTCGCGGCGAGCCATTTTTGCGCGAGGAATTTCAAGTCGGCGAGTTCATCCTGGGCAATGTTCTCGCGTTCGTTCTTGGCAAACCCATACAAGAAAAAAAATCGCGAGGTCGCCTGAACGCCAAGCGATCAGGGTTCGATAGCCGCCGCTCCGACCCTTACCCTCGCGAGAGACTCGCTGCTTTATCAGGCCGCCACCAAGATCAGCATCGACCAAGCCTAGTGCAGCGCGCTCGACAGCCGACACGAGGGTCATGTCAGCGATCCCTTCGGCTTTCGCGAATTTAGCGAACCTCTTGTACTTGAATATGCGCATAGGTTCGGAAATTATAACACACAGTATTATAGCACTGTGTGTTATAATATGCAAGTCCGGACTGGGCGCTGCGGCGTCAGTGCCGTTCGCCTTTCTGCGGCCGCGCCAGCAATTGCGCGGCGACGTCACGGGCGTGCGTTTTCCCCGCGACCAGCGCTTCGACCGTCTCGCTGATCGGCATGTCGATCGCGCGCTCCCTGGCGAGCGTCATCAGCGCGGCGGCCGTGGCCGCTCCCTCGACCAGCTTGCCGCCGCCGGCCTCGGCGACCGCAGCGCCCTTGCCGAGCGCCACGCCGAACGAGAAATTGCGCGATTGCGGGGAAGAGCAGGTCAGCACGAGGTCGCCGAGCCCGGACAGCCCCATCAGCGTCTGCGGCTCGGCGCCGAAGGCGGCGGCGAAGCGCCGGAGCTCGGCGAAGCCGCGCGCGATCAGCGCCGCGCCTGCGCTTGCGCCGAGGCCGAGCCCTGCGGCTACGCCGCAACCGATCGCCAGCACATTCTTGGCTGCGCCGCCGATCTCGACGCCGCGCAGATCCGTCGAGTGATAGAGCCGCAGGTTCGGCGCCCTCAGAGCATGCGCCAGCGCGCTCGCCAGTTCGTCCGTCTCCGCGGCGAGCGTCACGGCGGTCGGCAGGCCCGCCGCGACATCGACCGCGAAGCTCGGGCCGGAGAGCACGGCGCGCGGAAAACCCGGCGCGGCTTGAGCGAGCACGTCGGTCAGGAAAGCGTGCGTGCCGGCCTCGATGCCTTTGGCGCAGAGAACGAGCGGCGCATGGCGTCATGAGGGTTGCGCTGATCGCCTCGGCGACCCGACGCGTCGTCTGCGCCGGCGTCGCGATGAGGAGGGCGTCGCAGCCGGCGAGATCCGTGAAATCCGAAGTCGGCGCGACCTCGTCGGCGAGCCTGACATTGGGCAGGCGCGCGCCGGCGCGCTGGTCGCGCCAGTTCCGCATGTCCTCGCTATTGCGGCCCCAAAGCGTGACGCGCCGTCCGCCGGCGGCCGCCGACTGGGCGAGCGCGACGCCCCAGGCGCCGGCGCCGACGACGCCGATGTGATCGAACCCGGTCAAAACCTTCCCTCCTCAGCGGCCCCAGGCGAACCCCGGCCTTCTAGCCAAACCTGAGGGAAGCGCCTAACTAAACCACGCGCCGAGCCGGAGCCGGAGATGGATCATATCGACCCCGCCACGATCGTTTTTGCGATCGTGGCCATTTTTGTTGTCTATAAATTGCGGCAGGTGCTGGGTACGCGCACCGGCAGCGAGCGACGTCCCATGGACATCACGCCGCCCGCCCCCGCCCGCGGCCGGCCCCGCGCCTGACAATGTCGTCGCGTTCGGCGCCGCGCGCCGGCCGTCGCCGCCGCCTCCGCCGACGGACCGCTGGCGCGGCATCGCCGGGGAAGGCACGCCGCTGGCGCAGGGCCTCGATGCGATCGCCGCCAGCGAGCCGCAATTCAATGCGGGCGAGTTTTTGGGCGGCGCGCGCGGCGCCTATGAGATGATCGTCGGCGCCTTCGCGGCCGGAGACCTTGCGACCCTGCGCAGGCTGCTGTCGCCCGACGTGCTGCAGAATTTTGCGCGCGCAATCGAAGCACGCAAAGCCGCGGGGCAGACCATGAAATCGACGCTGGTGTCGATCGACAAGGCGGAAATCGTTGACGCGCGCGTTGTCGGACGCGATGCGTCGGTCGCGGTGCGCTTCGCAACAAAACTCATTTCGGCGACGCTCGATTCCGCAGGCAACGTGATCGAGGGTTCCGACTCCGCGGTCGCCGACCATCTCGACGTCTGGACATTTTCGCGGGCGCTCGGCGCTCGCGACCCCAACTGGTTGTTGGCTGCGACTGAGACCGTTCACTGAGCTTCGGCCTGATGGACCTTCGACGCGTCGATGACGAGTTTGGCGCGGCGCTACGCGTGTTTCAGGCGACGGCGCGGCACATCGTCGAGCGAGCGCCCGAATTGCGCCCGGCCCTGCCGCCTACCGAAGGACTACGCGCAGCCGCCCGCGCCGCGTTGAGCCTGTCGCCCGACGACGAAGGCGCGGCGCGCGACTTTTTCATGCGCCATTTT
This sequence comes from uncultured Pseudomonadota bacterium, assembly GCA_963710855.1. Lineage (GTDB taxonomy): Bacteria > Pseudomonadota > Alphaproteobacteria > Rhizobiales > Beijerinckiaceae > Roseiarcus. The sequence continues at coordinate 26,046 of CAVQBX010000012.1, read as the reverse complement.
GTCGCGCGTCCGCTGGCCGGCCCGGCCTTCCTGACCGGCTATTACGAGCCGGTGGTTGCGGGATCGCTGATCGCGGGCGCCGATTATCGCGCGCCGATCCTCGCTCGCCCCACCGATCTCGTCAGCTTCGCGCCGGGCGAAGGGCCCGAAGGCTTCGACGCAGCGCGTCGTTGCGTGGACGGTTCGCTAAAACCCTATCCCGAGCGCGCCGAGATCGAGGACGCTGCGCGTGAGCCAATTGTCTGGCTCACGGACGCCGTCGAAGTCTTCCTCATCCAGGTGCAGGGCTCTGCGCGCGTAAAACTGCCTGATGGACGGCAGATGCGGCTCGTCTACGACGGCCGCAACGGCCGACCCTATACGTCGATCGGCCGCCGGCTGATCGAGGCGGGCGAAATCCCCGAAGTCGAGATGTCGCTCGCCGCGCTCAAAGGCTGGTTGCGCGCAAATGGGCTTGAACCGGGCGAGCGCGGCCGCGAGCTGATGCGCCAAAACCGCTCCTACATCTTCTTCCGCCTCGAAGAGATTCGAAACCCGGCGGAGGGCCCGACCGGCGGCGCGAGCGTCCCTCTCACGCCGCTGCGTTCAATCGCAATCGATCGTACGCGCTGGAGCTATGGCCTGCCGTTCTGGATCGAAGCGGAACTCCCGGGCGGCCCGCTGCGGCGGCTGATGATCGCGCAGGACACCGGATCGGCGATCGTCGGCGAGGCCCGCTTCGATCTCTTTTTCGGCAGCGGCGAGGAGGCGGGGCGCGAGCCGGCCAGATCCGCCATGCCGCGCGCGCTTTCGTGCTGGAGCCGAAGGACGAGGCGCCGCGATGAAGGCGACGCCCCCGCCGCGTCCGGCGCGCAGCCTGTTGCGCAGGCTGAGCGACGAGGAAATCGAACTCTGGGCGGAGGTCGCCAAGAGCGTCGTGCGTCGCCGCGGCGCAACGCTGCCCTCGTCCTCGCGCCCGAAGCCGCCTCCGTCTGAGGCCGCGCCGCCGGCGCCTGTCCCCACCCCGCGCCAGCAAGCCGCAAAGCCGCCGAGTCCGCTGCCGCTGGCGCCGTTGGAGCGGCGCCTGAAGCGCGATCTGGCGCGCGGAAAAGCGGACATCGACGACGCGCTCGACCTGCACGGACTGAACCAGGCGGAGGCGCATCATGCTCTGCGCAGCTTTCTCCTGTCGGCGCAGGCGCGCGGCGCGCGGCTCGTCATCGTCGTAACCGGAAAAGGCAAGCTCGGCGGCGGCGCCTCGTGGATCGACGAGCCCGGCGTGCTGCGCCGCCTTGCGCCGCATTGGCTGAAGGAAAGGGACCTGCGTTCGGTCGTGCTCGGCTTCGAGGAAGCCGGCCGCGCCCATGGCGGCTCGGGCGCGCTTTACGTCAGGATTCGGAAACGCCAGGCTCGCGCGTAGACGCCGGCGGCGGGGGGCCGCCGCTTCCTTGACCTCGCTGCGGCGCGATGCGAGGAGACCTCAAATTTTTTACCTGAGCGGAGAAGCTTTTTGCGCGAGCAGCTTGATGTGCTGGGCCTGGGCAACAGCCTTGTCGATCTTCTGACTTCGGCTGACGAGGATTTCCTCATCCGCCACGACATGGCGAGGGGCGCGATGACGCTGATCGACGAGGAGCGCGCCGAGGTCCTCTATCAGCTAGGCAATCACACGACCATCATGAGCGGCGGCTCGGCCGCCAACACCATGGTTGGGGTCGCCTCGCTCGGCGTCTCCGCCGCCTATATCGGCAAGGTGAAGCACGACGCGCTCGGCGCGACCTTCCGCCGCGACATCCGTCAGACAGGCGTCGACTTCGACACCAAGGCCGCCGAACACGGCCCTGCGACCGGGCGATGCTTCGTGTTCGTGACCCCCGACGGCGAGCGCACGATGAACACTTTTCTGGGCGCGAGCACTTATCTTTCGCCGGACGACGTTGACCCGGAGCTCGTCCGCTCGGCGCGCTTCGTCTATCTCGAAGGCTATATGTGGGACCGGCCCGACGCGAAGGAAGCGTTTCGCAAGGCCGGCCGCATCGCCCGCGAGGCCGGCGCGCGCGTCGCGCTCACCCTGTCGGACGCATTCTGCGTCGACCGTTTCCGCGGCGAGTTCCTCGATCTGATCCGCTCCGGCATCGTCGACACGATCTTCGCCAACACTGACGAAGTGCTGTCGCTCTACGAGACGCCGAACTTGAGCGAAGCTTTCGATGCGCTGGCGAAGGAAGGCGTGGTCGCCGCGGTCACGCGCTCCGAAAAAGGCTCGATCGTCATAAAGGGCGAAAGCAAGGTCGAGGTTCCCGCCTTCCCGATCTCGGGGCTCGTGGACACGACCGGCGCCGGCGACCTCTATGCCGCCGGGTTTCTCGCCGGCCTCGCTCACGGCAAGGATCACGCGGCCTGCGCGCGGCTCGGCGCGCTGGCCGCGGCCGAAATCATCCAGCATCTCGGCGCCCGGCCAATGACGCCGCTGCGCGAACTCGCGGACAAGCATCGTTTGCTTTGAGGATAGAGCCGAGCGGCAGCCCCCTCCTCCTTGATGGGGGAGGGATGGGGAGGGGGTGAAAACCACCGCGTTTTGAGGGTGTTACCCCCCACCCTAATTCTACTGAGTCAATTTTCCGAATTCGCGCTGGGCGATGTTTTGATAATCTGGTGATTCGATTTCTCTTTCGAACGGCGAGATTTATGAGCGCGGCGACGCAATCGAGTGAATCGCGTTTTGATGCGTATGTCGAGTCTCTGGCGCAGGCGCTGGGGAATGTCCGCAGGGCGCGGGCGTTGAATGGTTATTGCACGGGATTGTTGATGCCTATGGAGCGCAAGAGCGTGGAGCCGATGGCGGCGCTGGTCGAGCCCTCGCGCGTTTCGGCGGAGCATCAGTCGTTGCTGCATTTCGTCGGCCAGGCCGCGTGGTCGGACGATGCGGTGCTGGCGAGGGTGCGCGAGCTTGTCCTGCCGGCGATGGAAGCGCGGGGCGGTCCGATCGAGGCATGGATCGTCGATGACACGGGCTTTGCCAAGAAGGGCGTGCATTCGGTTGGCGTTGGCCGGCAATATTGCGGGCGGTTGGGCAAGACCGACAATTGCCAGATCGCGGTGACGCTCTCCATCGCCAATCACGCGGCAAGCCTGCCGGTGGCGTATCAATTGTATCTCGGGGAAGACTGGGCTGGCGACCCCGTGCGGCGCAAGAAGGCCGGCGTGCCCGACGAAGTGAGGTTCAAGAAGAAACCCGAGATCGCGCTGGCGCAGATCGCGGCGGCGTTGGCGGCGGGCGTTGGGAAGGGCGTCGTGCTGGCGGACGCGGCTTACGGCACAAGCGCCGAATTCCGCGCTGGCCTGACCCGCATGGGATTGACCTATGCGGTCGGCGCGCAATCGAATGTCAACGTCTGGGCGCCGGGCGTCGAAGCTCTGTCGCCGGCGGCGTGGGACCTGCGCGTGAAACGCGCGCCGCGCGGCTGGCGCGAGAAGCTTCCCGCGCCCGTATCGGTCAAAAGTCTCGCGCTGGACCTGCCCGCCGATGCCTGGCGGGAGGTCGCCTGGCGCGAGGGCTCCAACGCCACGTTGACCTCGCGCTTTGCCGCCCTGCGTGTGCAGCCCGCTTACGGCGGCCTCGATCGCAAGAAGCCTTGCCCAGCCGAATGGCTGCTGATCGAATGGCCGGAAGGCGAGGCCGAGCCGACGAAATACTGGCTCTCGACCCTGCCCGAGGACATCGCGCTCGAAAAGCTCGTCGATTTCGCCAAACTGCGCTGGCGCATCGAGCGCGATTACGAAGAGCTGAAGAGCGAACTCGGCCTTGCCCATTTCGAGGGCCGCGGCTGGCGCGGCTTCCACCATCACGCGACGCTGTGCATCGCTGCTTATGGGTTCCTCATCCGCGAACGAGCGGAGATTCCCCCCTGTGGCCCCCTGTTCCCAGAAAAACCTAGCCTTCCCGATCGTCCACGACCCCGCGGCGCCGCCAATCAGACCCGAGCGGCACGTCGAGAACTCAATCGCGACAATGCGCCGCAAGCTCGTCGTCAGCCTCGCCAAAAAGTTACAAAGATGCCCATGCTGTCACGCTCACAAACTCAAAACACCTCACAAACAAATTGTTTGACGCAGTAGAACCACACCCTCCAGCCTGCTTTTCACCATCGATGGCAACTCTTTGCGGGGCGAAGAGTTGCGTGGATATTGCTGATTTTTGCTCGGCCAACGAAGCTGAGTTGGCGGCGAATCGTGGATTTGCCGCACGGCGCTCCCAGCCACGACAGCTTCTCGCGCCTGTTTCGACTTCTCGATCCCGACGAGATGGCGCAGCGCCTTCATGGCTTTCGCCAAGGCGTTGCGCGCGGCGCTCGGGCTTGGCGCGGCCAAGGGCGTCATCGCCATCGACGGCAAGCGGTTGCGAGCGCGGTTATGAACGCGGCCGCGCGTCGTATGCCGCCGCTGATGATCAGCGTGTGGGACGCCGAGACGCGATCTGTCGCTTGCGGCGCGAGCGCAGCGATGACGGCAACGAAATCAAGGCGACGCTCGAAGTGCTGAAAAGCCTGGATTTGAAGGGCTGCACGGTCACCGCCGACGCATTGCATTGCCATCCGAAAATGGCCGAAGGCATCCGCGCGCGAGGCGGCCACTATGCGCTCAAGCTCAAGAAGAACAACGGCCCGCTCTACGCTTGCGCCGAGAAGGCGTTCGCTGAAGCCGACGCCAAGGGCGGCGCGCCCTTTTACGAAACCAGCGAAACCGGGCATGACCGTTTCGAGCGACGGCGCGTCAGCCTCATCGAGGCGCCCAAAGACGCGCCGAACCTGCCTGGACTTGGCGATGCTCGGCAGGATTGAGAGCGTGCGGCGCAAGGCCCAAGGCAAAATGGGAACGCAATTTGTATTATGCCGCGCTATCGAAACGACAAACGCCGCGCAAGTTCATGGAAGTCATCAGAGAGCATTGGGGCGTAGAGAACGACGTACATTGGCCGCTCGACGTCGTCTTCGATGAAGACGACGCCCGCACGCGCAAGAACCATGCGCCACAAAATCTCTCTTTCATAAGACGAATGGCGCTCGACATCTTGAAAGCCCACCCAGATCAAAGATCGCCAGCGCGGAAAATGAAACTCGCCGCCTGGAAGCAAGAGACTTCTTCTTCGAGCTCTTTGCTCATATGCAATAGCCCTGCCCACAAGGGGGGAGGGGATCGGAAAGCGCGGCTCAATCAGCCTGCGCCTCTTTCGCGGCGATTCTCGAGGAAGGCGCGAAAATCGTTCATCGAGGCGAAATTGTATTGGCCCTCGGCCATCTCCGCCTCGACCGAGCCGTCGGCGTAGATGGCGTAATTCGCCCCGCCGGCGCTGTAGCGGCCGATGAGCCGGGCCGGCGGTTCTGGATGGGCGATAGTCTGCTCGATTTCCTCGAGGGTCGGCAAATGGCCCGCGCGGTTCTCGTTGACCGGCTCTTCCTCTTCATTGTCAGGCTTTTTTTCGGACGCCGGCTGAGGGTTTTCGGGCGACGGCGCCGGGGGAGGCGCAGCGACCGGATGCGCGTCGATGAGCGCCGTGTGCGCCTCTTCCGCCAGCAGCGCGCTATTGACCCTGGCGCCGATGCGGTCGATGCGCACGATCAGCGCGCCGAGCGCGACGACGATGCAGGCGGCGCTGAGCGCGATCACGCCGCAGCCGGCGTAAAGCATCCCGACGTCGGTCGGCATCAGATCGATGCTCGCGACCAGCGCCCCGCCCCCGGCGAGCGCCAGGATCAGCGCGAGCAGGAAGATGAAAACTGCCATTCAGGCTCCTTAACTTCCGCGGGCTGTGAAGCGCCGCTTTTTGTCAACTTCGCGGCGTGGGTTGCGGCGCCGGGAGGGGCGGACTACTTAAAGGCAGGGCAAACGGGGCGTGAACCTCCCGTGTCCCATGGTCTTCCTTTCATGGAGCCGCGCAATGTCTTTCTCGCTTCCCGAACTGCCCTACGCCTATGACGCCCTTGGCCCCTATATGTCCAAGGAGACGCTCGAGTTCCATCACGACAAGCACCATCTCGCCTATGTCAACAACGGCAACAATCTGTTGAAGGGCACGGAGTGGGAAGGCAAGAGCCTCGATGAGATCGTCAAGGGTTCTTTTGGCAAGAACCCCGCGCTCTTCAACAATGCCGGGCAGCATTACAATCACATCCACTTCTGGAAATGGATGAAGCCGAATGGCGGCGGCAAGATTCCGGGCGCGCTCGAAAAGGCCCTGAACAATTCCTTCGGCTCGGTCGCCAAGGCGAAGGAAGACCTGGTGCAGGCCGGGACGACCCAGTTCGGCTCCGGCTGGGGCTGGCTCGCCGTTCAGAACGGCAAGATCGTCGCGATGAAGACGCCGAACGGCGAAAACCCGCTCGTGCATGGCGCGACCCCGATTCTCGGCGTCGACGTATGGGAGCATTCCTACTACATCGACTACCGCAACCGCCGCCCGGATTACCTGAAGGCGTTCGTCGACAGCCTCGTCAACTGGGACTACGTGGCCGAGCTTTATTCGGCTGCGTCGGCTTAACGCACGTCCGCCCCTATGGCGTGACCCTTCCCCACTTCGTGGGGAAGCGTGGCCGAAGGCCGCCGCTCCTATTCCGCTGCGGCTTTCAGCGGCTCATGCGAATAGTTTAGGATCGGCGCGAGCCAGCGCTCCGCCTCCGCAACCGACATTCCTTTACGCGACGCGTAATCCACGACCTGATCGCGTTCGACCTTGGCGACCCCGAAGTAATGCGCTTCGGGATGCGCGAAGTAGAAGCCGGAGACGGAAGAGCCCGGCCACATCGCATAGCTCTCGGTGAGCGAAACGCCGCGTCAGAGCTTCAGCGTCGAGCAGCTCGAACAGGGTCTTCTTTTCGGTGTGATCGGGCTGCGCGGGATAGCCGGGCGCGGGCCGAATGCCGCGATAGCTCTCGTTGACGAGTTCTTGCGGCGACAGACTCTTCGTCGGGCGCATAACCCCAGAATTCGCGGCGCACGCGCATGTGCATGAACTCCGCCAGCGCCTCGGCGAAGCGGTCGGCGAGCGCTTTCACGAGAATTGACGAATAATCGTCGTTGGCGCGCTCGAACCGCTTTGCGATCTCGACCTCCTCGACGCCCGCGGTGACGACGAAGCCGCCGATGTAATCGGCGGGGCCGCAGAAGTCGGCCAGCGCCACGTTCGGCTTGCCGTCGCGCTTCGAGAGTTGCTGGCGAAGCGTGTGAAGGTCGCGATGCGGCGCGTGCGCTGATCGTCCGCAAAAAGTCTGATGTCGTCGCCGTCGCGCGCCGCGGGCCAGAAGCCGACCACGGCCTGCGGCTTGAACCAGTGCTCGTCGATGATGCGCTTCAGCATCGCCTGCGCGTCAGCAAACAGCGACCGCGCCGCCTCGCCCTGCTTCTCGTCCTGGAGAATAGCGGGATAGCGGCCCTTCAATTCCCAGGTCTGGAAGAACGGCGTCCAATCGATGTAACTCCGCGAGCTCCGGCGAGATCGTCGATCTCGATGCGCGCGCGCCGAAAAATTGCGGCCGCGTCGGTTGATAGGCGCTCCAGTCGAGCTTCAGCGCATTGGCGCGCGCCCGCTCGATCGGCAGGCGCGTCTTCTCGCGCTCATTGCGTTCGTGCGCTTCGGCGACGTGGCGATATTCGTCGCGAATCTTTTCCGCGTAAGGCCCGCGCGCCTGCGGCGACAGCAGCGCGCCGACGACGCCGACCGCGCGGCTTGCATCGTTGACGTGAACGGTCGCGGCGCGCTGATAGCGCGGATGGATTTTTACGGCGGTATGCACCCGGCTCGTCGTTGCGCCGCCGATCAGCAGCGGAACGTCGAAACCCTCGCGCTCCATCTCGGCCGCGACATGCGCCATTTCCTCGAGCGACGGGGTGATGAGGCCGGAGAGGCCGATCACGTCGACTTTCTGCTCGCGCGCCACGGCGAGAATTTTCGAGGCCGGCGTCATCACGCCGAGATCGATGATCTCATAATTGTTGCAGGCGAGCACGACGCCGACGATGTTCTTGCCGATGTCGTGCACGTCGCCCTTGACGGTGGCGAGCAGGATCTTGCCGGCGCTGTGGCGTCCGCTCGCCGCCGCCGGCCGCGCTTCTCGGCCTCCATGTAAGGCAGCAGCGAGCGACCGCCTGTTTCATCACGCGCGCCGACTTCACGACCTGCGGCAGGAACATTTTGCCGGCGCCGAACAGGTCGCCGACGATGTTCATGCCGTCCATCAGCGGCCCCTCGATGACGCTTGAGCGGTCGCCCCAGCGTCTCGCGCGCCTCGTCGGTGTCGGCGTCGATGAAATCGGTGATGCCGTTGACCAGCGCATGGGCGAGCCGCTCTCCGACCGAAGCCTCGCGCCAGGAAAGGTCCGACGCCCTGCGCTCTGCGTCGCGCCGCCGCGGAACCGCTCGGCGATTTCGAGCATGCGCTCGGTCGCGTCGGCGCGGCGGTTGAGCACGACGTCCTCGCAGGCTTCGCGCAAGCTCGGGCTCGATCGTCTCGTAGACGGCGAGCTGGCCGGCGTTGACGATGCCCATGTCCATGCCGGCCTGGATGGCGTGATAGAGGAACACCGCGTGCATCGCCTCGCGCACCGGCTCGTTGCCGCGGAACGAGAACGAAAGGTTGGAGACGCCGCCGGAAATATGCGCGTGCGGCAGGTCTGCGCGGATTTGCCGCGTCGCCTCGATGAAGGCGACGCCGTAGCCGTTGTGCTCCTCGATGCCGGTCGCGACGGCGAAGATGTTGGGATCGAAGACGATGTCCTCGGGCGGGAAGCCGGCCTGTTCGGTCAGCAGCTTGTAGGCGCGCGTGGCAGATCGAGACCTTGCGCTCGAGCGTGTCGGCCTGGCCCTGCTCGTCGAAGGCCATCACGACGACGGCGGCGCCATAGGCGCGCACCAGCCGCGCCTGTCGCAGGAACGGCTCCTCGCCCTCCTTCAGCGAGATCGAATTGACGATCGCCTTGCCCTGCACGCATTTGAGCCCGGCCTCGATCACCGAGAATTTCGAGGAATCGATCATCACCGGCACGCGCGCGATGTCGGGCTCGGAGGCGACGAGGTTGAGGAACTCGACCATGGCGCGGCTCTGAGTCGATCAGGCCCTCGTCCATGTTGATGTCGATGATCTGCGCGCCGTTGGCGACCTGATCGCGCGCCACCTGCCAGCGCGCCGGCGTAATCGCCGGCGGTGATCAGCTTGCGGAATTTGGCCGAGCCCGTGACGTTGGTGCGCTCGCCGACGTTGACGAAGGGAATGTCGCGCGTGAGCGTGAACGGCTCGAGGCCGGAAAGCCGCATCTGCGGCGCGATCTCGGGGATCGCCCGCGGCGGCGAGGCCCTTCACCGCTTCGGCGATGGCGTGGATGTGCGCGGGCGTCGAGCCGCAGCAGCCGCCGACGATATTGACGAGGCCGTCGTCGGCGAACTGCGCGAAGCTGCGCGGCCATCTCCTCCGGCGTTTCGTCGTAGAGGCCGAACGCGTTGGGCAGGCCGGCATTCGGGATAGGCGCAGACCAGCGTGTCGGCGACGGCGGCGATTTCCTCGAGATGCTCGCGCATCGCCGCCGCGCCGAGCGCGCAATTGAGGCCGATCGTAAGCGGCCGCGCATGGCGCACCGAATGCCAGAACGCGGTCGGCGTCTGCCCGGACAGCGTGCGCCCGGAACGGTCGGTGATCGTGCCGGAAATCATGATCGGCAGACGCACGCCGCGCTCGTCGAAAACGTGCTCGCAGGCGAAGATCGCGGCCTTGGCGTTCAGCGTGTCGAAGATCGTCTCGATCAGGATGAGGTCGGCGCCGCCGTCGATGAGGCCGTCGATCTGCTCGGCATAGGCTTCGCGCAGTTCGTCGAAGGTGACCGCGCGGTAGCCGGGATTGTTGACGTCCGGCGAAATCGAGGCGGTGCGGTTGGTCGGCCCGAGCGCGCCGGCGACGAAGCGCGGCCTGCCGTCGACCCGCTCCGCCTTCAGCGGCGGCGCGGCGGGCGAGCCGCGCGCCGTCGCGATTGAGCTCGTAGACGCAGTCCTGCATGCCGTAGTCGGCCTGCGCGATACGGGTCGAGGAAAAGGTGTTGGTTTCGAGGATGTCGGCGCCGGCCAGCGCATAGGCGTAGTGGATGTCCTCGATCGCCTGCGGCTGGGTCAGGGTCAGAAGGTCGTTGTTGCCCTGCTGATGGCATTCGCAGCCCGCGAAACGCTCGCCGCGGAATTCAGGCTCCTGAAGCCGAGCCCCTGGATCTCGGTGCCCATGGCGCCGTCGAGCACGAGGATGCGCTTCGCCGCTTCGGCGAGCAGCAGGGCGGCGCGGTTCGCCGGACTTGAGTCGGCAGGATTGGTCATGCAGGGCCCAAAAGAGAGACATAACTACATAAAGATATCTTTATGTGAATACAAGCGCCGCCGAAAACGGCCGGTTGCCCTCGGGTTTATGCGTCCGAAATTCCCGACTGTTCACCAAGGCCAATCCCAGTCCGGCGTTTTACCCCACCCGCAAAGCCGAATTAAGCGCGCGTTCAAGTCTGCCCGACGAGATGCCCGCACAGGAAGGAGCAGGTTTCGAATTCCTGTGTTTTGCAACTTGTGGAGAAGAACATGGAGCTTCGAACCTCAATTCTCACCTTTCTCGGCAACCGGCAGGGCGCGACGGCGATCGAATACAGCCTGATCGCCGCGCTCATCGCGGTCGCGCTGGTCTCGATCCTCACCGCGACCGGCCAAAGGGCCTCAGCCGTTTACGGCGAAATCAGCTCCGCCATCCGCTAAGCCGGTTCGCCGCTTCCCCTCTCCCGTCCGGGAGAGGGGTCAGGGTCATGCTCCCCCTCGCCCGTCCGGGAGAGGGGTCAGGGGTGAGGGTGGTGCGCTTGGAGGCAAGGATACAGCCTCCCGACGCCGGTCGGCGGCTTTCGTCCGTCCGGCGGTTCGCGGCGAAGGTCGGAGCCTCACGGGCAAAACAGAAATTTGTTGCAAATATGGAAATTCCGTGGTAGTTGGACTTATGTTTTTAGAAAAAATCAAATTCGTACACGAATAATCCGGGCCCTGAATTTGGAGATGATGGAAAAATCGCGTTAACCGCCTGCAATCCACTGAAATCATTGAATTTGGCCTGATTGAATTTGGATTTGTTCGGATTTGTTATGCTCTTGTTTGGATTTGTTTGGTCCTGTTTGGGTTTGTTTGGATTTGTTTGGCGCCAATTTCGCGGTGTTTGCATGCCTCACCGGCCCAATAATAACTAAATCCATTACGTTAATTATGCTACCCATATCTCCGGCGTGAACAGCCGCGTCAATGGGCGCCCCAAGCGCCCCGGCGCCAGCCATTGTGAGAATGGAAGTCCTGCGGCCCTTGCTTTAAGATCGCTCGCGACAGCGACGTGGAAGCGCTTGGGGACGGGGAGGGAACCAGATCGGAGGCGCGCCCGCGCCTCAGCCCGTGTGACCCAATCTCTCCTTGCGGCGTCCGTCGTTTTTTCGTAACCGCCCACGCGGCCTTTAGACGCCAGGACTGAAGAGCAAACATGACCAAACCACCGGAGGGAAGCCCGACGCGCGCGTCGATCACCGACCAGGAGGCGCTGCTGTTCCACTCGCGCGGCCGGCCGGGCAAGCTGGAGATCGTCGCCACCAAGCCGATGGCGACGCAGCGCGATCTCTCGCTCGCCTATTCGCCCGGCGTCGCCGTGCCCGTGAAGGCGATCGCCGCCGACCCCTCGACCGCCTACGACTACACCTCGCGCGGCAACATGGTCGCCGTCATCTCCAACGGCACGGCGATTCTGGGCCTCGGCAATCTCGGCGCGCTGGCCTCCAAGCCGGTGATGGAAGGCAAGGCGGTGCTGTTCAAGCGCTTCGCCGACGTCGACTCCATCGACCTCGAGGTCGACACCGAGGACCCGGAAGAATTCATCAACGCCGTCAAATACCTCGGCCCCTCGTTCGGCGGCATCAACCTCGAGGACATCAAGGCGCCGGAGTGCTTCATCATCGAGGAGCGCCTGCGCGAGCTGATGGACATTCCGGTCTTCCACGACGACCAGCACGGCACCGCGATCATCGCCGCCGCCGGCATGATCAACGCGATGCGGCTGACCGGCCGCGACATCAAGACAGACGCGGCTCGTCTGCAACGGCGCGGGCGCGGCCGGCATCGCCTGCCTCGATCTCATCAAGGCGATGGGCTTCGAGCCCGACAACGTGCATGCTCTGCGACACCAAGGGCGTCGTCTATCGCGGCCGCACGCGACGGCATGAACCAGTGGAAGTCGGCGCACGCGGTCGACACCGACGCGCGCACGCTCGCCGACGCGATGGTCGGCGCCGACATCTTCTTCGGCCTCTCCGCCAAGGGCGCGCTGACCGCAGAGATGGTCAAGTCGATGGCGCCGAACCCGATCATCTTCGCCATGGCCAATCCCGACCCCGAGATCACGCCCGAGGACGCGCAGGCGGCGCGCGACGACGTGATCATCGCGACCGGCCGCTCGGACTATCCGAACCAGGTCAACAACGTCCTGGGCTTTCCCTACATCTTCCGCGGCGCGCTCGACGTGCGCGCCAAGACCATCAACATGGAGATGAAGATCGCCGCGGCCGCACGCGCTGGCCGAGCTCGCGCGCGAGGACGTGCCGGACGAGGTGGCGGTCGCCTATCGCGGCGCGCGGCCCCGCTTCGGGCGCGACTACATCATCCCGACGCCGTTCGATCCGCGCCTGATCCATGTCGTGCCGATGGCGGTCGCCAAGGCGGCGATGGACTCCGGCGTCGCGCGGCGGCCGATCGTCGACATGAACGCCTACAAGGCGCAGCTCTCCGCGCGGCGCGATCCGATCGCCGGCGTCATGCAGCGCATCATCGAGCGCGTGCGCCGGATGCCGAAGCGCGTGGTGTTCGCCGAGGGCGAAGAGGAGCAGGTGATCCGCGCCGCCTATTCCTTCGTCACGCAAGGGCTCGGCAGCGGCGATCCTGGTCGGGCGCGAGGACCGCGTGCGCGCGGCCGCCGACGCAGACCGGGCTCGACCTCGGCGAGAAGGGCATCGAAATCCACAACGCGCGGCTGTCGCAGCGCAACGCGCATCTACGCGCAGTTCCTCTACGAGCGGCTGCAGCGGCGCGGCTTCCTGTTCCGCGACTGCCAGCGCATGATCAACCAGGACCGCAACTACTTCGCCGCCGCGATGGTCGCGCACGGCGACGCCGACGCGATGGTGACGGGCGTCACGCGCAATTTCTCGATCGCGCTCGAGGAAGTGCGGCGCGTCATCGACGACAAGCCGGGCCATCGCGTGATCGGCGTCTCGCTGGTGCTGGCGCGCGGCCGGCCGGTCGTCGTCGCCGACACCGCGATCACCGAAATGCCGGACGCCGAAGATCTCGCGCAGATCGCGATCGAGGCGGCGGGCGTCGCGCGCCGGCTCGGCTACGAGCCGCGCGTGGCGATGCTCGCCTTCTCCAATTTCGGCCATCCGCCGGGCGAGCGGACGCTGCGCGTGCAGGAAGCGGTGCAGCATCCTCGACGACGAAGCGCGTCGATTTCGAATACGACGGCGAGATGGCCGCCGATGTCGCGCTGAACCGCGAACTGATGGCGGCCTATCCGTTCTGCCGCCTGACCGACACCGCCAACGTGCTGGTCATGCCCGCCTTCCACTCGGCCTCGATCTCGACCCGCATGCTGCAGGAGCTCGGCGGCGCGACGGTGATCGGGCCGCTGATCGTCGGGCTCGAGAAGCCGGTGCAGATCGTCTCGCTCGGCGCCAAGGACAGCGACATCGTCAACATGGCGGCGCTGGCGAGCTTCAATATCGGGGGGTGAGTGGGGCGAGCGCGGGAGGGCCAATCCCCGATGCCGCCCGCTTGAAGTCAGGTGGCGCCAACTTAGCTGACTACGCGACGAAAGGCGTCTCGCACAATCAGGACGAAGACTTCCCGTTTTGACTTCCTGGGCTGGAAAGCCATAGGCGCGATACGTGCAAGAACAGGCAACGAAACACACGGAGCCTGGCAATGGCGAAGGTTGGGCGATGGTCAACATCTTGGAAACAAGGGATAAGCGGCAATCCCAGTGGCAGGCCAAAACGCTTGGCGACTGTTGAAGCGCTCAAGGTCATCGCAGGTGTGAAGACCGCCGCGCGCGCACTTAGGCCGCAGACGCTTTCGACGCTCGAGATGGTCATGGGCGACCCGAAAGCGCCGCCGCCGGCGCGCGTTGCGGCCTCAGTCGCCGTTCTCGACCGCGGTTGGGGCAAACCCACGCAGGCAGTTGAGGCCACGCATGATCTGACGTTCGCCGAAATCGTTGAGCGATCGCTGAAAATCAAACACCTGGAGCCGCCTGCATACCTGGGCGTGATCACGACGCCGGAGATGCTCAGGCGCGAGAGCCAGGCCAGAACGGAGGATGGCCCTGGGGCGGACAACCGCGGCTGGGAAGGGTGACGCGGAAACATAGCTCGGGAAGTGAGTTGACACAGCAATGCTGGGCCAATTTTGATCCTTGGAAGCTGTCCCCTTCTTACAGATTGAAGGCAGTGTCATTTTCGGAGGATCGACATCTTCTGCCCCGAAACACGTTAGGCCAATCCCAACTCGAAGGCCCAACGCTAATCCCGCTGGAACTTTTTCCGCGGCGTGTGGCTGTCAGTCTGGCCTCGTCGTCGATCAGTCTCGCTCTCTCGCCCCTTCCTACGATCTTCAACGAACCATCCGGTAGCGGCCGCTCGATGTCTAGTATATTCTGCGACTTCCCCGCGTATATCGGGAGGACGATCATGAAGCTGACAGGAAATACAATCCTTGTCACAGGCGGCGGATCGGGCATCGGCCGTGCTTTCGCGGAAGAATTCGCCGCGCGCTTTAACAGGGTTGTTATCGCCGGCCGTCGACGTGAGGCGCTCGATGCGGTCGTTTACGGCAAGCACGGCATAGAAAGCTCAGCGCTCGACATCGACAACGCGGCCGCAATCGTCCCCTTCGTGAGAGATTTACTTCGCCGACAGCCGGCGCTCAATGCGATCATCCACTCCGCTGGGATAATGCGATACGAGCGCCTCACGAAACCCGGTTTCACGACCGACGTCGCGGAGGCGACGATCTCGACCAATCTTCTCGGCGTAATTCGTTTGACGACGGCGTTGTTACCTCACTTTTTGTCGCGTCCCGAAGCAACGATAATCACCATATCGTCGGGGCTCGCCTTCGTGCCACTCGCTATGACGCCGACATATTGCGCGACAAAAGCCGCGATCCACTCGTACTCGCAGTCGCTACGCTATCAGTTGAAGGATACTAACATCCGGGTTATCGAGATCGCTCCGCCTTACGTGCAAAGTGAACTCATGGGCGCTGGTCAATCGTCCGACCCGATGGCAATGCCGCTCAAGGACTTCATCGCGGAGGCGATGGCGATCCTAGAAGCCAACCCTGACGCGACCGAGGTGCTGGTCGAGCGGGTGAAGCCGCAGCGCTATGCCGAGGCGCACGGTCAGTATGATGCATTCTTCGATGCTTACAATCAGAGACGGATGGCTGAGCGCGGAAGCGAATGGTCGTGACGATGTCGGTAATGTGAGCGGCCGCTATGCGCGCTGGATCTTGCAAGAGGCAGCATTGATCCGCATGGGGTCGACATGAGCGGATCGTCTCGACAGTGAATGTCTGCTTAGCCTCCCGCTCGTTCAGAAGTCTGCCCGTCCGCTCACGGCCAATCTCGCCCATAAATCCAATGTCCGGTTCTCGCAGCGCCGGCGGGTTCAGCATTGACCCCTTCGGAGCGGCGCTGGCAATCGGCTAAGACGGCAACAGTGGGCAGCGGATGGGCGGGAGTGGTGACCAAACGAGGCGCCCGCTTCTGAACACTGTCGCCAGAACTCATGACGGCGAACAGGGCAACCGAGCCTCCGGCGACGATCCGAAGGCCCAAGCGACGGGACAACGGGCCGCTCGCTACATAGCCGGCCATCGCGCCAAGACTGGTGGCCAGGAAGGCCGGCGTCATCGCCGCGGGTCCAAGTCCCCAATCCCGGGCGAGAGTTGGCGCGACAAAGGTGATCGCGCTCGTGTCGAGGCCATCGAAGAAGACGATCACGAAACAAGCTGTAGGCGTGATCAGTCGCGCCGGCCAACGGGCGGAGGGCGCGAATTTATGCGCCGGCGAGCCTCAAACAGGGGCGATGAAGGCTTCGGTGCGCCGGTCGAAGCGCAACGCGACCCCGCGCGCGTCGTGCGTAGGCCAGCGCGCGAGACCGGCGCCATTGGGATCGCCGGTTGAGGCGAACGCCGCGATGGCGCCCTGGAAGAGCCGCGAAAGATTGGCGAGTTCGTCCGCCAGCGCGCCTTTCACCATGGCGCTTTGTCCCCAAACGCCGAAATTTCCGAACAGGAACGGCAAGTCGATGCAGTGACAAGCTCCGAGCCCGGCCGCGGGTGACTGCCAGTCGAACCGATAAAGATGGCACGCGGCTCCTGCGGCGGTCCGAGCCGCGGCGAAGCGGCGAACGGAGTCGGCGAAATCGAGATCGGTTCTGATGTCGCCGAGCAGGGCGGCGGGCGATGCGGGGCTGCGGATCGCGCGCGCCTCGTCGAGCGCGCCAGCCGCTCGCTCCCCGTATAAGCGCCGGAAGATCGCCAGGAGCGCCTCTTCGCCGAGCCCCTGCACGGCGGGATTGCCGAACGCGAAGGCGGCGAATTCCTCGCGCGTCCAACCGACGATGGAAGCCATGACGCCCCCCGCGCCCGCTTCTATCGAAGCGAGCGGATCGCACGGCAACAGGTCGCCGTCCAGAACGGGCATGAACGGAGGCGTCACGTCGCCGCCCGTCGCGGGAGGACGCATCAACAGCGCGCGTTGAGCCTCGAGAATCTTTTCCATTGGAAGCGCGCGAAGCGCCGCCGCGTCGGGCTTGTCGAGGCCGAGCGCTTTGAGAAATGCGTCGGCGATCGGTCGTTGGGCCTCGGCGTCCTTCAAGGCGATGCCGAGCGGCGCGCTCATCAGGACCGCGCGGTCGAACAGTTCCCGCCCGAGCGGCGTCGCCATCAGCGTTGCGACCGTAAATGCGCCCGCCGATTGACCGATGGCCGTCACGCGAGCGGGATCGCCGCCGAACGCCTTGATGGAGCGTCGAATCCAGCGGAAGGCGGCGATCTGGTCGGCGAGCCCGAGATTCGGCGGCGCGACGCCGGGTATCGGCAGGAAACCGAGCGCGCCCAGCCGGTAGCTGACATTGACGACCACTTGGCCGGTCGACGCTGCCAGCGAGGCGCCGTCATAGCAGGGCGTCGAGCCGCCGCCGGTCATGAAGGCGCCGCCGTGAACAAAGACCAGCACGGGGGCGCCCTGCGCGCCTGCGGGGGCCCAAATGTCGAGATGGAGGCAATCCTCGTCCTGCGAGGCGGAATAGACGCCGAGGACGGCGTCGAGCCTGAAGGCAGTTGCGGCGGAACCGGCCCCCTTTGGATCGCATCCTTTATGCCGATCCAAGGCTCGGCCGACCGAGGCGGCGAGAAGCGATAGGCGCCCGTCGGCGGGGCGGCGTAGGGGATCCGATGGAACCTCGAGACGTCGCCAACGCGCGCGCCCCGCAATCTACCGAGTTCCGTCTCGATTTCGATTGTGTCCGTCATGGCCGCTCCTTGCGTTGCTTTGAAGCAGGCTACACTAGGCGGGGCCTCGCCAAGACCCATATTCGAGCGTGGCGCCGACTGGAAATGGGAGCTTAGCCGGGGTGCGTCCCGCGTCGACTTCCGGTTTGAGCCCCGGTTTTCCGCGAATGTGCCGAGCGCATTGTCGCGCGCCGCGCTGGAGGGGGGGCGTCGCATCGTTGCCGGCCATTCTGTGCTCGGAGGAGCTGGAGAGCGGGCGACTGGTCAGGGTGCTCGAACGTTGGCGGCCCCGCCCAGCCGACATTCACCCCATTTTCGCCAATCGCAAACACGTCAAGACGTCGGTCCGCATGTTCGTCGAATGCCTTCGAAAGGCGTTCGACCGCTTGCACACGCCGGGTCCATGGCGCCGCTTGCCGATCGGCTGTTTCAGAGACACGCGCATTAGCGCTCGAACGGCTTTATTGGGCGCAGACCGGCCACGTTCCGATATAACCCATCGCCGCATTTGGCTTTGCTTTCCATCGATCCCAGGGGCGCGGCAAAGCAGTATCGGTTAGAAGCTAAACGGGAGAAATTCGCATGACGAGACCACCGAATCGTTACCGACCGACCGACGCCTTGTCCGTAGCCGAAGCTGTGTTCAAACCAGCTACGCCGGCAGCGGCCGAGTCCGTCCGCGTGAAGCGAAAAGGTGACGTCCCCGTCTCGAAGGAACTGGTGTCGATCAAGCTCGACAGCGATCTGGTTGCGCACTTTCAAGAGGATGGGCCTGGGTGGCAGGAGCGAATCAACGATGCGCTACGGCGGGCAACGGGCACACTTTAGCGCTTAAATACATTTTAGCCTGGTTTGGATGTTTGGGGGCGACGCGCGTCGCCGCTAGGCCTGGTGTATGTTTCGGATCGCTAGGGGCGCCCACGTCAACAAATGTTTTTCAAGCCGCTTAGTTGCAGGAATGTCATGTCTCAAAACTCTAACGTCGCCCAATACCAAACACTTTCCAAAAGGCTCCTTGCGCCGTTCGCGTCCCGGCCACGGTTGACTAGCGGCATCGGCATCGGCCTGCTCGCGTTCGTCCTCTCTGGCTTCGTGCTTTCTGACCTTGAAATGAGCACGCGGGCGATCGTCTGCTGGGACTTGACCTGTCTGTGGTTCGTCGCGCTGACGCTAACCTATATGCGCAAGCAGACCCTGTCGGAACTCAAGGCCCACGTCGCCGCTCAAGACGAAGGACAAGCTATCATCGTGACCTTGGTGATGATCGCCGCAGCCGCCGGCTTGTGGGCCGTCGGCATAGAGCTGTCGCTCGCTAAGGACGCCCACGGCCTCGCCAAAGAGCTGAGGATCGCCCTTGCCCTGTCGACGGTAGCGCTCTCGTGGTTCACCACGCAGGTCATTTTCGCATTGCACTATGCGCACAGCTACTATCAGCCGGATAAGGCGACTCCCGATGAAAATGACGTGATCGGCGGGCTCAACTTTCCCGGCGGCGAAGAGCCCGACAACTGGGACTTCCTTCACTTCGCCGTGGTGATCGGCGTGGCGTCCCAGACCGCTGACGTCGCGTTCACCGCCAAACGGCTTCGACGCATCGGCACGGTGCACAGCTTAGTCTCCTTCGCCTTCAATACGGCGGTGCTCGCCTTGACCATCAATCTTCTCGCTGGGCTGTTTTGAGGCATGGTCGAGATCGGGGCCGCTGTGTCTAGGCGCGCCGTCGACACAGCGCGCAAAGACCTTGACGTGCCTGGTGCAGGCCAAGCGAAGCACGCCGCGCTGAAATTGATGCGCAAGCGTTTCAGAAATCGCTACACAAGATTGGCGCCCGATGATCTGCGATCACACGTCGCTGCGGCTCGCGAACGCGGAATTGAAGGCGGCGAGAACGTAGGCGCTTGAACGCCAAGAGCGGAGAACTCACGTCGCGACGTCTCGAAAACAAAATGCAGCGCTTCAAAAGTCCGGGCTCAGCGTAGAACCCACGTCGCCTTTTGTGTGTTTAAGCGCCGAAGTGTGACCCCGGCGCCAAGCCGCCGCAAGTGCGTGAGTCAGCTAACAAAAGTTTGGTTGAGGTAAGGGTCCCAACCGGCGCCGATCGAGACCTCGCACGAGAGTAGTACGCCGCGGCCGCCATGTCGGCTTCCAGAGCGCGGAGGTGGCCATTCCGAGAGCTCTCTTCGCGGACATTGTGCGGCTGATAACTGAATTGCGGCCGCCGCCGATCACGTTACAGGCGTAGTTGGCGGCGCGCGTGACGCCTTCCGTAGTAACAGAAGAGAGAGCTGTGTCCTGACTATGGATGAAATCAGCAAATTCGTGGCGCGAGGGCTACAGTGAAGGGCCAAGACGGTCAAAGCCGCGCCAGGCGCCGCCGCAAGCTTGCCAACATCTCCAAAATCGACAACATCCAGGTTCGTTAGCTCGGGTATCTGGAGCATGTCGCCTTCAGGGGGCATTGAATGTCCGCTATCGCGCTCGAAAATCCGCATCTGCGGGCCACGCCTTTCATCGCGGAGCCGCCGCTCGCCGACATCGCGCATATTCCCGGCACTGACGGCTGGCCCGTTCTCGGCGTCACGATCCCCCTGCTTGCCGATCCCAAGGGTTATGTCGAACGACAGGTCGAAAAATACGGCCCGGTCTATCGTTCACGCGCTTTCGGCGGGCGCTCCATTTCCCTGCTTGGACCGGAAGCCAACGAATTCGTCCTGTTCGACCAGACAAAGATATTTTCGTCCACGCACGGCTGGGGGCTCGTGCTCGAAAAGCTATTTCCGCGCGGCCTGATGCTGCTCGATTTCGACGAGCATCGCCTTCATCGCAAGGCCCTCTCCGTCGCTTTCAAGACAGGGCCGATGCAGTCCTATCTCTTTAGCCTCAACGCAGGCATCGAAAGGGGCCTTGCGCAATGGCGCGCGAACGGACCTGACATTCTCTTCTATCCCGCGATCAAGCAATTGACGCTCGATCTCGCCGCCGTGTCGTTTCTGGGCTCTGACGTGGGCCCCGATGTAGAGCGTGTGAAGACCGCCTTCGTCGATATGGTCGCAGCTGCAGTCTCCGTCATCCGCAAGCCCATCCCGGGCACGCAGATGGCGCGCGGCGTCGCCGGCCGCGCCTTCATGCTCGACTATTTCGGCAGGCAGATCGACGCGCGCCGCGTCAGCGACGGCGAGGATATTTTCACCCAGCTCTGCAAGGCGACGACGGACGATGGCGCGCTGCTGACGCGCAAGGAGATCATCGACCACATGAGTTTCCTCATGATGGCCGCGCACGACACGCTAACCTCGTCGCTGACGTCCTTTGTCTATTATCTCGCGGTAAATCGGGACTGGCAGCGCAAACTGCGCGAGGAAATCGCGTCGCTCGGTCTGACGAAGGGCGGGCCCCTGCCATACGAGAAACTCGACGCGCTGCAGCTGACTGAAATGGCTTTCAAGGAATCGCTGCGGCTCATTCCGCCAGTTCCCTCGATCCCGCGTTGCGCGATGCGCGACACGGAATTCAAGGGCTTCAGGCTGCCGGCGGGCACGCGGGTCGGCGTCAATCCGCTCTATACCCATCGCATGCCCGACGTGTGGCCGGAGCCAGAAAAATTCGATCCGATGCGCTTCACGGACGAGGCCTCGCGCAGTCGGCACAAATTCGCCTTCGTGCCCTACGGGGGCGGCGCGCATATGTGCCTGGGCCTGCATTTCGCTTACATGCAAGCCAAGTGCTTCGCCGTCCATCTGCTGTCGAGCGCGGAAATCTCGGCGGCGCCCAACTACAGGCCGGACTGGCAGTATTGGCCCATTCCAAAACCGCGCGACGGACTGCGCGTGAAGTTGACGCCGATTGCGTGAGCGCGCGATGATACGCGCGTTCACCGTTAGAATGTTGATTTCCGCTTTTTCGGCCCCTCCCGCGATCGAGCTAGCTTAACCCCGAGCGCTCCTCGAACGGCTTGTATTTCCCTGTATTGGGTACGAAGCGGACAGCCGGTTGGGGGCCCTGGCGCGGCTCCCGGCCCACTTCAGTCGATCGGCCCCGTTGCCGGAATGACCCCTTCCGAGTTGGAGCGACGACCGGTCGAACGGCCATGATGGGCGCTATCGCGACCCACTGCTTGGGCCCGGATCTGGCCGACAACATACTGGCAGGTTTCCGGATGAGTGGCGGCCCAAGCAGACATTCAATCTGCCCAGACGGAGTGGCCCGCTACGCAACGGCCGTCTGGCGCGCGTGATGACGGGGCGCGCTCCCCATCACGCGCTTGAATGCAAAGCTGAACGCGCTCTCGGATTCGTACCCGAGCGAGCGTGCGACGGCGCCGATGGGTTCGCCGCGCGAAAGACTGCGGCCGGCGAGCAACATACGCCAGCGCGTGAGATATTCGATCGGCCCATCGCCGACCAATTGTCCAAATCGCGCCGCGAAACCGGATCGCGACATCCCGACTTCTGAGGCCAGCGCCGCCACCGTCCAGCGCCGCCCCGGCTCGCGATGGATGGCTGCGATCGCCGCCCCCACCTGCTTGTCGGAGAGCGCGAACAGCCAGCCGACGCCGTTGCGCTCGTCGAGGTGGAGACGGAGAGCCTGAACAAAGATCATGTAGACGAGCTGCTGGATGATCAAGAAGCTTCCCGGCTTGGACTCGGTCAGCTCTTGTCCCATCCGGTCGAAAGCCCAGCGCAACGTCTTGCGCTCGCTTTCCCTTCGCAGATGGACGATCGGCGGCAGCATGCCGAGCAACATCTCCAACTGCGGCCCGGCGAGCTGAAAATGGCCGCCGAGCACCGTGACCCCGCGGTTGTCATTCAGTTTGACCAGTTCGCCGTCGCGGGAGCCAAGAAAATGGCGCTTCCAGTCCTCGGCCGGCAAGGTCAGATCGCTTGCGACCCGGAATGGCCAGCCGCGCGGCAATAGGAAACAGTCGCCCTCTTCGAGAAGCACCGGCTCCCCGGCGCCCTCAATCGCGAGCCAGCACGCCCCTGCGGTCACGGCATAACATTTGATCCCGTTGAAGGGATCAAAGCGGATCGACCAGTCTCCGCCCGCCTCGAAGCCGCCGACGAGATAGCTTCTCGGCTCCAGAAGCGAAATGACATCGGATAGCGGATCCATCTTTGGACGATCTCCAACGAAGAATAGACGCTATCGCATGGATCGTCTGACGGCAATCGTCCATGCTCTCTCTCGACGCAATCGCCATCCGTCGAACAAACAAGCTGCGGCGTGCGGGAGACCGACAATGACTTTTCAGATCATGGCGCTGATCATGACGTGCGCCGGCTGCGTTCTCGGCCTCCGCTTCATCTTCGCCGGAGGTTCCGTGCTCAAGGAATGGGGCGTCGAAGCGACCGCGGGGTCGCTTATCCTATTTCGCCGGATCGGCGCGATGTATCTTGCCCTCGCCCTGATGTTCTTCCTCGGACGAGCCGCGGCCCCCTCGGATCTGCGCTCGGCGGTGTGTCTGGTGATGGGCGGAGCGATCACGCTGCTCTCGTGTCTCGGGCTGTTCGAGTTCCTGGCTCGACGAGTGAGCGCAGGCGTCTTTCGCGCGGTCGTCGGCGAGGCGGTGCTCGCGGCGGGATTCGTCTGGTTGTGGTGGGTTGGGCGATGACCATGCACGGCATGTCGGGGCCGAACGGATCGAGGGACTTGATATGAAGCGCGTTCAATATCTCCATTTTGGCGCCCCGGACGAACTCAGGCTGGACGAGGTGAAAATACCCGATGCGGGGAAGGGTCAAATCCGCGTGCAGGTCAGGGCGGCGGCAGCCAACCCGATGGACTGGAAACTTCGCCGGGGCGAGATGAAGGCGATTTCCGGTTCCCGGTTTCCGCGCGGGCTGGGCCATGACTTCGCCGGGGTGGTCGAGCCTTCGACACCATCGACGCACAACTCACCGCGGCTATCCAGGACATCGCATTCGCGCCAGCAAACTTGACGGGTTTCTCTTACCCACGCTCATGATTCAAGCTGAGCTAGTCATTCTTGCGCTTGTGATGCGGATTCCACTTCGCTGCTTCTCGGTGCAGAATTCAAGAATTACGACGAAGCGCCTTTTGCCGGAAACTTTGGAGGTTTTGAGAAAAAACGCCAAGCAGATACGTGTTTTAGGGGGAGGGTGAACCGTCGTTAGCCGCGAGAGCCGTATCATCCGGTTCATCGATTTTTCCAACGAGGAGCCAGAAGTGTATCCTCGGCGAACTCATTGGCAAAATTTCCCCTGCCTCACTCCACACAACCCGTCTTGGGACTGAGGGTGAGCGAAACACATTATGTGCAAGATAGTAACCCTGTTGCGGCGACCCGCGCCGCCCGTATTGGTGCAGACTAGACTAGTCGGGATATATCGGCCGATAGGCGCACGATCGGACGTGCTCCTCGATATTCGTCAGTCGCGGAACGGGGGCGAGGTTCTGATCGAAGATATACTCCGCCATCCGACCGGCGACGTGCAGCGAGGCGTCGAGGATGTGGCTTTGCGGCGGATAGATCAGGCCCGTGGCGAGAGCCGCGTCGCTGACCTGCTCGGCCACCGCCTTGGCGGCGACGATGAACATCTCCTCGGTGACGCGCGTGGCCTCGGTCGCCAGCACGGCCATGCCCATGGCCGGGAAGATGTAGACGTTGTTGCCTTGGCCGGGAACGAATTTCTTGCCGCCGAATTCGACCGGCGGAAACGGACTGCCGCTGGCGAAGATCGCTCGGCCGTCCGACCATTTATAGGCTTCCTCGGCCGTGCATTCCGAGCGGGAGGTCGGATTCGAATAGGGGAAGATGATCGGCCGCTGGTTGATTCCGCCATCGCCTCGATGACCTGCTGATTGAACAGTCTTGGGCACGGTGCTCACGCCGATGATGCCGGTCGGCTTATTGCCTCGATCGCGTCGACGAAGCTGGCGACCGGCGCGTGATCGATGGCGAACGGCCTTTGGAAATCGGCCAGGTCGTCGCGCGCCTTCGACCATCAGGCCATTGACGTCGAAGAGCACATTTCGCGCGCGTGCCTCGGGATGTCCAGGCCCTCCATGCGCCATCGCCTGGCTGATCAATTCGGCGATGCCGGTCGCGGCCGAGCCGCCGCCGAGAAACAGGAATCGCTGGTCGGCGAGTTTCTGCTTCGAGATCCGCAAGGCGCCAAAGATGCCGGCCAGCGCGACGGCGGCGGTGCCCTGGATGTCGTCGTTGTAGGTGCAGATCTTGTCTCGTAGCGCGCCAGGATCGGCACCGCGTTGAAGTTGGCGAAGTCCTCCCATTGCATGCAGCATTTGGGATAGAGCTTCTGCACGGCCGCGACGAACTCGTCGATGAACGCGTCATACTCGGCGCCGCGCACGCGTTCGCTGGCGCAGGCCGAGATAGAGCGGATCTTCGAGCAGCGCGTGATTGTTCGTGCCGACGTCGAGCGTGACCGGCAGTCAGTACCGCGGCGGCACGCCGGCGCAGGCCGTGTAGAGCGCGAGCTTGCCGACCGGAATGCCCATGCCGCCGACGCCGAGGTCGCCGAGGCCCAGGATGCGTTCGCCGTCGGTGACGACGATGAAGCGCACATCTTTTTCCGGCCAGTTGGCGAGCAATTCCTTGAGGCGGCCCCTGGCGGTGATCGGCAGATAGACGCCGCGCGCGGCGCGGAAGAAATGGTCGAATTTCTGGCAGGCTTCGCCGACCGTCGGCGTGTAGACCAGCGGCATGAACGTCGCCGGATCGGACATCAGCACCGCGTAGAAGAGCGTCTCGTTGCGGCTCTGCAGGTCGGACAGAAACAGATATTTCTGCAGGTCGTTGTCGAGATTGTCGAGTTGGCGTGGATCCGGGCGGCTTGCAACTCGATTGTCGTCGCCTCGGCGGCAACAATCCCTCCAGCCCATGCGCGTGCCGCTCCGCGTCGGTGAACGCCGTTCCCTTGTTTAGACGCGCATTGCGAAGTAGTTCGTATCCAGAGAGAGCTGTTTGAGCAGACATCACTATCGACTCCTCAGTCAGTGACCCTGGCGGCAAGCGATCGGGCCGGCGCCTGCCGGTTGGACCCTGAACGGAGCCACTACCAATGCCCACCCCCTGTCGTCTTGAACTATTCGACTGACAATCCCCTACCGAGTCCCCGAGGACTTGCTTTTGGGATCCATGATGTCCTGGTGGTCGAAACCCAACATTTGGTACCTCTTGGCGGACGTCGCAATAGGGCGGAGAGCGGACATTGGTTCTCTCGCCGACGGCTTCGTCGCGCCGTCGCAAAGCTCGCCCGAAACTTTCGCGATGCGCTTCGCCGTCGCGCGGCGGCCCAAAACTCATGATTGCTGCACCGGCGATTTTAGCCTGATATTCCGCACCTTTTGAGAGATCGGCGCGCATCCGAAAAAACAGCCGGTTTCCGCTTTTTGGTTCCATAACGCGTTATGCGAGGCAGTTTTCACATGGCCTTCCGGGCCGCCGCGAAGACGTCGCGTGCGGACGTCGTGCC
>CAVQBX010000011.1:0-47494 GCA_963710855.1 uncultured Pseudomonadota bacterium | reverse complement strand
AGGCGATGGCTTGGTCGAACCGAAGAAGACGCCTGAACAGGGCTATCACTTGATGGAAGATATGACCGACAAGGCGATGGCTTGGGTCTCACAACAAAAGGCGCTGGCTCCCGACAAACCTTTCTTCGTCTATTTCGCGCCGGGCGCGACCCACGCGCCCCACCATGTGCCCGCTGAATGGGCCGACAAGTACAAAGGCAAATTCGACCAGGGCTGGGACAAGCTGCGCGAAGAGACTATCGTCAGGCAAAAGCAGCTCGGCGTCATTCCGGAGGACGCACAGCTCACCGCGCGTCACGCGGAAATCCCCGCCTGGGAGGAAATGCCGGAGGCGCTCAAGCCGGTATTGCGACGTCAGATGGAAGTCTACGCTGGATTTATGGAATACACCGACCATCATGTCGGACGATTGCTCGATGGCCTGAAGAAGCTGGGCATCTCCGACGACACGCTCGTCTACTATATCATCGGCGACAATGGCGCATCGGCCGAGGGCACGCTCATCGGCGCGTATAACGAAATGGCCAACTTCAATGGCCTCGCCGCGCTCGAGACGCCGGAGTTTTTGACGGCGCGTCTCGACAAGTTCGGTGGCCCGGAACTTTTACAATCACTACGCCGTCGGTTGGGCGCACGCGATGAATACGCCCTACCAGTGGACCAAGCAGGTGGCTTCGCACTGGGGCGGGACTTGCAACGGAACCATCGTGTCCTGGCCAAACGGCATCAAGGCGAAGGGCGAAATCCGCTCGCAGTTCCACCACGTCATCGACGTCGCGCCGACGATTCTCGAAGCCGCCGGGTTGCCCGAGCCGGTCTCGGTCAACGGCATCCATCAGCGTCCCATTGAAGGGGTGAGCATGCTCTATGCGTTCAACGACGCCAAGGCGGCGGAGCGGCATGAGACGCAGTATTTCGAAATGTTCGGCAACCGCGGCATCTACCACAAGGGCTGGACGGCGGTGACGAAACACGGGACGCCCTGGATCCTCGCGGGTCGCAAGACCGTGCCGCTCGATGACGACGTCTGGGAACTCTACGACACGACCAAGGATTGGAGCCAGGCGAACGACCTCTCAAAGCAGATGCCCGAGAAGCTGCATGAATTGCAGCGTTTGTGGTTGATTGAGGCGACGCGCTACAACGTGCTGCCGATCGACGACCGCGTGGTCGAGAAAATGAACCCGGACACCGCCGGGCGACCTGTGCTGATCAAAGGAAACAACCCAACTGCTGTTTGGTGCAATGGGCCGCCTGTCCGAGAACTGTGTCTTGAGCATCAAGAACAAGACTTACTCGGTCACCGCCGAGATCGAGGTGCCGGCCTCGGGCGCGGAGGGCGTGATTATCGCGCAGGGCGCAAATATCGGCGGCTGGAGTTTGTATGCGAAGAGCGGCAAGCTCAAATATTGTTACAACCTGGTGGGCGTGAACCACTACTTTGTGGAGGCGACGAGTTCGCTGCCCGCCGGCGAGCATCAGGTGCGGATGGAATTCGCCTACGCCGGCGGCGGGCTCGGCAAGGGCGGTCAGGTGACGCTCTACGTCGACGGTAAAAAGGTCGGCGAAGGCGCCGTTCCGATGACGCAGGCGATGGTGTTTTCCGCCGACGATGGCTGCGATGTCGGTGTCGACACCGGCGCTCCCGTATCTCCGGATTATGGCTCACAAGGCAACGCCTTCAACGGCAGGGTCAAGGGCGTGCAGCTCGCCATCGGCGAGGCCGCCGAGAGCTCGGACCACCTCGTCTCGCCGGAGGAGGCGATCCGCGTAGCGATGGCGCGACAGTAAACCAAACGGGATTTGGGCGGGGCTCGTCAGAGCTAAAGAATAACCTGGCCAGCCCACCCGCCGGCCGCCGCGGTTCGACAAGCTCAGAGCGGGCTCTTAAGGCCAGTGGGCCGCCCCGGCCCGCCGCGGTGGAACCGCGAATCGCAGCGCGACATGCCGCCCACAAAAATATATTGCAAATAAGCGAATTTTTCGCTATCGTATGTTCTGTTTATCAACATAGAACATTGCATATACGCAAAAATGACGATGGCGATTTCGGAAAATGCAAAAACCGCTCTTAGCGCACGCAAGCCGTTGAAAATAAAGCAAGTGGCCTGATTGAATTTGAATTTGTTTGGATTTGTTTTGCTCTTGTCTGGATTTGTTTGGCGCTTGTTTGGGTTTGTTTGCAGCCGATTTGGCGCTGTTTGCACTGCGCGCGGGCATGCCGGGACGTATTTTACATGACTCTGGCGATTTTTAGCGCCGTTTGCGCAGAGGGGCCACGCGGGGCGGGCAAGGCTGCCCCGCTCTCACCGGTCCGCCGTATCCACCGTCACGCTCGCCCCATAAATCCTCGACACGCAGGCGCAGAGCTTTGCGTTCGAGGCCTTCTCGGCCTCGGAAAAAAACACGTCGCGATGGTCGACGACGCCGTCGACGGCGAGCACGGGCAGCGCGCAAAGGCCGCATTCGCCGCGCCGGCAATCAAAGATCATTTCGACGCCGGCCGCCTCGAAGGCTTCGAGCATCGTCTGGGTTTCCGGCACGACGATTTCGCGGTTGAGCCGCGGTATCTTCACGGTGAACGCTTTTGTCGGCCACGCGCCGCTGGCGCCGAAAGTCTCGAAGCGCAGCCGGTCCATCGGACGCCCGAGTTCCGCCCAGGCGCGCTTGGCGCCCTCGAGCATGCCGATCGGCCCGCAAACATAGGCCTCGCCATCAGCCGGCAGCGAAGCGAACTCCGCCTTCAGATCGATGCGCTTTC
The DNA here is from genome assembly GCA_963710855.1 of uncultured Pseudomonadota bacterium. Lineage (GTDB taxonomy): Bacteria > Pseudomonadota > Alphaproteobacteria > Rhizobiales > Beijerinckiaceae > Roseiarcus. The sequence continues at coordinate 44,733 of CAVQBX010000011.1, read as the reverse complement.
CGGCCTCGCTCACGAACAATTGAAGACGGTCGCCGAGCGCCTCCGTCAACCCCTGGCCAAGCGCAAAATCGTCGCGCGAGCGCGCCGCATAGAGCACACGGAAATTCGCGCCGGAACGGGCGAGCGCCTCGGCGTGGGCATGGATCGGCGTGATGCCGATGCCGCCGGCGATCAGCAGCCGCTCATGCGATCCGGGCGTCAGGGAGAACTGATTGTCTGGTCCGGATATCGACAGGCGCGCCCCGGGCTGAAGCGTCCACATATAGGCGGAGCCGCCGCGCGAGGCTTCGAGCCGCTTGACCGCGATGCGGTAGCCGCGTTTTGGCGAAGCGGCGACGATCGAATAGCAGCGCTGGTCGGAACGATCGCCTATTTGCACGGCGATCTTCAGATGCGCGCCGGACGCGGGCGCGATGAACTCGCCTTCAGGCAGGATGTCGAAGGCGCGAATGTCGCGTGTGAGATCATGAACCGCCGCGACGCGCGCGGACCAATCAAGGCTCGCCATCGCTCACTCCGCCGCCACGGTGGCGCGCTCGCGCGCGATCATCTGGTCGATCTTGCGGCGCGACCACAAGGCGCCGGCGTCGATGTTCAGATTGTAGAAGGGTTGCCTCGGATTGGAGTCGATTGCGCGCTGCTGCGCCTCCAGCACGCGGTGATCCTGATCGTAGATGCCCTTGCCGTTGTTGACATGGCCGAGCGTCAACGCCTTGGTCAACTCCGCGTCGTCGCGCTTGAAGGTGCGGACAAAATTCCAGAAATAGTGGCAACTTGTCGCGGTTTCCGGCGCCAGCGCGGCGAGGAAGCAGCCGTTGACGCCCTGGCTGCGATCGCCCTCCGGCGCGCCCGTTCCCGTTGGCGCCACGCCGACATCGCCGATCACGACATTCGGCGCCTGAAAGGTGATGATCTGCCAGCGATCAACCAGACCGGGCTTGCCGAGTTGTTTGCCCCAGAACGGCGGCGGCTCGATGCCGACCATCCACCGCCTCAGCGTCGCGCTGCGGTCGGCATGGGTGACGTCAAACGGCGAATCGAGGATCGCGTCGTCGCCGATGCTATCGGAATGGACATAAGTCTCGTGGGTAAGGTCCATCAGATTGTCAATCACCAGACGAAAATCGCATTTGAGACTGACGAAAGTTCCACCTTCGCCGACCCATTCCGTCCCGTCGTTCCAGTGGAAGTCGGGCATCTGAGCGGGATCGGCAAGCGCGGGATCGCCCGGCCAGACCCAGACGAGCCGGTGGCGCTCAACCACGGGATAGGCGCGCACGCAGGCGGAAGGGTTGATCGTCTTTTGTGCGGGCATAAAAGTGCAGCGGCCGGCCGCGTTGAAGACGAGGCCGTGATAGCCGCAGACGATTTCATCGCCGCGCAGGTGGCCGAGCGACAGCGGCAGCAGACGATGCCAGCAGGCGTCGTCGAGCACGGCGACCTCGCTGTCGGTTCTGCGGTAGGCGACGAGATCGCGCTCGCAGATTTTTCGGGCGAACAGGGAATGGCCGATCTCGTGCGACCACGCGAACGGATACCAGGCATTGAGCGGAAAGGATTCTGGCACGGCTTCCTCCTGGCTGAGTCGGAACGCGTCGTTGCGCGCCCCTGATTTGTGTATCGCAGACTTATGTTGTTCTGTCAACATAAATGTTGCGTCGTCAACTTAATTGTGCAAACCCATCGCGTAATCCACGCATCTCGTATATCCTGGAACCAACGGATTCGAGACCCCGATGGCCACTGCCTCCCCAACCGCGCCGCGCGAAAGGCCCACGGACCGGCGGTCGGCCCAGGCAATCGACATGAGCTCCTTTATACCGGCGCTGCTGACCAACCTCGCCCAAAAAATTACCACGGCGGCCTCGGCCGCCTATCGGCCGCTTTTCGGCGTGGGCATCACGGATTGGCGCATCATCGCCTTGCTTGCCTCTGAGCCCTGGCTGCCGCCCGTAAAAATCTGCGACGCGACCGGCCTCGACAAGGCCGCCGTCAGCCGCAGTCTTCGAGACCTCGCGGAGGCCGGCCTGATCGAGACTATGGGCGATGGCGTGGCCCAGCGCCGTCTGCCCGTTGCGCTGACCGGGAGAGGGCTTGCCATTCACGACGAGATCGTCGTGCACGCCCGCGAACGCGAGCGGACCCTGCTCAAAGGCTTCACGGCCGCGGAGCGCGAACAATTGCGCGATTTCATCGCGCGCATGCAGCGCGAATTGGGACCGCTTGAGCAGGAGGACTGAGGGCTTCGGCTAAGCGGCAGTTCCGCAAGTCAAGCCTCCGTGACAAGAAATCCGGCGCGCGGAAAATGCACCACGATCTCTCCGGCGACGTCGTCGCGCCGGCGGATAGCGATGCGCTCGGCGGATAGCGCGACGATTTCGCCGGTCACAGCTATGCGGCCATAGTCGTCGGGCGTGACGGCGACGCGGTCGCCGGGCTTTCGGCCGTTGGGGTCTTTTGGGTCGGCTTTCGGCTTCGTCGTCGGCGTCGCGGCTGTGGCCATCTCCAGCGCCGCGCCCGACGTGATCTCCGTGCGCTCGCCGTGTCCGAACGCTGCGAGCCGCGCGGCCCAGGCTTTCAGCTTCGGGAATTCCGCGATCAGCGTCTCACCGACTTCCAGCCGGCGGGTGACGTACCAGATGTTCATGTAGGCGTGGATATCGGCGAGGCTGTACGCCCCGAGGAGCCCGTCCTGCCTGCCCTCGAGCTGCGTCTCGATCCAATGCGCGTGAGCGCGGAACTGGTCGCGCATCTGCGGGATCGCCGCCTTCATCCTCTCGATGTCGAAGCTGCCGCCGCGCAGTTTTTGACGGTCCTCGATAAACTCCTTGGGGATGCCGTCCGCCAGCGAGCCGAAGACAAGATTGACGGTGTTCTGGAAGAACGTCCGATCCGACCAGAGGCCGAGCATGGAGACGAGCCCGGCGAAACCCTTCGGCCAGAACGGCGGCGAGGGCCAGCGCGCCTCGATCTCGGCGAGGATGACGGCCGTATCGCAATAGATGTCTGCGCCGATCTGCATCGTCGGCGTGCGCCGGTAGCCTCCGGTCAGGGGCATGAGGTCGGGCCGCGGCATGATCGGCGAGACGCGCACGGAGCGCCAGGCCAGACCCTTGAGCCCGAAGCCCAAGCGGATTTTTTCGGAGAACGGCGAAGCGTCGAAATGATGGAAGATGATGTCGGTCGGGATCATCGTTCAGCGCTCCGGATAGTCGGCAAGCTTCCTCCTCGCGATCCGCCTGGTCAATTGCCATGGGGAGCGTGGGCTTGATTGCGGCGCTCCGCCGAAGCATGGTTCCTAAAAGCCTCTTGCCGCCTTTGAGAGAAAATCCCGATGCGCATGCAAATCGCGGCCGCCGCCCTGATCGCGGCCGCCTCCCCGGCGCTCGCCGCCGATGTGACCGAGGAGGGCGCGAAGCAGATCGAGGGCGCCTACGCCGCCTATTTCACCCACGGCGTGATCGACAAGGGCATTCTCACGATCAAGCCGGACTCCGACGCCTACCTCGTCTCCTGGGACTTGCAAAAAGCGGCCGAGGCGATGGGCGCCAAGCCCGAAAACTTCACGACCGGAATGTTCGCCTATCGCCTGAAGCCGGAAGCCAACGACGGCTGGAGTTGGAGCTCTTCCGCCTTTCCGCATCTGACCTTCGACGCCGTGACCCCTACCGGGCACACCAAGGGCGATCTCGATTTCACAGGCTTTTCGCTTGGCGGCGCCTATGACGCCACCCAGGAGCCGTTCCTCACCAACAAAGTCTCGTTGAGCGCGGTGAACGGCGACATCACCGAGACCGACCCGACGGCCAAGTCCCAGATCCGCTTCAGCGAAAGCGACCTTTCGGCGGAAGCGCGCGCCAGGACCAACGCTGACGGTGAGGTCGATTTCGCGCTCGTCCACGCGCTCGGCCAGTTGACTGAAGTCGTCAGCCCGCTCGGCGAAAGCGGCGCGGGCCAGCAGGTCAAGATCGACTCGAGTTTTTCCGCCGGCGGCGGCGCCATCATCGGATTGAAGGCTCGCGAGATCGGCGCGCTATGGCGCGCTGTCGTCGCGAAGGCGGCCTCGAAGGACAACGGCAAACCGCCCGAGGGATTTTCGGACCTCGTTTCGGCGGCGATGCCGCTCTGGAAGGAAATGACGACCGATCTGCGGTTGAAGGATTTCAAGGTCGGCGGCGACCTCGGCGGAGCGACCATCGCCGAAATCGGCGAAACGTTCAAGATTTCGGGGCTCGCAGACGAGGGCCGCATCGAGGTCGGCGCCGATATCGCGCAACTGACCATCGATTCGCCGCTGGCGCCCGCCTGGACTTCGAAACTCACGCCGCTCTCGGCAAAGTTCGGTTTCGCCCTCGCCGACAAGGGCGTCGGGGAGGCGGTGCGTCTGGCGTTGAAAGACCCGAATTTCGCCGAGGGGCGCGACCTCACGCCCGAGACGCAGGCCGCCATCGATGCGGCAATCAAGGCGGGCGAGCCGCGCATCGACCTGCTGCCCGGCCATCTGCAGGCGCCCATCATCGATCTCACCTATGAGGGGTCCGCGCTGATCGATTCCTCAAAGGTGCAGGCCCATCTGAAAGTCAGCGCGGACAGTCTCGACAAGACCCTCGCGCTCGCCTCGGAGCTCGGCGAAAGCGATCCCGATTTCCGCAGCGTCGGCCTGGCGCTGACCTTCGTGAAGGGGCTCGCGACGGACGGCGCCGACGGCCGCCTCAACTGGGACGTCGCTGTCGACGGCGACAAGGTGACTGTCAACGGCTCGCCACTGCCAACGGGGAAGTGAATTTTGGCGGCTTGACGATGCCGCTCGGCCTTCGTCATTACGTCGATACGCCGCACGGCGCCTGCTGCAACGAACACGAATGCAACAATGAAGAAACTCTCTCCTGAGACCCGCGAGCGCCTGCGCGGGCGCTCGCGTCTGATCCATCTCGGCCACGACGTCGAAGTAACACAGGGTTTCGTCAACGTGCCGCCATTCCGCGGCTCGACTGTTCTTTTCCCTGACGTGGAAACGTTCCAGACGAACGGGCAGCGCTTCAACTATGGCACGCATGGCACGCCGACCACCGAGGCGCTTCAGGAAGCCTGGAACGATCTCGCCGGCGCCGAGGGAACGATGCTCGTGCCCTCCGGACTCGCCGCGATCGTGGTTGGACTGATGGCCGCGCTGGAATCGGGCGATCATGTGCTGGTCACCGATTCCGTCTATTTCCCGACCCGGCGTTTCTGCGAGCACGGCCTGAAGCGCATGGGCGTCGAGACAACCTACTACGACCCCGAAATCGGGGCCGGCATCGAGGCGCTGATCCGCCCCAACACCAAGGCGATCTTCACCGAGGCGCCGGGCTCGCAGTCGCTGGAAATGCAGGACGTTCCGGCGATCGTCGCGGTCGCCAAGGCGCGCGGCCTCTGCGTGCTGATGGACAACACCTGGGCGACGCCGCTGTTCTTCCCCGCTCACGCGCAGGGCGTCGACATTTCGATCGAGGCCGGCACCAAATATCTGTCGGGCCACTCGGACCTGCTGCTCGGCCTCGTCAGCGCCAACAAGGAATGGTTTCCCCGCCTGCATCGCACCGCCGACCACATGGCGATTCCGGCCGGCCCGGAAGACGTGTTCCTGGCGCTGCGCGGTCTGCGCACGCTCGATCTCAGGCTGCGCGAGGCGGAGCGACAGGCGCTCGCGCTCGCCAAATGGCTCGAAGCGCGCCCGGAAGTGCAAAGCGTCATCCATCCGGCCCTGCCCTCCTATCGCGGCCACGAGATCTGGAAGCGCGACTTCAAGGGCTCGTCAGGCTTGTTCAGCCTCGTGCTGCAGCCGGCGCCGCAGGCCGCCGTCGCCGCGCTGATCGACTCGCTGCAATTGTTCGGACTCGGCGCTTCCTGGGGCGGCTACGAAAGCCTCATCATTCCCTTCGATTGCACCAAATACCGCACCGCGACCCGCTGGGCGCCCGGCGGCCCTACGCTTCGGCTCAGCGTCGGTCTCGAAGATCTCGAAGATCTGAAGGAAGACCTGGAACGCGGCTTCGCGGCCTTTCGCGCGGCGATCTGAGACGTTTCGCCTACTCTTCCATCGCATCGCTGCGGGCGCCGACCATATACTGCACAAGTTCCTCGGCGTTGGTGGCGCCGGCGGGCTTTTCGCACACCTTGCGCCCCCGATGCATGACGATGACGCGATCGGCGACGGCGAACGCATCAGGCAGGACATGCGTGATGAGGATGACCGGCACGCCATGGGTCCTGAGCGTTCGGATGAGTTCGAGCACCTTGTGTTGTTCGGGAACGCCGAGATTGTTGGTCGGCTCGTCCATGATCATCAGCTTGGCTTCCCAATGCACGGCGCGCGCGATCGCCACCGCCTGACGCTGTCCGCCCGAAAGCGTCTCGATCGGCTCGTCGAGCGCGGGAATGTTGATCTGCAGCGAGCCGAGCGTCCGGCGGGATTCCGAGAGCATGCGCCGGTCGTCGAGCGTGTGCGCCAATCCGCCGAACCAGCGCTTCTTCAGCTCGCGGCCGAGGAAAATGTTCGCGCCGACGTCGAGATTGTTGGCGAGCGCGAGGTCCTGATAGATGGTCTCGACGCCCCGCCTGCGCGCTTCCATCGGCGTCGCGAAAGTCGCCGCCTGTCCCTCGAACAGGATTTCGCCGTCGTCGGGCTGATAGACCCCCGAAACGCATTTGATCAGCGTCGATTTGCCCGCGCCATTGTCGCCAAGCAGCCCGACGACCTCGCCGCGCCGAACCTCGAGGCTCAGGCGGTCGACGGCGACCAGACCGCCAAAACTCTTGGTGAGATGGCGAACGGAAAGCACCGGCTCGCTCATCGCGCCGAACTCCGGCGTCGCCGACCGATGATGAGATCGCGCGACTGGTCAATCAGCACGGCGATGATGACGACGGCGCCGACCACAATGAACTGCCAGAACGCCTCCACGTTGAGCATGACGAGCCCGGTCGTCAGAACCGCAATGATGAGCGCGCCGATGACCGTGCCGATGATCGACCCGGCGCCGCCGAACATGCTGACCCCGCCGATGATCACCGCCGCGATCGAGGAAAGCAGCAGCGGATCCCCGATGACGGCGGAGCCCGCCGTGAAGCGCAGCGTCGACAGCCATCCCGCAACGCCCGAGTCGCCGCCGAGAGCATGTAGAGCTGCACCAGGTGCCGGTCGACCGGAATGCCGCTGCGCACCGCCGCATCCATCGAGCCGCCAATTGCATAAGTATGGCGGCCGAACTGGGTCCTTCGCAGCAAAAACATCGCCCAGGCGACGACGACTGCCGCGATCACGACCGGATAGGGCAGGATGATGTCCATGCGCCGCAACAGTGCGCCGCCGACTTGCGGCCGATTCAGGAGGTAAAGACCGCCGCCCTCGCCGCCGATGTAATAGAACAGCGCATCATTGCCATAAGCCCGCACGCCGTCCGGCAGGCCGATGACGGTCGAATTCTCCGACATCAGATAGGCGACGCCTCGAATGATGAATGAAGTGCCGAGCGTCACGATGAAGGCGGGAACCTTCAGTTTCGCGATGATGAGACCGTTGACAAGGCCGACGATCATCGCGCCGGCGACAGCGGCGAGAAGGCCGGCGACGATGGACGCGAACAGCGGCGCGCCCGCGTCGTAGGCGTCGCGGATCGCCAGAGCCGAAAGCACGGAGCCCAGACTCATCACCCAGCCGACCGACAGATCGATGCCAGCCGCGATGATGACGAAGGTCTGGCCAAGGCCGAGCAGCAGGACCGGGATGATCGCGACGAGGATGTTCTGCGAATTGCGGATGGTTAGGAAATTCACGGCGCCGTCGGTCGCGATCGGCACTGCAGCGACAAAGAACAGCACCATCAAAGCAAGAAACGACCCAGCGCCCAGACACGGCTGAGAAACAGCATCAGCCGAGGCCAGGCGAGGGCCCGACGGCGCGCGCCTTGGTCCGGACGCGCAACGACTGAGCCGCGCTCGCTCACTTCCAGGCTTCGCCTGCTACAAATCTCACCGGTACGACGGCCGGACGGCGGCGCTGCCCGGCGCAGAGGCGGCTATTTGCCGGTTTGATAGATGAAGCGAGCGACTTCGGGGTCCTTGACATTGTTCTTGTCGATGATCGCAAAGCCCGTCTCGACGCGCCGCGGCAGGCTCGTCACGCCCGCCGCGTCCGCGACTGCGAATTCTACGGCGAGATAGCCCATGTCGAAGGGTTTCTGCGCCAGCACGAGACTGACGACGCCCTTGTCCATGAGTTCGATGGCGAGCTTGGTCGCATCATAGGCGACCACCTGCACATGGCCGCCAAGCCCCGCGTTGACCACTGCCGTGCCGGCGCCCTGCGCGCTGAACACGTTGGTGCCGAAGACGCCCGCCAGATTGGGCTCGCGCGCGAGAACCGCGGCCGTCTGCTGTGTCGCCTTGTTGGGATCGTCCAGATTGAAGTCCGGTCCGATGACCTTGATGTCGGGATATTCCTTGGCCATCACTTCCTTGAACCCGACGGAGCGGCCTTCAACCGAGCTGACGTTGGGATTGGTCGAGTTGATGTAGACGGTTCCCTTGCCGCCGATCGCCTTGGCGAGGCCGCGCGCCGCGATGCGGCCGCCCTCGATATTGTCGGAGCCGATGTAGCTCAGCGGGAACTTGACCGGGCCCTTCGTGTAGTCGCCGTCGCCGAGATAGGTGTCGACCGTGATCATCTTTATGCCGTGATCGACCGCGGCTTTCAGCGGACCGATCATCTGATCTTTGTCGACGGGCGCGGTGATGATGTAGTTGAGATCGCCGCGCGCCACCATCGCGTCGAGGATCGGCGTTTCCGCCTCGACGCCCCAGGTCGGCGGGACTCTGCGTGACGACGTCGACGCCGAGATCCTTGGCGGCCTTCTCGACCCCGATCTGCATGACCTGATAAAAGGGGTCGACGACGCCCGGAAGGAAGCCGATCTTCAGCTTCGAAGCCGCCCCAGCCGTCTGGGATGCGAACGCCAACGCCAGTCCCGCGGCGAAAGCCAACAGTTTGTGCTTGCGCATGCTCTTGTCCCTCCCTCGTCGGACGCGCCCGCCTCACCTTGCTTCGAGGCGGTGCGGCGCTTTCTCTCGTTCCGGCCTCAGAATGGATCGTCGACGGCCGGCGGCGGGCAGCCCGACATCTCGTCCCGCACCGCCAGCGAGCCACAGGCGGCCCAAAAAGGCAAGCCGACCCAAGCGCGCAGATCGCTCCGGGAGAGCGCGGCTTGACACGCCGACGCGCGGCGGGCGTCTCTGCCGGGGGAATTCGGGGACACCAGCCATATGCGCACTTTCGTCATCGACACCGACACCGCCTCCGACGACGCCGTCGCGATCCTGATGGCGCTCGCCGCGCCTGATGTGCATGTCGCGGCCCTGACGACGGTCGCCGGCAATGTCGGGATCGAACAGGCGACGATCAATGCGCTCTATACGGCTGAGGTCGCCGGCGCTGATGTTCCCGTCTTCAAGGGCGCGGCGGCGCCGCTCACCCGTCCCCATCTCGACGCGTTCTGGTTTCATGGTCGCGACGGTTTTGGCGACCAGAACTATCCGGCGCCGAAGCGCGCGGCGGAAGCCGAATTCGCGGTAGAGGCGCTCGTGCGGCTCGCGCGCGAAAACCCGGGCTTCACGCTCGTCACGCTCGGGCCTCTCACAAATGTGGCGCTCGCGCTGGCGCGCGATCAAAACTTTGCGGAGCGCGTCGGGCGCTGCGTCGTGATGGGCGGCGCGCCGGCTTGCGAAGGCAATGTCACGGCGGCGGCGGAATACAACATCTGGGTCGACCCGGAAGCTGCGCGCCGCGTGTTCCGCTCTAACCTGCCGATCGAAATGGTTGGCTGGCACGTCTCGCGCGGCGCCTCTGTCCTCAATGACGCCGAGATTGAAGACATCCTCGCGCTCGGCACGGCGAAGGCGCGCTTTGCGATCGACTGCAACCGCCGCGCCAAGGAGGCTTATTTCGTGCAGACCGGCGAACAAGGCCTGTCGCTCGCCGATCCGACCGCGATGGCGGTGGCGCTCGACCGCGAGATCGGGACAAGCTGGGGCCAGCATCTCGTCGAGATCGAATGCGCGAGCGAACTGACGCGCGGCATGACTGTCGTCGACCGTCTCAACGTCGCGCACGACGAAAACAACGCTTACGCCTGGCGCGACGCGCTCGCTTCCGGCCGCAAGGCGGATATTTGCTGGAGCTTCGACGCGGAAGGCTACAAGGCGATGCTGAAGCGGGCGCTGGCGTGAAGATGGAGCGTGTGTTCGACGCCGTCAGGCCGATGTGCTAATTAACGTGTTCGCTTCTACATATTGAGAGCGCAGCGATGGGCGAGCCCAAGGCGTGGGCATGACAGTTGACGAGTTCTTCGCCTGGCAAGAACGCCAGCCGGACCGCTACGAACTCGTCGACGGGCAGCCGCTGCGAATGATGGCGGGGGCCAAAAACGTTCACGATGACATCGTCGTCAACGTTATTTCAACGCTCCGCGAAAGACTGCGCGGCGGCCCCTGCCGCCCCTTCACCGGCGACGGCGCGGTCGAAACCTATCCAGGCCAAATTCGCCGCCCCGACATCGGCGTCGATTGCGGCATGCGTGATGCGAATGCTTTCAAAGCGGCCGACCCGAGGCTCGTCGTCGAAGTCCTGTCGCCCTCGACCCGCGATTTCGACTCCTTCCGCAAGCTCGAGGAATACAAGTCGATCGCCGGTCTCTCACACGTGCTGCTGGTCGAGCCGAACGAACCCCTCGTCGCTGTGTGGTCGCGTGGCGATGACGCCATGTGGAGCGAGATTCGGATCTCGGAAATGGATGCAAGCATCGATTTGACCGCGCTCGATTGCACGCTGCCGCTCGCCGAGATCTACGATGGCGTCGCCTTCGCGCCGCGCGCGGTGGGAGACGTTTGAGAGCTAAGCTTTGCGCGGCCGCGCCTTTCTAGGTTCGTGGATCGTCTCGCCGCGCTCGAGCATGGCGACGAATTTCGCGATCATCTCGTTGCGCCGCGCCGGCGCCTTCGCGTGATGCAGACGGTAGAGCAGCGCGTAGCGATTGGCGCCGTCGAGCTCTGCAAAGCGCGCCTTGGCTGTCGGCGAGGCGCCGCAGTGCGTCCTCAAAATCCGTGGGCGTCGTGGCGGCGGACGCTGAAGGATAGGCCGCATCCCAGCGACCGTCGCGCTTCGCCGCCTCGACCTCGGCAAGGCCGCGCGGGCTCATTCTGCCGGCCGCGATGAGTTCCTGCGGCGCGCCGGCAATTGTTTGCTGACCAGCGGCCGCCGGGCTTTCGCGGCGTGAAGCGCGTCAGATAGACCTGGTCGTCGAAGCGCTGGATCTGCCCATCGATCCAGCCGTGACAAAGCGCGCAGTCAATGGCCTCGCGCTGGCTCAGCGTGACGACGGACGAGCCCTGTTTGGCGAGCTTGATCCAGACGGCGGCGCCGGGCGCCGTCGCGAGCCACGCGTCGAAGGCCTGCGCGTCGCGGAAATGCATGGGGGGTTCGGTCGGCTTCGCCATCAGGCTTTCGCCAAACGAACGACCTCGTCCGCCAACCGCTCGGCCGCGTCAGGCACGCCGACCGATTTCGCGGCGGCTGCGGCGGCTGCCATACGCTGCGGCTCGGCGAGCGAAGCGCGCAACAGGCCGGCGAGCCGCTCTGCCGTGAACTCTGTCTGCGGCACGACGGTGGCGGCGCCGACGCGGGCGAGAATGGCCGCATTGGCCGCCTGATCCTGATCGAGCGCATGGGGAAACGGCACGAGGACCGAGGGCCGTCCGATGACGGCGAGTTCGCTGACGGTCGAGGCGCCGGCCCGCCCGATGACGAGATGCGACGCCGCGATACGCGCCGGGAGATCGGCGAAGAACGGCTGCAATTCAACGGGGAAGGAAAGTTTTGCGGCGGCGGCGGCGACCCGCGCAAGATCCTCGCCGCGAGCCTGCATGGTCAGCCGCAGCCGGCCGCGTTCCAGAGGCGAGAGAAGCGCCAGCGCCGCCGGCGCAACGTCGGCCATTACGCGCGCGCCTTGCGATCCGCCAGTCACCAGCACGCGAAGCCGCCCGTCCTCCATCGAGGGGTAAGGCGTCTCGGCGGCTTCGAGCACGCTGGGTCGCACCGGATTGCCCACGTAGCGCGTCTTTGCGGCGTCGACCCCGCGCAAATCCGGAAACCCGGTCGCGATGAGATTGACGCGGCCGCTGAGGAACTTGTTGGCGCGGCCGATGACGGCGTTCTGCTCGTGCAGCACTGAGGGCGTATGCAGCCATGCGGCGGCGAGCAGCGGCGGCACGGTCGGGTAGCCGCCGAAGCCGACGACGGCGAGCGGGTTCAGTTGTTTGATGAGCGCGCGCGCGACGAGCGTGCCGCGCCCGAGCGCGAGCGCGGCCAGCGCCTTCGAGACGACGCCGGCGCCGGTCGGCGTGGCAGACGGAATTGTATGAAGCGCGCGGGCCGGAAAATCCTCGCCGTATTTGAGCGCGCGATCGTCTGTCGCGAGATCTACCTCGAAGCCGCGCCGCCTGAGCGCGCCGGCGAGCGATGCAGCGGGGAACAGATGACCGCCCGTGCCGCCCGCCGCGAGCAGAAAACCACGCCGGCTCAATTCAGGCCCAGGGCGTGCGAATCGCGCGTGATCGTCAGATGCCGGCGCGTCAGCGCGATGAGGAAGCCCATGCCGATGCCGAGCGCGAGCAGCGAGGAGCCGCCATAGGAGATGAACGGCAAGGTCATGCCCTTGGCCGGCATGGCGCGCACGTTGACCGCCATGTTGATCCAGCTCTGCACGCCGAACATCACCGTCAGGCCCGCAGCGGCGAAGCGGCTGAACGTGTCCTGATTGCGCGAGGCGAGATAGAGCCCTCGCAGCACGATCAGCGCGAAGAACGTAATGAGGCCGAGGCAGGCGATGAGGCCGAATTCCTCGCCGATGACCGAGAACACCATATCCGTATGCGCGTCGGGCAGGATGCGCTTGTAGACGCCCTCGCCCGGCCCGCGGCCGAACCAGCCGCCATTGGCGAGGCTCTGCAAAGCCGTGTCGACCTGGAACGTGTCGACCATGCCGCCGCTCGAATCGGGATCGATGAAACGCATCACGCGCTCATGCACGTGTGCGGAAAACTTGAAGGCGAGGAAGCCGCCGAACATGCCGACGCCGCCGAGCCCCAGCACCCAGAACCAGTGCAGCCCCGCCATGAAGACGAGCGTCGCCCAGACGAGCGCGATCAGCATCGTCTGTCCGAAATCGGGCTGCAGGATCAGCGGCACGATCGTCACCGGCAAGAGCAGGAACGCAAAGGCCTTCGCCATCAGCTTGGGCGAGTTGGGACGCGCGCCTTCCGCGAAGGCCCAGGAGGCAAGTATGACGAAGGCGGGCTTCAGGAATTCCGAGGGCTGGAGCCCCAGTATCCATCGCCGCGAACCCTTGACTTCCGCGCCATAAAACAAGGCGAGAATTATGAGCGCCATGCTGATCGCGAAGATGATCAGCGCGGCGCGCCTGACATGGCGTGGCGACAGGAACGAAGTCGCGAGCATCAGCAACGCGGTCGGCGGCAACAGCATGACCTGCCGGTTGACGAAATGGAACGTCGGCAGGCCGATGCGCTCCGCGACCGCCGGGCTCGCGGCGAGCGCGATCACCACGCCGATCACCATCAAGGCGCCGAAGGCGGCCAACAGCCAGCCGTCGACGCTGCGCAGCCAGTCGGCGACGGGGCCGCGTTCGGCTCTCGAAATCATGTCGGGCTCCCCTTAGATGCGGCAAGACGTTCTGCGACGAGCGCGCGGAACGCGTCGCCGCGCGCCTCGAAATTGGCGAATTGATCGTAGGAAGCGCAGGCGGGCGACAGCAGTACGACGGGCTCGCGCGCTTCACTCCTCAGTGCATCGCGCGCCGCCGCCGCCACCGCCTTGTCGAGCGTCCCGCAGCGCTCATAAGCCACCGCGCCTTCAAGCGTGCGCGCAAAATCGTCGCTCGCGGCGCCGATCAGATAGGCCTTTTGCACGCGAGGAAACAGGGGGCGGAGCGGTTCGACGCCGCCCTCTTTCGCCTTGCCGCCGAGAATCCAGAAGATATCGTCGAACGACAGGAGCGCCTTCTCGGCGGCGTCGGCGTTGGTCGCCTTGGAATCGTTGACGAACAGCGTTCTGCCGATGCGGCCTATCTGCTCCATGCGGTGAGCAAGGCCGGGGAAGCTCGCGAGCCCGCTTGCGATCTCCGCCACTTCGAGCCCGCAGGCGCGCGCCGCGGCGAACGCGAAGGCCGCGTTTTGGCCGTTATGCGCGCCGCGCAACGTCGGCGCGATGCGAAGATCGAGGACGGGCTCGTCCAGTCCTTTCAGGAACAGCCGCGCATCGCTGACGAAAACGTCGGCCTCGGTCGAGAGCGCGGCGCTGATCGTGACCACCTTGCGGCCGTTCGCCTCGAGCCGCGCGGCGATCTCGCGGCAATAGTCGTCATCGAGGCCGATCAACGCCACGTCGGATGCCGCGACCAGCCGTTCCTTGATGGCGGCGTAATTCTCCATCGAACCGTGGCGGTCGAGATGGTCCGGCGTCAGGTTGATGAGCAGCCCGACGCTCGGCTTCAACGACGGCGCGAGGTCGATCTGGAAGGTCGAGCACTCGATGACATGTACGCGACCGGGAGCCGGAGGCTCGAGATCGAGCACGGGCACGCCGATATTGCCGCCGAGCTGCGCGTCGCGGCCGGCTTCCTTGAGGATGTGGGCGATCAGCGCCGTAGTGGTCGATTTGCCGTTCGTTCCGGTGATGCAGACGAGCGGGGCATCCGGAGCCCGCGCGGCGCGCTCGCGCGCGAACAATTCGATGTCGCCGATGACCTCCACCTTCGCCGCCTTCGCGAGCTCCACCGTCCAGTGCGGCTTCGGGTGGGTCAGCGGCACGCCCGGCGACAGGAGGAGCGCGTCGAAGCGGGACCAGTCCGCCGTTCTCAGGTCGATCAGCGGAACCTCCGCGGCCTTGCCGCGCGCGCCCTCGCCATCGTCCCAGGCGGCAACTTCGGCGCCGCCCGCGATCAGCGCGCGCGCTGTCGAAAGGCCCGAGCCGCCGAGGCCGAACAGCGCGACGCGTTTCCCGAAGAAGGTCGCGACTGGCGTCATCGTCACCTCAGCTTCAGGGTGGCGAGGCCGACCATCGCCAGCACGAAGGCGATGATCCAGAAACGCATAACGATCTGCGGCTCGGACCAGCCGAGCTGTTCGAAATGATGATGGATCGGCGCCATGCGGAACACCCGCTTGCCGGTCAGCTTGAACGAAGTGACTTGCACGACGACGCTGAGCGCCTCCATCACGAACAGGCCGCCGATGATGGCGAGCACGATCTCATGCTTGATCGCCACCGCAGTGGCGCCGAGCAGCCCGCCGAGCGCGAGCGAACCGGTGTCGCCCATGAAGATCTGCGCGGGCGGCGCGTTGAACCAGAGAAAGCCGACGCCGGCCCCGATCAGCGCGCCGCACACCACCATGAGGTCGCCGGCGAGCGGAACGTGATTGATCAGCAGATAGTGGGAATAGACGAAATTGCCGGCAAAATACGAGATGAGGCCGAGCGTCGCGGCCGCGATCATCACGGGCACAATGGCGAGGCCGTCGAGCCCGTCGGTCAGATTGACCGCATTGCCGAAGGCGACGATGACGAACGGGCCGAACAGCAGATAGGCCCAGGAAAGATCGATCACGAAGCCGTTGGTGAACGGCAGGGATAGCCCAGTCGAACCCTGGCCTCCGACATGCATCATCGCGATGCAGGCGGCCGCGGCGATGACAAATTCGCCGAGCAGGCGCGCCCGGCCCGAAAAACCGAGGTGCGATTGCTTGGTCACCTTCAGATAGTCGTCATAGAAGCCGATCGCCGCGAAACCGAAGGTGACGAACAGCACGATCCAGACATAGGGCGAGGTGAGATTGGCCCACAGCAGCGACGAGACGATGAGCCCGAACAGGATCATCAGGCCGCCCATAGTCGGCGTACCCTTCTTGGTGACGAGATGCGAAGCCGGCCCATCGACGCGGATCGGCTGTCCCTTGCCCTGTTTCAGCCTCAGCGCCGAAATGATCGACGGCCCGAAGAAGAAGACGAGAAACAGGCCCGTCGCCGCGGCGCCGAGCGTGCGGAACGTCAGATAGCGGAACAGATTGAACGGGCTGAAAATATGCGAAAAGTCGGTGAGCCAGACGAGCATTCTAGTGTCCTGCTTCCGTGCCGCGCGGCTTCTGGAAGTGATCCTTGAGCGCAGCGACCAGAGGCCCCATGCGGCTGCCATTGGAAGCCTTGATCATCACGACGTCGCCGGCGACGAGCGCGGCGACGAGCGGTTCTTTCAAGCCTTCCGCGCGCTCGGCCCAATGCGCGCGCATGGCCGAAGGCGCCGTCTCGTCGAGCGCGCGGCTCAGGCGGCCCGCGGTGAACAGGCGATCGACGCGATTGGCCTCAAGCGCGTCCGCGAGGCCCGCGTGCAGGCTTGCGCCCTCGGCCCCAAGTTCGAGCATGTCGCCGATGACGGCGATGCGCCGTCCGCCCGGCCCCGGCGCGCTCGCGCCGAGCAAAGCGAGCGCCGCACGCATCGAAACGGGATTGGCGTTGTAACTCTCGTCGATCATGGTGACGGCGCCGCCCTCAACCGGGAGCGCGAACCGCTCGCCGCGCCCCTTCTGCGGCTGAAACCGGGCCAGCGCGCGCGCCGCCTTCGACGTCGGCGCCGAGCGCCTCCACAGTCGTCAGCACGCCGACCGCGTTTTCGGCCATATGTGCGCCGGGCGCGCCGAGTTCGAAAGCGATCTCCCGCCCGCCAAGACGCACGCTGAGGCGCGAACCCGTCGCTGACCCTTCAGAGGACACGAGGCTCGCATAGCCGCCGGCCGCCCAAAACTTCTCACCTCGAGGCCGCGCGCTTCGGCCGCAGCGCGCAAGCCGCGCGGTTTGCGGCGCGTCCTCATTGATAACGGCGACGCCGCCGGCGACGACGCCCGAAAAAATTTCCGCCTTGGCGTCGGCGATCGCCTCGATCGAGCCGAGATATTCGATATGGACCGGCGCGATGGTGGTGATGAGCGCGACATGCGGCTCGACGAAGCCGACGAGTGGCGTGATTTCGCCCGCATGGTTCATGCCGATCTCGAACACGCGCGTATTCCGCGTCGGCCGGCAGGCGCGAAAGCGTCAGCGGCACGCCCCAATGGTTGTTGAACGAGGCGACGGAGGCGTGCGTCGCGCCGCATTGCGGAAAGCGCGAGCGCGCAGCATTTCCTTGGCGCTGGTTTTTCCGACCGACCCCGTCACGGCGACGATTTTTGCGCGCGAACGTTTTCGCGCAGCGACGCCCAATTGCTCCAGCGCGCGCAACGTATCGTCGACACGGCATAAACCGGCCCGAAGCGCTTCAGCTCCTCGGCTCGCGCGGATTCAACAAGCGCCGCCGCTGCGCCGGCCTCAAACGCACGCGCGACATAGTCGTGCCCATCGAGCGATTCGCCCCGGATGGCGACGAACAGTTCGCCGGCTTTCAGCGTGCGCGAATCAATCGAGACGCCGGTCGCGCCTTCGATCGGCGCGCTCGGCGCGGCGAAAAGAGCCGCGAGTTCCGCGGCGTTCCACAGCATTTCGTTCATGCGGCCCCCTCGATCGCCGCCCGCGCGCATTCCGCGTCAGAAAACGGCAGCGTCCGGTCGCCGACGATTTGGCCCGTTTCATGGCCTTTGCCGGCGATGACCAGCGCATCGCCGCTTTTCAACATGCCGACAGCGGTCTGAATGGCCTCGGCGCGGTCGCCTATCTCGCGCGCGCCGGGCGCCTGGCTGAGGATTGCCGCCCGGATCGCCGCGGGCATTTCGGAGCGCGGATTGTCGTCGGTGACGATGACGACGTCGGCGAGGCGCGTCGCGATCTCGCCCATGATCGGCCGCTTGCCCGGGTCGCGGTCGCCGCCGCAGCCGAACACCACGATCAGCCGGCCGCCGACGAAGGGGCGCAGCGCGCTCAGCGCCTTTTCGAGCGCGTCGGGCTTGTGGGCATAGTCGACGATGACGGACGCGCCGCGAATTTCGCCGACCCGCTCGAGGCGCCCCGGCGCGCCCTGCAGGGCTTCGAGCGCGGCGATGGTTTTTGCTGGATCCTCGCCGACGGAGATCGCGAGCCCGGCTGCGACCAAAGCGTTGGAAACCTGGAAGTCGCCAGGCAGAGGCAGCGTCAGCGCATGTCGGCGGCCCGCCGCAACCGAGTTCAAGCGCTGTCGACAAACCCTTCCTATTCGCGGACACGAGGCGGATGTCGTCGCCCTTCGCGCCGACCGTGAACGGCCGCCGCCCAGCGTGCGCGCGCGGCCTCGATCACGCGTTCAGCGAACTCGCTGTCGGCGTCAATCACCAACGGCGCGCCGTCTGGCAGGAGCTCCCGGACAAGCCTCAGCTTGGCGTCGAGATATGACTGCATATCGGCGTGATAATCGAGGTGATCGCGCGACAGATTGGTGAAGGCGCCGGCCTTCAGCCTGACGCCATCGAGCCGCTTCTGATCGAGGCCATGCGAGGAGGCCTCCATCGCAAGATGAGTCACGCCTGCGCGCGCGAGGCGCTGCAACAGCTCGTGCAACGCGATCGGATCGGGCGTCGTCAGAGAGCCGTAGATTTGCACGGCGCGCGAGACGACGCCGATCGTGCCGAGCGAGGCCGCCTCGCGTCCGAGCCCTTCAAATATCTGGCGCGTGAAGGCGGCGACCGAAGTCTTGCCGCTGGTGCCCGTCACGGCGACGATCGTTTCGCTCTGATCGGGAAAGAAGCGCGAGCAGGCTTTGGCGAGGGACGCGCGGGCGTCGTCAACAACGACGACCGGGTCGCCCAAAACTTCGCTGGCGAGCTCCGCGACCGCCGCGCGTCGCGCCCTTGGCGAGCGCTTCGCCGACATATCTGAGCCCATCGTCCTTCGAGCCGGGCAGCGCGAAGAACAGATCGCCGCTCTTGACCTTGCGGCTGTCCGAGGCGAGGCCGCTGATCGGCTTGGCGGCGAGAGACGCAGGAGCGGAATCGAGGAGATCAGCGAGGCGCATAGCAACGTGCTCTCGTTGAGGTCGTTACCCCCTGCTCCGCGATTTGCTCCGCAAATCGCTAGGCGGGAGAAGGTGCCCGAAGGGCGGATGAGGGGTCGGTTGGAGGCGCCAACGCCATTCGTGCGCCGCGCTTTCGATCTTGATCCTGATACAGTTGCGCTTGCGTCGCGGACCCCTCATCCGGCGCTTCGCGCCCCCTTCTCCCGCAAGGGGAGAAGGGGGGCAAGCCCCGCATGCAGGCTCCATTTCCCCCACGCGCCGCATCACTCCTTGCCCATCTTGTCCGCGTCCGCTCCGTAGCCGAGACGGGCGATGAGCGGGAAGGGTTGCGTCGGGAACACGGGGTTCGGCGCATGATCCTCGAGCGGCTCGACGCGTCGGATCAGCGCGCCGACGGTGCGGCCCGCATTCCACGCCGCCGTGTGATAGCCGCCGTCGCCCTGCACGGCCTGCGGCTGGTCGTAGATCGCCATATAGAGATATTTGGGCTTGTTGGCTGGCGTGATCGCCATGAAGGTCGTGAACACCTGGTCGTTGCTGTAGTGGCCGTGGAATATCTTGTCCGCGGTGCCGGTCTTGCCGCCGACATAGTAGCCGTCGACATTGGCGAAGGTCGCCGAGCCGTGCGTCGCGTTGGAGCGCATCAGATAGCGCATCGATTCCGAGGTCTGCTCGCTGACGACGCGGTGGCTGGCCGCCATCGCGGTGGCCTCATCGCGCGGCAAGAAAGTCGGCGTCATCATGTGGCCGCCGTTGACGAGCGCCGCCACCGCCATCACCGCCTGCAAGGGCGCAACGTTGATGCCTTGCCCGAAGGCGATCGTGATGGTGTTGAGCTCGCTCCAGTGCTTCGGCCACAAAGGCTCGGCGCTTTCCGGCAATTCGGTCTTGAGGCGGTCGAGCTGGCCCATTCTCTTCAGGAACGCCTGGTGCGCCGTGACGCCGACCTTTAGCGCCACGCGCGCGGTCCCGATGTTCGAGGAATGCGTGAACACTTCCGGCAGCGTCAGCATGCGGTGGGTCGCGTGGAAGTCGTGGATCGTGAAGCGGCCGTAGCGAAGGCTTTCGCGCGCATCGAGCGTGGAGCCGAGCGTCACCTTGCCGGAATCGAGGCCCATCGCGAGCGACAAAGCCTTGAAGGTCGAACCCATCTCATAAACGCCGACATTGATCCGGTTGATCTTCATCGGATCCTTCATGTCGCCGGGATCGTTGGGATCGTAGTCGGGCAAGGATTCGAGCGCGATCACCTCGCCGGTGTTGACGTCGAGGATGGCGCCGGCCGCCGCCTTGGCGCGGAATTTCTCCAGGCCCTGCACGAGTTCGTCGCGCAAGGCCTGTGTCGCCTTGAGGTCGAGCGACAGGCGCACCGGCTTCAGCCGCGCGGGGTCGATGGTGAAGCCCGGCACATGAGGATCGGTGAGGCTTTCCTCGTCCAAATATTTTTCCATGCCGGCGATGCCGATATTGTCCTTGTCGACATAGCCGACGACATGGGCGCCGATGCGGCCATTGGGATAAATGCGCTTGTTCTCGGGCACGAAGCCGACGCCCGGCAGGCCGAGGTGGAAGATTTCGCTCTGCTCCTTTGGCGTCACCTGCCGCTTGACCCAGACGAAGCCTTTCTTCGACGACAGACGTTCGCGAAGCTCTCGCGCGTCGACGTCGGGCAGCACCGCCGTGATGAGTTCGACCGCCTCGTCCTTGTCGATGATGCGTTTCGGCTCGGCGAACACCGACATGGTCTTCACGTCGGTCGCCAGGATCTCGCCGTTGCGATCGAGCAGATCGGGACGCGCGCCGGACACGGCCTCGTCCGCGGCGCCTTTGAGGGTCTGCGGCGGTTCGGTCGAAAGGCCGAGCCGGACGAGCTTGCCGGCGACGCCGACGTAGGCGAGGCCGAGAATGAGCGCGAGCTGGGCAATGCGCGGTCCGCTGAGATCGCCGCGCGCCGTGAACAGCCGTTTGAGGAAGGTCGCTGGCGCCGGCGACGAGCGCGGCGCGGCTGACGAGCCGGAATTTCGGCGCCTTAGTCTTGGCAGGCCCAGCTTCGGCAGGCTCAGCTTCGGTAGAGTGAGCTTTGTAAGACTCGGCTTCGGCAGGCGCGCCTTCGATCGGGCGGTCTTTCGCGAACTCGCGGCGGGAGGGGCGTCGTCGGTCATCGGCTATCTCATCGCAGGCGAGGCGCCGGTGACGCCGGAGGAAGGCGTCGCGCTGTCGCCGGTCAGGCCGAGCGCCTCGAGCTTCTGGCCGATGGAGTCCACCTTGGCGGCTTTCTCGGGAATGTCAGTCGGCTTGGCGATCTGGTTCAGCGCGAGCGGCTGCATCGAGAGAGAGGAATTGGCGATCTGCTGCACGCGGTCGGGCCGCGTCAGATGCGCATATTCCGCGCGCAGGATCGCGATTGAATTGCGCTCCCTGGCGATCAGATGCTGGGTCTTCAGGACCTCTTCGGCCGCGAAGATCGTCTGATATTTGATGCTGTAGACATAGGACGCCGAGACGATGACCGCGGCGATTGCGATGAGATGCAGAAAACGCCAGATCATTTCATCGCCTCGCGTTTTCCCGCATATGTGAGCGCTTCGAGCGCGGCCTCGATCGGAAACGCAGGCGCACTCGTGCGCTCCGCGAAGCGCAGTTTGGCCGGGCGCGCGCGCGAATTGCGGCGGATCTCGTCCTCGCCCGGCGTGATCGGCAGTTTTGCTAAGGTCCGGAAGCTCGGCTCGCTCGCCGTCGGGCTCACCCGGCAGGCGCCGCGAGGGCGCTTCGCCGCGACCCGTGCGGCGGGCCAGAAACTGCTTGACGATGCGATCCTCCAGCGAATGAAAGGTCACGACCGCGAGCCGTCCGCCGGGCTTCAGCATGCGCTCGGCCCCAGCGAGGCCGCGAGCAGCTCGCCGAGTTCGTCGTTGACGGCGATGCGCAGGGCCTGAAAGGCGCGCGTCGCGGGGTGGGTAAGTTCGCCAGGCCGCGCCGGCGCGACGCGCTCGATGAGGCCCGCAAGCTGCCGCGTCGAAACGAAAGGCGTCGCCTTGCGGTCGGCGACGATGGCGCGCGCGATGCGGCGGGCCGCGCGCTCCTCGCCATAGTAGAAGAGGATGTCGGCGATTTCGCGCTCGTCGGCTTCGGCGAGGAATGGCCGCGGCGCTGCTGCCAGACCCTTCCATGCGCATGTCGAGTGGCGCGTCGTGGCGCAACGAAAATCCACGCGCGGCCTCGTCGAGTTGCATCGAGGAGACGCCGATGTCGAGCGCGACCCCATCGAGTTCCGCAAATCCAGCAAACGCGCGATGTCCTGGAGGTCGCCGAAACGCCCCTGGACCAGCGTCAGCCGCCCCTGGCTCGCCGTTTCGAGTGCGCGGCCCGCGGCGATGGCGCTGGGGTCGCGATCGATCGCGATGACGCGCGCGCCGGCGCCGAGAAAGCGCGCAGTGTAGCCGCCGGCGCCGAACGTGCCGTCGACGACCAGGGAACGGCTGCGAAGATCGAGCGCGGCGAGGCATTCCTCGAGCAGCACCGGAATATGGCGGCGAGCTTCGGTCATCGCGGCAGTCCTCTCGCAAGCCGCGATCGCTCCGCAAGTTCCCGCGCTCTCGCGCGGGCCATATCGAGGTGTTCGGCGAAGCGCTCGGGCCGCCAAATCTGGAACTTGCGGCCCTGGCCCACGAACAGGGCCTCCTCGGTCAGATCGGCCGGCGTCGCGCAGCCGCGCCGGCAATACGATGCGCCCCTCCGAATCGAGACGGAGAATCTCGCCGGTCGCGAGCAAGGCGGTCGAAGATCCTCGCGCTCGCGCGAATAGGGCGGCAGCGCATCGAGCATGGCCTGGATCTCGTCGATCAGCGCCTGTCCGCCGCCATCGAGCGCGGGCGCGTCGAGCGCGGGGATGCAGGAACACGCCCTCGAAGCCGGGCGCGCAGAGCAGGACCCGAAACGGCGCCGGCACCGAAACCCGCCCCTTGGCGTCGAACCTGTTGCGGTATTGGGAGAGAAACCGATCCAAGCCACGCCCCGGCAGCCAGAGACCGCAACGCAAACTCCCCTGCCCGACGCCGGTTTGGCGCAGGCTCAGATGCGTATGCGTATGGGATGACTTGGGGTAACATGGGCCTATATGGGCGTCAATCGAACTCCCGCCGCTCCGCATCGCGGAGCCGCTTTCCCGGTCATTAGAAGTCGTTAGGGTTAAGGGACGGTTAGGAAAGCCCCATTGCGAGACGCAAAAAGTTAAGGAGTCAACGTTCGCGCTGCGTCTTAATTTCGGCATATCGGTCTGGCTTGAGCGACGTCCGGCTACGGCCTGACCTGGGAGGATCGACTTGACGAGCAGCCTGCGATTTTGCCTTGCCCTGCCCTGCCTCCTCGCTTTCGCGGCGCCCGCGTTTGCTGAGGAGCGTTTGCCTCCCTCCATCACGGTCAACGGCGAGGCGAGCGAAGACGTGCGGCCCGACATGGCGCTCATCACCTTCGAGGTATCAGCGGAACGCCCCGCTGCGGCGGATGCGGCGAGCGAGGACGCGCGCGCCGTCAGCGCGGTCATCGATGCGCTGAAGGGTTCGGGGATCGACGCCAAAGACATCGCGACCGTCGGCGCCTCGCTCGATCCCGTGTTTTCCGAGCAGCGCGACCCGAAAACCAATCTGCTGCTGCGCAGCGTCGTGACCGGCTATCGCGCGCACAACGAGGTGCGCGTAAGAATGCGCGACATCGAGCGCGCGGGCGCGGTCATCGGGGCCGCGGTGCAGAACGGTGCGCTCTACAACGGCCTGAGCTACGACCTTTCCGATCGGCAGGCGAGGCAGGACGCCCTGCGCGGCAAGGCCGCCGCCAACGCAGCGCATCGCGCCGCGCTTTATGCCGAAGGCCTCAATCTCAAGGTCGGCGCGTTGCGCTCGCTCAACGCGACCGGCGAGCGCGCCGAACCCATGTTCGCGCCCAAGATGTTCGCCGCTGCCGCGCCCGGACCGGCCGCGCTGCAAATCGAGCCGGGAACGATTACGTTGAGCGAAACCGTGACCGCCACCTTTGACATCGCGAGCCCATGACCGACAAACTCGCCGCCTTTCGCGCCTCGCTTGAGGCCGACGCGCCTCCCGCTCACTTGTCTCCAGCGCTCGCCGCGCTCTGGCGCGCCGGAAAGGGCGATTGGGACGGCGCGCACGAACTCGCGCAGTCCGACGAGGGCGGCGAAGGCGACTGGGTGCACGCCTTCCTTCACCGAAAGGAAGGCGACGCGGGAAACGCCGGCTACTGGTATCGCCGGGCTAGGAAGCCGGTTTGTCGCACGACGTTCGAGGCGGAATGGGAAGAGATCGCAACGGCGCTGCTGGCCCGCCCCGGACCGCGCACATAGCGAGACGCCCATGAAAGTGTTTCTCACCGGCGCGACAGGAT
Source organism: uncultured Pseudomonadota bacterium (assembly GCA_963710855.1). Classification (GTDB taxonomy): domain Bacteria; phylum Pseudomonadota; class Alphaproteobacteria; order Rhizobiales; family Beijerinckiaceae; genus Roseiarcus. The sequence goes on along the minus strand of CAVQBX010000011.1, from coordinate 20,257 downwards.
TCATCGCCTCCGCGCTCATCCCTGAGCTGATCGGAGCCGGCCATCAGGTCGTCGGCCTTACGCGCTCGGACGACGGAGCGCAGGCGCTTGCGGCGGCGGGCGCGCAGGCGCATCGCGGCAGCCTCGAAGACCTGGAGAGCCTTAGGTCGCGGCGACAAGTCGGACGCTGTGATCCATCTCGCCTACGACCACGATTTTTCCAAACTGCCGGATGTGGTCAGGAAGGAAAGCGCGGCGATCGGGGCGATCGGCGCCGGTCTCGAAGGCTCCGACCGGCCGCTGATCATCACCTCCGTGACCGGAATGGGCGCGCCAGCGCCCGGCGCGATCGCCACGGAGGATTATTTCAGCCCCGACAGTGCGAATCCGCGCGCAAATCGACCGAAATCGCCGGCGAGGCGCTTGCCGGCCGCGGCGTCAATGTTTCGGTCGTGCGGCTCTCGCAGATCCACAGCCCGATGAAGCTGGGCTTCGTCAGCAGCCTGATCCGGATCGCCCGCGAAAAAGGCGTTTCGGCCTACGTTGGCGATGGCTCGAACCGTTGGCCCGCCGCGCATGTCGCTGACGTCGCGCGCCTCTACCGGCTTGTGCTCGAAAAGGGCGCGCTTCGCGCCCGCTATCACGCGGTGGCGGAGGAAGGCCTGCCGTTACGTGACATCGCGGAGGCGATCGCCCGGAAGTTAAGCGTGCCTGTCGCTGAGCTGTCTCCGCAACAGGCTGGTCCGCATTTCGGCTGGCTCGCGATGTTCGCCACCATGGACATGCCAGCCTCCAGCGCGCTGACCCAGCAGCGGCTCGGATCGCGCCCGACCGGCCCGGGCATGGTCGAGGACATTGCGGCGCTGCAACCGCCGCCTTGAAGCCCGCGCCAACCTACTTCAACGCAGACTTCGAAGCGCAAGTTGATGAATCAAACGTACACAATTGCGTTACCTCGATTGTTCAAACCCCAACTGATCAAAGGGATAGGTTGCGTTTCCCGCTAAACTTGGCTTCGTTGCGATCCATCCTTGGCGGAGACGGCGGACGGGGCGCTGGCAACGACTCGCGGCGGGCCTGCGGGTCTGACCTGTCAAAAGAAGACGGAAAGTTCGCCAGGCGCGAACAGCTGGGAGGGGAGAATCGAGTGACTCCCGCACAATGTCGCGACGCCCGCGCCCTGCTCGGCTGGACCCGACAGGAGCTTGCCGCGAAAGCTGACGTCCCCCTGGCGTTCGTCACCTCGTTTGAAGACAGCGCAACTGGGGTGGGCGCCGATCCTGTGTTCGAAACGCGCGTCCACAGCGCGTTGAGCCGCGCGGGCGCGCAATTTCCGCGCGAGTTCGTGAACGGGCAGTGGGTTCCGGCGCGTGTCTATCTGGCGAAAGAATAGTTGGACCGCGAGGGCGCGATCAACTTGCGTTGAGCGAGGCGGCGCGCGGCAAGCGCGCAGGAACTGGCGGGACTGGCTCGCGTTCATAGGTCCAACGACGCGCCGCCGCAGGCAAGTTCGGCAATTGCGTTTCGCTTCGGCGCCGCTGACAGCCCAACCGCCAATGGGATACGCCCCCATGAGAATTCTGCCCTGCGCCGTGCTGCTTTCCGCCGCCCTGCTGGCGCCCATGCCCTCAATGGCGCAAGGGACGACCGATAGCGTCTCACTGCCTTTCGATAAACTGGTGCGACCGGACGCTCCCCAGTGCGTCCCTATGGAAGAGCTGCATGGCGCCGACGCGACCGTCGATCTCACCTCGGATCAGTTTCAGTTCGTGCGCGCATTTTTCGCCGCTATTCCCCCCGTCTCGCATGAACTGCCGCCAGGCGACCGCGCCATCATGGCGAGCTCACAAGGCAGAGTGCTGATCGCGCTCGTTTCGGGGAAGGAAATTTGCGCGCGTTTCCTCGCGCCCGATTTCGTCACCGACATGATCATGAAGGTCGGCGAAGGCGAGATCGTGCGGCCCGGCACGGGACTTTGAGTTTTTAAGTCGGCGCGCGTCTGTCTCGCGCGCTTGGGCGCCGGCCAAAATCGTGGCAACCTTGCCTCCTGAACACGGAGAGGCAAGGTGGCTGAAGCGGCCTACGAACCCATCGACGACGATCGATATCGCGCAACAGGATATACGATCGGCCCATGGGACCCTGGCCATCAGCACGCCGGCCCGCCTTCGGCCCTGATTGCCCGCGCTGTCGAGCGCGTCGCGGCGCCGCAGGGCCTCACACATCTCGGACGCCTCACTGTCAATCTGCTGCGGCCGGCCGCGGTCGGGATCTGCCGCGTCGAGGTCGAGGCCAACTACGTTGGGCGCGGCGCCGCCCATTATTCCGGACGTCTCTTCATCGACGACAAGGAGATCGCCCTGTTCACCGCGCTCGCCCAGCGCGAGCAGGAAGCGCCGATCCCTGACGGCGTAGAAGGCCATCCGCCGCCGCAGGCGCCGAAGTCGCCGCCAGAGTCCGAACCCTTCACAATGTCTTTTACGGGCGAAAGCTTCGGCTATGCGCGGCTGTTGTCGATGCGGGGCGCAGCCGGTAGGCCGTTCCGGGGCCCCAGCGCGGTGTGGATGCGCCTCAACCATCCCCTCGTCGCCGGCGAACCGCCGAGCCCCTATCAGCGCGTCGCCGTCGCGGCCGATTCCGGCAACGGCGTCAGCGCCTCCCTGCCGTTCGACCAATATGTATTCGTCAACAGCGATCTCACCATCAATCTGTTCCGCAAGCCGGTCGGCGAATGGATCTGTCTCGAGTTGCGCAGCTACTTCGGGGCTAACGGCTGCGGACTCGCCGAATCCGCGCTCTACGACGAGGTCGGAATGATCGGGCGCGCGACGCAAAGCCTCGCGGTGAGGAAGCGATGAGAGAGCGCAACGGGAAGCCTTGCGGCGAAGCTAGGCTCCGCGCTCGGCTTGAGCTTCGATCACCATCGTTTCCGCGAAGCGGTCGGCGAGCGTGTCACGACGCATGACGACGAGCGCGGCCTGCGCCAGAACCCAGGCCACGGCCAAACATAGACAACCGATCGCGAAAGGGAACCAGGGGCGGTTCACGACAAGCACGTCATCGACGTCTCTCGTGCCCGCAAGCTCCAGTCCCCAAAGCGGCAGGAAGACGAAGGTCAGCGCGCAGTAACGCTTCAGCGCGGTCATCCAGCCGACGCCCCTTGCTTGCGGCGCGTTGCGGCGAACGAGACGCGCGCGGAAAAACCAACCTCCGAGGCCGCGTCCCCGCAGCGCGCAGGCAATGACCAGATAGGCAATCAGTATCCCAAAACGCCAGATGTGAATGTCGAGGCTGGCCCTCGGGCGTCCGCCCGGATCAAGCCCCAAGGTCTCGGCCTCGCCATCCTCGCGGCTTCCGGTGATCCACGCTCCCGTTGTCCCCAACACGCCCGAAGAGTTTTCGGTCTTCCAGCTGAAGAGCGCCGTTCGGCATTGCTTGAGCGCGGCGCCCTCGCGGACGCTTGCAGGCATTCCCTCGGGCATCTTCTGAACTCGGCTGCAGACGCAGCCGGCGAAGGAATATTCGTCATCGGCTCCGTCAGGCGGCCCTTCCACATTGCGCATTCGTGCCGCGGCATGTCCCGCCACTGCAAGGCGCCCCCACTCAGCGGGTAGAGCACGGCGAACAAGAACGGCGCCACGATAAGGATCGCCATGTAATCGAAGAAGAGCGCAACAAGCCTTCGCCAGAAACCGGCCCGCCGCGGCGTCGCGGTCGCGGAAACGGAAGGCGCGGCATCGCTCATTTGACGCTCAAAGTCGACTCACCTCCGAGCTCTTACGGTCCGCTCGACTTCGCCCGCCATCAGGAAGGGCTTGCCCGGGGAAGAAGGTGAGTTTCGCATTCCGCCGCCACAGGGACGACATGACGCGCGACCGCCAGAGTTTTGCGGCTGCCGACGGCGGCGTTTTCGAAAGTCACGAAGCGCGCTGCAATTCCCGACGCTGCGGACTTGACGAGCGACCCGCGGCGGCCGCCTGCTCGAGCATTTCGTTGGCGATCTTCAGGGCGTAGTTTGCGGCGCGCATCTTGGCAGACATGTCAGCGCACAATTCAGGATTACCCGCCATGCCCAGCGCGGATCTCATATCGAGATCGGCAAGCAGATATTCCAAGCTCGCCCCATTTGCCTGCAGCCTTGAAGCGATCGATGAAATATCCCCCAGCATTCGTTCGTCCACTTGCAACCCCGCCAATCCAGATCTTTCCGCAGCCATGCGATTGCGTGTATCCACGGCCTACGCTGGCCTGATTGGCTACGATTCGCACCGTGACAGGAGTTAAAGGGCGTTACATTGCGCCAAGCGGCGCGTCTCATGAACAAATATTTGAATTAATATGATAAATTGCTTTTTAGACTAGGAACGGCAAAAGCTGGGCTGGAGGGAAACCTCCTTGTTGCGACCCTGAACGGATTGCTGGATCACCAGGCCTAGCGCCGGCAATTCGGCCTCGAGACGATCAACGATGTCAGGCGCGAGACCATAGCGATCGAACGTTGCGCGCATATCGCTGAACACGCCAGGGAAGCCGACCTTCAAAGTTTCCCGCAAGGAATCGACGCATTCGGTATCGCCGCTGTGATGGCAGGCGATCATGCCGAGCAACAAGCCGATTGGCGTGAGATGGCTGACGCCACGCTTTGTGTACCGGCGCACGGCGGCTTCATCGCCCCGCATGAATGCCGCCAGGCTGAGGAACTCGGTCGCCGTTGGTTGCGGCGCGTGCAACGTCGCCTCAACCCGCTCGAGCATGCCGGCGCCCTCATTATAGCAAGCTCTGGAAACATAGGCCCGCCCGAGGCGCAGTTGGATGAGCACCGCATCGCGGTCGGAACCCTGAAGCGAGGAGGCAAATTCAAATGCGTCCTCGTAACGTTTGTCGGCGAAGCTTGAAAAGAACAACGCCGCTCGCGAATTCAGGCGTCGCGGGTTGAGGTCATAGGCATGACGCGCCAGTTGCATCGCGCGCTGCACGTCAGGCTCCCCGAGGCTTCCGCCAGTCATGTCGAAATAATCCAGGACGAGCAAAGTCGAGAGTAGCGACAGCGTCGGCGCATCATCGGGAGCGAGCGCCACTTGTTTCTCGAGACAGGCGCGCGCGGCACTACGCCCGTCCTGGCGCCCGGCGCGGATATAGTCGAGCGCCGACAGCTCGCAGTAGAGTCCGATCAGCGGCGCCCTATCCTGTTCGAAGCGCTTGTAGACATCGGCAAGCAAAGCTCCTCCAAAGTCGCTGACTTCGGCTGCGACCATACTCGCCAGGGCGTCAAGCGCGCTGAAGTCGTTCGCATCGACGCCGAAATGTTGCGTTGACCAAACAACGTCGCCGCTCGACACATAAACGAGAGTGAAGCCGACATCAAACGAATCGCTTTTCAGCCCAGAGAAACGGACCTCGAGTTGATAGTCGATGCGCGCCGAAGCATTCGACTGACGTCGAAGCTGTACGTAATCGCCCGTGCTCGCAACCGTCTCGATCTCCGCCATCAGCCGCTCGGTCGCGGCATCGACGCTCGCGCCGGCATTGGGCGCATCAGTGGCGAGCACGGCAAGGACTGGAGTGCGCCGCGCATTTTCCGCGGCGAAATTGGCGCGCCACGGCCAAGCGATCGAGATCGCAGATACAACAACGGCGACGAGAACGGCGACCGCGATTTCGAACGTGCGCCGTCGGAAAGCCGGCTTTTGAGGAGAGGGCTCTTCCACCGCCTTTGGAACATTTGCATCGATCGGCGTCACGGGGCTAGCGCGCATCCAGGTGAAGGTTGGTTGATAGCTCCCCTTCGCCAGTTCAATCCGCAGCGACTCGCCGGCGCCGTGGCTTGCATAATATTCCTCGACCTGGCTACGGACCCGAGCCGCCTGCACACGGACAATCGAGTCCGCCTGGGGATCGAAATCGTCCGGCCGCCCCAGCGCAAGGGTGGCGATCGTATAGGCCTTCAATCGATCGCCGCGACCCGCAAGCGTCTCCTCGACCACGAACTTCAGGAAGCGCGCTGCGTTGCCGTTGCGAGCGAAACGCTCGGACTTCAGCAATCGCGCCAACGCGGCCTCAATTTCGCTCACGTTCGGGGGGCGATTGAGAATTCCGTCCCCGCCGACCGTCGTCCGCCCGTCGCCGAAATCAGTCACGGCGTTAACCTCGCTCGCAGCGTTTCATTTGACGCGGGATGGACGTGAGCCCTTCGATCTACACCGCGGCAAACACGCAAAGCGGCCTCGCCGGGGGGGCCCTGTGTCAAGCATGAAGTAGGTGGAGCGCACGCCAGTGCGCGGCAAAGTAGATTAAAGGCGCACCAGTAGAAATCGCACGACATGCCCACCAAAGAAGGACGTCATGCAAAACTTACACCTCAAAGAAACTGGAAAAGAAGCTCTGACGCTCTCAGAGCGGTTCGCTCCCTTTGAGATTGTCATGTCAATTGCTCCTCGCAGTTGACTGGTTGTTTCACGCGTTACCAAATGCACATCGTTATCGTATTTATAGCACGCCGACAATGGCCAATTGAGGCGAGTCAAGCTGCAAGAGGCCGATTTTGGCGAGGCCCGTTGGCGCACTATATATCTAGACTGAGCAAATATATTTTATGAGCGGGGTCGGCCGCCCGACTATGCTTCGTCGGCCGTTTCTCAGGGATAGTCGCACTATCTGCCGGAGTTTCGCGAAGTTGACAGCGCAATGGGTACGTTGTCCAAACAAGGTACGAATCGAATTCGAAGAGCCTCGACGGCTTTCGGCATAAGGGAGACAGCCGGCCGTCGATGGTTTGACCTCAAACAAAGATACGACGTTGGCAGACAAAGTCAGCAAAACGGTTTGCTGAACGCAACCAATTTCAAAACAGGCCATCCGCTCGCACAGCCTTTCGTCATTTCGGCGAGCGTCGGGGCCGGCCTCGCCCTGGGCAGGAGTTTCTGCTCGAAAGCGATCTGATCCCTCGCCCAAAGGTCGAGCCCGCAACAACCGCGTAACGTAGAACGTTCGGGAGGCCGTTGACGGGCGCCGCGCAAGCTCGCAACATTCATTCATCAAATGGGACTGCCGACCATGCGTATGCGATTAGGTGTGATGCTGGCGCTGATCGTAGCCGGGTCTGCGAGCGCAGGGACGCCCGAGCGCGACAAGGACTGGAACGGGCTGATCGCCGAGGCGAGGAAGCACGGCGGGGCGGCGACGGAATACAAGGATTCGATTTCTTACGTATTCACGACCAAGGACGGCTCGTTCGTGACCTTGACGAGCCTGAACGACAAGCGGGCGAGGGCTGTTTGCCTGCTCTCGCGGGAACTCACGATGCAAGTGTGCGGCAACTGGGACACGGGCAAGCTGCAATATGCCTGGCGCGCCAACGCCGCTTCGCAATGGACCTTCAGCGATACGCCGCCGAAGCCGGTCGAGGCGGATCAAAACCCGATTCAGAAGTTTGTCGGACTGTTCATGGAGACGGTCGGCTCGACCCATTTTTCCACGAAATGATCGTCGACAATCACCATTGAGCCATTCGGCGCCGAGGCGCTTCGGCGTCGAGGCCGACGATCTTGCCGAGCACGGCGGCGTGGACGCCGCCGCTGCTCACCCTTCTCTTGTCAGAACGCGCAGCGCCTCGACGCCGGGCAAGACCTTGCCTTCCATCCATTCGAGGAACGCGCCGCCCGCCGTCGACACGTAGGTGAACTTGTCCGTCACGCCCGCGGCGTTGAGCGCGGAAACGGTGTCGCCGCCGCCGGCGACCGACTTCAGCTTCTTTGCTTCGGTGAGCGCCGCGGCGGTCTTGGCGACCTGCGACGTTCCGGCGTCGAAGGGATGAAGCTCGAAGGCGCCGAACGGGCCGTTCCAGACCAGCGTCGAGGAGGCGTTCAGCGCCTCCTCGACCGCCAGGATCGACTTCGGCCCGATGTCCAGAATCATCTCGTCGTCGGCGACATGGTCAACGTCGACGAAGCGCGCCGGCGCATGGGCCTTGAACTCCTTGGCGACGTTCGCGTCGACCGGCAGCAGCACGCGGCACTTCGCTTCCGCCGCCGCCTTCAGGATCGCGCGCGCCGTGTCGGCGAGATCGTGCTCGCAGAGCGACTTGCCGACCGCCTTGCCCTGAGCCGCGAGGAACGTGTTCGCCATCCCGCCGCCGATGATGAGCGTGTCGACCTTCTTGACGAGGTTGCCGAGCAGATCGAGCTTGGTCGAAACTTTGGCGCCGCCGACGATCGCCGCGACGGGGCGCGAAGGCGCGCCGAGCGCCAGCGTCAGCGCGTCGAGTTCGGCCTGCATTGCGCGGCCCGCACAGGCCGGCAATTTGTGCGCGACGCCTTCGGTCGAGGCGTGGGCGCGATGGGCGGCCGAAAAGGCGTCGTTGACATAGAGGTCGCCGAGCTTGGCCAAAGCCTCGACGAAATCAGGATCGTTCTTCTCTTCCTGTTTATGGAAGCGGGTGTTTTCGAGCAGCAGCACATCGCCGTCCTTCAGCGAGGCGACGGCGGCCTCGGCGACGGGGCCGATACAGTCGGTCGCGAAGCCGACGGGCTTGCCGTAGAGAGCGGCGACGGCGGAAGCGACGGGCCGAAGGGAGTTCGCCTCGTCGGGACCGCCTTTCGGGCGGCCGAAATGGGCGAGCAGGACCACCCTGCCCCCCTTGCCGGCGATTTCCCGGATGGTTGGAAGCACGCGTTCGATGCGAGTCGCATCGCTGACCTTGCCGTTCTCCATGGGAACGTTGAGGTCGACGCGCAGCAGCACGCGCTTGCCCCTGACGTCGGCGGAATCGAGCGTTCGGAATGAGTTGCTCATGCGTGTGTCGCCTTGATGAGAGCGAAAACGATCCCGGCCCCGGCGCTCCATGTCGCCAGCAGAGCGACGACCAGCATCCACCACGTCGGGAGCATGGAAACCTTGCCCTTGATCTCAGCCAGATCGATCTGAACCTTGTGCACCTCGCTTTGCTTGGCGCCGGTCAGCAGGATCTCGGTGATCTTGGGCTCAAGATTGGCGAGGATTCTTCTAGTCGCTCGACACGTTCCTCAAGCATGGGATCCTCCGGGCCACCCCCATCCTTCGACGCGGCCAGAAACAGTTTCGTCCTCGTCATTACGCCTGCCGAGCGGTGAGTTCGATCGGCTTTGCGGCCTCCTGAAGGGTGCGGATCAGATGTTGCTCGATGTGACCGCAACGGGTGCAGGCCACGGTCATGACCGGGATTATCGCCTCCGCCGGAGGGCCATCCGGCAAGGCGATGACCTGCCTTGCGGAGGGCAAGATATAGAACTCGTCGTTGTCGCAGCGCAGACAGCGAACATCCGGGAAACTCTCTTTGAAGAGTTTCTCCAGATCTTCCAGTCGCGCTGTTCGCGGCGAGCTGTTCAACGAACACCCCTCAGAGCAGCTTGCCGAGCGCCACCGCCGTGTCCGCCATGCGGTTCGAAAAACCCCATTCGTTGTCGTACCACGACAGGACGCGAACGAAATTGCCGTCGATCACCTTGGTCTGGTCGAGGTGGAACACCGACGAATGGCTGTCGTGGTTGAAGTCCATGGAGACGTTCGGCTTGTCGGTGTAGCCGAGAACCCCCTTCAGCGGGCCCTTGGCGGCTGCGACGATCGCCGCGTTGATCTCGTCCTTCGAAGGTCGCGCGCTTCGAGACGAACTTGAGGTCGACCACCGAGACGTTCGGGGTCGGCACGCGGATCGCAGAGCCGTCGAGCTTGCCCTTGAGTTCCGGCAGCACGAGCCCGACGGCCTTGGCCGCGCCGGTCGTCGTCGGGATCATCGACAGCGCCGCCGCGCGGGCGCGGTAAAGGTCCTTGTGCAGCGTATCGAGCGTCGGCTGGTCGCCAGTGTAGGAGTGGATCGTCGTCATGAAGCCGTGCTCGATGCCGACAGCGTCGTTGAGCACCTTGGCGACCGGCGCGAGGCAGTTGGTCGTGCAAGAGGCGTTGGAAATGACGACGTGGTCCTTGGTCAGCTTGTCGTGGTTGACGCCGTAGACGACGGTCAGGTCCGCGCCGTCCGCAGGCGCCGAGACGATCACGCGCTTCGCGCCGGCGGTCAGATGCGCCGCCGCCTTGTCGCGCGCGGTGAAAATGCCGGTGCATTCGAGCGCGATGTCGACGCCGAGGTCCTTGTGCGGCAGTTCGGCGGGGTTCTTGATCGCCGTGACCTTGATCTTGCCGCGAGCCGACGCTGATCGTGTCGCCGTCGACCGCGACTTCGTGCGGAAAGCGGCCGTGCACGCTGTCGAAGCGCAGCAGGTGGGCGTTGGTCTCGACCGGGCCGAGATCGTTGATGGCGACCACTTCGATATCGGTTCGGCCGGATTCGTAGATGGCGCGCAGCACATTGCGCCCGATTGCGCCCGAAACCGTTGATTGCCACGCGTACCGTCATCGCAAGACCTCCTCGATCAGTCGCGCCTTGGAAAACCGGGCGCCTGAAGCTCGCCCGTCCCCTACAGCCTATGTGCGGGTCTATCGTTGATCCAGAGCACATTGTCCACCGCGGAGCGGGAAGCGAATGCATTGACGATTTGTTAATCCAGCGCGTAAGGATGAGCGCTCAAGAGGTGGATCCCATGGACGTTGCGCCGTTGGACGAAGCCATCGCCCGGATGCGGGCCGCGCTCGGCCGCCTCGAATCGGCGCTCGAAAGGCGAATGCGTCAGGACGCCCGTCGCGGCGACGCGGAGCAGGAATTCCAGATCATGCAGGACGATCGCGCCCGCCTTGCCGTCGAACTCGACGGCGCGCTCGCCGACAATCGCGCGCTTTCCGCCGCGAGCGCCGCGGCGGCCAAGGCGCTGCAACGCGCCGCGGGCGCGATCGAGGGCGTTCTCGCGCGGGCAGAGGCGGAAGCCGGCTGAACACGCATGTTACGGGAAAGGGCTTGGGACGAATGGCGCAGGTGACGGTCGGAATAGGAGGGCGAAGCTATCGGCTCGCCTGCAACGCCGGCGAGGAGGCCCATCTCGAGTCGCTGGCGTTGACCCTCGATCGCAAAATCGCCGAAATGCGCCAGTCGTTCGGGGAAATCGGCGACCAGCGCCTCGCCATCATGGCCGCGCTGACGATCGCCGACGACGCTCACGAAGTTCGCCGCCGCGTCCAGGAGGAAAGCCAGCGCGCGGAGGCGGCCGAAGAGGAGGCGCGGCTCGCGCGGCAAAGCTCGGAAGCCACGGAAAGGTCGATGCTCGCGGCGCTCACGGAAATGACCGCGCAGATCGACCGGCTGACGCAGGCCTTGGGCAACGGGACGGCGACTTGAAAGCATGAGCGCATGCGCAAGAGCTGGCCGCTCGGGTCGGCCTCGCTTTGGGCTCGCCCTTGTGTTTGGCTCTTCCTCAGGCGAATTTACGGCGCGGCGTGCGTCTTAGGGTTGATACGATTATCGCATTGGATCATTCGAGCGCGAAGCTCCCGAGGTTTTGGATTGTCACTTCATCTTGTCCTGAATGGCGAGCAGGAGGGCGCCGGCGCGGCGCTGACGAAGCTCGAATTGACGCCGGCGGGCCTCATCATCGGCCGAAGCCCTGACGCCGGCTGGCCTCTGCCCGATCCGAGCCGGCGCCTGTCGAGCCGCCACTGCGAAATCGAGTTTCGCGACGGGAGCTACTGGCTGCGAGACGTCTCGAAGAACGGAACCTACCTGAACGGCGCCAGGGACCGCCTGCACGAGCCGCACAGACTTTCGGGCGGCGACGCTTTCGAGATCGGGCCCTATCGCGTGACGGTGGAAGAGGAAAACCAGCAGACAATTCTGGAGCTTCCGCAGCGCGCCGTGCCGCCGTTCCCGCCAAAATCGGGCACGGTGATGGAATCGGGCATCACCAGGGCGGCGAAGCCGAAGCGCCGCAAGCTCGCGGCTATTCTCGCCGCCGACATCGTCGGCTTCAGCCGCATGACCCGCGAGAACGAGGACCGGACGCTGGAAAACATCCGCGCGCTGCGGACGGACGTCATCGTGCCCAAGGTCGCCAAGCACGAGGGGCGCATCGTAAAGTTTCTCGGCGACGGCTTTCTCGCCGAATTCAGCAGCGTGGTCGACGGCGTCCGCTGCGCGATGGATTTGCAGCGCACGATGGCGACCCGCAACGCCTCGCTCGACAGCGAGCGGCGCATCGTGTTCCGGATAGGCGTCCACATCGGCGACATCGTCGAGGAGGCCGACGGCGACATCATGGGCGACGGCGTCAACATCGCCGCGCGGCTCGAGGGGGTGGCGCGTCCGGGCGGCATCATGATGTCGGAGGACGCCTATCGCTTCGTGAAGACCCGTCTTAACATCGAAGCGAAGGACCTGGGCCCGACCAAGCTCAAGAACATCGACGAGCCGATCCGCGCCTTCGCGATCGACATCGAGGGCGCGGCGGGCGAGCGGCCGGCGTCGGGGACTGCGCCGCAAGCGCCGGCGGCGCGCCTCGGTTTTGGCGTTGTCGGCTGGACCGCCGTCGCCGTCGCGATCGTCATCGTCGCCGCACTCGTCTGGCGGCTGGCGTTTTCGCACTGAAGACCGGCCTGCCGCCGAACTTCTGCGAGCCTCGCCCCTGAAATCTGAAGTTCGCCGGAGCGCCGGATGCCGCAGCCGTTTGTTCTTTCCCTCATCCTGGCGATGTTCCTCGCGATCGCGCTGCTTTCGGTGCTGGCGCGCCGGCTCGGCTGCGAGCTCGCCGGTGATCATGCTGGTCGCCGGCATCGCGATCGCTCTGCTGCCTGGCGTGCCGTCCATCACGCTCGACCCCGACCTGACGCTGCTCGGCCTTCTGCCGCCGCTGCTCTATTCCTCCGGCGTCGGCATGAGCTGGCGCGGCTTTCGTTCGAACCTGCAGGCCGATCCTGTCGATGGCGATCGGCTGCGTGCTGTTCACCGCCTCGCGCGGTCGCGGCGGTCGCCCATTACGCCTTCGGCTGTATCCTGGGCGGCCGGCTTCGTCCTGGGCGCGATCGTCTCGCCGCCGGATTCCGTCGCGCCCTCGACGCTGCTCAGAACGCATGCGTCTGCCGCGCCGGCTGCTGATGGTTCTCGAAGGCGAAAGCCTCGTCAACGACGCGACCGCGCTCGTCACTTTCAGCTTCGCGGTGCGCGCGGTCGAGACGAGCGCGTTTTCGCCGTCGCAGGCGCTCATCCAGTTTCGTGGCGATCATCGTCGGCGAGATCGCCTTCGGCGGCGCCGTCGGCTCGGCGACCTTGCGGCTTCGCCACATCGCCAACGACCCTCGCGCGGAAATCCTCATCGCGCTGGCCACGTCCGTATCTCGCCTTCTGGCCGCCGCATCGAACTCGGCGGCTCCGGCGTCGTCGCCTGCTTCGCGGCGGGGCTCTACGTCTCCTGGAACGGCCGCAACTACATCAGGCCGGCGACGCGCCTGCAGGGCTTCTTCATCTGGGACCTTGTCACCTGGTGCGTCGAGGCGCTGACCTTCTTCATTTGCGGCTTGCAGACGCGCGAGACGATCGGCCGCCTGTCGGGCGTCGGCTGGAGCCGGTTCCTCGCGGCGGGCGTCGCGGTCAGCGTCGACGGTCATCGTCGTGCGCTTCCTCTGGGTGTTCCCCGTCACCTATCTGCCGCGCTGGCTTTGGCCGCCGTTGCGCAAGCGCGAACCGGCGCCAAGCTGGAAACCGCCCTTTCTCGTCGGCTTCGCCGGCCTGCGGGGCGCGGTCAGCCTCGCCGCCGCGCTTTCGATCCCGCTCGCCGCGGGCGCGGGCCCGTTTCCCCATCGCGACTTCATCCTGTTCACGACCATTTCCGTGATCCTCGCGACCCTCGTCGGCCAGGGGCTGGCGCTCGGGCCGGTCGTCAGGTGGCTCGACCTCGGACGCATCGGAGCGCGCGAGGCGGCCGCGAACCGTCGCGCCGAGAACGAAGCGCGCATCGCCGCGCTCGATTCCGTGCTTCGCCGCCTCGACGCGAAGCCGCCCGCCTCCGCCGCCGAGCGATCCGCGACCTCGGCGCTCAGGCACCTGGAGGCTGAGCGCAAGTCGAAATTCCAGGCCGAACTGAAGTCCGAGAGGTCGAGCGCGGAGGCCGCCGAGTTCAACGCCCTGCGGCTCGACCTGATCGCGATCGAGCGCGCCGCGATCGGCCGTTCCTATGAGGAGAACCGCATCACCGACGAAGCGCGGCGCAGGCTCGAGCGCGAATTCGACCTCGAGGAGGCCAGCCTGCGTCACGGCATTGACGAGGAGCCGGATAAGGCGCCAGGCGACGGATTGACCTCCTCTTAGATACACTGATGAGACGCATTCTCGATCCTCTGGGACCAGGCTAGGTACAGGAGGCCGAAAACAGGGGGACGCGGTCATGGCAGGCGCAAACAACCAGATGCGAACGCCGCTCGACGACGCGCAAGACGTCTGCCGGCTCTCGGCGACGGAACTGTCGCATGCTTTCGCGTCAGGGGCCTTGTCGCCCGTCGAGGCGGCGCGCGCCGCACTGTTGCGCGCAGGCGTCGTTCAGGAGCGCTTCAACGCCTTCACGGAAATCGACGAAGCGGGCGCGCTCGATCGGGCCCGCGCCTCGGAAGCCCGCTGGCGCGCTGGCGCCCCGTTGTCGCCCATCGATGGCGTCCCGACGACGATCAAGGACATCGTCTATGTCGAGGGCAAACGCATTTCCTATGGCAGTCGGGCAAGCGAGCCGGTGCTGGCGTCGCGCGATGCGCCTAGCGTTGCCGGGCTGCGGCAAGCCGGCGCGGTCTTCCTCGGCCTGACGACGACGCCGGAACTCGGTTGGAAGGCGGTCACGGACTCGCCGCTCTCTGGCGTCACCAGCAACCCATGGAACGATGCGCTGACGCCGGGCGGCTCCAGCGGCGGGGCGGCGGTCGCAGCGGCGACCGGCGCCGGCGCGCTGCACATCGGAACCGATGGCGGCGGTTCGATCCGCATCCCCGCCTCGTTTACCGGCATCGTCGGCCTGAAGCCGAGCTTCGGGCGCGTCGCCGCCTATCCCGCCAGCGCCTTCGGCACGCTCGCGCACATTGGACCTATGACGCGGTCCGTGGAAGACGCCAAGCTCATGCTGGACGCGATGGCGGGACGCGACCTCGCCGACTGGAACCAGCCGCCCTTCGCCTATCCGCGCCGGGACCTGCGGCCGACGGAACTCCGCGGGCTGCGGATCGGTTACTGGCGCGAACCGCCGTGCGGTTCGTTGCACCCGGAAGTCGCGGCCGCCTGCGACGACGCCGTGCGCCGGCTGGAGAGCGAAGCGGCCATCATCGAACCGCTGAAGCTGCCGGTCGTCGACCTGCTTGGCGTCTTCAATATTCTTTGGCTTTCCGGCGCTGCGCGGCGGTTGCGCCTCATCGATCCCGCACGACTGGATTTGATGGATCCTGGATTGCGCGCGGCCGCAGAGCGCGTCGCGTCTCTGACAGCCGCCGACTACGTCGACGCTTCAATCCGGCGCGCAGAGTTCGGCGCCTGGATGGAGGCGGCTTTCGAACGCTTCGATCTTATTGTTTCGCCCGCGACCGCAATCCCGGCGTTCGAAAAAACTCACGACACGCCGCCCGGCGCAGGTCTCTCGCTCTGGACGGAATGGGCTGGCTTCAGCTTCCCTGTCAATCTGAGCCAGCAACCGGCGTGCGTCGCGCCCTGCGGCTTCACGGCAGACCGGCGGCCGATTGGATTGCAATTCATCGGGCCGCGTGGCGCGGATGATCTGGTGCTCGAGCTCTCGGCAGCCTGCCAGATGGCCATCTCCTGACTGCAAGTCTCTCAGACGGCGCCGAAGCGGAGGGTCGTCCCCGCAACCGGGTCGACGAATTTGGCTCAGCGGCCGTACCTGCAGACTATTTGAAGCAACCGTTGTGAGGGCGACCCAACTCGCTTTGACGTCGGGCATCGCGTTTGTATGCCTGTTCCCGGCCTGGACATCCTATGACGACATTGTTGATTGCGAACGGATCTTGAACGGAGTTATCGGGGGCGCAGGCGCGAACGTAGACAAACATGGGCCTTGTGGATCAGGCCATCGGCCAGAGCGCTCGGAATGAGTTTCATGGAGGCGGACGAGCGTCCTCGACAATCTGCGCCACGTACATGCGCCCGTGTTGATCGCCGGCATGACCGGACATTACTGGATCGTTTCCGCGGAACTGGCCTATCAAGCGGCGGCCGCCGAAAACAGGCAACTGATTTTCATTGAAGGGGCGACGCACGGCTTCACGCCCAATCTCGCCAACGAGAATATGCGCGACCGATTTGGCGACACGATGAAGCGAACATTTGATCATGCGGCCGATTGGATTGAGAGGAATGTGTAGCCCGCGAGCCTGTGGCGAGATAGGAATGTCCCAGGCCTCTTGAAGGCGACGATGAGGCAGGACGCGAGCGATGAGCGCACCACACGAGGCCATAAAAGCAAGGATCGCCGAGATAGGCGCGCAATTCGATCCCGAAGTGCTCGCGATGACGCAAGCTTTGTATGCGCCGCTGATCGCGCCGCCGAGCCGCGAATTAGAGACCGAGTTCGATCTCGCCTACGGCGCCGATCCGCGCCAGAAGCTGGACATTTACCGGCCACGCGGCGCGAGCGGAATGGCAACGCTCATTTTTGTTCCCGGCGGCGGCTTCGTCGGCGGAGACAAGCGGGGCAGCGAGCTTTTCTATGCGAATCTCGGCCGCTGGTTCGCCAAGCGCGGTTTCGTCGTGGTCGCCATCAACTACAGGCTCGCTCCCGCGCACGCCTGGCCCGCGGGCGCGGAAGATGTTCGCGACGCCGCTAAGTGGACTTTCGCGCATATAGGCGCGCATGGCGGGGATGCGGAGAACATGTTCCTGTTTGGGCAATCGGCGGGGGCCACTCACGTGGCGACCTATTTGACGCACCCACGACTGCAAGCGGACAAGTCGCGGGTGCGCGGCGTCATTCTGACCAGCGGCTTTTACCGCGCAACGCCGGAGAACCGGGCGCCAAATATCGTCGGCTATTTCGGTTCGGATCCGGCTGAACTGGCGGATCGCTCGCCATTGACGCATGCCGGCGCCGGTTTTCCGCCGCTGCTGCTGTCGGTTGCGGAATACGATCCGGGCTTTCTCGCCGCGCCGACGTTCGAACTCGCCGCGGCGATCGCGAGAGTGTCAGGCAAGGCGCCTGAGACGGTTTGGTTGAAGGGACACAATCACGTATCGACAGTGCTCGGCCTGGATAGCGGTGATGATGTGTTTGGGAACACGATCGTCGCGTTCATGAACGAGACCCTAGCCAGGCGCTAGGCGGCGCGGAAATCGGCGGCGGATCGAGCGAAACGGACGTGAAGGAATTCGCCGTGAAGCCGCGTGGCGCGCCCGCTTCGTCGAGGGTCGTGGCAATGGCCACGCCCGTGACGAAGCAGCCGAACGCGCCAAAGTTCCGCTCTGTCGATCGCCGTCATCGCTGTTGCGCCGGCTTTTGTTCGATATGGGCGCGGATGGTTTGGTTCGCCTCGTCGATCCAGCCGAAGCGCCGGACGGCGTCGATCATTTTCGACAGTCCTTCCTGCCACCATTGTTCGTCGGCAAGCCCCGGCCATTGCCTGAGCGCACTCTTGCGCACCCAGGCATGCTCGCCATCCTCGCTCGCCGCGAAGCGATCCATCAGGGCCGCGCGCGCCGCCGCGTTTCGAAACGCGCCTTCGATCTCGATCGAGAAGCTGCGAAAATCGCGGGGGTCTTCGAGCGCGATCGTCTCGTGTTCGGCATTGACGCGAAAGCGCATGATGCGCGCCTCCTTCTCGAGAACCGCTCTCTCAGGCCGTGCGCGACAACTCGCGCGCGCTCGGCAACATTTCTCGGGCGAAAATGCCTGCGGAGCGCAGCACTTCCTCCTGTGTAAGATCGCCAAACGAGAACTGCGAGATGAAATAGTTGACGCCCGCTTCGCTCGCCACACGGTAGACCTGGTCGCGGATCGTCGCCGGAGAACCAACGATCGCGCCGCCGTTCTTCACCGCGACTTCAAAGTCCTCGGGCACGCGCGCGTAGCGTGGCGTCGTTCCGTATTTGCGCCAGAGCTTGATGAAATTGTCGTAGAACAAAGGCCAGGCGCGCTTGCCGAGCGCCATTGCTTCGCGGTCCGTATCGGCGACGATGACGATTCGGTTGATGCCGACAAAAGGCATGTCTTCGGGCGCGCGGCCGAGGGCCGCCCATTCGGCGCGATATCGATCCGTGATCTCGCGCACTTTGGGGACCGGGCCGCCGCCCACGATGTTGATCCTGTTCTCCGCCGGCCATACGGCGCCTTCAGGCACGGGCACGGCGTACCAGAGCGGCGGGTGCGGCAATTGCGCCGGCTGGATCTCGATCGGCACCCGCTCGAAGTTGAAATATTTGCCGTGATAGGTGAGCTCAGGCTTCGTCAGCGCGAGCATGATGGCGTTATAGGCTTCAACATACATGGCGGGCGCGAGCTCGGGATCGACCCCGAAATCCTGCAACTCGTGCGGCGAGGCGCCGCGCCCGACCCCGAGCTCGAGCCGACCCTGGCTCAAGTGGTCGAGCATGCAGATTTCCTCGGCGAGGCGGATCGGATGATGCGCCGGCAGCACATAGACGAGCGCGCCGAGACGGATGCGACGCGTGCGCTGCGCCGCCGCCGCCAGGAAGATGCTCGGCGAAGGCGTCATGCTGAGCGGCGTCGAGTGATGCTCGCTCATGTGATAGCTGCGGAAGCCGGCGTGGTCATAGAATTCGATCAGTTGCATGCGCTTCTCGAACTGCTCCGTCAGCGCGAGACGCCCACGGTCATTCTGGTCGAAGATTCCGAATTGCATTGCCTCACCCATTCATTTGAAGAGAGAAAATCAGCCGTGGCTCTGCTTGTACCGATCGCCGCCCGTGATCCGGTCGATCTCGGCGAGATCTTCGGAAGAGAGTTTCAGTCGCCCGGCCTCGACGTTCTCGCTCATCTGCTCCGGGTTGCTGGCGCCCGCGATCACGCTGCTGACGACCGGGCGGGGAAAGCAGCCAGGAGAAGGCGAGATCGAGCAGGCGCCAGCCGTGACGATCGCAAAAGGCTGAAGCGCGGCTGCCATCTCCCTATTGGCCTCGCCGAGGAACCGTTCCCCCAACGGCTTGGTGTAGGCGAGGCGCGCGCCACTCGGCGGCGCTTGGTTCGGCCGATATTTGCCGGTCAAAAGTCCGCTGGCGAGCGGGAAGAACGGCAGAAATCCGACGTTCTGCGCCGTGCAGGCCGGGACGACTTCCCGGTCCGGCTCGCGTGTGACGAGGCTATATTCGTTCTGGATGGCGACGAACGGGCTGAGGCCGAGCGTTTTGGCGCGCCAGTTCGCGTCGACCAGCTGCCAGGCCGCGAAATTGGAGCAGCCGATGTATCTGACCTTGCCCGCCTTCACGAGCTCGTCGAGCGCCTGCAACGTTTCCTCGATCGGCGTCGTCGCGTCCGGCGCGTGCAGTTGATAGAGGTCTATGCGATCGGTCCCGAGACGGCGAAGACTGTCCTCGACGGCGCGCAGGATATAGCCGCGGGACGCGCCCGTATGTCCCGAAGATCCTTCCATCGGCAAGCCGAATTTGGTCGCCACGACGACCTTGTCGCGGCGACGACCCAAAGCCTTGCCGAGCAGTTCTTCGGAGAGCCTGGTCTTGCCTTTGGGGTAGACGTCCGCCGTGTCGAACAGGGTGACGCCCATGTCCACAGCCGCCTGAACGACGCGAATGGACGCCGCCTCGTCGAGCCGACCGCCGAGATTGTTGCAGCCGAGCCCAATGACCGAGACTTCCAGCTCCGATTGGCCGATGCGCCCTTTTTTCCACGCGTCTCTCCCTGACTTTGTCCCTAAGCTAGTCCGCCGATGGCGAAAATTCGCGCCGCGCTGCTGGTCACCGCGCTCGTGTTCACGCCCGCGATCCTGACGCCGACCGCGCCGAGCCTCGCCATGACCTGGATCCTCCTCGGCATCCAGATGCTGTTGGGGCCGACTGCGATGGTCGGAAAGGTCACGTCGGTCCATTTCGCCTGGGTCGGTATTGTCGGCACGGCGGTCGGACCGACCCTGGTCGCCTCGATCAGCGACCGGATGTTCACAGGCGCCGCCGCGATCGGCCAGGCGCTTACCCTCGTGTCGGGCGCGATGAGCGTCATCGCCTTCGTCGGCTTCGGCTTCTTGAGCGACTATGCCTGGCGTGGACGTGGACAGCCGCTCGAAACTTCAAATGACCTCCTGATCGCGGAACAGAGCGTGGCCGAGCGCGGACGCATAATCTCTTGGGTAGCCGTCAAGCGCAGCGCCCTCGATCCCGTCTTACAAGCTATTGAAAATATTTGGCTGGGGGACCTGG
>CAVQBX010000010.1:0-50041 GCA_963710855.1 uncultured Pseudomonadota bacterium | reverse complement strand
CCGCCAAGATCGTCGGTGTCAGCAAGGACTTCGAGCATCTTGCGCGGTGTGAGCAAGATTTGAGAGCGCTGGCTGACCGAGCCACCGTCGTTCGTTCTCAGTCCTACTACCTCGACATCACCCATCCGCTCGCCAACAAGGGTGTCGCACTGTCGGAACTCGCGCGGCTGCTGGCTGTTCCGCTGGCGGACATCGCCGTCATCGGCGATGGCGGCAATGATGTTGCGATGTTCGAGCGGAGTGGCCTTTGCATCGCGATGGGCAATGCCAGCCCGGAGGTGCAGCGCGCTGCGGATTTCGTGACGGACAGCAATCGCGAGGATGGTTTTGCCAAAGCGATCGAATGGTTCGTTTTCGGCCGCAGTCCCCCAAACCTGCGGGTCGAGATGGCGAGAGCAGGAGATCGTGCATGGTAGAGCAAGATCACCCTGCTTCGAAAATCTCGCTTGTCCTGGCCGATGTTGGCGGCACCCTCGTGACCGCCGACAAAGTGCTGACTTCGCGCGCGCGAGCGGCCGTGAAGGCGCTGCATAGCGCAGGCATCGCGTTTGCGATTACGAGCGGCCGCCCGCCCCGCGGCATGGAGATGTTGATCGATCCGCTGGCGCTGCGGACCCCCGTTGCCGGGTTCAACGGAGGGATCTTCGTCGAGCCCGATATGACCATCATGGAAGAGCACGTGCTCGCCGCCGATGTGGCCAAGCGCGCTTTGGAGGTTATTCTCCGTAACGGCATGGATGCCTGGGTCTATACCGGTGAGGACTGGCTTGTCCGAGACCGCAATGCGCCGCATGTGGCGCGGGAGCAATGGACCGTCAAATTCGCGCCGACTGTCCGCAATGACTTCGACGAGGTGCTCGGCAATGTGGTGAAGATCGTCGGCGTGAGCGATGATTACGAGTTGGTGGCTCGCTGCGAAAAAGATGCCCAGGACACGCTCGGGGATGGAGCGTCGGCCGCCCGCTCGCAACCTTATTATCTCGATGTCACCCATCCCGACGCCAACAAGGGAACCGTCGTCATGACGCTTTCGAAGCTCTTGTCGGTCCCGACCAGCAAGATCGCCACGATCGGGGATATGCCGAACGACGTGCTGATGTTTCGCAACAGCGGCCTCAGCATCGCGATGGGAAATGCCAGCCGGGACGTGCAATCCCGGGCCGACTTGGTAACGGCGTCCTATGAAGCTGAAGGCTTTGCCAAGGCGATTGAACGGTTCATCCTGCACCGCGCGCCATCATCCCTGTCGGAGGCACGATGAAGCCGATCGTTGTCGCCGCCTCCATTTTGTCCGCCGATCTGCGGCGGCTCGGCGAAGAAGTCAACGCGGTCGATGCGGCCGGCGCCGATTGGATCCATATCGATGTGATGGATGGCAGGTTCGTACCGAACATCTCCTTTGGCCCCGCGATCGTGGATGCGGTGCGCCGCTCCACGGCTAAGCCGCTCAACGTGCACCTGATGATCGTCGAGCCCGAACGCTATCTCGGTGAATTTGCCGAAGCCGGCGCCGATCACCTTCTCGTCCAGGTCGAGCCGTCTTCGACGATCCACCTTCATCGTGTCCTATCGCGCATTCGGGAGCTCGGTAAGAAGGCGGGCGCAGTGCTCGATCCGGCCAGTCCGCTCGCCCTTGTCGAGCATGTGCTGCATCTGTGCGATATCGTTCTGGTGATGACCGTCAATCCTGGATTTGGCGGGCAGAAATTTTTGCCGGAAATGCTGCCGAAACTCCGAAGTCTGCGTCGACTTTGTGCGTCGAGGGGGCTCGACCCGTGGATCGAGGTCGACGGCGGCCAGAATGGCGACAATGCCGCACTCGCGGTCGACGCCGGCGCCAACGCAATTGTTGCGGGATCAGCGATATTCGGTTCGGGCAACTACGCGGCCGCTATCTCACGAATTCGAAATAGCGCAATACATACGATGGCGGTCGCGTAATGACCGGCGCGGCATCGACGCAGGGGCGCACTTTCGAGAGCGCTGAAACGCTTGCGCAAGGGGTCGCCGAATGGCTTTGCGCGCTCGCGCAGGCGAGCGACCATGATTTCGCGATTTGCTTGTCGGGCGGATCGACGCCGCGGCGGCTTTATGAAAGGCTCGCGACACGCGCCATTGCGTCACGTTTCCCGTGGAGCCGCTCCCATTGGTTCTGGGGCGACGAGCGCTTCGTGCCGCACGACCATCCAGACAGCAATTACCGGATGGCCCGAGACGCGCTGCTTTCGCGAGTCCCGATTCCCAGCGAAAATATTCACGCGATCCGGACCGAGGGCTTGTCTCCGGAGCAGGCCGCTGCCGCGTATGAAACTACATTGAAACGCTTCCACGACGCTGAAATGCTTTCACCCGAGCGGCCGCTGTTCGACGTGACGCTGCTCGGAATTGGCGAGGACGGACATACGGCCTCACTGTTCCCCGGCCAGCCGGCATTGCAGGAGAGCCACCGGTGGGTAGTGCCGGTCGTCGGCGCAAAATCGGAGCCGCGCATCACACTGACTTACCCCGCGCTCGACAGCAGCCGCGATGTCGCATTCCTCGCGACGGGAGAAGGAAAAAGGGAAGCCGTGGCGCGTGCGAAGGTCGGAGATTGCAAGATACCCGCGGCCATGGTTCGCCCGGTCGGGTGTCTCCACTGGTTCACCGATCGCGCCGCGGCGCCGGGAGGAGCGAATTGATGTCCACGGAAATTCGGCCGACGGACCGCGCGTCACCTGCTGCTCCCGCGGTGGTGATCGTCATGGGGGTTTCGGGATGCGGGAAGTCGACGATCGGAGCACTCCTCGCGCTGCGCTTGCGATGGGAATTCGAGGACGCCGATTGGTTCCACCCGGCTTCCAACGTCGAGAAGATGCACAATGGTGTCGCGCTCACCGATGAGGATCGTCGGCCGTGGCTGAGCGCGATCGCCGCCTGGATCGACCAGGCGCGTGGTTCGGGCCGCCAGGGCGTTATCGCATGCTCCGCGTTGAAGCGCCGCTACCGCGATGTTCTGATCGGCAGTCGCGCGGACGTTCGCCTGGTCTACCTCAAGGGTGACGAAACGCTGATTGCACGCCGCATCGCAACCCGTCACGAGCATTTCATGCCGATGAGCTTGCTGCACAGCCAATTCGAAGCGCTCGAGGAGCCGGGACCGGACGAGAATCCCATCGTCGTCTCGATCGAGCCGGCACCGCGCGAGATCGTGGCGCAGGTTTTATCCGCATTGAGCATGGTCGAAGTCGCTCTGCCACCGGAGCAAGCCGCTCCGAAACCATCGGGAGGTTCGCGCGTGAACGAGTCCCTCGAGGAACCCCCAGATGCTTGCTCCGCTGACGCCCGACCTGCTGGAGAAGATGGATGCGTATTGGCGCGCCGCAAATTACCTCACGGTCGGGCAGATCTATCTGCAGGACAATCCGCTGCTCGAAACCCCACTCACGCTTGAGCACATCAAGCCCCGTCTGCTCGGGCATTGGGGCACCACCACCGGGCTCAATTTCATTTATGTGCACCTGAACCGGATGATCAAAGAACACGATCTGAACATGATTTATGTCGTCGGTCCCGGTCATGGCGGTCCGGGGCTGGTGGCGCATAGCTATCTGGAAGGCTCCTACACCGAGCGCTATCCGAATATCGAGCGCAGCCGAAACGGGCTGCAGCGGCTGTTTCGACAGTTCTCCTGGCCGTACGGCATCCCCAGTCACGTCGCGCCGGAAACTCCCGGTTCGATCCATGAAGGGGGCGAGCTCGGTTATTCCCTCGTCCATGCATACGGCGCGGCCTTCGACAATCCGGATTTGATCGTGACCTGCATCATTGGCGACGGCGAGGCGGAAACGGGCGCACTTGCTGCGAGTTGGCACTCCAACAAGTTTCTCAATCCGGCGCGCGATGGTGCGGTTCTTCCGATCCTTCATCTCAATGGGTTCAAGATCGCCAATCCGACCGTGCTCGCCCGCATCAGCCGCCGGGAATTGACCGACCTGATCCGCGGTTACGGCTATGAACCGCATTTCGTGGAAGGCGACATCCCGGCCGTGGTGCATCAAAGCCTCGCCAGTACGCTTGATAAGGTCATAGCCAAAATTCACGAGATCCAGCGTGCGGCGCGTTCTTCTCCCGGTACAGTGCAGCGGCCGCGCTGGCCGATGATCGTGTTCCGCACACCAAAAGGCTGGACCGGGCCAAAATTCGTCGACGGCAAGCCGGTAGAGGGAACCTGGCGTGCTCATCAAGTTCCAATCGCGGATCTGAAGAATCCCGAACACTTAAAGCAGCTCGAAGATTGGATGAAGAGCTATCGGCCGCGGGAATTGTTCGACGAACGAGGCAAATTCCGCGACGAACTCGCTGCACTTGCGCCGACCGGCCATCGCCGCATGAGCTTCAATCCGCACGCCAATGGCGGCGAGTTGTTGCAGCCCCTGTCGATGCCGCACTTCCAGGATTACGCCGTGGCCGTGCTCGAGCCGGGCAACATAGAGGCCGAATCCACGCGGGTTCTCGGAAACTTTCTGCGCGACGTGATGAAGCTCAACCTCGACAAGAAGAATTTCCGACTGTTCGGCCCGGACGAGACCGCCTCGAACCGGTTGGAAGCCGTCTACGAGGTCTCCGACAAGGAATGGATGGCTGATGTCGAAGACGTCGACATCGATCTCAGCGTCGATGGCCGGGTCATGGAGGTGCTGAGCGAGCATCTGTGCGAGGGCTGGCTCGAAGGGTACCTGCTCACCGGGCGCCACGGACTTTTCTCTTGCTACGAGGCCTTCATCCACGTCATCGATTCTGATGTTCAATCAGCATGCAAAATGGCTCAAGGTCAGCAGGAATATCCCCTGGCGCAAGCCGATCGCTTCGCTGAACTATCTTCTGACCTCGCATGTCTGGCGCCAGGACCACAATGGCTTTTCCCACCAGGATCCCGGCTTTATCGACCATGTCGCGAACAAGAAATCCGATATCGTGCGGATCTATCTGCCGCCGGATGCGAACTGCCTCCTGTCGGTGGCGGACCACTGCTTGCGCAGCCGGAACTACATCAACCTGATCGTCGCCGGCAAGCAGCCGGAGTGGCAGTGGCTCGACATCGATTCGGCCGTCCGGCACTGCACCGTCGGCGCCGGCGTTTGGCAATGGGCCAGCAACGATGCCGGCGATCCAGACGTGGTCATGGCCTGTGCCGGCGATGTGCCGACCCTTGAGACCCTCGCTGCGGTTACGCTGTTGCGCAAGTATGTCCCCGACATCCGCATCCGCGTCGTCAACGTGGTGGATTTGATGGTACTGCAGCCTCAGTCCGAGCATCCCCATGGTCTGGAAGGTCAGGATTTTGACGAACTTTTCACGACGGACAAGCCCGTGATCTTCGCCTTCCATGGCTATCCCGCGATGATTCACAAGCTGACCTACCGGCGGCGCAATCACGACAACATTCATGTGCGCGGCTACAAGGAGGAGGGCACCACCACGACCCCCTTCGATATGGTCGTGCTGAACAACCTCGACCGCTACCAACTCGCGCTGGACGCCATCCAGCGGATTCCACGGCTCAGCGATCAAGTGGAGAAGGCGAGGGCACGTTACTGGACGACCATGGAGCGTCACAAACTCTATATCAGCGAGCATGGCGACGACATGCCGGAGGTCCGCAACTGGCGTTGGACCTCGTGAGCTCGATGTTCCGCCGGGCTACGGCATGACGGACGCGCGACCGGACTTGAATGTGCTCGCGCTGAACAGCGGCTCTTCCTCGCTCAAATTCGGATTGTATCGCGTCGGTTTTTCGCGGACCCAAATGCTGCTCTCCGGCGAGGCTGAGGCGATCGGCGAGGAAAAAAGCAAATTCCGCGCACAGGATGGGCACGGAGATGCGTTGCTCTCCGAGACGATATCCATTCCAAGCCAACTGGAAGCGATCGTCCGCATCGGCAAACTTCTTGCCGAGTCCAGCATGCCGGCGCCGGCCGCAATCGGGCATCGAATCGTGCATGGCGGACCGCGGCTCTGGCAGCATTGCCTCATTGATGATTTGGTCCTGCGGCAGCTCGAGGCCGCCAGCGCCTTCGCGCCGCTGCATATTCCATCGGCTCTGTCGGTCATCCGCTTCGCACGAGAGCATTTTCCCGGGCTTCCGCAGGTGGCGTGTTTCGACACCACCTTTCACGCCGAATTGGCTGAGGTCGCGCGTGTCCTTCCGGTTTCCAAGGAATTGCAATCGGAGGGTATCCAGCGCTATGGGTTTCACGGTCTTTCATGCGAATTGATCGTGTACCAGCTTGCGACGGCCTTGCCGAGCCGCCTGGTGATCGCACATCTCGGCAATGGTGCAAGCGTCACCGCGGTCAAGAGCGGTCGATCGATCGACACCAGCATGGGGTTGACCCCGACCGGCGGGGTGATCATGGGCACGCGCAGCGGCGATCTCGATCCAGGCGTTCTCATCTATCTGATGCGTGAGAAGAAGTTCGATGGAGCCATGCTCGAAGAGCTGGTCGATCACCGTTCCGGCCTTCTCGGAATTTCGGGACTGAGCAGCGACATGCGGCGGCTGCATGAAGCGGCTTCGTCAAATGCCGATGCACGACTTGCCATTCGAAATGTTCTGCTATTCCGTGCGCAAGCAGGTGGCTGCGATGATCGCTGCGCTTGACGGAGTCGACCTGATCGTCTTCACCGGCGGCATCGGCGAAAATGACGGGGAAGCACGCGCTGCGATTTGCGACGGGTTGTCCTGGATCGGCGTGAGCCTCGACGAAGCTCGGAACCGGTCGACGAACAATCCAATCAGCGATCCCGCGTCGCGCTGCGCGGTGCTTGTCCTCGCCTCGCAGGAAGACGAGCAGATCGCCCGCCATACCTGGGCATTATTCCCACGGAGTAATCCCTGACCCGTATGGGTGCCATGTTATTCCGCTGCCTCGGGAAGTGAGATGTGCCCGGACCGCTGCTCGCACGGCTTCTCCGGTCGCGCGATGTTGTGCGCCGTGTTGACCAGGGCGATATGGGAGAACGCCTGCGGAAAATTGCCGAGCAGCCGCTTTGCGGCGGGGTCATACTGTTCCGACAGCAAGCCGAGATCGTTGCGCAGCGAAAGCAGCCGCTCAAACAGCTTGCGGGCGTCATCGCGCCGACCGAGAAGAACATAGGCGTCAGCCAGCCAGAAGCTGCACGCCAGGAAGGCACCCTCTCCCTGGGGGAGACCGTCGTTTGTGGCCCCCGTGTCGTACCGTAGCACGAACCCATTCGGCATGAGCCTGCGTTCGACCGCCTCGATCGTTCCCTTCACGCGCGCGTCGGCCGGCGGCAAAAAGCCGACCGCGGGGATAAGCAGAGTGCTCGCGTCCAACTGGTCTGATCCGTATGCCTGAACGAAGGCGCCAATGCTGCGATTGAACGCCTTTTCGCACACCTGTTCGTGGATCTCGGCGCGGAGCTTGCGCCAATCATCGATCGGCCCTTCGAGACGGAAGGCCTCCGCACTCTTGATCGCTCGATCGAATGCGACCCATGCCATCACCTTCGAATGGGTGAAACTCCGACGTCCTCCGCGGACCTCCCAGATGCCGTCATCTGCGGACGACCAGACCTTTTCCAGGTGGGAAAGAAGGGCACGCTGAAAATCCCATCCTTCCGGGAGAGATTGAAGACCGCCGATACGTGCCTGATGCAGCGCGTCCATGACCTCACCAAACACGTCGATCTGCAACTGGTCGGCGGCGGCGTTGCCGATCCGTACCGGCTTCGAGCCCTCGTAGCCCGAAAGCCAGGGGACCTCCCATTCGGTGAGCCGTTTCTCACCAGCAAGTCCGTACATGGTCTGAATCTGGGAAGGACTTCCGGCAGCGGCCCGCAACAGCCAATCTCGCCAACATCGCGCTTCGTCATAGTATCCAGCATTCATGAAAGCGAGCAGCGTGAGCGTCGCGTCGCGCAGCCAGCAGAAGCGGTAGTCCCAGTTGCGAGCACCGCCAATTTTCTCCGGTAGCGATGTAGTCGGTGCCGCAACGATGCCGCCGGTTGGCGCATATGTCAGAGCCTTCAACGTGATGAGTGAGCGCGAGACCGAATCCGCGTACGTGCCGGTGCTCCGGTGGGTGCTCGCCCACTGCTCCCAAAACTCCTGCGTTTGCCTCAAAGCGTGTTGCGCGTCCACGAGATCCGGAGCCGGAAGATGGGACTGTGCGTGCATGAGCACGAAAGGAACGGTCTGACCGGCGGAGACCGTGAACTGGCCCACGGTCGTCATCCGCTCGCCTCGAAGCTCGGCGGGCGTGCGCAGGATAAGCATGTCGGGACCGGAAATTGCGAGAAAATCCCCTTCGTTTGTCCGTCTCACCCACGGGACGGAGGAACCATAGTCGAAGCGGATGATCAGCTCGGTACTCATCCGGACGGTGCCGCGCTTGCCGACGACCAAACGCACAAGATGCGGGGCTCGAGCGCGTAAGGCCAAGAAGTCGATCAACATGACTTCGCCACCGGCCGTGACGAAGCTGGTTTCCAGGATCAGCGTGTTGGGCCTGTAGCGGCGGGTAATCCGGACATCGCTGTCGGCCGGCGCGATGCGCCACCGTCCGTTGCCGGTGTCCCCGAGAAGAGCGGCAAAACACGCCCCGGAGTCAAAACGCGGCCAACACAGCCAGTCGATCGAACCGTCCTTGGACACGAGTGCAGCCGTCTCGCAATCGCCGATCAGTCCGTAGTCCTCAATGCTGGCGGCCATGAGCATTGTCCTTCCCGAGGAATGCGGCAGCGAAGAAGCTGCAGTGCGGCGACGTCCGGTTGATGCTGCCAGGGCCGGCGCAGTTGGTCGGGACCGATCGGCTTCTGACTTCCGGATCATGCGCAACGGGCGTGGGTGTCGTCGCGTGCCGCCATTCTAACGTTTTGCCAGAGCCTCGATCTGGCGTCGGGCCGCTGCGAACGCGTCCTTGATCGAGACCCAACACGTCCTCATGGCCCCGATCATCGGAAGGTTGGTGGCTGACGACGATGTTCTCGTGGGGCGGAATCGTCACCCAAATGTTGATGCGATAGACGCGCACCATGGCGGTGCTTCGTGCTCGGCGCGACGACAGCAACGCGACACCCGGTGATGTGGTGTTCACATTTCTCCAGGCGCTCCACCTCGTGTTCGATTGCCGCGCGAGCGGCCTCCGACAGGTCCGCATGTTCGGAATTTATTTGCAGTGGGATTTGCATAAGTCGCCTTTCATTCCTCAGAAGTGCCCGGGCGGCTCTTCAGCGCCGCGCCGACGTCCGCCGGTGCTCGGAAGGAGTGTAATCTCTATAGCCGATCTTCCTGGGTGGCGTTCCCCCATTTCTCGCGAATGCTTCGCATCCATCCCATTTTGCAATTGTATGGCTGATGGCGGACGAAGGTTGCGCGCAGCGGTCTGTTCTGCTGCAAGAGCCGGAAGCGTGACGTAAGCGGTGAGCTCACCGACACTTGAAGTACCGCCGCGTCCATAACGCAGTTCCTGAATTGAAGTGAAAAGTCCTGACCTGAGACGAGGCTGCCGCGCGCGCCCCTTGGGGGGTAGGCGGCGCTACTTCAATGGGGAACTATTGCAAGTCACACATCGAATATCTTGCCCGGCTCCGGGCGCAGTTCCACCGCGCCGAAACCACTCGACAGGCTGTCCACGCGCAGACCGCCCTTGCTTGTCCGTTCAAACCGCCTTCGGAAACAGTGCCCGTTCCGGTCCGCCCGCAATGCCGGCACCAAAGCGCAACGGCCCAAGCGTTCAACGCGGTCATCGTTTGTGTGTAATTGCCGTTCATGACAGATTTGTTCGGCGTGTGCGTACCAGCATTCTCTGTCCGTCTTGCCCACAAAGTCTGTGCAAAATTGCACACTTCGCTAGGCGGCGTGGCGACCTGCACCGCCTGCCTCGGCAGGCTGAAATCCCGGTCGTTACGCTTTCCCGGGTTCGCGCGGCTTCCTGTTGGCCGCGCAGACCATCGCCGCAATGCACAAATCGACCTCCGCGTACAGCTTGGCCTCCTCGGTTTTCCGAACATGAACGGTGGTGCCCGGTTGGGCCAATAATCGAGGCGGGAAGCAGTCCCATCCGGCCTGGTGACCGGGCGGGGCTGAAGCGGAAATTACAAGGCCGGGTTGGCCAACAGATGTTTTAGCGCCTCCATCGCTTTTCCGAATTTGTCCCAATCCCCCTGCTGCATCGCCTTCTGGGCGTCCTCGAACTGCATTCTCGCCTGGGCAGCGTCCAACTGGCCGGCGGTTACCTTCGCGGCCGCGCCGTGTTTGCTTTGCGCTGCGTGGCGCCGCCTGAGGTTGCTGCGTACCGAAAAGGGCGGTGAGCGCCTCGTCGAGCGTCGGCTCCATCACGACCTTGTCGCCCGCAACCGCAATGACGCGCTTCAGCTGCGGAAAGTTCGTGCCTTCGGCTCTGAGGTACAAGGGCACCACGTACAGGAACGAGTTCTCAATCGGTGTCACGATTTGTTTCCCGCGAATGACTCGCGACCCTTGTTGGTTCCAGAGGGTGAGCTGCTGGGAAATGGTGGTGTTCTGATCGATCATCGCCTCGACCTGGTTTGGTCCGTAGATGAGCTTTTCCTTCGGAAGCTCGTAAAAGAGCATTTTCCCGTACTCGGGAAAATCGGACCTGGCGGCCATCCAGGAGATCATGTTGTCCCGGTTTTGCGGCGTAAAGGGAGTCATGAGCAGGTACTCAAGCTGGTCGCTTCCGGGAAGCTTCGTCAGGATGTAATAGGGCTCCATAGGCTGCGCCTGGCCTGCGTACTTTTCCATCGGAGCCGTCCACAGATCCTCCCGGTTGTAGAAAACCTGAGGATCCGTCATGTGGAAGGTTCTGTATTGGTCGGCTTGGACGGTGAAGAGATCCTCTGGATAGCGCAGGTGCTTCTTGAGATCCGCGGATAGCTCGCTCAGGTCATTGAACACGCCGGGAAACGCCAGCCGATAGACGGCTAGGACGGGATCCTTGGGATCCATGACGTAGAAGCGCACGGTTCCGTCGTACATGTCCACGACGACCTTCACGGAGTTTCGGATGTAGTTCAGCCCGTCAAAGCCAGCCGTGGCGCGGGCCTCGGTCCCTCCTGCGTCGGGGTCTTGGGCTCTACCCGTCGTCTCGGCACCCAAGCTCTGCTCCAACGCAGTTTCATACTGCGTTCGTCCGCTCTGGATTTGCATACGGAAAGTAATTCGAGACCGTATAGGCATCCTGGATCCAGTACAGCTTCCCCTCGCTCAATACGGCGTAGGGATCGTTGTCGAGGCGCAAGAAGGGAGCGATTTGTGCAACGCGCTCGCGAACGTCTCGATAGATCTGAATTCGGCTCTCAGGCTTGAGATAGGAGGTCAATAGAATGTTGACGTCAGTTTTGGTCCAGGCGAACAAGAGCCTCTTCCAAAAGCTGTCTAACGGGATTCCGCCTTTTCCGGTGTAGCTGGTGTAGACATTGTCATTGCCCTTGGGGTAGTCGAACTCTTTGATGCCGGTCGCGACGATCCGATAACCCGGCATCGATTGTCCGTAGTAGATCGCGGGCTGGGTTATGGTCAGGCCGAAGGCGGATTCGGCTGGGACGTTCTCGAGAAGGTATTGCGGAAACCCTCCTCCGACCTTCTTCGAGACGAAGTTCATGACCACGCCGTAGCCGTGCGTGAACTGCAGATACTGGTTGACCCAGGTTTGCGCTTTCGCGGGAAGTTCCGGCGAGAGCTCGCGGGCGGAAAGCATGACCTGATGATAGCCGTCCGCCAGGTGATAACGGTCGGTATCCACGTTATAGAACTGGTAATAGAGGCGTATCGCCTGGGTCTGCTGATAGGTCTGAAGCAGCGGCCGCGAGTCCCATAGGCGAATGTTCTGGATCGTGTCCTGGTTCCTCGCGATCACCTCGGGCGTCAGGTCCGCCAGGGCCGGATAGGACGTTTCCTGGATTGCATCGAGCTGGTAGGCCTTCCGCGTGAAGTCGATGTAATTTTTCAGGTAGGGCGTCTCGAGCGCCAGCTCGCTCGGCTGCACAAAGAATTTCTGAAAGATGAAGGGAACCAACGACACCCCGATGATCCACAGAGCCACGTACACGCCGGCTCCCACAGCCAACATCTTGAGGCGCGGGCGGAAGAAATTGAACGCGAGCAGCGCACACGCCACGGCCGAGACGCCGACCATGATCCAGAGGGCAATCCGCGTTACATGATCCGCCGCATAGCCAGCTCCATAGACGACGCCCAGAGTGGAATAGACGAGTTCGTAGTGATCGAGGTAAAAGCCCCATCCAAAATTGGCAACCAGAATAAAAAGAAGCACTGAAAGATGT
Organism: uncultured Pseudomonadota bacterium; assembly: GCA_963710855.1. Taxonomy (GTDB): domain Bacteria; phylum Pseudomonadota; class Alphaproteobacteria; order Rhizobiales; family Beijerinckiaceae; genus Roseiarcus. The sequence goes on along the minus strand of CAVQBX010000010.1, from coordinate 37,732 downwards.
GACGTGGCGTTACCGCCGACCGCGATCCTTCCGCTTCCGCCCGCCCGCTGTAATCCTAAGAATACGTAGGTCACAAGGACGATCCCAAGCGTCAAGATCGTCAGCAACGTCAGGCTGCTTTGCAACAGCACATAGAAGGGCAGATGAAAGACATAGAACCCGACATCGACCCCGAAAAGCGGATCGGAAACTCCGAAGGATCCGCCGTAACGAAAGCGGAGATAGGTATCCCATTCGGCGTAGAAACCAGTCGCAAAAAACAAAGCGACGCCGGCGCTGATCAGGACGACGGCCGCCTTCAATAGCCTGGGAGACAGCTCAATACTGGTCTGCGTGTCCGCATCGGCTCTGGACAAAAGAAGTCGGTAGACAAGCCTCCATGCTTGACCGTCTTTGCGGAAGGCGGCGCTATTTTTGGCAGCCTGGCGGAGATTGATCCACAGGAACAGAAAAGCAACGACAAAAGCCGAGCAAAACATCACCCACTGAACCGACAGAAGCGTCCAGAAGATGCCGGTGTAGTCGAGCTGCCGCATCCACAGCCATTTCTCCACATAACCGGTGACGCCGGTGACGCCTACCAGAACAGCGACGAGTAGAATCACAGCAACAATTACGGGTCTCAGTAGGTGCCGCGAAGAGGGATGCATTGTAGTGCTACCCTTTTCGTGCGCAGCCATCTTCGTTGCGGGACCACCGTCGAGTTCTCGTTCATCGTTCCACTCCAAATCGGGTTGGCTTCGGCGTTGAGCTCGGCTTTGGCTTCGGGCTTAGGCGCGGCTTTGACGGGATCGAAAATCCGATACGCGAGCAGTTTCACGCGGTCATTCACGAGGAACCAGGCCAGAGCATAGCCCCAGACGAACAGCGCCCAACCCCAGCCGAGCGGCGTCATGAACAGCCCATAGACCGCAATCAGAGTCGCCACGATTTGCGTGCCGAGCACCGCCACCCACAAAATCCGCGCGGGGCGTATGGACCAGAACGGGCCGCGCGTGCGCGTCAGGAAAATCGTCAGATGTCCGGCCACGGACAGCTTCAGGTACATCAGCGTCTGGATGTGCGCGCGGTCGAGGTGAAAGACGCGCTCGCCGAGATAAAACAGGCCAAACGCGGACACGACGCCGATGATGCCCAGCACCGTGGCGATCCCCAGCACCACGCGCATGTTCCAGGCCTCGGGCTGATCCTTGTAATGAACGTTGTCATAGGCGATGGACAGGATGGCGCCGTCGTTGAGCAACGCCAGCATCACGATCATCACCGCCGTCAACGGATAAAAGTTGAAGACCAGGATCGCCAGCGTCATGAACAACAGCACGCGCAGCGTCTCGGCGATGCGGTAGATCGCGTAGCTGTTCATCCGCTGGAAGATTCTGGCGGCTCTCCTTGATCGCGTCGATGATCACCGACAGGCCGGGCGTCATCAGCACGATGGCCGCCGCCGCGCGCGCCGCGTCCGTCGCGCCCGAAACGGCGATGCCGCAGTCGGCCTTCTTCAGCGCGGGGGCGTCATTCACCCCGTCGCCGGTCATGCCGACGATGTGGCCGCGCTTTTGCAGGACGTCCACGATGTGGAACTTGTGTTCGGGGAACACCTGGGCGAAACCGTCGGCCTTCTCGATGGACTCGGCCAACTGCCGCCGTCTCTTGATGCTTCGTGTCGCCGAAGCCGCTGGCATCGAGAATATTTGTGCCCATCCCCAATTTCTTGGCGGTTTCCTGGGCGATGGCCAGCGCATCGCCCGTCACCATCTTGACCTTCACGCCCATCTGTCGCGCGGTCGCGATGGTCGCCTTGGCATCCTCCCGTGGCGGATCGAACAGCGGCAACACACCGAGAAACTGCCATTTGCCGTCTCCGTCGGCCCGCGCCACGCCCAATGAACGAAAGCCGCGCGCCGCGAATTCGTTGACCGCCTTGTCGACGGCGGGCTTCACCTCTCCGGCATTGGCCGACAACGCCAAGATCACCTGCGGCGCGCCCTTCGTGACCTTGAACGCCTTTCCGTCCGCGCCCGTGACGGTGGCCTCGGTGCGTTTATGCACCGGGTCGAACGGCTGGAAATGAGCCACCTTGTAGCCTTTCAAGGCCTGATCGTTTTTCAGGCCGCCCAGAACGGCCAGATCGATGGTGTCGTTATTGTCCGCGCGCGACGCCAGCGCGGCATTGAGGATCACTTGCTCGGCGGGGATCTTGTTCACGCTGAACGGATCGCCCAGCGTCAGCTTGTTCTGGGTCAGGGTGCCGGTCTTGTCGGCGCACAGCACGTCCACGCCCGCCAATTCCTCGATGGCCACCAACCGGGTCACGATCGCCTTTTTCTTGGCGAGCAGGCGCGCGCCGACCGCCATCGTCACCGACAGCACCGTGGGCATCGCCACGGGAATCGCGGCCACGGTCAGCACCAAGGCGAACTGCAACGTGGTGAGGATCGGGTCGCCGCGGAAGATCGCGACGGCAATAATCATCGCCACCAGAACCACCGCGAGGATGATCAGGTAATTGCCGATCTTCAGCACCGCGCGTTGAAAGTGGCTGACGGTTTGCGCCCCCTGCACCAGTTCCGCCGTCTTGCCGAAATAGGTGTTCGCACCCGTGGCATAGACCAGCGCGCCGATTTCGCCCTGACGAACGATCGAACCGGAAAATACTGCCTCGCCGGATTTGCGCGTGGCGGGCAGCGACTCTCCCGTCAGCGCGGACTGATCCACCTCGATCGGGTCGCCTTCCAGCAAGCGCGCATCCGCCGGCACGATGTCGCCCAGACGCACGCGGATGACGTCGCCCGGCACCAACTCACGCGCCGCCGGGGTGACCCACTTCCCATCGCGTTTCACCCGGGCCTTGATCGCCAGCGTGGCCTTCAGGGCGGCGATGGCGTTGCCCGCCTGGTGTTCTTCCCAGAATCCGACCACGGCGTTGGCCAGAAGCAGAAGGAGGATGATGCCAAAGTCCGGCCAATGCCGGGCCACCGCCGACAGGATCACCGCCGCTTCGATCATCCACGGGATCGGACCCCAGAAATAGCTGAGGAATTTCAGGAGCTCATTGGTCTTCTTTTCTTCGATCTCGTTGGGCCCATATTGGGTCAGCCGCTTCTGCGCCTCGGCTTGCGTGAGGCCGTCCGGCGACGACCCCAATTTTTTCTCCACCTCCGCCAGCGGCAGGGATTTCAGATCGTCCTTCGCATCGGGCTTCGAGCCCGGCTTCGGTTGCAGGAGCCTCGGGCGACTTGAAGTTTGATTCCATGAGCGGTGTCCTTCAAGATTCGGCTAAGGGCGAACGAGCGCCAGCGTATGCTGCGCGATCATCAGTTCCTCGTTGGTGGGGATGACCCAGACCGACACGGCGCTGTCCGGGGCGGAAATGCGCGGCCCGCCGGAGGCGTTCGCCTGCTCGTCCAGCTTCACGCCGAGCCACGCCAGCTTGGCGCACAGCGCCGCGCGGACCGGGGCGGAGTGCTCGCCGATGCCGGCGGTGAACACGAAAGCGTCCAGCCCGCCGAGCACGGCCGCGTAGGCGCCGGCATACTTCGTCATCGCGTAGACGAAATACTCCACCGCCGCGACCGCGCGCGGATCCGCGCTCTCCTGCAACACCCGCATGTCGCCGCTGATGCCGGACAGGCCGAGCAGGCCCGCGCGCTCGTACAGCATCTTCTCCAGCGACGCGTCGTCGAACAGCTTGCGGCGCAGCAGATAGAACAGCGCGCCCGGCGGCACGTCGCCCGAGCGCGTCGCCATCGGCAGGCCGGACACGCCGGCGAAGCCCATCGTGGTCTCGACGCTGCGCCCGTCCAGCATGGCGCACATGCTGGCGCCGCCGCCGAGATGCGCGGCGATCACCCGCCGCGCCTGCGGCGCGAACTTCGGCACCTGCCGGCTGATGTAGTCGTAGGAGATGCCGTGATAGCCCCAATGGCGCACGCCGGCATCGCGCACGTCCTGGGGCAGCGCATAGATCTGCGCCACCTCCGGCATCGTTCGATGGAACGAGCGTGTCGAAACAAGCGACCTGCGGCAGGCCCGGGAACGCCTCGGCGAACGCCCGGGCGCCGCGCACGTTGTAGGGCTGGTGCGACGGCTCCATGGCCACCAGCGAGTTCGAGATAGGCCAGCACGTCGCCTGTCGATCCGCACCGGCGCCTCGAACCGGGTGCCGCCGAGCACCACGCGGTGGCCGGCCGCCACCACCTTCGTGTCGACTAGTTGGCTTCCAGCCAGGTGATGACGAAATGCAGCGCGGTCCTGTGGTCGATCGCGTGGCCCTCGCCCCATTCATGCGCGGCCCAGCGGCTTGCCGGCCGCGTTCTTGACGACGAAATGCGGATCGCCCTGCATGCTGTCGATCTCGGCCGCGGCAGAGCAGGGCAGCGACCCGGCCGCGTCCACCGCATAGGCGGCGAACTTCAGGCTGGTGGAGCCCGCATTGAAGACGACGATGGCCTCGCTCATGGCCGATCACTCCGCGGTTTCAGGCAGCAGGATGGCGGGATCGCGCGCCAGCGCATCGGCGTAGAGCACGGCGGCGGCGGCCGAGAAGCGGCGCGCGGCGGCGGTGTCGGCGCGGCTGGTCAGGATCACCGGCACCCGCGCGCCGACCACCAGGCCCGCGGTCTGCGCATCGGCCATGAAGGCGAGATTCTTGTAGACCATGTTGCCGGCTTCGATGTTCGGCACGATCAGGACATCGGCGAGGCCCGCGACCGGCGACGAGATATGCTTGATCCGCGCGGCTTCGGCATCCACCGCGGCATCGAGGTCGAGCGGCCCGTCGACGATGCCGCCGACGATCTGCCCGCGATCGGCCATCTTCGCCAGGATCGCGCCGTCGAGCGTGGCCGGCATTTTGGTCCGCACCATTTCGACCGCCGCCAGCACGGCCACTTTCGGCAGGTCGATGCCGAGCGCGCGCGCGAAGCCGATCGCGTTCTGGCAGATGTCGCGCTTCTGGTCGGTGTCGGGCGCGATGTTCAGCGCGACGTCGCTGATGACGAAGCGGCGCGCATAGGTCGGCACCGACACCATCACGCAGTGGCTGATCAGCCGCCCGGTGCGCAGTTTCGCTTCCTTCTGCATGACCGCGTGCAAGAGCACGTCGGTGTGCAGGCTGCCCTTCATCAGCGCCGCGACCTCGCCGGCGCCGGCGGCCATGGCGGCCTTCAGCGCCGAGTCCTCGGGGCCGTCGGTGGCCACGATCCGGCACTTGGCGATGTCCAGGTGCGCATGATCCGCGATCCGCCGGATCTCGGCCTCGGGGCCGAACAGCACGGGCAGGATCAGCCCGGCCTCGGCGGCCTCCACCGCGCCGGCCAGCGCATCGGCGCTGCACGGGTGCACCACGCCGGTCAGCATCGGCTTGAGACCCTGGCAGCGCTCGATGCAGCCCCTCGAGCCGATGCTCCGCCACCTGGCGTTGCTGCCGCGTCGTCGGCGCCAGAACTTCCAGGATCGCGGTCGCGACGACCTGACCCGCCGGGTCGGTGCACTGGCCGTCCAGCACGACGATCCCCTGATCCGGCCGCTTCTCCCGCACCACGAGCCGCGCCGTCATCGCCGCGTCGATCGGCAGCGCGCCCTTGATCTGCACCGAGGTCGCGCGGATCGAGCTGCCGGGTCCCGGCAGGGCCGAACCGACCAGCGCGGTCAGGATGGCCGTGACGATGCCGGCCGCCGCCTGGCTCTCGCCGGGGCCGGCGAGCATGTCCACTTCGCCGAAGGCGGCGGCCCAGGCCCGCACGTCGCCGGCCTGCAGCGTGCGCTGCGACCGACGCGGCGTCGCCGACAGCGATCTCTTCGAACGTCTTGTTCACGATGGTCTGCATGCTGCACGCTAGGCCCCCGTCTCAGTGCGCGTACAGCGCCGCTTCGATGCACGCCGGGGCGCCGTACGAGGTTCGGCGGGACGGTCGCGGGAGCCGCCGGCTTCTCAATCGGCGCCGCCAGCACCTGCGACAGCCGGGCCAGGCGGTCGCGCTCGGCGGCGAGCGGGCGATCGCCCGCGCCGACGATCGCGCGCACCTGCTTCAGCAGTTCCTTCCGCGCGTCCGCCTCCGGCACCAGGGACGCAAGCGCCTCCACCGCGCGCTCACGCTCGAGCTGCAGCACGAAGAACTGGTCCCGCACCAGCGCCTTGAACTCGGCGAGCGATAGATGCATGAGCTGCTGGCGCGCGACGTTCAACGCAAGCGCACAGCGCTGGTCGAGCATCCGGTCGGCCGCGATGACGTACAGCACCGCCCGGGTCAGCGCCTCGTCGAACCCGCCGGTCTGCAGCTTCGCCGCGTACGCGTCCGCCTGGGCCTGCCGCGCCGCCAGCTTTTCGGGCGATGTGCCGGGGAACGGCCGCACCTCGCTGTCCGTCGTTGATGCCGAGGATCGCCTGCACCAACGGCGAGCCATAGAAGCCGAAGAACATCTGCTCGGCCAGTTGGTCACGCGCCACGCGATAGGCGTCCAGGGCGGCGATGATCTGGTCCGAGACCTGCGTCTGCAGCGCCAGGAACGGATTGTCGGCCGCCACCGGCTTGCGCGCCGCCGCCACGCCGGCAGCCAGCTTCTGCACGCCCTTCATCCAGGGATTGCTGTCGGCGAAGATCGTGTAGCTGAGCCTGCAGCGGGTTCAGGGCTTGGGCCAGGTCCGCCGTCGGCTGGTTGGCGAGCGCGCGCACCAAGGGCTGCATCAAGGTGCGGTAGATCGAGAGGTTCAGCTCCGACAGCCGGGCCACGGCGGCGAAGGCGCGGTCGTCCTCGGGGCTGTTGCGCCCGAGCGCGCGGATGTCGTCGAGCGAGCGGGCCTCGAAGCGGGCGATCCAGTCGCCGGTGACGAAGCCGCCCGGGGCACGTCCGCCGGCCGCGGCGAAATGACCATCTCGTAGAGACCGGGCGGCAGGCAGTCGATGACGTCCATCAGCTGCACGAACTCCTCGTCCTGCTTCGGCGCCCACCTTGGCTGGAGACGAAGAGGGCGAGATGCCCGATCTTGTGGCTCAGGCAGTAGACGATCGTCCGGCCGGTGGCGCGGATGTCGTCGACGTCCCGATACAGATCGAGGATCCAGCCGAGCGTCTGCGGCGGCGGACTGATGTTGTCTTCCGTCGAGGTGAACACGATGATCGGCGAGGTGATGTTGCGCACATCGAAGATCGTGCCATCGTGCGACTGCAGCTGGTTGCGGGTCAGCTTGTCGCCGATGAAGAGATTATCCACCAGGAATTGCAGCTCGTCGCCGTTCAGCTGGATGAAGTCGCCCCACCACTTCTCGAACTTGAGGTAGCGCTCCGCCCCGGTGTCGATGTTGGTATAGACCTCGTATTGCTTGCCCCACAGCCAATTCGCCGGGTTCAGGATGTCGAAGTTCAGGATCAGCCCGGTGCCGTCGAACTTGCCGTTGCCGAGATCGCTGGTCATCGCGGTGAGCCAGCTGCCGCCGAGCAGGCCGCCGGAATAGCGCATCGGGTTCTTGCCGTGCACGCCCTGCCAGTAGGACATCGGCGAGCCGGCGACCAGGCAGGGCCCGAACAGGTCCGGCCGCAGCATGGCCACCATCAGCGTCTGATAGCCCGCCTGGCAGTTGCCGATGGCGAACGGACGCGGCGCGTCCGGATGAAGCTCGACCACCCGCTCGAAGAACTTCACCTGCCCCTCGACGACGTCCAGGAACTGCTGGCCGGGCGCGGGCGTCGCGCCGAAGCCGATGAAATAGACCGGATGGCCGGCGTTCAGGGCATCGCCGATCTCGCTTTCCGCCTTGAAGCCGCCGATGCCTGGCCCCTGGCCGGCCCGCGGGTCGACCACCACGACCGGCCGCTTGCGCGGGTCGGTCGCAACTCCCTGGCGGCGGCACGATGCGCGAGAGCGCGTAGTTGATCGGCCGCGGCAGCGACCGGCCGCTCATCAGCACCTCATGGTCGAAGCGCAGCACGGTCGCCATCGGCCGCGATGTGATCTCGATCTCTTCGTTGCCGCGCTGCCGCAGCAGGTCGAGGAAGAGAACGCTGCGCTGGAACGCATCGACCATGTATTCCGGCCAGCTCGTCATCAGATTGCCGGAAGACGCTGCAGAGAGCTTCGGAACAGCGAGCCACTCGAGGCCGAGCGGATTTGGCACCGATGCCGCCTTAGAATTTGATCCAACTGTCATCTCGGTCACCCCGTTCAGCCAGCCCGGGCACGAGAGCATCTGCCGGCTTTGCCGCGGTACCGGATGACTTCTGCGCACCCGAACGCGTTGCTGTGCTCATCGGCGGTCTGCCTTGAGACTTCTGATCAATTCCAAAATGGATTCCATTCAAAGAGGCAGAGATCGTTGCGAAGCGTCGCGAGCACGGACGCCTGTTCCGGGCTCCGATATCAATCTTAAAAAGAGCATGCGCGCGCATCATGGCGTCTGGACTTTCATTAAGGTACCCCTCGTGCCGACCAAAGTCGAGGGATATGTCTGATACGCGACATTGATCTTGCCTCGACTGCCAAAAAGGCGCAGCCTGCATGTGGGATCGCCCCTTCGTTATGCTCACGTCTTCTTCAAGCAGGTCGCGCGGGCCGCCGCGTGCAACCAACTTCAGTCCATGCGACAGCGATCGATGTTGCCGCTGGCTGCTGGAGGTTCGATGCAATGACGGCGCAGCTAGATTTCTTTTGATCCTAGGAACGAACCGGGGCACGCGCGGTTCGATCCGACGAAGCGTCCTAATGGCGAGTAACGGGCGCCGTGATCGGATAGGATTTGCCGTATAGCCGGGCCTTCAGGGTCATGTCTTCCTCGAAGCGGCGGCGCTGTTCGGCGGCGTCGGTCAGTTCGCCGAAGGCATTGGCGAGTTCGACGCCGCAGGCATAGAGCTCGAAGCGTTCGGCGACGCGCGGGTCGTCCGCTTTGAGCCGCGCCAGCGCCGCCTCGCTCGCTGGATAATCGCAAAGGATCGTCGCCCGGCCGATCCCGAGGTTCGGCTCGACCCGCTCCGAGAGCAGCCGGGAGAACACGTCCGACCAGGAATCGTCGGCCGCGGTGCGCAGCCCGAGCGCGCGGGCTTGCGAGGCGAAGCGGGCGGCGGCGTACTCCCTCCCCCCTTGTGGGGGAGGGTTGGGGTGGGGGGACGCCACGGCGCCATCTGGCGAGAGGCGGCCAAGCGGCGCCGACCCCCCTCCCCTGCCCTCCCCCACAAGGGAGGAGGGGGAAGGTCCCCCGACGTGATGAGCCTTATCTTGCGAAGACCCCTCATCCGGCCCTCGGCCACCCCCCGGGAAACGCGATAGCGTTTCCCTCGGTCCCGCAAGGGGAGAAGGGGGCGATTCCGCTAGCGTCTCGAAAATATCGATCCCGCAATATTTCAGAAACGCGTCGCGCACCGTGAGCCGTTCGGGCTCCGCGAACGGGTCCGCCTCCCGGCCGCGGAACACGAACCGCTTCGTCCCCGCCGCCTCGGCGGCGATCCGCAGCAATTCCTTGCAATCGCGCTCCAGCGCCGCCGGCGGCTCGCCCGCCCGATACCATTCGAGCATGGTGAATTCCGGCGCGTGCAGCGCGCCGCGCTCGCGGTTGCGGAAGACGCGGGCGAGCGCGAAAATCTTGCGTTCGCCCGCCGCGAGCAGCTTCTTCATGGCGAATTCCGGCGAGGTGTGCAGATAGGCCGCGTGGCGCGCTCCGTCGTCGCCGATCATCTCCGTGCGGAAACCGTGCAGATGCGTCTCGTTGCCGGGCGAAACCTGCAAGGCGGCGGGCTCGACCTCCAAAAAACCTTCGCCCGCAAAATAGGCGCGCAACGTCGCCGCCGCCCTTGCCCTCGCCAGCAGCCGCGGCCGGCGGTCTCGGTGGCGTTCCGGCGTCCAGAAGGGCGACGGGCTTTGAGAAGGAATCGACAATTGGCTCCCAATCTGGTTTGTGGCGCCCGAATCGGCTCCGAACGCGGCCCTATCAGGGACGCGCGGGGCCGCATCTTTTCCATTCTCGCTTAGGGCGCAATGCGCCTCTGCGTGTAAAACTCGAGGGTTTGCAAGTGAAAGTGATCGCCAGCTCGATTCGCAAGGGCAATATCATTGAACGCGAGGACGGCAGCCTGTGCGTCGTGCTCACCGCCGAAAGTTTTTTCCCCGGCAAGGGCACGCCGACGACGCAGATCGACATGCGCCGGCTTTCCGACGGCGTGAAGACGACCGACCGCTTCAAGACGACCGAACAGGTCGAGCGCGCTTTCGTCGAGGACAAGGAATTCAACTTCCTCTACCAGGACGCCGACGGCTACCATTTCATGAACAACGAGACCTATGACCAGTTGCAGGCGCCCGCCGACGTGATCGGCGATCAGGCGCAGTGGCTGCAGGAGGGCATGAAGGTCCTGATGTCGATCTTCAACGAAATCCCGGTCGCCATCCAGTTGCCGCAGCGCGTCACTTTGGAGGTGGTCGAGACGGAGCCGGCGATGAAGGGCCAGACAGCGTCCTCTTCTTACAAGCCCGCGAAGCTCTCCAATGGGTCGCGCGTGATGGTGCCGCCGCATATCGCGACCGGCACGCGCATCGTGGTCCAGACCGAGGACGGCAGCTACGTCGAGCGCGCGAAGGATTGATCCGGGATCGCCTCGAATTGTGGTAGGCGGCTGCGCCTCCCCAACGTTTGAGAGTTGCTCCCATGATCACGCTCGATCCCAAAAAATCCGCGCTCGTCCTCATCGACCTGCAGAAGGGCGTGCTCGCAAGACAGACCGCGCCGCGGTCCGCGGCGGAAGTGCTCGCGAAGTCTGAGGCGCTCGCCGCCCGGTTTCGCGCCGCGGGCGCGCCGGTCGTGCTGGTGCGGGTCGCTTTCGCAGCGAATTTCTCCGACGCGCCGCAAAACCTCGTCGATGAGCGCATGGCGGTTCCCCCGGGCGGCATGCCAGCGGACTGGAGCGAACTCGCCGAAGGGCTCGCCTCGCCCGGCGATATCGTCGTCACCAAGCGCCAATGGGGCGCCTTCACCGGCACCGACCTCGATTTGCAATTGCGCCGGCGCGGCGTGACCGATGTGGTGATCGGCGGCATCGCCACCAATATGGGCGTCGAGTCGACAGTCCGGCACGCGTGGGAACTGAGCTACAACGTGGTCGTGCCCGAAGACATCTGCGCGAGTTTCACGAGCGAAATGCACGGATTCGCGATCAAGGCGATCTTTCCGCGCCTGGCGCGCGTGACGACTTCCGAAGAGATTGCGCTGAAATGACGCGCGGCGTGGCGTTCGCCCTGCGGTCGCTGACGTCGGGGGAATGGACGCCGGCGACGCGCTGGGTTGCTCTCGTCGCGCTTTCGCTCGCCATCGGCCTGGCGCTCAATGCGCTGCGGCTGCCGGCGGCGCTGCTGCTCGGCCCGATGATCGCCGCGGTCGCGCTCGCCGCAGCGGGGCGAGGCGTCAGCGTGCCGACCCCGGCCTTCGTCGCCGCGCAGGGCGTGATCGGCCTGATGATCGCGGGTTTTTTGCCGCTCTCGGTCGGCGGAGAGATGGCGGGACGCTGGCCAATCTTCCTGGTCGGGACCCTGTCGACGATGGTCGCGGCGTCCCTGCTCGGCTGGCTGCTCGCCCGCTCGCGCGTGCTGCCGGGCACGACGGCGATCTGGGGCTCCTCGCCGGGCGCCGCGACCATCATGACGATCATGTCCGAGCATTACGGCGCCGATTTCCGGCTCGTCGCGCTGATGCAATATCTGCGCGTCGCCTGCTGCGCGGCCGCGGCCGCGCTGATGGCGCGCGCGCTCGGCGTGCCCTCGGGGGCGCAGGGCGTGAGCCCGGGGCTGGCGGCGCTCGATTGGACATCGGTCGTGGAAACCCTCGTCGTCGCCTTCGGCGGCGCGTTCGTCGGCGGCAGGCTCGGGATAGCTGGTGGCGCGATGCTGGTCCCGATGGCGGTCGGGTTCGCCGGCAAGGCGACGGGTCTCATGAGCGTGGAGCTGCCGACCCCGGTGCTGGCGCTCTGTTACGCGCTGCTCGGCTGGTCGATTGGCTCGCGCTTTACGCCGGATGTTTTACGTCACGCCGCGCGCGTGCTGCCGCGTCTCATCATTTCGATCGTGTCGCTGATCGCGGTCTGCGGCGCGTTCGGCATGGCGCTGGTGCCGATCGCCGGCGTCGATCCCCTGACCGCATTCCTCGCGACGAGCCCCGGCGGCATGGATTCGGCGACCATCATCGCCGCGACGACCAAGGTCGACACGCCCTTCGTCATCGCCATGCAGGTGGCGCGCTTCTTCGTCGTGATGTTCACCGCCCCGGCGGTCGCGCGCCTGCTGTCGCGCTCGGCCGAGCCGTTGCCCGCGGACGGCTCGCTCGAGCTTTGAACGGCGTTTTTTCGCCGCGCGTCGTTTCGAACTCGGCGCAAATACTTCTCTAAGAATTGCCGTCGTTAAACTCGGCGGAGACCCGTCCATGCTCAAGGTCCATCACCTCGGCCATTCGCAATCCGAACGCATCGTGTGGCTGTGTGAGGAACTGGGGCTCGACTATGAGCTCAAACTCTACAAGCGCGACGCCGTCACCATGCTGTCGCCGCCCGAATTGAAGGCGCTGCATCCGCTCGGCGCCGCGCCGGTCATCGAGGATGACGGCGTGCTGCTGGCGGAGTCCGGCGCCATCGTCGATTATATCATCGCCAAACACGGCGGCGGCCGCCTCAAGCTCGGTCCTGACCATCCCGATTTCGTCCCTTTCCTCTACTGGCATCATTTCGCCAACGGCAACCTGCAGCCGGCGATGGGGCGCTCGATGATCATGGGGCGGACGGGCCTGCCGGCCGAACATCCGCTGCGGCAGACCATGCAGGGGCGGCTCGACCGGGTGTTCGCGCTCGTCGAGGCGCGTCTCAAGGACGGCGATTGGTTCGCGGGCCGCGAATTCACCACGGCCGACATCATGAGCGTGTTCTCGCTGACGACGATGCGGCTCTTCATGCCTATCGACCTCAAGCCCTATCCGGCCATTCTCGCCTATCTCCAGCGCGTCGGCGCGCGTCCCGCGTACCAGCGCGCGATGCAGAAGGGCGACCCCGACCTGACGCCGATGCTCACCTGAGCATTCCGGCGAAGCGCCTGCCGACGAGGCGCGTAAATATTTCAAGCTTCAATTTTCGTCTTTCCAAAGCCTCGAAACTGCGGCAGTCTCGGCCACGCCAGCGCGTGCGTTCGGCTGCGTGCTGGCTCGTTCGTTCGTTCGGGAGGACTTGCATGAAAAGCGGCGCGTTCAAGCTTGCTGTCGCCGGCCTCGTTTCGTTGTTCGCGCTCGGCGCGGCCGCGAGAGCGGCGGACAAGCCGGTGTTCGGCCTCGTCATGTCGTTCAGCGGATGGTTCCAACCGATCGACGCCGACACGGTGGCCGGCGCCAAGCTCGCGGTCGAGGACATCAACGCCGCGGGCGGCGTGCTCGGGCAGCCGATCGAAGTCGTGGAGTTCGACAACAAGTCGGAGCCCGCGCTCGGCGCGGACGGCGCGCTCGAGGTCATCCACAAGGGCGCCAAGGCGATCCTGTTTCCCTCCGACTTCGATTTCGGCGCGCCAGGCGCCTATGTCGCGCAGCAGAACAATGTGGTCGCCTTCTCGGCGGCCTCGGATCCGAAGTTCGGCGTCCAGGGCATCGGCCCGTTGGCCTATTCGGTCTCCAACGCCTCGCAGGCGCAGGGCGGCCTGATGGCCGAATGGGCCTACAAGACCAAAGGCTGGAAGACGGCCTATGTGCTGATCGACAACACGATCTCCTACACGAAGTCGCTGTGCGGAAGTTTTGCGACCCGCTTCAAGGAGCTCGGCGGCGCCGACGCGCTGCTCGGGCAAGACACTTTCCTGAACGGCGATCCCTCGATCGCGGCTCAGGTGACGCGCATCACGAGCCTGCCGAAGAAGCCTGACCTCATCTTCCTGTGCTCCTACGTGCCGGGCGGACCGAGCGCCATCCGGCAATTGCGCGCGGCGGGCCTCGATCAGCCGATCCTGACCGGCGAGTCGATGGACGGCGACTTCTGGATCGGCAGCGTGCCGAACCTCTCGAACTTCTACATCGTCAACTACGGGTCGAAATACGGCGACGATCCGAATGCGGACGTCAACGCGTTCTTCAAACGCTTCGAGACCAAATACGGCCGCAAGGCGGACGTCTCCTATGGCCTGCGCGGCTATTCGGCTGTGCAGGCCTGGGCGAAAGCCGCCAACGCCGCCGGGTCGCTCGACGGCGACAAGGTTGCGGCCAAACTCGACGCCTTCGACAAGACGCCGCTGGTGATCGGTCCGACGACCTGGACCTCGAGCGTCCACATCGCCACCGACCGACCGATGACGATCCTGGCCGTGAAGGACGGCAAATTCGGCGCGGAAGGGCGCTATACGGTCGAAAAATTTCCGCCGTTCTGAGCCGCCTCGAGTGGCGCTCGCGACATTGGGGGTGTCGGTCCGCTTCGGCGGGCTGACCGCCATCGAGGACGTCGCGATCACGCTCGAGAAAGGCGAAATCCTTGGCCTGATCGGACCCAACGGCGCCGGCAAGACGACACTCGTCAATGTCCTGTCCGGTTTCCAGCGCCCCTCGATCGGCTCGGTTCAGCTCGAAGACCGCGATCTCTCGGGCGAACCGGCGGACGCGTTCGCGCGCGCGGGCGTAGCGCGAACGTTTCAGGCGGCGCGGCTGTTTCGCAACCTCAGCGTCGCGGAAAACATTGAGACTGGGCTCGTCGCCAAGGGCGTCTCGCGCAGCGCCGCGCGGACCTCGGCCAAAGCCCTCCTGCAGGAGTTTGCGCTTCAAGCGCGAGCAGACCATCCCGCGACTGCGCTGAGTTACGGCGAGGAGCGCCGCGTCGGCCTCGCGCGTGCGCTCGCGTTGTCGCCCTCGTATCTGCTGCTCGACGAACCGGCCGCTGGCCTTTCGCCAAGGGAGGCCGAGAGCCTCGGCCGGGAGATATCTCAAATTCGTCGCCGCCGCGGCTGCGGCGTGCTGGTGATCGAGCACAACATGCCGCTCGTGCTGTCGCTCTGCGACCGCATCCACGTTCTCGGCAGCGGCCGCACGATCGCAGTCGGATCGCCTGTCGAGATCCGGGCGAATGCGACAGTGCGGCAAGCTTATCTGGGAAGCGCCGCCGCATGACCTACGTGCTGGAGGCGCGCGGCGTCGCGGTGCGCTATCGCGCGATCGAGGCCGTGCGGCATGTCGATCTCGACGTGCTCGCCGGCGAAATCGTCGCGATCGTCGGACCTAATGGCGCCGGCAAATCCTCGCTGTTGTCGGCGATCGCCGGCGTTGTGCGTATGGCGGGAGGCGAAGTGCGGATCGGCGGCCGCTCCACGTCGGGTGTGCCGATCAGTGAGATCGTACGGTTGGGCGCGGCGCTGACTCCCGAGGGGCGCAACATCTTTTCGACGCTGACCGTGATCGAGAATCTGAGGCTTGGCGCAACAATCAGACGGGACGCCGAAATCGCAGCCGACATCGAAAATGTTTTCGCCGAATTTCCCATTCTCGGCGAGCGGCGGCGGCAGCCCGCCGGCCTGCTGTCGGGCGGCGAACAGCAGATGCTTGCCATAGCGCGCGCGCTGATGTCGCGCCCGCGCCTGCTGATGCTCGACGAGCCCTCGCTGGGCCTCGCCCCCAGGATCGTCGACCAGGTCTACGAGAAACTTCAAACAATACGCGCGGGCGGCGTTTCGATCCTGCTCGTCGAACAGAACGCCGAGCGCGCCTTCGGCCTCGCCGATCGCGCCCATGTCATGAGCCACGGCCGCTTTACCCTTTCCGGCCGCCCCGCGGAGATCGTCGCGGCGGGCGCATTCGAAGACGCCTATTTCGGCGCCCCGCTCGACGCGGAGGCGCGCATCTGATGCAGGCCGCCGCGCAGATCCTCGTCGACGCGACGAGCCTTGGCGGCCTCTACGCGCTGACCGCGCTGGGCATCGGCCTGATCTTCGGTGTGATGCGGCTCGTCAATTTCGCCCATGCCGATCTCATAACGATCGGCGGCTATGCGATCCTGCTGTTCTATTCCCAATCCGCCGCGCTAGCCATTCTCGGCGCGGGGACGGCCGCGGTGCTGCTCGCCTTGCTCACGGAACGCGTCGCGTTCCGTCCGCTGCGCGGCGCCGATCCCGCGACCCTGCTCGTCTCCTCGTTCGCGGTGAGCTTTTTCCTGCAAAAGACCATGATCATGCTGGTCACCTCGCGGCCCAAAGGCGTCGACTTTCTCCCCGGCCTGACCGCACAGCTCAGCATCGCCGGCGTGCGCTTGCAGTTGCTGCAACTCGTGACGATCGCGATCAGCCTCGCAATGATGATCGGGGTCAGTTGGTTCCTCGGCTCGACGCGGCTTGGACTCGAAATGCGCGCGGCGGCGGAGAATTTCCGCATGGCGCAGGTGCTCGGCGTGCGCGCCAATCGCGTGATCGCGACCGCCTTCGCGATCAGCGCGCTGCTCGCCGCTGCGGTCGCCTGCATGCACACGGCCGAGACTGGCCTCGTGCAGCCGCGCATGGGCCTGCAGCTCGTCGTCGTCGCCTTTGTCGGCACCGTGATCGGAGGGCTCGGCAATCTCTCGGGCGCGGCGATCGGCGGATTTCTGGTCGGCGCGGGCGCGAGCCTGCTGCAGGCCTTGTTGCCGGAAGACTTGAGGCCCTTTCGCGAAGCCTTCGTGTTCATTCTGGTCGCCGTGCTGCTGCTGTTTCGACCGCAGGGGCTATTTCCGGCCAAGAGCCTCAAGGAGCGCATCTGATGGGCCGCCTCGCGCCCCTCGTCGCGCTACTCGTCATTGTTTTCGCGGTGGCCTTGATTGGCGATCTCGCGCCGATCGTGCTGCAACGGCGCGTCACGCAGGCGCTCGTCATGCTGACGGCTGTGGTCGCACTCTACGTGTTCGTCGGAAATTCGGGTGTGCTGTCGTTCGGCAATGTCGCCTTCATGGCGATTGGCGCCTATGTCTCCGCGCTGCTGACGATGGCGACGGGGGCAAAGCACGTGTTTTTGCCTGATCTGCCTACCTGGCTCGCTGAGGCGCATCTGCCTGCGCTCGCCGGAGCGCCGGCGGGCGGTCTCATCGCTGCGGTCGTCGCGGCCGTGGTCGGTTGGCCGCTGATGCGGCTTTCGGGCATCTCCGCGGGCATCGCGACCTTCTCATTGCTGGTCGTCGTCTATGTCGCGCTTGGCAACTGGACATCCATCACCGGCGGACAGAATTCGCTCATGGGATTGCCGAACTATGTCGGCCCCTGGGTCGGCGGACTGTGGGCGGGCGTCAGCGTCCTCATCGCCTTCGCGCACCAGGAATTGCGCAGCGGTCTGATGCTACGCGCCTCACGCGAAGATGAAGCGGCGGCGCAGGCTTCCGGCGTCAACATTTTACGCGCGCGCTGGATCGCTTTCGTGTTGAGCGCCTTCCTGTCAGGCGTCGCGGGCGCGCTTTACGCACATTTTCTCGGCGCGCTGAGGGTCGAGACCTATTATCTCGATCTCACATTTCTGGTGATCGCCATGCTGGTGATCGGCGGAACGGGCAGCCTGACGGGCGCGGTGTTCGGCGCGCTGGCGATTTCGCTGTTGACGGAATTGCTGCGACAGGCGGAGATCGGCGCCATGATCGGCGGCGTTCGGATCGCGGCCCCCGCCGGGATCGGCGACAGCGTGCTTGCCTTGCTGATGCTCGCCATCATCCTGTTCCGGCCGAAGGGCATCGCCGATGGCCGGGAGATCGCGGTTTTTCGGCCGAAAACCAGCGCCCGGCCAGCCTGAAGAGGAACTGACGCATGTCCGAAGCCCCTCCCCCTGTCGTCGATGTCAGCAATGTCAGCGAAGTCGCGCCCGGCCTATATGTGATTGGCGACCACCGCGTTCCGCTCGTGCCCAACATCGGCATTGTGCTCGGCGCGGAACGCGCGCTGGTCGTCGACACGGGGATGGGGGTGAGAAACGGCGAGGCCGTGCTCGCGGCGGCGCAGAAGCTCGCGGGGAAACGCAAGCTCGTGTTGACATTGACCCACTTCCATCCCGAGCACGGCTTCGGCGCTCAGGCGTACAAGGGCGCCGCGCATATCTATTACAATGCGGCCCAGCGCGATGAGCTCAAGGCGAAGGGAGACGCCTATCTCGGCATGTTCCGCACCTTCGGCCCGGCCGTCGCCGCCGCGCTCGAAGGCGTCAACCTCGTGGAGCCCGACGAAGTATACGACGGGCCCGCCGCGCGCCTCGATCTCGGCGGCCGCGTGGTGGAATTCCGCGCGATCGGCTTGGCGCATACGCGCGGCGACCAGACGATTCACGTTCCCGACGTCGGCGCCGTGTTCGTCGGCGATCTCGCGGAAGAGCGCATGTTCCCGATCTTTCCGTATTTTCCGCCCGACGACGCCGACATCGACGCGGTAAACTGGGCGAGCGCGCTGACGAGCCTCGCCGCCGAGGCGCCCAAGATCGTCGTTCCCGGCCATGGCGCCGTTGGAGGGCCAGAAATACTCGCCGGCGTCAGAGACTATATGGTTGATCTCGGCGCGCGGGTCGCCGAGCGCCGGCGGGGAGGCGAGGCGGCCGATGCGATCGTCGCCTCGCTCGGTCCGATCGTGCGCGGCGAACATGTCGACTGGGACGCTCCCGAATGGATAGACTTCGCCGTCCGCTATTTCGCCGACCGCGCCTGACGCTTAGCCGATGCGCCGCGCTCTCATCGCCCTTCACTTCCAGAACGACATCTGCGACCCCCAAGGAAAGATTCCCTTCGCGCGCGGCGACATCGACAACCTCAGACGCTTTCTTGACTACAGTCGCCGCGCGCTGGAGGGGGCGCGGGCGGCGGGCGATCTCGTCGCCCATATCCATATCGCGTTCCAGCCGGACTATTCGGACCTGCCGCGCAACTGCCAATTGTTTCTGGCGACCGAGGCGCTCGGCGCCGTTACGATCGGGAGCTGGGGAGCGGCGCCGGCGCACGGCTTCGAGCCGCTGGCCGGCGAACTCGCGCTCATCCATCGCGGCAATAGCGGCTTCTATCGGACCGGGCTCGAGGAGGCGCTCAGCGAGGCCGGCGTCGCCGAACTCGCCGTGATGGGGCTTGCGACCCAGTATTCGGTCGAGCACACCGTGCGTGACGCGGCGGACCGCGGTTTCCGGGTGACGCTTCTCAAGGATTGCTGCGCCTCCGCCAATGCGCAAGCCGCCGCCGCGACTTTTGAGGCGATGCGAATGCTGGCGGAGGTGGTCGAGTTGGAGGAATGGCTGAGGCGCGGGCGAACTCGAGGTCTGATGAGCCCTCCACACAACGAAGGACGAGAGAGCATGAAGATCCTGTTTGTTTCCAAAGCCTCGGCCGTCGGCGGACGCGCCGGTCACGCCGAGCTCGACAACGGCAAGTTGAGCCTCGACATCGCCATGCCGGGCTCAGGCCGCGAGGGCGTGTCGCCTGAGGAGTTGTTCGCACTCGGCTATGCCGCCTGCTTCGACAACGCGGTCATACGCGTGGCGCAGCGCAAGAAATTCGCTCTCAGCTCCAGCAAGACGCATGTCGCGGTTGGACTCGGGCAGATGGAGAGCGGCTTCTTCAAGCTCGACGTCGATCTCAGCGTGGAGATTTCTGGCCTCGACGAGGCCCAGGCGCACGAACTGGTTGAAGCCGCGCATCAAATATGTCCCTATTCCAACGCGACCCGCAACAATATCGACGTGCGGCTGCACGTGAAGGTCGTCTGAAAAACGGGAGGGCCCGATGGGCGAAGACAATCGTGTATTCCGCCTTGCCGCGCGTCCGGTCGGCGAAATCAAGCCTTCCGATTGGGCGTTCGCCCACGAGCCGATTCCAACGCCGGGCGAGGGCCAGTTCCTCGTGCGCGTCACTCACATTTCGCTCGATCCGGCGATGCGCGGCTGGATGGACGACAGCAGGTCCTACATCCCGCCGGTCGCTGTCGGCGCGGTGATGCGCGCGGGCGCGGCGGGCGAGGTGATTTCCTCGAATAATTCGCGCTTTCCCGTCGGCAGTTCCGTGGTCGGCGTGTTCGGCGTGCAGACCCACGCCGTTTCCGACGGCAAGGGGGTAGAGATCGTAGACGCGAGAAAGCTGCCGCTCTCCACCTATCTCGGCGTGCTCGGCATGCCCGGCCTGACCGCCTATTTCGGCTTGCTCGACGTCGGCAAGGCGAAAGCCGGCGATACGGTCGTAGTGTCCGGCGCGGCCGGCGCAGTCGGCTCGGTCGTCGGGCAGATCGCGAAGATCAAGGGCTGCCGGGTGATCGGCATCGCCGGCGGCGAAGCCAAGACAAGGCTGCTCGTCGACGAATTCGGCTTCGACGCCGCGGTCGACTACAAGCACGAGGACGTGCGCAAGGCGCTGAGAGCCCATTGCCCCAAAGGGCTCGACGTCTATTTCGACAATGTCGGCATGCCGATCCTCGACGCCGCGCTCGCCAATCTCGCGCGGGGCGCGCGCATCGTGATCTGCGGCGCGATCTCGCAATACAACACCATGGGCTCGGGCCGCGTCGAAGGCCCGTCCAACTATCTCGCTCTGCTCGTCGCCCGCGCCTCGATGACCGGCATGGTCGTGTTCGACTACGCCGACCGCTACGGCGAGGCGCTACGCGAAATGGCGGGCTGGATGGCGGAAGGCAAGCTGAAGTCGCGCGAAACGGTGGTCGAAGGTTTTGAGACTTTTCCGCAGACGCTGCAGATGCTGTTCGCTGGAGGCAATACGGGCAAGCTGGTGCTGAAGGTTTGAGGGCGGTCACCTTCATCCGGCCTTCGGCCACCTTCTCCCGCATGCGGGAGAAGGTGCGCAAAGCGCGGATGAGGGCCGTGCCGCGCTACGCCGCAAACAAACTCGCGCCCTCGCCCAGCCTCTTCAAATGCC
This sequence comes from uncultured Pseudomonadota bacterium, assembly GCA_963710855.1. Lineage (GTDB taxonomy): Bacteria > Pseudomonadota > Alphaproteobacteria > Rhizobiales > Beijerinckiaceae > Roseiarcus. Next base: position 16,910 of record CAVQBX010000010.1, on the reverse strand, counting down.
AGTCGGCGTCGCCGTAGCTCATGTCGATCATCGTCATGCGCTTGAACAAATGCCCGACCTTGTATTCGTAGGTCATTGCGATGCCGCCGTGCAGTTGCGTCGCCTGCTGGCCAATGTATTTGGCGGAGCGGCCGATCTGCGTCTTGGCGGCGGAGATCGCTTGCGTACGAGCTTCCGCGTCCGTCGAGTCCGCCATCATCGCCGCGTAGTACATCATGCTGCGCGCTTGCTCGAGCGCAACAACCATATCAGATGCGCGATGCTGCAAGGCCTGGAACGAGCCGATTGGCACGCCAAACTGCTTTCTCGTCTTCAGATAGTCGGTCGTGAGCTCGACCGCCTCGCTCATCGCCCCGACGGCTTCGGCTGAAAGCGTCGCGATCGTCTCGTCGAGCGTCGCCTGCAAAGCGGGCGCGGCGCCTTCAGGGTCGCCGAGCACATCTTCGGGCCCGACGCGCACGTTGGCGAAGGACACTTCCGCCGCGCGCTGACCGTCCTGCGTCTCATAGCCGCGCCGCGACACGCCTTCGGCTGAGGCGTCAACCACGAACAGGCCGAGACCCGCCTTGTCGCGCCGGCCGCCCGCGGTGCGCGCCAGCACGACGAATTTGTTGGCGCTGTCGCCATGGATGACGAGACCTTTTTCGCCGCTGATGCGATAGCCCGATCCGTCCTTCTCGGCGCGAGTCGAAACATCGAAGGCGTTCCAGCCCGCGGCGCGCTCGGCATGCGCGAAAGCAAGCCTCGCCGCTCCCGAAGCGACGGCGCCGATCAGCGCCTCGCGCTGCTCGGCCGAACCGGCATGACGCACCGCGCCGCCGGCGAGCACGACACTCGCCACGTAAGGTTCGAGCGCCAGCGCGCGGCCAAAATTTTCTGCAATGAGCATGCGCTCCACAGCGCCGCCGCCGAAGCCGCCATCCTCTTCGGAGAAGGCCGCGCCCAGAAATCCGAGCTCGGCATATTGCGCCCACAGTTCTTCAGAAAAGCCGAGCGGCGAGGCCTTGTAGGCCTTGCGCTGCTCAAAACCGTATTTGTCCTTCATGAGCCGCGCGAGATTGTCGGCGATCAGGCGCTGTTCCTCGCTGAGATCGAAATCCATTTGTTTCAGAGCCCCAGAATGGCCTTGGCGATGATGCTGCGCTGTATCTCGTTGGACCCGCCATAGATCGAGACCTTGCGGGTGTTGAAATAGGTGGGCGCGATGCTCGCCGCCCAGTCTGGTCCGACCGGAGGCTCATTCCAGCGCGTGCCGTCCTCGCGCTCCGGCTCGAACGGCAGCGCATAGGGACCGACGACGTCCATCAGCAATTCCGTCGTCGCCTGCTGGATTTCGGAGCCCTTGATCTTCAGCACGGAGGACATCGGATTGGGCCTGCCCTTCTCCGCTTTCTGCGCGGCGGCGATGACGCGCATCTGGGTCATTTCGAGCGCCTTCAGCTCCACCTCGACCGCGGCGAGCTTCATGCGGAAGGCGGGATCGGCGATCTTCGGCTCGTCGCCATAGGCCGGGATTTCGGCGAGCCGGCGGATCTTGGCGAGGCGCGCCTTGGAGACGCCGACGCGCGCGATGCCGTTGCGCTCGTTGGAGAGCAGGAATTTTGCGTAATCCCAGCCCTTGTTCTCCTTGCCGACAATGTTTTCGGCGGGGATCCGAACATTGTCGAAAAACACTTCGTTGACTTCGTGGCCGCCGTCGATCGTCTGGATCGGGCGCACCGTGATGCCCGGCGATTTCATGTCGCAGAGGAAGAAGGAGATGCCCTCCTGTTTCTTCACGCTGGCGTCGGTTCGCGCGAGCACGAAAATCCAGTCGGCGTACTGGCCGAGCGTGGTCCAGGTTTTTTGGCCGTTGATGACCCACTCATCGCCTTCGCGCTTGGCGACGGTGCGCAGGCCTGCGAGATCGGACCCGGCGCCGGGCTCCGAAAAGCCCTGGCACCACCATTCGCTCAAATCGGCGATGTGCGGCAGGAAGCGCTCCTTCTGCGCCTGGCTGCCGAAGGTGTAGATCACGGGACCGACCATGGTCGTGCCGAAGGCGAGCGATTCCGGCGCGTTGGCGGCCTGGATTTCGTCGGTGAAGATCGAGAGCTGCACCGGGCTCCAGCCCGTGCCGCCCCATTCGACCGGCCAGTGCGGCACCGACCAGCCTTTTTTGTGGAGGATGCGGGTCCAGTTGACGATGTCGTCCCTGCTCGGGTGGCGGCCCGCGGCGAGCTTGTCGCGGATTGAGGCCGGCAGGTTCGAGCGCACGAATTCGCGCACTTCGTCGCGAAACGCCTGCTCCTCAGACGTGTAACTGAGGTCCATCGCCGCCTCCCTCAAAGCTTTGGTTTCGATCTGAACCGGTTTTGGGACAATCAGCCGCCGGGGTCAATGCGGTTCAACGTTATCTCGTAGGCGGCGCGAGCGCGACGCCATAACTCTCTGCGAGCCGCCAAAACCAGTCTTGATCGAGGTTCGCCTCGCGAGAACGCTCCTCGACGATTGTCGAGGCTCTGTCGAATATCGCGTAGCAGAGCGCTTCGTCGTCATGGCGGGCGTTGTAGGCGATTCCATCGGGCTTGAGATCGAGATCATGAATCGCCCTCGACCAGGCTTGGGGGACCTCGTACGGCAAGCCGCCGTGGGTGACTTCGGCGGTTGCGCCCAACCTGGCCAAGCCGAATCCCGAAAGCTTGACGAGCTTGAGGGCCCCCGAGATGCGCAACGACGCTCGCGCCATGCCTAGAACGAAATCGAGCGGAATCAATTTTCGACCGGGCGTGCGCCAGAAGGTCTCCGCGAAAGCGCCCCGAACGCTTCCGGCTGCGTAAAGCACGCCGTAGCCGCCATCGGGGGCGTTCATTCGACCTCTTCGGCTTCGGTCAAAGTAAATCGGGTCGTGAGCGTTATTGTAGAATCTCTCGATGACCGTTCCGGCTTCGATGACGAGAATTTCCGGCGTGCGCGCGGCGATATCGAATGGCGGCAGCGGACCGCTCAAGCGCCCTGCAAACCATACCGCTCGGCTGCCTCGACGACCTTCTCGATCTCCCCGTTCTTCAACAGATCGATCGGCTTCGCATTGCCGAGCTGAGAGTTCGGATTGACCAGGAAGTTCAAAATCGCAAAGCCGTTTTCTGTAGGCAGGGCCTTCGAGACGGATTGTAAGCCCTCCACAACGGAGCCGTCGTCCGTGAATTGCGCGACCGGATAGAAACGCCTGTTGTTCGGACCTGGAACCGCCAGCAGCTTGCCCTCTCGAACGCGCTTTTCGATGCTCTGCCGCGTGACGCCGTTAAGCAACCGACGGACCTCCTCGAGATCGTAGCTGCCGCCCGACTCTCTCAAGTCGCTCGCCGCGATGGCCTTGCCGCGCAGAATCGCGCGCGCCCGCGGCCCCGCCGCAAAAGCGGTCGCGTACAGGCCCTGGTCTTCTGTTTGGATGTCGGGTCTGAGGGCCGCTTTCCGAGCAGCCGCTCGGGCTTCCTCGGAAAAGGCAGGCCGCCCTTCCAGTCGCTCGCGCAGCGCGAGCAGGCGGGAAAGGAATTCGGGATCGGCGAGTTGCGCCGTGGCGCGTTCGATCCGCCGGACCTGCATCCGGTTTCTTTTGACTTTTTTCGTCGCCGGCGCCCGCGATACGTTTCCGAAACGCAGCTTCATGTCGCCAATCTAGGCAACTTCGACAACTTTGACAACCCGGAACGCCGCCTTCGAAAGCGCAACTTTGTGGCGACCCGGGATTCAAGCCAGTTCGGCGTAGCCGAGGCGCGCCGCTCCCGCCTCGATCTCGTCGATCTGACGATATGCGCTGTCATCGAGACGCTCTACGCCGATAATGCCGAGCGCAGCCCGGGGCTCTGCCAGCCCCGGCGCCGCCCGCGCGGCGAACAGCGCCTCGCGAACCGCGTCGCGCGTCGCCCTCGGCAGCGCGCGGCTCGCGATGAACGGCAGGGCGGGCGACGAGGGGGTGCGGGCGAGAACGCGCACGCCCGCGACTCGCTGCGGAGACTCGCGGGCGATTAGGCCGAAGGTCACGCAATCGATCGCGGCGAGATCGGCCTTACCCTCAGCGACGGCCGCGAGGCTCGCGCTATGTGCGCCGGTGACGCTGACATCAGCGAAGAACGGCGCGCCGCCCGCGACCTTCGCGACGGCCGCGCGAAAAAGGTTCATGCCGGTGTTGCTGTCCCGGGCGTTGATCGCCGCGCGCGCGCCGCGAAAGCCGGCGAGGTCGCGGCGCGCATCGTCGCGTCGCGCGACCAGAAAACTGCAATGCGTCGCGCCCTCGCAGCCCTCGAAGGCGAAGACCGGCGTCGCCAGGATTTCGACGAACGGCTCGAGCCCGTGCCGATAGGGATAGCCGCAGGTCTGGCCGAACAGCAGCCCGGGATCGCGCCAGAGGTTCTGCAGTTCGCGCCCGCGCGTCAGCGACGCCGGCGCGTCAATGCCCGCTGCAACGAGCCGCTCCGCCATGAACGACCAGACGGCGTCGAGCGCCGGCGCGGTCCGGGCAAATTCGTACATCGGAAGGGCGGCGATCATCTACGCCAGTTTAACGCGTCAGGCCGCCCGTTTGGCAAAGGGATGCACCAGCCGGTCGTGCGGCGAGCGCCAATAGCGCCGCCAGACGTCGAAATAACTATTGTAGAGCAGCCCGCCGTTGCGCTCGAGGAAGGCCGCGCGATTGAGACGGTAGAGCTCCGGCAGCCGATACCAGGCGAGCGCCGGCCTCAAATGATGCGCGACATGCAGGTTGTTGAACAGGAACAGCAGGCCGAACACCCGCGAGTTTTCCACGATGGCGGTGCGCTCCTCTTCCGGCTCAGCCGCGCGGTGCTCGGCATAGGAGCGCACCAGCGCGAGCGACGTGCCGGGATAGGCGAAGCACAGCAGGTAGGTCCAGAACGGCATCCGGCAGACGCCGATCACCCAGACGAGCACGACGGCGACCTCGAGCGCGTGGCGCAGCAGGATCGCGCCCATTTCGGGATCGTGCGACAGCCATTGCCTGATAAGCCCGCGCCAGAAGCGACAGGCGGCCCAGGCCGGGCCGATCGTCAGTCGGCCGAGAAAGGTCGCGTTCGCTCGCGCCAGCGCGTGCGGCAGCGCGCCCATCGCCCGCCAGTCCACATCGGTCCAGTAATAGCTTTCAGGATCGTCGAGCGGATCGGTCAGGCGCGAATCGTTGTGATGCTGCAGGTGGGTGCGACGGTAGATTTCGTAGGGCACCCACAGCGCCAGAGGCCAGGTCCCGATCAGCGTGTTGACGCGCTTCGAGCGGGTCGGATGGCCGTGGATGATTTCGTGCTGGAGGCTCATGTGCCAGGCGACGGTCCAGGCCCCGATCGGCGCGAGCGCCCAGATCGGCAAGTATTGGTGCCAGTATGTCGCGGCCGCCCAAAGCCCGTAGATGACGACGGCAAGCGCCGCCGTCGGAGCCTCGACTGCGGTTTTCCGCGTCGAGACCTCTATGAATCTCATAGCGTTAAGCCCCAAATCGCCAATGCCACAAAACCACCGCATTCTGATTTGCGCAAGAGTGTTCCCCGCGGCTTTGAACATAAATTCTATACTTTGGATGGGTTTTGCTTGACTCTAGTCAAATGCGGGCTCGCCTTGCCCCCTTTCGGGCCATCGCTTAAGCACGTTCCAGCCGAACTCGCTTTTTTGAGAAAGAAAGGGCGCGCCCTGAAACCGCTGGCCGGGCTGAAAGTCCTCGAACTCGCCCGCATCCTCGCCGGACCCTGGGCGGGACAGACGCTCGCCGATCTCGGAGCCGACGTCATCAAGATCGAGCGCACGGGCGGCGGCGACGACACGCGCGCCTGGGGCCCGCCGTTCATCGACGGGCGAAAACGGCGAGCGGCTGGACGCCGCCTATTTCCATTCCTGCAACCGGGGAAAACGCTCGATCGCGATCGATTTCGAACGCCAAGAGGGAAGCGCTCTGGTGCGCCAACTTGCCGAACGCGCGGACGTGCTGATCGAGAACTTCAAGACGGGCGGCCTGAAGAAATACGGGCTCGACTACGCAAGCCTCAAGTTGATCAATCCGCGGCTCATCTATTGCTCGATGACAGGTTTCGGCCACGACGGGCCCTTGGCGGCGCGCGCGGGCTACGATTTCATGATCCAGGGCATGGGCGGCGCGATGGACCTGACGGGCGAACCCGACGGCGAGCCGCAGAAGGTCGGGTGGGCCGAATCCGACGTCTACACCGGGCTCTACGCCGTCATCGCCATCCAGGCGGCGCTGGCGCAGCGCGCCATCACGGGCGAGGGCGCCGAAATCGACATGGCGCTGCTCGACACGCAGGTCGCCGTGATCGCCAATCAGGCGCTGAACTTCCTCGTCTCGGGCGCCTCGCCGCGCCGCATGGGCAACGCGCATCCCAACATCGTGCCCTATCAGGTGTTCGAGGCCGCCGACGGGCCCGTCATCATCGCGACCGGCAACGACCGGCAGAATCGCGACTTTTTGCGCCTGATCGGGCTCGAAAATCTCGCCGACGATCCGCGCTTCGCCTCGAACGCCGAGCGCGTGCGCAATCGCTCCGAATATGTCGCGCTGATCGCGGACGCGATGAAGACCAAGGAGCGCGGGAAACTGCTCGCCGCCCTCGAAGCGGTGCATGTGCCGGCGGGCCCGATCAACCAGGTCGGCGAAGCCTTCGCCAATCCGCAGGTGATTGCGCGCAAAATGGCGATCGAACTGCCGGCGAAGGACGCCAAGGGCGGCAAAGCGCCTTCCGTCCGCGCGCCTATGCGAATAAACGGCTGGAGCGCGCATGCCGATTTCGCCGCGCCGCGGCTCGGCCAGCACACCGACGAGATTTTACGCGAGCTCGGGCTCGGCGATGCAAAAATTGCGGAATTGAAGGCGAGCGGAACGGCGCAGTAAATTTATTCGCCCGCGCGTTGTATGTTTCCTGGCCCCTCGCGTTCTTCGTCTCTGATAATCGCCGGCGATTTCGTCGGCTTTCGGCCGAGGGTCTCGCGACAGAACAGCAATAGCGGCGCGCTGACCAGCGCCATGCCTGCGAAGAACATCAGCGAAGGCGTGAAGTGCAAGCTCCTGATCCAGCGCGACATTGGCCAGGACACCAGCGCCGAGAGCGCGGGGATCGCCAGGAAGAACATGGTCACGAAGCCGTTGTCGTTGCCGGTCGCAGTCAGCGCCGCCTGATAGAAGACGCGGCCGGCCGCCGAGGACGAAACGACCGCGATCAACAGCAGCAGGATCGCGGTAACGGAGACTTCAGGAATTTCGGTTTCGCCGCGCCGCCAGGCAAAAAACAGCGCGAGCGGAATCAGCGCCGCCGCCGAAACCACGAAATTGGCGGCGACCGCCGCGCCCTCGTCGAAATCCCTGAACCAGATGTAGACGAGCGCCCCGCTGAGCGCGAAGAAGATCGGCATCGGCAGTGCGAAGATCCAGTGGCTGTGGAGGACGCTCTCGAGCAATTGGCGGGCGAGTTCGGCATTGTCGACGCCGATCTGGCTCCAGGCGATCAGCATCGCGCCGATGAACGCGACCATCAGACAGCCGAAGAACAGCCGCGGCGATCCTGGCAGCCGCTTGCCGGACAGAAGCCGCGCCACCAGCGCCGCCCAGAAAGGCGAGAGGTTGAGCACGGCGGCCGTGATGATGGGATGGGCGCTGCTCAGACCTATATCGTAGAAAATCAGGCCCCCGAGCCCGATCAGCAGCAGCGCCGCGAATTTCGGCCAGGAACGCGGCTCGTAGAGCAGAGCGACGAAGTCGCGGCGCGCGTCGGCGCGCGCGATTAACAGCGGAATCGAGCCGAGCAGCGCCACCTGCGTGAGGCCAATGAAATCCCAGGCCTCGAGACGGCGAGCCGCCAAGGCGGAGAACGGCTCCTGCAAGGCTATGAGCGTCGCCGCCACGATAGACAGAAGGGCTCCACGGCGATAGCCGGCGGGGGGGCCTCGGCTCCTCGCAAGGAAGCGGACGTTCGTCCCTTTCATCATGGCTGGATTTCGGCGAAGGACGCGCGGATCGTGGGGTCCGGCGCGTTTGAAATCTGCAAAAGCACGAGGTCGCCGGGAGCGAGCGCGAAACGTGCGCCGACCTTGACGCCAGGGCACTTCGGCGCCCGCGCCATCTCGCCGGCCTGAATGCGCGCGCCGTTTTCAAAGAGGTCGACGTCGGCGTTCTCCGACAGCGTCACCTGATAGACGCCCTCACGGGGGACGCCGAAAAATGTCACGAAGCCGCTGTAGCTGTGAGGGTTGGCGGCCTTCAAGGGCGGCAGGAAGAACTGCACTTTCGAAGTCGGCAACAGCTTCAGGTCGACCGCACGGTCGATCCGCCGCAGCCTCGCGCCGGAGTTGCGGTGAGGGAGATCGGGATCGTCGAACAAGGCGCGCTCCTGAGCGACTGGCCAGCCGAACGCCTTGCAATCCCGGTCGCTGGCGGCATTGGACTGCGCGCCAGCGGCGTCAGATACGTTGTCAGCGCGCGCGGCAGTCGCCGAAAATGCGCTCGCCATCAGCGCAAGACAAACAAACAAGCGCCATCGCCGTGCGCAAAAACCGGGCCGCATCTGGATCGACGGGGTCGACATCCGATGCCTCTCTTTATTACGGCGGTAACGTGGAGCGCGGCGCCCTTTCGCGCAAGTCGCTGAATTCGAAAATCTTCTTTATGGAGATTAGGCCGCTGGCGCGGCGCGCTCTATTCGCCCGGAAGCTGCAGGATGCGGCCCGGGGCCTGCTGGGTTTCGCGCCGCAATTGCGCAGCCGCGTCCAGCGGCGCCTTGCCTAACGTCCGGATGCAGAAGACCAGCAGGGGCGCCGACACCAGCGCCATGCCGGCGAAGAACATGGGCGAGGGAAAGAAATGCAGCGTCTTGATCCAGCGCGACATCGGCCAGGAAACGAGCGCCGACAGGACGGGGATCAACAGGAAGAACATCGTGACAAAACCGTTGTCGTTGCGCGTGATCGTCAGTGCGCCCTGATAGAGCACGCGTCCAGCGGCCGAAGAGGAGATGACCGCGATGAGCAGCAGCAGGATCGCGGTCAGCGAAACCTCGGGGAGTTCGGTCTCGCCGCGCCGCCAGGCGAGAAACAGCGCCAGCGGAATCAGCGCGCCCGCCGAGACGACAAAGTTGGCGGCGATCGCCGCGCCTTCGTCATGTTCGCGGAACCAGATAAATACAAGGGCGCCGCTCAGCGCGAAGAATATCGGCATCGGCAACGCAAACAACCAGCGCGCGCGCATCAGGCCGTCGAGCAGATTGTGGGCGAGCGCCAGTTTGTCGAGGTCGATTTGGCTCCATGCCACCAGCATGGCGCCGACGAAGGCGACAAATAGGCATCCGCCGAACAGAAGCGGCGAACCCGGCAGCCGCTTGCCCGAAATCATCTTCGCCACGATCGCCGCCCAGAACGGCGAAAGGTTCAGCACCGCGGCGACGATGATCGGATGCGCGCTGGAGAGGCCGATATCGTAGAACGCCAGTCCCGCGAGCCCGATCAGCAGCAGCACGACAAACTTCGGCCAGTTGCGCGGCTCCTTCAACAGGGCGACGAAATCGCTGCGCGCCTCACGGCGCGCGATCAGCAGCGGGATCGACGCCAGCAGCGCAACCTGCGTGATCCCAATGAAGTCCCAAGCGTCCAGGGTGCGCGCGGCGAGCGCCGAGAACGGCTCCTGCAAGGCGATCAGGCCCGCAGCGGCGATTGCGTAGAAGGCGCCGAGCCGGTAGTCGGCCCTCTCCGTCGCAGCGGGCGATTTACCGGAAGTCGTTGGAAAGGCGGCCTGGTTGAACGTAATGGGGACGACGATCGCGCCCTTCGACTGGCGCTGATCACGCGGAGGTGATTGGTTAGCCTGCGCTCGCAAAGGAGAACCCCGCGCCATGATTCGCACCAGATAAGTTGGCTCCGCTGATACAGCCTTCAGGCAACCTCAACGCTAAACTTTTGTTGAGAAGGAGCCCAAGTGAAGCCACAATTGAAGGCGCCGCGACGGTCTAAGACGCGCGTGGGGCTTGGTTGGAAAGGCTCGGAATCGCGCACAAATGCTGGTATATTTTGGCTCAGATCAAAGCAGGAATGTTGAATTCAAACAACCAGGATCAACCCAAGCCGCTGTTCGCTCGCATTTGAAACACGATCGCGTGAGAACCAAATGCCGGGCGCGAAACAGCGTATGATCAGATTGTCGCGATTTGCGAAAGGTTGCCGCTCAGGCGCCGCGCGCCTTGCCTGACACGCCCTCGAAGGCGCCGGGCTGCAATTCGCAATAGAGCACGCGCGCCGGATCGACGGGCCCCGGCAGTTCAACCCGCCCGAAGGGAACGCGCGCAAAACCGAGGCGGCTGTAATAAGATTCGTCGCCGACGAGAATGACGAGCTTGCCGCCGGCTTCGCGCGCACAATCCAAAGAACGCTTGACCAGCGCCTCGCCTATCCCCTGGCTGCGGAAAACCGGCTCGACGATCAGCGGACCGAGCAGAAAGGCGGGCGTTTCGGCGATGAAGATCGGCGTCATCGCGTTGGCGCCGACCATCAGCGAGCCGATCCGGGCGACGCAACTCGAGTTGAGGTCCGGCGGGGTCGATTCGCGCAGGCGGTAGGCGGTCCGCGCGAACCGGCCGGGGCCGAACACCCGGTCGTTGAGCCTGACGATCGCCTCGGCGTCATCCGGCGTCTCGGCCTCCAGCACGAACGGCAGTTCGCTCATCGGCGCGCTCAAGCCCCGGCGGCGGGGCTGAGAAAATAGGGCTCGACCTCGCCCGTCAGCCTGATCGTCAGAAGATTGCCCTTGCGGTCGCGGGTCTTGCCGACGGGCGCGCAAATCCAGCCCTCGCTCACGCAATATTCCTCGACGTCGGTGCGCTCCTTGCCCTTGAAGCGGATGCCGATCCCACGGGTCAGCGTCGCCTCGTCGTAGAACGGGCTCGCGGGGTTGACGCTGAGACGGTCGGGCGGCTGGTCGGTCATTCGCGCGGGCCTGGCTGTATCTCAAACGTCAACCGCGCCGGCGAAGGCCAGCGCGGCGGGTAATCTTCTCGACTTTGGCGGCGCTAAGCGCGCGTCAGACCGCGAGGGCCTTCACGCGCTTGGTCAGGCGCGAGATTTTTCGCGCCGCCGCGTTGTCGTGGATGATGCCCTTCTGCGCGGCCCGCGCGATCAACGGCGCGGCGTTCTGCAGCGCGGCGGCGGCGCCGGCGGCGTCCTTGGCCTCGATCGCCTCCTCGACCCGGCGGAGCAATATCTTTAACCCAACGGTGCCCGCGCCCGGCGATGGCGAATTGCTCCAGTAAAAAATTGAGCAGTTTCCTTTCTTGAGCTGAAGGGGTGCTGCGATTCGAAAATGACGCCAGGGCCATGAGCTTTCCTGGATCCGAGAAACGAGGAAAGGGCCCATTCTTAGGAAAGGTTGGGTCGGCTAAGCCGTAGAGCAGGCCATAGCGATTCCCTGGCTGATTCAGGACATCCGCAACTAGCGTGATGTTCAGCTCGGAATCGATCTCGTAGAAAGCGCCTATTGCCCCTTCCCATACCAATGCATAGCATGGGGTACCTTTCGGTAGATTTGACATGCCGAAAGCGCAAAGTATGTGCGATCGTTCATGAGAGGATGAGAAGTAGTGGACTTGCCTTTCCGAAGAAGCGTTGTTGGCCTACGATAATGTCACTCTTTGACACGCCACGGTACCCGACATGAACATCCGACCCATGTACGTATTCGTAGTGGTCGCGTGGCCACCAGCCGCCCGTACAAATGACGTCGGGGATTTTGTCGAGTTCGCCGAGGGCGTTGAATACGTCAGCACTGGAGACCGGTGAGTATCGATAATTCGAGTCCTTCTCCGCTTCGATGGACATCATCAAGCGAGCCATCTTGAAGGAACGCGATAGCGCCATCGTGGCCAGGGTTATACGAGAGGATCTTCACGTTGCTAGCGGCCTCCGCCTCGAACGATTCTCGACGATCGATACCTATCCAATCGGGATGCTCGACAGTCGGTGGCGAGGCGCAAATGGTACGCCTGCCCTACTATTCGGGCGAGGTAGTCGAAGTTGTACGATATGGTGTGTATCATATACGACATCAAGAATCTATAGTCGCGAGCGAACACCTGCGCTTAAGACGGTGCATCTAGATGCAGCAGGAACCCGACAGTTCAGAACACCATCGGCAGCGCTCGGAATTCATCAGAAAGCTGGTTCAGCGCCCCTTAGGTCAGCATTCCGTCGACGATCGTTGCAAGCAGCCGACCACCCAAGACGATCGTGCAGTTTTGGCATGACCTTGGGCAGTTGCCTCCCGACGTCGAGGAATGTGTCCGCTCGTGGACCGTTTGGGAGACGAGCGGCTTCAAGCATAGGTTATTCGACGAACGCACTGCCGGGGCTTTCATCAGTGGTTCGTTGGGTGCGCGGCACAAGCGGGCTTTCGAACGCTGCTATCACCCGGCGATGCAGGCGGACTACTTCCGGCTTTGCTACGTACTAGTCGAAGGCGGCTTCTATGTCGATGCGGACGATGTGTGCGTCGGTACCGACATCGGCTGGCTGGCCGAGGATGGAAGGCTCAAACTTCAGCCCCTCTGCTACGACATCGCTACTGGAGCAATGGTGAAGCCCGCTGTGTTTCTACGTGCCGATGCGTACGATCCCAGCTGGATTTTCTACTTTAACAACAATCCACTCATCGCAGGTCCGGGGCATCCGGTCATCGAACATGCGCTCAGTCAGGCGACACGTCTTCTTGAGCTAGCTGGCGAGGACGAGCTTCCTGAGATCCAGACGGCAACCGGACCGGGGAATCTTTCGAAGTCGATCTTCGATCTTGGCACGAGGACCAGCGGCGATATCGAAAGTAATGTAGTTGTATTGGGAGACTGGGATTCACTCGCAGTTTCGCATTGGCCGTTGAGTTACCGCGGCGATGCTAGGAATTGGCGATTATCTAACCAAAAGAGATTTTGATCATGGTGGATAGCCTTAATGAATCTTTCGAAGCCGCTGTCCTCAGCGTCGCGAATTATCCATGTCGCTATTCTCGCAAGCTCGATCCCATCTCCCACGGCAGCGGTCCCTGACGTTTGGCGGGGACTTCGATGCTCTGCGATCGGGAATCGGTCCGATTTTTGTCATCAATTTGGACCGACAAACGAGCCGTTGGACTGATATGGTGCGCGAACTCGGCCGATCTTAGACGCCCAAGGCATGCCGCTTTCGGACCGCGTTGTTCGATACTCCGCATGCGACGCGCAGGCCGATCCTCCAGAATTTGTCGATGGCGCTATGGTTCAACCGTTTTATACCCTGGGCGACCAGCTATTCGTCGAACCGCAACCTCATGCGGTCCCCGATGCATTTGATCTTGAGCGCCCGATTAGGATGAGCCAGGCGGAGGTCGCCGTCGCTTGCTCACACATTGGCATTTGGAAAACGATCGCGCAGTCCAGCGCATCCTACAGCTCTAGTGCTTGAGGACGACGTCCGGTTCGAACGCGGCTTTGGGCGCATCCTCGATCAGGCGTGGCGCGAGATGGAGGACGCTGATCGAGCTAATCCGGGGTTCGACATCTTGTACGTTTCGTACGGGGAGGTGCGCCACGGTGCTCCAAAGGAACTAGTTTCGACGAATGTGTTTCGGCCGGAGCGCGGCCTTTGGTACTTGTCCGGTTATGTACTTTCGAAGAAGGGGGCTCAGGCGCTGCTTGACCTTCTTCCGTGCTGTGGTCCGATCGACCTCTGGATCAATCATAAGTTCCGGGAGCTGGACGTTCGGGCGTTGCGCCGCTCAGTGATTAACCAACGCCGCGATCTGCACTCGACAAATTCCTACTCGATCCTGCCGGCACTGAGCCGGATCGGTGTTCTTGATAACGGCGACCCGGCGCTGTTTCATGGACGCCCGATCCATTCTCCAGTTTTCGCGTTTGGAGCGCCGGGATCAGGGCTGTCATCACTTGCAATGGCCCTCTCGATGCTTGGCTATCGCTGCTGCAGCGACTTTGACAGTATTCCGGAATCTGAATTTGAGAGCCTGCTTGCAGGTCGCACAGATCGCGTTTTCGATGCTTACGTCAACATAGGTTCGCTGGAACCGCAGATACGCGTGTCTAGCACAAACGAATGATCAAGTAAATGACAAAAACAGAACCATCATTGTGAGACACGTGTAGACGCCATTCAGCGAACCTATGTTGACGTAAGCATCGAAAACGCGATCGGTGCTACCTGCGAGCAGGCCCTCCAATTCACATTCCGGAATACTCTCAAAGTCGCTGCAGCAGCGATAACCAAGCATCGAGAGGGCCATTGCAAGGGATGACAGCCCTGATCCGGCGCTCCAAATGCGAAAACTGGAGAATGGATCGGGCGTCCATGAAACAGCGCCGAGTTGACGTTATTAAGAACACCGATCCGGCTCAGTGCCGGCAGGATCGAGTAGGAATTTGTCGAGTGCAGATCGCGGCGTTGGTTGATCACTGAGCGGCGCAACGCCCGAACGTCCAGTTTTCGGAATTGATGATTGATCCAGAGGTCGATCGGACCGCAGCACGGAAGAAGGTCAAGCAGCGCCTGAGCTCCCTTCTTCGAAAGTACATAACCGGACAAGTACCAAAGGCCCCGCTCCGGCCGAAACACATTCTTCGAAACTAGTTCCTTTGGAGCACCGTTGCGCACCTCCCCATACGAAACGTACAGGATGTCGAACCCAGGATTAGCCTGATCAGCGTCCTCCATCTCGCGCCACGCCTGATCAAGGATGCCCCCAAAGCCGCGTTCGAACCGGATGTCGTCCTCAAGTACTAGCTGTAGCATGCGCTGGACTGCGCGATCGTTTTCCAAATGCCAATGTGTGAGCAAGCGACGGCGACCTCCGCCTGGCTCATCCTAATCGGGCGCTCAAGATCAAATACATCGGGGACCGCATGGGGCTGCGGTTCGACGAATAGCTGGTCACCCAGCGTATAAAACGGCTGAACTATGGTGCCATCGAGAAATTCTGGAGGATCGGCCTGCGCGTCGCATGCGGAGTATCGAAGAACGCGATTGGAAAGCGGCATGCCTTGGGCGTCTAAGATCCGGCCGAGTTCGCGCACCGTATCAGTCCAACGACTCGGTTGTCGGTCTAGATTAATGACAAAAATCGGACCAATTTTCGATCGCAAAGCATCAAAGCCGTCGCCAAACGTCACGGACCGTTGCCGTGGGAGATGGGATAGGGCACGCAAGAATAGCGCATGGATGATTCGTGACGCTGAAGACAACGGCTTAGAAAGATTCATTTAAGGCTATCCACCATGATCAGAATCTCCTTTGGTTAGATAATCGCCAGTTTCTAGCATCACCGCGATAACTCAACGGCCATTTCGAGACTGCGAGTGAATCCCAGTCTCCCAGTACAACTACATTGCTTTCGATATCGACCGCTGGATTCATACCAAGATCAAAGATCGACTTCGAAATGTTCCCAGGTCCGGTTGCCATTTGGATCTCAGGAAGTTCGGCCTCACCAGCTAGCTCAAGAAGACCTGTCGCCTGCTCGAGCGCGTGTTCGATGACCGGATGCCTCGGACATGCAATAAGAGGATTATTGTTGAAGTAGAAAATCCAGCTGTGATCGTACGCACCAGCAGTAAGAACACAGCGGGCTTCACCATAGACCCAGTAGCGACGTCATAGCAGAGTGGCTGAAGTTTGAGCCTTCCATCCTCAGCTAGCCAGCCATATCGGTCCCGACGCACACATCGTCCGCATCGACATAAAACCCGCCTTCAACCAGTACATAGCAAAGCCGGAAGTAGTCCGCCTGCATCGCCGGGTGATAGCAGCGTTCGAAAACTTCTTTGGTACCGCGCACCCAACGAACTACTGATGAAGGCGGCGGCAGTGTGTCGGTCGAACAGCCTATGCTCGAAGCCGCTCTCTCCCAAACGATCCACGAGCGGACACATTCCTCGACGTCGGACGGCAGCTCTCCAAGGTCATGCCAAAACTGCACGATCGTTTTGGGCGGTGGCCGCATGCAGCGATCGATGACGAAAGGCTGAGTTAGGGGGCGCTGGACCAGTTTTCTGATGAATTCCGAGCGCTGCCGATGATGTTCTGGACTGTCGGGTCTGCCGCATCTAAATCCACCGCTTTCGAGCAAATTTTAGCTCGCGACTATAACTTGTTGATGTCTTATGATATGCGCCATGTCGTAGAACTCAAACCACCTGTTCCCGAATTGTAGGGCGGCGGAACATGCGCGCCTCGCCACAGACAAGCGAGCATCGCGATGGTTATGGGTCGTCGAATCGCTAGAAGCGGAGGCCGCTGGCAACGTGAAGATCCTCTCTATAACCCTGGCCATGACGGAGCTATCGTATTCCTTCAAGATGCTCGCTTGATGATGTGCATCGAGCAGAGAAGGACTCCAATGCTCGACACTCGCCGGTCTCCAGTGCTGAAGTATTTAAGGCCTTTGAGGAACTCGACGAAATCCCCGACGTCATCTGTACGGGTGGGTGGTGGCCACGCGACCATTACGAATTCTTGCATGGGTCGGATGTTCATGCTGGGTACCGCGGCGTGACAAAAAATGACATTGTCGTAGGCAACAAGGCTTATTCGGAAAGCAAGTTCAGTATTTCTCTTCCACTCATGAAAGATCGCATATACTTTGCGCTTTCGGTATGTCAAGTCTGCCGAAAGGCACGCCATCCTATGCGTTGGTATGGGAAGGAGCGATAGGCGCTTTTTACGAAATCGACTCCGACCTAACATCACGCTACTTGGGGACGTCTGAATTCGCCCGGCAATCGCTATGGCCTCTCTATGGGCTGGCCGACCCAACCTTTCCTAAGAATGGGCCATTTCCTCGTGTCGCGGATTCGGGAAAGCTCATGGCCTTGGCGTCATTTTCGAAGCGCAGCAAACCT
>CAVQBX010000009.1:0-73710 GCA_963710855.1 uncultured Pseudomonadota bacterium | reverse complement strand
AGGCCTATTGCATCTGGTCGAGCATACTCGAAAAAGACGCCTTGAGCTTGAGCGCCTTCTTGGTCTCGTCAGCGCTTTCATCGGGGGACTGCCCATATTCAAGGAAGCTCGGGCACTGGTGAACACGGACGGAGACACGGAGTGAACACGGCAGGATTCATCCGGGAATCGGTCCCGAAAGCCCTCGGGTTCTCAAACACCGTCCTGACGCCAAGCGCATAGGGTGAAGAGGCCTCACGGCGTCCTCGGTATATTTGTCGAAGTCGGTATCGAAAATACCCTGGTACATGAAGTAAGTCTCCCCTTTGATGGGGAAGAGAACCCCACGCAGTGTGCAGCTTTCAGGTGGGCCAAGACGATCGGGTTCTTCCGGCTACTGCGCTTTGTGAACGTATTCGCCATTCCGCTAAAGAGGCACGCTCCCTTCCCGGTATGATCTTCACGATGATCGTGAGCCATAGCAGGCCGGGGACTTGGGAATGATCCGGACCGTACCTGCCTTGCTCCGGCTTTGACCTTCGACATAACCCGCCAGTTTCGAGGAAATCGCCATCGCCGACGGGGTTTGCGTCCAGTCTTCCCCTTGACGAGCCGTTTGACATAGATCCAGTCCCCCCGATTCTGAGTTTGCGTTTCGATCCTTCATTGATCTATGATCCCTGCGTCTTTGCGCCAGCCCTCGTATTTCCTCATTGAATTAGAAATGCTAGCGACGCGGTTAGACGGGCCCGCCGCAATACCAAATATACGGCACAAGCGCCAGCAGCGTTGCAGTGAACAGGGAGTTCCAGCGGGATTGATGAATTGGTGGACCGATCTGGTCGGACGCATCGAGAGCGATGGACATGAAAAAACGGCGATGGGTGTCCCTCCAGCCCAAACGTGCAGATACGCGAGCGGTACACAGGGGTCAACGAAACAACGGAATAAAATTCGCAGAGAACGTTACCTGCTTTTGCATCCTATAAAGCATCGGCGCGCAACGCGATAAACGAAGGCGACGGCCACTGAGATAGTCCAAGCGCAAATTCATCGGCCCAGACGGGGGCGATCGAGGAAGTTCTCCCATCCGCATCCGAGATCATGTCAGCAAGCAAGAGCCATGATCTGATCCCCCGCATAGGCCGCAAACGATAGCACCGCCAAATAGCGAGAGCAACGACCTCGCGGCCCACGGGGATTCCCATTTGTTTCGCGAGTGCGCGTTGGACTCGAAACTCGACGGAATACCCAGTTGTTAAGGGTAGAAGACGAGAAAGAGTTCCGCGAGCCGAAGCATTGACAACCCACGATGTATTGCACGAACCTCTTGACGTAAATCTCGCTCGCGGTGCGCAGGTCCAGAAGGAGCGTCGCACTATGAAAAACATCAAGTCCGGAAGGGAACGCAACGGGACATCTAACGAGAAGTCTAAAGAGAGGGGCAGTGGCGGCGCGACCCGCGCGCGCTCGTTTCGGTCGACGAGCGGCGCACCGCCGGAAAGGCGCTGCGCGACAGGGCGTCTAGAGAGTCACATGGCGGCTGGACGGCGTCCAAGGATCGCCAGAACCCCGTCGAGATCCTGAAACGGTCGAACGAGGGCAGAATTCCGGCGCTTGTCCCTATTCGATTTGCGCGAATGCGCGAGTTCCCTTTTGCGTTCTTCCGTGGGTCTGCGAGCATCATGGCCGCCGATCTGGCCACCACGCCGACGTCTGGGCTGCTCGTTCAGCCTGCGGCGACGCGCACTTGATGAACTTCGGCGGATTCGCGACGCCTGAGCGCAACATCTTTTTCGATATCAACGATTTCGACGAAACCTTGCCTGCGCCTTGGGAGTGGGACGTCAAGCGTCTCACCGCGAGCATCGTGATCGCTGCGAACCATTTGGATTTTCCCGACAGCGAGGCGGCTACAGCCGCAAAGGATGCGGTTCGCGCCTACCGCGAACGCATAACCAACTATGCGGCGATGCGCTCACTTGATGTCTGGTACGATTGAATTGATCTGGAGAGCGTCCTGAAATCCGTTCGGAGCCGGGAAGTCGACAACGGATCGAACAAAGAGTGGAACAAGCGCGCCGCAAAAGCGCGCCGGGCGCATTGTTTCCCAAGCTGGTCGAGCATGTCGGCGCCGAGCCCGAGAATAAAGGACGAGCCGCCGCTGATTTTCCATCCGACGGACGATCAGGCTCCAGGGATGCGCTCGGACTATGCGCAGGCGATTGGTGAATATCGGAACTTCGTCCTCCGGAACACGTGCGGGTGCTGTTCGACCGATTTCGGTTTGTCGATCTTGCCATCAAAGTGGTTGGCGTGGGCAGCGTTGGGACCTACTGCGCCGTCGGCTTGTTCATGGCCTCGGACAAGGATCCCATCTTCCTTCAGATCAAGGAGGCGCGATCGTCTGTGCTGGAGGCGTACGCCAGGAAAAGCATCCACGCCAATCACGGCGAGAGAGTGGTCGCCGGACAGCGACTGATGCAGTCCGCAAGCGATCTCTTCCTCGGTTGGATGCGCGGCGCCAACGGACGCAATTACTACATGCGCCAACTTCGCGACGTCAAAATCTCCGCCGTGCCGGAAGACTGGGATTCCGTTGTGCTTCGCCAGTACGGAAAGCTCTGCGCATGGGCGTTGGCGAGGGCTCATGCCAGATCAGGCGATTCCGCGGCCATCGCTGGCTATATGGGTTCGAATGCAACATTCGACGACGCGATCTGCGAATTTGCGGTCGAGTACGCGGACCAGAATCAGCGCGACTATCGTACTTTCTTGCGCGCGATCCGCGCGGGCGATATCGAGGTAGCGACCGAGACCTGAACGCTTCGCGCTTACAGTCCGCTGTCGGTAATGCCGAAACCGTAAGTGTAGCGACATTGGCCTTCATAGCGAGGGGTCCCTTTGGCCATGCGCCGAAGCGAAAGGGAGGCGCAGCCAAGCGGCGCGCATATGTCCGCCCCGCCTCAGCAAGCGGTCTCCAAGTCTGTGTCCGGAGTCCGGCGCATCAGCGTGCGTAGCTCGCGGAACGATATCAGCCGCTTCTGTCTCTCGTCCCAGACCGCCAAACTTGCGCACCGCAAGCTTTGAAGGAACGTCATCCGCCCGCAAGTCACGAGCTGCGGATGATCGCGAAGGACTTCCGACAGACGATAGAAAGGGATACGGCTACAGAGATGGTGCACATGATGCACCCCGATATTGCCGGTAAACCAAGCAAGGGCCGACGGCAGTTCATAGTGAGAGCTGCTATTGAGAGCCGCTCCGTGAAAGCTCCATTCCCCATCATGAGCCCAGAGCGTGTCCTCGAATTGATGCTGAACATAGAAGAACCATACGGCGATCGTGGCGCTTACCACCACTACGGGGCCCTCTACGAGAAGAAAGGGACCGATGCCCATCAGCCATATGAGCAGAAAGGCGACGCCGGCGACCGCTGCGTTCGTCCCCATCGTGCTCAGCCACGGCTTGCGGCCGGAGCCCATCATGCCGACCGGAAAGCGATAATGCAGCACGAAGAGATAGGTCGGAATCAGCCCAAACATGACAAGCG
Source organism: uncultured Pseudomonadota bacterium (assembly GCA_963710855.1). Lineage (GTDB taxonomy): Bacteria > Pseudomonadota > Alphaproteobacteria > Rhizobiales > Beijerinckiaceae > Roseiarcus. The sequence goes on along the minus strand of CAVQBX010000009.1, from coordinate 70,178 downwards.
GGTTGCGGTAGGCCCTATAAATCAGACGCTGAAACCCGCTCTGCGCCAGATATTCGTCAGTCGTCAGTGTAACGATATCGCCGCTGCCGCGGTGATCGAGATTGCCAACGTTCGAGTGGTGAAGCGCGTGTGCGCGTAACCAGAACCCATAGGGCGTCAGAGTGACGACGCCGATCACGCGACCTATCCAGTCATTCGTTGAGCGTCGCTTGAAACAGGCTCCGTGGCCGCAGTCATGCTGAATCATGAAAAGGCGCATGAGAAAGCAGGCGGTCGGCAAAGCCAGCAAGAGACAAAGCCAGTATCCGACTGCGAGCGCCGCCCACATCGTCGCCCAAAGCAATACGAACGGCACGGCGGTGACCAGGAGCTCAAAGATGGTGCGCGATACATCAGGCGAGCGATAGCGCCCAAGGATTTCTGCCCAGTTTTTCGCCCCTACAGATGCGGATGACATAACACAAGGCTTTCCGCCATATCGCCGCCTCAAGACAGCGCTGTGCTGCCCTAGGGTAAGTAGTTGGGCCTTCCAAAAGTTCCGGGAGGGTTGCAGAAAGGCGAACTCATCCGTCGAGCTGCGCCCCGCGTCCGTGACAGCGAGCGGCGTTGCGGCGCTGTGTTGTCCGTGTCAGTGGCGAACACCGGGTCGGCAAATTCAATGTGGGGGATGCGCTGCTGCGCCCGTGCAGCTAACGGCCACACCGCGGAAGCGCCGAGTTGGGAAAATCGCCCGATGTGACCGGAGATGGCGTTGCCAGGGAGGAAGCATCGGCGAATTTTCGCGCAAATCGAAAAATCATGGCGGTGTGTTGCATTATTCCGAAATATATGCTATCAACGTTGGCGACAAACCGGAGGGCCGTGGTTTCAGCCCTGGCATTTGGCAAAACACGTGAAAACGGATTTGGCGGCGCTCAACGCATTGAAAACATTGAATTGAGGCGGACTGAATTTGGTTTTGTTCGGATTTGTTTCGCTCTTGTTTGGATTTGTTGGGCGCCTGTTTGGCGCTGTTTGCCTTTGTTGGGCGCGATTGGGTTCGCCCTTCTTTACCCGCCGGGTTGACCGCCCTCGCCCTGAGGCTCCCGCCGAACCGCGGCGAGCGAAATTGAACTGGACCGCGTGCGCATTTCTAACCTATGATTTTATCAGCCGAATGCCTGGGGATCATGGGGTCGGCTGGCGAGGGACGCATGAAATTCTCACATCCCCTGGCGAGGGGCGCGAAATGGGCGCGTGTCGAGAAGATCGACGACGGCGAGGCTCCCGTGCTCGTGGTCATGACGACGCTGCAACTCGACCCGGACCACAGGAAACACAAACCGGAGAAGATCGCCCGGTTGCGAGAGGCCGCGAAAGACTTCCTGAAAACGCACGCCCCGAGCGTCGGCCAAATCATGCTGATGAATCCGGAAGGCTGAGACGCGGGCCCCCGCCCGCTCGCCGATCGAGCGCAGGCGACGACGTAAGACCGCGGTCGCGGAGGAAAGATTTGTGAGAGTTGATAAGGTGAAAGTCGGCCTCGTCGGTTTGGGGATGGTCTGCGACTCTCATCTGAAGGGTTACGCCACTCACCCCGACGCCGAGGTCGTCGCCGTCTGCGATCTCGACGAAACGCGCGCAAAAAACGTGGCGCGGGAATTCGGCGTGCCGAAAATCTATACGTCCTATGATGAAATGCTGCGGGACGACGACATCAACACGATCGACATCACCACCCCGACCGCCCTCCATGCGCCCATGGCAAAGGCGGCGGCGAAAGCTCGCAAGAACATTTTATGCGAAAAGCCGTTCTGCCTGACGCTGCGAGGAAGGGTCGGCGGTCTGTGACGAGGCCGAGAGGCGCGGCGTCACCCTGATGGTCGGCGAATCGTATATTTTTATGACTTCAATGAAGAAAGCGCGGCAACTCATCAGCGCCGGCGAGATCGGTAAGCCGACGCAAATACGTCAGCGGTTCGGCGCGTGGATCCAGCGCGCCGGCGCCATCGACGAGGATCGCGAAATAACCGAACTGCATCGCGGCTGGCGTATGAATCCAAAGATCGGCGAGGGCTTTCCCTGGATGTTTGATCATTGCGTGCATTTCTTCGCGACGGCCGGATATCTGATGAACGACACGGCGATCAAAGAGGTGCACTCGCTACGATCGAATATTTCCTGGTTGAACGCAGCGAACATTTCGGATTCGGACAAGGCCGAGATGAATATCTATCGGCCGGAAGCCGCCAACGACATACCGATCATGACATGGTCCTACGAAGACCCCGCCTGCCAGGGCGTCTGGATGCGGGCGGAAGTTCTCAACGGCAAATATGACCCTATGTCCGGGTTCTCCGCCACGATCATCGGCGACAAAGGCATGATCGAAGTGCTTGGCGAGGGCGGCAAGGGTCTGCAATGGTTGGGAAAGGACGTGCATCTCATCCTTCATCGCAAGGGCAAGGAAACCCTGACCTTCCGGTTCGAAGAGGGCGGCGACGACATCTGGCAGTCCGAAGTCTCCTACTACAGTCAGGCGCACATCAACCAGATCCATGAATTCGTCGAAGCGCTGAAAACGGGCGCGGAAACCCGCTACACCGGTCGCAACGGTTTGCGGGAGATCAGGACCACGATGGCGGCCATCTGCTCCGCGAAGGAAGGCGGCGTCGTGAGGGTCGATGAGGTGACGGACGCTCGCTTTCGGAGTTGATTGACAAACAACTGGACGTAACCCCCTCCCCCGCGAGCGGGGGAGGGAATCGGAGAGCGTGATTCAATCTGGTTTGGAACGCCAGACCGCATAGCTCTGTGGTTGGACAACTTCTGTTCCCAGAATCGGTCGCGACCCAAACGGCGCGGTCCACGCGGTCGGCCCATAGTTGAAGGCGAACAGCAATTCGCCACGGCGTCGAAGCCGCACGCCTTCCGGCAGCTCGATCGCCGGAAGTCCGGCCTTCGCCGCAAGGCCGCGCATCAACGACGACAGCGCCTCGGCGTCGGGCCAGAAGCCGAGATAGTGGTAGCGGCCTTCAGCAACCAGCGCCGGCCAGCCGTCGGAGAAGCGGGCAAGCACATAGGCGGGGGTTTCGATATGCTCCAGCCAGCGCACGGCGGCGCCGACGACCTCGCCAACCAACGGCTTGACGACGCCCGGCCGCATCGACGCCACCTCAAGGACGCGCATCGGGATGAAGCTTCGCAACGGTCCTGGCGGCAGGCCCTCGGGAATGGAAAAGCTGCGCGTCTTCGAACCGGCGCGCGGTCCGAAGGCGACGATCCCCCGAGCGTCGGCGAAGGCCGCCTCGGCCGCCTCCGACACGATCGGCAGGCTCGGCGCCAGCACGAGCAAATAGTCATCGAGAGCGTCGCCGGGGCGCACAAAGTCCACATCGAAACCGAGGCGACGCACCGCTTCGTAGCAACGAAACACCAGTTCAAGCGCATTGAACGATTGGCCCTGCGGCTGGATCTCGGTGACCCAGAAGGCTTCGTAGTCGAACACGATCGCGACAGGCGCGCGCCTGCTCGCCGGCAATTCGCCGAGCGCTTCGAGATCGCGCGCCGCTTCGGCCGCCTCGCGCCCGCCGGGCGAAAGCTCGTGCGCGTTCGGCAGGTTGAGGCCGGCGTGCATTTGCTCCTGAGCGAACGGCGCCTGACGCCAACGAAAGTAACTGACGACCTCGGCCCCATGCGCGTGCGCCTCGATCGTCCAGAGCCTGACCATGCCGGGCGCCGGGATCGGATTGTGAGGCGCCCAGTTCACGGGGCCCGGTTGCTGCTCCATCACCCAGAATTTTCCGCGCCCCGCGCGGCGGTAGAGATCGTGATGGAAGGGCGCGATGTCAGGATGCGATGTTTCCTGCCATTTGAGCCGCTCGGCATCGCTGAACATGGAGCGCTCAACGAATCCGATCGGGTACGAATCCCACGAAGTGAAATCAAGAGACTCGGCGACCGCGAAGTGATCGAACTCGGTGAAGAATCCCATGAAATTGTGGGTGATCCAACGGCCCGGAGAATGGCGTCTGATGATCTCTGTTTGAACCTCGTTATAACTTCTCACTTGGTCGGAGGCGAAGCGCCGGAAGTCAAGCCGCGCCGCTGGATTTGGTTCCGTGACGGTCAGATGAGGCAAGCTCACCTCATCAAAACTCTGCACTTCCATCGACCAGAACACCGAACCCCAGGCCGCGTTGAGAGCCTCGGGCGTCTGATACCGACGATGTAGCCAACTCCGGAACGCGGCCGCATCTTCAGGTCCCCAGGACAGCACTGTGCTGTGGCAGCCATATTCGTTGTCGGTCTGCCATCCGGCAAGCGCCGCATGCGCGCCGTAGCGTTTTGCGAGCGCTTCGACGATGCGAGCGCTCTCGCGCCGATAGATTTCGGAGGAGAAACTGTAGTGCCGTCGTGAACCAAAACCGCGCGGCCGCCCCTCGATGTCGGCAGGCGCAATGTCAGGATGCTCATCCATCAACCATTTGGGCGGCGTCGCAGTCGGAGTGCCGAGCACGACTTTCAAGCCGGCGGCGCCCAGAACCTCTAAAGCGCGATCGAGCCATCCCCAGTTGAATTGGCCGCGGCGCGGCTCGAGGCGAGACCAGGCGAATTCGCCGATCCTTACATAAGCGATTCCGAGTTCGCGCATGCGACGCGCGTCCTCGGCCCACCAGGCTTCCGGCCAATGTTCGGGATAGTAGCAGACGCCGAGCATCAGCCCTCCAACCTCAGGAGTTGAGGATCGCCTCGGCCTCGATCTCCACTTTATAGTCGCCGATCAGGCGGCCGACCTGCAACAGCGTGTTGGCCGGACGCAGTTCGCCGAAACGGCGCCCGTGAGCGCGCGACACCGGCTCCCAATCATCGGCGTCGACGAGATAGACGCGCGTGCGCACGACGTCATCGAGATCGGCGCCGAAGGCCGCGAGGCTCGCGGCGATCTTGTCGAGTATGAAGGTCGTCTGGCCCGCCGCATCGCCGCGGCAGACAATTTCGTCTGCCCCGTTGGTCGCCGTCGTCCCGCTGACACAAATCTGATCCTTGACTCTGAAGGCCCGGCTGTAGCCGGCGATCGGCTCGAACGCGCTGCCTGATGAAACACGCCAGGTCTCGGGCCGTCCCGGCACAGGCGTCGCCGTGAAGGCGCGCGGCAAAGTTTCCAAATGATGCGAGAGATCGCCGGAGGCGGTGAGGAACGGCGGCTTGCGATATTCATCGCCGCAATCGCCGGGAATGGATGTCGTCAACGCCAGCGCCGCATCAATCGCGGAATGATCTTCCGCATCCAGAGTGAACGAGAAGATCGCAAGATTGGCGTCGCGGTGCTCGTTCTCGCCGAGTTCGGCGCGCCAACGATCGCGGCGGCGACCGCGGGATGGTCGAGCGCCCAGCGCGTCGCCACATTTGATATCGACACCCGATGTTTTCTGGCGATTCCATCGAGCGCTCTGAGCAGAGATTGCAGCGCCTCCCAGCCGCCGGCGGCCTCGACGAAGCGCAGATATTTCATTTTGCTCCAGTCGCCGATCTCGCCTTCGCGAGGCGCCGCGCGCCCAAGCCACCTCTCGCTCATCAAGCCGCCGGCCAGCGTTCCGTAAGCAAGCAGCCGCACGCCGTGGCTGAGACAGAACGCGCTCAACTCGCCCGCCGCCCGACGGTCGAGCAATGAAAAGCTCACCTGATTGGAGACCACGGGAATGCCGTGCTTGACGAGCACGTTGAGATGGGCGGTATCGAAGTTGGTGACGCCGAGGCGCCGGATGAGACCTTCGCGGCGCAACGTGTCGAGACATTTCATCGCATCGAGATAGGCGGGATGGTCAAAGCTCCACCAATGGAACTGCAGCAGGTCGATCGTTGCGACGCCCAGCCGTTTTCGGCTGCGTTCGACCCCTTCGCGCACGATGTCCATGCTCATCGGACCGGGCGTCGGGCACCATTTCGTGAAAGCGAGCGGGCGGCGAGAGCCCGCATTCTCGCCCGCCGCGACGCGTTCCAACATGCGCCCCGCGATGAGCTCCGCGCTGCCGTAATGATCGGCCATGTCGAAACCGTCGAAGCCGGCGCGAGCATAAGCTAGTAGCGCGGAAGACGCGTTCTCGCGATCGAGTTCGGCCCCGCCGCGCTCCATGTCCGCGACCTGCCAAAGGCCGGTCAGGATGCGGGGTATTTCGAGATCCGGCGCAAGCGCCGCCCGCGGAAGAACCGTTGCCATCAAAGCCGCGCCTATTTGGCGATCTTCGCCTTCAGGGCGTTGACCTCGTCGGTCGACATCTCGCCGACCGTGGTCACCTTGCCATCAGTGATCTTCCAGAGCCGGAACGGGCCGGTGATGTCGCCGTACTGATCGAACGAGACCGGACCGATGACGCCTTCGTATCTGATCGGCTTGCCCGCCTTCAGCAGGTCGAGCGCCTTGGCGAAATCGGCCTTGCCGGCATGAATCACTTCGCCATCCTTCGCGGTGACCTTGAAGATCGCATCGCGGATCGCGATCGGGTCCGCTGTCGGCGCGGCGGCGATCGCGAGGCCCACGATCGCCCCCGCGTCATAAGAGCGATCGGCGGCGGGATTGCTCGGATCGATGCCGCCGGAAAACGCCTTGTAGTTCGCATTGAAATATTCGGTCGAGGCCGTCGGGCTCGTGCCGGAGGAGGTGCCGTAGGCGTCGTTCAGATATTTGGCGCCGACGCTGGAGATGAAATCGGGGCTGTTCATGCCGTCGTTGAGCAAGAACTTGTCGGGTCCCCCTTGCGAAATCCAGGCGCGCGCGATCGTTGCGCCGTCGACGGGCGTCGCGATCAGATAAAGTCCGTCCGGCTTGCTGGCGACGCCCTTGCTCACTTCGGCGTCGTAGCTCGACTGCTTTTCGTTGTAAGGCGTGACGGAGACGATCTCGCCGCCGAGCGCCTTGTAGGCCTTCGAGAACTCGGTGAGCATGTTGACGCCGAAATCGTTGTTGACGTGGATGATGGCGATCTTCCTAAAACCCTGGTCGAGCGCATATTTCGCGGCGGCCGTGCCTTGCAGCGCGTCCGAGGTGATGGTGCGAAAGAACATGCCGTTGGTCTTGCCTTCGCGCCCGAGGTTGGTGAGCGTCGGCGAGGACGAGGCCGGCGAGACCTGCACAATCTTGTCGGGGCCGGTGACGGAGGTCAGGATCGGGATCGACACCGAGGAAATGATCCCGCCAATGATGACCGGCGTCTTCTTCAACTGCACGAGCTGATTGGCGGCGTCGACCGCGAGCGCGCCCTGGCTTTGCGAGTCCCTGGTGTCGGCGATGAGCTTGCATCCGTGCGGACCACCGGCGTCGTTGAGATCCCGAAAGGCCATCTCCACCGATTTGGCGCCGGCCTGCCCATACTCGCCCGCAGGGCCGGTCAGCTCCATCACCAGGCCGACGGTCACTGAGCAATCGGCCGCATAGGCCGGCCCCGCCAGCGCTACCGCCAGCCCCGCTGTCGCCAGAAGAATGATGCGTCCCATCTCGCCCTCCTTCGCGCGCCATCCCGGCGCCTGCTGTCCAAGGCCTCAATCCGCGCCGGTGTTGAGGTTGTATTTCATGATCGAACCGTGCCGGCCGGTGCGATCACGTTCCAGCTCATAGACGTCTCCGAGCGGGCCGCGCCGCTTGCTCGCGACCCTCTCCACTTCGTCAAAATCCTGTTCCGTCAACGCCAGGCCCGATGCAGCGACGTTGGCCGCAAGATGCGCCCTCGATGTCGCGCCGACAATCACGGCGGCGACCCCCGGATAATCCAGGACCAACCGGCTCGCGACGCTAGCGATATCTCCCCCGTGACGGTCGGCGACGCGCCGCAAAGCGGCGAGCAATTCCTGGAACATAGCCCAGCCGCCGAAGTCGTCGACGATGAGCTTGTATTTGACGAGCGAGCGATTGGCGAGCGGTCCCTCGGGTTCGGCAACGCCAAGCCAACGGTCCGACAAAAGTCCGCCCGCCACCGTGCCATAGCAGAGAAGAGCGATGTTTCGCGAGCGGCACAGCTCGGCGAAGCCATTCTCCGGCCGACGGTCGAGGACCGAATATTGCACCTGCATGGACGTGAGCTTTATGTCGGCAGCGACAATCTCGCGCACATGCTGCGTGTCGAAATTCGTGCCGCCTATAAATCTCACCTTGCCCGCGCGGCTGAGGTCGTTGAGCCAGCCAAGCGCCTCCAGCCAGCGCGGCTGATCATAATCCCACCAATGGAACTGGACGAGATCCAGCCGGTCGACGCGAAGCCGCTGCATCGATCGATCGACGATCGTCTCAATGTCGGAGCGACGGATTTTTGGCAGAAGTTCGAGATCGGGAACAAGCTTGGTGTGGACATGCAGTTTTCGCGCGGCCTCGACGCCTCGGGTTTCGCTGAGGCGCACCCGAAAGGCGCCGTAGAGTTCCTCGACGCCTGTATAAATGTCCGCGCAATCGAAGGTCGTCACCCCGGCGTCAAATGCGGCGAGCAAATCTTCGACTGCGGTCGCCCGGTCGATCGCGCCATGGCCGCCGGCGAGTTGCCACCCGCCGCGGATCACGCGGGTGATTTCGTAGTCCGGAGCGATGGCGCGAGTTTCCAGGCTCATCTTGCGTTCGCCCCCGGCAAAGGGACCGCCGTCGTCTCACTATGTTTGAATCTGCGCAGAGCCGTCCGCACGATGCGCAGGCGGCTTCCGCAATTCGGATCGGGGCAGGCGATTTCGGCGTCCGTGCTCATCCAGTCGTTGGGATGCGTCGCTCTTTGTTTGGCCGGCAATAGAGGAAGTACGGAGGCCAGCGAATAGATCGAAATCCCCTGCCCCGCTGGCAGCGTCAGCATTTCACCCTTCAGTTCGAAATAGTCGCCCTCATTCGCGCCACAATAGATTTTGGCGCCCGGCGGGACGATAGCCTCGACGCGAAGATCATAGAGCTCGAAAACGTCGTCGACGGTCACGCGGACGCCTCCGCCGAAAAGCGCTCGCTGACGAGCGCAAAAGCGCGGCTGATATCATCGGCCAGCGCCTCCTTCGCGCCCGCAACGTCGCCCCGCTCCAGCGCTTCCACGATGGCCGCATGAAAGTGGATCGCCGAAATCGCGTCATCGCGTCTGAACGCCTCGACCGAACAGCGCACGATCGCGCCCGACTGCAGCCACAGGCTTTCTACGATGCGCATCATGGCAGGCGAACCGCAGGCGCCGTAGAGCCGGAAATGGAAGCTGTAGTTGGCCTCGATCGCCTCGTCGACGGCGAGCGAACCTCGCCGCCTGGCGATGCGCGCGTAGTTTTCGTTGGCGGCCCTCAAGGCGCGGAAATCTTCTTCTGTGAGCCGGGCCGCCGCGAGCTCCAGCACTGCGCCTTCAATCAGGCGGCGCGAGCGCGCCAAATCTTCGAGACGGCTCGCCCACAAGGAAGGAATCCGTACAGAGCGATTGGACGAGGTTTCCAACGCCTGTTCGGAAACCAGCCGCGCCAGCGCCTCGCGCACCGGCATCGGGCTCGTCTCGAAGCGAAGCGCGAGTTCGTTGACCGTCAGCGCCTGCCCGGGTGCGAAACGGCCGAGAATCAGAGCTTTTCGCAAGGCGAGATAGACCCGCTCCTGCAGGGTCATGCGGTCAATCGGCTCGAACGGCGGCTCGGCCGGTTCAGCCCGAGCCAACGAGGACCTTGTCATGAATGGCTCATCCCAGGCGTCTTGACGGGCGCTTCTTGCCGACCTAAGAGCGCTATCACGATATTTGATCAAAGATCAAGCGATGAGCAACGCGCTCGCTTCGACGCCGCCCGCCGCGCAAAGCGGCGCGCCGCCCGCGCTTTCGACGCGAGGCGTGGTCAAGCGTTTCGGCGGTTTGGCGGCAGTTGACGGCATTTCGATCTCCGTCCCGAAAGGCCGCATTTTCGGGCTGATCGGGCCGAACGGCGCGGGCAAGACGACCCTGTTTGATCTGCTGGCCGGCGAGCAGAGGCCGAGCGCGGGCGCCATTCTCATCAACGGGACCGAGGTGCAAAACACTCCGCCACACGCCCGCGTCGCTCGCGGGCTCGCGCGCACCTTCCAGATCCCGCGCCCCTTTCCGGGCATGACCGTGATCGAGAACGTCATGCTAGGCGCGCAGGGCCAGTGCGGCGAGCGCATCTGGCCCAACTGGTTGACGCCGGCCAGAGTACGCGGCGAGGAGCGCGCCGCGCGCGACAAGGCGCGCGAGTTGTTGCAATTCCTGCAGCTCGAAGGTCACGCGCTGCAGCCGGCTCGCGTGCTTTCCGGCGGGCAGCGCAAATTGCTCGAATTGGCGCGCGCGCTGATGACCGAGCCTTCGCTTCTCCTGCTCGACGAGCCCGCGGCGGGCGTCAATCCGACGCTACTCAGGCTGATCGTCGACCGCGTCGCGGAAATCAATCGGCGAGGCGTCGCCGTGCTCGTCATCGAGCACAACATGGACGTGATCGTGAAGCTTTGCGAACATGTGTTCGTCATGGCGGCGGGCAAACTGCTCTGCGAGGGGACGCCCGATAGCGTGACCAAAGACCACCGCGTCATCGAGGCCTATCTCGGCGGCTTGGCGGCATGACCGGCGCGCCGATCCTCGTCGTCGATAATCTTGTCGCCGGATATGAACCCGGCCTGCCGATCGTCAATGGGGCGTCGATCCATGCTGAAAAGGGCGAAATCGTCGCCGTGCTCGGCCCCAATGGCGCGGGCAAGTCCTCGCTCATCAAAGCGGTCGCCGGCCTCGTGCAAGTGAGTGCGGGTCAAATCCGGTTCGATGGCCGCGACATCACCGACATGCCCGCTCATCTTCGCGTTCGCGCCGGCCTCGCTTTCACGCCGCAAACGGAAAACGTATTTGCCGCAATGAGCGTCGAGGACAATCTCAAGCTGGCCGCCGGTGTGCTCCCCGCGCCGCGCCGCGCGGGGCGAATTGCCGCGATGTATGATATTTTCCCTGATCTCGCACGCCAGCGCGGCTTGCTCGCCGGCCGCCTGTCCGGCGGCCAACGGCAGATGCTGGCGATAGCTCGCGCGTTGCTGGTCGAACCTCTGGCGATCATGCTCGACGAGCCATCGGCTGGGCTGTCGCCCAAGGCTGTCGAGGCCGTGTTCAAAGGCCTCGCCGAAATTCGCGAGAGCGGCGTAACCCTGCTGCTCGTCGAGCAGAACACGAGGGCGGCGCTGGCGCTCGCGGACAGAGCCTATGTGCTTGTTCAAGGCCGCAACCGGCATGAGGGCGACGCCCGCGCGCTTTTGAACGACCCGACGATCGCGGCGCTCTACCTCGGCGGCGTCGAAATGGAGGGCGCGGATTGAACCCGCAAGTCGTCGTCGATGGTCTGATGAACGGCGCGCTGATAGGCCTCGGCGCGATCGGCGTGACGCTCACCTACTCCATTCTGCGGTTCGCCAATTTCGCGCACGGCGAGTTCATCACCTTCGGCGCCTATGCGGCGTTGGCCTTGTCTGCTCTCATTTCCTCGCTCGTGCTCGGCTCCGCCGAGGGTTTAGGGCCGTTTTCGATCAGCCCTGCCCTGATTATCGCGACGCCGCTGGCGATGGCGCTGACGGCGATGTCAGCGCTTGCGCTCGATCGCGTGCTGTTCTCGCGACTGCGCGACAAGAGCGAAATCATCGCAATCGTGATGGCGAGCTTTGGCGCCTCGCTCGCCATTCGCGCGGCGATCGAGTTCGTCTTCACCTCGCGCCCGGCTTACTTCAATCGCGACTTGCAGATCGCGAAACCCATTGGCTTCGGCCTGAAGGCGACGCCCAATCAACTTGCGTTGATCGTCCTGGCGCTCGCTCTCACGCTCGCCGTGCATCTGCTGCTGACGCGAACGCAGTTCGGCCGCGCCATGCGCGCGGTCAGCGAGAATCCTGCTCTTGCCCGTGTCGCGGGCGTCGATGTCGAGAAGACGATCCGCTTCACCTGGGCGCTAGGAGGCGCGCTGGCGAGCGCAGGCGGCGTGATGCTCGGATTGTTGGTGCAGATCCGGCCTTCGATGGGCTTTGATTTGCTGCTGCCGCTGTTCGCGGCCGCCATTCTCGGCGGCATCGGTTCCGTTCCCGGCGCCTTCGTCGGCGCGCTGATCGTCGGAATTGGCGAGGCGCTCGCCGTCGAGTTCGCGGGAGCGGAGTGGCGCGCCGCTGTCGCCTTCATCGTTCTGGTCGGCGTCCTGCTGATCCGCCCTACCGGCATTTTTGGGAAAGCAGCGTGAGCGCAGATATTTTGGGGCCCATCGCCTATGCAGAGTTCTTCTTCACGATGGCGCTCATCAACGGGCTGACTTGCCTCGGTCTCAACGTGCAATGGGGGCAGACCGGCCTTTTCAACGTCGGGATCGCCGGGTTCGTCGCGATCGGCGCCTATGTCTCAGCCATCCTGACCACGCCGTTGAGCGAGGGCCATCTCGGCGGCTTCGGGCTGCCGATCGTGGCCGGCTGGCTTGGCGCCTTGATAGCCGGAGGCGGCGTTTCCGCGCTGGTCGGCGCGCTCACCCTTCGGCTGCGCGCCGACTATCTCGCGATCACCACCTTCGGAGTCGCGGTCGTCGTTCAATTGATCGCTCTCAACGCCCAGCGGATCACCGGCGGCGCTTTCGGCATCGCCTTCATTCCGCGTGCGTTCGAAAGTCTCGCCCCCGCTCCGGCGCTCTTCAACCTGGCCAATCTCGCCCTTGTGGGCATCGTGGTTTTCGTAACCTACGGAGCGCTCGAGACGTTGAGCTTGAGTCCGTGGGGACGTGTGCTCAGAGCCATACGCGAGGACGAACGCGCCGCCATGTCGCTTGGCAAGTCGCCGACCCGCTACCGTCTCCAGGCCTTTGCGCTGGGCGGCGCGCTGATGGGTCTCGCGGGCGCGATCGAAGCCCATTTCATCGGCTTCATCGCGCCCGAAAACTATCTCTCGCCCCTGACGTTTCAGGTCTGGGCGATGCTGATCGTCGGCGGCTCCGGAAACAATCGCGGCGCCCTGCTCGGCGCCGCCGTCATCTGGGCGCTCTGGACCCTCTCAGGCTTGGCGATCAGCGATCTCGTGCCGGCGGCGTTCGAGGCGCGCGCCGCGGCGCTCAGGCTCGTCGCGATCGGCATCCTTCTGGCGACGATGATCATTGTCCGCCCGCGCGGCCTGATCGGCGAGCGCGCGCTCGTCTCGAGGCACATCTGATAATGCGCTACGCCGCGCTCTTTCCCGCTTTGCGATCGAAGAACAAAGCCTGACTGATCGCCGCCTTGACGGCCTCGGGGCGGAACGGCTTGGTGATGAGGAACGCCGGCTCCGGCTTTTCTCCAGTCAGCAATCGCTCCGGAAAGGCCGTGATGAAAATGACCGGCACGTTGATGGTCGAAAGAATTTCGTTGACGGCATCCAGGCCGGAGCTGCCGTCGGCGAGCTGGATGTCGGCGAGCACCAGGCCCGGCCGGCGCGCCATCACCATCTTGACCGCCTGAGCATGCGTGCGCGCCACTCCCGTCACTTCATGGCCGAGGTCGCGCACCAGGCTCTCGATATCGAGAGCGATGATGGGCTCGTCCTCGATGATGAGCACATCGGTCGCGACCTGCGCTGCAATTTCGCGGCCGGCTGAATCGATCAGCTCATCGGCGTCGGCGGCGGATACTTCGAGGATGCTCGCAATCTCGTCGAGCGAGAAGCCTTCGACCGCGTGCAGAAGAAAGGCCTGGCGGGAGGCGGGCGTCATCGCCGCGAGATTGCGTTGTAACGCATCTTCTATGCGAACGCCTCGAAGCGGCCTTTCCCCCTTATGCGCCGACGACCATAATTTCAGGAAAAGCCTGTAGAGGCCGACGCGCGGCGCAAGAATTCGTTGGAAAAGCAGAGGGGTCGGCGATCAGCGCTTCAAGCGTCGCCGCGACGAACGCGTCGCCGCCCACCTGCGAACCGTCAAGGGCGCGGGCGAAACGACGAAGGTACGGCAGATGCGGGGCGATACTCCGTGCGACCGACATAAAGGCTCCCTGAAATTTGCACGCAAGTCATTGGTTGGAAACGCCTGTTGTCGAACAAGCGCAATACCAATCCGCGTTGTAACTCGTTTTGGGCCGGAAAGTTCCATACCCACGCTAAATAATTTCAACTTGGCCTTGGTGAACTTTCTGCTTTAAAGATCACCGCTTCATGGAGAGGTTCGGGTTTTGACGAGACGTCGGTCCGTAAACGCCGCGCGTCGCTTGTGCATGTATGCCGGCTCTGGCGCCAAACGGATAAATTCTGCTCAAGGCTCTTGCCACCTCTAGAATACGTATCAAATGCAATTTGCGACAGATTCGGGGAACGGATAAAAATTGGCATGAATTGCGCTGGATCCGATGCTTCGATGTCACCGCCGCGTCCCATATCTCAGAACGATAGCGACGGGGAGGCGTTGCTTGCCGCTTTGGTGGCCTCCTCCGAAGACCCCATTCTCAGCAAAACACTCGATGGCGTCGTGACGAGCTGGAATGCCGCCGCTGAACGGATGTTCGGCTATTCCGCCGAAGAAATGGTCGGGAGTTCGCTGCGCAAGATCATACCTGCGATGCGTCACGCCGAAGAGGATGACATCCTGCGCCGCGTAGCCGCGGGTGAACGGGTCCGCATCTACGACACGACGCGCATTCGCAAGGATGGCGCGCCGATCGAGGTTTCCCTGAACGTTTCCCCGATCCTCAGCAGAGCGGGAAATATTGTAGGCGCCTCTAATATACTGCGCGACATTACTGAGAGAAAAGCAGCCGAAAAACAAATCAGCACTCTTTCGCAGGAGATCGCGCACCGCACCAAGAATTTGTTGAGCGTTGTGCAGGCGATCGTGCGTCAGACCTCGTCCGTCGGAGACAGAGACACGCTTGTCCAGCGCCTGATGGAGCGTTTGTCCGCGTTCGCGGCCACTCACGAGTTGGTGGTCGCCAGCGATTGGGCGGCGGTTGATCTTGGCGCACTCGTGCAAAGCCAGCTCGGACACTTCAAGGATCTGTTCGGATCACGGATCAATATCCAAGGGCGCCCATTGCAGATCAACGCGGCGGCCGCCCAAAATATCGGAATGGCCATTCACGAACTCGCGACCAATGCCTCCAAATATGGGGCGCTCTCAAAAAATGGAAAAGTAGAGATTGACTGGGGTTTCGCCGACGAGGGCGGCGACTTTCGCTTGGAATGGCGGGAAAGCGGCGGGCCGCCTGTAAAAATGCCGACGCGCCGGGGATTCGGCGCCACGATTACAGCCCTCGCCGGCTCCAGCGTGAGCGGCGCATCAAGCACCAAATTCGACCCCGCAGGGATCACCTGGACGCTTGTTGCGCCGCTGGAGAACGTACGAGCGCGATAGCGCTTGGCTCCCCGCTGTCGCCCAGCGCCTCAATGATGCCAGAACAGCGCAAGGAGTATGATAACGGGAATTGGGACGCCCAAGAGCCAAAAGAGAACGCCGCGACCGAAACCCATGGAACCCTCCGAGGACTGTTTGAGAGGTCGGTTGACCTTTGCTCTCAAACGTCCGGAAATAATCAAAGTTCCAAGTCTTTGCAGAGCGCAGGCCACGAAACAACCAAGTGAATAGCGAACAAAAAAACGGCGCGCACTTGGTGCGCGCCGTCTCTCAGAAGAGCCTTAGTCAGCTCTCGTCAAAGCTCACTTATCGACGACGTGTTTGACCGCGTCTTTTGCCTCGCCCACAGCCTTTTGGGCCGACCCTTTGGCCTGCTGGGCGGCTCCCTCAGCCTGCATGCGGCCGCTTCCGGCCACATTGCCGATGGATTCCTTGGCCTTGCCGATAGCTTCGTTTGCAGTGCCCTTCACCTTGTCGGTCGTAGAGGACATTCTGAATCTCCAAGCGTTGACGATCCCCGAGTGATCGCTTGGTAGTCAACGCTGCCAAAGAACTGTTGTTCCACTGCCCTACACCAATCATTCTCGACGCGCCCCTTTACTACGCAAAGCGCTTCTAACGGCTGACCTTTATTGCGCAAAAGGGCTTTTGCCGATTGAATACAGGTTCGCTGCTACTCAAACGATCCACCGACGCTCGCCCGCCCAAACGCCGAAGACCGCACAAAAGGAGGATCAGCGACGAACGGTCGTATTTATTTTCGATCTCCCGCCCTCCCAGGCCGGCTGCCACCTTGCGCCGAGGAACAAATTGGTAGGCACGCCGTTAAAGTCACCAAACCTCGATCTCTTCGGGGGCCTGACATTGCCTGGGAGTAATCCACATGGCTTACACTTTCTCAGTTCACTCGGTGAAAGACAGCCTTGAGCTTAGCAATCTGCGCGCGGCGATCGCGAGCACGATCGGCGAAATGAAGCGCGCGGAAGACGGGCTGAAGATATCCCTCGCTGGACTGTTTCGTCGCGCAAGGCAGAGCGAAAGCGTAGCCAGCCATACTGATGCCGAAATTCTGCCGAGGAAGATCGACGCGGTGTCTCCGGTAGAGGCGGTGTCTCCGGTAGAGATGGAGTTCATAGTTACAGACGGTGAGGGACATCATCAGGCGGTTTATGGCCGATATCGCGTGTCCCGCGCCCGCGAGCAAGGGTTGAAAGCGATCGCCGTGGCCTTGGGCCTTGGTGATGAAGCAGAAACAGCCATCGCTCAAACGCATGGTCCGGCAGGCGGCCGCCCGACGCTTCTTTCCTTTCCGGCGCGGCGCCGCCGAGCCTGAATTTATGAACTCGCCCTCGCCGAAAAATGCTCTAGGCGAGGGCGCACGCGACCTCCCGCGTTTTCGCCGCTTTGCCGATTGGGCGGCGGCGTGGACGGGGCGTCCGGAAGCGTTCATCCTGGCGGCGGCCATCGTTTTTTTATGGGCCCTTTCCGGGCCATTTTTCGGCTATGACGAAGCCTGGCAACTCGCGATCAGCACCGGAACTTCCGTCCTTACTTTCCTGATGGTGTTCTTGATCCAGCATTCACAAAGCCGCGGAATGCTTGCCCTTCAAGTAAAACTCGACGAACTTATTCGCGCGACGCATCATGCCGATAATGCGCTTGCCGCCGTCGAGGACGCAGCGGAGGAGACTCTGCACGGTCTCAGGCGCGCAGTCCGCGAGAAGATAGCTGCGGCAACTCCGCAAGCAGAAAACGAAGGACGGCGCAATATCGGCCTGGATTCGACGTAGCTTTAATGGCGGGCAAGCCCCGCGCTTAATGGATCGCTTCGATCTCGTTGACTACGTCCGTCACCCCCGACGCTCCCCAAGCGGCGCTTTCCGCGAGGTCGCGTTCGTAATCACGCTCGACGCGACCTCTCAGCACAACGCGACCATTGCGCACCGCCACGCGAACCGACTCGGTGGGTATGCCGGAATGCCAATGAATCGCGTTGAGGATTTCCGATAGGATTGCCTCATCCGCATCAGCTTTGCCGAAGGGATAAGCAAGATCCCGCCCTTCGCGTGAAATCATGTTTTCAGCCTTTCCAAACAAGATCAGGCGTTTACTCACTTGGGCGCAACGCGCGTTGTGCCTTTTGGTTCCTTTGCGCGGGAACAAATGGAGGCTCGCCACGTTCCGAACTCGGGGGCGCGTCAGCGCGCTAGATCGTTCGGCCAGGGGGTCCAATGTCTTTTCAAGGCAAGCTTTCGAAACTTGTCGAGCCAGGGGATGCGAAGCGGATCGGCGCCAGCTTCGATGGCAAAGGCACCAACTTCGCGCTGTTTTCGGCTCATGCCGAACGGGTCGAACTCTGCTTCTTCAACTCCCAGGGTGTTGAGACGGAACGCGTCACTCTGCCGGAATACACGGACGAAATCTGGCACGGCTATGTGCCCGGAGTAGGGCCGGGCGCGCTTTACGGCTACCGCGTGCACGGGCCCCACGATCCGGCGGCCGGACATAGATTCAATCCCAACAAGTTGCTGATCGACCCCTATGCCCGTCTGATTGAAGGCGAGATCAAATGGGGACAGCCCATTTACGGCTACAAGTTCGACGATGAAACGCTCGATCTCTCCTTCGAAGAGACTGACAGCGCGCCGATGATGCCGAAATGCGTGGTCGTCGACCCGAATGTTTCAGGAGCGGAATACGGGATCGCGCCGGCCATACCCTGGAGCCGGACCATCGTATATGAAACACACGTTCGGGGTTTTACGAAGCTGAACCCCGTCGTGCCCGAGGCTTTGCGCGGCACGTTTGAGGGGCTCGCGGTCGGCGAAGTCGTCGACTATGTCAAGAGCCTCGGCATTACCGCCGTCGAACTGTTGCCCATCCATTGGTTCGTGGACGACGAACATTTGCTCAATAAGGGGCTCCGGAACTACTGGGGATATAATTCGCTTGGATTTTTTGCGCCCGCCGGCCGCTACATCGGGCCCAATGGCCTTTCCGGTTTCCGCAGCATGGTCCGGGCATTCCATGACGCCGGCATCGAAGTCATTCTCGACGTCGTCTACAATCATACCGCGGAAGGCAACGAAAAAGGGCCGACGCTCGCGTTTAAGGGGATCGATAATTTCGCATACTACCGCACGATGCCGGGCGAGCCGCGTTTCTACATAAACGATACAGGCACGGGCAATACGGTCAACACATCCCATCCGCGAGTGCTGCAGCTAATCCTTGACTCGCTCCGCTATTGGACGACCGAAATGGGCGTCGACGGCTTCAGGTTCGATCTTGGCACGATACTTGGACGCGAACCGTCCGGATTCGATCCGCGGAGCGGCTTTTTCGATGCGGTCGGACAAGACCCGACGCTGTCGCGGTTGAAATTGATTGGCGAGCCTTGGGACATCGGACCTGGCGGATACCAGGTCGGCGGCTTTCCGCCTGGCTGGGCGGAATGGAACGACAAGTATCGCGACGGCATTCGCGATTACTGGCGCGGCGAACCGGGCAAGACGCGCGAACTGGCGGCGCGGGTGACCGGCTCCGGCGATGTCTACGATGTCCGCGGACGTCGACCGTGGTCTACCGTTAATTTTATTGCCGCGCACGACGGATTCACGCTCAGCGACGTTGTTTCCTACAACGAGCGCCATAACGAGGCGAACGGCGAGGACAACAAAGACGGCCATTCGGACAATCGCAGCTACAATCTTGGGGCAGAGGGGCCGACGGACGATGTCGGCATTCAAGCCGTGCGCGAGCGTCAGAAGCGCAACCTCCTCGCTACCCTTTTCCTTTCGCATGGCACACCGATGCTGCTCGCCGGCGACGAATTGGGCCGCACGCAGAATGGCAACAACAACGCCTATGCGCAGGACAACGAGATTTCATGGCTAAATTGGCAGGCCATCAATAGCGCCGGCAAGGAACTCTCCGAGTTCGTCCGAGCCTTGATCGAAATGCGCAGGGATCAGCCCATCCTGCATCGCGAAAGTTTTCGGGATGGCATGGTCATCATGTGGCACAACCCTGCCGGCGGCTTCCAGACGGACGAACAGTGGAACGATTTGGGAGCGCGGGCGATCGGCGCCAGACTTTCGCGAGAGGGGCTTGAGGGGTCTGTCTGGAACGACGTGATGATCCTGTTCAATTCCCATGACGGCGAGATCGATTTCGCGCTGCCTGAACGCGAGGGCAAGGGTTGGGAAGTCAAACTGGACACGGCCGCTCCCGATCGCGAAGGGCCCGTCGAAGTGCAGAAGAGCGAGACCGGCGAACAGATAGTGTTGTTCGCCCGTTCGCTGGTCGTGCTCGCCTGAGCCGAACTCCCAAGGCGCCATTGTCGATGCTTGAGCGAACGGCCGCGCTGCCCCCAGCGAACGCATCAATGTGCGCCCGAGAACACTCTGCGCCTCGACCGGGGCCGCGCGATTGGCAAGCGCGCCCAAAGAAGCGCAAGTGAAGCCGTCGAGCCTGCCGGGCCTAACTCACCTTCTGGTTCTCGTCGATCAGGCTTCGGAGCGAAACCGCCAATTGGTCCATGGTATAGGGCTTGCTGAGCAGCCTTACATCCGCGTCGAGCCGACCGTCATGCACAATGGCGTTGCGCGTGTATCCGGTGGTATAGAGAACGCCGAGCCCCGGACGAAGCCTTTGCGCCTCATTGGCGAGCTGACGTCCGTTCATCTTTCCGGGCAACACGACGTCCGTGAAAAGGATGTCGATCCGGCCGCCTTCCATGAGGCGGGCGAGCCCTTCGGCTCCGTCGCGCGCGGACAGCACCTCATAACCGAGGCTTTCGATGGCTGGCACGGCAAACTCGCGCACACCTTCATCATCCTCGACGACGAGCACCACTTCCCCAGGCTTCGCGCGAGGCGCGTCGCCCGCCGTTCGAGAGGAAACGATCGGAGCCGCGGCCGGCGCCGCGGCGTCCGTCATGCGCGGCAGGTAGATCTTGACGCTCGTGCCATGACCCAATTCGCTGTAGATCCGGATGTGACCATGAGACTGCTTCACGAATCCGTGGATCATCGCCAGGCCGAGTCCGGTGCCCTTGCCGACGTCCTTGGTGGTGAAGAAAGGGTCGAAGACCCGGGAAAGCAGTTCAGGCGGGATGCCGACGCCAGTATCGGAAACCGAAAGCAGCACGTATTGGCCGGCCGCCACGTCCCCGAACTGCGCAACATAGAAATCGTCGAGAAACGCATTGGCGCTTTCAATCGTGATCCGCCCGCCATCCGGCATGGCGTCGCGCGCGTTCAGCACCAGATTGACTATGGCGTTTTCTATCTGACTGTGATCGGCAAAGGCGCGCCAGAGACCTGCCGCGAGAACGGTCTCGATGCGTATGGTTTCCCCAACCGTGCGAACCAGGACTTCAGATATGTTGCTGACGATCTTGTTGAGGTCGAGCGCACGCGGCGCAAGCGGCTGTTGGCGCGAGAACGCCAGCAAGCGCTTGGTCAAGTCGGCAGCTTTCTCGGCGCCCTGCCTTGCGGCTGCGATCGAAGTCGCCACGCCACCATCGGCTTGAGCCGGATCCGACGCGAGCCTTCGACGCGCATTGTCGAGGCTGCCGATGACAATTGTCAAAAGATTGTTGAAGTCATGGGCGATCCCCGCGGTGAGTTGTCCGACGAGTTCGAGTTTCTGCGATTGGACCAGCAGCGTTTCGGCTTCCCGGCGGCTCTTCGACTCCAATTGCAGCGCCGCGGCTTGCGTCCTCAGATCGGCGATATAAGACCAGTTTGTCGACATGACCGCCGTTGTGGCGATCGCGGCGCTCACGAGACTGACAAGCTCCAGCGCCAGCAACAGGGTTTGCAGCCGTTCCGTCAGCGCCCTTCGCCCGCCGAGCAACGAGCCCTCCGTGGCGTCGAACTCCTCGAGGCGAGCGCGTATTTCGGCCATATTGGCGCTTGCCTCGCCGCCGATCGCAGAGGCTGCGCCTGTCGCCGGGGCCGCGGCCGTACCGAAGGCATCAAGGCTTTTCCACTCGCGCTCCACCAGCGCGGCGATTTGTTTCGCATGGGCGACCTGCGAGGGGTTATCTGCTACAAGCCTCTCAAGGGTATCGAGATCGGCGCGCAGTTGCGCGCGCGGCATCGACGCCTCCCTCGATGGATCGGTCTGCGCTCCGAGCAGTCGGTCGCGCGCCCGGATCTGCTCGTCCTGCACCTGGGCGAGAATGGTCCCGAGCAGACCGCGCACCTGATAAGTATGACTTACCCAATAGGTTGCATCTTCGACGCGAAATGTGATCATAACCGAAAAGATGGCGGCGAGGATCAGCAGGCCAATGGCGCCGATGGCGAGAATAAAACCGGGCCGGCGTTGCCGGTCGCCCTTGATGTCCTCGAACGTATGCCTCACTCTTAGGGCAAAAGACATCGATCGAATCCGAAAATCGTGAGAAGGCACGCTGGCGATAGCTTCGCTTGAGGCGGATCGGTCGCAGTCCAAGGATGATTCATATGGCCCGAATTCTGGTCGTCGACGACGAACCTTTTATCGCCATGATGGCGGAGGACTGGCTTGACGAGCTCGGTCACGAGGTCGTCGGCCCAGCGACCGACCTCGCGGGAGCGCTCGCGCTGGCGGAACAGCCTCTGGATGGCGCCATCTTAGACGTCAGTCTAGGGGCGGAAAAGTGCTATCCCGTTGCGACGCGGCTCGCGGAACGCGGTATTCCGTACGCGCTCGCCACCGGGCACGCGACGGAAGCGCTCGATAAAGGGTTTGAAAACGCACTGAAATTACAAAAGCCTTATGGCTTTGAAGGGTTCTGCAAGGTGCTGGACGAGCTTCTGGCCGTGCCCCGTGCTGCCGCCGCGCCGACCGACTGACAGCGAAGCGCCGGCCCTGCGCCGGCCTGCGATTGCGCTCTCTAGAATGCGCAACGAAATAAACTTCTGGATCGGCCGGAACAGGCGGGAACGGAAAGCCGCCTTGTGTGTTAGGTCCGTCATGGATGAAATGACCGGACAGCCCACCATTGGGCTCACTGCCCGTTTGACTGCAGGGTTGCGCATAATGCAAAATAACAATCTGCCTTCGCGAAAAGTCGACGGAATTGGAAGAGAAGAGGCGTTGCCGGGGGTTGAAGAAGACGCAGTCGAGATGAGTCCGGCGGTGCTTGATGCGCTCGGGAACGCATTGCGCGCCCATTACCGTGCGATCGCCGAAGTCCCGCTTCCGGACCGGCTCATGAGTTTGCTGGCCGAGTTGGAAGCCAAGGAGCTCGGCAATGACCGCTAGTGGCGCGTCGTCGGCATTGAACGCCGAAGCGGCTCGCAACAAGGAATTTCGTGAAGCTCTGATCCGCGAAATGCCCGAGTTGAGAGCCTTCGCCGTTTCGCTCACAGGCTCCTTCCACATGGCCGATGACCTCCTGCAGGAGACGCTGCTGAAGGCATGGAGCAATGCTGCGGGGTTCCTGCCCGGTACGAATATGCGCGCCTGGCTGGTGACCATCTTGCGCAACACGTATTATTCGCAATATCGCCGGCGCGGACGCGAAGTCGCCGACGTAGATGGCGTCTATTCGTCGCGGCTTGCCGCGCCGCCCAATCAGGAGGGGGTCGTCGACCTCGCCGATTTCCAGATCGCCCTTTCAAAGCTGCCGCCGGAGCATCGCGATGTCCTGCTGATGGTCGGCGCATCGGGCTTCTCTTATGAGGAGGCGGCGGAAATTTGTGGCGTCGCGGTGGGGACCATCAAGAGTCGGCTGAACAGGGCGAGAGCGAAGCTTGCAGAGTTGCTCGGCATTTCTGAAGCAGCGGAACTGGGTATGGGCTCGGTTTCAGAGGCAGTGGTGAGGAGCCACGCCTCCGGGTAAATTCAAGTTGCCCCGAGTATTGCGATGAGCTCGATGTGGTCGCGAATTGCAAGTGCCACATCAGCCGCCGCTGCCTATTTGCGAGTAATCATCCTGCTGGCCGTCGCGTCGCATTTCGGCGCCGGACTTGCAAAGGCCCGCACGGCGGACGCCCTAGTCGCAGGCGATCTCCCAAAAGCTGTTGTCGGGCTTGCGGGCGCTACCGGGTCTCGCGTCAATGATTCGCAGGGAGACGGCGGCGAGGGCGATGTGAGCCTGGTTTTGCCGACCGGCGGAACTGCCTCGATGCTTTTTATGAGGCGCATCAGCGACGACGGCCTAGGCGCGCCTTGGTCTGATTTCGCGCTCCCGGCGGGCGCGCTGCTCGGAGTGTTGGCTTTGTTTGGCGTCGCTTATGCCGCAATGGTCCGCCGGGACATGAAGCGATGGATCAAGGGCATCGAGGCGGCTGCGCGAGCCTACAGCCTGAATCCGCAAAGCATCGCCCGGGCGCCTATCGATCCGACCATGCCGCTCGAACTGCGCGGCGTCGCGGAGGCCTACAATGCGATGGCTGAGGGCATGCAGGACCGTCAGCGCGCCATCCTGGATTCGGTCGCCGAGAACCGGAAGCTGATGCTTGAGATGCATCATCGCATCAAGAATGCGCTGCAGGTCATCCAAAGCTATATGGCGCTGATCCGGCGCTCCGCCGAACGGAAGAACGACGCCGCCACTCTGATCCGGGTCGAAGTGCGCGTCGGCGTCATTGCGGTCGCCTACCGTCATGCGCTGACATCGAGCGGAATACGACCGTTGCGAGTCAGTGAGTTTCTGGAGGAAATCGCCGCAGGCGCCGTCGCCGGATTGCGGCGCCCGGAACAACGCGCGACTCTGGCCTTTGATTGGAACGGCGAGCTCGAGGTCGATCGCGCCATCCCCCTGGGCTTGGCAATGGTCGAAGCCCTGATCGCCGCATTTGCCCCGGCCGACGCGCGAAACGTGCAAGTCCTGGTCGCGCCGGATGGGAGCGAGATCGTTGTACGTGTGACATCTGATGGGACGCCGACCGACAATTCACCTCCGCCCAAGATTATGCAAGGATTGGCCGGCCAGCTTGTGGCTTCGCCAGCGCCCCAAGAGGCAGCGGACATCCTGCACTGGCGCTTTTCGCCTTGATGCGATCGGGGGATCCAAACGCGTGCTCGACGAACGTAAGGTTGAGAACAAACCAAAGTCAGGCGCAGGAGCGCCGACGCCTGCGCAACCCTGCGAAACTTGTCCCCTGCGTCGCCAGTCCGCTTTTCTTCCGAAGACCGGACGGGAGGTCGAATGGACGCAACGCCTGAAATTCGGCCAGCGGCGCGTTGAGGCCGGAAAGGAGCTGATACGTCAGGGCGAGCCGCAACCCGAGCTCTTCACGGTGTATTCCGGCTGGGCCTTCCGCTTCCAAACACTTCCAGACGGCCGGCGGCAGATCCTGAACTTCTTCCTGCCGGGCGATCTCGTCGGATTCCAGGCCTCTCTTCTGAGCGCCGCTGAACATAGCGTGGAAGCGTTGACCGATGTGGAGCTTTGCGTATTTGCAAGACGTCGCGTCTGGCGTATTTTTCGGGAGATGCCCGAGCTGGCTTTCCAGCTTGCCTGGCTCGGCGCGCGCGAGGAAGGTCTCGTCGACGACACCTTGACGTCGGTCGGGCAACTACCCGCCCGTGAGAGGATGGCCACTTTCATCCTCAACCTTTTTCGGCGCGCCCAACATCTCAATCTCGTGGAAAACGAGTCTTTCGTCTTTCCATTGAAGCGCGAGCATTTGGCGGATGCGCTGGGACTTTCGCTCGTTCATACAATCAAGACATGGTCCGCACTGCGCAAGGCCGGACTGATCGAGCAGAAGGGCGACAGACTGCGTCTGTTAAATCCTCGATTAACTGCAAGGCTCGCAGCCTACTATGATCGTGATTGGCGCGCGCGTCCCATCCTTTAGACGTCGGCGGCGCGGGAACGAAGCGAGGCGTTGGGCGTTAGCGATTTGGCGATCGAGAGGCTTGGGACCCCGCTATGTCGGCTGCAGAAAACCCGCGAATTTCGAGTTCGCGGACCCCTTGCTGGGCGCCCAATTTGCGCGTCCTGTTCGTGACGCCCGAAATCAGCGGATATCTCAAGGCCGGCGGGCTGGGCGAAGTCTCCGCAGCTTTGCCGCGCGCGCTCAATGGCTTGTGCGATATAAGGGTCCTCACTCCGGCTTACCCGGCATTTCGCTCTCGTCACGATCGTGTCGACATCGTCAGACACATGCCCCCGGTCGCAGGTCTGCCTGAATGGTCGCTCGGCCGCGTCGAAACAGACGACGGGCTGACCATCTACCTCGTCATTTGCGACGCGCTTTACGATCGGGAAGGTTCTCCGTATGGCGCGCGCGGCGCCGACCATGACGACAATGACGTCCGTTTCGCCCGTCTTTCCATGGCTGCCGCGGAAATCGCGGAAGGCGTGGCCGACCCGAATTGGCGCCCCGACGTTGTCCACGCGAACGATTGGCCCTCGGCGTTGACGCCGGCCTACATGCGCTGGAAGCGGCTCGATACGGCCTCGATCTTCACGATCCATAACCTCGCCTATCAGGGGCTGTTCGGTCAGGAGCGTCACGGACCTCTCGCAATTCCTGCGGACGCAATCAATATTGACGGGCTAGAATTTCACGGGCGCATGTCGTTTCTGAAGGCCGGCATCGCGTTCGCATCGCATGTCACCACGGTCAGCGAAACTTATGCTCGCGAAATCACCACGGCGGAGCACGGCTGCGGCCTCGATGGATTGCTTCGTGCACGCAGCGAGCGCGGCGAACTGACCGGCATCCTCAACGGCATCGACAGCGACTGGGAGAAACTTGCTGCGGAGGCCAGGGGCCCCGAATATGTCGCGCGAGTGGAAACAGGAGAAGGCGTCTGAGTTGCGTCGCCTGTTCCGTCTCGAAGATTCCGAGGGCCCTCTGTTTTCCATCGTCTCGCGGCTCGTGCATCAGAAGGGCATCGACCTTTCGATCCAAACGGCGGAAATGATCGTCGCGAACGGTGGTCAGCTTGTGGTGACCGGTCAGGGCGAGCCGGAACTGGAGCGCGCCGTAGAAGATCTCGAGGTCAAGCACCCGGGCGCCGTCGCCGTCCGCATAGGCTTCGACGATAGCGAAGCGCGCGCGATGTATTCCGGCAGCGACTTCGTGCTGATGCCGTCGCGCTTCGAGCCGTGCGGGCTCGGACAGATGTACGCGCAGTCCCAGGCCTCGTTGCCGATCGCCAGCCGGACCGGGGGTCTCGCAGATACGATCGAGGATGGCAGCACCGGATTCCTGATTTCGACCGCGAACGATTTCGCGCTGAAACGCGCGGTCGGACGCGCGTTCCGCGCCTTCTGGTCGACGGAGGCGATGTCGGCCATGCGCGTCAACGCGCTCGCCAAGCGCTTCGACTGGCCGCGCTCCGCTGACCAGTACATGGGGCTCTACGCGGAACGCTGAACCGCGGGAAGATCCCTTTCAAAAACGTCCCTCGCTTGATGTTTCCTGTCGGAAAGGACAGACGACGATGCAGCTTTTTGAATGCCAGGGGTGCGGCGCCGCGCTCCACTTCGACAATGATGTGTGCCTGACTTGTGGCCGAAGGGTCGGCTTTCTCGTCGACTTCTTCCGGATGAGCGCCCTCGAAGGCGAGCCGGACTCGCTCGTCGCGCTGGGCGGCGGCGCCAAGCGCTACAGATATTGCGACAATGAGCAGCATCGAGCTTGCAACTGGCTGGTTCCGGCCGAGTTCGGCGAACCGAATGTGCGAATCCTGTCGTTACAATCGCATCGTCCCTGATCTTTCAATCGAGGAAAATGTCGTGCGCTGGCGGCGCATCGAACTCGCAAAAAGATATATGATGCGCGCCATCATTCGCTGGGGCTTGCCGCGCCCGGACCGCATCGAGGACCCCGAGAAAGGGCTCGCCTTCGACTTTCTCAGTGACGGCGTTTCCCCGAATGGCGGGGGGGACATCATCAAGACCGGGCACGAGAACGGGCTCATTACGCTAAACGTCGCGGAAGGCGACGACGCCGAACGCGAAAGGCGTCGTCACAGCCTCGGCGAACCGTACCGCACGCTTGTCGGGCACTTCCGACACGAGGTCGGGCATTTCTATTGGGATCAGCTCGTGCAGGCGCATGGCCGCAACGAGGAATTCCGCGAGTTGTTCGGCGACGAGCGCGAGGATTACGCGGCGGCTTTGCAACGTCACTACAGCGAGGGGCCGCCGCCGGACTGGCGCGTCCGGTTCATCAGCGCCTACGCAAGCTCACATCCCTGGGAGGACTTTGCGGAGACGTGGGCGCATTACCTGCACATGGTCGACGCCCTCGAAACCGCGCGCTCCTATGGCATCGATATCCGGGCCTCGTTCGTGCCGGACAAAACAAAGGCGAGGATCAACTTCAAGTCCTACTCGGCCCCTTCGGTCGAGCGTCTTGTCGACGCCTGGGTGCCGCTGACCATTGCGCTCAACGGGGTCAATCGTAGCATGGGCCAGCCCGACCTTTACCCCTTTGTGTTGTCGGAACCGGTAGTGAAGAAGCTTGGCTATGTGCATGACCTGATCGCCAGCAAGCCGAGCTGCGCTCAAGCCAGTTCGAGCACATCGGCGCCCGCCGAACTTGCAATGTCGGCGACGTGATTGTGGTGAGTGAGTAGTATCGCTTGCCGAGTGCGCCCGAAGTCGGCGAATAGCTGCAACGTCAGCTTCGTGCGCTGATCGTCGAAGCTGGCGAGAATGTCGTCTCCGATGAACGGCAGCGGCTCGCCCGCGCGCCGTTCCAGCAACGCGAGACGAAGGCTGAGGAACAATTGATCGCGCGCGCCCTCGCTCAAATGTTCGAGGCGAACCCTCGCGCCATCCGCGCGCGCAGCGACGAGGACCGGCCGGTCGGCGTCGTCGTAATCCATCGCAAGGCCCGAAAAGCTTTCGCCGGTCGCAATGCGGAACAGCGCGCCGGCGCGGGCAATCAGGGGATCCTGCACGGCGGCGCGGTGACGCTCGATCGCGCGCGCTGCGAGCTTTGACGCCGCCTGGCGCAGCGCCCAACGCTCCGCCACATCGAGAAGCTCGCCGCTCGCTTCCATGCGCTCGCGCGCGGCGCCGGCGGCGTCGCGGCCGCGCGCCAGCGCTTCATGCTCGGCCTCGGCGTCGCGCACCGCGCGGGCGGCGCTCGCCATGGCTTCGAGAAGCGTTGCGCGCTTCGATTTGGCAATTCCGATTTCGTCGGGGAGCAAAGCGAGATCGATCCTGTCCTGCTCCTCGCGAAGCTCGTCTTCGCTGCCGCCATCGCCAACTTCGCCAAGCTGTTTGGAGAGGCGGACGCGCTCGGCGTCCTGCTGTCGCCTCGCCTCGCAACGTTCGAGCGCCACGCCGAGCGCGCCGTCGTCTTCCACGCCGAAATGATCGCGCGCCGCGTCGAGCGCGGGCGCAAGCGCCTGCCGTCGCGCCTGTTCTCGCCGTCGGCGCACGCGTCGCTGCTCCGCCGATTTTTCGAGCTGCGCGCGCTTCACCGCCGCCGCCCGATGATCCTCGAGACGATCGACAATTCGCGAAAGCGCCGGCTCAGGCGCCCCGCCCTGCAAATCGGGCGCGACCGTTGCGGCGACCTTGCTCACGCCGGCTTCGAATTCCGCGAGGTCTCGCTCGATGCCTTGGATCGAGCGCGTTTCGCGCGCCATGTTCTGCCTTGGCAGCGGCGCCGCCGCCCAGGCGGCGAGCGAGGCTTCCGCCTCGACGGGCGAAGCGGATTCGGCGAGTTGCAAACCGCGCATCGCCTGCGGCCAGCCTTTTTCGACCTCCGCGAGTTCCCGTTCTCGTCCTTCGACTTCGCGTCCCGCCTCCGCGACAGCGCGCGCCGCGGCGGCGCGAGCGTCCTTAGCCTTCTGCGCGGCGTCCCAGGCGCGTTGGCGCGAAGCGAGTTCTTCGCGAGCTGCGCGGTAGCCGATCTCGAACCCGATCGGCGTCGCTTGCCCGGTGGTCTCGAACCAATGGCGGAGGCTCGCCTCTGCTTCGTTGAGCCGAGCCGCGAGCATTTCCGCGTCGGCGCGGCGCGCTGCGAGCTTACCCCGCCTCAACAACAATGCTTCGACGCGATCGAGCCAGCGCGACATGATCGCCGGCGAGCGCGGCTCCATGCCCGAACGGGACCAAAGAGTTTGCCATTGCGCAGTCTCAGCTTGCTCGCGGGCCGAGAGCCTGTGTGCCTCGGCCTCGATCTGCTTGAGGGCTTCGCGGCGTGAGCCGAGCGCTTCGCGCGCCGCCTCGAGACGCGCCGCGCGCTCGCTGTCAGCGAGGACGGCGTCGCCGACCGCGTCGGCGGCCAACACGAGCGCGCGGGCGTCAGCAAACGCATCTCGCTTCGCCGCCGCGTCGCTTTCGAGCACGCCGCCCAATCGATCGAGCTGGCGCTCGCGCCGCTCCCGCGCGGAAAACCAATCGGCGCGGGTCGCGCCTGCGGCGCTTCGTTCCAGCGCCGCGAGCGCGAATTCAGCGGCGGCAAGCTCGCGCTTCGCCTTCTCGGCTTCGCGCTCGGCGAGCTGGCGAGCCTTTGTCTGCTCCTCGTTTCGCTGAACGAAGGGCGCGATGTCGGCAGCGCCCGGAAAGGCCGAGCGCGCGAGCTGATCGACATCGCCCACGGACGGTTCGAGCCTCAGCGCCTCTTCCGCCATCGTGCGAGCCTCGGCCTCAAGCGCCGCGCGTTCGCGGCGCAGCGCCTCCGCGTCGGCGAGCCGCTCACCTATGGCGTCGAGCTGTCGTCGCAGCGGCTCAGGATCGGCAAGTTTCGCGTCGTTTTCGGTCTCGCCGAGTTCTACGCGCGCAGTTGTCGCCTTGCGCATCCGCGCCTTCGCCTCTTCGAGGCCGCGGCTGGCGTCACGCCTCGCCTCGATCGCGCGGCGCGCCAAGGCCAGCTCAGAGTCGCTCGGCGGCCTCGCCAGCAACGCCTCGTGATCGGCGAGGCCGAGCCGGCGCGCGATGTCGTCGAGTTGGCTCATCGCCTGGGCGCGCGCCTCGACGCGGCGCGGCAGATCGTCCGCCGCCTTGCGCACCGCGCCGAGTTTTTCGCGTAAAGAATCGATCTCGGGACCCGCCGCCACCAGCGCGTCCTCGACGACGAGCGCCTCGATTTCGGCGCTCTCCGCTGTCGCTTCCGCGTCGAGCCGTGCAAGCTCCGCCTGCAGCGCGCGGTCGTCTTCCAATGCCTGGAGGGTCGCCTGCAACGCCGAGGAGTCGATCTCGGCAAGGTCAGAGAAAGTCTCGCGATCGCGCGCCAGCGCGGCGAGTCTGGCGAGCATCGCATGGGTGCGGCTTGCGCGCTCGAGCTTCGCAAGCGTGCGCCCTGCGTCCTCGTACTCTTCTCGCAGGCGATGCTCTTCGCTCAGCGCGGCCGCGCGCTTCTGATCAGCCGCCTTCAAGGCGTCGGCCGTGACGACGGCGTCGCGAAGTTTTCGCTCGGCCGTCTCATAGGCGTCGAGCGCGCCGTAAAACAGCTTGCCGGCGGAGCGCCGCGGCGTGAACAGGTTACCGGCCTCGGCGCTGAGCTTGTCGCGCAGCCTGACGAGCGCGCTGAGATTGGCGGAGCCGGCGGCGACGGTCTCCGCAAGCGCGCCGCCCGCCCGCAGCAGAGCCTCGCCGCCTTCGCGCAGGGCGCGCGAGGTGAGGCCAAACTCGGATTCAAACGTATCGCGATCGACCGCGCCTAGCGCCGCGAGCAGTCGCGCGTCAGATATCGGCTTGTCGTCGCCGTCAACCAAAGTATTGCCGCGCCCCTTACGCCGCCGCGCTTCCATCAGCGAGCCGTCGGCGAAGCGCAACGCGCCGCCGACCCTCAGCGCCGTCATGTCGAAGCGCCAGCCGTGATCGGTGCGTTGCGGGAAGCCGAACATGAGATCGCCGATCGCCGAAAGCGCCGTCGTCTTGCCGGCCTCGTTGGGCCCGAGCACAACATGCAATGGCGCGTCGGGTCTGAACACCAGCGTCCGGTCCTCGAAGCGGCCGTAAGGCGAAAGGGTCAGTCGCTCAAGGCGCATCGCGTTCGCCCTTCAGCAGGTCGCGCGCCCGCGCTCCGACTTCCTCGAGCCGGAATTTTTCCCTGAGCGACGACGGCAGCTTTTCGGCGACTTGCCGCTCGATTTCGGCGAGGTCGGCCGCGAATTCAGGGTCCTCCGCCGCGGCGGCGATCAGCGCTTCCCACATTGAGCGCGTCGGGCTCCCCAATGGGCGCGCGCTGAGGTTCAGGCGTCGTGGCGATCTTCACTCGCTCGACCCAGCAATCCGCTACCAATCTCAAAACCCCTCGCGCGTAAATCGTCTGCGAGCCTTTCACGATGGGCGACGAGCCGTGAGTGCGCCTTCGTCACGCCGGTAAGAGTCACGCGCGCGGCGAGGGGTCGCCCACCGGCCGCCGCATAGGCTCGCTCCAGCGCGGCGAGCGATAGCGACAGGGCCTGCATCCTCGTCTTCGGCGCCTGCGACGTCTACGAACTCGTGCGCCCAGCGCGCGGCGTCGAGCGCGATGGGTTCAGCAGCGATGATGCGCCCATCCTCGACGGTCACGCGCATCGCGCCCTTCGCGCCGGTCTCGCGCGGCGAGCGTCCCTGCAGATTGCCGGGGTAGACAATCCAGGGATCGCGCTCGACGATCTCGCCCTGATGGATGTGGCCGAGCGCCCAATAGTCATAACCGAACGCCCTGAGTTCGGCGACCGTGCAGGGCGCGTAGGGGTCGTGGCCGCGCGTCCCCCTCCAGGCTCGTGTGCAGCACGCCGATGTTGAGCCAGCCCTCGCGCCGCATGCGATAGCCGGACAGGAATTCGTCCTTCGTGCCACGCTCCGCGAAGCTGCGGCCGTGCAGCGCGACCTGCAAGTCCTCGATGAACTTCGTCTCGCCGCGTGCGGAAAATTCGTGAACGTTCGCCGGATAAGGCAACCCGCGCGACATCACGTTGAGGGCGTCGTGGTTGCCGCGGATCATAAGGTTACGGGAATCTCCGCGCGAAAAAGTTCGCCGAGCTGGCGCACGAAAAACAATCCCGTCGAGACGTCGCGCCAGTCCTCATCAAATATGTCGCCGGCGATGATGAGAAACTTCGCTCGGTTCTCGATCGTCTCGCGGATCAGGGACGTCACCGCCGCGCGGCCGGCGACCGCGAAGCGCGCGGCGACGGCGGGGTCCTTCGCGCCGAGGCTTTCGAGCGGACTGTCGATGTGCAGGTCGGCGGCGTGGATGAACGTGAACGCCATGATTCTACGCCACGACTGCGCGGGCGATGCGGCCGAGCAAATCCGCGCGCATGCCGTTGAGGCCCTCCGGGTCGTAGCGGCGCACCAGCTCGCCCGTGCCGTGATCCTCGAGGAGACTCAGACCGCAGGCGGCAAGTTCCGCGCCGATTGTCGCAGGATCGAAGCCGCTGACAAAGGGTTCGCCGACCAACTCGACCATTTCGCGCATCCGCTGATAGCGCGGCGAGCGCGCCGCCGCCTCATCGAAGCGCTGGATGTGGGCGTAGGTGAAGACGAGTTCCCCGCCCTTGCCGCCCGCCTTCGTGATCTCGCGGAAGGTGGCGAGATTGGCTTCGCGCGTCAGATACATGGTCACGCCGAGCCAGGCGAAGAACGCGGGTTCGCCTGAACGGAAGGACGAGCGTTTCAATGCTTCGCTCAGCGGCTCCACGGAGAGGTCGGCGGCGATGAAGCTTACCCCCTGTGGCGACAATCCGCAGGCCTTGAGACGCTCGAGCTTGTAATTTTGCGTCGCGGGATGATCGACTTCGATGACGGCGACATCGGCCGCCCAATCGGGGCGCCGCAGGGCGAAGAAGTCGAAACCGGCGCCGACGATCACATATTGGCGCAAGCCCCGTTCGACGGCGCTTTTCAGCGCGTCCTCGCAGAAGCGAGCGCGCACGATCACGTTGGGATAGGCGGCGCCGGACTTCAGTTGCGTGTCGGCGTTGGCGCCTGGATGCATCTCGCGCATACGCGCCTCGAAGATGGCGCGAGCGGGCTCGAGCAGCCGGTCGCCCCAGGGATCGTCGATGAGGCGCAGCGGATCGGCGCGCGTGTGCAGCGCGCGCATCAGCGCCGTCCCCATCGCGGTTCGGCTAGGCGTTCTGCTTTGCATGGCTCGGCCTCAGTGCTGAAGCGCCTGCAGCACCTTCTGCGACGGGCGGCCGTCCGCCGTCATGCCGTGCTTGGTCTCGAAGTCGGCGATCGCGGATTTTGTCTTGGCGCCGATCGCGCCGTCGGGCGCGCCGACGTCGTAGCCGGCTCTCGTCAGCAATTCCTGCAGCTCGCGCCGCTCTTTTCGCGACAGGCCCGGATCGTCGGTCGGCCACGGCGTCTCGACGCCCGGCCCGCCCGCAAGGCGCTGTGCCGAGAATGGCGACGGCCAGCGCGTAGGCGTCGGAGGGGTTGTAGGAATAGATCGCATTGAAGTTGCGCGTCGACCAGAAAGGCCGGCCCATCGGCGCCGGCCGGCAGCAGCAACCCCGCCTCGCCTTCTCCTAACGCGCCGCCGTCCATGCGTTTGAGGCCCTTGGCGGCCCAGAACGACATCGGATGTTTTCGCGCCGACCCGAAGGGCCTGTAAAGTGGCTGGGCAGCTTGACCTCGAAACCCCAGGGCTCGCCGGTGCGCCAGCCGGATTTGCTTCATGTAGTTGGCGGTCGAGCCCAGGGCGGCGGCGGCGTTGGTCGACGATGTCGCGGCCCGAGCCGTCGAGATCGACGGCGAGGCTCAAAAAGGTCGAGGGCATGAACTGCGTCTGTCCGAAAGCGCCCGCCCACGAACCCTTCAGTTCCTCGAGCGGCACGTCGCCGCGATCGGCGATCTTCAGCGCCGCGAGCAATTCGCCGCGATAATAGTCCGGGCGGCGGGAGGGCTCGCAGACGAGGGTGGCCAGCGAGCGCACCAGCGGCCGATCGCCGAGTCGACTCGCCGAAATTCGATTCGACCCCCCAGAACGCCGCGATCACGTGGCGGTCGACCCCGTACTTGCTTTCCGCGAGTTGCAGCGCCGCAGCGTGCTCCGCCATCGCCTTCTTGCCATCGGCGACTCGCTCGTCATCGACGAGCGCGGCCATGTAGTCCCAGATCGGCGTCTTGAATTCTGGCTGGATAATTCTCGAATTCGAGGACCTTCATGTCCGGCGTGAGCCCAGCGAAAGCGGCCGAAAGGTCGGGCGCGAAATGCCCTTTTCGGCGGCTTCCGCCTTGAGGCCAGCGACGCAGGAGACGAAGTCGCGCTCGCGCCGGCGCAGCGACGAGGCAGAAGGCCAAGAGGACGAGGGAGGCGCGAATCATGGCGCGAAGCCTCCGCGAAATCGGGCGCCCGCGTCGAGGCGCCGGAGCTCAGAGCCAGGGACGCGCCGCGCTGGCCTTCGTCTCGAAGCTCGAGATCGCCGGCGCTTCGGTCAGCGTCAAGCCGATGTCGTCGAGGCCCTTCGAGCAGGCTGTGCTTGCGGAACGGGTCGATCTCGAACTTCACGACGCCGCCGTCGGGGCCGCGGATTTCCTGGTTCGGCAGGTCGATCGTCAGCGTCGCATTGGCGCCGCGCTCGGCGTCGTCCATCAGCTTCGGCAGGTCCTCAGGCTTCACCTTGATCGGCAGGATGCCGTTCTTGAAGCAATTGTTGTAGAAAATGTCGGCGAAGTCGGTCGAGATCACGCAGCGGATGCCGAAATCGAGCAGCGCCCAGGGCGCGTGCTCGCGCGACGAGCCGCAGCCGAAATTATCGCCGGCGACGAGGATCTTGGCTTTCGCGTAGGCCGGCTTGTTGAGCACGAAGTCCGGGTTCGGCGAGCCGTCGTCCTTGTAGCGCATCTCCGAGAACAGACCGGCGCCGAGCCCCGTGCGCTTGATCGTTTTCAGATACTGCTTCGGGATGATCATGTCGGTGTCGACATTGTCGATCGGCAGCGGCGCGGCGACGCCCGTCAGTGTCGTGAACTTTTCCATTTTTTCGGAGGCCCTGCTAAACCTATGGCCGAGCCTCTAGCAAAAGCCGGGGCTTGCGGCAAACGCCGACACCGGCGAAGGGTTTTGGCATGACGCTCCCTTCCACGGCGACCGGTGTCCTCACGATCAATCTGAGCGCGCTTGCTGACAACTGGCGGCTGCTCGACCAGCGCGCCGCGCCCGCCCGCGCCGCCGCGGTCATCAAGGCCAACGGCTACGGGCTCGGCATCGAGATCGTCGCCCGCGCCCTGTTCGACGCGGGCTGCCGCATGTTCTTCGTCGCCCACCCGAACGAGGGGCTGCGCGCCCGCGAGGCTTTGCCGGGGGAAGCGCGGCTCTACGTACTGAACGGCCTGCAGGCGCATGCCGATCCTGCGCGCGACTATTCGGCGCACGGCCTCGCCCCTGTCATCGGCTCTGCGGCCGAACTCGCCCGCTTCGTGAGGTCGAATACCGGGCGCCGCCCTGCGCCCTTCGCGCTGCATCTCGACACCGGCATGAATCGGCTGGGGTTTCAGAGCGCCGCGGAGCTGAAGGCCGCGGTCGCTGCGCACGGCGCACGCGGCGCCGACCTGCTGATGACCCACCTCGTCTCGGCGGAGGACCCGGCTTCGCCGCTCAATGCCCGACAACTCGCCGCCTTCCGCGAAGTGCGCGCGGAGTTTCCGAACCTTCAGGCCGCGCTCGCCAATTCCTCAGGGATTTTTGTTGAGGGCGCGGGCTTCGACTGGGTTCGGCCTGGCTACGCGCTCTATGGCGGCAACCCGACGCCGGCGCTTGCGAACCCGATGCGCGCGGTCGTCTCGTTGGATGTCGTGATCCAGCAGACGCGCTGGATCGAGGCCGGCGAGACCTGCGGCTACAACGCACGCTGGACGGCGCGACGCCGCACCCGGCTCGCGACCCTGCTCGCCGGCTATGCCGACGGCCTGCCGTTCGGCGCCGGCGCGACGGACGAACGCCCCGGCGCAAAAGTCCTGATCGGGGGCGTCCCCTGCCCGCTCGTCGGCCGCATCTCCATGGACCTGGTGATCGCCGACGTGACCGATGTCCCGGAGGACAAGGCCGGCCCCGGCGCCTGGGCCCGCCTGTTTGGTCCCGACGCCCCGCTCGACGCTTTTGCCGAAGCTTCAGGTACCATCGGCTATCAGGTGCTGACGACGCTCGGAGCCCGCTATGCGCGCGTCGTGAAGGACTGAGGACCTCCCAAATCGGCCGGAATTGTGTTGTCCAAGGCGCTGTGACAGTCTGATCGCCAACAACCGGCGAGGCGCTTTGCGCCCGGCGCGAAAATGCGACAATGGAGGAATTTATGCTCGACCTCACGCCGACAGCAAAGGCGCAGGCCTTTCTCGACGGCTTCGAAGCTGCGCTCGCCAAGCCTGACATCGACGCCGTGGTCTCGATGTTCGCCGAGGACGGCTATTGGCGCGACCTCGTGAGCTTCACCTGGAACATCAAGACCATGGAGGGGCGCGGGCAGATCCGCGACATGCTCGCGCAGCGTCTCGCCGACGTGAAGCCGCTGAACTGGCGCGTCGACGAGAAGGAACCCGCCACTGAAGCCGACGGGATCATCGAGGCCTGGATCACTTTCGAGACCGAGATCGCGCGCGGCTACGGCCAGGTCCGCATTCGCGACGGTCAGATCTGGACGTTGCTTACCACGATGGCGGAGCTCAAAGGGTTTGAGGAGAAATCGGGTTTTACACGCCCGCTGGGCGCGCTGCACGGCGTCAACGTCGGCGCGAAAACCTGGAAGGAACGGCGCGAGGACGAGGTCGCATCGCTCGGCTACAGCAAGCAGCCCTATGTGGTGATCATCGGCGGCGGACAGGGCGGCATTGCGCTTGCCGCCCGACTGCGACAACTTGATGTTCCAACCATCGTGATCGAGAAGAACGAGCGCGCCGGCGATAGCTGGCGCAAGCGCTACAAGTCGCTCTGCCTGCACGATCCCGTCTGGTACGACCACCTGCCCTACATCGACTTCCCCAAGAACTGGCCGATCTTCTCGCCCAAGGACAAGATCGCCGACTGGCTCGAAATGTATGTCAGGGTGATGGAGCTCAACTACTGGACGAAGTCGACCGCCAAGTCCGCCAAATACGATGAAGCGAAGAAGGAATGGACGATCGTCGTCGATCGCGACGGCAAGGAGGTTGTGCTGCATCCCAAACAGCTCGTGTTCGCGACCGGCATGTCGGGCAAGGCCAACCTGCCGAAATTCAAGGGCGCCGAGCGCTTCAAGGGCGAGCAACACCATTCCTCGCTGCACCCCGGTCCCGACGGCTATGCCGGCAAGAAAGTCGTCGTCATCGGCTCCAACAATTCCGCCCACGACATATGCGCCGCGCTCTACGAGAAGGGCGTCGACGTCACCATGATCCAGCGATCTTCGACCCATGTCGTTCGCTCGGATACGCTGATGGACGTCACTATGGGCGACCTCTATTCCGAGCGCGCGGTTCAATCAGGCATGACGACCGCGAAGGCGGATCTGATCTTCGCTTCCCTGCCCTATGCGATTCTGCCCGCGCTGCAGAAGCCGCTGTATGACAAGATCCGCGAAGTCGACGCGAATTTCTACAAAGGCCTGGAGAAGGCCGGATTCCAGCTCGATTACGGGGTCGACGATACCGGCCTGTTCATGAAATATCTGCGCCGCGGCTCCGGCTATTACATCGACATCGGCGCCTCTCAGCTCGTCATCGACGGCAAGATCAAGCTGGTCGCCGGGCAGGTCGAGGAGATAACCGAGCACGGCGTCAGGCTCTCCAACGGCCAGGAAATCCCTGCCGACGTGATCGTCTACGCGACCGGCTATAACTCGATGAACGGCTGGATCGCCGACCTCATCGATCAGGCGACCGCGGACAAGGTTGGCAAGGTCTGGGGCCTCGGCTCAAATACCCCGAAGGACCCGGGCCCGTGGGAGGGCGAGGAGCGCAACATGTGGAAGCCGACGCAGCAGGAGGCTTTGTGGATGCACGGCGGCAACCTGCACCAGTCGCGCCACTATTCGCAGTTTTTGGCGCTTCAGCTCAAGGCTCGCTACGAGGGCTTGCCGACGCCGGTCTACGGATTGCAGCCGTCTCATCACAAGTCCTGACGGCTAAGAGTGTTGCAGCCGCTTCTCCATTACGGCGAAGGTTGGTTGCTCGTAGCCTGGATGAGATAGAAGCGCCGTCTCCTGATAGCCGCAACGCTCGAACAGGCGCCGGTTGCCCGGCAGGTCGAGCCGAACGCGCAGCCGCGTCTTAGCGAAACCCTGCCGGCGCGCTTCCGTCTCGGCAAGCGCCAACAGGCGACCGGCGATCCCCTGCCCCCGCCGCGCCAACGCCACCGCGAGCCGGCCGAGATAGAGCGCGTCTCCATCCGGTTGGAAGAGCACCAGCGCGGCCATCTCGCCGTCCTCGACGGCGGCGAACCCGCCGCCGTCCGCGAGCTTCTTCCGCACGATCTCAGGGGTTTCCTTCAGTGCTGACGAAGGCGGATCGGTCGCGGCGTCCTGTGCAGCGAAGGCGGCGCGGACGAGGGCGGCGGCGGCTTCTGCATCTGAGGGGACGAGCGGGCGGAAGGCGATGGTCATCGTCTACGGCCCTTAGCCTGTTTGATCGCGCCGGGAGACAATCAGGCGCCGAGTCTCCGCGGCAAATTGTTCGCTCGTCAGACCGAGGCGCCCCGCAAGCCATTCGGCGAGCAGTTCTATGAGCCCAGCGGCGAGGAACGTCGCCTCCGCCTTAGCGGCGGGTTGCTTCAGCCGCGCCTCGATCATCTCGGTCAGCAGGCGCACGGCAAGCCCGCGCGCGCCGCCCGTCAGCATCGCCGCGCCGATCCGTCGGTAGACCCAGAAATGGGAGAAAGCCTCGTAGAGTTCGTCAGGGTCGGCGCAGCCGGCCGCGGCGGCGGCAAGGGGAGCAAACGGCTCGGCGAGCCCGTCGCGCAGCAGATCGTCCTTGTTGCGGAAGTGCTCATAGAACGTCGAGCGCCCGACCCCTGCCCGCGTAAAAACCTCAGCGACGCGGATTTGGCTCCAGCGCTTTTCGAGCACGATCTCCCGAAAGGCGCGGCGCAACCCCTCGCGGGTGCGGATGCGGCGCGGATCATCGGCGGGGCCGTGCACAGACGTCTCCTGGTCAACCAGCGGCGGACATTCTTGCCCACTTGTCCGGCAAGTCTGCCCCGGTTCCGGCTAGAAGGGCAACGCTTCGAAGGAGCCTCGATGTCGGTCGCCTCAACAACCCGCAGACACGGCCATTTCTGGCTCGCGGCGACGGCTGGCGTCGCCGCAGGGCTCGTGTTGCTGATCTGGGCCCCAAGCCAGCCGGCGATCTCCGGGTCGCTGTTCCTGTTCGCAGGGTTTCATGTGCTCGGCGGCATCGTGACGCTCGTCTCGCTCTGGCAGTTGGCGCCAGCAAGGCGGAAGGCGCGCCAGGAGTTCGACTTCGGAGCGACCGGGCGCGGACCCGCGATGCTTATGGTCGCCGCGCTCGCGCTCGTCGGAATAGGCGCGCTGATCTTGACGCTCGCGCCGGCCTTCGCTCCGCTCGCGGCGCTTGCCTTCGTGCAGGCGGGCGTGTCGATCACCGGCAGTTTTGCGCTGCATGAGATCGGCCGGGTCGACGCCGCGACGCTGCCGCTCATCGCTTTGCCCAATGGAGCTCAGGACGCCGCCCTGGTGCTCGGCTGCGGCGCGGGGCGCGCGACGATCGCGCTCGCAAAAGTCTGGCGTGGCGGCCGGCTGCTCGCGATGGACCGGTTCGCGCCCGAGACCCGCGCCCGCCTCGAGCGCAATCTCGCGCTCGCCGGTTGCGCGGCAAAGGTCGAGATCGTGTCTGACGATAGCCGCGCGGCTGCGGAGGACGGCTACCGGCTGATAATTGCCGCCCATGTGTTCGACCACGCGCGCGGACGCGAACGGGATGAGCTACAGGCGGCGCGGCGCCGCCTCGCCGAGGACGGGCGGCTCGTCGCCACGCTGTTTACGCCGAACTTCGCGCTGTTCAGCGTCGTCAGCCTCGCCGCCTATACCTTTCGCGGCAAGGCGGCGTGGCGGCGGCTGCTCGCCCAGGAGCGCTTCGTCATCGAGCGCGAGTTTCATGTGAATTCTGGCTGGGGCGTGGTCGCGAGGAAGGACGCGGACCGATGAGGAAGGCCGCGCGGGGTCGACGGCCGCGGTCAGCGACTGCAGCTACAGAGCCCGCGTCCTTCACATCGCGTGCGGCCCGCCCGGCCTCGCGATGCCGCCGAGCGCTTTTTCGCTGTCCCCTTCGTCGGTGCGCCAGATATCGCCGAGGGAGATCACGCCGACGAGGCGCTTGTCCTTGTTGAGCACCGGCAGACGGCGCACCCGAAGCTGGCCCATTTTTGAAGCCGCCTCGTCGACGTCGTCGGTCTCAAAACAATATTGTACGTCCTTCGTCATGACATCGCGCACCAGCGTCTCGCCGCTCTTGCCCTCGGCAACCGCGCGGATCGTGATGTCGCGATCGGTGATCATGCCGATCAGCCGATCGTTCTCGCCGACCGGCAGGAACCCGGTGTCTATATCTTTCAGCGCGCGCGCCGCATCCCGTATCGTGTCGCCTGGCGAACAGATCTGGACATCGCGAGTCATGCAGTGGGCTACGTCCATAGCGCTCTCCTTAGCTGGGTGTTCAGGCCGCTGGACGCACCGATGGCGTCGTCGCAGACGGCGCTGCATGTGGCGATAACGCGATGGGGGACAAAAAGTTCGAGTGGAAGAACCCTCACCCCCGGCCCCCTCCCGGACGGGAGAGGGGGGCGCTAATCCCGCCCACGCACTTTCCGGAGCTTCGCCCAATAGTCGAGCCGCTTCCTCACCTCGCGCTCGAAACCGCGCTCGACGGGCTCGTAGAGGACGCGCCGGCCGAGCGCTTCCGGCCAGTAATTCTGGCCGCTGAAGGCGTCGGGCGCGTCGTGGTCGTATTCGTAGTCCGCGCCATAGCCTTCGCGCTTCATCAGCTTGGTCGGCGCGTTGAGGATCGTCTTCGGCGGCATCGGCGAGCCTGCGTCGCGCCAGGCCCTGCGCGGCCGAGAAGGCGGTGTAGAGCGCGTTCGATTTCGGCGCGGTCGCGACATAGACGATCGCCTCGGCGATCGCCAGCTCGCCCTCGGGGCTGCCGAGAAAATCGTAGGCGTCCTTCGCGGCGTTGGCGACGACGAGCGCCTGCGGGTCGGCGAGGCCGATGTCCTCGACCGCCATGCGCACGACGCGCCGTGCAAGGAACAGCGGGTCTTCGCCCGCCTCCAGCATGCGGGCGAAATAATAGAGCGCCGCGTCGGGATCGGAGCCGCGCACGCATTTGTGCAGCGCGGAGATCAGATTGTAGTGGCCCTCCTGCGCCTTGTCGTAGACCGGCGCGCGCCGCTGCACGACTTCGGCGAGCTGGCGAGCGTCGAAACGTCTCGCCCGCGCGCGCCGCGCGCCAGACTTCTTCGGCGAGCGTCAGCGCCGCGCGACCATCGCCATCGGCCATCGCGACCAGCGCGACGCGCGCATCCGCATCGAGCGGCAACGCGCTCCTCCAGCGCTTCCGCGCGCGCAATGAGCTTTTCGATGCGCCGCTTCGTCGAGCGCGCGGAACACCAGCACGCGGGCGCGGGACAGCAGCGCGGCGTTGAGTTCGAACGACGGGTTTTCGGTGGTCGCGCCGATCAGCGAGATCGAGCCGTCCTCCATCACCGGCAGAAACGAATCCTGCTGCGCGCGGTTGAAGCGGTGGATTTCGTCGACGAACAGCAACGTCGCGCGCCCC
The DNA here is from genome assembly GCA_963710855.1 of uncultured Pseudomonadota bacterium. Classification (GTDB taxonomy): domain Bacteria; phylum Pseudomonadota; class Alphaproteobacteria; order Rhizobiales; family Beijerinckiaceae; genus Roseiarcus. Next base: position 28,258 of record CAVQBX010000009.1, on the reverse strand, counting down.
GCCGGCGCGCGCGCCGCGCGCGGCGTCGAAAATCTTCTTCAGCTCTGCGACGCCGGAATGGATCGCCGAGACCTGCACGAACTCGGCTTCGGCGTGCTCGCCGATCAGGCGCGCGACCGTGGTCTTGCCTGTGCCCGGCGGCCCCCAGAAAATCATCGAGCCGAGCTCGGCGCGTCGAGCAGCCGCGTCAGCGCGCCCGTTCGGCCCGGTCAGGTGCTCCTGCCCCGCGACTTCGGCGAGCTCGTGCGGCCGCAGCCGCTCGGCGAGCGGGGCGGCGTCGAGAACAGGCTATCGACCATGGCCCGAACAATGGGGCGCGAGGGCAGCTTGCGCAAGGTTATGGGAAATTGTCGTCCCCGTGAAAACGGGGACCCAGAGGGCGTAGGGCTTTCGAGCCGGGCATCTCGCACTGGATCCCGGCTTTCGCCGGGATGACAGTTGAGGGTAGCCTGCACACGACAAACTGGAGCGAACGCCGATGACCGATCTACCGAAAGATTTCGCGGGGCTGCCAATGGGCCAGCCGGAGGAAGTCGGGCTTTCTCCGCAGGGGCTCGACAGGCTCGTTGCCGCGTTCGAGCGCGAGATCGCGGCGGGCAAGGCGGCGGGCGCGTCATTTCTCATCGCGCGGCGCGGCCGCGTCGGATTTGTGAGGACCCTCGGCTTCCTGAAACCCGGCGGCCCCGAAATGCCCGCCGACGCTTTGTTCCGCATCTATTCGATGACGAAGCCGATCACCTCGATCGCGGCGATGCAGCTCGTCGAAGAGGGGCGGCTGCTGCTCAACGAACCCGTCTCCAAATACATTCCGGCCTTCGCGGACATGAAGGTCGGGGTGGAGTCCGAAGGCGACCTGAAGTTCGTCCCGGCGAAGCGGCCGATCATGGTGCAGGACCTGATGCGCCACACGTCCGGCCTCACCTACGGTTTTACGGGCAGTTCCGCCAGTGCAGAAGCTGACCCTTAAGGCGCGTCTCATCGAGGAAGGCCGCACCGACGCGGAATTCGCCGACGCGGCCGCCGCGCTGCCGCTCATGCATCAGCCAGGCGAAGTGTGGGAATACAGCGTATCCACCGACGTGCTCGGACGCGTCATCGAGGTGATTGAGGGCGCGCCGCTTGCAGACGTGTTCAAAGCGCGCGTGTTCGAGCCGCTGGGCATGAGCGACACCGCGTTCTTCACGCCGCCCGAAAAGCTCGCGCGCCGCGCCGAGGCGCCGGACTGGGGCGTGCTGGAGCGCATCGGCATCGACCTTAACAACGCGACCACCCTGCCGAGAGCTGCAATATGGCGGCGGCGGGCTGATCTCGAGCCTCGTCGATTACGCGCGCTTTCTCGGCATGCTCGCCGGCGGCGGCGCGCTCGAGGGCAAGCGGATCCTCGGGCCCGCCACGCTCCGCTTCATGGCGAGCGACCACCTGGCCCCAAACGTGCGGCGCGACCATTATCTGCTGATGCCCGGCCACGGCTTTGGCCTCGGCTTCGCTGTGCGCGTCGCCGAGGGCCTCGCGCCGACCGCGGGGACCTTAAGCGAATTCCACTGGGGCGGCGTCGCCGGCACCGCCTTCTTCGTCTCGCCGCGCGACGAGCTGTTCGCGCTGATGATGGTGCAGGCGCCGGAACAGCGCGAATATTTCAGGCTGATGTTCCGGAGCCTGGTTTATGCGGCGCTGGTGTAGGGGGCGGCTCGATCTGACTTCCCGAAGCGGTGGGCAGGAGTTATATTTACGCGATGACCCAGATTGAAATTTCCGAGCTCACCCCGAAAGAACGGCTCGACCTCATAGCCGCGCTTTGGGACAGTCTCGAGCCGGACCAGATCATCCTCTCGCCGGCTCAGGAGGCCGAGCTTGCGAGACGCGTGGCGGACTTCGAAGACGACAAACGGAACGCTGTCGCCTGGGAAACGATCGAAGCGGAGCTGAACCGACGGGCGCGCTGATGGCGCGCGTAAAGTTCACCCAGGCTGCGCAGGCCGTTCTCGCTGACGCGACGCAATGGTACGAAACCCATGCGCCACAGACAGTCCCGCGATTCCACGCGTCGCTCCGCGCCCTTGTCGTCAGAATTGAGCAGAGGCCGCAACAGTTTCCTGCGGCCTCGCATCAAACGCGTGGCGCCCTTATGCGAGGATTTCCGTGAAGCCGACGACGACGCCTATGTGATCGCGATCTTTCACACGAGCCGCGACCCGCGCATCTGGCGCGCCCGCTAACCTCCTTCACCACACGCCGGTGTTCGGCATCGACTTCCAGGGCTCGGCGGGCGGCAGGGCCTCACCTTTTTGCAACAGTTCGATCGAGATGTTGTCGGGCGTGCGGATGAAGGCCATGCGGCCGTCGCGGGGTGGGCGGTTGATGACGACTCCTTCCGACTGCAGCTTCGCGCAATAGTCGTAGATATTGTCGACCTCGTAGGCGAGGTGGCCGAAATTGCGCCCGCCGCGTATAGGTTTCCGGGTCCCAGTTGTAGGTGAGTTCGACCAGCGGCGCGGCGCTGGCCTTCGCGGCCTCGACGTCCTCGGAGCGCGGCGAGAAAACACCAGCGTATAGCGGCCCTGCTCGTTGACGATGCGGCGCGTCTCGACCATGCCGAGCTTACGGGTGAAGAAATCGAGCGACGCGTCGAGGTCGGTGACGCGGATCATGGTGTGGAGATATCGCATGCTGGGAGCCCTTTCCTTGACGCCGCGTTTTTCCGCGCGACGCCGCATTGTACAGCGTCGGCCGGCCTTCAGGGCCACCCCTCGCGATGAGCGGGGCGCACGCGAACTCGAGCCGCAAACGCAGCGCGGCGCTCGCCTCGGTCGGGGCCAGCACGGCGCTGGCGATCGCCAAGCTGACGCCGGGCTTGGCGTCGGCTCGCTCGCGCTCGTCTCCGAGGGCGCGCACAACGCGCGTCGACATCGCAGTCGAGCGCCACGACCTATTTCGCCGTGCGCGAGGCCGACCGCCCCGCCGACGACGAGCACCCGTTCGGACACGCCAAGATCGAGGCGGTGGCCGCGCTCGCGCAGACCGGCTTTCTGTTCGCGCTCGCGCTCGGCGTCGTCTACGAGGCCGCCCTGGCGGCTTTTCGCACCCTGCGCGACCGGGTCGAAGCCAATGTCTACGCCTTCGCGGCGATCTTCGTTTCGATCGCCGTCGATCTCGTGCGCTGGCGCACCCTCGCGCGCATCGCGCGCGAAACCGGCAGCGACGCTTTGGCCGCCGACGCGCTGCATTTCTCGAGCGATCTCGTCTCCTCCGCGCTGGTGCTGATCGGCCTCGCGCTGAGTCGCTGGGGATTTGCGCAGGCCGACGCGCTCGCCGCGCTCGGCGTCGCCGGCTTCATCGGCTTTGCCGGCTTCGAGCTCGGCCGCCGCACGATCGACTCACTCATCGACGCGGCCCCGAAGGGGCTCGCGCAGCAGGTGAGGCGGTTTGTCGAGCGCGAGCCTGGAATCGACGGCGTCGAATATGTGCGGCTGCGGCGCGCCGGCCCCCATGTCGTCGGCGATCTCGGCGTGTTCGTCTCGCGCACCCTGCCCTTCGAACGCGTCGCCGCGATCAAACAGGCGCTCGCCGGCCGGCTCGCCGAGCGCTGGCCGAAATCTCGCGGTCACCATCACGGCCGATCCGCTCGCGCTCGACGATGAAACCCTCCTCGAGCGGGTGCTCGTCATCGCCGCGCGCCGCCGGCTTTATGTTCACCACGTCACCGTGCAGCGCGTCGGCGGCCGCGCCTCGGTGACGCTCGACCTCGAAGTCGACGGTCGGCTGTCGCTGTCGGCCGCGCACGGCCTCGCGAGCCGCCTCGAGGAGGCGATACGCGCAGAGCTCGGCGAGACGATCGAGGTCGAAACGCATATCGAGCCGCTCGAAATGCGCGAGCTGAAAGGCGAGGAGGCGGACGCCGCGGCGACGACGCGCCTCGCGCAGGCGCTGAGAAGGTTAGCTGCCGCCGACGGCAGGCTCGACGACATCCACGATGTCAGGCTGCGCATGGCCGAAGGCGCGGGCTTTGCGATCTTCCACTGCCGGGCGCCGCGCGCGATGAGCGTGCAGGCCGCGCATGAGGCGGTCGACGCGCTCGAGCGCGCGCTCCGCGACGAAATGCCTCAGATACATCGCATTATCGGCCATGCGGAGCCTTCGGCTGAGAAGAGCGAGAGCAAATAACGAGCAACTAACAATCACGTCCAGCCCTCATCCGGCCTTCGGCCACCTTCTCCCGTAAACGGGAGAAGGGAACGAGCCCCCTCTCCCGCTTCGCGGGAGAGGGTTGGGGTGAGGGGGAGTCGCGACCTGTACGTTTTGGGACTCGCGCAAAAATCGCCTACAATCAGTCGCGCAAAACCTGTAGTCATCTGGGCGTCCATGCCAAATCAGCTCGCTTTCGTTCTCAGAATCGCGCTGCTCGGCGCGGTCGGCGGCGGAGTCTATGCCTATTTCGCGGCGTCGGCCGCCGGCGGTCCCGTGCCCGCCGCCATCGCGCTGGGGCTTACCAGCGGCGCCATCATCGGCGGGACGCTTTCCTCGCTCAATGTCTTCGTGCTGCAGGCGCCCTCACGATCCAGCGCCCGACGCCTGCCTTTTCTTGCCCATGTCGGTTTGAAATCGCTGATTTATCTCGCCGTGCTCGTGTTCGGCTCGCGCGGCCGGACAGCTTCTGTTCCCGATACGATTCCCCGCGAGGCGTGCAGATCGCCGCTCGCCGACGTGATCTTTTTCTTCGCCTTCTCGTTCGTCATCACGTTCCTGCTCGACCTCAACAGCCTGCTCGGCCAGAACGTCCTGTTGAGTTTCGTGACCGGCCGATATTTCCGGCCGCGTGTGGAACCACGCGTCTTCCTCATCATCGACATGCAGAATTCCACCGCCGCGGCGGAGCGGCTCGGCGAAATCGACTTTCATCGCCTCGTCAATCGCTTCGTCAGCGATCTCACAGGCCCGATCGTCGCCAGACAGGGCGAGATCCACAAATATGTCGGCGACGAGCTGATCGCGACCTGGCCGCTCGCCCTCGGCGTCACGGACGCGCGCTGCGTCACACGCCTGTTTCGGCGCCGTTCAGCGCATGGTCGAACTCAAGGCCGCTTACGAGCGCGAATTCGGCTTGGCCGTGCGCTTTCGCGCCGCGCTGCATTGCGGACCGATGGTGGTCGGCGAAATGGGCTCAGTGAAGAAAGAGATCGCCATGATCGGCGATACGCTGAATACCGCCGCACGCATCGTCGAAGCCTGCCGCGAACACGACGAAGCGGTGCTCGCATCCGCCGATCTGCTCAATCAGTTGACCCTGCCCGGCGGGATCGTCGCGCGTGCGCTCGGGCCGGTCACGTTACGCGGCCGTGCGACGCCCGTCGAACTCTTTGCGCTCAGCGCGCTGTAGCCGCGGTCGTCAATCTGTATGCGCTCCGATCGGAAATTGTCATCCCCGCGTTCGCGGGGATCCATTTTCGTAGAGCACGGTGGCTTCAGATATTTTCGGCGTATTTCTGCGAGCCAAGCATTACACGCTGGATCCCCGAGTTCGCGGGGATGACATTTGAGTGCGTCTGAACCAAGTGTCGGGGACTCTACCCCGCCAAACAAAATCCTTAACAAATAGTTGCAGCTCGTTTCGCCGCTCAAGCTCCGCGAAAGGCGCGGCGCTCCCGCAACCGAACGTTAACCATCTTATCGCTAATGGTTCGTATATCCTTTTTCAGGAGAGCGAACATGTTTCGACGCGGGCTGGCGGCGATCCTCGTCTTGGGGGCGGGCGGCGCCGGCGCTTCGGCGGCGGATCTCGACACGGCGCCGCCGCCCGAACCTGCCAACATTTCGCTCTCTCCGCGTTGGGAAGGGTTCACCTTCGGCGCTTATGCATCAGGCAACTGGTCGGGTGGCCAATCGGTCAGCCAGAGCTGGTACGCGCCCTATCCTTCCTTCAGCTCCACGGCGCCGACGAGTTTCAGCCTCGGCTCGGTCGGGGGCGGCGTCGGCGTGCAGGTCGGCTATGACAAACAATATGGCCAGTTCGTCTATGGCGTCATGGCCGACTACGGCGTGCTCGCCGACAACAAGACCACCACAGGTTATTCGGGCACGATCACCTGGCCGGGCGTCCACTGGCACGACCAACCCTTCAACGGCGATTACAGCCAGCAATTGCAGGGCCTGGGCACCGCGCGCTGGCGCCTCGGCTGGGCGCCCAACAACGATTGGCTGGTCTATGGCAGCGCGGGCCTCGCGATCGGCCAGACGACGACGTCGTCGAACCTGCAGATGGCGAACAGCAGCTATTCCTTCAACGGTTCGCGCACCGGCGCGGCGGTTGGCTACACGATCGGCGCCGGCTTCCAGTACGCGATGGGTCCGAGCTGGTCGCTCGGCCTCGATGGCCTCTACTACGACCTCGGCAGCCGCGACGGCGTCGCCACCGCCAACTTCATCACCTATGCCCTGCCGAGCGGGGCGATCGTGCCCTCGCCGCAACTGTCCTACCACAGTGATTTCTCCGGCTTCCAGCTGCGCCTGACCGCGCTCTATCAGTTCGACGGCGAGACCGCCGACGCGGGCGTGTTCCCATCGAGCGATCCCAACACCGACGTGCCGATCGCCGTCGGCATACGCGCCGGCTACTCGACCGGCAAGACCCAGATGACGCTCTACAACGGCTCGGGCGGCGCGCAGGTCTCGCGGCTCACCTACAACAACGCCGACACCTTCACCGCCGAGCCGTACTTCAATCTCGACATTCCGAACTGGGGCCTCTACCTCACCGGCTTCGTCGGCTTCGGCCAGCAGCGCAACGGCAATCTGCAGGACGAAGACTTCCCGCCCTATATCAGCCCGTATTCGTCGACCAACAGCCCGTTACAGGACGGTCAGCTCGAATATGGCGTGCTCGATGTCGGCTACAATTTCTGGCAGGCGGATTTCTACAAGATCGGCGGCTTCCTCGGCTACACGTTCGAGAACGACAGTTACAACGCCTACGATTGCACGCAGACCGCTTCTAACCCCGATGTCTGCGCCGGCGGCCCGGCGGTAAGCGGCATCAACTCGAACACACTGACGATCAGCGATCAGTACACCTGGAACGCGGCGCGCATCGGCATAAGCGGCGCCGTCAATGCTGCCCGGCGGATTCTACGATCTGCGGCGACGTGGCCTGGCTGCCCTATGTGAGCGTCGACGAGAGCGACTACCATTGGCTGCGCATGCCAGGCGCCTTCTACCAGGACATTCCGGGCTCCGGCACCAGCTCGGTCGGCCTGCAGGCCGCCGCGAAGGTCGACTACCGGATCACGCCCGGCTTCGACATCGGCGCCGGCGTGCGCTACTGGTGGATGACCGCCAAGGGCAACCAGAACTTCCAGGACGCCACTGTCAACGGCGGTCAGCAGGCCGCCAACTGGTCGAACCAGCGCGTGCAGGCCTTCGTCGAGACCGGCTACCATTTCTGATAGCCCTGCCCCATAGTCCCGCGTGAGGGCGCCACGGCGCCCCGCCGCGAGGGGGCGCTTCGGGCATGTTCGGCCAATTGATGACGGCGCGGCGCTTCGCGCCGCTGTTCTGGTGCCAGTTTCTCTCGGCGTTCAACGACAATTTCGTTCGCCAGATGCTGGCGATGCTGATCCTGTTCCGCTTCGGCGCGGAGGACGCCGGCGCCAAGATCTCGCTCGCGGTCGCGATCTTCGTCCTGCCCTTCGATTCCGCTGTCGCCGATCGGCGGCGAGATCGCCGACGCCCATGACAAGGCCTGGTTCGCGCGCCGGCTGAAATTCGCCGAAATCGTCGTGCAGATGATCGCCGCCGCGGGCTTCGTGCTTCGGCTCGCTGAACCTGCTCTATCTCGCGCTGTTCGGCCTCGGCTGCGTCTCCGCTCTGTTCGGGCCGGTCAAATACGGCATCCTGCCCGACCATCTGAAGAAGCGAAGAGCTGATCGCCGGCAATGCGCTGGTCGAAGGCGCGACTTTCGCCGCGATCATCTGCGGCCTGGTGCTCGGCGGCTACGCGGCCGCCGAGGGACGCTCGGCGTGCGAGCGTCGTCGCTCAGCTCGCGGTCGTCGCGCTCGCCTGCTACGCGACCTCGCGCTACATCCCGCCGACCGGCGTCGGCGCGCCGGGCCTGCGCGTCAACTACAATCCGTTCACCGCGACGCGCACGCATCCTGCAGCGAACTGAAGGCGGACGACCGCCCTGGGTCGGCGCGATCGCGGTCAGCTGGTTCTGGATGGTCGGCGCGATCACGCTGTCGCTGGTGCCGGTCATCATCAAGTCGCGCATCGGCGGCGGCGTCGAAGTCGAGACCGCGATCAACCTGTTCTTCGCGATCGGCATCGCCGTCGGCTCGCTGCTCGCCGCGGCGCTCGCGCATGGCCGCATCGAACTCGCGCCGACGCCCGTTCATGCTGATCTTCATGGGCGCTGATCGCCATCCATCTCGGCCTGAGCGTCGCGTGCGCATGCCGCACGGCGCGCCACGCAGATCGGGCTCGCCGACCTTCTTCGGCTCCGCCGACGGGATTGCGGATCGCCGCCGAGATCGTCGCCTATTCCTTCGCGGCGGGCCTGTTCGTGGTGCCGATCTTCGCCGCGCGTGCAGGCCTGGTCGAGCGAAGACCGGCGCGCGCGCGTCATCGGCGCCGTCAATACGCTGAACTCGATCTACATGGTCGTCGGCTCGATCGCGACGACGCTGATCCTGAAGCTGACCGGCATCGACGAGACGACCGCGCTCGCCGGGCTCGGCGTCGCCAACATCCTCGCGGCGCTCTATTTCTTCCGCCGCCTGCCGGCGCAACTATCTGGCCGTTCCTGCTGAGGACTTTGTGGAAGGTCGCCTACCGGCTCGAAGTCGTCGGGCTCGAGAACCTGCCCGCCCACGGGCAAGCGCAACGTCATCGCGCTCAACCACGTCTCGTTCCTCGACGCGCCGATCATCCTTTCGCTGCTCGACGAGCCGCCGATCTTCGCGATCGATCACGGCATCGCGCAGCGCTGGTGGGTGAAGCCGTTCCTGAGAACTCGCCGATGCGCGGCCGCTCGATCCGACGCAGGCCGCTGGCGACCCGCGCGCTGATCGAGGAGGTCAGGCGCAACAAGCGGCTCGTGATCTTTCCGGAGGGACGCATCACCGTCACCGGCTCGCTGATGAAGGTCTATGACGGCGCGGCGATGATCGCAGAAAAATCCGGCGCGCTCGTCACGCCGGTCCGGCTCGAAGGCCCGGAGCGCACGCCATTCTCGCGCCTGAGTCCCGCGCAGATCGGCCGCCGTTGGTTTCCGAAAGATCACTGTCACCATCATGCCGCGCGCGCACGCATTTCGCTCGATCCCGAGCTTAAAGGTCGCACGCGCCGACACGCGGCGGGCGCGGCGCTGTACGACATCATGTCCGACCTCATCTTCGAGACCACCAGATTTTCGCCTGACCCTACATCAGGCTTTTGAGCGCGGGCTGGCCTATCGTGGCTTTCCGGCCGGCCGCGCTGTGGTGCAGGACCCCGTCAGCCGGCGAGATCAACGCCTCGCGCTTCCGCATCGGCGTCGCGCTGCTCGCGCGAAAGATCGCGGACATCACGCGACCCGGACGAAACGGTCGCGCTGATGCTGCCGAACGCCAACGGTTCGGCGATGGCGTTCATGGCGGTGCAGAGCGCCGGCCGCGTCGCCGCGATGCTGAATTTCACCGCCGGCTCCTTCAATCGTGATCGCCGCCTGCAAGACGTCGGAAGCGCGCCTCGTGCTGTCTTCGCGCGCCTTCGTCGAGCAGCGCCAAGCTCGGCGACCTCATCGAGCGCGATCGAGCCGCATGCGCGCATCGTCTGGTTGGAGGACCTGCGCGATGGCGCGACGCGCCAGCGACAAGGCGCCGGCCTGGCTCCAGCGCGGCCGGGCGCTCGCGCAAGCGGATCCTGACGATCCCGCCGCAATCCTGTTCACCTCGGGCTCGGAGGGCGCGCCGAAAGGCGTCGCGCTCTCCACGCCAATCTCTACGCCAATTGCGCGCAGATCGCCGCGCGCTTCGACTTCACCGCCGCCGACATCATGTTCAATCCGCTGCCGATTTTCACGCCTTCGGGCTGACCGGCGGCTTGCTGCTCGGACTGATGTCGCGGCATGAAGGTCTATCTCTATCCAACGCCGCTGCATTACCGGCAGATTCCCGAACTCGTCTACGGCATCAACGCGACGGCGCTGCTCGGCACCGACACGTTTCTCGCCGGCTACGCGCGAAATGGCGAACCCCTACGACTTCCGCAGCCTGCGCTACGTCGTCTGCGGCGCGGAGCCGGTGAAGGAGCGAGACGCGGCGCGTCTATATGGAGAAATTCGGCCTGCGCATTTTTGAAGGCTATGGCGTGACCGAGACCTCGCCGGTGCTCGCGGTCAACACGCCGATGTTCAACCGCACCGGCACGGTCGGCCGCCTGATGCCGGCGGTCGAGCACCGGCTCGAGCCGGTGCCCGGCATCGACGAGGGCGGGCGGCTGCATGTGCGCGGGCCGAATATCATGGCCGGCTATTATCGCGTCGACAATCCCGGCGAACTCGAGCCGCCGCCCGGCGGCTGGCACGACACCGGCGACATCGTCGCGATCGACGCCGACGGTTTCCTGGCGATCCTGGGCCGCGCCAAGCGCTTCGCCAAGATCGCCGGCGAACTCGTCTCGCTCGCCGCCGTCGAGGCGCTGGCCGACGGCCTGTGGCCCGACGATCCGCCCGTCGTCGTCGCCGCGCCCGACCCGAGGAAAGGCGAGCGCATCTTGATGGCACCACCAGGCCCGGCGCCACGCGCGCCGAGGTTCAGGCCTGGATGAAGGCCAAAGGCGCTTCCGAGATCATGGCGCCGGCGGAGGTGATCGTGCTCGACGAGATTCCGCTGCTCGGATCAGGCAAGACGGATTATGTCAAGCTCACGGAGGTGCTGAGGAGCAAGCGGGGATGAGCCCTTCCCCAGCTTCGCTGGGGAAGGTGGCCGAAGGCCGGATGGGGTGTGGGAGGCGACAAAGCCGTTGCCGGACTTGCGCAGCGTGAACTCTGGCCCCGCCTTGCAAGTCCAACTTGTACTCCGGCATCAGGCGGCGTGAACAACTACGACCCTAAATTCCTGGCTTTCCGCACCCCATCCGGCCTTCAGCCACCTTCCCCGCAAAGCGGGGAAGGCGATAATCTCGGCGCCAAGTGAACGTGAGAGATGGCAGCATCATTAGCGCGGAACTCGAACAGCCGGCGCAGAACCTTGCGAGCCTCTATCGGCTCGCGTTCGCGGAATACGCGAGTCCGCGCGCTCTGGAACATGCGCCCTGTAGAAAACCCCACGGTCGCGGACGCGCTGGCGATCACAAAGGCGCTGCGCACTCGCGGCCGCATGGAGGGTCGGCGTTTAGCGGAACGCATCGAAGAGCTTTGCCGTGCCGCTCGGTAAATTTCAGTCGGAAGTTTTGCGCGTGCTTGCGCGAGGGCGCAGCCCCGACAGCTATATCGCGGGCGGCGTCGCCCTGAACCGGGACGGCCCGCGCTACTCCGATGACATCGACATCTTTCATGACAGCGAGGCGCGGCTAGAGGCCGCAGCCAAGGCGGACGCCGCAGCCCTCGCGGCCGCGGGGTGCATGGTCGGGTGGGGACGTGTTCGCGAAGGCAAGCGGGAGGCGGCGGTTTCGCGCGGCCGCGAGGCCATGCCGCGGGAATGGGTGACCGACGCGGCATTTCGTTTCTTTCCAACGCAACCCGACGAACTCTTCGGATACGTCCCGCATCCGGTCGATCTCGCGACAAACAAGGCCGCGGCAGCGGCGGACCGGCGCGTGGCGCGCGATATCGTTGATCTTCTCACCATCCACGACAGCATCCTGCCGCTGGGCGCCGTGGTGAGCGCCGCCGTCGGCAGGTTCCCCGGCCTCACGCCGGAGGAAATGCTGGCGGAAATTGTCCGCCATAGCCGCTTCACCGCTGAGGAATTCAGGGCTCTTGCGACCGACGGGCCGGTCGACGCGACCGATCTGCATCGGCGTATTCGCAGCATGATCGAAGACGCCGAAAGTTTTGTCGCCAAGCTCCCGAGCGAAGCCGTCGGATTCGTCTTTCTGGACGGCGACAAGCCGGTTCAGCCTGATGTGACAAAGCTGGAGACCTACACGCGCAGAGCGGGCGCGCCCGGCGGCCTTTGGCCGTCGTCCTCGGAGATTTCGCACGCCATGCTCGAACGTTACGACGGCAAGACGAAATCTTAGCTGGTTGACGTCAGACTGCGAGAGCGGCCCTCATCCGGCGCTGCGCGCCACCTTCTCCCGTAAACGGGAGAAGGCTTACTCCGCCGCGACCTGAACCGCGCGCCGTTCGGCGCGAGCTTCGGGATCGTCACCAGCACCGACCGTGCCTTCGCCGAGCTTGGATGTGATGCGCAGCTGCGCCGCCGTGCAGTTCGACCAGAGAATTGGCGATCGCGAGCCCGAGGCCTGAGCCCTTCATGCCGTTGGCCATCGTGGTGTCGCGCCTGCTCGAACGGGCGGCCGAGGCGCGCGATGTCCTCGCTCGGCGATGCCGGGGCCGTCGTCCTCGACGTAGAAATAGATCTGGTCCTTGAAGGCTCTGCGCGCCGACCGTCACGCGCGCCGCCCTCTGGCGCGAATTTGACGGCGTTGCGCAGCAGCGTCGTCAGGATGCGCTCGATCGCGCCGGGATCGGCGTTGAGCGTCTCGGCGGCGTCGACTTCGATGTTCGATGCTGACGCGCTTTTCGCGCGCGGTGGCGGCGACGTCGAGCACGGCCTTGTTGACGGCCTTCTCGACGGCGAATTTCGGAATAGTTGAGCTGGATGCGGCCCGATTCCAGCCGCGACATGTCGAGCACGTCGGAAAAGACGTTGAGCAGATATTGCCCGCTGGAATGAATGTGGCGAGCAATATTCGCGATATTTCTCGGAACCCATCGGGCCGAACGTTTGGGCCTCCATCATCTGCGAGAAGCCGATGATCGCATTGAGCGGCGTGCGCAGTTCATGGCTCATGTTGGCGAGAAATTCGGCCTTGGCGCGATTGGCCATTTCCGCCTGCGCCTTCTGTTCGTGATAGCGCTCGGCGAGATCGGCGAGTTGTTGCGCCTGCGCCTCGAGCGAGCGGCGCGACTGGCGCAGTTGCGAGACGGTGGCCAGCAGCAGGCGCTCGGATTTGACCAGTTGCTCCTCGTGCTCCTTCAGCGCGGTGATGTCGGTGCCGACGGAGACGAAACCGCCGTCGCGGGTGCGCCGCTCGTTGACCTGCAGCCAGCGCCCGTCGGCCAGTCTGCGCCTCGTAGGTCTTGGCCCGTTCGGCGCCCAGGGCCGGCTCGTGCGGATTGACCGGGGTCTGGCTCGGAGACGATCGGCGCGGAGCCGATCGCGGCAATTTCGGCATAGGACGCGCCCGGCTGGCGGCGTCCGACGGGCAGATTGTGCAGGCGCTGATATTTGGAATTGCAGAGCACGAGCCGGTTGGACGCGTCCCAGAGCACGAAGGCTTCCGAGATCGCCTCGATCGCCTCGCGCAGACGCTGATCGGCGGTCGCCGAAACCTCGGCCTCGCGCTTGGGTCCGTCACGTCGAGCGCGATGCCGACGAGCCGCCGCCCGCCGAGGTCTGTCGTCCTCGACGATTTCGGCGCGCTGGCGCAGCCAGACCCAATCGTCCGTCGCGCGCGCGCATGCGGAATTCGAGATCGACTCGACCCTTCGCCGGCCGCGAGCGCTTCCTCGACCAATCCGCTCAGCGGCTTGTCGTCGGGATGAACCATCGTCTTCGATTTCCGCCAGCGACAGGCTCGGCGCGGAACGCAGTCCGAGCATCTCGAACATCGAGCGCGACCAGGTCGACGCGCGCCGCTCACGAGATCCCAGTCCCAGAGGCCGCAGCGGCCGCGCGTTGAGCGCGAGTTCGACGTGCGCGCGCTTGACCGCCTCGCGCGCCGCTCGCGAGCGCGCGCGCGCGGCGTCCAGCCGGTAGAAGCCGAGCGAGCCGCCGAGCACCAAGACCGGTCGCTGCGAGCAGCGCGCGTGATGATCGCGCGCCGTTTCGCGCCAGGGCGCGAGCATTCGGCGAGCGGCGCGTGAGCGCGATCTGGCCGCGCGACGCCGTGAGATTGCGAACCGCCGCGAAGGCGTCGACGCCGTCGCCGGTTTCGACGCGCATCGCGCCGGCCTTCTCGGCCAGGATGGCCAAGCGGCGTCGCGGCGCCCAAACAGCGCGGCCAGCGTCGTCGTCCGTCGGCCGCGGCGGTTCGCTCGCCACGATCGCGCCCTTGCGTCCGCGAGCAGCGCCTGGCCCCGCGCGAGAGTCCGGGTCGGCGTCGAGAATCGTGTCGCGAAGCGCTTCCGCGGGCGCGATCGCCGGGGCTCGAAAGCAGGGCTCGGTCGATCCGGCGCGCGAGTTCGGCGACGCGCAAGATCGAGGTCGCGGCCGCGCTCGCCAGAGCGCGCTCGTGCTCGCGACTGAAGTGAGACCCCGCCAAGCCGACAAGCAGAATGAAGAATAGAGCCGCCGCCGAATGTCCCCGCATGCGCAGCGCCGCAAGACGGCGAGTCCCGCTGAGGCGACGCAACGTCGCCGTCGATCGCCGCGAGTAGACTCGCTGTCCCGCCTTCATGCGGACGCGGCTCTCCTGTTGCCGCGCGCGAACGCGTCATCATCATCCCCCAAAGACTGCAAAAGCATGATCGAGGGACGCGCCACTACGCCTCGAATCACCGTCGATAAGAATCCTTGTGGGAATCTTTGTCCAGACCTTAATGTTAGGTTGACGCCATTTTTTTCCTTAATTTCGCCTTGCGACTCGCAGGCCACAGGCGCCGCGGCGTCAGGCACGCCTCAATCAGGCGAGGCTGCGCGTCACGATGTCGCTGACGTCGGCGGAAAGGTCGGCTGTCGCCGCGATTCGCCGCAGCGCCGCCTCCGCCTTGTCGCGGCGGCTGGGCTCGAGCGAACGCCACGAGCGCATCGCCGTCAGCAGGCGCGCGGCGATCTGCGGATTGGTCGGATCCAGCTTCAGCACGATCTCCGCAAGCAAATCGAAACCGGCGCCGTCGGCGCGGTTGAATTGGGTCGCATTGGCCGTGAATCCGCCGATCAGCGCGCGCACGCGGTTCGGGTTGGAGAGCGAGAAGGCGTGGTGGTTCATCAGCGCGCGCACGCGGTCGAGCGTATCCGCTCTCGGCGATCTGCGCCTGCAAGCGCGAACCATTTGTCGAGGATCAGCGGCTCGGCGGCATAGCTGCGCGCGAAGGCGTCGAGCGCGCGCTCGCGCGCGGGCCCGGCAAGGTCGACGAGCGCCGCGAGGGCGCCGAGTTTCTCGGTCATGTTGTCGGCGTCGGCGAGCTGGCGATGGGCGCGCGTCGGCGCCGTCGATCGCGTTGCCCGCCACGATCATCGCCAGCGCGCCGTTGCGCAGCGCGCGCCGGCCTGCGCCGGCGGCATCGGGGCGGAAGCGGCCCCGCATCGGCCATGCTGTCGTGCAGCGCGGCGAGCCTGCCGGCATGGGCGCGGCCGATGCGCGCCGCGCAGCGATTCGCGCGCGGCGCGGATGGCGTCGGGATCGACATCGCGGCCGATCTCGCGCGCAAGATCCGCTTCGCCCGGCAGCGCCAGCGCGAGCGCGGCGAAGGCCGGGTCGATGCGGCCGACGATCGCATCCTCGACGACCGAGCCGTAGGCGGCGATGAAAGCCGTGGCGGGCGCGGGCGCGCGTCCGGCGCGGATGGCCGCGACCGAGCGCATCAGCAGGCGCGTCGCGAGGCTCTGCATCGCCTGCCAGCGATTGAAACTGTCGCTGTCGCGCTTGAGCAGCGTCAGTGAGATCGTCCTCGCGTGAGGTCGTCGTCGACCCGCACCGGCGCCGAAAAGCCGCGCAGCGCCGACAGCGTCGGGCGGCGCTTGACGTCCGGCGAAATTCAGCGTGCGGCGCTCGCCCTCGAGCGCGAACACGCCGCGTCGCGAGTTCCTCGGGCGTCGCATCGTCGGAGACGAGCGTCAGGTCGCCGCCCTCGGCATCGACGAGACCGAGCGCGATCGGCATCGTCATCGGCGCCTTTTCCGCCTGGCCGGGCGTCGGCGCGAGCGATCTGCGAGAGCTCGACCGGAAGGTCGCCGCGCGCTTCGTCGTAGGCGGTGCGGATCGTCAGCAGCGGCGTGCCGGCCTGCGAGTACCAGAGCTTGAAGCTCGTGAGATCGCGCCCCGAGACTCGCGCGAAGCAGGCGAGGAAATCCTCGACCGTCGCCGCCGTGCCGTCGCAGCGCTGGAAATAGAGGTCCATGCCCTTGCGGAAGGCGTCGGCGCCGATCAGCGTCTTCAGCATGCGGATGACTTCGGCGCCCTTCTGATAGACCGTCGCCGTATAGAAATTGTTGATCTCGTGATAGACCTCGGGGCGCACATTGTGCGCGAGCGGGCCGGCGTCCTCGGGGAACTGCGCGGCCTTCAGCGCGCGCACGTCGGCGATGCGCTTGACCGGCGCCGAGCGCTGGTCGGCGGAGAATTCCTGATCGCGGAAGACGGTCAGGCCTTCCTTCAGGCAGAGCTGGAACCAGTCGCGGCAGGTGATGCGGTTGCCGGTCCAGTTGTGGAAATATTCGTGCGCGATCACGCCCTCGATGCCGGCGTAATCGTCGTCGGTCGCGGTGCCGGCGGAGGCCAGCACATATTTGTCGTTGAAGACGTTGAGGCCCTTGTTCTCCATCGCGCCCATATTGAAATCGGAGACGGCGACGATGTTGAAGACGTCGAGATCGTATTCGCGCCCGTAGGCGCGCTCGTCCCAGGCCATCGAGCGCTTCAGCGCGTCCATCGCATAGGCGGCGCGCGACTGCCGGCCCGGCTCGACATAGATGCCGAGCGTCGACCTCGCGGCCCGACGTGGTGACGAATTCGTCGGCACTCCGGCGAGATCGCCGGCGACGACGCGCGAACAGATAGCAGGGCTTCTTGAACGGATCGCTCCAGACCGCGAAATGCCGGCCCGGGCCCGCTTCGCCCCTGGCTTCGAGATTGCCGTTGGCGAGCAGCACCGGCGCTTCCGCCTTGTCCGCCTCGAGCCGCACGCGATAGACCGAGAGCACGTCCGGCCGATCGAGGAAATAGGTGATGCGGCGAAAGCCTTCGGCCTCGCACTGCGTGCAATAGGCCGAGCCGGAGCGGTAAAGCCCCATCAGCTTGGTGTTGGCGGCGGGGTCGAGCCGAGTCTCGATGCGCAAGGTGAACGGGCCGCGCGGCGGATCGGCGATCGTCAGTCTCGTCGGGCGGCGCGACATAGGCGACGGGTTCGAGCGGCGCCCCGTCGAGGCTGACGCTGACGAGCTTGAGTTCGTCGCCGTCGAGCCCCAGCGAGGCGCTCGGCCGCGCCCTGCGGATGGGGACGAAGCGAAAGCTTCGTAGTCACGCGCGTGGCGCGCGGCGATCGAGCGAGATATCCATTTCGACGGATTCGATGAGGAAGTCGGGAACGCGATAATCCTGCAGACGAACGGCCTGTCCAACCTGCGTGCGCATTCCGAACCTTTCCATCGTCTCCGAGGGCGGCTGCAAGGCCGCCGCCGCATCAAGGCCGGACGCAGACGCTTCCGAGCTAGCGCCCGAGCGCCGCAGCCGACAGCAAGGCTTTTTGCAACGCCGGGCGCCGGCGGCGCGCCCGCTCGTGAAGAAGGCGGGCGCGAGGCGCGGCCGGCTCGGCGGCGCCGTTCGGTGGCCCGAGCAGCGCGTCGACGCGCCGGGCGATCGCGGGCGCGGGATCGACGAATTCCACGGGCCAGGGCGCGATCTCGGCGAACAAGTCGGTCAGCAGCGGAAAATGCGTGCAGGCGAGCACGATCTTGTCGGTCCGCCGCCCGTCGCGCTCGACGAAGCAGGGCGCGATCTCGGCTCGCGATCTCGCCGCGATATCGATCACGTTCGGCGCGCAACCGGCGCTCCGCGATTTCGGCAAGGCGCGGCGAGCCGACCAGCTCGACCTCGCAATCGCCGGCAAAATCGCGCATCAGCGCGCGGGTATAGTCGCGCGCGACCGTGCCCGGCGTCGCCAGCACGGAAATCAGCCGCGAGCGCGAGGTCTCGGCGGCGGGCTTGATCGCCGGCACCGTGCCGACGAAGGGGAATTTCGGGATGTCCGCGCGCAACGGCGCCAGCACCAGCGTCGAGGCGGTATTGCAGGCGATCGACGACGAGATCGGGCCGATAGCGCGACGATCAGCTCGCCGACGATCTGGTCACCCGCTCGACCAGTTCGCCGCTCGCTCAGCGCGCCATAGGGAAAACGCTCGTCGTCGGCGGCATAGACGATGTCCGCGTCCGGACGCGCCTTGGCGATTTCGGCGAGCACGGTGAGCCCGCCGAGGCCGGAATCGAACACGAGAACGCGGGGGCGTCGCGACTCAGCATCATGGAGCACGCAGAGATCGCCGCGCGCATGCGGCGCGCGATCTCGGCCGCGCCGAGCGCCGCCGCGCCAATGTCGCGGCCCGGTCGGCGTCGTCCGAGCGCGGCACGAAGGCTTTCAGCGCGCCGCCCCCGATCGCCCGATGCGGCTCGGCGAGAACACGCCGCCGAAACGGCGCGGCGGCCCGCCGGTCGCCGCGAGCATCGCGACCAAGCCGCCCTGCCCGTCGAAAAGCGGCGCGCCGCGCGCGCTCGCGAGCGCCGAGACGACGCGCCGACAGCGTCCGCGCCGAGCCGCCGCCAGCTCGCCTCGGCCGGCTTCGAGCACGCGTCTTGTCGCCCGCCGCGCCGGGCGCGCAGGCTCAGCACGAAGCGCGTCCGCGCTGTCGGCCTCGGCCGCGCCGGCGGGCGCGACATGGCGCCGAAATCGCCGTCGAGCAGGGCGAGGCCGCTTGCGGCATCGACACGGCCGTAGGAATGCGCGGCTTGCCCGCCGACGATCGGCTTCGCGCAGTCCGCAGGCGTCAGCGCCGTCAGCGCCTGCCCCGGCGCGACGACCAGCGCGGTCGCCACGAGCGGCGGCCCTGCCGGGTCGGCGCTGGCGTCGGCGCTGGCGGCGCGACGCGGCCGGCGTCGGGGCGCTGCGCGCGTCGGGTACGGCTCGAAGGCATTGGCGATGGCGAGCGCGACCCGGTCGAGCGCGTCCGCTTCGGCGCCGAGGATAAGCGAACTAGAAGCCCCGCAACACGCCGCTTCGGCGCCGATCGCGTAGCGCAGGTAGAACTTGGCGTCGCCCTCCTCGCCCGAAGCCACGAAGAAGGCGCCGGCCTTCATCGCCTTGTAAGCGATCTTGCGGCCCGGCCGCGTCGGCGATCTGCTTTGTAAAGCGCTTCGAGCATCTGCGCGGATCGCTGATAGCGGTGAGAGGCACGAGATAGAGGTCGAGCCTTGTCGCGCCGTCCTTGCTCGGAAACTCGCATGGCCCGGCTCGCCCGGCATTTTCCATCAGGCTTGAAGCGGCGCGGCGATCTGTACGCCCGGTGGCGGGATCGTCGAAGGTCTGGAAGCCGACAGCCTCGCGCGGCTTTTGCGCGGCGCCTTCAACGCGGCGAGCTGGTCCGCGCGAGCGACGCCGTCGGCGGGCGCCCTGAGGCTCTTCTGATAGGCGAGGATCGCGTCGAGCGTGCGCTTGCCGAACCCGCCGTCGACGACGCCATTGTAAAGGCCGAGCCAGACCAGCGCGTCCTGCGCCGCCTTTCGATCGGCTTCGGGCAACGCCAGAAAAGCGTCCTTCGCGGATCGTTCTGGGCCTCGCTCGCCGCCGGTTTCGGCGACGCGGCCGGCTTCGGCGGGGCGTTGCTGAGCGGCGCGCCGCGAAAGCGAACGCCATGCAGCTCAACGAGCGCCAGCGGACCTGCACCTTCTCACGCGCATCTCCCTCGACAAATCCGTCGCACTGCTAGCATCATGCGACCGTGAAAAACATGGCGTCAGCGCGTTGCGCGCGCGGAGAGAACCATGCAGTCGGCATTGCGGTCGTCATTGATCTTTTCTGTTCCTGTTCGCCGGCTTTTCGCCTTCGCCGCCGACGTCAAGCCCTATGTGCGCGACGATCCGGCGAGCGACGTCGTCCGGCTGACGGAGACGCCTGCGCAAGGAAAGCGCGCGCCAATGGCGCCAAGCTCAAGGGCCAATGCCCGCCGACCATCGCGAAGGACGCGCGCCGCGGCCGCCGACAAGCGGCGACTACAAGGCCGCGCGCTTCTGGGCTCGGCGCCGCGCATCGCCGCGGACCCCAAGGACGACGCCGGCTGGCTCGCGCTCGCGCGCACTCGCCGCCGCCGCCGACGACGCGCAGGCCAACAATCGCTGGGACCTGGTCGACGCAGGGCACGTCCGCCGCCTATGCCGCCTATCAGCAGGCGACAGACGCCAGACGATCAGGCCGAGGCGCTCGCTCTGGCTCGGCAACCTCTTCGCCCGCCACGAGAACTGGCGCCCCGCGCTCGACGCCTATCGCGCGAGCCTGCAGCGCAAGGACAACGAAGACGTGCGCAAGAGCTACGAGGACCTGCGCGACAAGCACGGCTTCCGCATCGTCGACTATAAGGTCGACAACGAATCGCCTCGCCGCGCGTCTGCTTCAATTTCTCGGAACCCTCGCGCCGCAAGACCGATTTCGCGCCCTATGTCGCGGTCGCCGGCGCCTCGAACTTCGCGATCTCGACCGAGGAGCAGCAGATCTGCGTCGAGGGCCTCAAGCATGGCGAGCGCTACGCGATCGTCCTGCGCGCGGGCCTGCCCTCGTCGGTCGGCGAATCGCTGCTGAAGTCGGCCGATTATGAAATCTACGTGCGCGACCGCTCGCCGCAGGCGCATTTCGCCGGCAAGGCCTATGTGCTGCCGCGCCAGGGCCAGCTCGGCGCGCCGCTGACCACCGTCAACACGTCGAAGGTCAAGGTCGACGTCTATCGCGTCGGCGACCGCAATCTCCTGAGCGACGATCGCGCGCGACGACTTCCTGAAACCGATCTCCTCCGACCGCGCGCAAGGAGATCGAAGACCAGGACGGCGCCAAGGTCTGGACCGGCTCGATGGACATCGCCTCCGAGCTCAACAAGGACGTCGTCACCGATTTTCCGCTCGATCGACGCGGTCGGCAAACTGCAGCCCGGCGTCTATCTGGTCACCGCGCGAGCCTTGGAAAGGCGCCGACACGCGCGCGAAGGCGCGATCCGACGAGGGCGACGATCAGCTCGCGACGCAATGGATGGTCGTCTCCGACCTCGGCCTGACCGCGCTTGTCGGGCGAGGACGGCGTGCACGCGATCGCGCATTCGCTCGAACTCCGCCGCGCCGCTCGCGGGCGTCGAAATGCGGCTGATCGCGCGCAACAACGAAGTGCTCGCGACCAAGACGACCGGCGCCGACGGGCGCGTCGATTTCGATCCCGGCCTGTCGCGCGGAACGGGCGGCTCGGCGCCCGGCATGATCGTCGCCGCGCTCGGCGACGACTACAATTTTCTGAGCCTGACGCAGGCGCCGTTCGATCTGACCGACCGCGGCGTTACGGGACGCGAGGCGCCGAACGCGCTCGACGCTTTCCTCTATACCGAGCGCGGCGTCTATCGCTCCGGCGAGACCGTCTTCGTCGCCGCGCTGCTGCGCGACGCGAGGGCGTCGCGAAGACCGGCGTGCCGCTGACCCTCGTCGTGAAGCGGCCCGACGGGGTCGAATACAAGCGCGCCGCTCGTCGCCGACCAGGGCCTCGGCGGCCGCTCGCTCGCCGTGCCGCTGGTCGCCGATTCGCAGCGCCGGGAACCTGGACGATCGAAGCCTACGCCGACCCGAAGGCGCCGGCGATCGGCCACGTCGAATTCCTGGTCGAGGACTATGTGCCCGAGCGGCTCGACTTCACGCTGAAGCCCGCCAGAAGATCGTCGACCCACGGCGAGCCGATCGAGGTTTCGCTCGATGCGCGCTTTCTCTATGGCGCGCCCGCCGGCGGCCTCGACGTCACCGGCGCGATCCGCCTGCAGGCAGTCGACGGGCTCGGAAATCCCCGGGCTATCCCGGCTTCGTCGGCGGCCTCGCCGACGACGAATTCACCGCGGTCGAAAACCAGTTCGCGGAGAAGGTGCAGACCGACGCGAAGGGCCATGCCGATCTCTCGATCGACTTGCCGGACGCCGACGCCGCCAAGCCGCTGGAGGCCAAGATCATCGTCGACGTCGCCGAATCCGGCGGGCGCACGGTCGAGCGCGTCGTCACGCTGCCGGTGCGCGCCAAGGGCGCGACGATCGGCGTCAAAGAGGATTTCGACGAGAGGCTCGGCGAAGGCGAGACGGCGAATTTCGAGGCGATCGTCGTCGGCGCCGACGGCGCAGCGCATTCCGCGCAAGGGCGTGACCTGGTCGCTCTACCAGCTCAGCAACGATTACCAATGGTATCAGACTCGACGGGCGCTGGAGCTACGAGCCGGTGAAGTCCTCGCGGCGGCATCGCCGACGGCGTCGTCGACATCGCGCGCCGACGACGCCGGCCAAGATCGCCGCGCAGGTCAAATGGGGCCGCCATCGCCTCGACATCAAATCGCCCGACGGGCGAGCAGACCAGCATCTACCTTCGACGTCGGCTGGTCGCGGCACGGCCAGCGCCGACACGCCCGACAACGCCGTCGTCACGCTCGACAAGGCCAACTACACGCCCGGCGAGCAAGCCAAGCTGCGCATCGCTGCGCAGTGCGGCGGGCAAGGCGACGATCGCGCTGGTTGGCGACAAGCTCGAACGACTTCATCGACGTCGATCTCAAAGAGGGCGACAATGTCGTGCCGTTCGAGGTCGGCGCCGACTGGGGCGCGGGCGCCTATGCGGTCGCGATCACCCATCGCCCGCTCGATCGCGAAAGCCAAACGCATGCCGGGCCGCGCGATCGGCCTTGCCTGGTTCAGCATCGACGCGAACGCGCGCAAGCTCGATATCGCGATCGAGCGCGCCGGACAACAATCGCGGCCGCGCGAGACCGATGAAACTGCCGATCAAGCTCGGCGGCCTCGCGCCGGGCGAGGAAGCGGAGGTCACCGTCGCGGCGGTCGACATCGGCATTCTCAACCTGACCCAGTTCAAGACGCCCGACCCGCCGCGTTATTTCTTTGGCCAGCGCAAGCTCGCCGCTCGAGATCCGCGATCTCTACGGATTGCTGATCGACGGCATGGAAGGCGTCGCGGGCGCGTTCCAGACCGGCGGCGACAACGGCGGCAATCTCGAAGGCAATCTGCCGACGCAGCCGCCGCTCGCGCTGTTCTCGGGCGTCGTCAAAGTCGGCCCCGACGGCGGCGCCGAAGTCGAGTTCGACGTTCCCGGCTTCAACGGCTCGGTGCGCGTGATGGCGATCGCGTGGTCGAAGACCAGGGTCGGCTCGGCGGAGGCGACTGTGATCGTGCGCGATCCTGTCGTCGTCAGCGCGACCCTGCCGCGTTTCCTGAACCTCGGCGACCGCTCGCACATGCATGTCGACATCGACAATGTCGAAGGCGACGCCGGCGACTACCGGCTCGACCTCGACTTGCACGGACCGCTCGCGGCCGACGCCGACGCGCTGAGCCAGACGCTGCATCTCGCCGCGCATCAAGCGCGCTTTCGATCACGATCTGCCGATCCGCGCGACCGGCGTCGGGACCGCCGGCGCTCGATCTCACGACCACCGGCCCGAACTTCACGGGCACGCAGCGCTTCGCGCTCGGCGTCGAAGCCGGATCGCCGCGACTATTTCAAGCGCAATCTGCAGTCGCTCGACGCCGGCGCGAACCTGACGATCGCAGACAGCCTGATCGCTGACTTCGTGCCCGGCACCGGCTCGATGTCGATCTCGGTCTCGCCGTTCGGCGCGCTCGATGCGCCGGCGCTGCTGCAGTCGCTCGAGCGCTACCCCTATGGTTGCTCCGAGCAGACCGTCAGCCGCGCGATGCCGTTGCTCTATGTCAACAAGCTCGCTTCAGCTCGAACATCTCGCCATCGATCCCGATCTCGACAGGCGCGTGCGCGACGGCGATCGACAAGGAGATGAGCCGGCAGAGCTCCAACGGCGCCTTCGGGCTCTGGGCGGTCGACAATCGGACAGCGACGATCTCTGGCTCGACGCCTTCGTCACCGACTTCCTGACGCGGGCGCGCGAGCGCAGCTTCGCCGTGCCCGCAGCAGGGCTTCAGCTCCGCGCTCGACCATTTGCGCAACTCCGCGCTCAACGTCAGCGATCCCGGCCAAGGCGCGCGGCGAGCCGCTCGCCTATGCGCTCTATGTGCTCGCGCGCAACGGCCGCCCGATCATCGGCGACGTGCGCTATCTCGCCGACGACAAGATCGCCACGTTCAAGACGCCGATGGCGAAGGCGCAGATCGGCGCCGCGCTGGCGATGCTCGGCGACCGCGCGCGCGCCGGCAAGGTGTTTCGCGGCCGCGCTGGATTCGCTCGACAACGGAAAGGACGACGGCCTCTCGCGGCCCGACTACGGCTCGAACCTGCGCGACGCCGCCGCCGTGCTCGCGCTGCTCGCGGAGGCCAACCTTTCGAGCGGCGAACTCGCCGGCGATCCGATCGCCCGCGCGGGCGACGTGTCTCGATCGGCGCGCGATGCGCGCACCTCACGAGCACGCAGGAGAACAACTGGCTCGTCGCTCGCCGCCGAAGCGCTCGCCGCGCACAAGTCGCTGGCGCAGATCAGCGTCGATGGCCAGCCGGTCGACGGCGCGCTCTATCGGCAATGGAGCACCTATGCGTTCGGCAAGACGCTCGCGACCCTCGCAAATCGTGGGCAGTCGGCCGCGCGACTCGTCGACCACAGTCTCCGGCGCGCTCGCTCGAGCCCGCGCCGGCCGCGGCGCAAGGCTATGAGGTCGAGCGCACGTTCTACAAGCTCGACGGCAGCAAGGCGGATCTCGCCAGCTGACGCAAAACCAGCGCGTCGTCGTCGCGCTGAAGATCACCGAAACGCGAGGCGCACTATGCGCGCCTGCTGGTCGTCGACCGCTTGCCCGCCGGACTCGAAATCGACAATCCCGCCTTCTTCGACAGCGGCAACGTCGAAGCGCTTCGCCTGGTTGAAGCGCGATCTCGATCCCGCTCACACCGAATATCGCGACGACCGCTTCGTCGCCGCGATGGACCGCGAGCCCGGCCAATCCGCGTTCTTCACGCTCTCCTATGTGGCGCGCGCGGTCGTGCCCGGCCATTATGTCTATCCGCCGGCCACCGCCGAAGACATGTACCGCCCCGAACGCTTCGGCCGCACCGGCTTCAGCGAAGTCGAGGTGAAGGCGATGAGCGCGGACGCGCCCTCAGCCGACGCGCGCCACCTTCTCCCGCAGCGGGAGAAGCGACTGCGCCCTCTCCGCGTCGCGGGAGAGCGGCCGGGGGTGAGGGTTCTCGAAAAGCGCGTCGCCGCTGCCCTCGCCATCCTCCTCATCGCCTTCGGCCTCGGCCTCCCCGCCACGTGGAATTCCTATCGCGCGAGCCTGCCGCGCTCGATCTCGCAGCCGCGCGCGAGGGCTCGACCGCTCGTCGTCGATCGCGACGGGCGGCTGTTGCGCGCCTTCACCTTGCGGACGGCCGCTGGCGGTTGCCCATCGACGCCGGCGCAGGTCGATCCGCGCTATCTGCACATGCTCGTCGCCTACGAGGACGGGCGCTTCTTCGGGCATCGCGGCGTCGACGTGACGCGCGCTTGCGCGCGCCGCCTGGCAATGGGCGACGCGGCTGCACATCGTCTCCGGCGGCTCGACGCCTGACCATGCAGGTCGCGCGCACTCATCGAGCCGCGCGAGGAGCGCACGCTGTCGGCCAAACTGCGGCAGATCGCGCGCGCCATCGAGATCGAGCGGCGCGTCGGCAAGGAGGGGGTGCTTTCGCGCTATCTGACCAGCGCGCCGATGGGCGGCAACCTCGAGGGCGTGCGCGCCGCCTCGCTCGCCTATTTCGGCAAGGAGCCGCTGCGCCTCACGCTCGGCGAAGCCGCGCTGCTCGTCGCGCTGCCGCAGGCGCCCGAATGGCGCCGGCCCGACAAGATATTCCGAAGCGGCGCGCACGCGCGCGCGCCCGGGTTCTCGAGCGCGCCTTGCGCGCGCGGCGTCATCAACGCCGGAACAGGCGACGCGGCGATCAGCGAGCCGATCCCGACGACGCGCCAGCGATTTTCCCGCGCTCGCCGCCCATGCGGCGGAGGAGGCCGTCGCCGCCGATCCCGCAGGCATAGCTCATCCGGCTGACGATCGACGCGCGCCTGCAGGCGAAACTGGAAACGCTCGCCGAAGATCGAGCGTCGCAGCGCTCGGCCGAAAAGCTCTCGGCCGCGATCGTCGCGATCGACAACAGAGCCGGCGAAATCCGCGCGCGCGTCGGCGCGGCCGACTATCTCGACGCCTCGCGCGACGGCTCGATCGACATGTCGCGCGCGCCAGCGCTCGCCGGGTTCGGCGCTGAAACCCTTCATCTATGCGCTCGCCTTCGAACAGGGCCTCGCCCATCCCGAGACCCTGCTCTTCGACCGTCCGGCGCGCTACGGCGCCTATGCGCCCGAAAATTTCGATCAGGGCTTTCAGGGCGCGGTGACGGCGCGCAAGGCGTTGCAGCAGTCGCTGAACCTGCCCGCCGTCGAGGTGCTCTCCGAGCTCGGCCCGGAAAGTTTTCTTGCCCGACTGCATGGCGCGGGCGCCGAGATCGCGCTGCCGAAGGACACGCCGATCGGCCTCGCCATCGGGCTCGGCGGGCTCGGCATTTCGCTCGTCGACATCGCGCGGCTCTATTCCGGCCTCGCGCGCGGCGGCGAGGCGCCGGGACTCGATCGAGCGGCTCGACGGGCCGCCGATCAAGGAAGCGCGCCGCGTCACCGATCCCGTCGCCGCCTGGTATGTCGAGGACATTCTGCGCGGCGCGCCGCCGCCGCCCAACGCGCTTTCCGGCCGCATCGCCTTCAAGACCGGCACGTCCTACGGCTTCCGCGATGCGCTGGCGATCGGCTTCGACCGCGCGACGACGATCGCCGTCTGGGTCGGCCGGCCGGACAACGGCCCGACGCCGGGTCTGATCGGGCGGCAGTCGGCGGCGCCGATCCTGTTCGACGCCTTTGCGCGGCTCGGCCGCGACGATCGAGCCATCCGCCGCGCCCAAGGGCGTTTTGCAAGGTCGCGATCAACGCGGAGCTGCCGCCGCCGCTGCGCCGCCTGCGCCGCGAAACGGAGACGCGGCGCAACGCGCCGCCGCGCGCGGCGCTCAAGATCGCCTTTCCGCCCGACGGCGCGCGCATCGATCTCGGCCTGACCGAGGGCGCGCGACACGCGGCTAGCCTGAAGGCGCTCGGCGGCGCCCTGCCGCTCACCTGGTTCGTCAACGGCGCGCCGATCGCCGCCGCCGACCTGCGCCGCCATTCCGCCTGGGACGCCCGACGGCGCGGGCTTTGCGCGCGTCTCCGTGATGGATGCGACGGGCGCGGTCGACAGCGTGGTGGTGAGGCTGGAATAGTGCATTGCCCCGGTGTCATCTCTGCGAAAGCGGGGATCCAGTGTCGTAGGGCTCAACGGCCTTCAAGTTTTCCGGCCTTGTTCTGCAAGCCCGGCATCACGCGCTGGATCCCCGCTTTCGCGGGGATGACATGGGAGGACGTCTTGCCGCGTGCAGATGCGTCGACAACTGCGCCTACATCTTGGCTGAAATCGAGCGTGCAGGGCCTCAGCTCATTGCGGGTGGCGCTGCCGTGCGAAGCGTCGAAATGGCCATTGGCGGTGAAATGGAACGGCGTCTTCGGCTGAACGAATCCGACCGAGTAGTCGACCGCGCCGGTGTAGCCCGACATGCTGAACCGTGCGCCGCCGTCAGCGCCGATCGCACCTGTCAGCAATCCCGACGACGCCTGCCCGGGCGTCCCGTATTGGCCGCGGTATCGGCCGTTCTTGACGTCTCCGGCAAACCGCCAGACGTAGCCCTTGGCGCCGCCGGCCGCCATGTCGCAGGATACGACCGTGTTCCAAGCGCCCTCGAATTGCGCGGCGGCGGCGAGGCTCGGCGAAAGCGCCGCGGTGATCAGGCCCGCGAGCGGGATCAGGCGTAACATAGAGATTCTCCGAAAAAGAATTGACGCCTCCATCCTAGAATTGGCGCCCTTTGCACGCCAGCGGCGTGACCGCGAGCCTGGATCGCGCTAGGATGGCCGACGGAGGTCCGTTGAGGGCCTGCTGTCGGGAGGGCGAAATGAAATTCGAGGGCGGTTGTTACTGCAAGCAGGTGCGCTACGTCGCCGAAGGCGAACCGATCGTGAAAGGGGAGTGCCACTGCCGCGAGTGCCAGTACATTTCGGGCGGCGCGCCCAACATGTTCATGCTCATGTCGGGCAA
>CAVQBX010000008.1:0-198248 GCA_963710855.1 uncultured Pseudomonadota bacterium | reverse complement strand
GAAGTATTCTTATCGACGGTCGCTTCGCTAAGAGGGAGGATGCGCGGCCGCCTCATTCCCTTTGTTCCGCCGCCTCGCCATGTCCCTGCAAGCCCGTCACCCTGTTGGCGTCGTCAACGAACACCACGACAGGCTCCAGCTTCTTCGCCTTCAGCTCCGCAGACTCGACCCAGGCTTCCGCCAGCACGATGATCTTGTCGCCGGGTTGAAACAGGCGCGCGGGCGGCCCGTTGAGGCAGATGACGCCGCTGCCCTTTTCGCCTTTCATCACGTACGTCCGCCAGAACGTCGCGTTCGAAACGTTGGTGATGTTGACGTACTGATATTCCTGAATGCCGCTCGCCTCGAGCAGCGCTTCATCGATGGTGATCGACCCGACATAGTTGAGGTCCGCCTGCGTCACGGTCACGCGATGCAGTTTCGCCACGCAGATGCTGATCAGCATGTCTCTTGACCTTCCAATTCGGGCCTTACGCCTCCGCTTCCGCGGAAAGCTCGAGCCACGCCTCTTCCGCCGCGACCAGCGCCTTTTCGAGATCGGCGCGCTGGCCGGCGAGTGCGGCGGTCTTCGTATCAGCGCCGCCGTTCAAGCTCGCTTCCGCTAGCGCCTCGTCGACCCGCCGCAGCAGGTCCTGGAACTTGTCCATGCGGGCTTCGAGCGCGGCGATTTCCTTCGCGACCTTGCCGGCGTCGCGGCGCGCGGGTCTTGGCGCCTCTTTGGGTTCCGGCGCGCCGGGCTTCAGGCTTTGCGGGGGCGGGGCGCGATCTCGCGAGCACGTCGCGCGCGTAATCCTCGAGGTCGCCGTCGTAGGGCTGCACCGTGCCGTTGGCGACCAGCCAGAGCCGGTCGGCGCAGGCCTCCAGCAGACGCCGGTCGTGCGAGATCAGGATGCAGGCGCCTTCGTAATCGTTGATCGCGTCGATCAGCTCGGCGCGGCTGTCGATGTCGAGATGGTTGGTCGGCTCGTCGAGGATCAGCAGTTGCGGGCCCGTCGAAGGTCGCCAGGCCCATCAGCAGGCGCGCCTTCTCGCCGCCCGAGAGCTGGCCGATCGGCGTGTCGGCGCGCCCGCCGGAAAAGCCGATCTGCGCGACGCGCGCGCGGATCTACCGCTTCCGGTCTCGCCGCGCATGTGCTCGGCGACATGGGTGTAGGGCGTGCCCGTCTCGTCGAGCTCGTCGACCTGATGCTGGGCGAAGAAGCCGACGTCGAGCTTGTTGCGCGCGCGATCCATCTTGCCCGACATCGGCGCGAGCCGGCCGCCGATCAGCTTGGCGAAGGTCGACTTGCCGTTGCCGTTGGCGCCGATCAGCCCGATGCGGTCGTCGTTCGGCAAGGGTCAGGTCGATGCGCGACAGCACCGCGCGCTCGCCATAGCCGGCGCTGACCTTCTCCATCGCGACGATCGGCGGGCTGAATTTCTTGCGCCACCGGCGGCCAGCGGAACGGCAGCACGCTGTCGTCGACGATGGCGGCGATTGGCTGCATCTTGGCGAGCATCTTGAGGCGCGACTGGGCCTGGCGCGCCTTGGTCGCGCTGGCGCGGAAGCGGTCGACGAAGGCCTGCAGGTGCTTGCGCCGTCTCCTCCTGCTTCTTCGCGGTCTTGCCCTGCAGGGCTGATGAGCTCGGCGCGCTGGCGCTCGAAGCTGCGAATAGCCGCCGCTCCATAAGCTGAGCTTGCCGCGCTCGAGATGCAGGATGTGGTTGGCGACGTCGTCGAGCAGGTCGCGATCGTGGCTGATGACGAGCGATGGTCGCGGGATAGGTCTTCAGATAATCGACTAGCCAGAGCGCGCCTTCGAGGTCGAGATAGTTGGTCGGTTCGTCGAGCAGCAGCAGGTCCGGCGCCGAGAACAGCACCGCGGCCAGCGCGACCCGCATCCGCCAGCCGCCGGAGAATTCGGACAGTGCGCGGCCCTGCGCCGCCTCGTCGAAGCCGAGGCCGGAGAGGATGCGCGCCGCGCGCGCGGGCGCGGCGTGGGCCTCGATGTCGGCGAGCCGGGTCTGGATTTCGGCGATGCGCTCGGGATCGTCGGGCGCTTTCGGCCTCGTGCAGCAGTTCGCGGCGCTCGACGTCGGCGTCGAGCACGAAGTCGATCAGGCTTTGCGGGCCGCCCGGCGCTTCCTGCTCGACGCGGCCGATGCGCGCGCCGCGCGGCAGGCTGATCGCCCCGGATTCCGGGCCAGGTCTCGCGGCGATCAGCCGGAACAGCGTCGTCTTGCCGGCGCCGTTGCGGCCGACGAGGCCGACATGCGCGCCCGTCGGCAGCGCGACGGTCGCGCTGTCGATCAGCAGTCTATCGCCGATGCGATAGGTGAGTTCGTTGAGGTGCAACACGGGCGGCCTTGTGGCTCAAAGCCGCCCGGGCTGGCAAGGTCAGTCCTTCGACGGCAGCAGCGAGCCGTTGCGGAACAGCACGCCCGCAATGCCCGCGCCGATGAGCGGGGCGATAATGAACAGCCAGAGGCCGGACAGTACTCGGGATGGCGCACCGCGCCGACGATCGCCGGGCCGATCGAGCGGGCCGGGTTGACGGAGGTGCCGGTGATGTTGATGCCGACGAGATGGATCGCGACCAGCGTCAGGCCGATCGCCACGCCGGCGAAGCCGCGCAGGTTTTCCGAAAGGCCGCCATGCGTCGAGCCGAGGATGGCGACGAGGAACAGGAAGGTCGCGACCACCTCGTAGACCAGCGCCGAGAACGTCCCGTATTCGCCGAGATAGCCCGGTCCCCAGCCGTTCTGGCCAAGCCCGCCGTTCCACCCCTGCGCCTTGCCGCTCAGGATGATATAGAGCACGATCGCGCCGAATATCGCGCCGACCACCTGCGCGATCCAGTACATGATCATCTCACCCGCGCTCATCCGCCCGGCGACATAGACGCCGAAGCTGACTGCCGGATTGACATGGCAGCCCGACACCGGCCCGATGCCATAGGCCATGGCGACGATCGCCAGACCGAACGCGGCGGAGATGCCTAAGAGATCAATGGCGGTCGCGCCGGTTCCCATGCCGCCGGCGACGGCGGCGCCGCAGCCGAAAAACACTAGCGCAAACGTGCCGACCAATTCCGCTAAAAACTTGTTCATTCTGTTCCCCCTTAGGCAGAATCCGATCGCGAAACCCCTCATGGGAATGTACTTCGGATAGCGCAATTTCGGGTTTTAGCCGTTGATCCCGCCGAGGTCGACCGCCCGTTCAGCAGATTCCGGTGAACAGCGACTTTGGGCGACCGTGGGCCCCGGCCTGGCGAGCCGGGCGAGCGGGCGCCCTTGCCGGAAAGACCAAAGCCCAGTATTGCGCCCTACGCTCAGTCTCGAGGCCGCCCAAGGTCTCATAGGGAATAGTCCCGGGCGGCCGTTTCCGGAAGTCGCGGCGTGGTGGTATAAGCGCGCGCCGTATGGAATGGCGTCCCCGCCAAATCGCTGAGCAGATTGGCGATTTCCCAAAGCGGGCGAGGAGAGATCGATTGCGGATCTGGCGCGTGATTCGGGAAAAGTTCGCCTCGCTGTTCGAAGGCGAACTCGATGGCGCTGCTCCGCCGCCTTCTGCTCGATCAGGGCCTTAAGCACTGGAAGGGCTACCTGGCCTCGTTCGCGATGATGGGGCTCATCGCCGCGACGACCGCGCTATCGGCATGGCTCATCGGCCAGATCGTCGACCGGATCTTCGTCGCCCGCCAGATGTCCGCGGTCTGGGAAATTACGGCTGCGATTGTCATAATCTACACGGTCAAGGGGTTGGCGACCTATGGGCAGCAGGTCGCGCTGAGCCACATTGCGAATTCGATCGTCGCCAACGTCCAGCGGCGCATCTTCGATCAGATGCTCAGAATGGACGTGCGCTATTTCAGCCGGTCCCATTCCTCCGAATTCATCGCCCGGCAGTCGTTCATTACGCAATCGGCCAGCACCGCGCTCAATCTCCTGATCACGGCGTTCTCGCGCGACGCGCTGACGATCGTCGGTCTCGTTGTCGTGATGGTGTCGCAGGATCCGCTGCTGTCGCTTTTGTCCCTGATGTTCCTGCCGCTTGCGGTCGGGGGCGTCAGAAAGATCGGCACGCGGGTGCGCGGCATCATGGCGACCGAGTTCAAAGGCGCGATGCAGATGATGGAATTGCTTGCGGAAACTGCGCAGGGGATCCGGATCGTCAAGGCCTTCACGCTCGAGAATTTTATGCGCGAGCGCCAGGGCCGCGCGATCTCCAGCATCGAGGCCGCCTCCAATAAACTCGCCAGGGTAAGCTCGCGCACCAGCCCGATCATGGAGAGCCTCGGCGGTTTCGCGATCGCCGCCGTCGTGCTCTACAGTGGCTACACGGTCATAATCCGCGGCAATCCGCCGGGCAGCCTGTTCTCGTTCATCACCTCGGTCATCATGCTCTATGAGCCGATGAAGCGGGTCGCCAAGTTCCATGTCGACTTGTCGACGGCGCTGTTCGCCGTCGGCATGCTCTATAACTTTCTCGACGAGAAGGAATTTGAGGAAGATCCGCCGAACGCGCAGGATCTGCAGGTCACGGGCGGCAGGATCGAGTTCCGCGATGTCGAATTCAGCTATCGCCCGGACGAGCGCGTGTTGCATTCCGTGAGCTTCGTCGCCGAGGCGGGCAAGACGACCGCGCTGGTCGGTCGCTCCGGCGGCGGCAAGTCGACCGTCATGAGCCTGATCCTCAGGCTTTACGACGTCGATGCGGGGCAGATTCTATGCGACGGCGTCGATATCGCTGATCTCACCCGCCGTACGGTCCGAGGCCAGATCGGCTATGTCGCCCAGGAGAATTTCCTGTTCAAGGGTTCGGTGCGCGACAACATCGCCATGGGCCGCCCGGACGCGACCGACGAAGAGATCGTCGCGGCCGCCAAGGCGGCCTATGCGCATGATTTCATCATGCGGTTCGATTCCGGATACGATACCCCGTGCGGCGAGCACGGCATGCAATTGTCGGGCGGCCAGCGCCAGCGCATCGCGATCGCGCGCGCGTTCCTCAAGGACGCGCCGATCATCCTGCTCGACGAGGCGACCTCGGCGCTGGATTCCGAGTTCGAAGAAGCGATCCAGAAAGCCCTGCAGGTGCTGTGCAAGGACCGCACGACCATCGTCATCGCTCATCGCCTGTCGACTGTCGCGCAGGCCGACGCGATCTGCGTGATCGACCAGGGCAGGATCGTCGAGCGCGGCCGTCATCGAGAATTGCTGGCGAACGGGCGCACCTACCGGCAGATCGCGCGCACGCAATTCCCCGACGAGCCGGCGGCCGAAGCGAGAGAGCCGGCGCTGGTCGGGGGGGATTGAAGGTTTTTCAAAGCGAAGCTCGCGGCGCCACCTCGGGCAGCCTCACCATTCACGCCCCCGCGGCGCGAACCTCCGCAGCCGACTGAAACGCGGGAGCGCGGGCCATGCGCGCGCGCGGCTTCAGCCGCAGCGCGGGCGCCTCGATCAGCCGCCACGAAATCGCGCCCAGGATCAGCGTAGGAACCGCCGCGAGCAAAAAATTCGTCCAGTGACGCCCGGGCGAAGGCGCGAGATCCGCGACGATTTGCTGGCAAAGGAAACCGTAGAGATAGGCGCCGTAGGGAAATCCCCGATGCGGTCGACCCAGCCGAAAAGGGGCGACGGCGCGTAACCGAGCGACGATGACGATAGGGCCGATGATCAGCGAGACGATTTCGGCGGTGGCCCAACTCGTCACGGCCAGAGGCAGCAGGACAAGCAGCATCAATCCTACCTGGAGGTTGAGCCATCCGCCGGGCGCCCAGATCTGGTAAACGGCGCCCCAAAAGAAATACGGCGCCATTTCGAGACCGCTAACCAGATCCGTGCCCCAGAATATCGTCGCGGTGGCGGGCCGATTGGTTCGCGTGAACCAGATCGAAGCCGCCGAGAGCGCCACAGCGCCCGCCACGATCATATAGCGCCGCAGCGGAAGCGTCAGCACGATCGGGACGAGCAGGATACATCGAAAACTCGACAGGCAGCGTCCAGAGCGATCCCGTTGACGGCGCCGTGTAGACGTTTGCCTGGAACACTCCGGGCAAATCGTAGCTTGGCAAGAGAGCAATGTTCTGAAAGTAGGCCCAGGTGCGGCTGCTGCCGAAATACTCGGCAAGCGTCTGATTTGTCAGAAGCGGGCCAACCACGAAAACCGTGATCAACGTCAGCACAATCAGAGCTGGAAAAATTTGAGCCCGCGACGCGCAAGGTAGCGTAACGGATGAGGATCGCGCATCCAGCTCTCTCGATATCAGTAACCCGCTGATCACGAAGAAGGCCTTTACAGCCAGCGTGGACGAGGCGCTGCCGAGGTAGGCTGGACCTTCGCCGCCCGTCAGCGGGAACGAGTGCCCGAAGACGACGGCCATCGCAGCGACAAGCCGGATTGCCGAGAAATTGTCCCTGTTTGAGGCTTCACTGCCTCTTGCGGGCATCTTCCGGGCGGTCATCTTTTCTCTCGTCCGCGGAACATCATTGCCGCACGCCAGGAAGTGGACCGCTTCGTCGCGGCGAGGGGCACTAACCTCGGACGATTTAGACATGTCCACGCAGTCGGAGATACGGGGACCTTCTTGCCGCGCAAGCGCCTTGGCGCTCGAAGCAGCGCCGTATAACGCCAGCTCCTCGAGGACAGTATCTTTGCCACTTCCTTCAACCTGTCGAGCCTGGCCGAGAATCGCCGTTGGCGCCTGTCTGCGAACCCACCGAAGCAGGTTGTCCTTCGGAGATCTGGCGCAGCGCTTCGGACATCCGGTAATTGGCCGATTGCATGAAGCGCAATCTGGCCGCGTAGCCAGGTGGAAGCAGAATTGGCATTTGGTCGATCTTCCGGCAGATGGCGCGGTATTTTCCTCCCATTCCGAACTATGGTGATCGGTGCGCGACGAAGTTTCATTCGAAATCCACCAATTCTAGACTGAAGTGATGTCTATCGTCGCTCGCGACGCCGACGACGATCACCGCCCGCATCGCAAGATCCCAATCCTCTCGTCGTAATGGTCTCGTCGAAGCGCATATTCAGCGCATCGAATATCCCTCTCGGAAACGCCATCGACATCAAAGGACTATGATTGCTCTCAAGATGCTGGATTATATCGTAGCCCTTTGGATACGGCGAAAAGGCGCTGACGGCGCGCACGACCCGCCGGCCATCGATCGTAACGGTCTCCACCTCCTGGCGAGCGCTGATCGTTCTCAACACTCGCCCCGGCGCATCCGCGGCAAGTTTCCAAAGGTCGAGACCCGAGTGGCCGACGGGACGTCGTCGTCGTCGAGGAAGGCTAAATAATTGCCTTGCGCCGCCTCCAGGCCGCGGTTTGAGGCCGCGTGCGATTGCCATCATAAACCCGCACCAGCTTGATCGCCTCGCGCAGCCAACGTGGGCAATCCTCTATGAGTTTTTCAACTCCTATCTGCTCTTCGATCGACAGCTTGTGCCCGACTATGATGAGTTCGAAGTCAGTGTTTTCCTGACCTGATAGCGCGGTGAGCAGTTGGACGAGACAATGATTTCGTCGGCCCTGTGTGCGCGTCACAATCGACAAAAATGGTCCGTGCGGACCGCGCACGTCGTCATCGACGTAAAAATGTTGGTGAGTCCGGGGACCAGCCAGGACAACCTTCAAGAACTGATTGACGACGGCATTTGCGTCGACACCTTCGCGCAGACGAGCAAGAAAAGTGTGGAGCGTGGATCCTTCAGCCAACGCGGGATGTGTGACAGGAAAATGCTGGTCGCTTTGAACCTGTTCGACATATCCGGAATCGATCACTTGCAATCCTGCCGATTGCAAAGCGCGGTCAAAGATCTGTTCGCTGAACAGCCGAGAGTCGTGTGATCTAGCGATCCTGACCGAGGTATATCCCATTTGCCAAACGCAAGGCGAAAACCGACATCGCGATGGGCGACGTTAGGAGCGCTGATGATCGCCGGAGCATTCGATTCCGCGATCAGGTCGCGGATGACGCGCAACATGGCGTCGCTATCCGGAAGATGCTCGATCGTATCGAGCATCGTCAACGACGAAAGCCGGCGCCCCTTCAGATTAGACGAAGGCCCTCAATCGTCTTCTCGTAGGGACCAAATTCGAAACGATGCGCCTCAAATCCGCGTTCCACTAGCGAGGCGACCCCCCACTCGGCGGTATCTATTCCGACGTAGCGAATTCCGAGGCTGGCGGAAAGAGGTTCGGCGATGCGTCCAAAACCGCAACCGAGATCCAAATGGACCCAATCCGATCGATCAATCTCCGCCCCTGCATTTTTATATCGCTCCAAAAGCGATATCGCACGCCCCAGCACGTTGGTTGGGCTGAAGGCATGGTCGTAGAGCGCGTCAGCATTAATCATATAGACTAGACCTTGGGATTATATCTATGTTTTGCGTAACCTACGTCTGTGAATTGAGCGACTTTCGCCTGCGGATCCCGCGGGGCGGGCAGGGAGTTTTTCGCTTTGCGCAGTTCGAATTGTTCCAAAGCCCAACGCTCATACTCGTTGCCGGTGCGGAAGTAGTTGGAGATCTGCTCGACCAGATCGGGACGCGACCATTTGTGCGCATCAGACCCGCTTCGGCGGAATATCTGCGCTCTGCTTCGGAAGGCTTCCATTCCCCTCGGCGCCAATGCGCTTGTCGTGAAAGACGACCGCGGCCGGAACGAAAATGACCTTGAAGCCCGCTTCACGCACGCGCCATGAATAATCGACGTCGTCGCAGTACAAGAAGAAGGTCTCGCTATCAAAGCCTCCAAGCTTATGAAACAGATGGGTTGGAGTCATTGCGCATGCAGTCGACGCCCATGACGTTTCCCCCGTCCTGATGTCATAGTCTTTTGGGTGTTCGATAGGAATTTGCTTGCCCTCGGCAATGCCGGTTGATTCGTCTTTGAAAGAGGAGACCAAGTGCTGAAGGAAACGCGGGGAGACGACAATGTCCGGGTTCAGGATGAGCAGGAAGTCCGCAGACGCGTCTTTCGCCAGTTCGTTGTGCCCCTTGGCCGAGCCAAGATTTTCGCCAAAAAACTGGTACGAAAAGTCGAATTCGTTCATGAAAAGAGCCGGAGAGTTCCGCCACTGCTTGTTCACTCAGGCATGTCCTGGAGGAAGTGTCGCCATAACTCACGTTTATCCGACCACACACGCGCTCGAAATTCGCAAGAAAACACGCCTGCTGCAGGCCGCGCAATGAGCGTAGCGACGAGTTGAAATCGACGTTGTAGAGGATTGATTGAATTTGCACCGTGGCGGGCCGTTGTAGATCCGGCCGTCGCTCGCCAGGTTTTTCTGGGACAATTCAGCACCTCCCGTACGGTTGTTTTCAAAATCTAATTTGCAGAACGGCCCAGCCAAATGCCCGTTCTTCGAGCTCCCGCGTCAAACGAGATTTTGGCCCGATTGCCGCAATAGCTGACCATATCCCCAATGTCCGCGACCGCGGATCTGATGTCGCCATCGCGGAACTTGCCGCAAACGTGCGGCTCGGGCGCGGCGTACAGCCCCGCGATGGTTTGCGCCGCAGAGCGTATGGTCGTCAGTTGTCCGGATCCCACGTCGAACTTGTAGTTCGCGCCGCTTTCATCGGCCAGCGCATGCGCAAATATGTCGTCGACATCGTCGATGTGGATGAAATCGCGACCAATTTCGCCATCCTCGTAAATCGGAATGGAATTTCCCGCCCGCGCCAGGCGATGAAAGACATTGATGATGCCGGTGTAGGAATTGTGCGGCGATTGCCCTTCCCCATAGACATTCTGCAAACGTAGGATCGAGAGGGGCGCTCCGAAAGCGCCGCACCACGCCGACAGAATGTGTTCCTGGGCGAGTTTGGTGGCGCCGTAAATGCTGGTGGCTGCTCCGACCCGAGCCGCGCAATGGGGTTCAGGAATGGCGGGCTGCTGTCGATGCCGATTGGCGTCCATTGACCGCGCGCGAGCATTTCGTGCGTGCGCGGTTCTGGATAGAAAACGCGTTGACTGGCGGCGTCCCGCCAAAGTCCTTCTCCATAGACCGCGCGGCTCGAGGCCAGAACGATCCGCACAGGCCTGACGCCCGCGCGCGCGAAGGCGTCGAGCATCTGGTCTGACCGACGACGTTTACAGAAGCGTGACGCGAGGCTTCGGTCAGCGACTGGGCCGTGCCGGTTTCCGCTGCAAGATGGACGAGCTTGATGGGTCGGTACTGGTTGAGAAACTGGCCCAAAAAGCGCCATCCCTTACGTCGTTCTGCATAAGGTTGACCCGTTCGTCCAGAAATTCCGAACGTTGCCCGCGCGGGTGCACCTGTTCAAGGAAGCTGTCGACCGCAACGACGGCGAGGCGCGAGCCGCATATCCGTGAAACTCAAGGCCGACCCGATAAACCCAGCCCCGCCCGTGACGAGGACGCAATCTCGCATACTTAACGGCCTCGTGATCGGAGTCGAACTGCCTCTAGCGATTTGCTCCAGCCTCCGTCAAGGGCGGTCCGAACCGCGATTGGTCCGGTCACGATTATCGAATTCCGATTGTCCCGCAGTCGGCATCGCGCATTGCCTTCGCCCCCGTCGCCGCTATATATGCGCCGCCTCGCCGGCTCCCCTGAGGCGATATCGGAGTTTTTTGCCCTTGTTCATCACGCCAGCCTTCGCTCAAGCCAGCGGCATCAGCTCCCTGGGCTCGACGGATATGCTGATCCAGTTCGCCCCGTTCGTCGTGGTGCTCGGCATCATGTATTTTCTGGTGCTCCGGCCGCAGCAGCAGCGGGCCAAGGACCAGCGGGCGATGATCCAGGGGGCGAAGCGCGGCGACACGATCGTCACCAGCGGCGGCCTGATCGGGAAAATCACCAAGTCGACCGACGACAACGAGGTCGAGATCGAGATCGCCCCCAATGTGCGGGTGCGGCTTGCCCGATCCGGCATCGCCGACGTCCGCGCCCGGGGCGAGCCCGCGAAGGAAGCCGCCGCGACCAAGTGAACGCGGCCGTCCGCCGCTTCCCTGTTCTGAGCCCTAGGATTTCGTCGCCCGATGCTTCGTCTCGCCGCCTGGAAAATCGCTTCGATCCTGGCGCTCATTCTCATCGCCGCGCTGCTCGTCGTGCCGAGCTTCCTTTCCGCCGATACGGTCGAGAGCCTGCAGGCGAAGCTACCGGGTTTCCTGCCGGTGCGCGCGATCGTGCTCGGGCTCGATCTGCAGGGCGGCGCCCATATGCT
This sequence comes from uncultured Pseudomonadota bacterium, assembly GCA_963710855.1. GTDB lineage: Bacteria > Pseudomonadota > Alphaproteobacteria > Rhizobiales > Beijerinckiaceae > Roseiarcus. The sequence goes on along the minus strand of CAVQBX010000008.1, from coordinate 187,064 downwards.
GATGGAGGTCGACGGCGCCTCGGTCACCAAGACGCAGGTCGAGGCCCTGCGTGACGACGTGCGCGGAAAACTGCGCGAGGGCAAGATTTCGATCAGCGGCGGCATTGCGATGCAGCCGAAAGGCGTGATCGTCCGCATCGCCGATCCCGCCGAGCGGGAGAAGGCGCTGGGGCTGCTGCAATCGCTCGACCAGCGGATCGGCGGCGCGCTGGCCGGCGGGACGGGGCATACGCTCGACATTTCCGACAACGGGCAGGGCGCGATCCAGCTCACCCTGACCGACGCCGCGATCACCGACAAGATCAAGCGCGCCGTCACGCAGTCGATCGAGGTCTTGAACCGCCGTCTCAACGGCACGGGCACCAAGGAGACCAACGTCCAGCAACAGGGCGCCGACCGCGTGCTGATCGAGGTGCCGGGGCTGCAGGACACCACGAAACTCAAGGACCTGCTCGGCGCGACCGCCAAGCTGGAGTTCCGGCTGGTCGCCGATCCCGGCGAGGCGCCCGGCGACTACGAGATGCTGCCGCAAACCGATCGTCCCGGCACGCTGCCGGTCGAGAAGCGCGTGATGGTGTCGGGCGAGGACCTCGTCGACGCCCAGCCGGGCTTCGACAGCCGCACCGGCGAGCCCGACGTCAACTTCCGCTTCAACCTGCGCGGCGGCCAGCGTTTTGGGCAGGTGACGAGCGACAATGTCGGAAAACCCTTTGCCATCGTGCTCGACGGCAAGGTGATCTCGGCGCCGCGCATCCTCGGCGGCATCACCGGCGGCAGCGGCCAGATCACCGGCAACTTCACAGTCGAGCAGGCCGACAACCTTTCCGTGCTGCTGCGCGCCGGCGCGTTGCCCGCAAAACTGACGGTCGTCGAGGAGCGCACGGTCGGCCCCGGCCTCGGGCAGGATTCGATCGATGCGGGCAAACGCGCCGCGCTGGTCGGCGGCGCCCTGGTCGTCGTCTACATGCTCGCGACCTACGGGATTTTCGGCGTGTTCGCCGATCTCGCGCTCGGCGTCCACATCCTGTTCATCTTCGCTTCCATGGCGCTGCTCGGCGCGACTCTGACCTTGCCCGGCATCGCCGGCATCGTGTTCACGATCGGCATGGCCGTCGATTTCGAACGTGCTGATCTACGAGCGCATCCGCGAGGAAGCGCATATGGGCCGCTCGGTGATCTCCGCGCTGGAGGCCGGCTTCAACCGCGCCTTCGCGACCATCATCGATTCCAACGTCACCATGTTCGTGGCCGCGGTAATCCTTTATCTGTTCGGCTCCGGCGCGGTGCGCGGCTTCGCGGTGTCGCTCGGCCTCGGCATTCTCACCTCGGTGATCACCGCCGTGACGATGACGCGCATGATGATCGCGCTCTGGTATCGCAACCAGCGGCCATCGCGGCTGCCGATATGAGTTTTGGGCCGAGGTCGCTGACTTCGGCAGGCCGCGCGCAGTGAGCGCGGCTACAAGGATAGAGAACAGATGAAACTGCTGCGCCTCGCGCCGGAGAACACCAAGATCAGCTTCATGCGGGGCCGCCGCATAAGCTATCCGCTTTCGGCGTGCCTCTCGATCATCGCCGTCCTGATGTTCTTCTTCGTCGGCATGAATTTCGGCATCGATTTTGCGGGCGGCACGCAGGTTGAGCTCCGCGCCAAGTCCGGCGCCGCCGATATCGCCACCCTGCGCACCAAGGCGGAAGGACTGGGACTGGGCCCTGTCGAGGCGCAGCGCTTCGGCGCGCCGTCAGACGTAACCCTGCGTCTCAACGTACAGCCGGGCGGAGAGCAGGGGCAGTCGGTCGCGATCGCAAAACTGCGCGACGCCTTCTCGCAGGATTACGAGTTCCGCTCCGTCGATGCGGTTGGTCCGCGCGTCTCGGGCGAACTGGTGCAGAGCGGCACGCTCGGCGTCGTCGTCGCGATCGTCGCCGTGCTGACCTATCTGTGGTTCCGTTTCGAATGGCAGTTCGCGGTCGGCGCGATCATCGGCACGATGCACGATCTGTTGCTGACCGTCGGCTTCTTTTCGGTCACCCAGCTCGAGTTCAACGCGACCTCGATCGCGGCGATCCTCACCATCGTCGGCTATTCGCTCAACGAGACCGTCGTCGTGCTCGACCGCATCCGCGAAGTGATGCGCAAGTACAAGAAGACCTCGACTGCCGATATCATCGACATGTCCGTCAACGCGGTGCTGCCGCGCACCATCATGACGGCGACCACTGTCTTCCTCGCGCTGCTCGCCTTGTTCTTCCTCGGCGGTCACGTGATCCGCTCGTTCTCGGCCGCGATGATCTGGGGCATTTTCGTCGCGACCTATTCCTCGATCTTCATCTGCTCGCCGATGCTGATCTACCTCGGCGTGCGCGCCGAGACGTTCGACGCCAACGTCGCCAAGAAGGAAGAGGCGCCGGAGGGGGTAGAGGCGTGAAGACGCCGGGGCCGCGCTTCGACGCGTTCGCGCCCGGCGCCCATCTGATTGAAGCCTACGGCGCCGGCGGCTTCCGCTTTGCCGGCATGTCGCATGTCGGCTCGATCCTCGCGACGCCGAAGGGGGTGAGCGCCGCCGCTGTCGAAACAATCGCCGAGCTCGAGCCGGAGGCCTTCCAGCGCCTGTTCGAGGAGCTCGCGGCGGCGCCGGGCAGCGTCGAATATGTCGTGATCGGCTCAGGCGGCAAAATGGCGCGGACCCCGCGCCCCGTCTCCGATGCCTTGCGCTCGCGCGGACTTCGCTTCGAGAGCATGGCGACCGGCGCAGCTTCGCGCATCTACAACATCATGATGGGCGAGGCGCGCCGTGTCGCGGCGCTGCTGATCGCGGCGCCGTGAGCGACCTCGCCGAGGCCTACGTCCATTGCGGCGCGCTGGCGCGCCAATATATGCGCGACCACTGGATCGCCGCCCTTTTCGCGCCGGAGAGCCGGCGCAAGCATCTCAACGCGCTCGCCGCCTTCGCCTACGAGACCGGGCGAGTAAAAACGCTGGTGAAAGAACCGCTCGCCGGCGAGATGCGGCTCACCTGGTGGATCGAGGCGGTCGAGGGCTTAAGAGAAGCCGAAGCGATGAGCCATCCGGTCGCCGCCGCGCTTATGGCGACAATCGTGGAAGCAAACCTGCCGAGGCAGCGTTTCGAAACCTGGTTGCTGGCGCGCCGCGACGAGCTCTATCGTGATGGCCCCCCGGGCGAGACCACCGCGCGTGCGGAGGCACCTTTGTTCGCGCTTTCCGCCCTCGCGCTCGGCGCCGCCGCCGACGAAGCCGCGCTCGCCGCCGGGGACGCGCGCGCCGCGCTGGCGCAAAATCGCCCAACCGATGCGCTGGCCAGCCTCGAGGCCGCCGAGGACGCGCTCACGTCCGCCGATGCAGCAGTCCTCCCCGCCTTCGCCCCGCTCGCCGCGCTCAGGCTCGACGCGCGCCGCGCAGAAAAAGGCAAGCCGCCCGCGCCCGACTGGCGCCGCCAGATCGCCATCTGGCGGTGGAGGCCGAGGGCGAGATAACGGCTGGTGTTTATGGCCTTCGGCCACCCCCCGGGGAAACGCATAGCTTTTCCCTAGGCCCAGCATAGCTGGGGAAGGCGATCGCCATTACCCGGCGTTGCCCTCAACCAGCAGCACAACGCCTTCTCCGACCTCCAGTGCGAGGCCCGCATCGCCTGTTTGGCGCTCATGATCGCGCAAGGTGGAAAGCAGCATGCGTCCGGGCGGCGTGTCGTCGCTCCACGGGTGATGGATCGGCTCGGTCGAGAAGTTGAGATAGATGTGGAGGCGGGCGTGGCGATCCGATCGCTCGAAGGCGATATGGTCGGGAAACTTGCCAAGCAGCCTGAAATCGCCGACGCTCAGCGCGCTGTATTGCCGGCGCAACTCGATGAGGCTGCGATATAGACTCAGAATCGAATTTTCGTCCGTCTTTTCTCTCGCGACATTCCTCGTCTGATAGTCCGGGGCGACCGGCAGCCACGGCTCGCCGGTCGTGAATCCGGCCGAGGGTCCGGCGTCCCATTGCATCGGCGTGCGCTCGGGATCACGTCCGAAGCCCAACCCCGGCTCGTGGCGCTCCCAGGGGTCCTGCACGCGGTCGTAGGGAATGACGACATCGGTCATGCCGATCTCCTCCCCGTAATAGATCGTCGGCGTTCCGCGCAAGGTCAGCAGCAGCATCGCGGCGAGCGGGGCTTGCGGCTGGCCGATGCGGGTTGCGAGCCGATGTTGGTCGTGATTGCCGAGCACCCAGTTCGGCCATCCTCCCTCAGGAATCGCGCCCTCATAATCAGCAATCATCGAAGTCAGGCTACGCGCGTTCCAACTCGCGAAGATCATCTGGAAGTTGAAGGGCAACTGGGCGCCGTCGCCGTCCTTGCCGTAGTAGGTCATCAGGCGCTGCTGCGGAAGGTAGATCTCTCCGATCAGCACGCGGTCGGGATAGGAGTTGATGACCCGGCGCATCTCGCTGACGACCTCGTGGACCTCGGGCTGATCGGCCGAATGCATCTGCAGGAACCGCTCGATTTCGGGGCGACCCTCGACATAGGCGGGGTTGGGCGGATTGTCCCTGAGTTCGGCGTCCTTGATCAGATGCCACATCACGTCGACGCGAAAGCCGTCGACCCCGCGATCGAGCCAGAAACGAAGCGCATCGTACATCGCCTTGCGCACATCGGGATTGCGCCAGTTGAGATCCGGCTGCTGCTCGAGGAAGGCGTGATAGTAATATTGTCGCGTCGCCGCGTCGAAAGTCCACGCGCTGCCGCCGAAATTGGAGACCCAGTTGTTCGGCGGGCCGCCGTCGGGCTTGGGGTCCGCCCAGATGTACCAGTTTCTTTTCGGCGACGAACGCGATTCCGGCTTTCCACGAACCAGGGATGCTGATTCGAACTATGATTGGGCACGAAATCGAGGATCACCTTGACGCCGACCCGGTGGGCGCTTTCGACCAACGCATCGAAATCGGCGAAAGCGCCAAAGATCGGATCGATTCCGCAATAGTCAGATACATCATATCCGAAGTCCGCCATCGGAGAAGGATAGATCGGCGACAGCCAGACCGCGTCGACGCCGAGCCAGCTCAGATAGGGCAGCCGGTCCGATATGCCTTTGAGATCGCCGACGCCGTCGCCGTCAGAATCCTGAAAGGATCGCGGATAGATCTGATAGAGGACGCCGCGTTTCCACCAGGCCGCGACTTTCGCCGCCTCGGAGTCATTGCTCATGCTTCGGCGCGGCGCATGACATGGTCAAGACCGCCGACGCGGAACCAGCGGTAGCCATAGGGCTCGAGCAAAACGGTGTGGAAATTCCGGCTGTCGGAAACGCTGTGGTCGTCGCTCAGCACATTCACCAGTTGGCGGCAGAGTTCGGGGTCCAGGCCGACCTTGAATCTCAGCTCGAGCGGCTCGTCGGAAAGGTTGTGCATCATCACGACCGAATTGTTTCGCCAATCATAGCGGAGTCCCAGCACGAAATTCGAGGGGATCGGCAGGATCGCAAATTTTCCAAAGCCGATCTCCGGGATTTCCTTGCGCATGCGGACCATGCGCTCGGTCCAGTTCAGGAACGAGTTCGGATCGCGCCGCTGCTGAGCGACGTTGACGTGCTCGAACGACCACGGCCCTTCGGAGATGACGGGCCTGACAAGCTTCTTGGCTTGAGAGAATCCGCCGTTCGGCTCTGTAGACCATTGCATCGGCGTGCGCGCGCAATTGCGCTCGGGCAAAGAGAGGTCGTCGCCCATGCCGATCTCGTCGCCATAGCGCAGTACCGGCGTACCCGGCAGCGAGAGCATGAGGCTGTAGGCGAGTTCGAGCCGCCGCCGGTCGCCCCCCAGCATGGGCGCCAGGCGGCGGCGAATGCCGCGATTGTAGAGCTGCATGCTCTTGTCGGGCCCGAAGGCCGCGAACACGCGCTCGCGCTGGGCGTTCGTGAGGCGGCCGAGGTCGAGTTCGTCATGATTTCGCAGGAAGAGCGCCCATTGGCCGGTCTGCGGGCGAGGCTCGGTGGCTTTCAGGGCCTTGGCGAGCGGCCGTACGTCCGCGCTGGCCAGCGCATAAAACAGATGCTGGTTGACGTGAAAGTTGAACATCATCTGCAGCCGATCGCCCTCGGCGCCGAAGTAGGACATGTCGACGTCGGGGCGAACATTCGCTTCCGCGAGGATGATGCTGTCGCCTCTGCGCCATTGCAGGAATTCGCGAAATTCCCGCAGCATGTCGTAATGCTCGCGCGTCGCGACGACGTTGGCGCCCTTCGAGGCAATCACGAAGGGCACGGCGTCCATGCGAAATCCGCTGACGCCGAGTTGAATCCAGAACCCCATGATCTTCAAAATTTCCGCCCGAACGGCCGGATTTGCGGTGTTGAGGTCGGGCTGGAAATCGTAGAAGCGATGAAAGTAGAATTGTTTGGCCGCCTCATCATAGGCCCAGGTCGACTTTTGCACGCCCGGAAAAGAGATGCCCTTCTCGGCGTTGGGCGGCTTAGTCTTCGACCAGATATACCAGTCGCGATAGGGCGAGGCCGGATCGGAGCGCGCGGCGCGAAACCAGGGATGCTGATCCGACGTGTGATTGACGACGAGGTCAATCAGCACCCGGATGCCCCGCATGTGCGCGGCATGCGTGAATTCGACAAAATCGCCGAGCGTGCCGTAGCGCGGATCGACGTTGTAATAGTCCGCGACGTCATAGCCGTCGTCACGGCCGGGCGAGGTCTGGAACGGCATGAGCCACACGGCCGTCACGCCGAGCCCGGCCAGGTAGTCCATCCGCCGCATCAAGCCTTTGAAGTCGCCAACGCCGTCGCCGTTGGCGTCCATGAAGCTCTCGACAGAGAGGCAGTATATTATAGCGTTCTTGTACCAGAGGTCATTGATCACGGCTTGCCCCGGACGGCGCGATCGACACGCTCAGCCGTGGTTAGGTATGGACCACCGTCGAGAATGCGCCGACCAGCCACATAACAACAAGAACGACGAGGACAAGGCCGAGCACGCCGCCGAGGCCCGCGCCGCCGTAACGGCCGTGCGCGTAGTAGCCGCCTCCGCCGCCAAAAATGAGGAGAAGGATAATGATGATGAGGATTGTGCTCATTTTGGGCCCCGCGCTGAAGTTAATGCCACGCCTCAAACGCTGAATTGCCGCGAATTGTTCCCAATGGGTAGGATGACGGCGTCGGCTAACGTCAGAAGGCTAACTCCAGGCGGGGTTGCGTTTTCGCGCCGACAGATGCAGCATGGAATTATTCAAGGGAAGTATTTGAAGCCGCACTGTTCTATCTGGCGCGCGAGATTAAGGAAGCGCCGATGTTTGCCAAGCTGTGGGATTGGGCGCAGAAAATTTACGGGCGCGGCGCCAAGCTCGTCGTGACGGCGGCCATTGCGCTCGTCGTGCTTGCAATTGTCTCGGATGCCTGGTCAGGGTCCTACCTGATCGAGATTTCGCCGGTGCCCGATGACGTGGTGAAGATCGCGGGCGACAAGGACAAGGTCGGCGCAGCGTTGCGCGACAGGATCGGCAGCATCGTGAAGGCCTCGCAAAGGCAGGCGGGCGTCAAGCCGATAGTGCCGGAAGGCTCCGAGCCAGAGATCAGTGTCGCGGGAGCGACGTTTTCGCTGAGCTACGTCGTCGAGTTGATCCGAAAGGCGATTGGACACGGCTACGTCAGCATTTCCGGCGATCTCACGCTGCCGACCGAGGGGGAAGTGCTGCTCGGTTCGCCATACTGTCCGAACCTGTCAGCTACTTCCAGGCCGGTCAAACTCGTATTGCGCAATTCGGACGAAGGAGGCGGCCCTTTCTTCGAGGCGGTCGGCGCCTATCCCGAGGTGCTCCAATGTGGCGCGCTGGCGGCTCTGGCGCAGTTGGAGCCGCTGTCGGCTGCGAGCCGTCTCGGTCTCGACTCGTCGACCGCGCCGGCTGGTCTCGAACTCGCCGAAACGGCGATTGCGAAGTCCAGACAAACGGAGCAACAGCCTCGATGGCGGCGCGCCTTTGGTTTCGAAAGCGCTGTGCCGCGCGGGGAACTCACCCGAGGCCAGGTCTACATGGACATGGGTCCGGACCACTTCGAGGAAGCGGTCGCCGCCTTCAACCTCGCCAACCAGGAATACAAGGCGAGGCATCGCGGCGACAAAGACTGGTATGCCGCTATCGACGAGCTCGCGGCCATCGCGCTTCTGAAGGCTGACTACAAAAACGCGCTCGAGCTTGCCGACAAGGCGCTGGCGCTCAATCCGACCTACAACTCGGCGCGCTACCACAAGGCCCAGATATTCGACTTCCGTTCACGCCAGGTGCTGCGGGATATCACCTCGCCCGACACCTGCGAGGCGCTCGCCGACCTCGAGGTCGCGAGAGTGGCCTACACGAACCTCCTTGAAGACCACCCGGATTTCGCCGTAGCGAACGTTCAGTTCGGGATCATGGCGCTGCAGCAGCTCGCCTATTGGCGCCAGAACAAGACCTCGGGTTGCGCGGCGCGCGACATGAATTTAAGCGAAAGCGCGCGAAAGGCTCTGTTCGTGAATCTTGAAAACGAGATGGAATTGCGCTTTTCGCTCGGATTGGCCGTCGATTTGAGTCTCAGCGACGGCTGGTTTCAATGGGGCATCGCGCTCTATCAAATGCAGGATCCCGCCTTCCTTGCGATCCGCGATCTCGATGCGCACGGGCGCGCAAGTCTATTGCATGCAGCGATCTCCAAATACGAGAATGCCCTGAGCGTGAAGCCGAAGGACCCCTACATCTGGGAACTCGAAGGCAATGCCTGGGTCGCGCTCGCCTCGCTGCCCGAGGCTTGTCCAAATCAAACCTGCAGCGAAGGGGCTAAGCGCGCCTATTGTCAGTCGCTCGCGGTCAACGACGGCAACGACGCGCTTTTGCGCGACGTGCGCCTCCGTCTCGTGCAATCGAAACTGTCCGAAACGGATTGCGCGCCGCGGCCGTGAAGGGGCGGGTTCGTCAGCGCATCCTCTTCTCGCCGCCGCGATAGAGGATAAGCGTCCCGCCGAGCGACAGCGCAGCCGCGGCCATCAGCCAGAACGCGGGCGCGGCCTTGTCGCCTGACCATTGGATCAGCGACTTCGAAATGAGCGGCGTCGAGGTGCCAAACAACGCTGTGGCGAGCGAATAGGCGAGCGCGAAGCAGGAGGCGCGCACCGCTGGCGGCACCAACTCGGTCAACGCGACGACCATCGCGCCGTTGTAGAGGCCGTAACCGCACGAGAACACCATCTCGGCCGTCAGCAACATTGCGAAGCTCGGCGTCGAGGCCAGCGCGCTGAGCGCAGGAAAGGCCGCGATCAGCATCAAGGCGCCGGACGCGAGCAGCACCGGCCGCCGCCCTATGCGGTCGGAGAGCGCGCCGCCGATCGGCAGCCAGACAAAATTCGCAACAGCGACGATGAGCGTCACCAGCAAGGCGTCCGTCGCGGAGAATTTCAGCGTCTTGCCGAAATCGGGCGTGTAGACGGTGATAAAATAAAAGGCGACCGTCGTCAGCGTCACCATCATCATGCCGAGCAGCACGGTGCCCGCGTTGGCGAGCACCGAGGCGTAGATTTCCGCCGCGGTCGGGTGATGCTTGCGCGCGAGGAACTCCGGCGATTCCTGGAGCGTGCGGCGCAGGAAGAAGATCAGCGGCACGATGAGACAGCCGATGACGAAGGGGATGCGCCATCCCCAGGCGTCGATTTCGTCGTGGGTGAGCCTCGTGTTTATCACGTAGCCGATGAGCGCGGCGACAAACACGGCGACCTGCTGGCTCGCGGACTGGAACGAGGTGACGAAGCCCTTCGTGCCGGGCGACGCGATCTCGGCGAGATAAACGGACACGCCGCCGAGCTCAACGCCCGCGGAAAAGCCCTGCAGCAGCCGCCCCGCGACGACGATGATCGGCGCGGCGATGCCGATCATGGCGTAGGACGGCGTCAAGGCGATGATAACAGTGCCGATCGCCATGATGCCAAGCGTGACGATGAGGCCCTGGCGGCGCCCGAGACGGTCGACATAGGCGCCGAGATAGATCGCGCCGAGCGGCCGCATCATCGCCCCGGCCCAGAACACGATGAACGCGATCGACGTGTCGAGATATTCGTTTCCGGTCGCAAAGAAGGTCTTGCCGATCGAGGACGCGTAGATTCCGAACAGGAAAAAATCGAACATTTCCAGGAAATTGCCGGCCGTCGCGCGCAGCACGGCGCCGATTTTCGACGGGCGCTCGGCGCTGAAGTTGGAGGCGACGGCGACCATGGACTTTTCTCCCGATAGACCGATAGGCCTCTCCGCCTCTGGCGTGCGGAGGTCATAAGGTTTTCAGTCAGCGTGTCCCATCGCGCCCGCTTCCGCAAGCCTGGAAAGGGCGCGCAGCGCCGGCGCCCCTAAAAGCCGAGCCTGTCGAGCGTCGTCAGCGTCGTCTTGGCGGCTACGAAGGGCGCATGCGTCATGTGCCAGGCGACATATTGCTCGGCGTAGAGTTCGGTCGAGGACATGCCGTCGACGGGAATGACGACGTTCATGCCGTGGAACGCGGCGTCGGACGCCGTGTTGAGGACGGCGCCCTCGGAACCCGTGCCGGTCACGATGACCGTCTTGATGTGTTTCGCCTCGAGCAGCGCGCGCAGATCCGTGTTGAGGAATTTGTTGGGACCGCTTTTGACGATCGGGTCGCCCGGCCTTGGCGCGACCTCCGGCCAGATGTCTGAGGGCGCGTGATTCGGGATCGTGCTGTAGACGACGTACACCCCCTTCGCGCGCGCCTTTTCGAGCATCGCCTTCATCTTCGGCAGAGAGGCGATGCAGCGCGGTTTGGTGACGGGATTGCAGGGGCCGCTTTCGGCGGCTTCATGGCCGTCGAAGTCGAGCACGAGCAGCGCGTCGGTCTCGGGGTTGACGGTCACCGATTTCAGCTCGGGCGGCGGCGGAACTTTTACGTTTCCCCAATCGTCGATGATCGTCTCAGCCGAGCAAAGCGAGGGCGAAGCGCTGAGCGCAAGCGCGATGAACCATTTTCTCATCTGAAACCTCCCTCGCTGATTTTCTCGACGAACTGTCGCGATCTCCGATCAATTTTCGCGCCTTTCGATCCCCACCGTCGCTTCGCGAGCGAGGGGAGCGGAGGGGGGAACGTCCACAACACGCGGTCATTTTCGGAAGCGCTTCCCGCAACAGCATAGCGAGTTTCGATTCCACAAGCGCTGCAACTTCCTGTGATTTGCCTGCCGAGGGAACCACGCCGTGCGAACGACGTTGTTCGCCCGTGTAGATGTCAAACACCGCAGAGGAAAAAGACATGAAAACGGCATTATGCGCCGCGGCTTTTGCTGCGGCCGCCCTCACGGTCCTATCCGCTTACGCGGATGAATTGACGGGCGTCACCGGAGCCGTAGGCGGCGCAGTCGTTGGCGGCGTGGTCGCCGGACCTCCGGGCGCGATCGTCGGCGCCGGCATCGGCGCGCTGATGGGCTCGTCGCTTGCGCCGCGCCCTTCCGTCGCCTATCAACAGCCGATCGTGGTGGGTCAGGCGCTTCCCGGCGATTACACCTATTATGAAGTGCCAAACCAGCCAGACTACGAATATGTGGTCCTCAACAACCAGCGCGTGATCGTGACGCGTAACGACCACCGCATCGTGCGCGTGATCGACCGGTGAGAAACAGTCGTCCCCGCGAAAGCGGGGACACAGAAGTCGTAGAACTCCTCCGCTAACCGAACGTCACACCCTGGATCCCCGCGTTCGCGGGATGACATGTGTGTCTGTCACCAAACATCACACGTGCTCCACCGCCACCACCCCCGCCACCGCCTTCAGCGCGCCCGCAAGCGCGCCGGTCACCGGATATTTGCCCGGCAGCTTCATCTCGACTTCGCCCTCCTTCGCCCGAGCATGACGACCAGCGAGATCTCGCCCTCGCCGCGGCCTGAAATGCGCTCGGCTGATCGAGGGCAGGGGGATTTCGTCGCGCACGAAAATGCGCAGGCCCTTGTGGTGCTTGGCGGCGGCTTCGGATAAGCGATTCTGCGTGGACGATGCGCGCGCGTACATCCTCGCCCTCGACATTGGCCTGCAGCGTCAGCAGCACGTCGCGCCTTTTTCGAGCAGGTCGCGATACAGCGCGAGTCCTTCCTGAAAGATGATCGCCTCGTATTGTCCGCTCGGGTCGGAGAGCTGGATGATGCCGAGCTTGTTGCCGGTCTTGGTGCGTCGCTCGAACCGATCGAGCACGCTGGCGGCGAGCTTGCCGTCGGTGGCGCCGCCGCGCACCGTGCGCGGAATTCCGCCCAGCGCTTCGCGCTCGAGCCTCTTCATCGCGCCGTCATAGGCTTCGAGCGGATGGCCGGAGAGGAAGAAGCCGATCGCGTCGAACTCGCGCGACAGGCGCTCGGCCGCCGTCCAGGGCTGCGCGCGGACTTCGAGCGGCGCGGCTTCCGTCGTCGCCGAACAGTCCGCTCTGGCCCTGCCGCGCTCCTCCTGCGCTTGCGACTGGGCGAGCGCGAGCATCGGCTCGATCGAGGCGAAAGCGACCGCGCGGTCGGGCTCGATATCGTCGAAGGCGCCGGCGTTGGCGAGGCACTCCAGCGCCTTCTTGTTGACGAGCCGCGGGTCGATGCGGTCGCGCCACCTCCGCGAGCGAGGCGAACGGGTCGCTTGCCGCGCGCCTCGACGAGCGCGCGCGCCTGCGCCTCGCCGACGCCCTTGATCGCGCTCAGCGCATAGACCAGCGTCGGCGCCCTCGGCATCGTAGCGCACGTCGAAATCGACCTCGGATTCGTTGACCGAGGGCGGCGCGACCTTGATGCCGAGCCGCTGCGCGTCGGTGCGGAATTCGGAGAGCTTGTCGGTGTTGGACTTGTCGAGCGTCATCGACGCGGCCAGAAATTCGGCCGGATGGTTGGCCTTGAACCAGGCCGTCCAATAGGCGATCAGCGCATAGGCCGCCGCGTGGCTCTTGTTGAAGCCGTAGTCGGCGAATTTGGCCAACAGGTCGAAGATCTCGTCGGCCTTCGCCTTGGCGACGCCGCGCTCGACTGCGCCCTTGACGAAGCGCGCGCGCTGCGCGTCCATCTCCGCCTTGATCTTCTTGCCCATCGCGCGGCGCAGCATGATCGGCTTCGCCGAGCGAATAGCCGGAGAGCACCTGCGCGATCTGCATCACCTGTTCCTGATAGATGATGACGCCGAACGTCTCCTTCAGCACCGGCTCGACCTTCGGGTGCATGTATTCCGGCGTTTCCTGGCCGAGCTTGCGCGCGCAATAGGTCGGGATGTTCGCCATCGGGCCCGGACGGTAGAGCGCGACGAGCGCGATGATGTCCTCGAACCGGTCGGCGCGCATTTCGACCAGCGCCTTGCGCATGCCCGCGCTTTCCACCTGGAACACGCCGATCGTTTCGCCGCGCCCGAGCATCTCGAAGGTCTTCTTGTCGTCGAGCGGAATGGCGCCGAGCTCGATCTCGACGCCGCGCCGCGCGATCAGCCCTTGCGCGATGCGCAGCGTGGTCAGCGTCTTCAGGCCGAGGAAATCGAATTTCACGAGGCCGGCCGGCTCGACCCATTTCATGTTGAACTGCGTCGCCGGCATGTCGGACTTCGGGTCGCGGTAGAGCGGCACCAGTTCGACCAGCGGACGGTCGCCGATCACGACGCCCGCGGCATGGGTCGAGGCGTTGGAGTAGCAGCCCCTCCAGCCGCTCGGCGATGGCGAGCATCTTCTCGACTTTGGGGTCGCTCGCCGCGCCTCCTGCAGCTTGGGCTCGTCGGCGACCGCCTGTTTCAGCGTGACGGGATTGGCCGGGTTCTGCGGCACCAGCTTGGCGAGCTTGTCGACCTGGCCGAGCGGCATTTCGAGCACGCGCCCGACATTGCGCAGCACGCCGCGCGCCAGGAACGAGCCGAAAGTGATGATCTGCGCGACGCGATCCTCGCCATAGCGCTGGCGCACGTAGGTGATCACCTCGTCGCGCCGCTCCTGGCAGAAGTCGATGTCGAAGTCCGGCATCGACACGCGTTCCGGGTTCAGGAAGCGCTCGAACAGCAGGCCGAAGCGGAAGGGATCGAGATCGGTGATGGTCAGCGCCCAGGCGACCAGCGAGCCCGCGCCCGAACCGCGCCCCGGCCCGACCGGAATGCCCTGCGCCTTCGCCCATTTGATGAAGTCGGCGACGATCAGGAAATAGCCGGGAAACTTCATGCGGATGATGACGGAGAGCTCGAATTCGAGCCGCTGGAGATAATCCTCTTCTGTGTAGCCGGGCGCGGTCCCGTAGCGCGCCAGCAGCCGCTCGAGGCCCTCGCGCGCCTGGCGTTTCAGTTCCTCGTCCTCGTCGACCGCTCTCGCCGCCGGGGATCGAGAAACGCGGCAGGATCGGCTTTCGCGTCAGCGGGCGATAGGCGCAGCGCAGCGCGATCTCGACACTGTTGTCGGTCGCCTCCGGCAGATCGGCGAACAAGGCCTTCATTTCCGCGCGGGTCTTGAAGCGATGTTGCGGCGTGAGCCGGCGGCGCTCGGGCGTGGCGATCAGCGCGCCCTCGGCGATCGCAGAGCAACGCATCCTGCGCCTCGAAATCGCTCGACGCCGGCGAAATAGGGCTCGTTGGTCGCGACCAGCGGCATCGCCTTGTCATAGGCGAGCTCGATCAGCCCGTCCTCGATCCCGCTTTCGCTCGTCCAGCGTCATGGCGCTGCAACTCGACATAGAGCCGGTCGCCGAACCGGCCGACTCTCCGAGCCGCTCAGCCGCGATTGCGCGCGACATCGGCGATATGGGACGCAGCGCCCGGTCGATCGGTCCGACCGGGCCGCCGGTCAGCGCGATCAGGCCCTCGCAATCGCCGATCGCGTCAAACAAGACATGCGGCTCGTCGCCTTCCGGGGCTTCAGCCAGACATCGGAGGCCAGGCGCATCAGATTGATGTAACCGCGCTCGTTCTTCGCGATGAGCACGATCGGCGCGCGCCGGAACTGTACCTCGGCGAGCCGCGAGGACGCCCCCTTCGGCGCGTCGGCGAAATCGAAGGTGATCTGCGCGCCGATCATCGGCTGCACGCCAGATTTCGCGAGCTTTTCCGAAAACTCCAGCGCGCCGAACAGGGAGTTGGTGTCGGTGATTGCGAGCGCCGGCTGGTCGTCTGCCTTGGCGAGCTTGGCGAGCGTCTCGATGCCGAGCGCGCCCTCGCGCAGCGAGATAGGCGCTATGGACATGGCAATGCACGAAGCCGACGGATTTGAGGAGCCGATTCCATGCCGCCAATGTCGCATTTCGCGGCGGCGGACGTCGAGGAGCGCGTTGGCCGTTTGTCGGTGGAATATGTGGACGACGCGACCGGCGGCCGCGGCGGGCAGCAGTTGGTTTTGCGGGTGCCGCAGCGTCCAAGCCGCCGACTGGGCTTCGAGTCCGACCCTCCTCGGAGCGGCATTTCGGCCGCAACGGGCCTTTCAAGACCTGTCAAGACTTCGCCCGGGCGCTGACCGCACGAGAAGATCACCCGGCTTTCCGCTCTCGACGGCCGCCCGACAGAGGAGGCCAGCGCGTCACGCGCCGGCTTTTTTATTTTGGCGCTGCGGGTGAAGGGGTCGGCGGAGGCGGCGCCACAATGGCGTCCCCGGTTTTCGGCACGGGTTTTTCGATCTTCGGGTCCGTTTCCTTCGGCTGGATCACGCCGTTCTGCTGTTCAAGCTGTTGGCTCAGGTTTTGGGCGGGCTCCGTAGGTTTTGCGCCCGGCGCGACTTTTTCAGGGACGGAATCCATCGGCGTGGTCGGCGTTGGAGCGGAGGTCTGCGCCAAAGCCGGCGCCGCGATCAGCGCGGCCGCCGCAATCCAGGCGACTTGCAGGGGAAAAGTCATGTAAATCTCCTCGTCAGGAGAAAACTGACGGAATGGCTGACGGTTCCCCGCTTTCCCTCCGAACGCCGTCGCGGTTTACATGTAAGCCGTTGTGACGAGCGCTGCTTTTTGGGTGAGGCGCGAGCAAGGAAGGGCGACCAGCGACGAACGCTGAAAAAGTTTGAAAGAGGCAATTGACTAATTATACGGAATTTGTATATTTACCCTTGCGAGCGCCACCTCGCGAACCCCTTTCTTGGCCCGGCGAGGACCTCCGCCGGGCCTTTTTCTTTTTCAGACATATTTTTACGAACCGGAGCTCGATGTCGGGGTCGGGCTTGCCGTCATGCTCGGCGAATTCATGGGATGCGTAGCCGTGGCATGATGCATATGATGCATCGTGTGATGGGTCCTCATGTGGTGCATGGGCTTAGGCGGCGAGTTGGCGCCCGTACCCTGCACGCCGGAATTCGGACCTGCGTTCTCCGAACTTGAATTGGTCCCGACGCCTTGGCTCGCCTGAGCGAATGCCGCCTGTGGCGCCGCGGCCAGCAGAAGCGCGCCAACAGCGGCCAACGCTAGCAGATTGGGTTTCATCAGATAGCCTCCGCTCCAGTTTTCGCTAAAGGATTGAACACGATTTCCAGATGAGCGTTCCGCAGCGAATCCGGCTAAATGCTGCGATCAGCGTAGAACCGGAGGTTCATTCGCGACGCGGGTTTTCGTTTGGCCTGGCGATGGCGCGCCGATTAGAGTTTCGGAAAAACGCGGTCGGGAGAGAGCGATTGAAGCGCATCCTGGTTCTGGGGGCGGGCTTTGCGGGCTTGTGGGCGGCGGTCGGCGCCGCGCGGCGGCTCGACGAACTGCGCGCCAGCGCGGGCGATGTTGAGATCGTCGTCGTCAATCGCGATTCCTGGCACTCGATCCGCGTGCGCAATTACGAAGCCGATCTCGGCGACGTCAGGGTCCCGCTCGACGATGTGCTCGGCCCGATCGGCGTCCGGCGGATCGAGGGCGAGGCGACGGGCATCGACCTCGCGAACCGCAACGTCACCGTGCAGACCGGCGCGGGCGCCGAGGCGATCGCCTACGACCGCCTCGTGCTCGCCGCCGGCAGCCAGGTCGTGCAGCCGGCCTTTCCCTTTGACAAGGCGCTGCTGTTCGACGTTGACACTTATGACAACGCCGCGTGCCTCAACGCCCATGTCGCGGCGCTCGGGGCCGAACCGCTAAGCGAAGGCCGCTGGACGGTCGTGGTGATCGGCTCCGGCCTCACCGGCCTCGAAGCGGCGACCGAAATGACCGCGAAGCTGAAGGCGGCGATCGAAAGCGCTCATCAGTCAACGCGCGGCCGAGTCGTGCTGGTCGATGGCGGTCCGATCGGCGGCGGCATGGGCGAGAGCGCCGCGCCGGTCATTGCCGAAGCGCTCGCGTCGCTAGGCGTCGAGACCCGCGCCGGCGCCAAGGTCGCCGCTGTCGATCGAAGGGGGGTCTCGCTCGCGAGCGGCGAATTCCTCCCCGCTTCAACTGTCGTCTGGTGCGCGGGCGTCAGCGCCTCGCCGCTCTGCGAGCTTTTCCCGGTCGAGCGCGACCGCTTTGGCCGTTTGCCGGTCGACGAATTCCTGAGAGTGAAGGGGATAGAAGGCGCGTTCGCTGCCGGCGACTGCGCCGCCGCGACGATGGACGACGAACACATGTCGGTCATGTCCTGCCAGCACGGCCGCCCGATGGGGCGCTTCGCGGGCTACAACGTCGTGAGCGATCTCCTCAATCAAGCGATGCTGCCACTGCACATCGACAAGTATGTGACGATCCTCGACCTCGGCGACTGGGGCGCCCTCTACACCGAAGGCTGGGATCGCAAGGTCGTCACGACGGGCGAGGCCGCCAAGAAGACCAAGCGCCTCATCAACCGTGAACGCATCTATCCGCCGCTGAACAGAGATCGTGGCGCGATCCTCGCCGCGGCCGCGCCGATCGTTCAGGCGCCGCCGCAGCGGTATGAGAAGGCTGACTAACGCTTACTCAAAATGAAAGGGCGGCGATGCGCCGCCCTCGTTGGCTGAAACTCAGCGCCTGGCGATCAATCCTGCGCGGGGCACGGCCTTGCGCCGTGCATTTCCTCACTCGCCGCCATCTGGCCGCCGCCGGGGCCGCCGTAAGCGATCGCGCCGACGATTTCGTGCGTCTCAGGCGACACGAAGACAACCTGATCGTTGTCGACGAAGTAACTGTAACCGCGATACTCGGGGGCTATCGCGATGACCTCGCGCGGAACCGGGTAGATCGCGACTTCGGCGGGGACGCGAACGCCGACGTTGATAGCGATGTTCACCCGTTCGCTGCGAGCCGTGGTCCTTAGGATTTCGGTTACGCGGGTCGCATGCTCGGTCGAGGTGCGCACGTTCCCGATGATGTGCGGCTCGCCTCGCTCGGATTCGCCTGTGCGTATTGTGTTGCGCTGCTCGTTGTCCTTGCGCGTATCCGTGGACTGTTCGGCGCGCTGGTCGTTCTTCTGCTCGTCCGTCCGCTGATCATTCTTCTGCTCGTCAGCGCGCTGATCGTTTCTCTGCTCAGTCTGGGCGCGCTGATTGGTTTCAGGAGTGCGGCTCGGTTCGGCGGCCTGGCGCGGCGTCGAAGTTTCGCGCTTGACTCCCTTCTCGACTTCGCCGTTCGTCGTCTGCCGCTCGTCTGTCTGGGCAGACTTCGGCGCCTCCTGAGCAGATCGTGGCGCCTCTCCCTGCTGGGCCTTCGGCATGGTGGTCGCGCGCGGCGCGGCCTGCTCGGTCTTTTGTTTTTCATCCTGGGTCTGGGCCGTCTGCGCCATCGCGGGCGCGAAGGACACGATCAGGGCAAGCGAAGCGGCGCCCGCAAGCAAAGTGTGTTTCATAGTAACCTCTCTGTGAGACGTTGATCCCTCGTCTGCAACCCGTGCGCGCGCAAAGTGTTCCTGAAAGCTTTCTGTATAAGTTGTCAGGGCAAATTGAAGATAAGACTTCGTTATATTGGACTGTTCATCTCGATTACACTTAGTCGTCGGGTTAGGGGAGAGGGAACAAAAATGCGCGCAACCGGGTTGGCGTGTCTTTTTACGGCTCGCTTGCTGTGAACAGATAATTTCAATTGGCTTATCGCTGAGCTCGGCGCACCATAAATGGCTGCGGGGCGAACAAGGAGCGACGATGAAGCTGGCAGATCCCGACGCCCGCGCGCGCCGGCGATGAGAACGCTCAGGATCGGCGCCGGCGCCGGCTATTCCGGCGACCGGATCGAGCCGGCGA
The DNA here is from genome assembly GCA_963710855.1 of uncultured Pseudomonadota bacterium. Taxonomy (GTDB): domain Bacteria; phylum Pseudomonadota; class Alphaproteobacteria; order Rhizobiales; family Beijerinckiaceae; genus Roseiarcus. The sequence continues at coordinate 167,971 of CAVQBX010000008.1, read as the reverse complement.
TCGAGCTCGCCGAGCGCGGCGGCCTCGACTATCTCGTGTTCGAATGTCTTGCCGAGCGCACGATCGCGCTGGCGCAGCAGGCGCGGCTGAAGGACCCGCAAGCCGGCTACGATCCGTTGCTCGCCCAGCGCATGCGCGCCGTGCTGCCGATCTGCGCAGCGAGGAAGGTGAAGATCATCACCAATATGGGCGCGGCGAACCCTGCCGCCGCCGCGCGCGCGACGCGCGAAATCGCGCATGGGCTCGGCCTTAGGGGGCTCAAGGTCGCGGCGATCGTCGGCGACGATGTTCTGGCCTACCTCCGCGAGCACGACATTGCGGCTCGACAATGGGCGGACCCTCTCCGATCTCGACGACAGCGTAATCTCGGCCAACGCTTATATCGGGGCCGCGCCAATCGTCGAGGCGCTACGGCTTGGCGCTGATGTCGTCATCACCGGCCGCGCGGCGGACCCCGCGCTGTTCATGGCGCCGTTGATCGCCGAATTCGGTTGGCGGATGGACGACTGGATGCGGCTCGGCCGCGGCGCGCTCGTCGGGCATCTGCTCGAATGCGCGGGCCAGATCACCGGCGGCTATTTCGCCGACCCTGGCGTCAAGGACGTTCCCAATCTCGCGCGGCTCGGCTTTCCGATCGGTGAAGTCAGCGAAGATGGCGACCTCATCGTCACCAAGGTCGAGGGCTCGGGCGGCGCGGTGACGGCGCGAACCGTCAAGGAGCAACTGCTCTACGAAATCCACGACCCCAAAGCTTATCTGCAGCCCGACGTGATCGCGGATTTCGGCGAGGTCCGCGTCGAAGAGATCGGGCGCGACCGCGTGCGGGTGACGGGCGGCGCGGGCGCGCGCAAAACCGGCCTCCTCAAGGTGTCCGTCGGCTATGTCGACAGTTTTGTAGGCGAGGGGCAGATCTCCTACGCCGGACCAAACGCGGCGGCGCGCGCCCGGCTTGCGCTCGACATCGTGCGGGAGCGGCTTTCGCTGACCGGCGTGCGCGCAAGCGAGCTCCGCTTCGATCTCATCGGCCTCGATACGCTGCATGGCGAGGGCAGGGCGGCCGTCGAGCCCTATGAGGTAAGGCTGCGCGTGGCGGGACGCGCGGAAAATGCCGAGGAAGCGCGTCGCATCGGCGACGAGGTCGAGACGCTCTACACCAATGGCCCCGCCGGCGGCGGCGGCGCGTGGAAGTCGGCGCGCCAGATCGTCGCCGTCGCTTCGGCCTTGATCCCGGAATCGGCGGTCGGGACTTCGGTCTTGTTTGAGGAGCAGCCATGAAACTCGGCGAAATCGCGCACTCGCGCTCCGGCGACAAAGGCGATGTCTCCAACATTTCGGCGATCGCCTATGAGGCGAAGGATTATCAAACCCTTGTTGAACGCGTGACGGTCGAGCGCGTCGCCGAGCATTTTGGGGGAATCGCGACGGGCTTGGTGCGGCGCTACGAACTGCCGGGTATTGGCGCGCTCAATTTCGTTTTGGAAGGCGCGCTCGCCGGCGGCGTGACGCGCGCTTTGCGTCTCGACGCGCATGGCAAATCGTTGAGTTCGCTGATGCTCGATCTCGAGATCTGAAGGTTATGGGACGAAAAGTTGCGACCTGAACAAGCGGCCCTTTGCCGATCGCGGAGGATTGGCGCGTCCATCGCGGAGTTCGTTGTGCTCGCGCCGCTCCCGGCTTTCGCCGCCAGCGGCTCGTGCGAGGCGCTGGCGCAACTGAAGATCAATCAGACTTCCATCGGCGCCGCCGAAAGCCGCGCCGCGGGCTATATACGCCGTGCGGCGGCCAGAGCCTCGCCGATCTCCCCGCCTTCTGCCGCGTCCACGGCGTCGTCTTGCCCCGCGGCTGCTCCTCACCCGGCGCCGTTCAAACAAGGGCGAGCGAATTCGCCGAGGCGGGCGAGCGCCGCGCGCCCAGCCTCGAGGCGTGCGTTCCACAATGGCCAGGCATGGATCATATGCGGCCAGATTTCGAGGGTCGCCGCGACCCGCGCCGCGCCCGCGGCTTCCGCGAAACGCGTCGCGTCCGATAGCAGCGTCTCCTCGGAGCCGACCTGGACGAGCAGCGGAGGGAAGACGGAGAGGTCGGCGTAGAGCGGCGAAATGAGCGGGTTGCGGCGGTCAATACTGGCGGGGACATAGGCCGAGGCGAGTTCTTCGAGATAGCCTTTGTGGATCAAGGGATCGACGCCGTCCTTGCTCGTGAGCGACGCGCCCGACATGGTGAGATCGGTCCACGGCGAGATGAGCCACGCCGCCGCCGGCAGCGCCTCGCCCGCTGCCCGCAATTGCTGGATCAGCGCCAGCGTGAGGCCGCCGCCGGCGCTGTCGCCTCCAACGAGGATGCGGGCCGCCGCGTAGCCCTCTGTCTTGAGGAAGCGCCAGGCGGCGAGCGCATCTTCGAGCGCGGCGGGAAAGGGACGCTCCGGCGCGAGCCGGTAATTGATTGCGAGCGTCCGAACTCCGCAGGCGCGGCCCGCCTCGGTGACCAGGCGGCGGTGACTGGCGATCGAGCCCGAGCAGTATCCGCCGCCGTGGAAGTAGAGAAGGACTTTGGCGGCATCGGCGCCGGGAACAATCGAGAACTCGCCGGCCGGCCCGCCGCAGTTCACGGCCGAGAGCGTCACGTCATCAGCGATCGGCCAGATAGCGCCGACCTCGTCGAGCCGCGCGCGCCGCTCCGGCCCAGCCTACGGGGCGGGGTTTCGAACTCAGAAGCGCGCGAACGGCGTCGATCTCGCTCTCAGCCATATCGCCGCCTCGTCCTTCCGCGCGCTCCGCAGGGGACTATAGCCGCCGCGCGTCGGCCCGCAATGGCGTCGCCGCGGCGGAGCTGCTGTTCGATCTGATTGAACGGCCGGCGGCGCGGCCGCCTCCATTGAAGGTCGAATGCCCGATCGTCGAGCGCAAGTCGGTCTGAACCTTCCTACTTGTGCGGCGGCGCGCTCGGCGTCGGCGTCGGCGAGCATTGCTCGCGCGGACCCTGGCGGCCGTTCGGGACGCTGGTGCAGGATGACCCCGCCGCCGCGCCATTCTGGGGCCCGGCGCCGATGAAGCCGTTGGCGATCGCCGGCTCGCCGCCGAACAAAGGCACACCGGGCGCCGCGAATTGCGCCAGCGCCGATGTTGCGCCGCTCCCAATCAGCGCCGTCGCGAGGATGACCGATTTAACGCGCATTGTCCTGTCGCGATTGTGCCGCGCCGGAACGGACAAAACAAGCCCGCCCCCTTGATCCGCGACGCGGTCCCCTGCAACCTGCGTGATGCATTGAGGAGGCGACATGGCCGAACTTGCCGCGGACGCTGCCCGCGTAAATCGACCGCTCGACATCGAACCGCCCCGCGCTTTGAAGTCCTCGCGCGCCCCCTACGCCATCGTCGACATTGGATCGAATTCGGTCCGCCTCATCGTTTACGATCAATTGGGGCGCGCGCCGTTGCCGCGCTTCAATGAAAAACTTTTGTGCCGCCTTGGGGAGGGTCTTGCGCAAACCGGCCGGATTCGGGACGACGGGTTTCGCCGAACGGTGGACGCGCTCAGGCGCTTTCGCGCCATAGCGGAAGCGATGGGCGTCGCCAAGCTCGACGTGACGGGCACGGAGGCGATCCGGACGGCGAGCAACGGGGCCGCGCTGAAACAGGCGATCTTCGAGGAGACCGGCCTCGAGGTCCGCATTCTCAGCGGCGAGGAGGAGGCGCGCTTCTCGACGCTCGGCGTCATTTCGGGCTTCTTCCGTCCCGTCGGCGTGGTCGGCGACATGGGCGGCGGCAGCCTCGAAATCCGCGAGGCGCTCGACGACCGGGTGGGCGAGGGTTGGGCGAGCCTGCCGCTCGGCGCGCTGCCGGTCGAGACGCTGCTCGCTGCCGGACAGGCATCCGCCAAGCGCAGCGTCGACGCGCTGCTTGCGGCGCGCCTGCCGAAACTCGCCGAGCACGATGTGTTCTACGCCGTCGGGGGCGGCTGGCGCGCCTTCGCGCATGCGCATCTTATCGCGAGCGAAGCGCCGGTAAAAGTCGTGCACGGCTATGCGATCGAGGCGAGAGCCGCGCGCGCGTTCGCGAAGGCGCTTGCGCAGATGCCCATCGAAAAACTCGCCGCGCTGCCTGGCGTGCCGACCCGCCGCGCCCGCACGCTGCCGGCCGCCGCCTTCATGCTCGATCGCGTGCTGAAACGGCTGGGCAGCGAGCGGGTGGTGTTTTCCGCGCTGGGCCTGCGCGAAGGTTTTATCTATTCGCAACTCGGCGAAGATGAGCGCTATCTCGACCCTTTGATCGAGGGCGCGCAACTCGTTGGGCTGCCGCAGGCGCGCGTGCCGCAATTCCCGCCCGCGCTTGTCAGATGGACGGCGCCAATTGTTCCCGAAGGAAACGCCTGCGGAGACGCGCCTGCGTGTGGCGGTCTGCGCCTTGTCTGATCTCGTCTGGCGCGATCCGCCCGACCTCCGTGACTCCGAGAGTTTTCGGCGCATCCTGCAGTTCCCCTTCATCGGCGTCGACCACAAGGAGCGAGTCTTCCTGGCCGCGGCGATCCACTACCGCTACGCCGGCAGACGCGATGCCCCGTGGCTCGATCCCGCGATCTCCCTGCTCGCGCCCGCCGAACGCAGCCGGGCGGAAATCCTGGGACGAGCATTGCTGCTCGCCTATCGCAATCTCGGCGGGGTGCCCGCCATTCTCGAGGGCGCGCGTCTGACGATCGAGCCCGACCGGGTGCGGCTAGCCGCGGAGGCGGCGCGCGCGCCCGACAGCGAAGTGGTTGGAGACCGGCTGAAGCTGCTGGCGAGCGCGCTCGGCGTCAAGAACTTTGAGGTCGTGTCGGGCTGAAGCTCCCCTCTCCCGTCCGGGAGAGGGGCCGGGGGTGAGGGCGGTTCAAGCTGATCGCACGGCGCCTTCGAGCAAATGAGGATCAACTGGCATCACGACCCGCCCTCATCCGGCGCTTCGCGCCACCTTCTCCCGTAAACGGGAGAAGGGATTCGCGGCGCCCTTGGAGCCCCCTCTCCCGCCTGCGCGAGAGGGTTGGGGTAAGGGCGGTTCAAGCTGATCGCACGATGCTTTGGTTGATCGTTATTTGCTTAAACGCTCCAGATCGATGGCCTCGGCGTGCTCGTCGACGATGCCCGCCAGGCGATCGGAAAAATCTCGGATCGCGCGCTCGCCAAAAGCGTCGCGAGCGGCGCGGCGCGCTTCGAGGTCGATCGCGGGATCGGCGAGCGCGGCAAGGCAGAGTTTTGCGAAATCCTCAGCGTCGCGCGCAATTGCAAAAGTCTGCAGCAAATCCCTGGGAAAACCCTGCACCGCGACCAGGTTGGTGACGATCGGCTTTTCGGTGACGAGCATTTCCATCGACTTCACGTTCGTGCCGCTGCCGGTCAGCACCGGATTGATCAGCACCCGCGCCCGCGCCCTCGTCGCCGCCGCCGAGTTCGGATTGGGCATGAGGTCGATCTCGCGATGGCGCTCGATCTCGGCGACGAGATCGGCAGGAGGGTTCGAACCGGCGAACAGGATGGTTATGTCAGGCTTGCTCGCCACGAGCCGCGGCAGCACGTGAGCGATGAACCATCGCATCCCCTCGAGGTTGTTCGGCGCGCCGAGGCTGCCGAGGTAGACGAGATCGTGCGTGGGCGCGACGTCGGGCGGCGGGATCGCAGCGGCGTTGCGGGGCAGGGGCGGCGGCGACCAGGAGATGCCGGCAAAACCCTGCGAGCGCCAATATTCGATGTCGACCGCCGAAACATCCAGCGTCCAGACGGCTTCCGCGTGCACGCCCCGTTCGTAGGACCTCGAGACCGAGCGTCGCCAACCAGAGCCCGAGACGCCGACCCCAGGGCTTCGTCGCTTTCGACTGCGAGGCGATGTAATGAGCCTCATGGTTGTGAGCGCGATAGATCAGCGGCTTTGACAGGCGCCGCGCCGCGGCGAGCGCGAGGTGAGACCCAAACAGCCCATCCGCGATGACGGCGCCGACGTTCTCCCGCCGCGCGCCTTCGACGATCCGTTCAAACTCATCCGCAGGGATGTCACGCGCGCCAAGGTGGGTCGGCAGGCGGGGCAGCCGCACGAGCCGCTGCCATAGGCCGGAAGCGCCGCGCGCGTGCGGCAGCAGATAAACCTCGCGAAACATCCTGGCGAGGCCGGCGCGTATCTGATCCTCTTTGTCGAGCTCGTTGGGCAGCAACCAGGTGACGAGCTGAAGGCTCCAGCCTTCGCGCGCCAGTGCGCTCCAGCGATTGAAACAGTCGATTCGGCCGCCGTGGCTCGGCGGAAAAGGCGACTCCATGGTCACCACCAGCAGAGAACGCGGCTTCACTTTGTCTGTTGGCGCCGTCACAACAGCGCGTGCATAGCGGCGTCGGCGAGCACTCGCGCGCCCGCCGTCCAATTGTAGCGCGCCACCAGTTCGCGCCGTGCGCGTTCGCCGGGCGGGAGAATCGGCCGTCCGGAAAAATGTCCCCTGATCAGATCCGCAAGCACATCCTCGGCGTCGTCGCGCGTCGGATCAAACATCCGGGCTCGGCCGGCGCCGACCTCCTGCATGGCGGTTTGATTGGAGGCGATGGTTGGGAGCCCGCTGAGTAGGCTGTCGAGCAGCGGCAGGCCAAAACCCTCGGCGCGGCTTGGAAACACCGACAGCGCCGCATGGCGGTAGAGCGCGAAGAGCTCGGCATTGCCGACCCGCTCCAGCCGCGCCACGTTGTCGTCCGTAAAACTCTTGAGCTCGAAATCGTGATCCGTGCGACCAACAATGACAAGATCGACCTCAGGCAATCCGGCTTTGCGGAAGGCGCGGATCAGGAGGTCGATGTTCTTGCGCTTCTCAATGCGGCCGACCGTCAGCACGTAGGCGCGGGTGCGCCGAGGCGGCTCGCCAGGTGGAGCGAAATAGCTTTCGACTTCGAACGAAGGCCCCTGCGGCATGACGACACATGGTCCGCCGGCGGTCGAAAGCAGCGCAGGATTTCGCCGCGCGAATATTCGGAGGCCGTGACGATCGCCCCGGCCCGATGGATCGAACGGCGCGTCATCACGCCCCACGGCAGCCGAAATTTCAGCGGAAACAGGCTCGGGTGGCTATAGGGCAGTATGTCATGCGCCACGATCAGCGAGCGGACCCGGCCGAGCGGCGGGGCGACATACTGGAAGATGCCGAGGTCGATGCGGTCGCGCGCGAACGAATGGGGAAACAGGTGGAAGAGCCGCTCGGCCGACCCTGCCTTCGGCAGGCGCTGGAAGGCGAACGGCGAGGGGCCGGCGAGCGCCGAGGCCATGTCGGGATCGGCGCAATAGACGGTCACGTCGAAGGGAAGGTCGAGCCTCGCGAGCTCCCGCAGCGTGCGGGCCATGAAGGTCGCCGTGCCCTGCGGCTTGCCGTCGAGCACATGGGCGTCGATGCCGACCCTGCGCCGCGCCTGCGGCCTTCTTCGGCCTCGGGGCGAGGCTCGATCAGCGTGCGCGCCGGCCGCACGTGGTTCAGAGGGCGCGAGGCGGCCAGAGCAGAATCCATTACCGGACACTAACGCGTCGGCGCCGCGGCGTCGACCTTTCGCAGTGCGTCATGCGCGCTGCGGCGCCGCAACAGGGTTAATTTTCGGGAACGGACGGAATGTCATGGCGATCGCCGCGGCGCCGAGCCCCATGCCGAACGAGCCGAGATAGAGCCAGGAATAGGTCGCGAACGTGTCGTAGAGCCACCCGCCAGCGATCGGCCCGAGCGCCATGCCGAGGCTGCCCGCCGCCGAACTGCCGCCGACGATCGCGCCCATGATGCGCGGCGAAAAATTCTCCCGCGCCAGCACGGCGTAGAGCGGCATCACGCCGGCATAGGTGAAGCCGAACACGAAGGCGACCGCGTAGAACTGGTCGAGTTCGCGGACCGCACGTAATAGGCGAGCGCGCCGAACGCCTGGATGAGCAGCCCGGCGACCAGCACCGACTTGGCGCCGAACCGGTCGCCGAGCACGCCGAACACCAGCCGCCCGCCCATGCCGGCGAGGCCTTCGAGGCTGTAGATCGACACCGCGGCCATAGCCGGGATTCCGCAGGAAATGGCGTAGCTGACGGTATGGAAGATCGGCCCGGAATGGGTAGCGCAACAGAAGAAATTGGTCGCCGCGAGAATGAGGAAAGGCGAGCGAGCCGCAAGGCCGCGCCCGTTGTCATGGTCTCGGGCTCCGGCGACTCCGCTGCGCGCGCGGCCGCCGGCCGGGCTGTCGCCGGAGCACGGCGAATGAAGAAGGCGAGCGGGACCATCACGACGAGGGCGAGAGCCGCGATGGTCAGCATCGAGGCCCGCCAGTCCATGCGGGCGACGAGCCAGGCTGCGAACGGCGACATGGTCATAGGCGCCATGCCGATGCCGGCCGAGACCAGCGAGACCGCGAGGCTTCGCTGCGTCGTCGAACCAGCCCGTGACGGTCGCCATCAGGGGCGGCAGGATCGCCGAGACCGCGACGCCCGTCAGCGCCGCCGAAGGCGATCTGAAACAGCAGCAGGTTCGGCGCCCGGCTCGCCAGCGCGAGGCCCGAAAGCCAGCAGCGCCGCGCCGATCAGGACGACCGGCCGAGGCCCGATGCGGTCCATCAGGATGCCCCAGCCGATGGCTGACAGCGCCATCACCAGAAAGCCGATCGTCATGGCCGTCGATATGCCGGTGCGCGACCATCCCGTCGCCGCCGCGATCGGCACGAGAAAGACCGGCAGCGAGAACATCGCGCCCAGTGCGACGCAACCGATCAGCCCGCCGGCCGCGACGATCACCCAGCGATAGGGCGGGTCCGCTACAGAAGTCTCAGCCATGGCGTTCCCCGCTTCGATTTCGTGAAAAGCGTTGGATTTCCGTAACTTGAAGGTCGTACCCGCCCTTAGTCAACTGGAAGCTTAAGCGCTTCCGGCGCCAGCCGGGAGTAACAAAGCTGTCGGTTGGGACTCCCTCCCTCGCGAAGCGGGGGAGGGCCGGGGTGGGGGCGGTGTGATCGGCCGTCGGCAATCGGCGCTCCCTCCAGATCCACCCCCGCAATCCCGCACCTTAGCCGAGGTCGCCGACCTTGGCTTCAACAGGCGGTCTTCCGGCCGCGAAACCTTGGTTTCCTTTGGTCGAAGAAGCAAAAAGCAAGCAAAAGGCGCCAAAATCAGCAAACAATCTCCAAATTTTAGCCGACCCGCTCCAAATTTTTCCAAAACATCCTTTGGTGGAATTGAGGATTTTCAAGAGCTTATGGCCGCGCCCGGCACGTTTTTCTATAAGGGTGTCCGTCTCGCCCTATTTTCCGCGCAGGCGCCGGGGTTCGAGACACGTCCGTCATTTTTGGTTCCGTTTCTTGAAAACATCGAGGACGAACATATCTGAAAATAAGAATGTTGTCAAGAATTTCCCGACTTTTCCCGTTTCGTTCAGCCGGCCGTTCGGCCGGACTGCGCGGCCAGAAATGAAAGGGGTCTGGATGGCCTCAGCGCGCTGTTTTACAGGTCAACGCGTACAAATAATGTCGCAAATGATATGGCGTCCCCACAACGCGAAATTAGCTCAGTCAGCTACTCTGGCAGGCCCAATAGTCTCGCGCCTACAGCCAGCTTTTCCAACAGCGGCGGCGCAATTCGCAATTTGATGGGAAATCGGAATCCTGGTTGGAGCTCCAGCCCGCGCGCGGCCAGTAACCTCGCCTCCTCCATGTGCCCCGCCAGCGCCAACGACTGGGCCTGGCTGAAATATGCGGTGCTGAACTTCGCATTCGCTTGTATTGCTCGCACAAAGCACAATGCGGATTCCTCATAGCGGTCCTCGAGGAGGGCGATCTCCCCGAGCGCCATATGAGCCTGGAATGCAAGCGGATCGAAAGGGCTCAGCCGAAGCGCGCGATGCGCGTACGCTGCGGCCTTCTCTTTATGAGCCGCCAGCGCTCGCGCTTGCGCGCCCAAATAAAGCGCCGTGGCGCAGGAGGCGTTCAACGACAAGGCGTTGTCGATCGCGTTCAACCCCGCTTCGTGCTCGACCCCCAAAAGGCAGTATCATGAAACCGGCGACCGCGAGCGCCGTCGCATCGTCTGTGCCGCTGGTGAGAGTCGCATGTGCGTGGCGCAGCGCCGCATGCTTGTCCGCTTCATCCAACCCGCCACGGGTCGCAACTCGTGGCACCAGGCGAGGTGGGCGTGAGCGGCGGCGTAGTTCGGCTCAACCTGAGCGCTTCCTCCAGAAGCGGCAGCGCCGTCTTGATGTCGTCAGGCATTTGCGCAGCGACGTGGGCATCGCGCGAAGAAAAAGATCATAGGCGTCGAGATTTTCGGGCCGCTTTCGTCGTGACCGCTCGATCTCCGATCGTTGCAGGCTCGGCTCGACGATGCCAACGACGCGATCGGTGATCTGATCCTGCAGGTCGAATACGTCCGTCAGTGCGGCATCGTATTTTTCGGCCCAAATGTGGGTCGCGGTTTCTGCCTCGATCAGTTGCACTGTGATTCGAACGCGGCCGCCGGCCTTGCGTATGCCGCCCATCACCACGTAACGCACCCCAAGTTCGCGTCCTACCTCGCGAACGTCAGTCGCTTCGCCTTTGTAGGCGAAAGCTTGAATTGCGGGCGATCACGAACAGCCATTTGATCCGCGAAAGGCCGACGACGATATCGTCCACTATGCCGTCCGCGAAATAATCCTGCTCAGGGTCGCCGCTCATGTTCTGAAAGGGCATGACGGCTATCGAAGGTTTGTCCGGGAGAGGAAGGGACGGCCTTGGGCCGTTGGCTCGAGCCGACGCGTCAGCGAGCCGGTAACCGACGCGAGCAACGGTCACGATCCATTCGCCGCCGCCGGGCGCGCCGCCAAGCGCCTTGCGAAGCGCTGCGATCTGAACGGAGAGATTGCTCTCCTCGACCGCGATGCCCGGCCACGCCGCATCCATAAGCTGCGCCTTCGTCGCCACTTCGCCGGGGTTCGCCAAAAGACGGCCGAGGATGAGCGCGCCCTTCTGTCCGATCGGCGCCAACGCTCCGTCGCGCCAGAGCAGGCCGCTTTCGGGATTGAGCCGAAAGGGTCCGAACGTCAGCGGTTCATTGGACATGGCCAAGCTATAGCGAATTTAGGAAACATTTCGGAATTTCTTTTGGGATGGCTTCGATACCCGAACGACGCCTTGCGCGGATCATCCTGACCAGTCGCCGGAACGAGATCCGGGCCATCTCAGCGGGAGCGCTACGATGGGCACGATCTTCATGGGCGGCAACTTGATTTCGTACGAAGACCCGCGCGCTCCTATGTCCAGGCAGGCCCGGGAAGCCGCCTACTACGAGCAGTTCCAGCCGGAAAATCTGCGCGAGATTCCGATCGCTCCAACGCTTGCGATGCTCGCCGCGGCGTTGATCGGGACCCTTATGCTTGCCTCGTTCCTCAATGACGGCGTCAGCGAGCCAAGGCTGGAGGCGAGCGCGGGCCGCGCGGCCGTTGCGCAATCCTTCCGACAATCGAGCCCCGCAGAGCGCGTCGGGCAGGGAAACGAGATTCGCTCTGCCGTCGAATAGAAAGGGCCCGCAAGCCGGGCCATCATAGAAACTGGCGTTGCGAAAGGAGTTGGCGATGATCGACGAAGGCAAGCTCAACGCGTTTCTAGGCAAGGTTGTCGGCGATCTCGGAGGCGCATGGAGCGTTCCGATGGTGAGGCTCGGCGATCGACTGGGCCTCTATCGGGCGCTGAAGGGCGCCCCCATGACCGCCGCCGAGCTCGCGGCGACCTGCGAGGTTGGTGAGCGCTACGCGCGTGAATGGTTGTCCCATCAAGCGGCCTCCGGATATGTGGAATATGATCCCGCTTCTGAAAAATTCACGTTGCCCGAGGAGCAGGCGATGGTCTTCGCCGATCCCGAACAGTCCCGTCTACATGCTGCCGGCCTTCGATCTGACACTGACAATGCTGGAGGGCGAGGCGCTCGTCCAATCTGCCTTTCGGTCGGGTAGGGGCGTCGGCTGGAGCGACCAGCCGCAATGCCTGTTCTGCACGACAGGCAAGTCTTTCCGCACGCGCTATGAGGCGAACCTGCTGTCGTCGTGGCTTCCGGCGCTGCAAGGGGTCGTCGAGAAGCTGGAGAGGGGCGCGCAAGTCGCCGACGTCGGTTGCGGCCACGGTTTTTCGACAATCATCATGGCGAAGGCGTTCCCGAAATCGACTTTCATCGGCTACGATTTCCATCCGGCTTCGATCGATCAGGCGCGCATCCACGCTGAACAGAACGGCGTGGCCGCGAACACGCGGTTCGAGGTCGGGCTGGCGAGCGACTATCCAGCCCGGGATCTCGACCTCGTCACGTTCTTCGACTGCCTGCATGACATGGGCGACCCCGTCGGCGCAGCGCGCCATTCGCGTAAATCGCTCAAGCCGGACGGCAGCCTGATGGTCGTTGAGCCGCAGGCCGGCGACCGTCTCGAGGACAATCTCAATCCGAACGGCCGCATGTCCTATGCGGCCTCAACTTTTATATGCGTGCCCACATCGCTGAATCAGCCCGTCGGCGCCGCGCTCGGCGCGCAGGCGGGGTTCGCCAAACTCAAGTCGGTCATTGCGGAGGGAGGCTTCGGGACCGTGCGCAAGGCGGCTGAGACGCCGCTCAATATGGTCGTGGAGGCGCGCGCTTAGCGCGGAAAGTCCGGAGCAAAGCGCGGTCGATAGGCGCGGGCGATCGCGCAACGGCCGGCCAAATGGTTTAGATGGGCCGATCATCAGCCCTCGAGAGCGGCCAAAATGCGCTCAGATAATTTCAAAAACGGCGCCCCTGTCGTGCAGGGGCTATACGAGACCCACCTGACGGTAGCCAACCTCAAGACTTCCATTGCGTTTTACGAAAAGATGGTGGGACTGGAGCTGGCGAACGTTATCGACGATCGCATCGCATTCCTCTGGGTTGAGGAAAAGCGCAAAGGGATGCTTGGTCTATGGCAAAGCGGAAATGCTCCGCTCGGCCTGCGTCTGCACATCGCCTTCAAGGCGTCCCTCGAAGAGGTTCTCAATTCGGCCGCTCACCTGAAAAAACACGGCGTTCAGCCGCTCGGCTTCAACAACGAACCTCTCGACGAGGCGATCGTGCTTGGTTGGATGCCGGCGGTTGCTCAATATTTCCTGGATCCCGACGGCCATTTGATCGAATTCATCCATGTCCTTGAAGATTTGGCGGACCCGGCATTTGGCGTGCAAACCTATTCCACGTGGCTTACGCGCGAGCGTCATTAGACAAGGGTGACAGTGCGGTTGATATTAGAGCTGGCGCGTTGCGGCGGCGTTATCGCGTTCCGTTGAGCTTGTGGAGCGCCGACGACAGTTCGGCCAGACGATAGGGCTTGGGGAGAATCCTGACGCCCTCCGCTTCGGCTTCCGGCCGCACGGCTTCGGCGTAGCCGCTGGTCAACAGGACCGGCAGCCCCCGTCGCCTTTTCTTGATTTCCCGGGCGAGTTCGACGCCGTTCATGCCGCCCGGCATCATGATGTCAGAGAGCACGAGATCAACCGAACGCCCGTTCGCGAGGGCGCCGAGCGCAGCCGGGCCGCTCGCAGCCCTCATCACCTCGAATCCGAGCTGTTCGAGCATTTCGGAGGTCAGCTTCGCGACCTCGTCGTCGTCCTCAACCAGCAGCACCCGGCCGGCTCGCTGTCCCTCGGCGCGCTTGATCCGCCAATCGGCTGGGCCAGGCTCTTCGCGCGCCACTTTGTCGGAGCGCGGCAGATACAGGCAGATTGTCGCGCCATGGCCCTGCGTGGAACGGATGCGAACGCCGCCATTGGACTGGTTGACGAAGCCGTGCACCTGCGCCAGCCCAAGGCCGGAACCCTTCCCGACCTCCTTGGTGGTGAAGAACGGTTCGAACACATGAGCCTGGACTTCGGGCGCCATGCCCGTTCCCGTGTCCGCGACCGAAAGAGCAGGACGTAGTCGCCGACGAGGCCGCCGTCGCGGAAAGCCGGACAGTTTTTGCGCGCCGATGGTGATCGTCCCGCCGTTCGGCATCGCATCGCGCGCGTTGACGGCGAGGTTCAGCATGACGAGTTCAAATTCCCCCGCGTCGACCTCGACGCTCCACAGGTCGTCGGCGAATTCGAACACCACCTGCATGTCGCCGCGCAGACTGCGATCGAGAAGTTCGCGCATCGTCTCCGATCTGCCGGGCAAGATCGAGCGGCTCGGGCCTCAGGGCCTGACGCCGCGAAAACGCCAGCAATTGCTTGGTGAGCGCGGCCCCGCGCTGCGCGGCCTGCCGCATGCCGTCGAGCAGGCGCTCGCGCCGCTCCGGGTCCGAATCCGGCGCGGCAGCATCTCCAGGCCGCCGGAAATCACCATCAGCAGGTTGTTGAAGTCGTGCGCGATGCCGCCGGTCAGTTGCCCGATCGCCTCGATCTTCTGCGCCTGGCGCAGCGTCTCCTCGACGCGGGCGCGCTCCTCCATCTGTTTGTGCAGTTCCGCGTTCGATTCCTGCAGCGCGCGCGTCCGCTCCTCGACCAGCGCCTCAAGGTGGGCCGCCGTCGCGTTCGCGCTCGTCGAGCAGCGCGCGGATTTCGTATTGCCGGCGTTCGCGCCCGCAAAGCCGCCCGGACCGTCGTCGTCAGCGTGATCGGCTGGAGCGGACGCTCCAGCAGCGAGACGTTGCGCAGCGAGGTCGTCAGGTTCGCACGCCACGCGACCACCTTGGCTTCGTCGTGGCGACTGGTCAGCACGATGAACGGCAGGTCCGACCAGGCGCGCTGGCGCTGCACCCAATCCGTCAGCGGCGGCGGTGTCCTTTCCGAACAGGCGCTTCCTCGGCGACGAACACCGCGCCGACGCCGGCCTCGATCTCGGCGACGAGCTCGGCGAGGTCCTTGCAGAGTGCACGCTGCGGCCGCCGCGGCGCAGCATTTCCTCGCAAGCTGGTCCGTCGCGACCGATTGGCGCGAAAACGAGAACCCGAAGTTGTGACCTATCGGCTTCCATTTTCGTCGCCGGGAACGGGAGGGACGTTGTTTCCGACGTATCGTGGCGTGCCGGAGAAGATGCCGCTGAACTCCGTGAGCGGGGGGCCGAGCTTGATGCCGCGCCTCGTCAGGCGGAATTCACGGATCGAATGCTCATGGTCGCCGCTGCGCTTCTTCACCACCGACAACGCGCGGCGCACCGTTCCGGCGACTTCGAAATAGCGCAGCATCAGGACGGCGTCGCTGAGGTAGCTGATGTCGAGCGGCGTATCCATCGGGCCGACGAGGCCGTGTTGCGCCAGGATCAGGATGGTGACCACGCCCTGCTGCGCCAGGTAGGTGAGCAGTTCGTGCATCTGGAGGATGAGGAAACGCCCGTCCGGCATGGCGTTCAGGTAGCCGTTCAGGCTGTCGATCACGACGACGCGGACGCCGTCGATCTCGACGCTATGCCTCACGTTGGCGGCGAATTCGCCCGGCGACATTTCGGCGGGGTCGATCTGTTGGAAGCGAATTAACCCGGAATCCCTGTGTTTCTGCAGGGGCAGGCCGAGCGTTCGGGCGCGCGCCTCGACCGTGCCGTGTCCTTCGTCGAAGGCGAAAAAGACGGAACGCTCGCCGCGGTCGGCGGCGGCGATGGCGTAGGTCAGGGCCAGCGAGGACTTGCCGACGCCCGCGGCGCCGATCAGCAGGGCATTGGTGCCGCGTTCAAGACCGCCCCCGAGCAACTCGTCGATTTCGGCGTTGCCGCTTGACGTGAGGTCGCCGGCGAAATGCTTGTGGTGCTCGGCCGCGACCAGTCGCGGATAGATCTTCAGGCCGCCCTTCTCGATCGTGAAATCGTGGAAGCCGCCGCGGAAATTGATGCCGCGCATCTTGACGACGCGCAGGCGGCGGCGCTCGGCGCCGTAGTCGATGGCGGTCTGCTCCAGCAGCACCACGCCGTGCGAGATCGAGTGAAGCTGGAGGTCGTCCTGCTGCGCGGTCAGGTCGTCGAGCATGACGACGGTGCAGTTGCGGCTGGCGAAGAAGTGCTTCAGCGCCAGCACCTGCCGCCGATAACGGAGCGAGCTCTGCGCCAGCAGTCTCAGCTCGGAGAGGCTGTCGAGGACGACGCGCCTCGGATTGACTTGCTCGACCCGGTCGAAGATCAGCTTCGTAGTTTCGCTCAACTCCACCTCGGCGGGGTGGAAGACGGTCAACTCGCGCCCCGGGTCGAGCGTCGTCTCCGGGGGGACGAGTTCGAAGATATCGACGCCTTTCAGCGACCAGCCGTGGCGCCGCGCAACGACGCGAAGCTCCTGCAGGGTTTCGGACAGAGTGATGTAGAGGACGCTTTCGCCGCGCCGGAGACCTTCGAGAAGGAATTGCAGCGCAATAGTCGTCTTGCCCGTGCCGGGGCGGCCTTCGTAAAGGTACAGGCGATTACTGTCTAAACCGCCCCCCAGGATGTCGTCCAAGCCCTCGCTGCCGGTCGAGATCCGGGGCAGATCTGGCTCGCCCATTTCCTCGTCAGTCATGCCGTCGCCGCTCATCCCCTCTCCCTAGGAAAGACGAGGACGCATGATCTTCAATCATTTAACGCCGCTCGCCAGTGGTGAACCCCGCCACAGACCGTCGGACTCGTCAACGCGCGTGAGCGCGAAAAGCTCCAAGGCAATTCGGCCGGCTCGCCAGCCGGCATGTTACTTTGACCTCGTCACTTTCGATGAAACCGGCGATCCACCGTTCGGCGCTTCCGGCGCAGGGTCCGAACCGCCGGCCCCGCGCGCCGGCCAATTTGCCTCGCCCCGCGCCTTCCCCTATGGCTCGCCGCCCAATCTCCCCGACGAGCCCCGCCGATGATCCGCTCCGCCCTCATGAACGTTATGACTGCCGCTGCGATCAAGGCTGGGCGGGGGTTGAAGCGGGATTTGGGGGAAATCGAGAACTTGCAGGTTTCTTCCAAGGGGCCGGGGGATTTCGTTTCTCTTGCCGATCATCGTGCGGAAAAAACCCTGTTCGAGGAGCTTTCCAAAGCGCGGCCGGGCTATGGGTTCGTGATGGAGGAGAGCGGCCGGGTCGAGGGCGCGGACAAGGCGCATGTCTGGCATATCGATCCGCTCGACGGCACGACCAATTTCCTGCACGCGATCCCGATCTTCGCGATCTCGGTCGCGCTCGAGCGCGAGGGGCAGATCGTCGCGGGCCTTATCTACAATCCCGCCGACGACGGCCTCTATGTCGCCGAAAAAGGGCAGGGGGCGTGGGGCAACAATCGCCGCCTGCGGGTCGCCGGGCGCAACGAACTCTCGCAATCGCTGATCGGCTGCGGCGTGCCGCATCTCGGCAAGTCCGCGCAGCATCCGCGCTTCAAGGCGGAGCTCGCCGCCGTGATGGCGCGCGTCGTCAACGTGCGCCGCCTCGGCTGCGCGGCGCTCGACCTCGCGTTTGTGGCCGCCGGCCGCTACGACGCCTTTTGGGAGCGCGGCCTCAATTCCTGGGATTTTGCCGCCGGCGCGCTGCTGGTGCGCGAGGCCGGAGGGTTTTTCACCGACGCGGATGGAAGCGCGGATTTTCTGGCGACGGGGTCGGTGTGCGCGGGGAATGAGGCGATCCATCGGCAGTTGCTCGAACTGCTGGCTTCGGTGGGGTAGGGCAATGAGGGGGTTCCCCTCACCCCTGCCCCTCTCCCGATGGGAGAGGGGGCGTAAGTTGACCTGGCGCAACGAAAGTCGCGTGCCGACGGCCTCTTAAGTTGCTTGTATGCGGCGCTTGCCGCTAGCATGCCAGCAAAAGACAGAATTCGGTCGGGGCGAGCTTTGCGAACGCGGTTGAGAATACGCGCGCCTCACGCGCATAAGACGCGATGAGCGCGCTCGACGCGCTGCTCTGGCTCGACGCCGCGCTGCTCGCGCTGAGCCTTGTCGCCATTGCGCTCGCGAGTTCCGGCAGACCCGCTTCGGCCTTTGTATATTCCGCCTCGCTCGCGCTCACGGGCGCAGCGACGATCGTCGCGGCGACTTTCCTGCTCGGCCGTGAGCAGCCGATCTCGACAAACCTGCCGATCGGCCTGCCGTGGATCGGCGCGCATTTCCGGCTCGATGCGCTCTCCGCCTTTTTCGTGACGCTGATCGATTTCGGCGCGGCGGCGGCGAGTTTCTATGCGATCGGCTATGGCGCGCACGAAGAGGCGCCGGGGCGGGTGACGCCATTCTATCCGGCCTTCCTCGCCGCGATGGGGCTCGTGCCGCTCGCCGACGACGCCTATTCGTTTCTGGTGCTGTGGGAGTGCATGTCGCTGGCGTCGTGGGCTTTGGTGCTGGCGCATCACAAGAACCCCGACAACGCGCGCGCCGGCTTCGTCTATCTCATCATGGCGAGTTTCGGCACGGCGGCGCTGCTGCTGTGTTTCGGCGTGCTCGCGGGCGCTGATGGCTCCTATCAGTTTGCGACGCTGCGCGCCGCCACGCCGAGCCTGGGCATAGCGACGACGGCCGTCATGCTGGCGCTCATTGGGGCCGGCTCCAAGGCGGGGCTCGCGCCGCTGCATGTCTGGCTGCCGCTCGCCCATCCCGCGGCGCCTAGCCATGTCTCCGCGCTGATGAGCGGCGTGATGACCAAGGTTGCCGTCTACGCTTTTGCGCGCATCGCTTTCGATCTGGTTGGACGCGCCGGACTGGCGCTGGAGCGTGCCGGTGCTGGTCGATCGGCGGCGCGACCGGCTTGATCGGCGTGCTGCACGCCCTGATGGAGACCGACCTGAAGCGCTCGCTCGCCTATTCGACGATCGAGAACCTCGGGCTGGTGTTCCTAGGCCTGGGCCTCGCGCTGGCCTTCAAGGCGAACAGCATGACGAGCGCGGCGGCGCTCGCGATGACCGCCGCGCTGATGCACGCCCTGAACCACAGCCTGTTCAAGACGCTGCTGTTCTTCGGCGCCGGCGCGGTTCTGACCGCAACGGGCGCGCGCGACATGGGCCGGCTCGGCGGCCTGCTCGAACCGCATGCCGGCGACCGGGCTCTTCATGCTCATCGGCGCCGCGGCGATTTCCGCGCTGCCGCCGCTCAACGGCTTTGTGTCGGAATGGCTGATCCTGCAGGCCGTGCTGCTCGGGCCGCAGTTTCCGGAATGGACGCTGAAACTGCTCGCGCCGACGGTCGGCGCGACGATCGCGCTGACAGCGGCGCTGGCCGCCGCCTGTTTCGTGCGCCTCTACGGCGTCGCCTTCCTCGGCCGGCCGCGCTCGCCGGCGGCGGGTCCGCGCGAGGAGGTCGACCGGTTTTCGCTGATAGCGATGGGCGCGCTCGCGGTGCTTTGTCTCGCTCGCCGGCGTGCTGCCGGGCCTCATCATCGATGCGCTGAAACCGGTGGTGCAGCTCGCGGTCGGCGGGACGATGCCGCTGCAATCGAAGCTCGCCTGGCTGTCGATCGCGCCGATCGCGGAAAGCCGCAGCTCCTACAACGGCCTGCTGGTCCTGCTGTTCATCGCGGCCTCCGCGCATGCCTTGTCGGCCGCCGCCATCCATCGCTTCGCCTCCGCCGGCGCTGAGGCGCGCGCCGGCCTGGGATTGCGGATTTCCCGACGCCGAACCCGGCGACGCAATACACAGCGCAGAGTTTTTCGCAGCCGATCCGGCGCGTGTTCGGCGGCTTCGTATTCCGCGCTCGTGAGCGCGTAGACATGCCGAGCCCCGGCGATCATCGGCGCCGGCCCGCATCGCGGTCTCCATGCATGACCTCGCCTGGGATTTGATCTATGCGCCGATCGTCGCGAGCGTCGGCGCGCGCCGCGAGGCGGCTGAACTGGCTGCAATTCCTGACCATCCGGCAATATTTGAGCGTCGTGTTCGCGGCGCTAGTGCTGTTGCTCCTGCTGTCTGGCGGGCGCGACTATGAACGCTCTTCGTCGATCTCGGCTTCCAACTCGTCCAGATGACGCTGGTGCTCGCGCTGGCGCCGCTGCTGACCGGCATCGTGCGCAAGGTGAAGGCGCGGCTGACGCGCCGGCGCGGCGCTTCCGTCTTTCAGCCCTATCGCGACCTCTACCGGCTTGCGCGCAAGGAGGCGATCGTCGCCGACAGCGCGAGCCTGCTGTTCCGCGTCGCGCCCTACATCGTGTTCGCCTCGACCTGGGTCGCCGCCGCGCTGGTGCCGACCTTTGCGACCGGCCTGCTTTTCTCGTGGTCCGCCGATCTCATCGCCATCGTCGCGCTGCTCGGCGTCGGGCGGTTCTTTCTGGCGCTCGCCGGCATGGATGTCGGCACGGCGTTCGGCGGCATCGGCTCCAGCCGCGAGTCCATGTTTGCGACGCTCGCCGAACCGGCGATGCTGACCACCGTGTTCTCGCTCGCGCTGATCGCGGGCTCGACGCAACTCTCGACGGTCGCCGCCTACATGGCCTCCTCCTATGTGGGGCTGCGCGTCACGCTCGGCATGGGGCTCATCTCGCTCGTCATGGTGGCGATCGCCGAGAACGGCCGCATCCCCATCGACAATCCCGCCACCCACCTCGAGCTGACGATGGTGCATGAGGCGATGGTGCTCGAATATTCCGGCCGCCATCTGGCGCTGATCGAACTCGCGGCGATGCTGAAGCTCGCGCTCTATGTCTCGCTGATCGCCTGCGTGTTCGCGCCCTGGACGCTCGCCATCAACGATGCGAGCCTCGCCGACCGCCTCGTTGGCGGCGCTCGCCTATCTCGTCAAGTTCGCTGTTCTCGGCGTCGCGCTCGGCGCCTTCGAGATCTCGATCGCCAAGATGCGGGTGTTCCGCGTGCCCGATTTTTTGGGCGCCGCGCTGATGCTGAGTTTCTTGGGCGCGCTGCTGCTCTTCGTGTCGCGGACGCTGAAATGACCGGCCTTTCCTTCGACGTTTCGCATCTGCTCGCCGGCGGCCTGGTGCTGATCAGCTTCATGCTGCTCTATCAGACGCGCCTCTATGCGCTGATCGACGTCTATTCTACGCAGAGCTTTGTGCTCTCTTTGTCGGTCGCGTGGCAGGCCTATGTGCAGGGGCAGTCGCATCTCTACATCACCGCGGCGATCGCCTTCCTGTTCAAGACAGTGATCATCCCGATAGCTCTCCATCGCATCACGGCGCGGCTCGGCATCGCGCGCGACGTGGAAAATGTCGTCGGCATCGGGCCGACCATGCTTGGCGGTCTCGCGCTGGTCGCGCTCTCCGTCGTGCTGATGCTGCGCATCGCCAGCGACGCCGACGCGCTGGCGCGCGAGGACCTCGCCTTCGCGCTCTCCGTCGTGCTGCTCGGCATGCTGATGATGGTGGTCCGGCGCAACGCGGTCAGCATGGTCGTCGGCTTCATGTCGCTCGAGAACGGGTTGATCCTCGCCGCCGCCGGCGCCAAGGGCATGCCGCTGGTCGTCGAGGTGTCGGTCGGCTTCTCCGTGCTCGTCGCGCTGACCGTGATCGGCGTGTTCCTGTTCGGCCTCAGCGAACAGTTCTCGACCGTCGACGCCTCCGCGCTCGACCGCTTCCAGGGGGACCGGCGCTGATGCCAAGCGCCCTTGCCGCCATCCTCTGGTTGCCGTTCGCCGGCGCGATCCTCGTCGGCCTGACGCCGGGCTACCGGCTTGCCTCGCTCCTCAACGCCGCCGCTTCGGGCCTGACCTTTCTCGCTGCCTGCCGGCTGTTCTTCGAGCCCTATGTGCAGCGGGCCCAATTTTCATGTCGACGATCTCAACGTCGTCTTCCTCGTGCTCAACACCTTCGTCGCCTTCACCACGAGCCTGTTCAGCGCGAGCTACGTGCCGTATGAAGTCGAGCACGGTCGGCTCAACGCGTTAAGCCTGCGCTTCTATCATCCGATGTATCAGGTGCTGTCGCTGGCGATGAACGTCGCGCTGGCGGCCAACAATGTCGGCCTGATGTGGGTGGCGATCGAGATCGCGACGCTGACCACGGTCGCGATGGTCGGCATCTACCGCACGCCCGAAGCGGTGGAGGCCGCGTGGAAATATTTCATGCTCGGCAGCGTCGGCATCGCGCTCGCGCTGTTCGGCACCATTCTCGTCTATATGGCGGCGCGTCCGGTTGTCGGCGAGGGCATAGACGGTATGATCTGGACGGTGCTGGTCGCCCGCGCGCCGGAATTCGATCCCCACCTCATCAACCTCGCCTTCGTGTTTCTGCTGCTCGGCTACGGCACGAAGGTCGGCCTCGCGCCGCTGCACGCGTGGCTGCCGGACGCCCACGCCGAAGGGCCGACGCCGATCTCCGCCGTGCTGTCGGGCCTGCTGCTCAATGTCGCGCTCTATGCCGTGCTGCGCTTCAAACTCATCATCGACGCCAACGCGCGCGCGATCTCGCCGGGCCCTTTGATGGCGACGCTCGGGCTCGTTTCGCTGATCTTCGCGGCCTTCATGCTGTACCGCCGGCGCGACATCAAACGCCTGTTCGCCTTCTCCTCGATCGAGCACATGGGGCTCATCGTGTTCGCCTTCGGCATGGGCGGCCCGCTCGCCAATTTCGCGGGCTTACTCCACATGACGATGCACAGCCTGACCAAGTCGGGCATTTTCTTCGTCGTCGGCCATATCGCGCAGGCCAAGGGCACGCAGCGCATCGCCGACATCAGGGGCTTGACCGTCTCTCATCCCTGGCTCGGCTGGGCTTTGATCGTCGGCGTACTGGCGATTGCAGGCATGCCGCCGCTCGGCGTGTTCATGAGCGAGTTCCTGGTCGTGACGTCGACGTTTGCGCGCTCGCCCGTGCTCGCGCTGCTCGTCGTGTTTGGTCTGCTGACGGCTTTGGGGGCGCTTCTGATGCGGGTGCAGGGCATGGCCTTTGGCGAACCGAGCGAAGGGACGGGGCCGTCCCGCGCGTCCTTCCTGCCGGTCGGCGCGCATTTCGGGCTCGTGCTGCTCGCCGGCCTCTATCCGCCGCCGCCGCTGGTGCTGTGGTTCCAGCACGTCGCGTCGCTGTTGAAGTGAGGCGACGATGAAGCTCATTCTTCGCGACGTCGACGAAGCCGGATGGCTCGAATCCGCACGCGCGGCGGCGGAAGGCGAAGCCGACCTCGTCAGTCTGTGGGCCGACGAAGCGCGGGTTCGGATGGCGCTTGGCTGGAAGGACCAGCAGACAATTGATGTAATGAGCCTCGCCGCGCCCCATGGAGAATTTCCCTCGGTCGGCGCGATCCATGCTCCGGCGATCCGGCTCGAGCGCGCGCTCATGGATCTTCACGGGTTTTCCGCGCGCGGCGCTGTTGACGCGAGGCCGTGGCTCGATCACGGCCGCTGGCCGATCGGTCAACCGCTCGGGCGCGCCGCGCCGCGCGATGGCGAAGGGGCGCCTTACGCGTTCCTGAAGGCCGAGGGCGACGGGCTGCACCAGATCCCCGTCGGGCCGGTGCACGCCGGCATTATCGAGCCCGGCCATTTCCGCTTCCACGCCAGCGGCGAAACGGTCGTCCGGCTCGAAGAGCGGCTCGGCTACATGCACAAGGGCGTCGACGTTTTGTTGCGCGGCGCCGATATTTCGACAGCGGCGCGCCTCGCCGGCCGCATCAGCGGCGACTCCACCGTCGCCTACGCCTTCGCGTTCGCTCTGGCGTTGGAGCGCGCGCTTGGCGTCGAGCCGCCGCCTCGGGCGCGCGTATTGCGGGGGATCGCCGCCGAGCTCGAGCGCATATCAAATCATCTCGGCGACATCGGCGCGATCTGCAACGATGCATCGTTCTCGATCATGCTGGCGCACGGCTCGGCGTGGCGCGAGCGCGCCTTGCGCGCCGCCGAGGCCGCCTTCGGCCACCGGCTGATGATGGACGCGATCGCGCCGGGCGGCATGGCGGCGGACGCCACGCGAAGCGGGCTCGCCGAAATCGCCGCCTTCGCCAAGGTTCTACGCGAGGCGCGGCCGCGCATGATGTCGCTCTATGACGACACCGCTTCGCTGCAGGATCGCACGGTTCGAACGGGCTTGCTGTCGCCGGAGCTCGCCCGCCAGTTCGCCGCCGGCGGCTATGTCGGGCGCGCCTCGAAGCGCGATTTCGACGCCCGTCGCGACTATCCCTACGCGCCCTATCCGGCGAGCCACCTCGCCGTCGTCACGCACGGCGATTGCGACGTCAACGCACGGGTCTGGGTGCGGTTCGGCGAGATCGAGCAGAGCCTCGATCTGATCGAGGCCTGGCTCGCGCGCCTGCCGGAAGGGCCGGTGCGCGTAGAACTGCCAGAGCCACGCCCATGCGAGGGCTTCGCCATGGTCGAGGGTTTCAGGGGCGACGTGTTCGCCGCCGTGCGGCTCGATGCAGAAGGACGTATCGCGCGCGCCCACTTTCGCGATCCCTCCTGGTTCCACTGGCCGCTGCTGGAGGCCGCGATCGAGGGCAACATCGTCGCCGATTTCCCGCTGTGCAACAAATCCTTCAACGGCTCCTATTCGGGCGTGGACCTGTGATGACTTCACCAGCAACGAACTCCCTCCCCCGCGATGCGGGGGAGGAGACGACTTCGGGACGTGATCTAGAACATGCGCCGCACTTTGATTGACGGCTTCAGGCGCCCGCTCACCGAGCCGCCGCCGCGGCTCGACGACGCGGAGCTCCTGGCGCTCGGCGCCGAGGTCATGCGCAAGACGTCGGAAAAACTCGGCCGCAGCCTCGCCGTACGCCATCTCGACGCCGGCTCCTGCAACGGCTGCGAGCTCGAGATCCACGCCCTCAACAATCCCTTCTACGATCTTGAGCGTTTTGGCGTGCGTTTCGTCGCCTCGCCACGCCACGCCGACGCGCTGCTGGTTACGGGTCCAGTGACGTGCAACATGCGGGAGGCGGTCCAGCGCACCTATGACGCGACGCCGGCGCCGAAATGGGTGATCGCCTCAGGCGCCTGCGCGCGCGACGGCCATGTATTCAAAGGTTCTTATGCGATCGTGGGAGGGGTCGGCGACGTGCTGCCCGTCGATCTCTACATTCCCGGCTGCCCGCCGAGCCCGAAGGTGCTGCTGAAAGGGTTTTTGGCGCTGATGGGGGCGCGGTCAGGAAGCGGGGACTAGAATTGTTCCCAATCAAATAGAATCGCGCTTTCCGATCCCCTCCCCCCTTGTGGGGGAGGGTAGGGTGGGGGGTACGCGCTGAAAGCGCGGTGGTCTTCACCCCCTCCCCAACCCTCCCCCTTCAAGGGGGAGGGAGGCAGCTCAAAATGGCGCGTTCTCACCCTCCGCCCTTCAGCCGCCTCGCGTGTTCCTCCGCCACCGCTCCGGCGGCGTAATCTTCGCCGCGCAAAGCGTCCAGAATGGCGATCAGACAATCGTCGCGGCGGACTTCGAGTTCGCGGATCGAGGCGCCTTTCGCCTGATCGTCCGACTGTTCGGCGATCGTCTCGACGAGCTCGTCGGTGAGTTCGGGCGC
The DNA here is from genome assembly GCA_963710855.1 of uncultured Pseudomonadota bacterium. Lineage (GTDB taxonomy): Bacteria > Pseudomonadota > Alphaproteobacteria > Rhizobiales > Beijerinckiaceae > Roseiarcus. Next base: position 142,699 of record CAVQBX010000008.1, on the reverse strand, counting down.
TTCCAGTTTCGTCCACGGCCATTTGAGCGAAGGGCCGAACTGGGCGAGGAAATGGCGCATGCCGGCCTCGCCGCCGGCGAGCCGGTAGATGAGGAACGTGCCCATGAACGACCACCTGAGCCCCGCGCCGTAGCGGATCGCATCGTCGATCTCTTCCGTCGTGGCGACGCCGTCCTTCACGAGCCACAGCGCCTCGCGCCACACGGCTTCGAGCAGCCGGTCGGCGATGAAGCCGTCGATCTCCTTGCGTACATGCAGCGGCTTCATGCCGATCGAGGCGTAGATCTCGGCGGCCTTCTGTTTGGTCGCCTCGCTCGTGCGGCTTCCGCCGCAGATCTCGACGAGCGGCAGCAGATAGACGGGATTGAAGGGATGGCCGACGACGAAGCGCTCGGGGTTCGCCATTTCGCTTTGCAGCCTGGAGGGCAGCAGGCCCGAAGTCGAGGAGCCGATGATGGACGCACGTAGGCGCCGCCCCCTCGATGAGTTTTAGCGCTGCCTGTTTGAGATCTTCGCGCTCCGGAAGGCTTTCCTGGATGAAGTCGGCGCCGTTTGCCGCCGCCTCGATCGAGACTGCGATTGTCAGCGCGCCTTCGCGGGGCGGCGGACCAAATAACCTTTCCTGGGCTCGCCTCGCATTGGCGACGACCAGATTGAGCTTGCGTTCGATTTCGGGATCGGGGTCGTAGACGGAGACGTCGTGGCCGTTGAGCGCGAAACGCGCCGCCCAGCCGGACCCGATCACGCCGCCGCCGATGCAGGCAACCTTCAGTTTCTGCGGCAAAGGCCCCTCCTATTTGAAAGCGCGAAGTTTCAGGCGCTCGCGCACTTCGCTCGGCCCGAGCACCTTCGCGCCCATCGCGGACAAAATGGTCGCGGCGCGCTCGACGAGCTGGCCGTTGGAGGCGAGCACGCCGCGGTCGAGGAACAGATTGTCCTCGAGGCCGACGCGTACGTTGCCGCCTGCGAGCGCCGCCATCGCGACATAGGGAAGTTGCCGCCGGCCGATCGAGAAGGCGCTGAACACGGCGCCCGGCGGCAGTTGATGGACGAGCGCCATCAGGGTCAGCGGATCATCGGGGGCGCCATAGGGGATGCCGAGGCAGAGCTGGATCATGCAGGGATCGTCGATCAGCCGCTCCTCGATCAACTGCTTGACGAAAACGAGGTGGCCGCTATCGAACACTTCGAGTTCCGGCCTCACCCCGACCGCCTGCGCTTTCTTCGCCATGGCGCGCAAGGTCGAGGGCGTGTTGGTCATCACGTAATCGCCGAGCGCGAAATTCATCGTGCCGCAATCGAGCGTGCAGATCTCGGGCAGCAGCGCTTCGACATGGGCCATGCGTTCGGTGGGTCCCACCATGTCGGTGCCCGCGGGATCGAGCGGCAGCGGGCGCTCGCCGGCGCCGAACACGACGTCGCCGCCCATGCCCGCCGTCAGATTGATGATCACGTCGCGTCGGCCGAGCGGATGCGGTCGACGACTTCGCGATAGAGATCTACACGGCGCGCCGCCTTGCCGGTTTCGGGATCGCGCACATGGATATGGGCGATCGCGGCGCCGGCCTTGGCGGCCTCGATCGACGCGGCGGCGATCTGAGTTCGGCGTAATGGGCACGCCCGGATGTTTGGAGGTCGTGTCGCCGGAGCCGGTGACAGCGCAAGTGATGAAGACGTTGTTGTTCACGTGGCCCCTCCGAGCGGCGTCCCGCCAGAGGCTCGCGGAGCGGCGCCACCCCGTCAAGGCGGATCGCGATATGGGGTCATGCGATGCGGTAGGTCAGCTCGGGTCAGCGACGCCCCAATGTCATCCCCGCGAAAGCGGGGATCCAGTGTGTGATGCTTGGCCCGCCGAGGCAGGGTGAAAATATTCGAAGCCGCGGAGCCCTACGACACTGGGTCCCCGTTTTCACGGGGACGACAGGTTCCTGATCCTCGCGCCTTTGGCTCGCCGACCGGGGCTACAGAATCGAACCGTCTAATCGATCAGATGCGTCTCGACGCGGCGGTTTTCGGGGCTGTAGGGGTCGGAGACGCGCGGCTTGGTCTTGCCCCAGCCGTGCGCGGCGAGCGTGCCGGGATCGACGCCGAGGCCGGCCAGGTATTCGACCACCGCCTTGGCGCGGCGCTCGGAGAGGCCGAGATTGTAGTCTTCTGCGCCGGTCGCGTCGGTGTGGCCGTCGACCTCGAACTTGGAGCCTTTCAGGCGGGGGTCGAGCAGGGCCTTGGCGAACTGGTTGAGGTTATCGCGCGCCGCCGGCGTCAGCTTGTCCGAGCCGAACTCGAAGGTGACGAGCAGATCGAACGTGGACGGGGCGGGCTCGCCGGAGGCCTTGCAGTTCGACGAGCCGTCGTCGATGCAGATCGAGCGCTTGCCGCCGAGTGACTTCGTCGCCTTGTCCTTGCTGAACAGGTCGATGACCGTGTCGGATGAATAGGCGGGACCCGCATGGGCGGGCGCGATCGCGGCGAAGGGCGACGCCCCGAGGAGCAGGGTGAGGCTCAGGCCGAAAAGCGAGGATCTGCGCATATGTTTCTCCTTGCGAAGCTTTTTCCCGCTGCGTCCGGGCGGACTTATCACATGCGGCGACGATTCTGGTAAAGGCTCGACCGCGAAACCCCCGAGGCGCCTTCGCTCTTGAGTTACGGTCTGCTATTCCTCGAAACCGGCGAGGCGTCCCTGGAGAAAAGGGTGGAGGACGAGCAGACCGAATTTCAGCCCCGCCCGGAGGCGATCCGCCCCGGGGTCAAGCTGAACGGCATCTACGAGATCGAGAGGCTGGTCGCCGAGGGCGGCATGGGCCAGGTCTACCGCGCGTTCAACGTCCAGACGCGCGATCCCGTCGCGATCAAGATGATCCGCGCCGAACTGTCGGGCGACGAGGCCGTGATCGCGCTGTTCCGCCGCGAGGCGTCCACCCTGTTCAATCTGCATCACGAAGCGATCGTCCGCTATTTCGTGTTCTCGGTCGATCCGGAACTGCGGCGCGCCTATCTCGCGATGGAATTCGTCGAGGGGCCTTCGCTTGCGACGCGCATCGCCGAGCGCCCGCTGAGCGTCGCGGAAGCGCGCACCCTGCTGCAAAGGGTGGGAGCCGCGCTCGACAAGGCGCATAGCGTCGGCGTCATTCACCGCGACCTTTCGCCCGACAACATCATTCTGCCGGACGGCGATGCGCGCAAAGCCAAGCTGATCGATTTCGGCATCGCGCGCTCGCTGATGAGCAATGAGCGCACCATCGTCGGCGACGGTTTTGCGGGCAAGATGAACTACGTTTCGCCCGAGCAACTGGGCCTTGGCGGCGGGGAGGTGACGGGCAAGTCCGACATCTATTCGTTCGGGCTCGTCATTGCCGGGGCGCTCAGCGGCCGCGCGCTCGACATGAAGGGGAGCCAGCTCCAAATCCTGGAAAAACGCCGCCGTCTGCCGGATCTCTCCGGTCTGCCGCCGGAATTGGCGCCGGCTTTAAAGGCCATGCTGCAGCCGAACCCGGGAGATCGCCCCGGCAGCATGGCCGACGTCGTCAATCGTCTTGCGACGAGCTCCGCTGCAGGTGGGCCTGCGGTGAGAAGCCGCGGCCGCGAAGCCGCCGCCGTCGCCGCGTTGCTGATCGCGGGGGCAGGGGGGCTCGGTCTTATCTTCCGCGACGACATCGCGAAAAGGCTAGGCTCCGGAACGGCGGTTGTGATCGCCACGCCCGCTTCGACTCCGGCGCCCGCGCAGGTAGCGGTCGTGAAGCCGGCCGAACCGGCGCCGTCTGTCGTCGTCACAAACGCGAGCCCAAGCCCTGCGCTGCAAGTCGCGCCCGCCAGCCCTGCGCCCTCGGCCAGCGCCAGCGCAGACGCGCCGCGCCCGCCGGTCGCCCCCGCGCCGGCCCCACAGGTCGCGCTCGCCAAGCCCGCGGAACCGGCGCCTGCGCCTGAGGCCGCGCCCTCGCCTCAGCAGCGCCCATCGATAAGCGCGGCGCCTTCGCCGTCGCCGCTTCCTACGCCGAGCACAGTCGTCGAGGCGCCTATCCCGCGCCCTTCGGCGACGACCGCCCCCACCCCTGCGCCGCCGGTCGTGATCGCGAAGCTTGCAGAACCTGCTCCGTCGCCTGAGGTCGTAGCGCCGCCGCAGCCGAGTGCGTCCGCGGCCCCTTCGCCGGCGCCCGCTCCAAGCGCCGTCGCCGAAACGCCCTTGCCCCGCCCTTTGGCAACGACCTCCCCCACCCCTGCGCCGCCGGTCGTGATCGCGAAGCTTGCAGAACCTGCTCCGTCGCCTGAGGTCGTAGCGCCGCCGCAGCCGAGTGCGTCCGCGGCCCCTTCGCCGGCGCCCGCTCCAAGCGCCGTCGCCGAAACGCCCTTGCCGCGCCCTTCCGCGACGCCCACCTCCAGCCCTGCGCCGCAAGTCGCGCTCGCCAAGCCTGTGGAACCCACTCCGTCGCCCGAGGCGAAACCCTCGCCGCAATCGAGCGCCTTTGCGAGCCCGGCGCCTTCGCCACCATCGGCGCCTGCGATGTCCGAGGCCAGCGCGACGCCAAGTCCGGCGGCGGTGACGGCTCCTGCACAAAACCCCACCGTAAAAATCGTCGAATCCTCGCCGACTCCGTCGCCGAGCCCGATCGAGGTCAGCGCGCCCGCGCCTGCGCCATCGCCGACAGCGATCGCTTCCGCGCCCGAGCCCGCGCCATCGCCAAGCCCGACCGTCCTCGCCGCGCTTCCGGCTCCCGCGACCCATGTCCCCGGGCCCGCCGAGCTGCTCGACGCCAAGCCTCCCGCGGCTCCCGCCGCCGCATTCGACCTGCCGACCGGAGTGGTTGGAAAAGCCTATCGCGCCGAGACGCCGGCGTTTGCCGATCCCGGCGGCAAGGGCCTGACGCTGTCTGTTCAGGGCTTGCCCGAAGGTCTGGCCTTCGCCGATCGCGGCGGCGGAGTGGGCGAAGTGAGCGGGACGCCCGCCCATGACGGCGCGCAGACTTTCATCGTCACGGCCGCCAATCGCAGCGGCCGCACGGCGCAGATGTCGGCCTCAATCAATGTCTTCGAGCCGGTCCGCGCGCCAGAGCCTTCGCAGTCGAGCGTCAATCTCGCCGCCGCGACGGTCGGGCGAGATTACCATGTCGCGCTTCCGGGTTTTAGCGCCGGCAGCGATCCGTCGGGTCTTGTGCTGAAGGCTGATCCCCAACTCCCTGACGGGCTGGTGTTCGCCGATCGCGGCGCGGGCGCGGCGGAGTTGTCGGGGCGCCCGACCAAGCCCGGCGCCTATGAGTTCAATGTGCTGTCGCGCGATTCCTATGGCCCGGGCGGGCGCATGCGGGTGGATCTGACGGTCGCGCCCGAGCCCGCGCCGACAGCGGTCGCGACGCCACGGCCGCCCATGCCGTCGCAGCCTATGGTCCTGCTGGCTGACGCCGTCGCGGGCAAGCCTTACGACGCCGCATTGCCGCCCTTCCGGGTCGGCGCCGATCCGCGTGGGCTCAGGCTCAGCGCGGACCCCAGTCCGCCCGAGGGCATGACATTCGCGGACGCGGGCGGGGGTTTGAGCCTGCTTTCGGGACAGCCGGCGCGGCCGGGCGTTTACGCCTTCGATATCGTGTCGCGCGACGGGAACGGGCCGGGCGGCCGCATGGCGGTCAAGCTGACGGTTGCGCCGCCTCCGGTCGTGGCGAAAGCGCCGCAACCTGCCGTGACCACGGCGATGCTCGATCCCTTGCTAAGGACGCGCGCGTTCCTCAAATCTTACGACGGCGGCGGCTGCTATTTCGCCGGCGCGCCCGAGGGGTCAGCTTCTTCGAACGCAATTGAGGCGGTCGCCGCGGATGTCGCGACGGTGAAAAAATTTGAGGCCGCCTTCCAGCAGGAAATGGGCAGCGATCCGAACATCACGGTGCGGCTCATTTCGCCGGGGCAATGTCCGCTCGTCGAACTCATGCGGCTGACCGCCAGCGGCGACGCGCAACCGCCGACGATCCAGCTCGCCGCCGCCGCGGTCGGCCCCGGCCATCCGCTGACTGGCCGGGTGACCGGCCTCGCGGGACGCCATCTGCAGCTAGTGATCTTCGACAATGACGGCGACGTGCTGCCTCTGAAGAGCGTCGTGGAGGCGGATGGCGACGCCGCAGTGTTCGAAGCGCCTTTGAAAGGCGACGCCGCTTCAGCGGGCAAGACGCAGATCCTCTCGGCGATCGTGTCCACGGCGCCGCTCGCCGCGTTCTCGGGTCCGCGCCCGACGACGGCGGCGGGGCTCGTCAGCGCGCTGCGCGGCGATTGGGGCGCGGCGGGCGCGGCGGCCTCGACGGGGTTCTTCCGGCTGGTGAAATGAAGTCGGCGCCCGTCAGGGCCGCGGCGTCATCTGGTAGACGCAGGACTCCAGCAACGCAGTCGCGACCGCGTCCTTCGGGACAGCCGTCGCCGGGGCGGCAGTCGGAGCGATCATGCTCTCGGGGATCGCCTGGATATTGGCGCCGATGCCGCGCGCGCCCCCCATCATTTTTACCCGCACGTCGTAGCGCGGGCCGAGGTCGACGCGCTCGCCCTGGCTCTGTGCGAGCGCGAGCTTGACGCTTTCGAAGAACGCGGAAGGTTGCCGGGCGGCGGCGAGCACAATCGTTTCGCCGCCGGGATCGCGCGTGACCGGGATGTTGACGTCAGGGGCCGAGGCGAGGTCGCGCACCGAGCCCGCATGCGTTTCGCCGAACGCATAAAGATGGGATTGCACCAACCCCGCATGCCCGACGCGGAAAGTCGCCTGCGGGCCGACAGGGATGCGGTCGTTCGGGTAGAGCAGCGTCATCGCCGTGTCTTCGTTGGCGCTCGGCGCGGCGGGATCGTCGACCCAGACCTGCCAGGTGCAACTCGAAGGCAGGCTTGCGGCGCCGACGATCGGGTTCAGCCACGCGCGGGGCAGGCCGTCTTGAACGGTCTCAGTCTCGACGCGCTGCATGAGGTTCGCGTCGCTCGCGCCAAGTTGGCTAGCGACCGCCGATTTCTTCGCCTCGGCCTCCGCCTTCGTCGGCGCCGCGATCACCCAATGGGCGCGGCTGACGTCGCGATAGTCCTTCATCCAGCGCGCCAGCTCCTGCACGCCGGCGTCGGTCGAGAGGTCGAGCGGCCTTGCGTCGGCGGCGCCGGCGAAAGCCAGCAGGAACGCGCAAGCGGCGAGCTTAAGCAGGGCAGGACGAGGCGTCATTGGTCACCTTGAACTGGTAGTCTGCGACATTGCCGAGACGGTCGGCAAGGAAGGATGTGGTGGTGGCGAGCACGGCCGGCCCGGAGAGGCCTTGCAGCGCGCCGCGCAATTCGTTTTGCAGCCGGGTCGCGTCGAGCGCGGGATCGCGGGTCGCCACGACGAACAGCCGGATTTCGTCCTCGACCGGCTCGATCGGGATCGCCGCGGTGAGCGCGCCGGAAGACGCGGCGGCGCCGATCGCCCGGAAGCGCGCCGAATCCAGCACGACGGGATCGGCGGCGCGCGAGACAGACACGACGAACATGCGCGGCGGTCGCCAGCGGCTGACGAGCGGCCAGTCATCGCGCTCCCGGACGCGAAACAGCAGCGTCTCGCCCCCGACCACCAAAGGTTCGCGCTGCGCGTTGAAGCAAGGCGCCAACGGCACGATCTTGTCGCTTTGCACGTCGTAGCGGGCGCGACGCGGCTCGGGGTCCGAGCTTTTTTCGTCCGCGATCGCCGGCTCGAACGCCAGCGACACGGGCGCATTGCCTAGCTGATGGGCGAGCGCCGCCCCGCCGCCGACGATGAGCGCAATCAAAGCAACGGCGGCGGCGCGGCGCGGCGTGACGATTTCCGGCAGCCGGAACGGGCCAAGAGATTCCTCGAGATCGTCGAGGGAAGCGAGTGGCAAAATCTTCAAGTGCGCGCCGATGCGCTCGGCTTCGCTCGCAAGCCGCTTGAGCGTCGAGGCTTCCGCCTCGATAAGCGGTCGCCCGTCGATCCCCTCGCTCGGAATGGCGAGCCGGATCGTCTGCTTTTCGAGCAGTTTTCGATGCTGGAGGATGTAGTCGCCGATCAGCGAAAGTTTTCCGCGCAAGCCGCCGACCGGGCCGACGCTCGCCGTCAGCGCGCCCGGCGAGGACGGCAGGAGGATCTCGCCGGTCGCGAACATCACGCCGGGATCGCGTCCGAACGCCTCGAACAGCGCGGCGAGCGTCAGAGCCAGGCCGGCCGATCGCGAATTCTCCTCCGAAAGCCGGCCGATTTCAGTATCGGAAATGCGCAGGTTCCACGGCGCTTCCGATCCGTTGCGCCGGTTGAGCCACAATTTTTCCCGCCGCGCGGCGACGAAGCGATGCACCGCCTCACGCGCCACCTGCCCGACGGGATAGAGGCCGAAATCGAACAGTTCGGAGATTTGCGGAACAAGTCGCGCCGGATGCGGCGGCGGCTCGGCGGGATCCGCGATGGCTTCAAAGAGACGCGCAGCTTCGCCGCTCGCGCCGACCAACGGCACGAAGACGCGAGCCGTCACAGCGTGTCGTCCGCGAACTCGATGTCGAAGCCGGCGAGATCGGATTCGCTCGCCCGGGCGAGGTCGAGCGGCAGGTTGAGACTGCCGTCGTGGTCGAAGGTTCCTTCGAGCGAGCGCCCGTCGCCGAGTTTTACGCGGACGCGCGCCTCGGCATATCGGGTGAGGCCCGCTGCGCCGAGCGCCTGCAAGACGAGCGCGCGGCCGCGAGCGCTAAAATCGAGACTGGCGCGCACGAGCCCGTCGGCGCTGGTGAGGCCTTCGGCGGGAAAGCGCCAGTCTTCGCGGCCTTTGGCGGCGAGGGCGAGGAAGGTTGTCGCCTTGCGGGCGCGGGCGTCGCCGGCGAGATTGGCGCCGGCGAGCGCAGTCGCGGTCGCGACGCGCAAGGTGCGCAGGAAGCGGGAGGCGTCGGCGCTGAGGGTAAGTGTCATCGTTCTCTCGTAAGCGTTAGAGGTTTGTCGGCATCGGCTTACGGTCTGGTTTCGGCCTCGATCACAAACTTTGCGGTTCGCGCCGAGAGATCTTCCACAAAATCGGCGACATCGCCGTCGAATTCGGTCTTGATCCGGCGCCGGATCGCGAGATTGGCGCCGAGCGCCTCGCTCAGTGGCTTGCCGGCCAGAATGGCGGCGAGCAGGTCGCGTTCGGCCGCCTCGATGGCCCCCGCTTCGAACGCTCTGCGAAGGTAAGGGGCCGCTTCGTCGGGCTGCATCAGCGGCCCCTCGTCCTCCTCGGCGATTTCGGCCGCTTGCGTTCCCTCAATCACATCGTAGGAAAGGAAATAAGTCTGATCGGTGCCAGCGATGCGGGCGAGGATCGCAGAGCCCAGCGCGCTCGCTGCGAAAGCCTGGACGGACTCGGCATTGGAGGGCGGCGCCTTGCCGAAGGCGGCGTTAAGTTCGGCCTCGGTCGGCCGCCGACCGAGCTGGTCGCCCATTTCCGCCTTCAGCGCCTTCAAAAAGGCATTGGCGGCTTTCAGCGCATTGACCCCGACCGCCTCGTCGCCAATCAGCCATTCGCGCGGGCAAAGGCCAAGCCGAAGCACCTCGGCATAGGGCCGATTGCAGGCGTCGAGGCATTTCAGGATGCGGTTCGAAAGTTCGAACAGCTCGGGGCCGGGCGCCAAGCGCCGGATTTTTGCAGGGCCCCCGGTCATCGCGTTCCACATCGATCGGGAATCCGCGCCCGCCGGCGGTGACCACGGGCCGGACGCGCGCCGGGCGATGAGTTCGGCCAGGTGGTCGGCGGAGCTGGGCTCGCCGCGGCGCGCCTGAATCGGGCGATCGATGACCTGATCGAAGTAAAAGTCGGCGGCGTCGTCCGCCGTCAAAGGCGCCGAATAGGCCCACAGCCCGACGAGCTCGTCCGCGTAGCGGCGATTGGTCGTCAGGCTGCGGCGCACCTTGTCGTAGAGCGCGAAAGGCTGCACGTCGATGACAGTCGCAGCGCCGGTTGGCCGATCGTCGCCATTGTAGAGGTGAGCCAGATGTCCGGCGAAAAAAGCCACGATATCCCGCCCCTTGCCCGCGCCCATTAAAGCCTCGTCTCACCTTTCGTTTCGCTCAAACCAATTTTACGGGCGGCCTATACCCTTCCCCACGGCGCGGGCGCCGTGAGAATAGCGTGATAACTACTCTTATAGGAGGAGCAGGCGGTGCGCTATCGCGCCGGTCCCTGGCCGACGAGTGGCCGCGCCCCCGCCTTATTCGCCGAACTGAACGCCATGAGACGCCACGGCGGCGATGCGAAGGCCCGCGACTTGCGGTCCAGAATGACGTTCCGCATAAGAAAGTTTCTTCAAAGCTTTGAAATCAAAAGCAAATATTGGCGCCACGCTTCGCGTCAGACGGTCGGCGAGCTGTGGGGTCAGGAGGGCGAGAGCTTCCCTGGTGTGAAAGCCGCCATTGATCTGTGACGTCGACTTGAGGAAATTGATGAAGCCGCGCGCCAACGCGGGATCGGGCGATTTCGCCTCACGCCAGAACACATCGAGCGCGCCCTGAAAGGTCAGGCCATCGATGTCGTAGAACGACCGTCCGAGACAGATGACCGGTTTCTCCTCCATCAGGGAGGCCAGCCCCGCCGTGCTGTTGATGGTCAAGACGCCGAAGGCAAGCGGCATCACTTTGTCGATCGACGTCTTGCGCAGATAGAAAATCCGATCGGCCAGCCCGAGCTTTTCGACGAGCCGCTCGAAGAAATCCTGAGAGTGTTCGATCGCATAATCCAGCGGATGTTGCTTGATGACCAGAATGGCTTCTGCGGGCGCATGCGCCGAGAACGACGTCACTACTTCGTGTAGGAAAGCATCATTGCCGCCGTGACGGGAGTGGACGACGAGCTGTCCGTCGCCCGGTTTCTGCATCAGGCAGAGAAACAGCTTTCGTCCCGCTCCGGCCAGTTCAGTGATGGCGCGAAGTTTACGGGTCTCGTCGTGAGTGACGCGCCAGGCATATTCGGAAATGTAGCCGGACATCTGCCGGAAGACGGAATCGCCATAGTAGTTTGGGTCGAAGCCGACGAACGGCGCCGCCACGACGGCGGCCAGGAAATGCCGGAACGTGTTTATGACGTGTGGCCTCAGGCGCGCCGTGAATTGATTGTGCGAAGGCCCCTGCTCGTCGCGATAGCGCGGATCGAGATAGATCGAGGGATCGCGGGGCAGACGCGAAAATCCGTTGACGCCATCGCGTTCGAGCGTGACCCAGAACGGACGCAGGTAGCCGTTTTCGAGCACGAAACTGTGCAGCCCCAGCCTCTCGGCAGCATCGAGCGCGGCGCGATTGCGGGGCAACGTGTCGTTGAAGGTGACGACCGCGTCGATTTTGCGTTTTTTGAGGATGTCCTCGACGAAGGTCGGCCACTGGTCGGGCTGGCCGCGAAAAGCGATTCGGCTTCGACCGGGCGTGTCGAGAATCTCTCCGCCGTGACTGACGATTTTCCAGACGACGGCGCCGCGACGCTCGAGTTCGGCAGCGAGCGCCTTGAAAAACGGGCCAAACGGGGCCCCCACGAACAAGAACGACTTCATTTTCCGTCCGCCCCGAAAATGAGCCACGGCGACATTAGCGCCCGAAAACTTGTGCAGCGCAATACAAAATTCTGCCAATCGTCGGCGTGTAACAGGTGGCATTGAGTGACGAATCACACGCCACACCTGCACGTCATACAACCAGAACGGGTATTTGAAAATAAGCGGAAGGCTGGACGCCTAAAAAGAAGCAGCGCTCGTCTATTTGATCGTCGCTGCGGCGCCGACGACGCTGCCGATCGATCCCAACGTGCCGACGCCGCCGCCGATGATGCCGAAGAACTTTTGCACTTCGGTCGAGGGCGCGTTGGAAACATAGATGAGATCGCGATTGGCGATCCTGAATCGCTGCTGCATAAACAGGCTGTTCGGATCCTTCAGGTTGAGCCGATAAACGACGGGCGTCAGGCGCCCGGGTTGAGCGAGCGGGGTGCCGGGCTTCAACGCGCTGGCGATCGCCTCGGGCTCGTAACGGAACAGGAACACGCCCTCCGCATCCGACCGGTAGTCGGCCAAGCCGCCGGCCTTGGCGAGCGCTTCCGCGAGCGTGATGCCATCGGCGTCGAACGGGATTTCAGCGTTGTTTCCGGTTGCGCCATAGGCGATGAATTTCTGCGGGTCGCGCACCAGCGTGATGACGTCGTTGGGGTGGACGTAGATGTCCTCTTCCGGATGGGCGATGACGCGCATCAGCGCCACGCGATAGGTCCGGCCGTCGCGGGACAGCTCGACAAAGGTCTCGTTGACCGGCGCGCGGACGCCGCCGGCCGCCGCGATGACGTCGAGCAGGCGGTCGCCGCGGATCGAGAGGGGGATGCGGGCGCCGCCTCCGACCTCGCCGCCGACGGTCGCGCTGTTGCTGACCGCATGTGTGACGTTGATGAGCACCTGCGGCTGGATCGCCTTGCCGGCGAGCGCCTGTTCGACCTGCGCCTGCACATCGCGCGACGTGCGGCCCGCGACATGGATGCGGCCCGCATAGGGCACCGAAATGCCGCCGTCCCGGCCGACCACCTGTTCCGGGATTTGCGCGCTGTTCGAACCGGCGCCGACCTTGTCCGAGATCGCGGGCGAAGAGAACAGCCCGCCGGCCGCCGCCTCCCAGATGGTCACGGCGACTGTGTCGCCGATGCCGATGACGGGTTCCGAGGTCACCCTGTTGTCGCCGAACCGGGCGCTGAAACCGTCGGCGTGGTGACGAGTGAGGACTTCGATGGCGGCGGGATCGATGTCGACGACCTCGTAGCGCGGACCCTGACCGTCGCTCGTATCGTGCAATACGGTGTCGGTGCTCGGGCCCGATTCAGGCAGTCCGCCGCAACCGGTGAGAATCGTCAACGCAAGAACGCAACCTGCGACGCGTGACCTTGTCAGTTGTCGTTCCAGCATCGCCCCAAAACCATTCGCGGCTGACGGTTAGCAGGAAGCCCTTGAATAAACTACCCCCGTACGGATTTTCCCGGAGCGCGTTGCTTTTGCGTTACACGGCCTGAACAGCTCTGAAGGCGAGTCCTGGCGCCGAAAATGAGCGACGCGGCTGCAATCACACGGCAAATAGCGGTCATGCCCTGCATTGAATTGCGCTATCCCGGTCAGGATTTCATTAACCATAATTGTGGAAAACGCCTGTCCGGAGCTGGATTTAAGTTCAGACGCCGCGGAGCGCAATCCTGCGCCGGATCCGGAACTCGCCGCCTGCCGGCTGTTCGAACAGGACGAGCGCGTCGATCCTCAACGAGGGGTTTGAGACCTCGCGCGCAAAATCCTTGGCGAGTTTTTCGGCGAGTTTTTCGGGCGCGGACACGGCCCGGGTCAGCGTGAAATGCAGTCGAAAATCTTCGAGCACGTAAGGGTAGCCGTAAGCGGCGAGATGCTCGCGCTGGCGCGCGGTCAGTCTTTCGGGGCGGCGGCGCGCGATTTCGGCTTCCGTCGCCGGCGCGCGAAAATTGTCGAGGGCGATCAGCGCGCGGGGTTCCAGCTCCGCGAGCTCCGCCGAACGGCGCGATGGCGTCAGGGCGACGAAGCCTAGGTCGTCGCCGGACTTGAGAACGGACATCGTGAGCGGTCCGACATCGAAGGGGGCGAATTCGCTGGCGAGCGTGTCGATCGCGGCTTCGAGTTCTTGCGCGCTTTTGCCGATCGCCAGCCGCATCGGCGCCTTCAGCGTCGCATGAAACCCGTAGCGTCGCGGTTCGGCGGCGATTTCACGCCAGGCTTCGGGCGTATAGCCTTCGGGCGCGAAACCTTCGATTGCAGCGCCGGTCGCGGCGTCCCGGCCGAGCACGCGGCTCCCAAATCGCCAGAGCGCACTGTCGGGAGGAGGCGCAAGGTAGAGAGCGAAGCGCGAACTCATGGAGTCACCCGTGCGGCGATCAGCGCTGCGAGGCGCTCGGCGGCGTCTTCGAGCGCGCCGTCGTTGACAATGACTGCGTCGGCGTCGAAGTCGTCGGGCTCCGGCCTTTCGAGGCGACGAAGCCGGTCGGGTTCGCTTTCGCGGCCGCGCGCCGCGATCCGCGCCGCAAGCGTCTCGGGGCGCGCCGTCACGAGCACCGCGAGCATGCGCGGAAAACGCCGGCGCGCAGCCGCCACCGCGCCGCGCGACAGGTTGCAGAGCGCCGTTCGGCCCGACGCGATCGCCTCGTCGACCTCGACCGGCACGCCATAGGCGAGCCCATGCGCGCGCCAGACCAGCGCGAAGGCGCCAGCGCGCTCCGCCGCCTCGAACGCTTCCGGCGACAAGGTGAAGTGGTCTTCGTTTTCATCGGAAGCTCTGGTCACCGTTCGTTTGACGGCGAAGGGGCCACGCCCGGCGAAACGCGCCGCGACCGCCCTGATCAGCGTGTCCTTGCCCGCGCCGCTCGGCCCGACGATCGCGACGAACAAGCCGGGACTCACGCGACGCGCCGCCCCTCGCGCCAGACGGCGCGCACGACCGGCTCGTCCCTGTGCAAGGCGACACGCAGCAAGTCGGCGCGCAGGCCCTCGACGATGGCGCCGCGATCTGCAAGGCCCGTCGCCTTCGCCGGCGCCTCGGCGACGAGTTTTATCGCGCCCGGCAGGCCGCCGACATTTTGCGCATCGGCCAGCCGGAACGCCGCCATAAGAGCGCGGCCGGCACATAGTCTGACGACAGGATGTCGAGCTCGCCCGCTTCTGCGAGTTCCCGGGCGGAAGCATTACCGGAATGGGACCCGCCACGCACCACATTCGGCGCGCCCATGACCGTCGCCATTCCGCGCTGGCGCGAAGCGCGCGCCGCCTCGAGCGTGGTCGGGAATTCGGCGATCCTGACGCCGTCGCGGCTCGCCTCCTCGACCTCCTCGAGCGTGGTGTCGTCATGGCTTGCGAGCGGAATGCCGTGCGCCTTGGCGATCTCGACGATCTGCGGCCGGTTAAGCGCGGCGCGTGCGCCCCCGACCTGTTTGCGATCTCTGACATGTCGATGAATTCGTCGCGCGAGCGGCCGGTCTTGCCGGAATAATAGATGAAATATTTGTCGAGATCGCGGAACTGGCGCTGGCCCGGCGTGTGATCCATCAGCGAGATGAGCTGAGCTTTATGCCCCCGCAAAAACTCCTTCAGGAATTGCGTGACGTTCGGCGCCGGGACCTCGCAGCGCAGATGGGTCAGATGTTCGGCGCGCAGCAGGCCCGCATCGGCGGCGCTCCTCACGGCTTCGGCGAGTTCGAGCACGGTTTCGCCGAGTTTGGCGCGAGTTTCGTATTGGTCCGTGCCGACGCGGAAGGAATCGAACACCGTCGTGATGCCGGCCGAGGCGATCTGCGCGTCATAGGCGAGCACGGCGCTGCCGGCGTGCCAGACCACGGCGGGACGCGGCACGAAATGCGTCTCCAGATGATCGGTGTGCACTTCGATGAGGCCGGGCAGCAGATAGTCGCCGCCGAAATCGACGCCGCCTTTCGGGCCGGCGCCCGGACTGACCTCGACGATGCGTCCCTCTTCGACGCGCGCAAAACCCTCGATCACCTGGGTCGGCGTAACAATTCTGGCGTTGGTGACGGCGAGCGCGCCGCCTTCCAGAAATTCCATCGTCTATTGAGCTCCGTATTTGCTCAGGAACGCTTCGGCGGGAAGCGCGCGAAAGTCGGGCAGGGCGACGCGCAACGCCTCGTGCGACCAGTCCCACCAGGCGAGCCGGTCCATCCGCTCGCCGATCTCTTGCGGAAACCTGCGGCGCAGCATCCGCGCCGGCACGCCGACGACGATCGTATAGGGTTCGACGTCACGCGTGACAACCGCGCCGGAGCCGATGACCGCGCCGTTGCAACGTGACCAGCAGCGCGGTGTCCACTGCCGACTGCCGTTTCCTCAACTCTTCTTCTTGCGCAACGAGTTCGACGAACTTCACGAGCTTGATCGTGTCGTTGTAGTCGGCGTTGGTCACCGGCGCCCAGGGCTTGTCGAGGCCGTCGGAGAATTTGGCGAAAGCTTCCGGCGCCTTGGCGGCGGCGTCGAAGAACGCCTGGCGGATCGCCGCTTTGCCGTCTTCGGGTAGGTCGGAAAGGTAGGCGTAGGGCGAGTTGATGATCATCGGCGAGGTCAGGATGATGCGGAAATCATCCTTGATCATCGGCGAGCCGTCGGCGTTCTTCAGCATGCCCTTGTTGAGCATGCGGGTCAGGTTGGAATCTCCCGCATTGTTCCACCAGTTGGCGGCGACGTCGACCGAGCCTTGCGCGAGCGCCAGCACGGCGTTCTCGTGACTGCCGGCGAACACGGTTTTGGAGAAATAGGTCTCGGGGTCGATGCCCATGCCATTCAGCACGAAGCGCGGCATGTTGTTGCCGGAGGTCGAGTTCGGATCGACGAAGCCCATCGCCTTGCCCTTGAGGTCGTCGATCTTCTGATACGGCGACTTCGCCAGCACGTAGAAGACCGAATAATAGCCCCGGCTGCCGTCGTTGTTGACGTCGATCGCAAAGGCCTCGGTTGGCACGCCGATGATGAGCGCGCGCGCCATCGCGGCCGGGCCGTAGTAGGCGACATGGATATTGCCGGCGTGCTGGCCTTCGATCAAAGCCGCATAGTCGTTGGCGACGCGCAGGGTCACCTTCACGCCGAGTTGTTTGCTGAGATAGTCGACGAAAGGCCTCCAGCGGTCGACCGTCCCCGACGCGTTCTCCTCGAGGATCACGGCGAACACGAGCTCTGGATATTTCGCCTTCCAGTCGTCGGCGGCGCGGACGGCGGACGCCGCGAAGGCGGTCGAGGCCGCTCCGACCAGCACGTTGCGACGCGTCAGCATGGTTTCTCTCCTGGAAAGATTCTCGGTGTTCAGACGCCGGCCGGCGCGGCATAAATCGCGCCGACGGCTTCCGTCGCCTCGATGCCGTAAAGCTCGCGCGCGGCGGCGCCTGTCAAGCGCTCGGGCGCGCCGTCGAACACCCCGCGGCCCTGCGCCATGCCGGTCAGGCGGTCACAATAAAAGCGCGCCAGTTCGAGCGAGGCGATCGGCTCGTCGGCGAGGATGATGTCGGGCTCGGGCGCCAGCGCGCGATCGATCGCGACGCGCTGCTGCTGGCCGCCATAGTGCGAGTCGGCGCGCTGCGAGGCGAAAGAAGCGATGGCGAGCTGCTCCAGCGCGAATAGCGCCAGCGCCACGTCGAAAGACAGGTTCGTGACTAACGTTAACGCTCAAAGACGGGTGGCGAATTCGGTCAACCAATCCGGGGAAGCGGAGACGAGCGCGGCCTCGACACTGTGGTCGAGGCCGGTCAGCACCAGCGCGCCGGTCAGCGCGAGCACGAGCGCGAATGCGTAGCGGCCAAAGGCCGCGGCGCGCGCGAGGCGCCCGCGCGCCGCCCCGGCGAGACGTCCGATGCCATAGCCCAGCGACGATCAGCGCGCCGGCGGCGCCGAGCGCGAACACCGCGAGCGTGACGACCGCTGCGGGCAGCGAACCTCCGCCTGCGGCGAGCGTGAACGCCGCGCCGAGCGTCGGGCCCGCGCAGGGCGCCCAGGCGAGCGCGAGCACTGCGCCGAGCGCGAAGGCGCCGAGCGCGCCGCCCGTTTGCCCAGGCGCCCTGCCATCGCTCGGCGAGCCGCGCGATCGGCCCCAACGCGCGCTCGGCGGCGAGCGTCGCGGAGGGCAGCAGCATGACGAGCGCGATGGCGATCATCAGCGCGGCGGAAATCAAGCGCAACGCGTCGGACCCGCCGAGTTCGACCCCAAAACTCGCGAGCGCGCCGCCGATGAGGCCAAAGGTGAGCGCGAGGCCTGCGGCGAGCGCGAACGGCGCCGCGGGCCCGCTCGAGCGCGCACCCGCGATCACGATCGGCGCGAGCGGCAGCACGCACGGGCTCAGGATCGTCAGCAAGCCGGCGAGAAACGCCAGCGGCAGCGTCGTCAGCACATCAGAGCGCCTTGTCGAGCACGTCCGTCACGGAGGATTTTGACATGCCCCAGGACATGCGCGCCACTTCCTTGCCGCCCTTGTAGGCGATGACGGTCGAGCGCGGGCAGTCGAGTTTCGCGACAATGTCCTTCTGGTTGTCGTAGTCGACGCGGAAGAAGGTGACGCCGTCATATTTCTTGTCGTCCTTCAGCCCGTCGAGGATCGAGGCCTGCATGTGGCATTGCAGGCACCAGGGCGCGTAGACGTGGATGACGACCGGACGGCCGGAGGCGATCGCCTTCTGCGCCTCAGTAGGCGCATAGGGTTGCAGTTCGAACGCATGGGCGGGCGCGACGAGCGCAAGCGCTGCGGCGGCGAGGAAGGCGCGGCGAGCGATCATTTAGACCTCCTGGTTAGCTCCGATACGCTGCGCGGCGCGCGGCGGATTGCGGGGCGGGTTTCAATCTGGCCCGCGCCGCGCTACGTATCGCAGGAACGCGCGACAAGCGCGAAAGGGAGGAAGGCCAATGCTCACCCGTCGCGCCTGGCTGCAGGGCGCAGCCTTCATCGCTTTGACCTCCCATGCCGGCGTGCTGCGCGCCGACGAGGCGCCGCTGCCGATCGTGTTCGTCCACGGCGACAGCGATTTCGCGGCCACCTGGGAAACGACGATCTGGCGCTTCGAAAGCAACGGTTACCCGCGCGACCGGCTGTTCGCCATCAGCTTCACCAATCCGCAGGCGCGCGACGACAACGCGACGGCGCAGCCGGATCGCTCCTCGACCGATGACGAACTCATGGAACTCTCTGCATTTGTCGACAAGGTGCTGAAGGATACCGGCGCCGAGAAATTGGCGCTCGTCGCGTTCTCGAGGGGCGGCTACGCGGTGCGCAACTACATCGCGAACGGCGGCGCCGCGCATGTCGCGAAAGTCGTGCTCGGCGGCACGCCCAATCACGGCGTGTGGGCGATCGAGGCCTTCGCGCCCGGGATGGAATACAACGGGACCGGTCCGTTCCTCAAAAAACTCAACGGCGGCGCGAAGGAAGCTCCCGAAGGCGTGCCGACGCTGACGTTGCGCAGCGACGGCTACGATGTCTATGCCCAGCCCGACGCCGCCTATCTCGGCAAGCCCGGCGTGCCGACCGGCGTCGACGCCAAGGGGCCCGAGTTGACCGGCGCGACCAATCTCGTGCTCGACCGCGTCGATCATCGCGGGACCGCGCTGAGCCCGCGAGCTTTCGAGGAAATCTACGCCTTCATCGTCGGCAAGCCGCCGACGCGCATCGCGATCACGCCCGAAGCGGAAGTGACGCTCAACGGCCGCGTCACGGGTGAGAACGGCGGAACGGTGACCAACCGGCCGATCGAGGGCGCGAAGGTTGAGGTCTATGCGACCGATCCCGAAACGGGCGCCCGCAAAGGCGCGCCGCTGTTGACCAAGACGACCGGCGGCGACGGCGTATGGGGGCCGCTGAAGACCGATCCCAACACCACGCTCGAATTCGTCATCACAGCCGAGGGCCAGCCGACGACGCATATCTACCGCTCGCCGATCCCGCGCTCGTTCGCAGCTTTCGATCTGAGGCCTTCGATCGTCGGACCGGACAAGGATCAGGCTGCGACCGTGCTGATGAAGCGCCCGCGCGGCTATTTCGGCTTGCCGCGCGACGTCGTCATCCTCGACGGCAAGACGCCCGCCGACATTCCCCCCGGCGTGCCGGCGGTGTGGACGACCAAGCTCGATCTCGCCTCGCTCGAGGACCGGCCGATTGTCACGGAGTACAACCTGGAGCGCATCGTCGTGCGCGCATGGCCGGGCAAGGACGGGCACATCACGATCGCCGAACTGACTTACTGATTTTATGGAGCGGCGGCGCCCCCGCCGCCGTCGCCGATCACACCCTCGTGGCGAGGGTTTCACAACGGCGGCGAGGGCGCCGCCGCTCCTAGCTTGCGCATTCGTTGGGCGTGCGACCCATCTCTGACTAGTACGCCCGGTCCAAAAGCCGTCATGGCCAAATAATCTGCGCATGGCGGATTTCGACAGCCGTTTGGCGTCGGCAAGCAATCCTGAAGCGCAGCGAAGCATTATGGCTCGGCCGTCCTGCGACGCCGCGCGAAACGAACTCCTGTCGTGTCGGCCGAAGCGGGACAAACAGGACGATTGGGTGAAGCAAACCTCGGTGTCGAAACCGCGAGCGGGGGCGTCCGGGTGCGCGCTGATGCTCGGCGAGCGCGAAAAGCGTCTTGTCGAGGCAAGTCTCGTGGACCACTGGGCGCGGCTGGGGGAAATCGCGGGCGACACAACGCAATCGGCCTCGGCGCGCAGGTTGGCCAGAATCGAGCGAAGTCTGACGAGCTCGGTTTTGCGCCGCCTGCGCGCAACGCACGCTTAGGGCTCGTGACGAATCCTTGCGCGCCGAACTTCAACCCGACAAGCAACCGGAGAATGGCCGTGCCCGAGGATTTCCTGACTCTGAGCGAACTCGCCAGAGAGTTCGGGCGTCGAGATCAGAACGCTTCGCAGTTGGATCGCCCAGGGGGTTATCCCCGGCGCCCGCACGGTCGGTCGGAATGCGCGTTATGCCATTGCGACGCTGGCGAGGGCGCGAGCGGTGCGCGCCATGCGTGAGGTCTATGGCCTGACGCTGCCGCAAATCCGCAAGTCGCTCCTCACGGCGGATACGGCTGAAATCGAAGCGCTCGCCGCCCTTGCGGATTCGACGCGGGATGACGCCGCGATGTCGCAAGTTGGCGGGTTCCGGGACGTGGCGTCAGAGCAGGCGGCGCGCTCCTACGACGCCGGCGAGCCGAAATCCTCCACGGCAAGTCCAAGTTCTTCGCTCGCGAGGCTGGTCGGCGCCCTGGAGCGGGCGGTCGGCGCAAAACTCTCCCGCCGCGTGGCCAAGGCCGAACCTCGGCTGCATATTCTCATCACGCCTGACATCGCGCTGGCGATCAGCGGCCATCACTCGCGGGAGGAAATCGCGCGCTTCGAGCAGATCGCCGACCTGTTGAGGGCCGGCATCAGCGGCGGGCCCCATAGCGAGTAGAGCCGGCCTGCGCTATCACGCCAAATCTGCGCTTCGATTCAAGGGTCGAAGCGTTTCGCGGCGGGTAGCAGCGGGGCGCATCTTTGGCACAGGGGGGAACGCGACGGGCGTTGCCGACATCGACGGGATTTGCGGCCATGCACGCGCTCGCCGCCCTGGAGGCCGCGTCGATTCCCGCCGAGCCCTTGCTGCGCCGCGCGGGCGTTTCCCGGCAGGCGGCAGCCGACATTCAGCTTCGGCTTTCGGCCGCCGGCCAGGCCCGTTTCTTCGAACTTGCTTCCGAGGCGCTGGGCGACGACATGTTCGGCTTGCGCATCGCCATGGAAGCCAACCCGCGCGGCATAGGCCTGCTTTATTACGTGACTTCGTCCGCGAAGAATCTGGAGGAGGGCGGCGCGCTGTTCGCGCGCTATTGCCGGATCGTCAATGAGAGCGTGCGGGTCTCGCTTACACGCCAGCCGGACAGCGTGACGATCGAGGCGACCTACGTCGGATTCGCGCGCCGCGCCGCGCAGCAGATCATCGAGTTCCAGTTTGCCGCGCTGATGAAATCCATGCGCGAGATCACCGGCCGCAACATTCGTCCGGTCGCTGTCACCCACGCCCACCCTCGCGTAAACCACCTCAAGGATTTCGAGCAGTTTTACGGCTGTCCGGTCGAATTCGCCGGCCTCGCCGATCGAGTCGTCCTTTCCCGCGAGACGGCGGCCCTGCCACTGGTGACAGAGGATCGCTACCTGCTCCAGACGCTGCGCCCTTACGCGGATGAGGCGGCCCACGCGCTCGGCACGCCCGCCGGCTCGTTGCGGGCGACGGTCGAGAACGAAATCCAGCGCTTGCTTCCGCATGGCAAGGCGCAGGCGGCGACCATCGCGGGCAATCTGGCGCTCAGCCTGAGAACCATGTCGCGCCGACTCGCCGAGGAAGGTGCGACCTTTCCCGAGATACTCGATGATTTACGTCGGAGTTCTCGCCGCGCAATATCTCGCCGAACCCGGCTTCACGCTCGCCGATATCGCCTGGCTGCTCGGCTACGAGAGCACGACCTCCTTCAATCACGCCTATAAACGCTGGACCGGCCGTTCTCCCTCGGCGGCGCGCAAGGACCGGGCGATGGCGGAGGCTTAGTTCGCGGCGAGCCCGCGCGGCGCCGGAATGACCTCGCCGTCCAGAACCCCCGTGGTCTTGCGCGCCGTCGCCGGGCCTGCGCGTAAATTGTCACAGAACTGGCGGGTGCAGGCGGCCCAGGTGAAGCGCTCGGCGAACGCGCGCGGGGCGACGGCGTCCTTGCCCCAGGCGAGCGCTCGCTCGATCGCCAGGCCGAGGTCGGCGTCGATCGCGGCGATGTCGCTGTCGCGGCCGAAAATGTCGAGCGGTCCGGGGCGGGCAAGGCGGCGACGCGAAGCCCGGAGGCGCAAGCTTCGAGCAGCACGAGGCCAAACGTGTCGGTGAGCGAGGGAAACACGAACAGGTCGGCGGCCGCATAGCATCTCGCCAGCTCGGCGCCATGACGCGCGCCGAGGAAATGGGCATCGGGATAGGCTTTTTTGAGCGCCTCGAATTCGGGGCCGTCGCCGACGACGATCTTGCTGCCCGGCGTCTTCAGGCCGAGGAAGCCCGGCAGGTTCTTCTCGACCGCGAGCCGGCCGACATAGAGGAGCCGCGGGCGAGGCAGGTTAACGAATTCGCTCGGCGCCTCCCATTGAGGGCGGAACAGGCCGAGATCGACGCCGCGCGACCATCGCTCGAGCCGCGCAAAACCCTTCGCCACGAGCTCGCGCTCGATCGAGGCGGTCGCCACCATGACCGCGCTGGAGGGACGATGGAAATGACGAAGCAGGGCGTAGATCGAGGCGCGGATGAGGCGCGCCGACCATCCCCGCCGGCGCTGCGCCAGATATTCCGGAAAGCGCGTGTGGTAGGCGGTCGAGAAGCCCAGATCGCGCTCGAGGCAGATGCGGCGCGCGGCAAACCCCAACGGTCCCTCGGTCGCGATATGCACCGCGTCGGGCGCGAACTCGTCGAAAATGCGCGCAAGGCGTCCGTTGGCGAATAACTCGAGCTTGATCTCGGGGTAGAAGGGCGCCGCGAAAGTCGCCCAGCGATCGGTCTTGGGGCCGACGATTCGCACTTCGTGCCCGAGCCGCGCCAATTCCTCCGCGGTCATTTCGAGCGTGCGCACGACTCCATTGATCTGCGGGCGCCAGGCGTCGGTGACGATCAGAAGTTTCAAACGGGCGCGCTTCGCGAGAGAGGCATAGCTTGGATGTGCTGGCCCAACTGAGCCGCTGTAGTCAAGCGCCGCTCAGCCCCAGAGCGCGCCGACCAGCACGGTCGTGGGATAGCCGACGCCGATGCCGAGGGCCGCGCCCGCCACGACATCGCTCGGATAATGATGCGCGGCGGCGACTTCGCGACCAGGCGACGCCGAGTCCGACGGCCGTCGCCGACAGGGCGGCGGCAGGCCAGAACATCACGACCGGCGTCAGAACGCCCGCCAGGGTCATCGTATGGCCACTCGGAAACCAATGCGAATCGAGCGTCTTCAACAGGCTAGGCAGGCGCGGATCCGCCTCGAAGGGCCGCCGTCGGCCGATGCCGCGCTTGAGCCTGGGGTAGATGCTGTGCAGCAGCAGCGCATTGAGCGCTGCGGGCACGACGATTTCGGGAGGCGAGCAATCCCCATTTCGCGACGAGCACGCCGAACAGCGGGAAATAGATCCACCCGTTGCCGAGCGTCGAAAGCGCAATCGCCAGCGCCCTGATGGTCGGCCGCCGCGCGGATCGGGAGGCGGCGCGCACGAGCCGCAGATCCGCCGCGCCAAGGGCGGCGCTCCAGCCGAAAGCTTCACTTGTGACGTCCGGAAGCGCGAGCGCGGCCGGTCGTTCCGCGCGTTCGGGTTCGAAAGGTTGCCGCGTGACCGAAAGAACTTCCATCGCCATCCGTCGATTTGAGCTTTGCAACCCCCTGCCGACAAACGACAGAGCGTCCCCCCGGGCGACCGGATTATGGGCCAAGTCAGGCGCCCGCGCAAATCGCGTCGACGTTGCCCGCGCCGCGAATTCGCCGCGCTCAGTGATGAGCGCCTGCTCGTGACGATAGTATGTCAACCACGGTCAGCGCGTCCTCAATCGGCTGCGGACTGACCCGGAACTCACCTGTATAGGGGCTTGAGAGATCGCTTATCGCATAGACCGCCGAGGCTATGGCGAGCGCCCCGACCGCCGCCATCACGAATGCGGTCGGCGTCGCCTTGGCGAGGAAACCATAGCCGAAGAACAGCGCCATGGCCCAGGCGACGACAACGTAAAGCAGCGGATAGGAAAGTGGGTCGTTGAGGGCGAGCGCCATGGAAAGCCGCGTCTGCAACAGCCAATTCGCCGCAGCGGCGGCGTCGGCTTTCGCAGCCTTCTGCTTGTCCGTGGTCGGCTGCAGCGAGTTCGAGATAGTCCTGCATCGTCTGGCCCCCCGACAGTGCGTGCGCGTAGCCCATGGCGATGTCGGGCTCGGCGTTCCAGACGTGATCGACGCCGCTGCGCGCGAGGTCGCGCAGCAGCGTGCGCCCCGGCGCCGCCTCGTCGCCATAGGTATGCAGCGCGCTGTCCACCTTGAGAATGTTGATGGCGAGTTGCTGGATAGAGGCCTTCTGGGTTGAATAGACGCCGAACGCGGTCCAGATCATCAGGCCGAGCACCAGCGCCAGCAGCAGGGTCAGGAGACCGATCACGGCCCCCGACATGTCGCGCGAACCGCCGGTCGTGTAGCGCTCGGGCAGGAAATGCTGGACGGTCAGTCCCATGACTGCGCTGACAAAAACCAAACCGAACACCGTGAGGCCGAGCGTGATGCCGCCCGCCTCGAGTCCCAACGATTGCATGTAGGCCAGCGCCGTTTTGTAAGAATGGTTATTGGCGGCCGGACCATGGGGCGCCGATTTCGGAAAATCAACTTCGTCCGCTAGAGTGCGCAGCCATGAAGAAGATCGGCTTTCTCTCGTTCGGGCACTGGACGCCCTCGCCGCACTCCGGGACCCGCTCGGCCGCGGATGCGCTGCTGCAATCGATCGACCTCGCGGTCGCAGCGGAGGCGCTAGGCGCTGATGGCGCCTACTTTCGGGTTCATCACTTCGCCCGCCAGCTCGCGTCGCCCTTTCCGCTGCTCGCGGCCGTCGGCGCTAAGACCAGCCGAATCGAGATCGGAACCGCCGTCATCGACATGCGCTACGAGAATCCGCACTACATGGCCGAGGACGCCGGCGCCGCGGACCTTATCGCCGGCGGGCGCCTGCAACTCGGCATCAGCCGCGGCTCGCCGGAGCAGGTGATCGACGGCTGGCGCTACTTCGGCTACCAGCCGGAGGAGGGGCGGGACGACGCCGACATGGGCCGCCGCCATGCCGAGGTCTTCCTTGACCTCCTCAAAGGCGAGGGGTTCGCGCGCCCGAATCCGCGCCCGATGTTCCAGAATCCCCCCGGCCTGCTGCGCCTCGAACCCTTTTCCGAAGGCTTGCGTGAGCGCATCTGGTGGGGCGCCGGGTCGAACGCCACGGCGGTCTGGGCGGCCCAGGCGGGCATGAACCTGCAAAGTTCGACGCTCAAGAATGACGAGACAGGCGAGCCTTTCCATGTCCAGCAGGCCGCGCAGATCCGCGCCTATCGGGCGGCGTGGAAGGAGGCAGGACACACGCGCGAGCCGCGCATCTCGGTCAGCCGCAGCATTTTCGCGCTGGTGAGCGATGAGGATCGCGCCTATTTCGGACGCGGTCGCAACGAGGCCGATCAGGTCGGCTATATCGACGAGCAGACGCGCGCGATCTTCGGCCGCAGCTATGCCGCCGAGCCCGAAACGCTGGTCAGGGAGCTCAAGGGCGACGAAGCGATCGCCGAGGCCGACACCCTGCTGCTGACCGTGCCGAATTAACTGGGCGTCGCCTACAATACCCATGTCATCGAAACGATCCTGACGAAGGTCGCCCCGGCGCTCGGCTGGCGCTGAATCTGCCGCTGGAACGTTTCCTGCAAGACACACCTGCGACAATTTGCGCGCATTCGCGGCTTTGTGCTTGAACCCAAAGCTGCAATTCGCGTTTCGGTAAGGTAGAGGCGAGAGGGTAAGTCGGACGCGAGCGGGGTAGAGATGTCGGTCGTTTTCAGTCGGAGGGGGTTTCTTGTCGGCAGCGCGCTGACGCTTGGCGGTTGCGCTTCGACCGGCGGGCCGGGGCCCATCGCCTCCTTTCCGACCGTCGGCGGAGGCTACGACTACGCCCGCATATATGGTCCCGTGAACGACAATGGTTACGAGATCCCGGGCCTCGACGTCGCCGCGATGAACCCGGATCTTATGCGCCGCGAGGTTTCGTTCTCCGGGCCTTACCATCCGGGCACGATCGTCGTCAGCATCCCCGAACGCCGGCTCTACCTCGTGCAGCCGGGCGGCAAGGCGATCCGCTACGCTGTCGGCGTCGGTCGCGAACAGGCGCTCAATTTCCAGGGCTCGGGAACGATCGCCCGCAAGGCGGTCTGGCCGCACTGGACGCCGACCGCCTGGATGATGAAGACCATGCCGCGCTACCGCGCCTATGCCGGCGGCATGAACGGCGGACTCAGCAATCCGCTCGGCGCCCGCGCGCTCTACCTCTATCGCGGCAACGTCGACACCGACTTCCGCCTGCATGGCACCAACGAGCCGGACACGATCGGCACGCCGGTGTCTAGTGGCTGCATCCGGCTCATCAATCAGGACATCATCGATCTCTACAACCGCGTGCCGCTCGGCACGACCGTCGTGGTGCTGCAGGGCGGTACGCCGCTGTTCTCCGTAAACGAAGCCGCGCCGCCACCGCAGCAGACCGCGGCGGTCGCGCCGCCGTCTTCGCCCTATCCGCCTTCGCCCTACACGGCTCCGGGCTATGGCTATCCGGACAATTATTATCCGGACGGTTATTACTACGGCGCCTACGATCGCAACGTTTATTGAGCGGGACGGCCGTAGTCGGGCAGATCGGCGCTTTGTAGCCGCGGTCGCTGACCGCGGTGGTCGTGTGAGGCCCATTCTTTGAGTATCCGCCAGGCTTAAGCCACCGCGGTCGAGGGCCGCGGCTCAATAGCGCCTGGAAATCTGCCCCGGTTACGGGCGGCCTCTAAGTGAACGTGAAGTTCGCCGCGACCAGGCTCGACAGCGTGACGCCCGTCAGCGTGATCGAATCCGTCGCGTCGAGCCGGATCACCACGTCAGAGCCTTGCTGCGTCGAGGCCGCCTGCACCTTGGCGAACGAGCTGAAGTCGTTTGTGGCGAATTGAATGATGTCGGCAGTTGAACCGCTGCCGGCCAAAAACTTGTTGATCGTCTGATTGCCGAAATTGCCGCTGAACTCGAGAAGGTCGTTGGTTTTGGCGTTTACTGCGCCGGTGACGTTTCCGACGTAGATCGTATCATGTGCGCCGAGGGTTATATCGCCGTGGATCACGCCTTTGTTGGTCACTGAATTGGTCGAACCAGCGGTGAGGTCGCCGTAGATCTGGCCGTGATTGACCATCGAATTCGTCGCGCCGAGTTTCACGTTGCCGGTCACTGTTCCAGTGTCGGTGAACGTGCTGTTTGCCCCCGAAAACGTGATGCTGCCAGTGACCGTCCCCGAATTGGTGAACGTGCTCTTGGCGCCCGTGAGCGTGATGCTTCCGGTGATCTCGCCCGAATTCGTCAAACTATCGGTGGAGCCCGCGCCCAGGAAAGAGATCGCGCCGTCGATGCTGCCGGCATTTGTGAGCGAGTTGCCGCCTGATCCGAGGAGGATGCCGCCGTCGATGATCCCCGCGCGCGAGTTGGTCACGATATCGCCGCTGTTGACGAGCTCGAACACCGTCACGGCCGACGCCGCTTGCCCCGCCCAGAGCCCGGAATTGTGAACGGTGGCGCCTACGTCGGAGAACAGGCCGCCGTGGATCGAGCCTGAATTGGAGATAAGGAGGATGTCGTCCAAAGACTGGATTACATAACCTGAACCGCTGATCGTCCCTTTGTTGTCTAGGGTCGAAGTCGCGGCGAGGACGTCGTCGAACGAGAGCAGCGAATAGGCGCTGTCGATCCCGTTGGAGCCCCCATCGGTGATAAGACCGGAATTGACGATGTTGACGCCGACCGAGGAGCCATCGCTGCGGATCGCCGCTGCGTCGGCGCCGGATCCGCCTGTGATCGTGCCCGAATTCTCGAGACTTTCCTCCCCGACGTCGTCAACAAAACTAACCGCAAAATCCCCGGAAATCAGACCCGAGTTGGTGATCAGGTCGAGACCGCCATTGGCGAATACGACCGTGTTTTGCAATCCGATCGAAGTCAGCTCGCCGGCATTCGATAGTATGTAGGCTGTGTCCGTATTTCCACCCGTGAAGTAAGCGGCCGCGCCGTTGAGCGACTCGATTGTTCCCTGCGACCCAACGGTGAGGCTATTGCCTACGTCATCGTTGAATTCGACGCCCGTGTCAGCTTGAAGCAGCGCGTTCACTGCGACCGACGTGTAGGCTCCGTTGACGGCTATGCCAATCCCGTAGCCGTCATTAGAGCAATAGATGAAGCCATCCATTGTGATCTGTTGGTAATTGCCGATCGAATTGATGACGGTATCGCCGATGTCGTCGACGATGGAGCCGGTCGGTGTGACGACAACAGTCTGCCCGTTGGTGATGAAAGAGTAGCTGGTCTCGGTGTATGCGGTGCTGATAATGGTCATCGTTTCGGGCTCCCTGTTGATTTAAATATCCGCCGAACGACCGAGCAATTTAACGTGTTCGGCTGCTTATTTGCACGCCAACGTTGCACGACGCCCGTCAACCTGTCGAGATTCCAGACGCGATGCGTGGATTGAAAATCCCTAGCCGCCGCCGTTGAAATACGGCATCGTTGGGGATGGCCTCTTATGTCGATCCGCTGAACGGCGCTCTCTATTCCCTCGACGTTCCGCGCTGGCGATCCGATGATGGCGCGCCGCTGCTGGTGACGCCGCAAGGCGGCATCGGAAGAGACGACATCGAGCGCGGGACGCGTTCGTTATGGCGCTATCGCGCCGCGCTGCCGGTCGCGATCAAACAGCCGATCAGCATGGGCGAAGGCTGCACGCCGCTGGTTGAGCGAGCGTGGGGCCATCTGAAGCCGTTCTTCAAGCTCGAATGGTTCAGCCCGACCGGCAGCTTCAAGGACCGCGGCGCCTCGGTGATGCTTTCTTATTTGCGCGAGCGCGGCGTCGCCTCTGTGCTCGAGGACAGTTCCGGCAATGGCGGCTCGGCGATCGCCGGCTTCGGCGCGGCCGGCGGCATGCGGGTAAAAATTTTCGCGCCCTGCCTCCACGTCACCCGCCAAGATCGCGCAAGTCCGCGCCTACGGCGCCGAAGTGCAGCTCGTCGAGGGGCCGCGCGAAAACTCCGAGGCTGAGGCGATCAGGCAATCAACCCAAACCTTTTATGCGAGCCACAACTGGCAGCCTATGTTCGTCGAAGGCGTGAAGACGCTGGCCTATGAGCTCTGGGAGGATTTCGGCTTTGCGGCGCCCGACAACGTGATCGTTCCCGTCGGCGCGGGCTCTCTGCTGCTCGGCTGTTTCTTCGGCTTCAGCGAATTGAAGCGGGCGGGCGCGATCGCGCGTCTGCCGCGCCTGTTCGCCGCGCAGCCGCTCAATTGCTCGCCCGTCGAGGCGAGCTTTGCGGCCGACGTCGATCATCCGGTCGAGCGCGAGACGAAGCCGACTATCGCTGAGGGGACGGCGATCAAGCGCCCGCTGCGCCTCAAACAGATGATTGCCGCGCTGCGCGAAAGCGGCGGGGGCGCAATCGCCGCGAGCGAACACGTAATCGTGTCCGCCCTGCGCCGTCTCGCCTCGGACGGCCTGTTCGTCGAGCCGACCTCGGCCACCGCCGCCGCCGCGCTGGACATTCTTGCGGATTCCGGGGCGATTTCAGGCAAGGAGACAACGGTCGTCGTGCTCTCGGGCTCGGGCCTCAAGGCCGCCGCGAGGGTTGCGGAGCTGCTCGCCGCCGCCGGCTGACGCTCGCAATCTCGCCATTGTCGGATGTTCGACTAAGGAGAACCACTGGAGGAAACTATGCGCACGCTGACATGCGCTCTGGTCGCAGCGCTCGGCCTCGCAGCGCCGGCCGAGGCGGCCACTGCCGGCAAGCCCTACATGCTCGGCGTTGCGGTCAGCGGGCTCGTCGCCAAGATCGTGGTTGACGAAGGTTCGCATGTAAAAGCTGGCGATCTCATCCTGCAAATGGACTGCCGCCCACTGGAAGCGGAGATCAAGGTTCGCAAAGCCGATCTCGGCGCCGCGGAAGCCAACTATCAGCGCGTCAAGAATGGCCCGCGTCCCGAGGAAGTTGCGATCGGCGAGGCCAATGTCGCGGTCGCGCAGGCGCGCGCGGAAGAAGCCGCCGACACTTTCAACCGCGCCAAGGCCCTGACGGAGGGCGTGACGATCACTCGCGCACAGATTCTCGAGGCCAGACGCGACGCCCGCATCACATCCGCGCAAATGAACGACGCGCAAAAACGCCTCGACCTGCTGCATGCTGGATCGCGTCGGGAGGACGTCGACGAGGCAGCCGCCCGGCGCGATTCCGCAGCTGCAGGGGTTTCGCTGACTGAAGAGCGTCTCAACCAATGCAGCGTGCGCGCGCCCGCCGCCGGGACGATCTCGCTGCTCGTCACGCCCGGCCAGTTCATCAGCGACGCCGTGCCGGCGCCGCTCGCCAAGCTGACGCCGGACTAACGCGTGCTGCCTGCTTCAAATGCCTTCGTCACGTCGGACATGCTCGCAAACTGACGGTCCGGAAGGTTCTCAAGAATTTCGAGCACGCTGTCGTCGGCCCCGCTCTGTCGAGCCTGCTCCAATAGTTCCTCTTTGTTGGCTGGAAATTCGACGTCGTGCAGATATTGCTCGATGTTCGAGAGCGATTGCGCGGTGACGCCTTCCTTCATGGGTTTCCTCCTAAAAAGTCAGTCACGCGGAACCGTCTTCGGGCTGGCGGCTTTTTCCGCGGCTTCACAGGCTTCCGTCACATCGGCCAAATCTTCAAAGCCGCTGTCCGCCAGGCTGTCGATGATCGCGAGCACGTCGCTGTCGGCGCCGTTTTCCTCTGCCCGTCGCATCAGATCCTGCTTGTGCGCGGGAAAAACCACGCCGCCGAGATAGTGCGCCACGTCGGTGGCCGGGCGCGCGCCCGTGGCTCTCGTCATGATCGCCTCCGATGTTTGCAAACTCTGAAACGGCTAGCGAGCCTTGCGGGTTCCACGGGGAGTGGCGCGTCGTAGCCGCGGTCGCTGACCGGGGTTGTGGTGAGACGCTTCATTTTTCGAGTGTCAGCCAAGCTTGAGCTCCCGCGATCAGCGACCGCGGTACAGTTCTCAGCTATTTGCGTGCTCGGCCGGCTCGTCCCGGAAGCGGTGATAGACCCTGACGGGCCACGCGACGGCATAGGGCAATTCGGAGACCGTCGAGTTGAAAAGCTCGGCGGCCGTGCCGGTGTTCCACTTCGCCTCAAAAGTTGGCGCGAGCGCGACGCCTATCCCGACGAGATAGACGATGACGATGATCGCAATCAAAGATCTCATCTTGAGCCCTCAAGGCCGGGACGAGATCGTCCGCTGGCGCTGTCCATCCGACGCGACCAACGCGCGAAGGGCGCCAGCGGTTCCCCAAAACCTCAGCCGCGCGATTTTTGCGGGCGCGCCGGACGGTGTTTTTGGGACGGGTGCGCCTCGCCTCGCCGGGGTTGCGGCCCGCGCCGGCTTGGACCGTGGCTCCTGGCCCGTTCGGGCGTTGCCTCGGAGCGTTGCCCGGCCGGCCCGCGCCGGTCAGTAAAGGGCATGCTCTGCCGCGTCAGCCTTTCGATCTGGCGCAGCAGCCCCCGCTCCTCATTGTCGCAGAGGGAGATCGCCTGACCCGCGGCGCCGGCGCGCGCGGTGCGCCCGATGCGATGCACATAGGCTTCAGCGACGTCAGGCAGCTCGAAATTGACGACGTGCGAGACGGCGTCGACATCGATGCCGCGCGCCGCGATGTCGGTCGCGACCAGCACTCGCGTGGCGCCGCGTTTGAAGCCGTCGAGCGCGCGGATGCGCTGGTTCTGGCTCTTGTTGCCGTGGATCGCCTGGGCGTCGACGCCAGCCTTTTCAAGGTGCTGCGCAACCTTGTCGGCGCCATGCTTGGTGCGCGTGAACACGATCGCGCGCGTGACGGCTTCGTCGCGCATCAGTTCGGTCAGCACGTCGCGCTTGGCGGCGCTGTCGACGAATACGACGCGCTGCTCGACGCGCTCCGCGGTGGTCGCGACCGGCGCGACGGCGACTTGCACGGGATCGCGCAGCAGGTCGGCGGCGAGGCCGGCGATTTCCTTCGGCATAGTCGCCGAGAACATCAGGGTCTGGCGCGCCTTCGGCAGCATGGCGACGATGCGGCGGATCGGGATGATGAAGCCGAGATCGAGCATGTGGTCGGCTTCGTCGAGCACGAGAGCCTCGGTCGAGGCGAGCATGTCGCGCCGGCTCGAAAGGTGGTCGAGCAGCCGGCCGGGCGTCGCGACCAGCACTTCTACGCCACGCGCCAGCATGTCCAGCTGCGGCCGCGCCGACACGCCGCCGACGATGACGCCGACCTGCAGGGCCGGACGCACGAACTGCCCGTAGACGCGGAAGCTTTCGGCGATCTGCGCCGCAAGCTCGCGCGTCGGCGCCAGCACGAGCACGCGCGCCGTGAACGGGGCAGGGCGCTTGCGATGGGCGAGCAGGCGGGTCAGCAGCGGCAGCGCGAAAGCCGCGGTCTTGCCGGTGCCGGTCTGCGCGATGCCGAGCAGGTCGCGGCCCTTCATGAGCTCGGGGATCGCTTGGGTCTGGATGGGGGTCGGGGTATCATAGCCGGCGCCGTGAAGAGCGCGCAGCAGCGACTTGGGCAGGCCGAGTTCCAGTAAATTCAGTCACTTAGGAATCTTTCATACGCAGCCGCTCTTGAGACGAGCGAAGGCCGCTTTCAGAGTACGGCCTGCGTAATCGGGCCGACGCTCGGGGATCAAGGGAGGAAAGCTGGCTTGCCGGCTTGCTGCCGATTTACGCTGCCAGAGCGCCTCGTGTTGCGACGCAACATGGGTCCTATGGGGCTTGTTGAGGGGAAAGTCAAGAAAAGACGTCGCCCGCGGTCAGCGACCCATAGGGCTCGGATTAGACGCTCCGAGTGCCATCCCCGCGAAAGCGGGGATCCAGCTTGTGATTCTTGGCCCGCAGAAAAGAGCGGAGTAACCAAGTCGGAGAGCCCTACGACACTGGATCCCCGCTTTCGCGGGGATGACAATTTCCCATCCGAGCCCGTAGCGGTCAGCGACTGCGGCTACAATGCGCCGTTCTGCCCGGGAATTTACCCCGATTGCTTGACCATCCCCGCGATCGACCGAAAATCCTCGAAAAATTGCCGCCGCGCTTCCGCCTGCTTTTCCGCATCCGGCAAGCGCAGCACGTAGGCCGGATGGACGGTGACGAACAGGCGGCGGCCGCGAAATTCGCGCAACTGCCCCCGCGCCTTCAATAGCCCGCCGCGCTCGCCCGTCAGAGAGAACAGAGCCGTCGCGCCCATCGCGACGATGAGCGGCGCTGAAACTGCCGCGAGCTCCTTTTCGAGCCACCATTTGCAAGCCAGGATTTCCGGCGTGTCCGCCGTCTTGTGCAGGCGCTTCTTGCCGCGCGGCGCGAACTTGAAATGTTTGACTGCGCCGGTGACATAGGCTTGCGCACGCAAAAGCCCGGCGCGCGTCATCGCTTCGTTGAACAGCGCGCCCGCGGGGCCGACGAACGGCACTCCCGCAAGGTCTTCCTGATCGCCGGGCTGCTCGCCGACAAACATGATCTTCGCGTCGGCCGGGCCTTCCCCGAAAACGGTCTGCGTGGCGTGCGCGCCGAGATCGCAGCGACGGCAGGTTTCCGCGTCGCGCCGCAGCGTCGAGAGGTCGCTCGCATCAGCGGCCGCGATCGGCTCCGGCGCCTTGGCCCGGCGGCGGGTCGGCGGGGCTGCGGGCAATGCAAGCAAATGGTCGACGCGCGAACCCGCCGCCGCCATCATGTCGGGGATCTGCTGCGTCTCCGGCAGGTTCGCCCAGTATTTCATAGGCATTTCCTTTCGCATCGCGTTCGGCATGAGCCGCGCAGGATTGAACATCGAGCGATAGTAAGCGTTCCAGGCGCTCGAAAAGCCGTCGTGACCAACTACGTCCGCCTTACGCGCGCCTGGACCGAAGCTGAGCTCGCCGTTGCGAAACAGAATGCTGCGCTTCGGCGTCAGGATAACGAAGTTATTCTGCGCGTAGCGGTCGACGAAGAAAGGCGCGCTCAGTTCCTCGATGTGATGCTGCGGCTCGAACCAGGCGACATAAAGAAGCCGCCCCGAGTCATCGTTCGTTTCTCGAAAACGGACGAACGCCGTCATCTTGTGCCGGTCGCGGCTCACCGACTTCGCCAACTGTCCCAACCGCGCCACGTCGGGATCGGCGAGATTGCCAATCAGGCCAGGCTCGCGCCGGGACCGGAACAGCAGTCGATAGAGCAGGGCGAAGCGTTCGCCGTCGCTATGACAGATGGCGAATTTCGCGAGTTCGACGAAGCGGGCGGCGACCCTGAATTCCGGCGACCCGACCGACGGAAGCGCCTCTGCGAATCCTGCAAACAGGTCGCTCCCGCCGACCGTCCAGACTGCCTCTTCAGGCCCGACGTCTTTGGCGAGCAGCGAGCGCGCCGCGTCGCGCCAGCCGGCGAAATCAGCCTGCGAGGCCAGGTTCACGCCGATCATGCCGCGAACAGATCGAGTTGCTTCGGCTCACGCGAGGCCAGCGCCGGCATCGCGTCCAATTCACGCCGCGGTCGCCAGTCGAGCGTCGTGATGAACGGCCGCAGCGCGCCGATGCGGCGGGTAAGGCGCGCGACATCTGATAGGCGCAAGGCGCCATGCCGCCGGGACGCGAGGATCTTGTCGACTACGCGCACGCCGAGCCCGGGCACGCGCAGCAGGTTTTCGCGCGCTGCCGTGTTCACGTCGAGCGGGAAAAGATCGAGATGGCGAAGCGCCCAGGCGCGCTTCGGGTCGACGGCGAGATCGAGCATGCCGTCGCCGCCGGCAAAAATCTCGTCGACGCCGAATTCATAATATCTGATCAGCCAGTCCGCCTGATAAAGGCGGTGCTCGCGAACCAACGGCGCCGCCTTCAGCGGCAGGCGCGCGGCCGGCGACGGAATCGGGCTGAAGGCCGAGTAATAGACCCTCTTCAGGGCGTAGCTCGAATAGAGCGCGGCGCTTTTCGTCATGATCTCGCGGTCGGGCG
Source organism: uncultured Pseudomonadota bacterium (assembly GCA_963710855.1). Taxonomy (GTDB): domain Bacteria; phylum Pseudomonadota; class Alphaproteobacteria; order Rhizobiales; family Beijerinckiaceae; genus Roseiarcus. The sequence goes on along the minus strand of CAVQBX010000008.1, from coordinate 107,444 downwards.
AGGCGTCCGCGCCGATGATCATCTGCGTGCTCTGCCCGGCGGGCGCGAACGCGCGCGGCTTGCTCTTCGCGCTCTTGTCGCCGGCTTCCTCGAGCTTCAGGCGCAGCGAAGCCATAGCGCGTCGGATTGTCGCCGGCCGCTTCTCCGGCGCAAGCCGTTGAAGGCTGTCTTCGGAAGGCAGTTCGACATTGACCGAGAGGCGATCGGCCCAGCGACCCGCTTCCGCGATCAGGCGATCGTCGGCGCCGGCGATGGTCTTCAGATGTATGTAGCCGCGAAAAGTGTGCTCTTCCCGCAGCGTCCGGGCGACGCCCACGAGCTGCTCCATCGTATAATCTTCGCTGCGAATGATCCCTGAGGAAAGAAACAGCCCTTCGATCATGTTGCGGCGATAGAAGCCGAGGGTCAGCTTCACCACCTCGTCAACGGAGAAGCGGGCGCGTAAAACATTGCTGGAGACGCGATTGACGCAATAGGCGCAATCGTAGACGCAGAAATTGGTGAGCAGGATTTTCAGCAGCGAAATGCAGCGCCCGTCCGGCGTATAGGCATGGCATATGCCCGCTCCGGTGATCGACCCAAGCCCCTTGCCGTCGAGCGAATTCCGCTTCGCCCCGCCGCTCGAGGCGCAGGAGGCGTCGTACTTCGCCGCATCGCTCAGAATGACCAGTTTGCGCTCGAGATTTTTGTCGACCGAGTTGAGAATGTTCATGATATGTTCTTAACAGGCTCGCCCGCATTTGTCGACCCCGCTCGCCCGGATTTGAAGGGCGGTTCCGACCTGGTCAAACCTGACGCGTTTTGCGGAATTCAAATGGCGCGCTCGACAGGACGGAGCAGGGCGCTCCCATGTGGTTGTAATTTCGGTCGTTTATCGAGCTCTCTGAAAGTGAGCTCGGTTGCGTCAGAGCCGGCTTCGTTTGCGGGGATGCCGCACTGCGATTGTGCGTTCATCCTCCGCCGCCGCCATCGACCTCGCGGCTCAATGTCAAACGAAGGAGGTCTACCAGCATCCGGCCCACGGCCGCACTCGGAGATTTAGGCCGAAATGCTGCGGCTCCAGCGCCTTATTTCATTGGCTCAGGACTGTCCTTTACTGTTTGCCAATTTTTGTCGGCCCGGCTTATGTTTTCACTTTCATTCTTGCGCCATTCGGTCGTCCAATATTTTGTGTGATTGACATAGAGCTTACCGTTGACGATCGTGAACGCCTCGGGATCGACGGTATCTTTGTGCCCATTCTCGTACGCAACGCCCATGGCGCAATGACCATCATATTGAGCTGCATATTTGTCCGGATTTGCCGTGAAGAGATCGAGATCCGCTTTATTGGCAAACTGCCAACGGGCGTCATGCCAAACCGTCTGATAGTCAAGGCTGCCCGGGACTGCCTTTCCGACAGTGAAATAGGCGACAGTGTCATAGCCGCCTATTGCCAATCTTGGCATCCCGCTCATTTCTGGCGCCGTATCCGCAAAAGCCGGGAGAGCAAGCAATGTAAGCATCGCCGTCGTCAGAGCCTTACTGGTCGTGCTCATGTTTTTCTCCTTGTTGAACGAGTTTGCGTTTTATGTAACGAAGTTAGTCGCGGCTTTTGGGTTTCACGTATTGGCTGTCAACGGGTCGATAATTTGGGTTAGAGGCGTAATACTTGTCACCGGAATGCCGCTCAACTTGGCGTGCCGATGGATTGTCGCTTCGTCTTTTGCGAGATAAATGCAGTAGGTCTTCTCACCTGCGACATAGCTGTGCTGCCACTGGACGTCAGAGCCGATCTGCTCGATCGCTTCGCAGGACGCTTTTGCTGCGCCACTTAGCTGTTCAGCCGACATCGCGCCGATGCCGGGGATGTCTCGCTCGATCATGTATCGCTTCATCTTGAGCGTGTTCCTTCCTGCCGCATAAGCGCGCGAGCGTCACAGTTCGACGACTTGCGCCCTTCGAGCGGATCGGCGAACCTCGCAGTCGCTTGCGCGAAGAGCCTCGTGAATTCTCTTCGAACTGCGGACAGGAGGGTAAAACGCACGGCGGACGCAGCAAAACGAGTTCTGCTTATTTCCTTATTTGGAAAACTCATCGATGCCGACGCGCCCAAATCTTGATCTCGACCTACTCCGCACCCTCGTCTGCATCGCGGAAGAATCCAGCTTTACTCGCGCGGCAGAACGCGTGGGGCGCACGCAATCCGCAGTCACTTTGCAGATCCAGAAGCTGGAAGCGCTCGTGCGCCAACCTCTCGTCGTGCGCTCCAAGGGCGGCCCGGTCGAATTGACGCTACAGGGCCGCGCGCTGGTCGAAAAGGCGCGTGCGATGCTCCGCCTAAACGACGAAGCCTTCCTAAGCTTAGGTCCGGACCAGACGACGGCAAAGCTGAGATTGGCGTCCTCTCGTGAATACAGCGTCTTCTTTCTGACCGGATCGATTGAGGCGTTCCACGCGCGCTACCCCGACGCCATGGTCGAGGTGGTCGAAGGATTTTCCTGCCAGATCGCCCCTCAGATCCGAAACGGGCTGTTTGATATCGTCGTATGTGAGGGCGCGCATACGCCCAAGGGGTGGGAGGCGAAGGAAATCTGGCAGGGCCCGTTGCGATGGGTTACGTCGAAAGCAGACCCGGCGCATGGCAGGACGCCTCTGCCGCTGTCTCTGTCACCTGCGGACTGCCCCTGGCGGCCGCCGTGGATGGAAGATTGTTTGTGGCGCAGCGCGCCTCTTCAGGCCCTTGAGCGATCGGGACGTGAGCATTGCGTGGTGTCGGCCGCGAGTTCAATGGAAGGCCTCTATGCTCCTGTGCTCAAAGGCGCCGCCGTCACTGTCTCCCTGGGCTTTCACTTGCCCGATGAGCTCCGTTGCGTCGAAGCGGACGAGGGCCTCCCTGAACTTCCGGATCTGCGTATTGTCTTGCTGAAGTCGCGGACGGCGCGTCAACCCGATGTCGACGCTCTCGCGGAGGCGATCGTCTCGAATTTCCGTACGAGCTAGGCCAGGTGCTATTCCCCTCCCGCCAGAAGGGACAATAGCGCCCAGATTTATTCCGAAGTGGTGAAAAGCGGCGCGCCGGGGAAGACGAAGATGAGAACTCGCCGAAGCGGGCGGTTCGCCTGAAGAACCCGTTGAAGCGAGCGTCCCGGCGCGCGTCGAGGCCGGGCTACGTCTCAATCCGGCTCGCGGCGCAGCGCCCTCAGCCTCGCCAGCACGCCCTCTTCGTCCGCGCCGGCCAGGCGCGAATAGCCGACGACATCGGACACGAGGATCGCGGCCAGCTTGCGTGTTTCGGTCATGGAAATTCCCCAGCGCGGGAGACTAAATTACAACGCAGTTACGCGCCAGCGGAACAAACTCGCTTAGCGGCCTGTTTAGCTAGCGATTTCGCTGGAGGAGCCCTATGGAAAACGCACCGTATATGGGAATTATCGGCTGGATCGTGCTCGGATTGATCGCCGGTTTCATCGCCAGCAGGATCGTCAATAAGACTGGGGAAGGTTTCCTGCTTGATGTGGTCCTGGGCATCGTTGGAGCGCTCGTAGGCGGCTTCCTTTTCGATACGATCGGCTCCGTCGGCGTCACTGGCTTCAACATCTGGAGCATGTTTGTCGCAGTGATTGGCGCCGTCGTCGTCCTGCTTATCTACCATATGTTCGTCGGACGACGCACCATTTAGAGGGTAGACCGCGGCGCCAGAGCGGCCGAGTTGGCAGCGAAGCGCCGCGATAGCCTGTGCGCCGCCGGGCCCAAGTAGTCGATTTTATTTGGCGCGCCCGGAGAGATTCGAACTCCCGACCCCCAGATTCGTAGTCTGGTGCTCTATCCAGCTGAGCTACGGGCGCGCGTCCACTTCGCGGAGCGGGCTCCGCAGCGGGAGCCGCCGTTTAGACGCTTTTGCTGAGCGAGGCAAGCGAGGATTTGCGGCTTGCGGCGCTCTCGCCTTGCCAGCGCGACGTCCCGCGCGATATGCGCTTGGCCCATGTCCCAGCGGCCTCTCGCCTTTGTCAACGCGCGCCTCATCGATCCCGCGAGCGATCACGAAAGCCGCGGCGGCGTATTTGCGCGCGATGGGCTGATTGCGGGTCTCGGGGCCGCGGTGACCTCGGCCAATCTTGGCGACGATGTCGAGATCATCGATTGCCATGGCGACGTCGTCGCGCCGGGCCTCATCGACATGCGCGCCTTCATCGGCGAGCCGGGCGCGGAGCATCGCGAGACGATCGCGACCGCAAGCGCGGCCGCCGCGGCCGGCGGCGTGACGACGCTCGTGTCGCGGCCCGACACGCAGCCGCCCGTCGACGACCCCGCCGTCGTCGACTTCATTCTCCGGCGCGCGCGCGACGCGGCGAAGGTTCGCGTGCTGCCCTCAGCCGCGATCACCAAGGGCCTCGAGGGCCGCGAGATCGCCGAGATCGGCCTGCTTTCGGAAGCGGGCGCGATCGCCTTCAGTGACGGCCCGCATTCGATCGCCAACGCCCAGACGATGCGGCGCGCTCTGACCTACGCGCGGGATTTCGACGCGCTCATCATGCATTCGTGCGCCGACGCCGACCTCATCGGCGGCGGCGTGATGGCGGAGGGCGAACGCGCCAGCCGGCTCGGCCTCGCCGGCGTACCCCGTGAAGCCGAGACCATCAGGCTGGAGCGTGACCTCTCCCTCGTCGCACTGACGAGAAGCCGTTATCACGCCGCGCTCGTTTCGAATTCGCTTTCGGTCAGCGCGCTTCGGCGCGCCAGAGACAAAGGGCTTCCCGTCACAGCCGGGGTCTCGATCAACAACCTTAGCCTCAACGAGATCGACGTCGGCGACTATCGGACGTTCCTGAAACTGTACCCTCCGCTCGGCTCCGAGCCCGAGCGGCTCTCGCTGATCGAAGCGCTCGGCGAAGGCTTGATCGACGTCATCGTGTCCGATCACGACCCGCAGGACGTCGAGACCAAAAGACTGCCGTTCGCCGAGGCCGAGGCCGGCGCGATCGGCGTCGAGACGATGCTGTCGGCGTCCTTGCGGCTCGTGTCCTCAGGCGCCCTGTCGCTGCCGCAGCCTTATCCGCGCGATGACGCTGAGACCGGCGGAAATCCTGCGGATTCCGCAGGGCCGGCTGGCGATCGGCGCCCCGGCCGATCTCATCCGGTTCGATCCCGACGAGCCGTTCGTCGTCGACCCCGCCGACCTTCACTCGCGCTGCCGCAACACGCCGTTCGATGGCGCCCGGCTCGAAGGCAGAGTAAAACTGACGCTGGTTGCGGGAAACATCGCGCACGGCTAGGCTTTTCGCCGATCGGCGCGGGCAGGCTTTAGGGCGATGGCGGTCTCACTGAATTCGATCTACGTCGCGGTCTCGCTTGCCGCCGGCTATCTGCTCGGCTCCATCCCCTTCGGCCTCATCCTCACCCAGATTTTCGGAGCAGGTGATCTGAGAAAGATCGGCTCCGGCAACATCGGCGCGACCAACGTTCTGCGCACCGGCCGCAGGGACCTCGCCGCCGCGACGCTCGTGCTCGACGCGCTGAAGGCGACAGTCGCCTACCTGCTCGCGGCGCTGATGTTCCACGATGAGACCGCGGCGCTCGCGGCGGCCGCAGGCGCGTTCTTCGGGCATCTCTATCCCGTCTGGCTGGGGTTCAGGGGAGGCAAGGGCGTCGCGACCTTTTTGGGCGGCCTCATCGGCGCGGCGTGGCCGGCGGCGATCGTGTTCGCGATCGTCTGGCTGGCGACCGCCTATCTCAGCCGCTATTCCTCGCTCTCTGCGCTGATTGCGAGCGTCGCGGCGCCGGTATCGGCGATATGGCTCGCCAGCGCTCAGGTGGCCGCGGTGTTCGGCCTGCTCGCCGCGATTTTGTGGGTGCGCCACGCCGAAAATATCCGGCGGCTCGCAAGCGGCTCGGAATCGCGCATCGGCGCCAAGGGCTGAAGATGGCGGAGAAGCGCGCCCCGATCAGGCTGACGGAAGAGCAACGCTTCGACTGGTTGCGCCTCATCCGCTCCGAGAACGTCGGCCCGCGAACTTTCCGAGCGCTCGTCAATCAATTCGCCGGAGCGCGTGCGGCCCTCGAGGCCTTGCCTGAGCTTGCGCGGCGCGGCGGCGCCCGCCGGCCGCTGCGCATCGCCGGCAGTGAAGACATCGAGCAGGAACTCATCGCGGCCCGGCGGGCTGGCGTCAGGTTCGTCGCGCTCGGCGAGCCCGAATATCCGGAGATGCTGCGCCAGATCGAGTCCGCGCCGCCGATCCTCGCCTTGCGCGGGCGCGAAGAAGTGCTGCAGCAGCCGGCGGTCGCCATCGTCGGCTCGCGCAACGCCTCCGCGGCGGGGCTCGCCTTCACCGAACGTTTAGGGCGGGCGCTTGGCGAAGCCGGTTATGTCGTTGTTTCCGGGCTCGCGCGCGGAATTGACATGCGCGCTCATATGGCGAGCCTCGGAACGGGCGCGATCGGCGTGCTCGCCGGCGGTCATGCGCGGCCCTATCCGCCGGAGGCGATTGGCATGATCCCGCGGATCGCGGAGTTCGGCGCCGTGATCTCCGAGATGCCGATCGAATGGGAGCCGCGCGGCCGCGACTTCCCGCGACGCAATCGCATCGTCTCCGGCCTTTCGCTCGGCGTCATCGTGGTCGAGGCTGCGCGCGGCTCCGGTTCGCTGATCACGGCGCGCTTCGCGGGCGAACAGGGCAGGGAGGTGATGGCGGTTCCCGGCTCGCCGCTCGATCCCCGCGCGGAGGGCTGCAACGATCTCTTGCGCGACGGCGCGAGGATTTGCGCGCGGGTCGAGGACGCGGTGTCGCTCTTCAACGAGACGCGCGAACACCACATTTTCGCCGAATCTCGCCGAGCACGAAACGGCAGAAGAAGAGCCGCTGTGGGGCGAGCAGTCGCTGTTCGGCGTCGACCCGGCCTTGACGCCGAAAGCCCGGGTCAGCGATCAGCTCGACGAGCCTACGCCAAGGGCCTTCGATCTCGCCGGATCGCCGGCCGTCGATCTCATCATGAGCCTGCTTGGCCCCTCGCCAGTGACCCTCGACGAACTCGCCCGCGCCTCCGAGCTCGAAGTGGCGCAGGTCAGGATGGCGATCCTGGAGCTCGAACTCGCCGGTAGGATCGAGCATTCCGGCGGAAATCGGGTGGCGCTGCTCGTCGCGTCCGAGGAAGGGTGACCTACCGTCAGCGCGTCCGCAGATCGGACGAGGGACTGAACGACAGACTCTCGGCCTCGGCGCGCGCCATGGCGAGCAGATAGGCAAGTAACTCCATCCTTGCCGCGCGCGCCATCGTTTCCAATTGGCCGGTCATGTCCGCGAGGTATCGCGCCATCGCCAGCGCGTCCCCCTCTTCGTCGGTTTTCGAGCCGCCCGCCAATGTCTTTTGCTCGGCCAACACAACGTGTCTCCTGAAAGCCCTAGGGCGGCGACAGTCGGCCGTTGCGATCGAGATTTGTAACGTCGGCCAGTCCGCGCGAAAAGCGCCGCCCTGGCCGAATTGTAGCCGACCGGTTCACGGCTTTCGATGGGGCGCCGTTACGTCAGCGTGAAAAATTTGGCAAATATGGTCTGTAAACACCGTTAATGCGCGGGGCCAGCAGATGCTCCCGAAGGAAGCGCTCGCATCGCGTCCAGCGCGCCCTGCAGAATGTAGGCCGCCGCCATCTTGTCGATCACTTCCGCGCGGCGCGCGCGGGATACGTCGAGCGCGATAAGGTCTCGCTCGACCGCGGCAGTCGAGAAGCGCTCGTCCCAAAGAGTGACCGGCACGGGCTCGAGCGCCACGAAATTGCGGGAGAAGGCGCGCGCGGCCTGCGCGCGCGGCGTGTCGGAGCCGTCGAGCGCCAGCGGCAGGCCGATCACCAGCGCCGCGACCTCATATTTCTGGATCTGCGCCCTCAGAGCTTCCGCGTCGCTTGAGAACTTCGCGCGCTTGATGGTGACGAGCGGCGAGGCCAGTCGCCGCTCGACGTCGGAAAGCGCGAGGCCGATCGTTTTCGTGCCGACGTCGACGCCGATCAACCGCGCTTTCGTCGGGAGACGCCGAGCGAGCTCGGCAAGCGAAATAGGGCGCTCGGTCATCGCGAGCGCCGCTAACACGCCGATCCGCGGAAGTCGAACCTTCGCACGCGCCTCAACGATGGTAGTCGTCGCGCTCGGTTGAGCGCGAGCCATCGCCGGTCAGGCAGCAGCGCTTGAAACCTTCGTCCTGATCCGCAGGGGCACGGATCCTTGCGTCCAAGTTTCTCGGAGAGGATCTTGTCGCCGTGAACGGATCGCAGACCGCGCTTCACCACGGTTTCTGAGGCGAAAGCCGCGCCGGCGCTTGCTCATCGTCTCAAAAGCAAAACCGGGCTTCGAAGGGATCGTTGCGCATGGAACGCTCCTGTCGCTTGAGGAAGGCGCGACGAGATAGAGCGATGCGGGAGGCGAGGCAAGGCGAACGTTCGTCGATCGTTGCCAGCGTCGCGCGGCCGGTGTTATAGGGCGAAATCCTCATTCGACCCTTTCACGGAGCTTTCAATGTCGGTCGATCTGGCCGCCGTCCGCCGCATCGCGCATCTCGCGCGCATCGCCGTCAGCGACGCCGAGGCTCCGCACCTCCAGAACGAGATCAACGCCATTCTGTCCTTCGTCGAAGCGCTGAACGAGGTCGATGTGCAAGGCGTCGAACCCATGACCTCGGTGATCCCGATGAAGTTGCCGATGCGCGAGGATGTCGTCACCGACGGCGGAATTCCCTCGCTTGTGCTCGCCAATGCGCCGCTGACGGAGGATGGCTTCTTCCTCGTGCCAAAGGTCATCGAATAGCCGCCGCGCGCAATCCAACGAAAGTCTCGCCGACTTGACCGCACTCAATTTCCTCACGCTCGCCGAGGCCCGGGACGCGCTGAAGGCGCGAAAAATTTCGAGCCTCGAGCTTACGCGCGTCCATCTTGACGCCATCGAAGCGGGCAAAAACCTCAATGCCTTTGTGACCGTCACCGCCGATCGCGCGCTCGAAATGGCGAAGGCCAGCGATGCCCGGCTTGCTAAAGGTGAAGGCAGTACCGCTCGAAGGCCTGCCGCTCGGCATCAAGGACCTATACGCAACCAAGGGCGTTCATACGCAGGCCTGCAGCCACATTCTCGACGGCTTCAAGCCCCCTTATGAATCCACCGTGACCGAGCACCTCTGGCGCGATGGCGCGGTGATGCTCGGCAAGCTCAACATGGATGAGTTTGCGATGGGCTCGTCGAACGAGACTTCCTATTATGGGCCTGTCGCTTCGCCCTGGCTGCCGCCGAACTGGACCGAGGAGCGCGCGCGCGCTTCCCTCGCGGCCGGCAGGAATGGCTTGTTGACGCCGGGCGGATCATCAGGCGGTTCGGCCGCCGCTGTGGCCGCGCATCTCTGTCTCGCCGCAACAGCGAGCGACACCGGCGGTTCGATCCGCCAGCCGGCGGCGTTCACCGGCACGACAGGCATCAAGCCGACATACGGACGCTGTTCGCGCTGGGGCATGGTCGCCTTCGCGTCCTCGCTCGATCAGGCAGGCCCGATCGCGCGCACGGTTCGCGACTGCGCGATCATGCTCGGCTCGATGGCCGGCCATGATCCCAAGGATTCTACCTGCATCGACGCGCCTGTGCCGGACTATGAGGCGGCGACCCGGCGTTCCGTGAAGGGCCTCACGATTGGCATTCCGAGGGAATATCGGCTTGACGGCATGTCGCAGGAGATCGAGGCGCTATGGTCGCGCGGCGCGGAGTGGTTGAAGGACGCCGGAGCGAAAATCGTCGACGTCTCGCTTCCCAACACCCGACATGCGCTTCCCGCTTATTATATTGTCGCGCCCGCGGAGGCGTCTTCGAACCTCGCGCGCTACGACGGCGTGCGCTACGGCTTGCGCGAACAGGGCGGCGACATCATCGATCTCTACGAGCGCACGCGCGCTCGGGGCTTTGGACCTGAAGTTCGGCGACGCCTGATGATCGGCACTTACGTGCTGTCGGCGGGGTACTACGACGCCTATTATGTGCGCGCGCAAAAAATCCGAACGCTGATCAAGCGCGACTTCGAGACCGCGTTCGCGAACGGCGTCGATGCGATGCTCACGCCCGCCACGCCCTCGGCCGCCTTCGGGATCGGCGAGAAGGGCTCGGACGATCCCGTCGAGATGTACCTCAACGACGTGTTCACGGTGACGGTCAACATGGCCGGATTGCCGGGCCTCGTCGCGCCAGCGGGCCTTTCGGCCGAGGGCCTGCCGCTCGGCTTGCAGCTAATCGGCCGGCCGTTCGACGAGGAGACGCTGTTCACGCTGGGGCAGGCGATCGAAGACGCCGCTGGCCGCATGACGCTGCCGAAAGCGTGGTGGGCTTAGGGGCCTTTAGTTCGAGGGATAAGAGATGACTGGCGGAAACCAACGCAAAGCTCATCAAGGGCGCGACGGGAGATTGGGAGGTCGTCATCGGCCTCGAAGTCCACGCTCAGGTAACGTCGAAGGCGAAGCTGTTCTCCGGCGCCTCGACCGCGTTCGGCGGCGAGCCGAACTCGCACGTGTCGCTGGTCGACGCGGCGATGCCCGGCATGCTGCCGGTCATCAATCGCGAGTGCGTGGCGCAGGCGGTTCGCACCGGCCTCGGGCTCAAGGCCAAAGTGAACCTGCGCTCGACGTTCGATCGCAAGAACTACTTCTACCCCGATCTGCCGCAGGGCTATCAGATCTCGCAGTACAAGAGCCCGATCGTCGGAGAAGGCGAGATCCAGGTTGACCTGACGCCGGAGCACTCGATCAGGGTCGGCATCGAGCGGCTCCACCTCGAGCAGGACGCCGGCAAGTCGCTGCACGACCAGTCGCCCACGATGAGCTTCGTCGATCTCAATCGCTCTGGCGTGGCGCTGATGGAAATCGTCTCCAAGCCCGACATGCGCTCGGCCGACGAGGCGAAGGCCTACGTGACGAAGCTGCGCGCGATCCTGCGCTACATCGGCTCGTGCGACGGCGACATGGAAAAAGGCAACTTGCGCGCAGACGTCAACGTGTCCGTGCGTCGTCCGGGCGAGCCGTTCGGCACGCGCTGCGAGATCAAGAACGTCAACTCGATCCGCTTCATCGGCCAGGCGATCGAGACGGAAGCGCGGCGGCAGATCGGCATCATCGAGGACGGCGGCGCCATCGAGCAGGAGACGCGGCTGTTCGATCCGAACAGAGGCGAGACGCGCTCGATGCGTTCAAAAGAGGAAGCGCACGACTATCGCTACTTCCCCGATCCGGATCTGCTTCCACTCGAATTCGACGAGGCGTTCGTGGCGGAGCTCGCTGCGAAGCTGCCGGAGCTGCCCGACGCCAAGAAGGCGCGGTTGATGGGCGAGTATGGGCTCGGCGCCTATGACGCCTCGATCCTCAGCGCGGATCGCGAGACGGCCGACTATTTCGAGGCCGCGGCGCGGCACGGCGGAACGACGCGCGACGCCAAGGCGGTCGCGAACTGGCTGATGGGCGATCTCTCGGCCTACGCGAATTCGCAGGGGTTTGCTGTCGCCGATGCGGGCCTCGCCCCCGGCGCGCTCGCTTCGCTCGTCGATCTCATCGGCGAAAAGGTCATCTCCGGCAAGATCGCCAAGGACGTGCTGCAGATGCTGCTCGGCCCTGAAAAAGGGGCCGATCCGCGCGATCTCGTCAAGCGGCGCGGCCTCGTTCAGGTCACCGATGCGAGTGCAATCGAGAAGGCGGTCGACGAAGTCATCGCCGCCAACCCCGAGAAGGCGGAGCAGGCGAAAGCGAAGCCGACAATGCTCGGTTGGTTCGTCGGCCAGGTGATGAAGACGACCGGCGGCAAAGCCAATCCGCAAGCCGTCAACGAGCTGCTCAAAGCGAAGCTCGGATTGCCGTGACGAAAGCGATTCGCCGATCTGATTCGCGCGATTCCTGATCGCAAGGATGGGCTTTGAGCGAAAGCCAATCCGCTTCGAGCAAGTTATCGCCAAAAAAAATTCGATCGCCTCGCATCGAAATTTCGCTCGCTTGCTTGCGAGCCGTTGGTTGACAGCAAAGGGCGCATGCGCCTTGCGGCGGTTTGCGCCGCCGCCCTTGCCCGCATTTCCGCCGATCCTTGCAAAGCCCTGTATTTCTGCGCCTGAGCGAGGACTCGTCACGACGCCTCTGTCGCTGCCTCGACGTTGCGAATGAGCGCAGAGGGCAAAGCGCGAAGCCGCGCGGCGCCCGGAAACGCCCGCGTCCCGGGCCATTCCGGGCGCCTGTTCGTCGCGACTTTATTCGATGGCGACGCCGCGGAACGGCGTTTGTTTGTGCCGATGCGCTTGCGAGCAGCGAAAACAAAGTTAACTTGGTGATCGTAAGTAAGAGGAATGCGCTCCTCGCAGCGCGTTTGACGCCACTCCAGAGGGACCGATTCAATGGCTAAAGCCGCAGCAAAGAAACCCGCTAAGAAATCCGCCGCACCGAAGAAGGCCGTGAAGAAGACAGCTTCGAAGAAGGCCGCACCCAAGAAGCCCGCCAAGAAAGTCGCCGCCAAGAAGGCCGCGCCGAAGAAAGCCGCCGCCAAGAAGTCGGCCGCCAAGAAGTCGGCTCCGAAGAAGTCCGCTGCGAAGAAGGCTCCGGTCAAGCGCGCCAAGAAGCCAGACACGACTCCGTCTGCTCCCAGCGACTCTTCGTCGGGCGCCTAGAGGCGAACGGACAAATGGCTGATCGGATGACGAGGCGTCCGCCTCGCTGGTCAGCCAAAACACCGGGATACCGGCACAAGCGAAGCGATTTCGGCGGGAATGGATTTCGATGCCGGAATCGAAACATGAGATCGAACTTTATTATTGGCCGACCCCGAACGGCCGCAAAGTCTCCATCATGTTGGAGGAATGCGGGCTTCCCTATCGGGTGAGGATGGTCGACATTACCGTCGGCGCCCAGTTCGCTCCTGAATTTATCGCCATCTCTCCGAACAACCGGATACCGGCGATCGTCGATCCCGACGGGCCAGACGGAAATCCGATCTCTGTGTTCGAGTCGGGCGCGATCCTGCAATACCTGTCACACAAGACCGGCCGCTTCAGCGGCGAAACGGCGCGGGAGCGCATCGCGGTCGCTGAGTGGTTGTTCTGGCAGGTTGGGGGCCTTGGCCCGATGGCGGGGCAGGCCAATCACTTCAGGCTCTATGCGGCCGAGAAGATCCCTTACGCGATCGAGCGTTACACGGACGAAGTCAACAGGCTGTTCGGCGTGATGAACGCGCGCCTAGCGGAGCGCGAATATCTCGCGGGCCGCTATTCGATCGCGGACATGGCGTGCATCGGCTGGGTGCGGCTATGGCGTCGCATGGGCCAGAGCCTCGAAGATTTTCCGCATTTGAAGCGCTGGGTAGACGATATCCTCGCCCGTCCGGCGGTCGTCAGAGCCTTCGCGCTCGACGACCCCGAACGTCGACGCATCGATCTTGCGAGCGATGAGACCGCGCGGCGCACGCTGTTCGGACAGCGCGCGCGCTAGGCGCGCTCCCCGCTGCGCAGCCCTTGCCAAGGCGAAGGCCGTCGGGCATACGTCCGCTTGCGCTCCGCCATTTCCGGCGGCGATGTGGAGACGTGGCCGAGAGGCTGAAGGCGGCGGTTTGCTAAACCGTTATAGGGTTGTAAAGCCCTATCGAGGGTTCGAATCCCTCCGTCTCCGCCATAGTTCAGGCCAGCGGGCCGATGTCGACACTCGGGATTGAGCCTGTTCGCCCTGGGGCGTGGCGATCGGACAGCCGTATTGGCGCTCCGATCGGGATCGCGAGGCAAAAATATTGAAAAGACTGAACATCGTCGTTCCCTATCGAGCCCGCGAAGCCCATTTGAAGATATTCATACGGACGCTGCGCGCCTACTTTGCTCGCGACAAGATTGACCGGACCATTCCCTATCGCGTGATCGTGGTTGAGCAGGAGAGCGGCTACCCCTTCAATCGAGGGGCGATGAAGAACGTCGGCTACCTTTTGGGCCGTGAGCACAGCGACTACACCTGCTTCCACGACGTGGACTACGTCCCGATCTGGGCCGACTATAGCTGGTCGGACATTCCGCTCGGACTGGTGTGGTACGGCGCAGAGTCCCGTCCGATCCGGCTCAGCAACCGGGAGCGCGAAATCCGCCACGATGTGAGCAATTTCTATGGCGGCGCGGCGCTGTCCCCGAACGACCTGTTCGAGCGGGTGAACGGCTACACCAACTCGCACTGGGGATGGGGACCCGACGATCTAGATCTGAAGCGCAGGTTCACGGAAGCCGGGATCGAGATGGGTCGGCGCAAAGGCACGTTCCAACCTCTCGACCACGACAATGAAGCCTTCGAGGCGGACGGCTCGCCCTCGAAAGCCGCCAAGGTCAACCTGCAACAACTCAAGGACCGTTGGGAGAACCATATCGTCGACCCCAACGACGGCCTGAACAATCTCGACTTCAAGATTTTCAACCGTCACCGAATTCCCGAGGGAGCCGAGGTAGAACGGGAAGCCCTTTGGGAGAAGGTCACCGTGCGCCTGACGGCGAAACCGCCGAAACGGTAGGGCATTGCCGCCATCGGTTCGCCGAGGAGTATCGAGCGCCCTATGGCGTCGTTGCTCATTCTGTGGGATGGGCGGCCGAGGCGGCCCGCCGCCTTCGCCAACATCGAGGTGCGACCTTGACTGAGACTGCAACGTTCACCGTTCGCGCCCTGATGGATGAGAGCGGCGTGGCCTTCGGCACCAGCGGCGCGCGCGGGCTGGTGAGCGCGATGACGGATCGCGTCTGCTACGGATACACCCTCGGCTTTCTCCAGTACCTTTCAGAGATCGGCGAGTTCGCGCCGGGCGCCGAGGTTGCTCTCGCCGGCGATCTGCGTCCGAGCACAACGCGCATCCTGACCGCCTGCGCCGAGGCGATCCGCGACGCCGGCGGCGCGCCCGTGTTCTGCGGCTATGTTCCGACCCCCGCGCTTGCGAACTACGCATTCGCCCGCCGCATTTCCTCGCTGATGGTGACCGGCAGCCACATTCCCGATGATCGCAACGGCATCAAGTTCCATCGCGCCGCGGGTGAAGTGCTGAAGACGGACGAAGCCGGCATGGCTCGTCAGTCGCTAGCCCTCGATCCTTCCCGCTTCACCGCGCAGGGAAGCCTGATCAATCCCGCTCCGCTGGCTGAAGTCCGCAATGCCGAGGACGACTATCTCAACCGCTATCTCGATTTCTTCGGCCCTCGCGCCCTTTCGGGCCTGACGATTGGCGTCTATCAGCATTCGGCGGTCGGCCGCGATCTGTTGGCGCGCATTCTCGAAGCGCTCGGCGCAGAGACCCTGCGGCTCGCGCGCTCGGATAAATTCATTCCCGTCGACACGGAGGCGCTGCGTCCCGAGGACGTCGAGCTTGCGCGCGGTTGGGCCGCCGAGCGCCGCGTCGACGCGATCGTCTCGACAGATGGCGACTCCGATCGCCCGCTTCTGTCGGACCATCGCGGCGTCTGGCTGCGCGGTGACATTTTGGGCATCCTCTGCGCCCGGGAACTCGGCGCAGAGTGCGTGGTCGACGCCGGTCAGCAGCAACACCGCGCTGGAGAAGTGCGGGGCATTTGCGCAGGTCGTGCGCACCCGGATTGGTTCGCCTTACGTAATCTCCGCGATGCAAGAGGCGGCGCGAAACGGCGCCGCAAAAATCTGCGGCTACGAGGCCAACGGCGGCTTTCTGTTGTGGAGCCCGGTCGCGCGGAACGGAAAGCGCCTCGCCGCGCTGCCGACCCGCGACGCGGTTCTGCCGATCGTCAGCGTGCTCGCGGCCGCGACCCGGCGACCGATCGCCGATCTTTGTCGCGAGCTGCCGCCTCGAGTCACCTACAGCGACAGGCTGAAGGATTTTGCGACGGCCGACAGCCAGGCGATCCTCGCCTGGCTGCGCTCAGGGAGCGAGCAGGAACGCAAAGCCCGCATCGAGGCCCATTTCGGCTCGCTCGCGGGACGGCTTACCCAGATTGATGAAACCGATGGACTGCGCATGAGCTTCGACAGTGGCGCGGTCATTCACTTGAGACCTTCAGGCAACGCGCCGGAATTGCGCTGCTACAGCGAGAGCGACAGCGAAGAGACCGCGCGTGATCTCAATGCGGCGGCGCTGAAGATCGTCAGTGACGATCTCTCCAAGGCAATGCGCAAGCCGGCTTAGCGCGTCGATTGTCGAACCGTGCTACAGGCGGTTCGTTCCCCACCGCCTTGAGTCTCCATGACCCGATCCCTCTATGCGCAACCGATCACGGCGGAACTCGTCGCGGCTTTTGTCGGCTACGCCAGCTCGTTCGCGGTCGTCCTGAAGGGGTTGCAATCGGCGGGCGCCGACAACGATCAGGCGGCGTCGGGACTGATGGCGCTGTCGATCGCCATGGGCCTCATCTGCATGGTCCTGAGCCTCGTCTACAAGATGCCGATCTCGGGGGCGTGGTCGACGCCCGGGCGCGGCGTCTGCTGGCGGCCACGGGGGCGGCCGAGGGCGGCTTTTCGGCGTCGGTCGGGGCCTTCCTGGTCGTCGGCGCGCGGTGGTCGCCACGGGCCTTCTGAAGCCGCTCGCGCAACTCGTGGCGAAGATCCCTTCCTCGCTCGCCAACGCGATGCTGGCCGGCGTGCTGTTCGGTCTCGTGCTTCAGCCGATCCGGGCGCTGATTCTGGATCCGGCCTCGGCCGCCTTGATCGTCGGCGTCTGGTTCGTCGCGTCGCGCTGGAAGCGGGCCTGGGCGACGCCGGCGGCGGCGGTGGTGGCGATCGTGATCATCGTGGCCCGCAACGGGGCGGCCGGACTGACCTTCGACGAGGCCATGCCGACGCTGCACTACGTCAACCCGGTGCTGGCGCCAGAGGCGATCGTCTCGATCGCGCTGCCGCTGTTCATCGTCACCATGGCCTCGCAGAACCTGCCGGGCGTCGCGGTGCTGCAGGCCTATGACTATCGGCCCGATCCGGGTCCGCCGATCGCGGTGACGGGACTGTTCTCGATCGCGGCCGCGCTGTTCGGCGGCCACGCGGTGAACCTGAGCGCGATCACGGCGGCGATGTGCGCCTCGCCCGACGCCTCGCCCGACCGACAGCTGCGCTGGATCGCCTCCTTCGCCTGCGGCTTCGGGCTCATGGTGTTCGGCCTGTTCGCCGGCGCGGTGACGCATTTCGCGGCCGGCGCGCCGGTGCTGGTCGAGGCGGTCGCGGGGCTCGCGCTGCTCGCCAGTTTCGGGCAGTCGCTGCACAATGCGCTGGCCGACCCTCAGGAGCGCGAGGCGGCGCTGGTGACCTTCGTGATCGCCGCCTCGGGCGTCGGCTTTCACGGCATCGGCGGCGCCTTCTGGGGCCTCGTCGCCGGCGCCGTCGTGCTGGCGATTACGCGCTTCGGCGCCGTCTCGCCTCCACGGCTAGGCAGGCCAAGGTGAACAGCATCTGCGCGCCGCCTGCGCGGTGATCGTTGGTCGGATCGTAGGACGGCGCGACCTCGACGACGTCGCCGCCGACGACGTCGATGCCCGAAGCAGCCGCGCACGATCGCCAGCGCCTCGCGCGGCGTGAGGCCGCCGACCTCGGGCGTGCCGGTGCCCGGCGCGAAGCCGGGATCGAGGCTGTCGACATCGAACGAGACATAGGTCGGCCCGTCGCCGACCACCGCGCGCGCCTTGGCGACGACGGCGTCGACGCCATCGCGCGCGACTTCCTCGGCGTGGATGACGGTCATGCCGCTCTCGTAGGAGAACTCCCACAGATATTCCGCGCCGCCGCGGATGCCGATCTGGATGACGCGCTCGGGATCGAGCACGCCGTCGAGCACGGCCTGCCGGAACGGGCCGCCGTGATGGAACTTCGAGCCCTCATAGGGCCCCGAGGTGTCGCAATGCGCGTCGATATGCAGCATGCCGACCGGCCGGCTCGTTGCCGACCGCCTTCAGGATCGGCAGCGTGATCGAATGGTCGCCGCCGACGCTCGAGCGGCACGACGCCGGCCGCGACGACCTCGCCGATGAAAGCCTCGATGTCCTCGTGGCAGCTTTCGAGCGAATAGCGCGAGCGCATCGGCATGTCGCCGACGTCGGCGAAGCGCGCTTCGGTCAGCGGCGCCATGCGCAGCACGTGCTCGTAAGGGCCGATGCGCTCGACCGCCGCGCACCGCGCGCGGCCCGAAGCGCGCGCCGGCGCGGTTGGTCACGCCGAGGTCCATCGGCACGCCGATCAGCGCGAAATCGAGGCCCGCAGAAATCGCTTGGTCTTCTGGATGCTCGCCGCGGTAGGGCGCGCCGAGCAAGGTCGGCGACGTCGGCGAACGGCCATTTGCGCCGGTCGCCGCCGGTGAACTGGCTGTCCGCGACCGCGCGGAAATGCGGATCGTACATCTCGCCGCCGGGCGCGTCGCGATAGCGCTCGCGCAGGCGCTGCAGTTTGGCTTCGTCGACCATGGCTTTCCGTTCACGCCGCATAGAGCCAGTCGTAGCGCCTCGAGCAGCCGCTCGGGTCCGAGCGCGCGCATCGCGAGATCGCGCGCGAGCGCGAGCGGTCCGCTCATGTGATAGATCCTCGCCTGCGCCAGCGCCTCGCGCTGCACGCGGCCCGCGCGCGGCGCGCGCTCGGCGCGAATAGGCGGCGAGCGCGGCGGCGATGTCTGCGCGCGCCTTGCGAGCGCGCTGCCGAGCGCGCCCGGCGTCCTCGATCGCCTGACCGGCGCCTTGCGCGAGAAACGGGAACCATCGGATGCGCGGCGTCGCCGACGAGCGCGACGCGGCCGGCCGCGTAGCTGGCGATCGGCGGGCGCGCGTGTAGAGCGGCCAGGCGCGCCAGTTTTTCGCGCCGCTCGATCAGGCTCCGCGTCGCGCGCGACCAGCCGGCGAAGGCGCGCTTCAGCGCGGGCGAGTCGGCCTCGCCGTCCCAGGGATCGTCGCCGGGCCTGTCGCGCCAGCCTGATTCGATGGTCGCGACGAGATTGACGAGCGAGCCGTCGCGCAGCGGATAGTGGACGAGATGGGCGCCGGCGCCGAGCCGCAGGTTGACTTCGGGCGCGCGAAGCTCGCGCGGCAGCTCGCTCGGCGGGAACGGTCGCGCGGAACGCGACGCGGCCGGAGAACTCCGGTTGCTCAGCTGCGCCGAAGCCGAGCCGCTCCCGCACCTTCGAGCGCAGGCCGTCGGCGCCGATCGCGAGATCGCCGCGCTCTTGCAAGGACAGCAGCCTGCGCTTCAGGCCGAAGGTCGCGCCCTCCGCGCTGGCGGCGACGCCGGCGACAGCGACACCGAGCCGCAGTTCGATGCCTGCGCATCGCGACGACAGGCGTCGGCGAGGGCGCGCTGCAGATCGGCGCGATGGATGACGAGATAGGGCGCGCCCCAGCGGCTGCGCGGCGTCCGAGATCGGCAGCGTCGCGAGCTCGCGCGTCGTCGCGCCCGCGCCGGATGCGGATGGCGCGAGGTTCGAGCGCCAGCGCCTCGACGGCTTCGAGGGCGCCGAGCGCGCTCAAGGACGCGCGACGCGTTGGGGGTGAGCTGCAGGCCGGCGCCGAATTCGGCGAGCGCTTCGCGACGCTCGAACAGATCGCCTCGATAGCCGAGCCTGGCTCAGCGCCAGCGCCGCGGCAAGGCCGCGCGATGCCGGCGCCCGCGATCAGCGCGCGCGGCACAGGATCAGGCCGCGCCGCGCCACTCGCATTCCTGGGGTCGGAATGCGCGCCGAGCGAGGCTCATAGACGAAGCGGGTCGAGCAATAGGAGCAGATCGCCTCGCCGTCGTCGCCCATGTCGATGAAGATATGGGGATGATCGAACGGCGGCGTCGCGCCCATGCACATGAATTCCTTCACGCCGACCTTGATCGTGGCGACGCCGGGATCGTTGTGGAAATGCGGTATGGCGTGATCCGCCATGGCGGGAATCCTCTGCTTTCTACGGGCGCTTTAAGCATTTTTGCGGCGCGAAAGATAGGGCGCAGGGGCCTCGGAGAGCGCTGCGCAAACCTGGTTCCGGATCGAGGAGTTTCAACGCGCTAGGCGCCGTTTTGTGTCCTCTCGCGGGCCGGATTATCTAGTGTATCAACATATATTTTATGTTTAAATGTTGAACCAATCAGAGGCCGTGAGCGTAGCAGCGGCAGGATCGGACCTCGCGGCTCGCAGGTCGGCGTTCGTTCCCTCGCAAACGCAAATAGCAACGTTGTTACGCTAAATTAGCCGGAAGTCGAAGCTCGACGCACGTGCCATGGCGAATATGTCATGGTATGATATATCGAGACCGCCTGTGAAATTGGAGGCGGCGTCAAAGCCGGTTCGGTTCCTTGACCCGCCCGGCCGTGCCCGCGGGAACGGCGCGCCGATCCCGCAAGAACAGGGCGAAGCGCCCATCGGGAGGAACGAACATGAGGATGAATAGCGGATTTGCAGGATTGTCCCGGCGGTCGCTGCTGATGCGGACCGCCGAACTCGCGGGCGGCGTCATGCTGCCCGGCGGCGTCGTCAAGCTGGCGTTCGCGGACGACATGCCCGCCATGGGCACTTGGCCGGACGGCTCCTCGGGCTCAACCGTATCCATTGGCGCGAGTGTGCCGCGCACGGGCGCCTATGCCGTCCAGGGCGAGGACGAGCTCAAGGGGATGCAGCTTGCCGTCGAGCACATCAACGACGGTCACGACCTCATCAAGAAGATCGCGCCGAAGATCACCAAGGGCGTGCTCGGCAAGGAGGTGAAGCTGCTGGTCGCCGATTCCGGCGCGAAGCCGAACGAGGCGGTGCAGGAGGAGCAGACCTTCATCAACGAGAACAAGATCGTCGCGATGACCGGCTCGACGTCGTCGGCCGTGGCGGTGGCGCTCAACAAGTTCGCCCAGCGCGAGAAGATCCTCTATCTCGTGGCGATTTCAGGCTCGAACGACACGACGGGCAAGGATTGCGCCCGCTACTCGTTCCGCCAATGCTTCTACGGCGAAACGGCGGCGAACGCGATCGGGCCTGTGCTGGTCAAGGCTTACGGAAAGAACCGCAAGGCCGCGTTCATGACGCCGGACTACACCTACGGCCACACCGTCACCAAGTCGGTCAACGACTATCTGACCAAGAACGGCGATTGGACGCAGGTGACCGACCAGGTGTCGCCGCTCGGCACGCAGGACTTCAGCCAATACCTGACCAACATCGCCAATTCCGGAGCCGAGTTCATCATCAACGTCAATTGGGGCCGCGACGCGGTGCTGTCGGTCCAGCAGGCCAAACAGT
The DNA here is from genome assembly GCA_963710855.1 of uncultured Pseudomonadota bacterium. Lineage (GTDB taxonomy): Bacteria > Pseudomonadota > Alphaproteobacteria > Rhizobiales > Beijerinckiaceae > Roseiarcus. The sequence goes on along the minus strand of CAVQBX010000008.1, from coordinate 86,265 downwards.
TCGGCCTGACGCCGAAGATGAAGATGGTGATTCCCTACCAGATCCCGTTCCTGGCCAAGGAAGTCGGCCCCGAACTGACGGAAGGGGTGTACGCCGCCACCGACTTCTGGTGGACGCTCGAGGACAAATATCCGCTCGCCAAGATGTTCGTCGACGAATTCTCGAAGAAGTACGGCTACAAGCCGGAATGGGGCGCCAACAATTCCTACATGCAGTTCGCCATCTGGGCCCGCATGGTGTCGGGCGCGGGCACCTTCTATCCGCCCTCCGTCATCAAGGAATATGAGAAGGGCGAAAAGTTCGACTCGACGGTCGGCGAAGTCTGGTTCCGCGCGGCCGACCACCAACTTGTCCGCCCGGTCGTCATCGTCAAGGGCAAGGCGCCGAAGGATATGGAGAACCCCGAAGACTTCTGGGATGTGATGGAAGTGGTGCCTGGCGAAGGGCTGATGCAGAAGCCCGACGCCTTCGGCTGCAAGCTCGGCGACTATACCTGACGCTGCCAGCCTCCTGCGCGTCGATGACGCGCAGGAGGCGCTTTTCGGCCCTGCTCTGGCGGCCGGCCCCGACTTCCCCTACAAAACGTTTAATCAACGGGCCGCGTCGTGCTCAACTGGCCGAACTTTGTCTCGCAATGTTTCAATGGGCTCGTGTTGGGCGCGCTGCTCGCGCTCATATCGTCCGGGCTCACCATCATCTATGGCGCGCTCGGCGTGCTGAATCTCGCCCATGGCGCCTTGTTCATGCTCGGCGGCTATGCGGGCTGGGTCGCCTACACCTATAGCGGATCGTTTGTCGTCGCCGTCGTCGCGGGTTCGCTGTTCGTCATGGTCGTCGGCGTCGTCATCGAGCTGGTGATCATCCGGCGCTTCTACGGCCGCCCGCCCGAGGACCAGTTGCTGGTCACCTTCGGCCTCGGCATCGTCATCGTCGAAACGGTCAGGCATTTCTTCGGCTCGCTCTCCAAGACGCTGCCGCCGCCGTCCAGCCTCGCCGGCATCACGCCGATCGGCTTCATGATGTACCCGACCTATCGGCTTGCGCTGCTGGCGATCGTCGCGGCGGCGCTGCTTATTCTTTATCTCGTCCTCTATCGCACCCGCATCGGCATGATCGTGCGCGCCGGCATTGAGGATTTGGGCATGGTCGATGCGCTCGGCATCGACGTCTTCAAGGTGTTCATGCTGGTGTTCGGCATCGGCGCGATGGCGGCGGGTTTTGCGGGCATCGTCAACGCGCCGGTCGTTTCGATTGCGCCTGACGTCGGCGAGGCGATCCTGGTGCAGACCTTCGTCGTCGTCGTCATCGGCGGCGTCGGCTCGTTTCCCGGCGCGGTGCTCGGCGGTCTGGTCGCCGGCGAGATCATCAGCATCACTTCGATGTTCAATCCCGGATACGCCTATGTGATGCTGTTCGTGGCGATGACGCTGGTGCTTGTGCTGCGGCCCTATGGGCTGCTCGGCGCCGCGGGCCGCGAGTAGGCCCGGCGCGGATGCTCAAACGCTTTCCCCTTCTCGTCGAAGCCCTGACGGCGATCGGACTCGTCGTCGCGCCCTTTCTCCTGCCGCATCTCGGCTTCTCGCCGACGACGATACAGCGCATCCTGATCTGGGGCCTGTTCGGTCTCGGCTTCGACATCCTGTTCGGCTTCACCGGGCTCCTGTCGTTCGGCCAGTCCGCCTTCTTCGGCACGGGCGGCATGGTCGCCGCCTATCTGCTGACGGCGACGAACATGACGAACGTCCTGCTGGCGCTCGTGATAGGGACGCTCGTCGCGGCGATCGTCGGCTTCTTCATCGGGCTTATCGCGCTCCGCCGCACGGGCATCTATTTCGCGATGATCACGGTCGCCATCGCGGAAATGTTCTATTTCATCGAGTTCAACCCGCTGTCGGACTATACCGGCGGCGAGAACGGGCTGCCCGGCGTGCCGCCGCCTTCGATCGAACTCGGCTTCCGCACCTTCACCTTCGACTCGAACCTGTCGATGTACGGCTTTCTCGCCTTCTGGTTCTTCGTCGGCTTCGTCATCGCGCGGCGCATCGTGCGCTCTCCGGTCGGCGCGGTGCTGCGCGCCATCCGCGACAATCCTTTACGCGCGGCGGCGGTGGGGCACGACATCCATCGCTACAAGCTCGCGGCCTTCGTCGTCGCCTCGGCCTACGCCGGCTTCGCCGGCGGCTTGCTCGGCCTCATGCAGGGCTTCATGCCGCCGGACGCCTTCACGTTCGACACCTCCGGCCAGCTCGTCATGCAGACCGCGATCGGCGGCGCCGGCACGCTGTTCGGCCCGCTCGTCGGCGCGGTGATCTGGCTCTATCTCAGCGATTTCTTCCAGAATGTGGTTCACCTCGGCAGCGACTGGAAGCTGGTGCTCGGCATCGTGTTCGTCGTGCTGGTCGTTTTCCTGCGCCACGGCGTCGTCGGCGGCCTCGTCGATCTCGCCGCGAGGCTGTCCAGAAAGGGTTCGAGCGTCGAGGCGCCGGAAGCCGACGCAGGCCTCGCGCCGCCGCCCGCGCAACCGCGCTCCCTGTCCGCCGAGGCTCGGCCCGCTACGCCTCAACCGACCGGCGAGGTCATTCTCGAGACCCGCAAGCTGACGCGCAGGTATGGCGGCCTGATCGCCAACAAAGACATCGACTTCGCCGTGAGGGAAGGCGAATTGCGCGGCGTGATCGGTCCGAACGGCGCCGGCAAAAGCACGTTCTTCAAGATGCTGACCTGCGAGGTGAAGCCGTCCGCCGGCGAAATCCTGTTCAGGAAGCGCGACATCACCGGTTGGGACGTGACGCGGGTCTGCCAGATCGGCCTGACGAAGAGCTATCAGGTCAACCAGCTGTTCACCCGGCTGACGACGCGCGAAAATGTCGTGATCGCGGCGCTCGCCCAGAAGCGCGGACGCTTCCGCGCCGACATGCTGCGCAGCGTCGAAAGCGTGCCCGGGCTCGCCGATCAGGTGGAGGAAGTCCTCTCGCTCGTGAATTTGACGAGACGCGCCGATACGCCGGTGCGCGAGCTAGCCTACGGCGAAAAGCGGCGCCTCGAGATCGGGCTTGCGCTGGCGACCCGGCCGAGCGTGCTGCTGCTCGACGAGCCGCTCGCCGGCATGAGCCCGCGCGAGCGGATCGAGACCGTCGCGCTGCTGAAGTCGCTCAGCGTCGGCCGCACGATGATCGTCATCGATCACGACATGGACGCGATCTTCGAGCTCGCCGAGCGCATCACCGTGCTGAGCCAGGGCCAGCTGCTGGTCGAGGGAACGCCTGACGAGATCAGGACCAACGCCGCCGTCCAGGAGGCCTATCTCGGCGGAGTGCACGCGCCGTGAGCCTGCTCCAAGTCTCCGCCCTCAACAGCTATTACGGCGACTTGCACATCCTGTTCGACGTCGGCTTCGAGGTCGCAAAGAACGAAGTCGTCGCGCTGCTAGGCCGCAACGGCGCGGGCAAGACGACGACGCTGATGAGCCTGATGGGCATGGTGCGTCCGCGCGCCGGCTCGATCCGTCTCGACGGCGAGGAACTCGCAGGAAGGGCGCCGCACGCGATCGCCAATGCGGGCATGCAGCTCGTGCCGGAAAACCGGCGCGTGTTCGGTTCGTTGAACGTCGAGGAAAACATCATCCTCGCGAGCCTCACCGCCTCGAAGGCCTGGCCTCTGACACGCATCTACGAGCTGTTCCCGAGGCTGCGCGAGCGCCGACAGAGCCGCGGCACGGACCTGTCGGGCGGCGAACAGCAGATGCTGGCGATTGCGCGCGCCCTGGTGCGAGATCCCAAAATCCTGCTGCTCGACGAGCCGTTCGAAGGTCTCGCGCCGGTCATCGTGCGCGATCTGATGAACGCCTGCCGGCAACTCGCGGCCGAAGGGCAGACGATCGTGATCGTCGAACAGAATCTGGCCGCGATTTTAGCGCTGGCGACGCGCGCGTACATCGTCAACAACGGCCACATCGTGCATGAGGGGTCGACCGATGAAATCAAGGGCGATCCCGACATCCTTCGCAGGCACCTCGGCGTTTAGGGATCACGGGGCCTGCGTGGAGCGGATTTGCGATGGACTCATCCCTGCTGGCCCACATTCTGCCCGTTCTGCAGGCCGCGCCGGGCGTCGCAGCGGTTTCGCTGGGCGGCTCGCGCGCTCGCGGGACGGCGACGGCGACGTCGGATTATGACATCGGCCTTTATTTCCACCGCGACCGACCGATCGACGCCGAGCTTCTCGGCGCCGCCATCGGCGGCCTCGTCGACGCGCCGCCTGTAATTACTCAGATCGGAGAATGGGGCCCGTGGATCGTCGGCGGCGGCTGGCTTCGGATCGGCGGCCAGAAGGTCGACCTGCTCTACAGGTCCCTGGAGGAAGTCGGCGGCGTCGTCGAGGAGTGCGCGGCCGGAAAAATCCGCATGGACTACCAGCCCGGCCATCCGCACTGTTTCTGTTCCGCGATCTGGGCGGGCGAAGTCGCGCTCTGCCGACCGCTGCACGATCCTGAAGGCAAGCTCTCGGCGCTGAAATCGAGGACGACGCCTTATCCGGAAGCGCTGCGCGCGGCGCTGCTGAAACGGTTCTTCTGGGAGGTCCTGTTCAGCATCGAGAATGCTGAACTCGGCGCGAAGCGGGAGGACGAAACCCACGTCTGCGGCTGCGCCTATCGCGCGTTCGCCTGCCTCGGCCAGACGCTGTTCGCGCTCAACCGGCGCTGGCTCATCAATGAGAAGGCCGCGCTCGCCGAAGCCGCAGGGTTTCCCGTGACGATCCCCCGGCTCAGGGAGAGAACGCAGCTCATCTGGCGCGCGCTGGCGAACGGCGAGTTTGCGGCAGGATTGCAGGATTTGCGGCGTATCGAAGAGGAAATGCGGCCGTTAGTTCAGGACTAGGGCTCTTGGGCCTTCAGTCGCCACATCTGAAATCCCTGGGTGCGGATCGCGGTTTCGACGGTCGGGCGCGATATTCCGTGGGGCAGGCGCGCGCCGGTGGCGGATCCGAACAGGAGGCGCCAGGGTCCGACCTTTGCGGGCACGCGGCTGCCGGTTTTGTCGCCGGCGAAGGCGTGCAGGCCGGGCCGGGATTCTGACGCAAATACGAATATTCGCAACGCTACGCCCTCTGTCGCTTGGATTTGGTCTTGGCGGGCCAACCGCAAAGCGCCCGCACTCGCGGCGCGGGCCTTGCCCGCGCCGGTCTTCGCCCGGAGCCGCGGCTCCGGGTGACAAAATTGCGCCTCAGGCGGCGGCGAGCTTGTCCGCTGAGGTCTTACCCTTGCGCGGGTCCATCACCAATTCGAAGGTGACTTTCTGGCCCTCGGCGAGGCTGCGCATTCCGGCGCGCTCCACCGCGCTGATGTGAACGAACACATCGGGGCTTCCATCGGAGGGCTGAATGAAGCCGTAGCCCTTGTCGGCATTGAACCACTTGACTGTTCCGGTCGCCATTTTCATTTCCTTGCGCACGAAGCGCGTATTTCCCGCGCGCAAAAGCGCAGGTCGTGGGGTCGATCGAGGTTCGGTAGGATTGTCGTCGGCGCCGCCTTGAGAGGCACGCCCAAGCCATTCGGCCAAAACTTCGACGTCCCTATGTGACACGCAAATGCGTTTTTTTCAAGTTCCGCGTTTTTCGGCTAAGGCGCATCCCCGATCTGGCGCAGCGCGAGGCCCATTGCGCTAAGAGCTGAAGCGCGAAGGGAGGTTCATTGAAATGAGCGCAAATCCTGTTGTTGCGACCCGCTTCGGCGAGGTCGAGGGGGAATGGAATGAGGGCGTCGCGCGGTTTCGCGGCATTCCCTTCGCCGATCGCATCGATGGCGCGGGCCGCTTCAAGCCGGCGCGCCCGCCAGCCCGGTGGTCCGGCGTCCTTAAAGCGCAGACCTGGGCGCCGCTCACGCCGCAAATTCCAGACCCTTCGGTGGTCAGCGACGCGACCTATCATCGCTTCCTGTTCGGCCGCTTCTACGACACGCCGATTTCGGAAGAGGGCCTCTACCTCAACGTCTGGACGCCTTCGCCCGACAGGCAAGCAAAGCGGCCGGTCATGGTCTGGCTGCATGGCGGCGGTTTCGGCGTCGGCACGCCGACGCGGGCGAGAGAGGAGCCTTCTCTTATAAGCGCCCGAGGCGACCTGGTCGTCGTCGCGCCCAATCACCGCCTCGGCGCTTTCGGCTACCTTTATCTCCGGGAGGGAGGCAAGGCTTCGGTCACGCCCAACCTCGGCATGCTCGACATCGTCGCCGCGCTCGAATGGGTGAGGGACAATATCGAGGTTTTTGGCGGCGATCCCTCGAACGTGACCGTGTTCGGCGAGTTCGGCGGCGCGATGAAGACGGCGACGCTGTTGTCGATGCCGAGGGCGAAGGGCCTGTTTCAGCGCGGCATCTGTCAGGCCGGCGTTTTCGCGAAAGGCTTCCGCTTCGGGCCGCTGAACTCCGGAGGCCGCTGACGAAACTTCGCGCCAACTCATGCATCGCGCCGGCGTCAAAAATATTGACGCGCTTGCGGCCCTGCCGATGAACGACATCATCGCGTCCGCCAACAAGGCCGAAGGCGGGTTGATGGTGTGGCGGCCCGTGGTCGACGGCGAGATCCTGCCCGAAAATCCCGCGTTAGCCTTGGCCGAGGGTCGCGATCTCGCCGTGCCTGTCATCGTCGGCTCCGCCTTGCACGAGGCGGACTTCATCTTCCACGGCGCGCCGTTCAACCTTGAAACGGTTGAGCGCGCCATCGGACCTGAGGGCCGGCGGGTCTACGAGGCTTACCAGGCGGAGCGGCGCGATGCGGCGCCCGAAGAGGTCGTCGCCGCTGTCCTGACCGACTGGGTGTTCGGCATGCCGGCGGTCGCCTTCGCTGAGGCGCGCGCCAAATCGGGCCACCCAACCTATGTCTATCAGATGAGGTGGGGGCGGAGCGATGGCGCGGGCCGCGCGACCCACGGCGCCGAAAATCCCTTCGTGTTCGATCGTCTGGAGGCGACCGGCTATAGCGGCGAGGCGGCGGACGCGAAGCCGCTCTCAAAAATCATGCAGCAGGCCTGGATTGCTTTCGCGCGCACCGGAAAGCCCTCGGCGGAAGGCGCGCCGGCCTGGCCGGCCTATGCGCCGCCCGGACGCGAAGTGATGATCTTCGACCGCGAATGCCGGATTGAGCCAGACTTCAAGCGGCGGGAGCGCGAGATCTGGCGGCTGTAGCCGCGGTCGCTGACCCATATGCGCCCGGATAGGAAATTGTCATCCCCGCGAACGCGGGGATCCAGAGTTGTCGGGCTCCGCGGCTTAAAGTATTTTCAGGCGGCTTCTGCGGGCCAAGCATCACGCACTGGATCCCCGCATTCGCGGGGATGACGCTGAAACCGCCGCCCAGACTTTGCTATAGAACGATCGCCGTCGTTCAATGCGCGGCTTTGGGGGTCACATGTCGCTGCTCATTCTCGGGATAATCGTCTTCCTCGCGCCGCATGTGCTGACCACTATGCGGCCGACGCGGGACGGGCTCGTGCAACGCTACGGGCTCGGCCCCTACAAGGGCGCGCATTCGCTCGTCTCGATCGTCGGCTTCGTGCTGATCGTCATCGGCTTCGGGCAGTACCGCGAGCACGGCCTGATCCCGGTCTGGTTCCCCCCGATGTGGGCGCGGCACATCACGATCACGCTGATGTGGTTCGCCTTCGTGTCGCTCGCCTGCATGAATCCGGCGCCGAGCCGCATCCGCGGCTGGCTCAGGCATCCGATGCTGGTCGCGATCAAAATCTGGGCGCTCGCCCATCTGCTGGCGAACGGCGACCTCGGCGGCATCGTGCTGTTCGGCGCGCTGCTCGCCTTCGCCGTGTTCGACCGCATCGCCGTCAAGCGGCGCGGCGATATGGGCGCGCCGCGCGTCCAGGCCTTCACGCCGGCCGACGCGGTCAACGTCGTCGTCGGCACGATCGCCTATGTTGCGATGATCTTCCTGCATCCCTACCTGATCGGCGTCAGCGTGATGTGACGCCGCGCTTCATCAAATAGATATCCAGACTTTCGAGGAGCAGAAACACATGAAAATCGCATTCTTCGGCGCCGGCTTGATGGGCGCCGGCTTCATTCGCCACGCGCTCGACAACGGTTGGGAGGTCAATGTCTGGAACCGCAACCCGGCCCGGGCCAAGGCGCTGGAGGCGGACGGGGCGAAGGCTTTCGCCGATCCTCTCAAGGCGATCGAGGGCGTCGAGCGCATCCACATCTCGCTCGGCGACGATGCCTCCGTCGACGGCGTGCTGGAGCCGATCGCGGCGGATATCCCTGCCTCCGTCTGGATCATCGATCACACGACGACCGCGCCGACGCCGACACTCGAGCGCGTCACGCGCTGGACAGATCGCGGCCATGTCTTCCTGCACGCGCCCGTCTTCATGATGCCCGCCAACTGCCGCGACGGCACGGGCCTCATGCTGATCTCGGGCGATCCCGGCCGCTGCGAAGCGGTGCTGCCCGATCTCGCCAAGATGACCGGAAAGGTCCTCAATCTTGGCGCGAAGCCCGATGCGGCGGCCGCCTATAAGCTGTTCGGCAACATGACGATCATCGGCATATCGGGGGTGCTCTCCGACGTCGCGCGGCTCGCGACCGCCTGCGGCGTCAAGCCGGCCGACGCGTTCCAGCTCTACCAGAACTTCAATCCCGGCCAGATGCTGCCGGCCCGCGGGGCCAAGATCGCCTCCGGCCCTTATGAGCCCGCCTCGTTCACGGTCGAAATGGCGCGCAAGGACGTGCGTCTGATGATCGAGGAGGCCGCGCGCCAGGACATCGCTCTGTCCGTCATGCCGGCGATGATGGCGCTCTACGACGCGGCGGTCGCGCGCGGCGAAGCCGGCCACGACACCACCGCCGCGTTCCGGTATCCGGTTAAGGGGTGAATGGAACTGTTTCGTTTGGTGTGTGGTTGCGCTCACACTCGGCCCCTCTCCCGTACTGGAGAGGGGAGCAGGGCTACGACCCCTCCGCCTCGCTCTTCAGATAATTGCTCGAGCCAGTGGATGTCGTAGAGCGCCGTTCTGGATGTCGGCGTTGCGCACCAGCGAGCGGAACAACGGCAGCGTGGTCTCGATGCCGTCGACGATGAATTCGTCGAGCGCGCGGCGCAGCCGCATCAGCGCCTCGGTGCGGGTGCGGCCATGCACGATGAGCTTGCCGACCAGGCTGTCGTAGTAGGGCGGGATCACGTAGCCCTGATAGGCCGCGGAATCGACGCGCACGCCGAGGCCGCCCGGCGGATGGAAATGAGGTGATGCGGCCGGGCGAGGGCACGAAGGTGCGCGGATGCTCGGCGTTGACGCGGCATTCGATCGCCGCGCCCTGAATGCGCACCTCGTCCTGCGTGATCGACAGCGGCGAGCCGGCGGCGATCTTGATCTGCTCGTTGACGAGGTCGATGCCGGTGATCATCTCGGTCACCGGATGCTCGACCTGGATGCGCGTGTTCATCTCGATGAAATAGAACCGGCCGTCCTCGTAGAGAAACTCGACCGTGCCGACGCCGACATAGCCGAGCTCGGCCATCGCGCTGCGCGACGACGCCGCCGATTTCTTCGCGCTCCTGCGGCGTTGAGCGCGGGCGAGGGCCCTTCCTCCCAGACTTTCTGGTGGCGGCGCTGCAGCGAGCAGTCGCGCTCGCCGAGATGGATGGCGCGCCCCTGGCCGTCGCCGAGCACCTGGATTTCGATGTGGCGCGGTTTTTCGAGATATTTTTCGAGATAGACGGCGTCGTCGCCGAATGCCGCCTTGGCCTCGGCCTTCGCGGTGGCGATCGCGTCGAGGAGATCGCCGGCGGAGCGCGCGACCTTCATGCCGCGCCCGCCGCCGCCGGCCGCCGCCTTGACGAGCACGGGATAGCCGATGTCGGCGGCGATCTTCAGCGCGCTCGTCGTCGTCGGCGACCGCGCCCTCGGAGCCCGGCACGCAGGGAATGCCGAGCCGCGTCGCGGTGCGCTTGGCCTCGATCTTGTCGCCCATCATGCGGATGTGCTCGGCCTTCGGGCCGATGAAGACGATGCCGTGCTCGGTCGAGGATCTCGGCGAAGCGCGCGTTCTCCGAGAGGAAGCCGTAGCCCGGATGGATGGCGTCGGCGCCGGTGATTTCGCAGGCCGCCAACAGGGCGGGTATGTTGAGATAGGTGTCGCGCGCCGGCGGCGGGCCGATGCAGACGCTCTCGTCGGCGAGCTTGACGTGCATCGCCTCCTTGTCGGCGGTCGAATAGACCGCGACGGTCGAGATGCCGAGCTCCTTGGCCGCGCGCAGCACGCGAAGCGCGATTTCGCCGCGGTTGGCGATCAGGATCTTGTCGAACATGCGGCGCTCCGGGCCGCCTGCCAGAAGAGCAGGCGCAAGGCTCGTCACTCGATGATCATCAGCGGCTGGTCATATTCGACGGGCGAGCCGTTCTCGACCAGGATGCTCGTCACCTTGCCGGCGCGCGGAGCGACGATCTCGTTGTAGGTCTTCATCGCCTCGACGAGCATCAGCTTGTCGCCGACCTTCACGTTTCCGCCGACCTCGACGAACGGCTTTGTTTCGGGGCTTGCGCGAAGATAGGCGGTGCCGACCATCGGCGATTTCACTGCGCCGGGATGGCTCGCCGGCTCGGCCTCCGGGGCCTGCGGGGCCGGCGCGGCCACAATCGGCGGCGCCGCGCCATTGGGCGCGGCGACCACATGCGAGATCGTCACCGGCTCGCGCTGGCGCGCGACGCGAATGCGCAGGCCCTCGTGCTCGACTTCGATTTCGCTCAGATCATGGGTGGCGGCGATGCCGGCCAGCGTGGAAATTATCGTTACGTCCAGACCGCCCGAGGATGGTGACAGGGCGGCGGAAGCGAGTTTTTTGGTCAAATCGTCCTTCCCGCGAATCGTCTTCGCCCGAAGGCGGGACGTTCAAGCGCGGGCTCTCTAGCCGAAAGGGGCTGCGGAATAAAGAGCGGGGCTGAAGCCTTTGCTTTTGTTCACAAGTAGAGCGTGCCAGCGGCCGATCAGGCGGCGAGGAGGCGGGCGAGAAAGGCCTTCGTGGCTTCGAGGCCCTCGGCGGAAATACTGTGGCCGAGGCCAGGGTAGACCTTCGCCTCGACCTTGAACCCCGCCGCGATAAGCGCGCGTTCCGCCTTCGGCGTCTCCTCGACGGCGACCACGCCGTCGCTCGCGCCATGCAGCAACAGCACTGGCGTCGCCACCGCTGCGTTCGGCCCCGGCGGGAGCACGAGCCGCCCGGAAGCGGCAACGACGGCGCCAACCGGCCAGCGCCCTTCGGCGATCGCATCGAGCGACAGGATGGCGCCTTGAGAAAAGCCGATGAGCGCGACCCTATCGAGCCGGTCCGTAAAACCATGACGCTCGAGTTCGTCCTTCAACGTCCGGTCGAACCCTTCGCGCGCGCCCTTGATCCGTCCGGCCCGGTTGCCGTCGTTGACGCCGATGGTGCTGAACCACTGAAAACCCTGCGGCCCCCTGTCGAAAGGATGCGGCGCATCGGGCGCCGCAAACGCGGCATGGGGCACGGCGCCCCTGAGCGCGGGCTCGAGCGCGCCCATGTCCGCGCCCATGGAGCCGACGCCGTGCAGGAGGACGATGAGGGACGTGGCGGTGGGCATGAATGTCCTCGAGCTCGGCAATCGGCGGCCGTGAAATTCAATCTACTGATTGGCGCCCTGAAGCAAATGTAACGAAACTCTTACAACACCCGCGATCAATCGGAAAATGCTTACGCTGACCTTGGGCCAGACGGCCCGCATTGCTTCCCCGATTCTTGTCGGGGAGTTCGCAAAGCAGAATTGCATCAACCCGCGCGCTACGCATGCGTCGAGCTGTGCTGCGAGCTTGATTTGCGGTCCGCGAGATTGCGCCGCAATGCGGGCGATTCAACCGCTCAGGCAGTTATCATCCAATGTGCAAAGGCCGTGTCAACGGCCTGCATGATAGAGGTCACCTTTCCGTCCTTCACCGTCCAGAAATCTATGACGTCAGTCGGGCCCCCTTTGCCAGTTGCCGGATTGCTGACAATCGCGCGCCAGTGAATGGCGATATCGTCGCCGTCGACGATGAGTTTGACGACTGTGAATCCCTCGAACTCGAAGTTGTTGACCAGAGTGGTCAAGGCCTGTCGAAAATCAGAGCGTCCCTCGGTCTCGACCGGCACGCTGCTGTGATCCGTGGATCCGAAGAGTCGGTAGTTCATGTCCGCAGCAATCAGGGACATCACGCCGTCCACGTCCCCTTTTGCTCGCGCTCCGTATAGTTTCTTGACAAGCGCTTCGGCCTCGCTTTTTTGCATCGTCCGCCTCCATAAGGAATGCCGCCACTTTGTTGCAATATCAACTGCGGCAGCGCTGGCGCTTGGACAGCGGCATCAAAATGAACCTCCAAGCGCGCGCTCGGCATTTTCCGCGCGATCGGCGACAAATTCAAGCGGCAAACGCCAAAGTCGATCTACTCGCACTGATTTCCGGTCCAAACGCCGCCGTTGGCTATGCAACAGGATTGCGGGGAATGGCAGGAATTTGAAGATCTGGCGCAATAGCTCGCAACACTGTACGGGCACGTAGGCGTCTTCGATTCGGCTGCCTGCTTGGCAGTTGTAAGCAAGGCGTAGCTTGCCTGATTGAGCAAATCCTCCATCGACGCGCAAGTCGCAGGCGGCGTCGTGTTTATTCCCAGGCTTACGGGTCCGGACGGGCACAAGTGGCTATGCGCGTATTCAACATCTTGATACTCGACGTTGATGAACTGAATGGGCGCATCGGAGATCGTTGATTGTTCGCAGTTCGTGACGAAGGAGAATAGCGCCGTGTCGGAGGTGTTGGCTCCGGCCGCCGTGCAGTTGAAGAAGTTTGCGAAAACGTTGAATGCGGCCTGCTCGGGAGGGATCGTGCAGCCGGAATCTCCTGGCAGACAACCCTCGAGTTTGATGTGATTGCCCGTCGTCACCGAAAAATCAAATTGAGCGCCGCCAAGAATTAGCGGCGTCGGCGGCTGCGGCAGGGAATTCGGCCAATCGGTTAGAACCTTCACTCCGGGCACGCCAATATTGCCCAGCAGTCCAAATTCGACAGCGTCGTTGTCGTATTTGGCGTTGCTGGCGGCCCTCAATCCGCCAACGCCTGTCGCCACGATATTTTTTGTGACCGAGGCGGCCTGCGTGGCGAGGAAAGACAAAATCTCTGCTTTGGCTTCGCATGGTGTGGACGGACGACTTTCCACAATCCATCGGTCGCAGCGCATGGTAGATGGCGACCGCGTTCGGTTGCAAAGACGTGACCGATTTGAGGGTCAAGGCTGAGCGAGGGCAATTCGTTGGCGCCAGCGTCCGCGGTCAGGATCAAAGTCACGCCCGAGAAGGTCTGTTCGAACTGCTGTATGGTCGCGATCCAACTGCCGACGAAGGCCTGATTGGCGTAGGTCGGACTGTTTGGGTACGGTTTGCTGAATGAGCACCGTCCACATTTGATCAGCAAGGGTCTTGGCGTCGCTTGGCTCACATTTCGTGTGCGGCGGAATCGCAACGCCGTTCAGGGTGCACAGGTATGAACCCTCGGCCGTGGTCGGCAGGATCATTTCCGGCGAACCGCCGACCGGTCCGTCGATGTCGATCGCGGCGAACTCTCTGTCGTAGTGCTTGACATGAACGACCTGATAAAGGTCTCCGATGAATTCATTCCAATATGTCTGGTAGACAGGGCTCCAAGGCAACGGCAGCACGTCGCCGTCAGTGTGGCTCGCCTCCGGATAATCGGTAAATGTCACTCTTTGGCAGCCAAGGGCCGTTCCGCCGGTAATAATCGGGTCGCAATTGACAAGCAGAGCTAGCAACCACTGGGGGGTGTCAAAGCCTGGGGTGATGGCCAACACGACGCTCTTGCCGTGAGACTTGGCTTGCTTGAAGACTTCGTCGACATAACTCCAATCGTTTCCCTGGCTGTCGACGTCAGTCGGCTGCGAACAAGTAGTTGCGCCTGGCTGGCAAAGCTGGATCGCGCACCAGTGCACTCCGAGCGCAATCCCCGAGATCGCCTGATCGCTAAGCAGGTCATCGTAAAGAGCGCCCAAGGATTGCTGCACGCTGGCTTTGCTGACGCCGCGTGGAAGCACGGAACAGCCTGTTGTCTCAGCATAACTGTTAATCGCCTGCGCAAGATCGACGTGAGCGAAGACGCCGAGCGGCGCATTGACGCCCTTCACCCGGTAGGCTTGCGCCCCCGCTGCGCCGGCGACCAGGGGCCCGATACAGAAAACGGATGCAACCAAGCGGCGCAACCAGATTGATGCCCGCGATGTCGTCGCGCAGAAGCCGAGCATGTAGCGCCTCCCGACTACGTCAAATTATCATCTGATGTCCGATATGAGCCACCCGCCTTCCGGTTCGCCTCCTACTTTCCACAGTTTGGCGCCGTTGAGAAGTGAAAAAATCGCGAAATCGCCACCCGCCTCCTGGCGGACGCTCCGAGGCGGGCGGTCGCCGTGCAAATCGCTCGGCGATTCAATTCCAACCCTCATCGATCCTCTGCGGCGGAATGAGAAGTGACGCTGCAAAGGCGGAACGGGGCTGGAACGCGCCGCCTGCTCCTGACGTTTTGCTCGCGAGGGCTAAGCGACGGAGCGCCTCCCATGAAGTTGAATCCGGCCTCGGCGGAGCAGGTCGCCAATCAGCTTGGCGCGGTTTGCGTCGCCGAAGCCAATCCGGCCATCCCCGCGCTCTCCCAGAGCTTTGCGGAACACACCTTCTTTCTTGACGCCGAGGGGTTGTTCATCCTCGAGGCCGAAAGCGATGGCGGGGGCGAAATGGGTCGCGTGGTAAAACTCGCGCGCTGGAGCGACCCCGATCGCACCGTGCTCTCGCCGCACGCGCCCGAAAAGACGGGCCTTGTCATCACCTTGTCGGACGGCGACGTACGCCCGTGACGGCGCCGGACTGGCGCGCGACCGTCTCCCGGGCGCAAGCGCGGGCGCGAAGGGACCGTTCCGCCCTTGCCAGCCGCCGCCGCTGCCTCGATATTACCGAACGTGGACACGATCGCCGCGCCCTCGCAAGCCCGGGCACAACCTGCCAAAATGATCCGACAGTACGAGTTGGTGGAGCGCGTCAAGCGCTATAACCCCGACGCGGACGAGGATCTGCTTAATCGCGCCTATGTGTTTGCGATGAAGGCGCATGGCTCGCAGAAGCGGGCCTCCGGCGACCCCTATTTCTCGCATCCGCTCGAAGTCGCCGCCATCCTCACCGATCTGAAGCTCGACGACGCCACGATCGTCGCCGCCATGCTGCACGACACGATCGAAGACACCGACGTCACGCGCGCCGAGATCGACGGAATGTTCGGCCCGGAAATTGGCGCGCTGGTCGACGGACTGACCAAGCTCAACAAGCTCGATTTCGCGACCAAGCACGCCCAGCAGGCCGAGAGTTTTCGCAAGCTCCTGCTCGCCATCGCCGACGACGCGCGCGTGCTGCTCGTCAAACTCGCCGACCGCCTGCACAACATGCGCACCCTGCACTACGTGCCGGAGGGCAAGCGTGCGCGCATCGCGCAGGACACCATCGACATCTACGCGCCGCTCGCCGGCCGCATGGGCATGCAGAGCCTGCGCAACGAGCTCGAAGACCTCGCCTTCCGCTATCTGATGCCGGACGCGCGCTCGCTGATCATCACGCGGCTCGACGAGTTGAAGACCAAGAACGGCCCGCTGATCGCGCGCATCGCCGACGAATTGCGCGACCAGTTCGCGCGCCGCGGCATCAAATGCGAAGTCAAGGGCCGCGAAAAGCAGCCTTATTCGATCTTCCACAAGATGGAGCGCAACTCGATCGCCTTCGAGCAGCTCTCCGACATCTACGGCTTCCGCATTCTCGTTGATACGGTCTCCGACTGCTATGCCGCCGTCGGCGTCGCACATACGACTTGGCGAAGCGTGATGGGCCGTTTCAAGGATTATATTTCGACGCCGAAGCAGAACGACTACCGCTCGATCCATACGACGGTCATCGGCCCTGGCGCGCAGCGCGTCGAGTTGCAGATCCGCACCTACCGCATGCACGAGGTCGCCGAGAACGGCATCGCGGCGCATGCGCTCTACAAGGACGGGCGCGCGGCCCTCGAAGCCGGCGAGAGCGCGGCCTACAGGGGCCTGCGCCAGATCATCGAAGCGCTGGCGAGCGAGGACCCCGACAAGTTCCTCGACAACACCAAGCTCGAACTGTTTCAGGACCAGGTGTTCTGCTTCACGCCGAAGGGGCGCCTCATCGGCCTGCCGCGCGGCGCGACCGCGATCGATTTCGCCTATGCGGTCCACACCGACGTCGGAAATTCCGCCGTCGGCTGCAAGATCAACGGCCGCATCGCGCCGCTGATCTCGACGCTGCACAACGGCGACGAAGTGCTGATCACGCGCTCCTCGAGTCTGACCCCGCCCGCCGCCTGGGATTCGATCGTCGTGACGGGACGGGCGCGCGCCGCCATCCGTCGCGCGACGCGCGAGGCGGCGAAGGCGCAATATGGCGGGCTCGGGCGCCAGATCATCGAGCGCGCCTTCGAGCGGGCAGGGCGCAAATTCTCGGAAAGCAAGCTGAAGAGCGTGCTGTCGCGGCTGGCGCGCCATACGGTGGACGACGTGTTCATCGGCGTCGGGCGCGGCGAGCTTTATTCCGCCGACGTTTTACGTGCGGTCCACCCGGATTTTCAGGAGGAGCGCAGGGCCGGCCCGTCTATCAACCCCAACGAGAGCGGCTGGTTCGGCCTCGCCAAGGCGACGAACCTGGTGTTCCGCGTGCCGGGCAAGGGCGAGAACGGCGAGGCGCTGCCGCTGCGCGGCATCGACTGGGACCTGCCGGTCAGATTCGCGCCCGAAGGGCGGGGCGGTGCCCGGCGAGCGCATCGTCGGCATCCGGACTCCGGGGGAGGGGATCACGATCTATCCAATCCATTCGCCCGCGCTCGTAAAATTCGACGACAAGCCCGAGCAATGGCTCGACGTGCGCTGGGACCTCGACAAGGCGAAGAAGGCGCTCTACCCGACGCAGATCCTGGTCACCACGCTCAACGAACCCGGCGCGCTCGGCCAGGTGGCGAGCACCATCGGCGAGGCCGGCGCCAATATCGACAACGTCGTGTTCAACCCGACGGGACCCGATTTTCGCGAGCTGCGCTTCGATCTCGAAGTGACCGACATCCAGCATCTCAATTCCGTCATCGCGCAATTGCGCGGCAAGGGCGTCGTGAGCAAGGTCGAGAGGATCTCGCGGCTGATGCCGCTCTACTTCGCCTATGGCGCCAACATGGACGCGGCAGCGATGGCCGAGCGCTGCCCGCGCTCGGAAGTTCTCGGGCTCGCACGGTTGATGCGGCACAGGCTTGCCGTGATGCGGGAAGGCTGGCTGACGGTGGTGCGGGATTCCGGCGCCGCCGTGCACGGCGTGCTCTGGAGCCTCGCGCTCTCAGACATTCCCGCGCTCGATCGCTTCGAGGAAGTGGGGCGCGGCCTCTATGCGAAAATCGTGCAGCCGGTGGTCGCCAAGGGCGGCCCGAAGCGCGCGCTTGTCTATGTCGGCGCCAATTCCGGGCCGGGAGAGGCCAACCCCGCCTATATCGAAAACGTCGTGCGCGCCGCGCGAGCGGCCGAATTGCCGGATGATGGGATCGCCGCCCTGCAACGGCTCGCGCCGTCGCCCAGCTTGCAGCGCCGGCCGACCAAATTGACCCTCGTTAAAATGACCAGACAGGAATAGACCATGATCGACGCTGCTGCTTTTCCCATTCTTTCCCGCTGGCCCGCTGAGCATCCGGACCGCCTGCAACTGTTCTCGACGCCCACTCCGAATGGCGTGAAGGTTTCAATCCTGCTCGAGGAGCTTGGTCTCCCTTACGAGCCGCATCGCATCAACATCGGCGCCAACGAAAGCTGGACGCCGGAATTTTTGTCCCTCAATCCTAACGGCAAGATCCCCGCGATCCTCGACCCCGACGGGCCGGGCGGCAAGCCGCTTGCTCTGTTCGAGTCCGGCGCGATCCTTGTCTATCTCGCCGAGAAGACCGGCAAATTCATCCCTTCCGATGCGGCGCGGCGCTATGAGACGCTGCAGTGGGTGTTCTTCCAGATGGGCAACATCGGGCCGATGTTCGGCCAGGTCGGCTTCTTCTTCAAATTCGCGGGCCGCGAGATCGAGGACAAGCGGCCGCTCGAGCGCTACCGCAAGGAATTGCAACGCCTGCTCGGCGTGCTCGAAACGCATCTTTCGACCCGCGCGCTGGCTGATGGGCGATGAATACACGATCGCCGACATCGCGCATCTCGGCTGGGTGCGCAATCTCATCGGCTTCTATGGCGCGGGCGAGATCGTCGAATGGGACAAGCTCAAGAACGTGCCGCGCTGGCTCGAGACGGCTTTGGCGCGCCCGGCGGTGCAGCGCGGGCTGACAATCCCGGCCTGAGCATTTCTCGATCAGGAAGACCTGCCAGCAACTCCCTCCCCCTTGATGGGGGAGGGTTGGGGAGGGGGTGAAACCACCGCGATTTCATGGCGTTCCCCCTCCCTTACCCTCCCCCACAAGGGGGGACGGAATTGGAAAGCGGGATTAGATCTTATCGAGAAACGCTCTAAGTTTGATGGCGCCGGTGAAGCCGATATAAGGCGCCGCATTGGTCAGACGACGCTCGAAGTCGAAGGTAGCATGTCCAGGATAGATCGGTTTCTGCTCGGTCCGACGCCGCTGCGTTCCGCATACCTGCAACTGCTCCGGCGGCTCAGGCTGAGGGACGACGAGTTCTTTCTGAACAACTATAGCGTCGAGCGGCCGCACTACGCGCATATACTCTATGAGGGCGCGAGGCTGGCGCGGCGCCTGAAGCTCGATCGCGTCTCCGTCATCGAGTTCGGCGTGGCCGGCGGCAACGGCCTTGTCGCGATGGAGGGGCACGCCGCTGAAATCGAGAAGATGATCGGCGTCGGGATCGACATCTACGGATTCGACACAGGCGAGGGTCTGCCCGCGCCGCAGGATTATCGGGATCTGCCCTACCATTGGAAACAGGGCTTTTACAAAATGGACAAGGAGGCGCTGCTCGGCCGGCTGAAGCGCAGCAAGGTGCTGTTCGGCGACGTCAAGGACACGATCGGCGATTTCGTCGAAAAGCACAATCCGGCGCCGATCGCGGCGATCGCGCACGATTTCGATTATTACTCGTCCACGATGAGCGCGCTCAGATTGTTTGACGCCGACAAGCGCTTCCTGCTGCCTCGCATCTTCTGCTATTTCGACGACACGATCGGCAGCGAAATCGAACTCTATAACGATTACACCGGCCAGCGGGCGGCGATTGCTGACTTCAACGCTTCACATGCGGATCAGAAGCTGACGAAGCCCTACTATTTCGAGGGCAAGCTCGTGAAGCCGCCGTGGTTCTCGCAGATCTTCATCTATCACGACTTCCGTCATCCGCTGTACAACACGTTTGTGAGCGATGAAAATCAGCAGAATCCCCTGCAAGGGCGATGATCGTCCGGACCCGTCATTGCGAGCGCAGCGAAGCAATCCATGCCGAAGCGATGCGCGTTTTGTTGACGAAAGCACGATCACGGAAAGATGGATTGCTTCGCTTCGCTCGCAATGACGAGCCGCAGGCTCTAGCGTTTTGCACGGGCAGGCGACGGAGCTGGCGTCGTGGCTTCCGCGCCGACGCGGGCGCCGGCCGATCTCGTCAACCGATGGCCGAGGTCGATCATCGGCTTTTCGACCAGCATGAATACCACGGCCGCCAGCAAGGTCACGACAAGGCCGAGGACGGGCAGCAATAGCGGCAACGCTGATGTCGGCAGGCTCTCATGAAGCGCCTTCAGGTCGACGAAGAACACCGAGAGCACGATGCCGTGCATAAGGTAGATGCTGTACGATGTTTCGCCGAGCCGACGCGAGGGACTGGCGGTCAGAAGTCCAAACAGGTCGGCCCCGTTGCTGACGCAAACAAAGAAGATCGCAAAGAACGGCAGCGGCAGGCCCAACGGGTTCTGTCCGCTCGTCGTGGCGATGCAAAGCGCCAGCAGCGCCAGGAGGGAGGCGAGGCGGGTGCGGAAAAACTCCGACCATAGCCCGCGTAAGTGGATCTCATGCGCCAGCATGCCGACCGCGAACAGCGGCAGAAAGCGGATGAGCGGAACATGAGCGATGAGACTGCGAGCCAGAATTGCGGCCGCGAACAGGAGCGCCGGGACGCTTAACGTGGGCAGCGAACCCCTGAATGTCATCGCGGCGGCCAATAACGGCAGAACGACAATATAGAACTGCCACTCAAAGGCGAGCGACCACAGCACATAGGCGTTGATGCGGGCGGTGTCGGGATAGCCAAAAAAGTCCGGCTCCAGATACGAAGAAAGCCAGATCAGCACGTTGCGGACCGTCCGCGCATCGAAGTCGTGATAGCCGCGCATCAGCACGACGCCGATGACCAGCGCGATGGAGACCGCAAGCGCGGGCAGGATGCGGAACGCGCGCTTGATAATGAGTTTTGGCCAGGCGACCTGACGAATGCCGGCGAGCGCGAACGGGTAGAACAACAACCCCGTTATCATGAAGAACAGCGAGACCGCGCCGACGCCGAGTTCGTTGAAGAAATTGAGATCGGGCGAGGCCCATGTCTCGCCAAGCCGATCGACCTGCAGCCAGATGATGAAATGGTGGAACATGACAGATAGGGCGAGATAGCCGCGCAATCCGTCGATCGCCGCAAAGCGCCCGCGGCCTTCCTGGAGCGGCAGCCAGCGGCGAAGCACAAGGCTCGAAAAAGCGTAGACGCAGGCAAGGGTTATCGCTCCGCAGCCCAGGAGGACAGCGACCAGCCCTGTTGTCATTGCGTGATTTCGAGACGCCACGACTCGATCCGATAACATGAGCCCGCCGGAGGCGGCAACGAAGCCGCGCCCCCTCGCAATCGGGAACGAAACAACGAGGTAGGCGTTAGGACCGCGGGCGTTAAGGTCGGGTGCGGCCGGCGGGAGCTTGTCTCAATGTATCGAGAAGACGAAGGCCACGCCGATCAGGGTTTCAGCGAAGAGAGGCGGTTAGAGCAGCCAGCGCCGCCGATGGAGCCTGAGGAGCGACCGGCGCCGCGCGACGCCGAAAAGCAGGAACCGCCGAAGGACGAAAAGGGCAAAAAAGACGAGAAGAACGAGAAGAGTAAAAAGCCGGCGTCAAGCCGTCTGCGCCTGTGGATCGGCCTCGGCGTGGTCGTCGCGATCCTTGCCGCCGCTGTTGGCTGGGTATGGTGGGACAACGCCAGCCGCTACGAAAGCACCGACGACGCCTTCATCGCTTCGCGACAAATTTCGATCGCGCCGATGGTTTCGGGCGATATCACGAACGTGCCGGTCACCGACAACCAGCACGTCAAGACCGGCGACGTCATCGCGACCATCGACGACCGCACCTATCAGGCGGCGCTCGCCCAGGCGAACGCACAAGTACTGGCGGCCAAGGCGAGCGTCACGACCTACGACGCCCAGATCGATTTGCAGAAGGCGGAGGTGGCGCAGGCCCGCGCCCAGCTCGAAGTCGCGCGCGCCGCGCTGGTGTTCTCCCAGCAGCAAGCCTCGCGCTACGAGGACCTGGCCAAGACCGGCGCAGGCAGCGCGCAGAATGCGCAGCAATATTCCTCTTCGCTTATCCAACAGGAATCCACGGTGAAGAATGCCGAAGCCGCCGTGACGGTCGCCGAGCGGCAGATCGACGTATTGCAGGCTCAACGCGGCAATGCGCAGGCTCAGGTTGAGCAAGCCGCCGCCCAGCGCGACACGGCCGCGATCAACGAATCCTACACGACCGTGCGAGCGCTGGAGCCGGGTCGTGTCGTACAACTAGGCGCCGGCGTCGGCGCTTTCGAGGCCGTAGGCGCGAGCCTGACGATGTTCGTCCCCGACGAAACCTGGATCGTCGCCAATTTCAAGGAAACGCAGCTCGACCGCATTCGCCCCGGCCAGCCGGTTTCGATCTCGATCGACGCCTATCCCGAACGCGATTTTCGCGGGCATGTCGACAGCGTTCAACCCGGCTCGGGCACAGCGTTCTCGTTGCTGCCGGCGGAAAATGCGACCGGCAACTATGTCAAGATCGTGCAGCGCGTGCCGGTCAAGCTGATCATCGACAATCCCCCGACCGACGTCGCGCTGGGGCCGGGCATGTCTGTCGTGCCGACGGTGCGCGTCGATCCTTCGCCCTCGCTCTGGGAGCGGACGCAGGCGCGCTTCGACGCCTGGCGAGGCCGGCATTGAGCGAGGCTTCAGCGGCCGGAGCCAAAACGGGCGGCGTGAATCCCTGGTTCATCGCCGTGCTCGTCGCGGTTGCTGCGTTCATGGAAGTCCTCGACACGACGATCGCCAATGTCGCGCTTCCTTACGTGGCTGGCGGTCTCGGAGTGAGTTCGGACGAAGCTTCCTGGGTGGTGACGACCTATCTGGTCGCTAACGCCGTCGCGCTCACATCAAGCACGTTCCTGTCGCGCCGGATGGGACGCAAGCGCTTCTTTCTGTTGTGCCTCGCGACTTTCTGCGTGAGCTCGGTTCTGTGTGGCCTTTCCGGCAGCCTCAACTCGCTGCTCTTCTATCGCATTCTTCAGGGCCTTGGCGGCGGCGGCATGGTGCCGGTCTCGCAATCGATCCTGGCCGATGCGTTTCCGCCCGAAAAGCGCGGGCAGGCCTTCGCGCTGTTCGGCGTCGCCGTGGTTGTTGCGCCTGTTGTCGGCCCGACGCTTGGCGGCTGGCTTTCCGACAACTGGTCGTGGCACTGGTGTTTTCTCATCAACGGCCCGGTCGGCCTCGCCGCGCTGGCGCTCATCCAGATCAATCTGCCGGCGGACTCGCAACAGCAGACAGAGCGCGTGAAATTCGATCTCGTTGGCTTCCTACTCGTCGCGACCTTCCTCGGCGCGCTCGAAATCGTGCTCGATCGCGGCCTCGAGGACGATTGGTTCACCTCAGGATTTATTGTCATGATGACGGGGGTCTGCATTGCGGCTTTTCTCGCGATGATTCCGTGGGAACTCACGCGCCGCGATCCGATCATCGACATCGGCATGGTCGCGACCAGACAGTTCGGCGCCTGTTTCCTCGTCATGCTCGGAACCGGAATCGTGCTGCTCGCGACCACTCAGGCGTTGCCGCTGCTGGTGCAGTCCGATTTCGGCTATACGGCGACCTGGGCCGGCCTCGTGCTGACGCCGGGCGGCATGGTGACGATGGTGATGATGTTCGTGGTCGGCCCGCTTTCGGGGCGGGTGCAGCCGAGATGGCTGATCGCGATCGGCGCGCTCGTCTGCGCGATCTCGATGTACGGCATGACGAATGTCTACGCCGATCTCGACTTCTGGTATCTCGCCCGCTCTCGGCTCCTGCTGGGGGTTGGCCTTCCGCTTATTTTCCTGCCCTTGCTCGGCGCGGCTTATTACGGCCTCCCGCCCAGCAAGACCGACCAGGCCTCTGCGCTCATCAACGCCGCGCGCAACACCGGCGGTTCGATCGGCATATCGATGATGTCGAACATCGTGGCCCATCGCGAGCAGTTCCATCAGAGCCGGCTCAGCGAATTGCTCGTGCCTTCGCTCCCTTCCTATCAGGTGGGCATGCAAGGCCTGACCCAGTTTTTCGAATTGACCGGAAGCAATGCGTCGCAGGCGCAGGGCAGGGCGGTCGGATGGATCGGGCAGCAATTGCAGGCGCAAGCCTCGTTTCTGGCCTACGACGACGTGTTTTTCGCGCTGAGCCTCGTCGCGCTCGCCGCCGTGCCGCTGGCGTTGACGCTGAGGACCGTGAAGCTCGGCGCGGCGCCGAAGGGCGCGCATTGATCGCGACGAGCCGCAACGCCCTTCAGGTGTTTGCCGGCCTTGGCTCCGGGTTTGCGGCGAGCTGGGCGAGCAACTCGATGAGCGCGCGGTCATTGAGGATCGCGAGCTTCTCTTTCGGCTTCAGCCAGCCCGCGAGTTCGTCGAGGGTGCGCGCGTCGTTGAGCTTGACGATGGCGATCGCCTCCTCGACGTCGACTTCGCCGCGCTTGCGGCGTCCCGCCTCCGGCAAATAGGCCATATGCGCTTCGCGCACCTGTTCGTTGGTCGCGATCGTTCTGAGGCCGTCGTCGTCGTCGTGTCCCGAGCGCGCCAGCGTCTCGGCCAACACGTTCGCCCGCACGATGATCGGCGGCGTCGAGGTCTCCTCGGGCGTGACGAGCAGACCGAGACGCCGCAACGCGATGCCGATCGAGAGTTGTCCGCTCGCCCAGGAGATCGGAATCGCCAGCATGAGCCCGATGATCGTTGGCGACATCCAGAGCACGAGAGAAGGCGACAGCAACCCCGCCGCGACGAGCGCGACGAGGCCCAAGAAGACATGCGAGCGATGGCGGCGCGCGATGTCGCGTAGCGGGATCGAGCCGTCGTCGCGGCGTTGCGGGTTCCAGCCGGTGTCGCGTCCGGACAGGATCTGCAGCACAGCGCCGGTCTGGATCAGCATCATGATCGGCGCGATCGCGGCGGAGGCGAAGATTTCGATTACGAGCGAGATCGTCAGGCGAATGGCGCCGCCGAAGCCGCGGCGCGTCGGTCCGTTGAACAGCGCGACGATGAGCCCCAGAAATTTCGGCGCGAGCAGTATGCCCATCGTCAGTTCGAACAGATGCAGAGCGCGCACGTAGTCGAACACCGGCCAGGTCGGAAAGAGCGAGAATTGCGCCGTGAAATATTCGGGCCGGATGTAATTCGACTGCAGCACCAGCACGAGGCCGACGATCAGTTGATACATCCAGAACGGCGAGGCGAGGTAGCCCATGATGCCGGTCGCGAAATGCTGGCGGGTCGCCCAGGTCAGGCCCGCCGCCGGCAACACGCTGATGTGTTGCAAATTGCCCTGGCACCAGCGGCGGTCGCGCGTCGCGAGGTCGATCAGCGAGGGCGGGCTTTCCTCGAAGCTGCCGTGCAGCGTCGGCAACATGTAGACGGCCCAGCCGGCGCGACGGATCAGCGCCGCCTCGACGAAATCGTGGCTGAGAATATGGCCGCCGAAGGGCGGCTTGCCGGGCAGGTCGGGCATCCCGCAATGGTCGGCGAAGGCGCGAGTGCGGATGATCGCGTTATGGCCCCAGTAATTGCCGTCGCGTCCCATCCAGGCGGTGAGGCCTGCGGCCAATACGGGTCCGGCAACGCGCGCGGCAAACTGCTGCAGCCGCGCGAAAAGCGTGTTGCGGTTGACGATCAGCGGCAGGCTTTGAATGATGCCGGCGTCGGGATCGCTTTCCATCGCCTGAGCGAGCCGCACGATCGCGTCGCCGGTCATCAGGCTGTCGGCGTCGAGCACCAGCATCTGCGGATAGGCGGCGCCCCAACGGGTGACGAAATCGGCGATGTTGCCGGCCTTGCGCGCCACATTGCGCTTGCGGCGGCGGTAATAGAAGCGCGCGTTCGGTCGCCGCGCGCGGAGCGCGAACAACGCGCGCTCCTCGGCGATCCAGACGTCGGCTTGGGTCGTGTCGGAAAGGAAGAAGAAATCGAAGCTTTCACCGAGGCCGGTCGCGGCGACATCCTCTTCGATCGCCTCCAGCGCCGAGAAAACGCGCGCCGGCGCCTCGTTGTAGATCGGCATCACAACCGCGGTGCGGGCGCTGAGCGAGGCCGGCAGCGGCCCGAAGGTCGGCGCCTTGAACAACAGCCAGCCGAATCCGAGCATGCTCGAGCTGAAGGCGACCGCGATCCAGGAAAAATTGATGACGAACAGCACGACCAGCGCCCATTCGAGCGCGGTCACGACGCCGACCGAAACGACGCCGTACATTTCGCGCGCGCCGTAGACTGTCAGCGCCAGCGCGCCGCCGAACACGACGAGACGCGACAGCCAGGGCGTCGGGGTGCGCGCTGCGTCGCTCCAGGGCCTTCGCGAGCGGCGCGGGAAGCGATAGAGCGACTGAATGGGCATCGCCAGCGGCGCTTCGCGCGGCATCGCAGGCGGAATTGGCGGCGTCTCGCTCGTCGCCAACTCGGTCGACAAAGTTTGGTCTTCCGGCGCGAGCTGCAGCATCACGCCGTCCATCTGTAGAGCCAGGTTTCGCTGACCGGCTTGTCGGCGATCTTCAGCACGAGCCGCAATTCGCTGAAGGCGTTGGATCCGGGATCGAGGTCGAACACGGCCCGGATCGAGCGGCGGTCGTGATATTGATAGAGCGTGACCCCCGCGATCTGGCCGGGATTGGCCTCAAGCGCCGCGCTCGCCTGAGCTGCGCGCTGCGGGTCGCCGAACTCGTCCGAAACGAATTCGACGATGAAGCGCGCCCGCTTGCCGACCTTGCCCATGCGCGAGAGCGTCGCCATCGCAAGCTGAGGTTTCGCGGGCGGCGTCCAGCACCAGAACTGACGGAAGGCGAATGAGATCGATTCCCCGGCTGGCAGCTTCGCTTTCGGCCGCCACAGCGCGATCATGTTCTCGTTGCTTTCGGAATCGCTCGGGATTTCCACCAACGTCGTCTCGCCATCGCCCCAGTCGCCGATGGGTTCAATCCAGAGCGAGGGCCTGAGTTCCCAATGGTTCTGGTCGTCCTGATAAAAGTCGAAGCTGCGATTACGCTGCAGCATGCCGAAGCCGCGCGGGTTCTTGTCGATGAAGCTGGAAATCTGCAGCGTGCCGCGGTTGGCGATCGGCCGCCAGATCCATTCGCCGGCGCCGGAGAGCATTTGCAGGCCGGTGACGTTGCGCGCGCTCTCGCGAACGTCGTCGGGCCGAAGATGATCGAGCGGGCCGAACAGATAGGCGCCCGCCATGGCGCCTAGGCCGTAGTTGGCGATTGCCACTCGTGCGTAAAGCGTCATCTCCGTGTCGATGATCGTCGTCTCGCCGGCGCGGATCGTGAATTTGTAGGCGCCGGTCACGCTCTGCGAATCAAGCAGGGCGTGAATGACAAGCGCGTCGGAGGCCGGCGTCGGCTTTTCGATCCACAAGGCCCGGAATATCGGAAATTCCTCGCCCTGCGGATCGCCGATGCGCACCGAGAGTCCGCGGGCGCTGAGGCCATAGGACTGGCCGCGCGCCAGGCTGCGGAAGAAAGAAGCCCCCTGAAAGATCGCGGCGTCTGTCCAGCCGTCTCCGCCGCCCCGGAGGATCTGGACGCCCGAGAAGCCGATGTCGGCGATGTCCTTGGGAACGTCGAGCTTGCCGAAGTCGAACGTCGAGCGGTCGTAGCCGACTTTGCGGGCTCCGCCGTTCTCTACGAGGTAGAGATCGACGGGGGCGGTGAACACCGAGCCGCGATGCAGGGGCTCCAGCGCGTAAGGCGATTGCGGCTCCTGCCAGATGGCCGAGCCAGGAACCCGATGGATCTGTTCGAACTGATCGATTTTCAGATTCGAGAAGGGGTCGGGGAGTGGCGCGCTCGGCGCGGCGAAAGCGTTTTTGGCGAGCGCCTTGGCGGCGTCCGCGACGGTATTGTCGCCAAACGGCGAGGGCGGCCCCAACGGATCGGCGGAGGCCGCCGCCGAGAAACTTCCTTCCCCCGCCGCAGCCAGGGCCCCGGCCAGGGCGAGCTTCAGGAAATCGCGGCGCGCATATTCGCTCATCGAACTCTTCATGTCGCGGCGCGAACGGCGCCGTGCTTCTCTAACCGCTGTTATCTCAGTCGCTTGGCCGATTCCAAGGACAGAATTGCTGCGGCGCGGCACGAATTCGCAAACGCGCTGCTTAACTTATAGTCGATCCCGTCGGCGACGCCACGACCTCGGCGGCCGCGCGAAAATTTTCTCAGGCGTTTACGTTCGGCGGGGTAGACTCGTCGCGACGATGCTTTCGCCAGAGGAAAAGGCCGAATTCGATGACCGCCGCCGCCCGATCCTGCCTCGCCGTGCTGCTAGCCGCGGGCGAAGGCACGAGAATGAAATCCGCGCTGCCGAAGCCGCTTCACTTGGTCGCAGGGCGGTCCATGCTGGCCCATGCGATGAGCGCGCTCGCCGCTGCCGGCGCCGACAGGCTCGCGGTGGTCGTCGGCCCGAACGGCGAGGCTTTGGCGGCGGAAGCGCGCAAAATCGCGCCCGAGGCGGAAATCTTCGTGCAGCGCGAACGACGCGGGACCGCCCATGCGGTGCTTGCGGCGCGGGAGGCGCTGGCGCGGGGCTATGAAGACGTGCTCGTCGCCTATGCCGACACGCCGCTGATGACGAGCCAGAGTTTTGGGGCGCTGAGGGCCGCGCTCGGCGAAGGCGCTGATCTCGCGGCGCTCGGCTTTTCGGCGGCCGATCCGACCGGCTATGGGCGTTTGCTGGAGCGCGACGGCGCCCTCATCGCAATCCGCGAGCACAAGGACGCGAGCGACGGCCGAGCTGAGGATTGCCCGCTGCAACGCCGGCCCGGTGGCGATTTCGGGCCGTCACGCCCTCGAATGGCTCGACGCCGTCGGCGCCGACAATGCCGCGCGCGAATTCTACCTCACCGACCTCGTCGAGATCGCGAACGCGCGTGGCGCCCGCGCCGTCGCCGTCATCGCCCCCGAGGCGGAAGTGATGGGCGTCAACGACCGCGTCCAGCTCGCGAGCGCCGAGGCGGCGATGCAGCAACGGCTGCGCCGCAAGGCCATGCTCGCCGGCGCGACGATGATCGCCCCGGAGACCGTGTTCCTGTCCTATGACACGGCGATAGGCCGCGACGTTGTCATCGAGCCGCATTGCGTGTTCGGCCCCGGCGTGGTCATCGAGGACGACGTGGTCATTCACGCCTTCTCGCATCTCGAAGGCGCGCGCGTCGCAAGCCGCGCCTCGGTTGGTCCCTATGCGCGGCTGCGGCCGGGCGCGGATATCCACACAAGAGCGAAGGTCGGCAATTTCGTCGAGATCAAAGCGGCGAAGATCGAGGCCGGCGCCAAGGTCAATCACCTGAGCTACATCGGCGACGCCCGGGTCGGCGCGGGAGCCAACATCGGCGCCGGCACGATCACCTGCAACTACGACGGCTATTTCAAGCACAGGACGGACATCGGCGCCGGCGCCTTCATCGGCTCCAATTCCGCGCTCGTCGCGCCGGTCGCGATCGGCGACGGCGCCTACGTCGGTTCCGGCTCGGTCATCACCAAGAACGTCGAACCCGACGCGCTCGCCGTGGCGCGCGGAAAACAGTTCGAGAAGGCGGGCTGGGCGAAGGCGTTCCGCGAGGCGAAGGCGCGCGAGAAGGCGGGCAAGCGGTAGAGACTTTTACACGCAAGCACACCCGTCATTGCGAGCGAAGCGAAGCAATCCATGCTGAAGCGACGCTGGTTTTCCTGGCAAAGCGCAAATCACATCGAATTGGATTGCTTCGCTGCGCTCGCAATGACGATTCCAACTCATCGCTGAACTTTCTAGCGGGCCTTCACAAGGCCAAGCTCCAGCAGGCTCTTCGCCGTCGCGAGCACCGCCTCACGCGGCGTCCTCGGCGCCCATTCGAGCACGCGGCGCGCCTTTTCGTTGGTGGCGTTCTTGCGCTTGCCGAGCTCCGGCAGCACGCCTCTGACCTGCGGATCGAACAGGCCGGCGATCCGCATCAGCCAGTTGGGCAGCACGCGGGTCGGCGCGTTGCGGGCGGCGTCGCCGAGTCCTTCGCGCAGAAACGAGAGATCTGGCGAACCGGGACGAAGTCGCCGGAGGTGGCCAGAAATCTTTCGCCATTCGCCCGCGCGTCCGTCATCGCCTTCAGGTGGAGATCGACGACGTCGCGGACATCCACACAGCCGAACCAGATGTCCGGGCAGCCGGGCAGGGAGCCGTCGAGCAGGCGCTTCACGATCACGATCGAGGTTGAATAGTCGGGGCCGAGGACGGGACCGAAAATGCCGACGGGATTGACGACGGCGAGCTCCAGCCCGCCGCCCTCCCGCGCGATGAAATCCCACGCCGCCCGCTCGGCGATCGTCTTGGATTTCGGATAGGGCCGCACGCTCGGATCGTTGACGTCGGTCCAGTCCTTTTCCGTATACGCGTCCGTTCGACCCTTGCCGCCATACCCGATGGCGGCGAAAGACGAGGTCAGCACCACGCGCTTTACCTTCGCGTCGCGCGCCGCCTTCAAGACCCTCAGCGCCCCGTCGCGCGCGGGCGCGATCAGCTCGTTCTCATCCTTGGGCAAGGTGCTCGGAAAGGGCGAGGCGACATGCAGGACATAGTCGCAACCGGCCGCCGCTTCGGCCCAACCCGCATCGGCGAGGAGATCGGCGCGAAACACGGAAAGCCGTGCGCCCACATCGCCCGCGCCGCCCTGCCGCAGCATGGCGCGCACATCCTTTTCGCGCGCAAGGTCGCGAACCGTCGTGCGCGTCTCATGTCCCGCCGCCAGCAGCGACACCAGACAATGGGCGCCCACGAACCCCGTGCCTCCGGTGACCAAGACGCGCGCCATGTTGCCGTTCTCCGATTTGTAGAGATAGCCTACGCCTTGAACCTAGGTTCAAGGTCAAGGGGACGCGCTTGCTGATCGGGGAATTGGCGAAACAGACCGGAATTTCGGCCTCGCGCATAAGATTCTACGAACGGCGCGAGCTTCTTCCAAAACCGAGCCGGGGCGGCAACGGCTATCGCGAATACCCCGCCGTCGCCATCAAGCTCTTGACCCTCATCGACGGCGCGCAGCGACTCGGGTTTTCGCTCACCGAAATCCGCGACGCCCTCAACGTTTCGGCGCCCGACTTTCCTTCGCGCGCCGCGATGGTCGAGGCGTTGCGGAGCAAGCTCGAAAGCATTGATCGGCACATCAGGGAAATCCGCTCGCGACGACGCGAGATCGTTAAATTGCTCGCTGAAATGCGCGAGTAAAGGTTAATAATCGAGGGTTTTTTGGTCGCCGTTCAGTCCGTAAAAGAAGAGCATGACCATCGTCGAATATATCGCCGCCATCCTGGCGCTCGGTCTCGCGATCGCGATCGCGAACGGGGGATGGCGCAGAATCGCGCCCCTCATCCGGCGCTGAAGCCGCAAGCGCCGAGGCGCTCGCCCCGCGTCATTGCCGCGCATTGACAGCGCGCGCCGCCGCAACGCATCCTCGTATTGCAAAGCGTCGTCACAAAGGGCGACGCGAGCGCGCGCCTGTTTAGGGAGCGCCGCGGGAGGAGGGAACGATGACGGCGCGCTTCAATTTCATGCATTTCATGCCGTATTATTTTCTTCCCGAGAACCACAAGGATTTCGCCTCGACCTGGGTCAACTTTCCCAACAAGTTCTTCGACCCAAAAAAGGCCGCCGCGCTTT
Source organism: uncultured Pseudomonadota bacterium (assembly GCA_963710855.1). Lineage (GTDB taxonomy): Bacteria > Pseudomonadota > Alphaproteobacteria > Rhizobiales > Beijerinckiaceae > Roseiarcus. The sequence goes on along the minus strand of CAVQBX010000008.1, from coordinate 55,046 downwards.
ACGAGCGCTATCTCGACGAACTCGTCTATGCCGACAAGGTCGGCTTCGACGCGATCGTGGTGAACGAGCATCACAACACCAGCTATTCGATGATGCCGGCGCCGAGCCTCATCGCCGCCGCGCTCATTCCCCGCGCCACGCGCGCGCGCATCTGCGTCTGGGGCACGCCGCCGAACCTCGAATATCCGAACCGCCTGGCCGAGGAATATGCGATGCTCGACGTCATGTCCGGCGGGCGTCTCGAAGTCGCCTTTCCGCTCGGAACGGGCATGGAATATTGGGCCAATCCGATCAATCCGACGACGGCGCGCGAGCGTCACAAGGAGTTGATCGACATCATCCTGAAAGCCTGGACCGAGGACGGCCCAACCAGCTATTTCGGCGATTTTTATACTTACCGATTTCTCAATCCCTGGGTGCGGCCGATGCAGCGCCCGCATCCCCCAGCCTATATTGTGGGCACAGGAAGCCCGGAGACGATCGAACTCGCGGCCGAACTCGGCTTCGGCTATTCCGCGGTCTTCGTCACCAAGAAGCGCGCCAAGGAGCTCAACGACGCGCTGCGCGAACGCTCCGCGGCTTATGGGCACAAGATCAGGCCGGACCAGATGCCGATCGGCATCATGACCTATGTCGCCGAGACTCAGGAAAAGGCCGAGCAGGAATTCACCGACCACATGCGCTTCTTCTTCGAGGACGCGCTCCGAACGCCGCCGCAATTCCTCGCGCCGCCCGGCTACCTGTCGATCGAGCAACTGAAGGCGCGCGCGGCCGTCGGCGACAAGATGCACGGCGCGTTCAACTTCAAGCTGGTCGACGATTCCCTGTTCGTCGCGGTCGGAACGGCCGAGAAGGTCGCCAACCAGATAGGCGAATGGGGCGAGCTGATGGGCTCGACCCATTTCAACATCCAGGGCGCGCTCGGCGACATGCCGCACTGGAAGGTAATCAAGAACATGCAGCTCATCGCCGAAGAGGTGATGCCGCGAGTGCGCGGCGCGAAACCGTCCGCCGAAAAGCTCGCTGCGGAATAGGGAAGCGCGCCATGACCGAACTCGCCAGGAGACACTACACGATCAACGGCGTCGACACCGTCGTCTACGAAGGCGGCGCGGGCGAGCCTCTGTTGTTCCTGCACGGCGCGGGCACGTTTCACGGCTTCGAATTCGCCAAGCGCTGGGCCGATCAGTTCCGCGTCTTCCATCCCTATCATCCGGGCTTCGGCGAATCCGGCGACGATCCGAAGATGGACACGTTCCATGACTACGTCATGCACTATGTCGAACTGCTCGACCGGCTGGAAATCGACAAGGCGCATGTGGTTGGCCTATCGCTTGGCGGCTATCTGGCGGCGCAGTTCGCGTCGCAGCAGTCGCATCGGGTCAAAAGCCTGACGCTGGTCGCGCCGCCTGGCATGCGCAGCAAGCAGCATCCGGCGCCCGATGTGCTGGCGCTGCCCGGCGACCAGATCGTCGGCATGCTCGTCTCGAATTTCGAGGTGCTGAAACCGTGGCTGCCGAGCGGCCCCGATCCCGAATTCATGGCCGCGCGCTATCGCGAGACGACGACGGTCGCGCGCCTGCTTTGGGAGAAGCCCTGGGACCCCAAATTCCAGCGCTATCTGCATCGCATCCGTGTTCCGACGCTGATCGTCTGGGGCGACGAGGATAAGCTGGTCCCCGTGCAGCACGCCGAGCTCTGGAAGAACGCGATTCCCCACGCCCGGGTGCAGATATTCCGGGGCGTCGGCCACCTCGCGCTCGACGAATCCCCTGACGCCGTCGGCGCCGTCGCCGAGCATGTGAGGGCGCGGCCTGAGGAAAGCCGCGGCGGGCGACGATTGACAGCGGCTGCGAACCCTCCGAGTTCGATCTCACAAAGCAGGAGAGGGAACGCCATGAGGTCATTGTTCCTGGGAGTGTGCGCCGCAGCCTTTCCGCTCGCCGCGCATGCAGCGACGCCCGACGAGACCGCAGCCAAAGCCAAGCCTGTCGCCTGCGATCAGTTCGGCGTGGGCGACCTCGGCATCGACGGTCTCGAGAATCGACAGCGCCACGGCCGCGCCCGCCGACAAGGGCCTGCCCGCGGCCTGTGTCGTCGAGGGGACCGTCGATCCGCGCATCGGCGCCGACGGCAAGTCCTACGCGCTGAAGTTCGAGATGCGGCTGCCGCTCGCCTGGAACGGGCGCTTCCTGCATCAGGTCAACGGCGGCAACGACGGCGCGGTCGTGCCGGCGATCGGCGATCCCAGCAACCTCAATGCCTATGGCGGCGTTCCGGCCCTTGCGCGCGGTTTCGCCGTGCTTTCCAGCGACGAGGGCCATGGCGGGCAGGACCCGGCGAACGCATCGCTCGGCCTGCAGGGCGGCGCGGCCTTCGGCGTCGACCCGCAAGCGCGCGACGAATATGGCTACGCCGGCGACATCAGGCTCGGGCCGATCGGCAAGAAGATCATAGCAAAATTCTACGGCGTCGCGCCCGCGACCTCCTACATGGTTGGTTGCTCCAACGGCGGCAGGCACGCCATGGTCGCCGCGACCCGCATGGGCGGCGACTACGACGGCTTTGTCGCCGGCGACCCCGGCTTCAACCTGCCGCGCGCCGCCATCCAGCACGCCTGGGACATCCAGAGTTTCGAGCGGGTGAACCCGGACGTGAAGAAATCCTTCTCGCCTGCTGACATGGCCCTTATCGCCCATAAGGTGGCTGACGTCTGCGACAAGCTCGACGGCGTCGAGGACGGTCTCGTCTACGATCTCAGCGCCTGCCAGAAGGCGTTCCATCTGGCGGATCTGGCCTGCGCGGGGGAGAAGACCGACGCGTGCCTCTCGAAGACACAGGTCGAGGCGCTGGAGCGCGCCTTCGGGGGGCCTAAGAACAGCAAGGGCGAGCAGCTTTATTCCGACTGGCCCTACGACGCCGGCATGTCGTCCGCGAACTGGCGCTTCTGGAAGGTGTTCTCGGGCATTCCGCCCTGGAACAACAATCCGCTCATCGCGACGATGGGCGCGGGCTCGCTGGCGGCGATCTTCACGACGCCGCCGACCTTGACCAAGGGCGATCCGGAAGCGCTGATGAAATTCCTCGAAACCTTCGACTTCGACCGGGACGCCCCGAAAATCTACGCGAAGGGGACGTTCACGGTCGATGGCAAGCCCATCGATTACAAAGAGTCCGCCTGGGAATTCATGACGCCGCCGGACGCTGATGATCCGAAGCTCGAAGCGCTGCGGGCGGCCGGCCACAAGCTCATCGTCTATCACGGCCAGAGCGACGGCGTGTTCTCGTTCAACGCCTCGGCTGCCTGGATCGAGAAGCTGAAGGCGAACGTGCCCGACGCCGACAATGGCGCGCGCCTGTTCGCCGTGCCGGGCATGAACCATTGCCAGGCCGGCCCCGCGACGGACCGTTTCGATGCGTTGCAGGCGATCGTCGACTGGGCGGAGAAGGGCAAGGCGCCTGACGTGATCGTCGCGACCGTCTCGCCTGAGAACAAGGAGGTTCCGGCGGATTGGTCGCCGAAGCGCACGCGGCCGCTCTGCCCCTGGCCGAAATTCGCGCATTACGTAGGCGGCGACAAGGAGAGCGCGGAGAGCTTCGCCTGCCGCTGAGCGCGACCTTGACCGCTGACCGCCACGCCTTCTTCTCGACAGGAGCGGGGGATTCACAGACGTGGCGTTTCGAAATGTCGAGCCGGGCTAGAGCTCGCGGCCGCCGTTCGTCGGCAGGACCGCGGCGGGGATCGCTGTGTTGGCTGGACGCCACGCGAGATAGCGATCGATAAACGCGAGGATCGCAGCCTTGCGGGTCAGGACCGGGCGCTCGACGAGAGTCCACGATCCAAGTGCAAACAACAGCGTCAGCGGGAGCCCGAAAGCCAGCAGATCCCACCAATGCGCCTCTGGACCGAGGACATGGAACACGGACGCGAGGATCGCATAATGAAACAGGTAGATGCCATAAGACAGATCCCAAAGCTTGAGCTTTGGCAGCTTTGCGCACCCAAGGAAAACGGTCATGTAGGCGACAGGCGCCGGCGACAGGAAGGCAAGGTCGCCGTAGTCAAGGAAGACATAGGACAATACGGCGCAAGCGGCGAACAGATATATGTTCAGGGGAATGCTGGAGCGGAACATATGGATGCACACGCCGAACAGAAAGCTCAATGTGAGCACCAGGCGTGGCGCGGCGGGGCCAACGCTGATAGGGCCGCTTTTGACGGCGATGTAGGTCATGGTTGCGCAAAATATCGTCGCCGCGAACAATATTGCATATCTTCTGATTTCCCGTCTCACGAGCGCAAGCAAGACCAGGGACGCATAGCATTGAAATTCGTAGGGTATGGTCCAAAGCTGCCGGTTGACGGGCGTTCCATCAAATACGCCGGGAAGATAGAAGTGAATGTCGCCGACGATGTTGAGGAAATAGGACCAGAACAGGGGGGACGAGAAGTAGGCGGCAAGCGGCTTCGTCGTGAAAAGCGAGCCAATGATCACCGCGCTCAGGATGATTTCGACAGCGAGCGCCGGCACAATTCGGAGCGCGCGCAGGGTTACGAATTTGATCACGCTGTTGCGCTCGAAGCTGCCGGCGACGAGAAACCCCGAAAGCGCGAAAAACATCGGCAATACGCTGCGATGTAGAGGTCCGAGCGCGCTGTCCCAGATCAGCTGCCCGTTCCGCTCGTCGACGATGCACAGGCAGTGCCAAAAGAACACATATAACGCCAGCCCAAGCCTGAGGTAGTCGAAGCCTGGCATGGCCGCTCCCGCGGCGTGGACGGAAGCATTCGGATTAAGTTCCGCCGGTCACTGCGTGTCCCACCCCGCAAGGCAATCGAAAGCCGACAGCCATAAAAGCCTAGGAGACAACAACAAACTGATAATACGCAGGCCTCCTGGGCGCTGGACCGCCCATTAATTCGGGGCGGATTGTTCCGGTCGGGAGCAGCGCCAAAGTGCTGCTCCTTACTGATCGGTCAATGGCGCGGCGTCGCCAGCCGCCCTTTCGACGCGGGGGGCGAGCAACGACCGGGCGAGATAGCGCGAAGCCGGCGGCGTCAGATGGCCATAGTCGAAGGTGACGAAATCGCTGACGCGATCGGGTCCCACTCTCGTCAGGCAGCCCCGGTCGTTGCAGAAGAAACCGACGAGGTCGACCAGTCGATCGTCGCCCGCGCGAGCGAAATCCTCGCGCAAGCGATCGTTCTCCCGCATCACCGAGGGGTCCAGGCCGATCTGGGTCCGTTCCGGATTTTCGGTCCACAGGCGGCGTTGCTCGATGGCCGGCAGCGGCGCGTCCCACTGCGGCGTCGGCCCCGTGAACAGCACGGAACGGGCGCCGAGTTCGGTCAGGGCGTTGGCGGTCGACGTCATGTTTTCGTAGCGGTGTCCATCGACCTGGGCGACGATGACCACATCGGGTTTTGCATCGGCAATCGCGCGCAGGGCGAACGCGTTGGAGCGTCTGCAGAAGTCGGCGGACGAATCCTCGCGCATCGTCGGATCCGGAGCGCAGCCAGAGGAGGCGACGATCAGGATTTGCCAGTCCTCGGGCAGGGTCGCGCGCAATCCCGCGTAAAGCATCTGGGCGTGGGAATCGCCCCACAGGAACGCGACGCGACGCTTGTCCGGGTCGCGCCTGTAGCAGGAACTGTCGATGGTCGGCGCTGGCACTCGGGTGGCTGCGCCCCGCAGGTAGGCGGGATCATAAAAGTTGCAGTCCAACCGGAAGTTTTCGGCGATGCGTGCGCGCGAATAATAGCGCCAATCCGGGTAGCCATTGTCGAAGGCGCGCGCAAACTCGGCGCGTCCGTCCTCCCTCGTGGGGGCGGCGTCGAAGACGCCTCGGCCAGCCGCCGCGCCGAGCCCAATCGCCATGAGCAGACAGGCCGTCAGGCCCAGCGCCCTGAGCGGCGGCGAGCCGCCAAAACGGATCGGCCGCTCGATGTAAGCGTATGTCAACCAGGCGAGGACGAAAGACGCCGCGAGGCAACAGAGGCGCGCCTGAACGGAAGTCGGCCCCGCTTCAATGACGCGGAGAAACGACAACAGCGGCCAGTGCCAAAGATAAAGCGGATAGGAGATGAGCCCCACCCAGACCAAGCCGGGACGAGACAGCACCAGACGGTTTGCAATCGCCGTCGGCCCGCTGGCGATCGCCAGCACGGCGCCCAAGACGGGCGGCAACGCGCCAAAGCCCGGAAATGCCGCAGGCGAGCTGTTGAGCGCCGAATAGCTCATAAGCCCTAGCGCCAGCACCGGAGGCCGCATCGGCCGAGACCGCGGGAAGGCGGCGAAACGGGTTGAAGCTTCCGCGCGCCATCCACGCCAGGATGGCCCCGGCCATGAGTTCCCAGGCGCGCGACTGAGGCGCAAAGAAGGCCGCGATTGGACTTGTGGCGCTGGCGTGGACGCTCCAGACGAACGAGACGAGCCCGACCGATGCGGCCAGAATGAGCGGATTGATCCGCTTCGAATAGATCAAGGCGAGCGCAATCGGCCAAATCAGATAGAACTGCTCCTCGACGCTCAACGACCACAAGTGCAGCAATGGCTGCAGTACGGCCAGGCCGGAAAAGTAATTGGTGTTGCCCCAGAAATAGATGTTGGCGACGAATGATGAGCTGGCGATCAGCGAGCGGGCGAAATTGTCGAGTTCATCGGCGAGCAGGAACCGGTCCGCGATCAGGCAGCACGCCGCCAGCACAACGACCAAGGAGGGCAGAATGCGCCTCATGCGGCGCACGTAAAAGCCAACGAGGGAAAACTCGCCGCTTTCAAGATCGGCATACAGAATTTGCGAAATGAGATAGCCGGATATCACGAAGAAGATGTCGACGCCGACAAAGCCGCCCGGCATGAGCTGCGGCAGCGCGTGATAGACCATTACCGAGAGGACAGCGAAGGCGCGAAGCCCATCTATGTCCGCCCGATAATGCTGGTTCGACACTAATCTCTCTCCGAACCGCGACGGTTCACATGCGAAGATCTTGTCTCGCGGCATCGTAAAGATTGACTGAAACGTTCGCAGTTTCGTCGCGACCGGCGCGTTCAGAGGTCCGCGACGCGGCCCTGCGGCTACAGGCGGCAGACCGGATCTATGGCGACGCCGGCCTTCAGGCCGACGTCGGCAGGGGGAACGCCGCCGCCATCAAAGCCCCCACATCCCGCGTCGGCAGGCTGCAGCTCATGCCGCGGCACAGCATTGCCGAGGGAATCTGTTTCGGCAGCGGGCGGTGGCCCGGCGCGCCGCAGGGCCAGAGGGCAGGATCGAAGCGGAACGCGACCAGCGCGGGGTCAGGCAGGCGCAGCGCCGCTTCTGCGAGCGCCTGCGCCTCGGGGTCGTTGAGCGCGCCCGAAACGAACACGCAGCCTCCCCTCGTAAACTTGTCGGTCGCGGCGAGCAGCAGCGGGCTCTGCGGCAGTTCGTTCTCGGAGACGCCGGAAAACGCGCGAATCAGGCGACGACCTGCCTCTTCCCAGCGCGGCGCTAGCGTCAGGTGGCTCAGCGTGGCGTAAACGTCCGCCATCAGCCCGACGCCCGACGGCGTCGCGCCGTCATGCGAGATGCGGGACCTGACCGAGGGCGCGTCGGCGGCGTCGATGGCGGTGAGATAGAGCCCGCCGTCCTCGGCCTGAAACAGGGCCTGCGCCTCGTCGGCGGCCGAGGTCGGCGGCTTCGAGATAGCCGGGCGACCCCGTCGCCTGGAACAAGGCGAGCGCGGCGCGGGCGAGCGCGGCGTAATCGTCGAGCATGGCGGGCGCGCCGATGCGGCCCATCCGTCCGGAATGGGCGAGCCGCCGGTTGGAGTCGCGAAGCCCGTTCCAAACCGATGCGAAAGCGGCGCGCGCCGCCTCCAGCATTTCCGGCGCCGCGAAGGCCGCGCTGGCGCGCGCCAGCGCCGCGATCATCAGCCCGTTCCAGTCGGCGAGCACCTTGTCGTCGCGCGGCGGCGCGGCGCGCTCCTGCCGGATCGCGAACAATTTGGCGCGGGAGGCGGCGAGCCGCGCCTCCTGCGCTTCGTCGCCTGATGGCGTCAGGCGCCGCAAGACGTTGCGACCCTCCCAGTTGCCGCCAGGGCGAACGTCATAGGCGACGGCGAATTCTGGCGCGCTCGGGCCCAAGCGCCGCCGCAATCTCCTCCTCGGTCCAGACGTAGAACAGACCCTCCTCGCCCTCCTGATCGGCGTCGAGCGAGGCGGCAAAAGCGTCGCCGACCCGCATCTCGCGCAGCAGCCATTCGAAGGTTTCGCGCGCTCGGTGTGCGTAAATCGGGGAGGGGGTTTCGAGATGGGCGAGCGCCAGCAATTCGAGGATCTGCGCATTGTCGTAGAGCATCTTCTCGAAATGCGGCACATGCCATTCTGCGTCGGTCGAATAGCGCGCGAAGCCGCCGCCGAGATGATCGTAGATGCCGCCGGCGCAAAGCGAGTCGAGCAGTTTGCGCAAGGCGTCGCGATAGCGCCGGTCGCCGCGCCGGTAGAACTCGGCGTTGAGGAAGGCGAAGATCGGCGCATTGGGGAATTTCGGCGCATGGCCGACGCCGCCGTTGACGGGATCGAGGATGCGCAGCAGCCCTTCGCTGCAGCGGGTGAGGTCGTCGGCGCTGAGGTCGCCGCCCGTGCGAGGCGAGGCGATTGCCGGAGAGCAGCCGTTCGATCGCCTCGCCATTGCTGACCATGGCGTCGCGCTTGCTCTTCCAGGCGTTCTCGATGGCGCCGATCACCTGACGGAACGAGGGACGTCCCCAGCGCGGCTCCGGCGGCCAGTAGGTGCCGCCGTAGAACGGCTTGCCCTGCGGGGTCAGGAACATGGTCAGCGGCCAGCCGCCCTGTTCGCCGAGCGCGTGCAGCGCGCTCATGTAATGGTGATCGACGTCCGGCCGCTCCTCGCGATCGACCTTGATGTTGACGAAGGCGGCGTTCATTGCCCCGGCTGTCGCCTCGTCCTCGAACGATTCATGCGCCATCACATGGCACCAGTGGCAGGCGGCATATCCGATCGAAAGAAGAACTGGACAATCGCGCGCCTTCGCTTCCGCGAACGCCGCTTCTCCCCATGGCCGCCAGTCGACGGGGTTATGGGCGTGCTGAAGAAGATATGGCGAGGACTGGTCGCCGAGGCGATTGGACGCCGACATCGGAACACCTCCTCGAAGCGCGCAGGACCTCGCCTGACTAACGCAGAAGTCCTAGCACGGCGGCCGCCTTTGCCGGAGCGCCGACGCCGCCGCGGTTTCAACTCTTCGTGTGTCCGCTATAGGTTCAGAAAATCGTGGAGACGAAGGAGACGCGTATGGCTCTGATCGAAGCGAGCGTGGATGGCGCGACCGGGACGATCTGCCTCGATCATTTCGCCAAGCGCAACGCGCTGTCCGCCGCCCTCAGCGAGGAGATCGCCGCCGCTCTCTCCCTCTTCGCCGAGCAAAAGCTGCGCGCCGTCATTTTGCGCGCCCGGCCGGGCGTAAAAATCTGGTCGGCGGGACATGATGTCGACGAACTGCCGCAAGGGCGGCGCGATCCGCTCGGCTGGTCCGACCCGTTGCGCAAGCTGATCCGCGCCGTCGAGGGGCACGGCGCGCCGGTGCTGGCGCTGGTCGAAGGGGGCGTATGGGGCGGGGCGTGCGAACTGGCGCTCGCCTGCGACATCGTGATCACTACGCCGGACGCGACTTTCGCGCTGACGCCCGCGAAGCTCGGCGTGCCCTACAACGTCTCGGGGATGGCGACCTTCATGAAGTCCGCGCCGATGGGCCTGTTGCGGGAGATGGTGTTTACCGCCCGGCCGATTTCGGCGGAGCGCGCACTCTCGGCAGGGCTCATCAACCATATCGTCCCGTCGACAGAGATCGAAGCTTTTGCGAGGGAGATGGCTGCCGAGATCGGCGAGAACGCGCCGCTGACGGTCGCGGTGCTGAAGGAGGAGTTGCGCATTCTCGCCAACGCGCACCCTATGAGTCCGGAAGGTTTTGAGCGCATTCAGGGCCTGCGGCGCGTCGTCTACGACAGCGCCGACTACCGTCGAGGGAATCGCGGCGTTCAAGGCGAAGCGCAAGCCCGTCTACCGCGGCGAGTAGTTTTAAGGGTTGCGCGCGGTGACCATCCAGATGGCCGCGCCGAGCTTCACGCTGTCGCCCTGGACGTAAGCCTTCAGCGCCGTGCGGATGTCGCGCTCGGCGGCGGCGTAGATGTCTTCCGGCTGGCCATCGAGCGCGCGCGCCACGGGACCGATTTCGAGCGCGCTGCGCACCGCGATCTCCAGTCCCTTGCCGACGGCGGTGTCGATCTCGAGCGTCCGCCCGGAGATGCCGACGTCGGCGAAACCGGCGAAATCGAGGATGCGGCGGATGCGCTGCGGATTGGCGAACGAGAACGGGCCCGGGTCCTCCGGCCCGCGCTCGGCCGGCGGCGGCACGCGATGGCGCATGGCCAGAAAGGGCACCGCCTGCCAGGGATTTTTCTTCGGCTCCTGCCAGCAGGCGAAGGCGACACGGCCACCGGGTTTCAGCCCGCGCCGGATGTTGGCGAAGGTCGAATGCGGGATCGGCGAAGAACATCACGCCGAAGCGCGAAATGAGCCAGTCGGCGCGGATGCCGGAGAAATCGTGCGCGCTCGCGTCGACGCGGCGAAACTCGACATTGAGGCCGGAGGCCGCGGCGCGCTCGCGCGCCCGGCTCAGCATCATCTCGGAGATGTCGACGCCGAGCACGGAGCCTTTCGGCCCGGCTTTCTCCGCAGCCTCCAGCGCCGTGTCGCCGCAGCCGCAGCCGACATCGAGCACGCGCTCGCCGGGCGCGATGTCGGCGGCCTCGAACAACAGCGCGGTGACTGGGGAGAGCACGCGGTCCTGGATGTCCTGCCGCTCGGTCCATTGCTGGCCGGCGTACCCATTCCAGTAGGCCGCCTGATCGGCGTTGGCGGGATCGATCGGTTCCGTCATGCCGGAGTCGCCAGCGGCTTGCCCTTCTCGACGACATAGACGCCGGAGAGCACAACCGGTGTATCGCCGCTCTTGCCGCCGTGGACGACGCCGGTCGGGATCTGGAAGGCCTCGCCAGCGCTCACGGTCCTGGGCTCCTGTCCGGCGATCTCCAGATGGAGCGAGCCCTCGATGATGTAGGTCGTCTCGACGCCCGGGTGGGTGTGCTTGGCGATTACCGAGCCCGCCGGCGCCTCGACCTTCGCTTCGATCGTCTCGTAGCCATCAACCGGGCCGTCGACGCGGCTCAAAATGGTGCGCTTCAGGCCTGGCGTCTGCGCGCTCTGCGCGCCCGCGTCGCTTGCGGCGAACCCCGCGATCGCACAGATCGCGCAGCCCACGAATCCACGTCGTGTCAGCATTTTGAGGCCTCCTTCTGTCTGTTCCGCTCTACGCCCTCGAAGGCGCTTGTTCGGCCGGCGCCTGCTCGAGCGAGTGATCATGCCCGAGCGACAGCGTGATGATCAGCGCGACGACGGCGAGCGCGCCGACGAAGGCGAGTCCCCACGCGAAGCTGCCGGTCGCGTCCTTGATGTAGCCCATCGCGAACGGTCCGAGATAGCCGGACAGGTTGCCGATCGAGTTGATCGCGGCGATGCCGGCCGCCGCCGTGCCGGCGCCGAGGATCGCGGTCGGCAGGGTCCAGAACAAAGGCAGCGAACCGAACACGCCGAAGGCGCCGATCGTGATGGCGATCATCTTCAGATAGGGATCGTTGATGAAGCCGGAAATGCCGATGCCGACTGCGGTCAGCGCCAGCGCGACGACGAGATGTCCGGTCCGCTCCATCTTGGCGTCGGAGCGCAGGCCCCACCAGATCATGCCGAAGAAGCCGACAGTGTAAGGGATCGCGGTGATCCAGCCGTTGGCCATATTGGAAACGCCGAATCCTTTGACGATCGAGGGCAGCCAGAAGCTGATCGCGTAATTGGCGGCGACCGCGCCGAAATAGACGAGCGACAGCAGCAGCACGCGTGGATCGTAGAGGCTCGCCAGCGCTGAGGTGGGCGAGACATGAGCGCGCCCTTCATCCTCCGCCGAAAGGCGCCGGATCAGCCATTCGCGTTCTTCTGTCGTCAGCCAGACCGCGTCCGCGGGCCGGTCGGTCAGATAGAAATAGACCACGAAAGCCAGAATCAGCGAGGGCGCGGCTTCGAGAAGGTAGAGCCACTGCCAGCCCTGGAGGCCGAAGACCCCGCTGAACCCGAGGAGCGAAGCCGAAACCGGCGAACCGAGCGCCGAGGAGAGCGGGATCGCCGCCATGAAATAGCCGACGATGCGGGCGCGATAGGCGGACGGGAACCAGAGGGTCAGGAAGAAGATGATGCCGGGAAAGAAGCCGGCTTCCGCGAAGCCGAGCAGGATGCGCAGCAGATAGAACGTGTAGACGTTGCCGAGGCCGGTCGCCGTCGCGATCTGCGGGATGAACGCCATCGCGCCTGAGATGAGGCCCCAGGTGAACATGATGCGCGCGATCCACAGCCGCGCGCCAAACTTGTCGAGCAGCATGTTCGAGGGCACTTCGAACAGAAAGTAGGCAAAGAAGAACACGCCCGCGCCGAACCCGAAGGCGGTGTCGGAAAGGCCGAGGTCGGTGTCCATCGTCAGCTTGGCGAAGCCGACATTCACCCGGTCGAGATAGGCGACGAAATAGCAGAGCACGAGAAAGCCGACGAAGCGTTTGGTGGCTTTCGAGGTGGCGCTGCGTTCGATGACGGAGATGGACATGCCGGTTTCGCTCCCTCGCGCGTCTTCCCCCGAATGGCGCGCGCTTGGGGCGTGAAACTAGAGGGCGGAGGAGGGAACTGCAAGCGGCGGCGGCGCCCGCGATGCATGCGCGCGCCATCGGTCGATCGGGCTTTTTACGAAAGCGTTGGATGCGCGCGCCGGGAATTGCCACAACTTCCGCCGTGGAACGCGAGGAAGTCATAGCCCGGTTGCGGCGGCACGAGGCCGACCTGAGAAATCTCGGCGTCGAACGGCTGTTCCTGTTCGGCTCGACGGCTCGCGGCGAGGCGGGCGACAATTCTGACGTTGATCTCTTCTTCGACTATCAGAGGGGCAAGCTCGGACTTTTCGAGCTGATGGACGTGAAAGCCTACGCGACCTCCATCCTTGGCCGAAAGACCGATATTATGACCAGGGACAGTTTGCACAAGGCCTTGCGGCCGCAAATCGAAGCCGCTGCCATCCGAGTGTTCTAGCAGTCATGCGTTCGCTTGTTCCCCGACCGTCGGACATCCTTGAAGCGATCGAACGTATTCGCGAGGTGATCGGCGGCGCGCCGCTCGAAACCTTCGAGGCAGATTGGCAGCGCCAATGGCTTGTCGAGCGCGGCGTCGAGATCATCTCTGAAGCGAGCCGCCGCCTCCCGCCGGAACTCAAAGCACGACATCCAAATATACCCTGGCAGAAGGTCGCAGGGATCGGCAACATATTGCGGCACGACTACGAGAACGTCGCGGCTCCAGTCACGTGGAAGCTTGCGCACGACGATCTTGATGCGCTCGAGCAAGTCTGTCGGACCAAATTGCGGGCAGCCGAAGGACGGTGAAGAGAAGCAATCAATCAATTCTATTTGAATTTCGTGAGGTTGCGCGTGTGTCAGCCAACGCACGGAACCTACCCTCAGCCTAAGAGGAAGCGAAGGAAGTCCGCGCGCTGGCTTCGCAAATGGCGGTTACGCGACGACAAAGGGAGTTGTCGGCGCGGTCGGGTTGAACCAAGGTGCGCGCGCCGCTTTCTCTGGCGCCTTCCTCATTCCCGGGAGATGCGAGATGTTTCGACGCATGGCTGGCTTGGCGTTGCTGGCGGCCGCGCTCATGGCGTCCGCGGAAGCGCGGGCTCGGTCATCCTGCGCCTCGCCCAAGCTTGGCTCGGACGCCGCGCCGCTCCTGTCCCCGCCGCTGGGCGAAGTCGTCATCGGCAAGGGGCGGTTGCAGTTCTATTCGGCGCCCCGATTTCGCCTGTCCGATCGCAGACCTGTTCGTCATTCCCGGCGACGACCTCATCGCTTACGGGCAGAGCAAGGATTTCGGCTGGACGTCCGTCATCTACAACAGCCCGCATGACGCGAGCGTCTCCGAAGGCTGGGTGCGGACCAAGCGGCTGAAAGTGACGGGCGATATGGGCCCGAGACAGTGACGGCGCGGCTTATGGCATCACGTAAGTCGCGCGCCCGCGGCCGAGCAGCGCCGTCGCGATCGCGCCGGGCTCGTCGACCGAGAACACGACGATCGGGATGCGGTTGTCGCGCGCCAGCGCGAAGGCGGCCGTGTCCATCACCTGCAGGTTGCGGCTGGATCGCCTCGTCGTGGGTCAGGCGCTCGTAGCGCGTCGCGCTCGGGTGCTTCTTCGGGTCGGCGGTGTAGATGCCGTCGACCTGCGTCGCCTTCATCACCGCGTCGCACGAGAGTTCGCAGGCGCGCAGCGCCGCGCCGGTGTCGGTCGTGAAGAACGGATTGCCCGTGCCGCCGGCGAGCATGATGACGCGGCGCTTGACGAGATGGGCGAGCGCGGCCTGGCGCGAATAGGGCTGACACAGCGACGGCATCGCGACGGCCGAGAGCACGCGCGCCGGCTGGCCGATTTCTTCGAGCGCGCCCTCCATCGCGAGCGCGTTCATCACGGTCGCGAGCATGCCGATCGAAGTCGGCGCGCGCCCGCTCGATGCCCTTTTCGGCGCCGAGCAGGCCGCGGAAGAAATTGCCGCCGCCGACGACGACGGCGACCTCGACGCCGAGATCCGACGCCGCCTTCAGGTCCTCGGCCATGCGGTGCAAGGTCGGCGCGTGCAGGCCATGGGTGTCCGGGCCCATCAGGGCCTCGCCGGAGAGCTTCACCACGACGCGCCCGAATAGGGGTTTTGCCGATTCGGTCATGGGCGCGCTCCTTGGCTTTGAGACGACAATACGAAAAGGGCGGCCCGAAGGCCGCCCTCGAAAGTTCCGCGTTTACGCCTCTTCGGCCGGTTTTTCGATGCCCTCGCCGAGCGCGTAGCGCACGAAAGCCTTTGATCGCGATCGGCGCTCCAACCGTTTTCTCGGCTTCCTTGACGGCCTGCGCGACGGTCTTGGCGGCGTCGTGCACGTAGGGCTGATCGACGAGGCAGACCTCCTTGTAAAAGGTCTTCAGGCCGGATTCGACGATCTTCTCGAGACATGCGGCGGCTTGCCGGCGTTCTTCTCGGCGAGCACGTTTTTTCGCGCGCCACCACGGCGGGGTCGACGCCCTCGGAGTTCAGCGCGATCGGGCTCGAGGCCGCGATGTGCATCGCGATCTGCCGGCCGAGCGCGGCGAGCTTGCCGACATCGCCGGTCGACTCCAGCGCGACGATCACGCCGATGCGGCCGAGGCCGTCGACGATCTGGCTGTGGACATAATGGCCGATCGCGCCGGCATGGACATGCAGCCCCGCGACGCGGCGCAAGCGTCATGTTCTCGCCGATGGTCGCGACGGCATTGGCGATCGCGTCGGCGACCGTGCCGCCGCCGGGGTAATGCGAGCCCAGGATCGCCTCGACGTCGGCGTGCTCGCTCTTGTCGAGCGCGACAGCCAGAATGCCTTTGACGAGCGCCTGGAAGTCGTCGTTGCGGGCGACGAAGTCGGTCTCGGAATTGACTTCGATGACGACGCCGAAATTGGCTTCGACCGCGACGCCGACAAGCCCGTCGGCGGCGACGCGGCCGCTCTTCTTGGCGGCCTTGGCGAGCCCCTTCTTGCGCAGCCAGTCGATGGCGGCCTCGATATCGCCGCCGGTTTCGTTGAGCGCGTTCTTGCAATCCATCATGCCCGCGCCGGTCTTCTCGCGTAAGTCCTTCACAAGCGCGGCGGTAATGACAGCCATTCTCGTTCCCTCGAATTTTTCAAGCAGCGAAAGCCCTCTCGCGACGAACGGCGAGAGGCTGAGACGCCAAAACAAGCCGCGCCGCACGACTGCGGCGCGACGGTCACTCCCGCTTACTCGGCGGCAATCAGGTTGCGCGCCGCGTCCGACCACTTGTCGCGCGTGATGCGGCCGTTGAAGCGCAGATCGGTGTCGAGCTTCTGCGCCTCGTCAGGGTCATCGCGGCGAGCTGCCAGAAGTGGAACACGCCATGCTCGTTGAGCTTCTTCTCGATCTGCGGGCCGATGCCGGGGATCTTGGCGAGATCGTCGGGCGCGCCGCGCGGCGCGGCGAGCAGCTCGAACTGCTCGGTGGAGGAAGCCGGCTCTTCGGCCACGGAAGTGTCCGGCAGAATCTCGGCGACCGGCCTCTCGGCCTCGCCGAGGTCGACGCCCGGCGGCGCCCTGGCCGCGCGAAATGCCGTCGATCGCCGCGCGGGCGATGAGGTCGCAATAGAGCTGGATCGCGCGGCTCGCGTCGTCGTTGGCGGGGATCGGATGCGCGACGCCGTCGGGATCGGAGTTGGTGTCGAGGATCGCGATCACCGGGAATCTTGAGGCGGTTCGCCTCCTTGATCGCGAGCGCTCCTTGTTGGTGTCGATGACGAACACGAGGTCCGGCACGCCGCCCATGTCCTTGATGCCGCCGAGCGCCTTCTCGAGCTTGTCCTTCTCGCGCATCAGCATCAGGCGCTCTTTCTTGGTGAGGCCCTTGGCGCCCTCGGCGAGCTGCTCGTCGACCTTGCGCAGACGGTTGATGGAGCCCGAGATGGTCTTCCAGTTGGTCAGCGTGCCGCCGAGCCAGCGCGAATTGACGAAATATTGCGCGCAGCGCCGCGCCGACTCCGCGATCTCCTGGCTAGCCTGACGCTTGGTGCCGACGAACAGCACGCGGCCGCCCTTGGAGACGGTGTCCGAGACGAGCTTCAGCGCCTGGTGCAGCAGCGGCACGGTCTGCGCGAGGTCGATGATGTGGATCGAGTTGCGGGCGCCGTAGATGTAGGGCGCCATCTTGGGGTTCCAGCGATGCGACTGGTGGCCGAAATGCGCGCCGGCTTCCAGCAATTGGCGCATGGTGAAATCAGGCAGAGACACTGCGTTAGGTACCTTTCCGGTTCGAGCCTCGGCGGAATATTGCATCGGGAAATCCCGACACCGGACGAGCCCTTAGGATCAGGACCCGGAAACATCCGCCTGTGGAGTGCGCGGGCTGTTAGCGGAAAGGGGCGGGAAAGGCAAGGGGTTCGCAGTAGTGGAGGGCGCCCCGCAGCGGCGGCCGCGAGGGCAAAATTTGGTTTCGTTGGCGGGAAGGCAGGAAACCAAGCGAAGCAGCCGAAAAAGCGCGCCAAATCTCCAAATTTAAACCGCCATTCTCCAAATTTTTCCAAACAATCCTTTGGTGGAATCTAGCGATTTCAATGCGTTATGTTCGACGGCGGTTCGTTTTTGTTTAAGAGGCCGCCTTTGCGCCCGATTTTTCCACAAAAGGTTCGGAGTTATTGCGCTCAGCCACATGCGTTTCCTTGAAAAGGTCGATGCACACGGTATCTGAAAATCAGAAAGCTGTCCAGGCTTTTCCGGGCGAATTCGCACTTGCCCTCGATCCCCCGCTTAAGCTCGGTAGATGGCCGAGGGTCGGGGTCGTAAGCCCGAAGGGCGCAAGCTGGCCCGGTGGCGACGCACGCCTATTGCCGCTCATCTCCGCCGGCAATAATCTGTCCGTAAATCCTTTGTGGCTCGCAAGCGATGGCAGGCTTTCAGCAACTCGACCTGTTCGCCAACCAGCCGGAACTCGACGGGTCCTTAGGCCGGGCCTCCGAGACGCGCGTCGCGCCCGAAAACCTGTCCGATGATGACCTGATTTCCGCCATCCCCGACGCAACGCTGGCCGCAGCGTCAGCGACTGCTGCAGAGGCGGCAAGGAGAAAGCTGAGCGCCGCCGTGCCTGCGCTTTCCTCTCTCTGCAATCGATTCGTCGGGTATGGCGCGGACGCTGTGGTGCCGGAGCAGGTCGCTGCTCTCCGCGCACTTGGCGATATCGGCGGACCGGAAGCCGCGAACGTGGTTTCCAAGTCGATCGTGAAGAGCATCGTTCAAGGACCGACGCTGTCGACCGCCCTCGATGTGGCTTCTGAGCTCGGGGTTCAGCTTCCCCATGATGCCTCGTTGAGCCTTCTGCGAGACAAAAATCCTTCGGTCCGTGCGGCGGCCTGCGCTTGCGTTCGCGCGGGACACGAAGTCTCAACGATGCTCCTTTCCATGATGAATGATCCTGACGGCGAGGTCGCCCTTGCATCCGCCTGCGCTCTCGGACGAATGGGACGTAGCGAGGCGCTGGGGCATCTGAAAAGATATTTGCTTGAGCGACCTTCGCGTCGCGTGGTCGAGTCCTTAGCCAGAATAGCCGACGAGGAAGCGGTCGTGTTTCTAGCTAGGACCGGCAGGAAGCGGCGAGATCTGACTGATATAATAATCGTTGCACTCGAAGAGATTGAGGGCGCGAGGGCGTTAAATGCCGCCGCCGCCTTGAGGAGGCTCTCCGGGCAAGCGGAATGACATTCCGGCCGCAATTTCGCGCCCTTCTCCCGGACGGGAGAAGGGCGAAAGGGCCGGCCTTCGCCGCTACAGCGGCGTCAACTCGATGGGCAGGCTCGCAAACTGCCGCAGCGTGTTGTTGAGCTTGCGCTCGGGCTCGCCGGCGAGCTCGATCCGCGGCGAAGCGCTCGAGCAAGCGCGCCAAAAATCATCTCGGCTTCGAGCCTCGCGAGCATCTGTCCGACGCACATGTGGATGCCGGCGCCGAAGGCGACGTGGCCGGCGGCGCGGCGGGTGACGTCGAAGCGGTCGGGCGCCTCCCATCTCCGTGGATCGCGATTGGCGCCGGAGAGGAACAGCAGGATTTTGGCGTCCTCGGGCAGCGCAACGCCGCCGAGTTCGGTCGGCTTCGTCGTGGTGCGGAAGAAGGTTTGCACTGGCGACTCGAAACGCAAAATCTCGTCGAAGCAGGAGCGCAACAAACGCGGGGTTTTCGCGGAGTTTCGTCCACTCGTCGGGGTTGGCGGCGAAAGCGTAGAGGCCATTGCCGACGGCGATGATGGTGGTGTCGAGGCCCGCCGTCAGCACGGAGCGCACCAGCAAAGGCGCCTCCTCCGCGCTGATCTCGCCGAGGTCCACGGCCGACCAGATCGTCGCGCCGATGCCGTCCGGCGAAAGCGCCTCGCGCTGGCACTGCGCCGTGATCCAGGCCACGACCTCGGAGGCGCGGCGAAACAATTCCTCGAAATGGCGATTGCGCGGCCCGAAGGCGTTGAAGGCCATCGCGCCATAGGGCAGCAGATTCTCGAGCCCCTCGTCGCCCAAGCCCACTGCGCCGGGGAAGACGCAGAGCGGATAGGCTTCCGCGATGTCCGCGATGCCGTCCCAGATGCGCCTGGCGAGCAGCCGTCGCAAAGTCTCTCGCCGCGTCGCGGAATTCTTCGCGCAAGCTCGCCATCGCCTTCGCGGAAAGCGCGCGGTTCAGCGCCGTGCGGCTGCGCGTGTGCAGCGGCGGATCGGCCTCCAGGATCAGGCTCGGCGGCCGCCACGGTTTTGCGCGCCGGAAATCCTCGAGGCCGACGCCGGCGCCGGAGCAGTAAGTCTGCCAGTCGGTAAGCCCCGCGGTCACCTCCGCGTGCCGCGAGGAGGCGTAGATCCGGTAGCGCTCGAGCCGGACAACAGGCCCGGCTTCGCGGATCGTCTCGTGGAACGGATAGGGATCCTTGAGGAAGGCGTCGTCGAAGGGATCGACGTCGAGGACGGGGATGTCAGCCACGGCGCCCGCCTACATTCGTCGCTGGCGTCTCTGCTCCACGCTCTCGTCGCCGACCCACCAATCCTTGGCGGCGACTTCGTCGAACACCACCCAGACGGAGGTCTTGGCGATGCCCGTTTCCTCGCTGATGGCGTCGGCGACGCGCGCCGCGATGCGCGCCTTCTTCGCTTCCGGGTCGGCGCCGATATTCTCGCGCACGATCTTGATGTTGACCATCGGCATGACGTTTCTCCCTATCTCGCCGGCTTCTCCCCGCCGGCCGCCGTGATGACGCCGACGATGATGAGGCCGGTCAGCAGCAGGCGCACGCCCGCGCTGACGCCGTAGGTGTTGAGCATGGTCTGCAACATGACGAGAAACAAGGCCCCGCCCCAGACGCCGGGCACATTGGCCTTGCCGCCGGCGACCGACGTGCCGCCGATCACGACGACGGCGATCGACAGCAGCAGATATTCGTTGCCGATGTCGACGTTGGCGCCGCGGAAATAGCCCGCGAGCAGCGCGCCGTCGAGCCCGCCGAGCATGCCGGAAATCGCGTAAGCCGCGAAACGCACCGGCTCGACCTTTACGCCCGCGAAGCGGCGCGGCGCGCGCGTTCTGCCCGATCGCCAGCACGGAGCGGCCGTAGACCGTGCGGTTCAGCACGACGGCCGCCAGAGCTGCAAACAGGATGACGAGGATGGCGAGCAACGGCACGCCAAATATCTCGATGTTGGTGAAATCGGCGAAACCCGGCGGCGGCTTGATCTGCAGGCCGCGGCCGTAGGCGATGTCAATCGAATGGATGATGAAGCTCGCCGACAGCGTCGCGATGATCGGCGGAATTCTGAGCGCGCGGATCAGAGCATAGTTGGCGACGCCGACCGCGAGGCCGCTGCCGAGCGCCGCGGCGAGCCCGAGCGCGACGAGGGAATCGTCGCCGTTCATGGTCTTCATCGCCACCGCGCTGGCGAGGCCGATATTGGCGGGCAGCGACAGGTCGATGTTGCCAGGCCCGAGCGTGATGATGAACATCTGCCCGACGCCGACGATGACGGTGAACACGGCGAGCGCCAGCGCCGTCGTCCACATGCCGCCGGCGCCCGTGCCGCCGGTGTAGGCGATCGCGCCGAGCCAGACGAGCACGGCGCCGGCGAAGGAGAGCAGCCAGGGCCAGCGCCTCAGCGAAGCGATCGATCGCTGTCATCGGCGCGCCCTCTGCGTGACGGCGAGGCGCGCGGCGAGCACGATGATGAGGATCGCGCCATTGGCGGCGACCTGCCAATCGGGCGGGATGCGCAGGAAGCCGAGCAATTGCGTCGAGGCCAGCGTCAGCGTCAGCGCGCCGATCACCGCGCCGATCGGCGAGACCACGCCGCCGACGAATTCGCCGCCGCCGAGGATCACGCCGGCAATCGACAGCAAGGTATAGCCGTCGCCGAGATGCGCGTCCGCCGAGCGGGTGATGCCGACCAGCGCCATCCCGGAGAACACGCCGAACAGGCCGGCGAGCCCGAAGAGCTGCGTCCGCGCGCCGAGCAGCGACCAGCCGGCCCGCTGGATCGCCGTCGCGTTGCCGCCGACCCCCCTCAGGATCGCGCCAAAGGAGGTGCGCATGAGGCCGAACCAGACGACGGCCGCGATGACGACGGCGGCGAGGATCGGCAGCGGGACATAGGGCGGCTTCCAGCCCATCAGGGTCTGCAGCCACAGGGGCGCCTTGCCGCCGGGTTTTGGCAACAGCAGCACGGCCAGACCCTGCCAGACGAAACTCATGCCGAGCGTCACGACGATGGAGGGCAGATTCCTCCACTGAATGAGCGCGCCGAGCGCGGCATAGATGGCGATGCAGCCGGCGAGCAGCAGGACGCCGACGAAAGGCGCGTCGTTGAGGAAGGTCGCGACGATGCAGCAGACAAAGCCGACGAAGGCGCCGATCGAAAGGTCGATGTCGTTGCCCGTCATCGCGAACATCTGCGCGATGGTCGCGAGCGCGATCGGCACCGCATAGTTCAGCATCAAAGTGAAGCCGAAATAGCTGATGACGCGCGGATTGAGCCAGGCGATGGCGCCGAGCACGAGAGCGAGCGAGACGGCCGGCAACAGGCTGCGCAGCGCTCGCCGCACATCGACGCGAGCGCGCGGCGCTTCAGTCGGCATGGCCGTCGAGGTCATCAACGCGCCCCGGCGAAGGAGGAGTGGAGGACCCGCTCCTCGGTCAGTTCTTCGCGCGACAGATGCGCGACGATCGCGCCGTCGCGGAACACATAGACGTGATCGCACACCTTCAGTTCGTCGGTCTCCGTCGTGTACCAGACAAAGGTGCGGCCCTTCGCCGCTTCCTCGCGCACGAGATCATAGACCTCGAGCTTGGTGCCATAGTCGACGCCGCGCATCGGATCGTCCATCAGCACGATTCCGGCGTCGGAGCCGAGCGCGCGAGCAAACAGGGCCTTCTGCTGATTGCCGCCGGAAAGCGACAGGATCGGATTGCCGACATCGGGCGTGCGGATGTTTATGCGCGCCTTCCATTTGTCGGCGAGCGCGCGCTCTCTCTCGGGAGACAGCAGCAGGCCCCTCGAAAAGGCCTTGAACGAGCGCACGGCGATGTTCTCGGCGATCGACCAATCGCGAAAAATGCCGTCGGACTGGCGATCGCCCGCGACGAAGGCGACGGGCGCGTTGATCTCGGCGCCGGCGCGCCGGCGGCTCGCCGCGTCGAAGGCGGCGACGATGAGATCGGTCTGGCCGTGGCCGGCGAGGCCGGCGAGGCCGACGATCTCGCCTTTGAGCGCGACGATCTCGACGCCGTCGGTCTGCCGTTCGGGGCGGATGCGCACCTGCACGGGCGCTTCGATCGCGCCGGCGTCCCGGGCCGCCGCTTCCGACTTCGGCGCATGCTCCTCGACGCCGCCCATCGCCGAAATTAGGCGGGCGCGATCGAACGAAGCCGGCCGCATCGTCGACCACCACCTTGCCGTCGCGCATGACGGCGATGCGGTCGCAGGCGGCGAGCACTTCGCCGAGAATGTGCGAGATCAGCGTGCAACTGAGGCCGGAGGCGACCGCGCGGCGGATGTAGACGAAGCAACTGCGCCGCCGTGTGCTCGTCGAGCGAGGAGGTCGGCTCATCGAGGATGACGAGCCGGGCCGGGGCGTCTGTCACCGTGAAGGCGCGCGCGATCTCGACCATCTGGCGGCGGCCGATCGACAGGCTCTCGATGAGATCGCCGGCGGCCACGCCGTGGCCGGGAAAGATCTCGTCGAGTTTCTCGAGGATGAGCGCGCCGGCGCGCTTGCGCCAGCCGAAGCCGCGAAGGCTCTTGTGAAAGACCCGCGCATTCTCGGCGACGGTAAGATTGGGACAAAGCGACAGCTCTTGGAAAACGCACCGAATGCCAGCCGCACGGGCTTCGGCCGGCCCATAGGCCTTTCGCTCTGCGCCGCCAAAAACGATCGCGCCCTTGTCGGGCGCGACGCCGCCGATCAGCACATGCATGAGCGTCGATTTGCCGGCGCCGTTATGCCCGACGACGCCGACGCATTCGCCCTCGGCGATGTCGAGGCTGACGCCGTCGAGCGCGCGGACGGCGCCGAATGACTTCTCGACCTCTATCAGAGAAACAAACTTTTCGGCGTTCGCCATGTTTGACTGTCCGCGGCGAACGCCGGCTCTTGGCTTATTTCATGTTGGCCTTGATCGCGGCCTTGGCCTCGTCGAGCGTGTACTCGTGGCTCGCGACGCCGCCCTTCTGGATCTGCGGCAGTTCCTGCTCGAAATCGGCCTGCGTGAAGGCGAGATAGGGGACGAGCAGGTCGTGCGGAATGTCCTTGTGGCCGTCGAGCACCTGCTGGGCGACCCAGAAGGCGAGCGAGGAGACGCCTGGCGCGATAGAAGCGGACCAGGTCGTGTAGCCGTCCTTGTCCTTCTGCTCCTTCCACCACTGCAACTCGTCCTGCCGGTTGCCCATGATGATGGTCGGGCGCGGCTTGCCCGCGGCGGCGAAGGCCTGCGCGGCGCCGTAGCCGTCGCCGCCCTGATCGACGATGCCGACCACCTGCGGCAGCGAGGGCAGCACGGTCGCGACCGCTTTTTGCGCCGTCGTCTGATCCCAGTCGCCGGTCACGGAACCGACGAGCTTGAAGTCGGGATGCGCCTTCACGCCGTCCTCGATGCCCTGATGGATCGCGTCGTCGATCGAGGTGCCCGCGAGGCCGCGGATTTCGAGCAGATTGCCGCCCTTCGGCTGGAACTTCGCCATCTCGTCGACTTCCGCCTTGCCCATCGCCTTGAAGTCGACGACCACGCGATAGGCGCAGGGTTCGGTGACGATGCCGTCGAAGGAGACGACGACGATGCCGGCGTCGCAGGCCTGCTTGATCGCGCCGTTCAGCGCATCGGGCGAGGCGGCGTTGATGACGATCGCATTGTAGCCTTGCAGGATAAGGTTCTGGATCTGCGCGGCCTGCGTCGGCACTTCCTTGTCGGCGGTGGTGAAGATGTCGGCGGCGGCGACCACGCCATCCTTGACGGCCTTCTCGGCGACGGCGCCGTAGCTCTTGAGCATCGCCTGGCGCCAGCTATTGCCGGCGTAGTTGTTGGAGAAAGCGATCTTCATCTTAGAAGTGTCGGCGAGCGCCGGGCCCGCGACGAGCGCGGCGGCGAGCGCGAGAATCGATACTGTGGCCTTCATGCGTTTTTCCTCCCGTGGACGACCGTCCCGCCCGTGCGCCTCGCTTAACTCCCCGCGAGCGAAAATGGCGGCTGACATGTCACGGTCACTGTGGCGCCAAAGGGCGCAGCGTTCAAGAGCCGCGGTTTACGCAGGGTCTTCAAATGCGGTGCGCGAAGCTTCAGCGTCCGATCGTCGCGAACACTCCGGCGAAATGGCAGGCGGCCGCGGCGGTGACAAAGCCATGCCAGATCGCGGTCTGGAAGCGCAGGCTTTCCCATACGAAGAACGCCACGCCGACCGAATAGAGCGCGCCTCCGCCAAGCGTGAGCGCCGTGGTTTCGAACGGCAGCGAGAGGACGAGCGGCTTGATCGCCGGCAGCGCGGCCCAGCCGAGCGCGAGATAGAGCGGCACGGAGAACCGATCGAGCCTGCCGGGAAACACGAGTTTTATCGCGGCCCCCGCCAGCGCCGCCGTCCAGACGAAGGCGAGCAGCGCGATCGCCCAGGGGCTCGGCTGGGCTTGCGACAGCAGCGCGGTATAGGTGCCCGCGATCATCAGATAGATGGCGGCGAGGTCGAACCGGCGCAGCAGTTCCTTGGCGTGCGACGGCGGCGCGACATTGTAGGCGCAGGAAAAGCCGAACATCAGGAAGAAGCCGGCGGCGTAGACCGCCATCGCGACGCCGTCGCTCCAGCGGCCGTGCAGCGCGATCTTCTGGAACATTACGGAAAAGGCGATTACGCCGCCGACGATCGCGGCGAGATGGATCGCCGCGTCGGCGATCTTTTCGCCTTCGCTGAGCGGGCGTGCGAGGACGGCGGGCGGCGTCATCGAGGTCCTCCAATGGAGGCGCAGCATCGCGCGCCAATGCGGCGCGCGCAAGGAGAGCGTCAGCGGCGCGTCTCGATGCTGATTTCGTAAGCAAGCGTCGAACGCGCATCGCCCCAATATCCGCCCTCGACCGGCATGGTCGGCGCTTGCGACGGCGCGACGGCGAGCGCGACATGGCCATCGCCGACTTCGAGGCCGTGCGTCGGATCGTAGCCGCGCCAGCCGGCGCCGGGCAGCAAGGCTTCGGGCCAGGCGTGCAGATGGCGGCGGCCGTCGGGCGTATCGGCTTGCGCCTGGTAGCCGCTGACGAAGCGCGCGGGCACGCCGAGGCTGCGGCAGCAGGCGATGAACAGCATGGTGAGATCGCGGCACGCGCCGCGCTTCAGCGCCAGCGTCTCTGACGGCGTGAAGGCGTGGCCTTCGTCGCGGATGTGGTGATCGAAGTCCGCGTAGAGGACTTGGTTGAGGCGGTCGAGGAAGGCGGGCGCGGCGTGGCCGGCCTCGGAGGCGATGCGGGCCGCGTAGGCGGCGACGGCGGGATCGCCGGAGGCTTCGTCGAGATAGCGGGCTTCGTCGCTGCGTCGCCAGGGCAGGGGAGCCAAATCGAGCGAGCCGATCGGCGGATAAGGATGCTGCTCCAATTCGAACCGGCTGGCGATGGCGAATGTTTCGCAGGCGCCGTCGAATGCGGCGCGCGTGACCAGGTTGCCAAACTCATCGGTTTCGTCGCGCAGCGTGACGGGCGCCGGCTCGATGGCGAGCGAACGCGAGATCAGGCGCGCGCGGTCGAGGCGCGGGTTCAGGCGGATGATATGCGCGCCGAGGCGGATGGGCGCGGAATAGCGGTAGGTGGTGAGGTGGGAGACGGTGAATAGCATCAAGCCATCGTCGCGGCTGGCGTGACCGGCGGCAAGCCAAAAGCTTGCCTGCCGCATTCACCGGGACACATTCCGTCATGCCAGGAACATGAACCCGACGTTGACCGCACCGGAAAAACTCGCCTCACAGCCGCGGATATCAATGCGGGACCTCCGATGGCTGATCCCGCCCTCAATCTCACACCGGCTCCGCCGTCTTCGTCCGTTCCGCGCGCTTGCGATCGTTTGGGTCGAGCAGCGACTTCCTCAGCCGGATCGACTTCGGCGTCACTTCGACAAGTTCGTCGTCCTGGATATAGGCCAGCGCCTTTTCGAGCGTCATCTGGATCGGCGGGGTGAGGCGCACCGCCTCGTCCTTGGAATGGGTGCGGATGTTGGTAAGTTTTTTGCCCTTCAGCACGTTCACTTCGAGGTCGTTGTCGCGCGTGTGCTGGCCGACGATCATGCCCTGATAGACCTTCCAGCCGGGCTCGATCATCATCGGGCCGCGGTCCTCGAGGTTCCACATCGCATAGGCCACCGCTTCGCCGGATTCGTTGGAGATCAGCACGCCGTTGCGGCGCCCCGCGATCTCGCCCTTCCAGGGCCCCCAGTTGTGGAAGATGCGGTTCATGATCGCGGTGCCGCGGGTGTCGGTCAGCAACTCGCCGAGATAGCCGATCAGGCCGCGCGTGGGCGCAAGGAACACGAGGCGCAGGCGGTCGCCGCCGGAGGGGCGCATTTCGATCATCTCGCCCTTGCGCTCGCTCATCTTCTGCACGACGACGCCGGAATGCTCCTCGTCGACGTCGATCACGACTTCCTCGATCGGCTCCAGAAGTTCGCCACTCTCCTCGTCCCGCTTGTAGAGCACTTTGGGGCGCGACACGCCGAGTTCGAAACCTTCGCGGCGCATGGTCTCGATGAGGATCGCAAGCTGCAACTCTCCGCGGCCCGAGACGACATAAGCGTCCGAATTCGGCGCGGAGTTCGACGCGCAGCGCGACATTGCCTTCCGCCTCCTTGTAGAGGCGGTCGCGGATGACGCGGCTCGTCACCTTGTCGCCTTCTGTGCCGGCAAGCGGGCTGTCGTTGACGGAGAAGGTCATCGAAAGCGTCGGCGGGTCGATCGGCTGCGCCTGCAGCGGCTCGACTTCCTCGAGCGCGCACAGCGTGTCGGCGACGTTGAATTTCGGCAGGCCCGCGATGGCGACGATATCGCCGGCTTCCGCGACCTCGATCGGCGTGCGCTCGATGCCGCGGAACGCGAGGATTTTCGACACGCGCCCCTGTTCGACGAGGTTGCCGCTGCGGTCCAGCACTTTTGCGGGCGCATTGGATCGGATCGAGCCGGAGAACACGCGGCCCGTCACGATGCGGCCGAGATACGGGTTGGCCTCGAGCAAAGTGCCGAGCATGCGGAAGCCGCCGGCGCCGACCTTCGGCGACTCGACATGGCGCAGCACCATGTCGAACAGCGGCCCCATGTCCTTTTTCGGCCCCTCCAGGCTTTCCGACATCCAGCCCTGCTTGGCGGAGCCGTAGAGGATCGGGAAATCGAGTTGGTCGTCGGTCGCGTCGAGCGCGGCGAACAGGTCGAACACTTCGTTGACGACTTCGCTCGCCCGCGCGTCGTGCTTGTCGACCTTGTTGACGCAGACGATCGGCCGGAGCCCGATCTTCAGAGCCTTGCCGACCACGAACTTGGTCTGCGGCATCGGGCCCTCGGCGGCGTCGACCAGCACGATCGCGCCGTCGACCATCGAGAGGATGCGCTCGACCTCGCCGCCGAAGTCGGCGTGGCCGGGCGTGTCGACGATGTTGACGCGATGCTCCTTCCACATCACCGAGGTCGCTTTGGCCAGAATGGTGATGCCGCGCTCTTTTTCGAGGTCGTTGGAATCCATCACGCGCTCGGCGACGCGCTGGTTCTCTCGGAAGGCGCCGGATTGCTGGAGAAGACGGTCGACGAGGGTGGTTTTGCCGTGGTCGACGTGGGCGATGATGGCGATGTTGCGCAGTTTCATTCGAGAATTGTTAGTGAGAGGGCGACGCGCCGGAGGCGTCTCAAAAGACGCCGTTCCTTCAACGACCCATGTGACGGAAACACGACGGCGCCGGGAGGCCTCGCCGCAATTGTGCGCCGCAATACACGATGAGCGCGGCAAAGGGAAGAGAGACCCGTCGCTTGCCTGTAGTGGGCGCGATTCAGGGCCTCTAGCCCTTTTTGCCTGCCTTCTTGTCCTTGCGTTTCTTCTCGCCGGAGTCCTTCTTCTTCTTTTGCTTCTCGAGGGCGCCTTCTGCGGAAAGCGCACTGATTTGCGCGGACATCAGTTTCAGCGCCTCGGTCGCTTTCTCAAGATCCGCGGCGTCGCCGACGTGAAACTTGGCGCCGCCGAGGTCGATCGTCACGTTCCGGCTCGGCCGGAGCTTTCGCCAGGCGATGAGGTCCTTGCCGGCGTGGAGCAGAAAGGTGCCGAGCCCAACTCCGGACGCCCATTTGATGGTCTCGGTGAAAAGGGTGACCGTATCATAGCCGCCATCGGAGTAATGGCGGTCTCTTGTTAAACGATCGTCTTGGGACTGCCGGTATTCGCGGTGCTCGATCTCGACATCGGTTTTCGGAATCTGCGCTTCGATGCGACCGCGCAGACTCGCGATTCGGTCCGGTTCTCGTCGGGGTTCGGATCGTAGCTGACCGGCTCGCCGCGCACCATGCCGACGTGGCGCTCATCGGTTTCGGAGAGCATGATCTCGAATTTGAGCGGGTTCGGATTCGTCATAGGAGACAGGTCCCGGAAAAAACGACAGGCTGGACTTCGAAACATCGGGCGCGCAACCCTGGGAATGGCGAGCCTGGACGCTGGAAAGGAACGGTCAGGCGGTTGAGCGTCGTTGCCTCTTTGCTGTCAGCAACGGATCGCAACAAAGCCAAAACAGAAGAACGGAAGAAGCGTGACATGATGGTGATGCCGCGCGCTTTTTCGAGGTCGTTCGAATCCATCACGCGCTCGGCGGGGCCGGAAGCCTTAGTTTGAACTCAATGCAAGTCCATCAAGAGGACTTCGTCGATTTGGCCGACACATGGCTCAGCGGTGTCAGAGACCCGCCATTTTCTATCGAATTTGCGAAGCGAATGCCGGTTGACGCCGGTCGTCGCTGCCTGCGAGGCCTGAACGATATTCCTTTGCCGACCACGGATGAACTGGCGGCGCGGGCGCGTTCGGGCCCGCACGGAGAC
Source organism: uncultured Pseudomonadota bacterium (assembly GCA_963710855.1). Lineage (GTDB taxonomy): Bacteria > Pseudomonadota > Alphaproteobacteria > Rhizobiales > Beijerinckiaceae > Roseiarcus. The sequence continues at coordinate 25,784 of CAVQBX010000008.1, read as the reverse complement.
TTCAAGCCGCGTGGCGATTCCCGCGCCCCGCGGGAGGGCCGCAATCATGACGAGTCGCACGATACGCTCCGTCGCGCATTTCTCCCGAAGCTTCTGGCTGCCCGGCTTCGACGAGGCTCAGCCATCCGGCGATTATCAGGTCGAGCATGAGGAAGAGGCGATCGACAGCATGACGACGGTCGCCTGGCGCCGGACCGCCTGTTTCATCCATCTGCCGGGAATTGGCATGCGCGCAACGAGGCATGAAATTGCGGCGATCGACGCTGCCGACCTCGAAAGCGCGCTTGAAAAGGACAGACTAGGTTCATGAAGTCAGCCATGGCTGCGAGCCGCGGCGGCGATCTCGTTAGAAAGGGAATGTGGACATGGCCAAGGGTCAGAAACGCGGCAATCGCGAAATCAAGAAACCGAAACAGAAGAAGGAGGCCGCGGCGGCTCCAAACCCCTTCGCCAGCCTGAAAAGATCGACCGGCGCCGGCGCCGAGCCTCCGGCGGCCGCCGGCAAGGGTTCGCGGCGCTAGCGCTGTTTCGTTCGCAAGGTTTCGAGATGCAGGTGGTGATCGCGTTCTACCGAATTCGCGCGGCTGATGGCGCGCACGCCATTGTCGGCCGTGAGAGCGCGGATTGCTCCAATCTCGGCGAAGCGATTGCGTTGGGGCGCCGGCTCGCACTGACGCTGGCCATGCCTCAGCGACCCGACGCCATGTCGCTAAGCGACCCGGAAGGGGTGACGCTTTATTCCTGCGAACTGGAGCTTGAGGAAATTCGCGAGGAAAAACCAGCGCCATGAACACGAGAGGCCGGCGGACGCCCGCCTTGTCGCCGCGTGGCCGTCCGATGACCCGTTCTTTCTCCCGCCTCCGAAGCCGAGCCCGATCATGACCCTTCGCTTTCCCAATCCGAGCCGCAACTTCGACGCGCCGCGCAACGGCGTGGGCTTTTACGGGCACGACGGCGTGTTCGAAATTCGTTTCTTCGTCGAGGCGGCGGCGCTGGCCGGCGGCGCGTCGCTAGGCTCGGGCTTGTCGGAAGACCAATGTCTGCGCGCCTTCGATACCTTGCGCGATCCAATCGAGGCAGCCGCCCGCAAAGCCTACGTGAGCAGCGGTCGGAATTCCTACGTGCTGCGGGCGGCGGACCTCCGCTAACCGCGAGATCGCGCCGTTTGCTCCATCTCCGAAGCCGTGCTCGATAAGCTGCGCGACAACGCCGCGCCCCGGCAGGCCGTCCCGGTTAGCGCGCCGCTCGAAACGTCGATCGAAGCGCTGCTCGACCAATACGAAGAGATTGGAGATTCCGTCCTCCGGTTTCTTGCGCAGGAGGAGCGAGCGCCCGCTCTGCGCTATACGCTCGATTTCGGCCGGCGGGCCCACCGCGAATGGGTCGCCGAGCGCTTCGGAGTCGCGGAGGGCGCCCTCGACAAGCATGAGCGCGAACGCCTCGTGACGCAGCTCGTCGTCGCCACCGATCTTTACACCTGGAAGCTCCTATACCGCGACTTCGGCTGCACGCGCGAAGAAACGGCGAAATTGATGACGGAGATGATCGTTGCTTTGACAGGAGGGAGGGTCAAATGAACATGGTCGATACAACGTTTGCCCAAGAAGACACGCGCGCGCCTCTGCGCATTCTGATGACGCGCTGGGACGGCGGCGGAAATATCCCGCCGCAGCGCGCGTTGGCGCGCGAATTGATCCGCCGCGGCCACGCCGTCCATGTGCTGACGCACAATTCGCTCGCTTCGTCAGTCGTCGCCGACGGCGCGACATTCGAAGCGTATCCCGCCGCGCCGCAATGGGACCCACCAAACACATGACCGCCGACGAGGAGCGCGACGGCCTCTTCCAGTTCGTCGCCTCCGAGCACTACCCGCGCGATGTCCTTGGCGTCGTCGAAAGGCTCGCGCCGGACCTCTGCCTGATTGACTCCATGATGATGGCGTCGATCAGCGCGTCGCACGAACGGGGACTGCGCTACGCGGTCATCAATCATCTCGGCTGGAATCCCGATGGCGCCGCTGCGGCCGCTCCCAATGGGCTCGCCGCTCTATCCCCGGCGGTTCCCCAAGGGACTACGCTGTTCGGCCTTCTCGAGCGGGCGCCGATGGTGATCGCGACCACCTATCCCGAGCTGGGCGCGGAGCCCTCGCGCTCGCCGCACGTCCATTTTGTCGGGCCAATTCGTGAGCCTGTGGAGCCCGCACATTGGCCGCGCAAATGGCCGGAGCGGCCGTTCGTGCTCGTCAGCCTGTCGACGATCAACCAGCAGCAGGAAGCCCTGCTTGCGAAGCTTTGCGAGGCGCTCGCGCCGCTTGAGCTCGAGGTTCTCATCACGACGGGACGCGGAGTGAAGCCGGAAAGCCTGCCGATCGCGGGCGGCATCCAGTCGCGTGCGTTCACGCCGCACGACGCCCTGCTTCCGCAAATTGACCTGACGATCTCGCACGGCGGCCTTGGCACGACGATGTACAGTTTGGGCGCAGGTGTTCCGGTTCTGGCGATCGCCGAGGGCAGGGACCAGGCCGACAATGCGCGGCGCATGGAAACGCTTGGGCTCGGTAAAGCGCTTCATCCGAGCGCCGAGGTAGCCGCGATCCGCGCGGCGGTGCTCGATCTTCTCGCCGATCGGGCCATGCGCGATCGCTGCCGCGCCTTTGCGTCAAGAATCAGCCGGTTCGGCGATCTTGGCCGCGCGGCCACTTTGGTCGAGGAGTTTGCCGTCCGTGCGGCCGCCTGACGGCTGCGCGGCCTTTGGCATCGGGGCCGTGCGCCCGTTGACATTGTCTGCGCGGAGATCGATCACTTCAGACAATTGGAAGCCAGTGGGGAAAACCCAGGGATCATGCCGTCGCCGCCGCGCGAGACTTTTGACTATGTCGTCATCGGCGCCGGCCCTGCCGGCTGCGCGGTCGCCGCGAGGCTCGCGGAGGGGGCGCCGGGCGCGAAGGTCGCGCTGATCGAAACCGGTCCCGAAAAATCCTCCTGGCTCTGTGACGCGCCGCTCGGCATTGCCGCGCTGCTGCCGTTCAGATCCAGATACAACTACGCCTATCAGACAGAACCTCAGGCCGCGTTTGGCGGACGGCGCGGCTATCAGCCGCGCGGGCGCGGCCTCGGCGGCTCGAGCCTCATCAACGCCGGCATCTGCATTCGCGGGCAGCCGCAGGATTACGACGACTGGGCGGCGGCGGGTTGCGTCGGCTGGGGCTGGAGCGACGTAAGGCCCTATTTCCTCAAGGGCGAGAACAACGCGAGGGGCGCGAGCGAATGGCATGGCGTCAGCGGCGCGCTCGACGTCGCTGATATCAGCTACGCGAACCCGGCGGTCGAATGTTTTCTCGCCGCCGCCGAGGCTGCGGGCTTTCCTCGCAACGACGATTTCAACGGGCCTTCGCAGGAAGGGGCCGGCCCCTACCAGGTGTTCCAGCGTGGCGGGCGGCGATTCAGCGCGGCGCGCGCCTATCTCACAAACAAGCCTGCCAACCTTGCGGTCTTCGCGGATTGTCGGGCGAAGCGCCTTCTGTTCGAAGGCCGACGCGCGACCGGCGTCGCTTGCGGGACGAAGGGCGGCGAACGCATTTTCGAAGCGAACGCGGAAATCATCGTGAGCGGCGGGGCTTTCGGCTCGCCGCAATTGCTGATGGCGTCGGGCGTTGGTCCGGCCGCGCATCTGAAAAAGTTCGGGATCGAAGTCGTCGTCGACTCGCCCTCGGTCGGGGCCAACCTGCAGGACCATTGCGACTATACCGCCAACGTGCGGGCAAGCGGCGAGGGACTGTTCGGCCTTTCGCCGAAGCAGGCGCTGCGGCTGGCGCACAACATTGTCGAGTACCGGCGCGGCCGTGGACTATTCACCTCCAACGCCGCCGAGGCCGGCGGCTTCGTGCGCTCGAGGCCCGAAGCCGAGCGGCCCGACCTGCAACTGCATTTCTGCGTCGGCATTTCGGACGACCACAATCGCAAGCTCCATCTCTTCGATGGCTACTCACTGCATGTCTGTGTTCTGCGCCCGAAAAGCCGGGGCGAAGTCAGGCTCCGTTCCGCTGATCTCAGCGACGCGCCGATCATCGATCCCAATTATCTGAGCGAGCCTGAGGATCTCGATTCTCTCGTCCGCGGCGTCGAAATCGTGCAGCAAATATTGGCTCAGGAGCCGTTCCGGCGCTTCAACGGCAAATGGCTCTATGGAACGGGCCAGGACGACACTGAGACGATCCGCGCGCTGATCCGCGATCGCGCCGACACGATTTACCATCCGGTCGGCACTTGCCGTATGGGCGCTGACGAAGGCTCCGTTGTCGATCCCGAACTGCGTGTCCGCGGCGTCGGGCGCCTGCGCGTCGTGGACGCTTCGATCATGCCGCAGCTCATCAGCGGAAACACGCAGGCGCCGTCCGCGATGATTGGCGAGAAGGCGGCCGATCTCATCCTGTCGTCGCTCTCCGCAGCGCCGACGCAACGCTCGCAAATGGCGGCGTTCGGCTTGCAATGAGCTGAACCGCCCTCACCCCAACCCTCTCCCGCAAGCGGGAGAGGGGGCTCTATGGCGAAGAGAAACCCTTCTCCCGCTTGCGGGAGAAGGTGGCGCGCAGCGCCGGATGAGGGCAGGCCGTGATTCCTGTTTGCTCTAGGAATCCACAAACTCCAGCACCGCGACCCGAATCGCGGAGGAGAGATTCGCTCCGCCTCGTGCGGCGTCGATCGAAGAGATGAGGGCGCTGACGGAGAGGCCGCGCGCCTCCGCCATCAGCTTCAGCCGCGACCAGAAGGCGTTTTCGAGCGAGATGCTGGTGCGGTGGCCCTGAATGGCGACCGATCGTTTGACAAGCTTAAGCGCGGCTTCAGGCGTCGCCATCGCCGCGTTCGCGTCGCGCGCCGTCGAGCGTTCGCTCAGCAAGTTTTTTGCGCGCCGCCTCGAGTTCGCGTTCCTTTCGGAGCACGCCGGTTCGCAGGCGGTTTCGCTCCGCCTTGAGCGCTTCGAGTTCGCGCGCCAAGCGCTTGCGCTCCCGCCTCAGGTTGACGATCTCGGCCATGGCGTCGCTATTTTTTCCGGAACGCGTCGATGGAGACGATCTTCGACGGCGGCGCCTCAGGCTTCGGCTCCGCCTTTTTTGCGGGCTCGGCCGGCTCCGGGGCCTTTGCGGCCGGCGTCGGCGGCTTCGGCGGGCCTGGCGGCCGCGTGAGTTTGGCGGGGGCAGCTTTCGCTTCCGCTTCCGCGGCGAGGCGCGGCTCGAGCTTGAAGCCGAACGGCACGGAAGGATCGCTGAAGCCGGTGATCGAATCGAACGGCACCGTCAGCCGCTCGGGCCTGCGCGAAAAATTGAGGCTGACCTCGAAGGCGTCCGGGCCGACCGCGAGGTCCCAGAACTCGTGCTGCAGGATGATCGCCATCTCGTCGGGATAGCGCTGCCGCATTTGCGGGGGAATCACGACGCCCGGGGCCTGCGTCTTGAAGGAAATGTTGAAATGGTGCTCCCCCGGCAGGCCCGAGCGGGCCGCGTCCGACAGCACCTTGCGAACGACGGAGCGCAGCGCATCCTGCACGAGAAGATCGTAACGAATAAGGTCGGTGGCCATAGCCGCTTACCGGGGGAAAACCGGCGCAAAGGGTATCTGAGCGAATTAAGCAATGCAAACGCGCAAAACCCCTTTGTCGACAGCCTTGCAGGGGTTCGCCTTGGCGCCCCCTCGACGCTGTGCTAGCGAGCCCGCAATCGGGGGAAAGCCGTTCGTTTTCCGGGCGGCCGCACGATGGAGTTTGAAATGGCCGAGAACGAAGGCAACGGAACGACGGGGCAGCAGGCGGGTCAGCCGCGGTTTTCGGTCCTCACTCAGTTCGTGAAGGATTTTTCCTTCGAGAATCCGAATGCGCCGCGCACTTTGACAACCCAGCAGACGGCGCCGAAGATCGCCTTGCAGGTTAACGTCAACGCCCGCCAGCTTGCGCCGACCGACTACGAAGTCGCCCTCATCATGGAAGGCAGCGCCGGCGAGGGGCCGGAGACGATGTTCAAGTTCGAGATCACCTACAACGGCGTGCTGCGGCTCGAGAACATTCCCGCTGATCAGACGCAACCGCTGGTGATGATCGAAGGCCCGCGCCTGCTGTTCCCGTTCGCGCGCCAGATCGTCGCCGAGGCGGTCAGGGCCGGCGGCTTCCCGCCGCTCTATGTCGACCCCATCGACTTCCAGGGCCTCTACATGCAGCGCCTGCAGGCCGCGAAAGAGACACAGGGACGCGCCTAAGGGTTCGTCTGGAGCGGCGGCGCCCCGCCGCCGACCTTCGCGCGCACAAAGGTCGGCGGCGGGGGCGCGCCGCTCCAAAAATTGTCTGCGCTGAGCGAGTTTGCCTAGAATAGCTCCATCCGCACGCCTGACGCGCCGTTGAGCAGCCGCTTCAGATGAAATTGCGCTAGCGGATCGTCGGGCCGCGCGCCGACCAGCGCGGCGAAGGCGGCGACCGCGGTCGGATCGCGCGCCTCGAGCTTTGCGAAGGCGTCCGCGTAGCCCGCCGCCGCCTCGGCGTCCCGCAGCGGCTCGTAGGCGCGCAACGGTTCGCTGCGGCCGCGCAGCACGAGATCGCCGACCGGACGGCCGACGAAATCGCCGGCGCGCTCCACAGCGACCGCGCTGACGCAGATGCGCGTGCCGAGCGTCTTGTTGACCGCCTCCAGCCGCGCCGCCGCATTGATGGTGTCGCCATAGGCGGTATAGTCGAACAGCCGCCCGCCGCCGAAATTGCCGACGATCGCCGGCCCGGCGTGCACGCCGATACGGGTGACGCCGAATGCGACGCCGCGTGCATTCCAGGCCTTGCGGAAAGCCTCCGCGTAATCGTCGAGCGCGAGCGCGCAGCTGATGGCGCGCGCGGCGGCGTCGGATTGCTCGGCGGGCGCGCTGAACAGCACGTGGATCGCATCGCCGATGATCTTGGCGACCGTGCCCTCGTGTTCGAACACGATCTCCGTCATGCCGTTCAGATATTCGCTCAACAGCTCCGAAAGCAGCGCCGGCTCGATCGTCTCGACGAGCGAGGTGAAGCCGGCGATGTCGGTGAACAGGGTTGCGATCTCGCGCCGCTGCCCGCCGCCGAGCAGCGCTCTGGTCGGCCGCGAGCGATCGGGCCAGGTTGGGCGAGAAATATCGCGCCAGCATCGCCTGCGCGCGCTCGGCCTCTGCCTGCGTTCACGCGCGCTCGCGCAGCGCGACGACATGGCCGATCGTCTTCAGGATCGTCGTTTCGAAATCGGTGAAGTCGATCGGTTTTGTGAGAAAGTCGAACGCGCCGCGGTTCATCGCGGTGCGGATGTTGGTCATGTCGCCATAGGCGGAGACGATGATGGTGGAGAGACGCTTTTCGCCCGCGCCGATCTTGTCGAGCAGGGTCAAGCCGTCCATGCGCGGCATGTTGATGTCGGTGACGACCATGTCGATCTCGGGGCGCGCCTCCACGGCCTCGAGAGCCTCGACGCCGTCGTGCGCGAACAGGAAGGCGAAGGCGCCGTCGCGGATCTGCCGGCGGAATTTCTGTCGAACGAGATCTTCGAGATCGGGCTCGTCGTCGACGACGAGGATCGTGTCGGTCATCGCCCGTCCGCCATGTCAGGTCCTGACCGTAGCGAGGCGCTCGTCGATCGTCTGGCGCAGCTCCGGAAAATCGATCGGCTTGATGAACAGGCCGGCGGCCCCTTGCTCCGTCGCCTTGCGGCGGGTCTCGGCGTCGCCATAGGCGGTGATCATGATGACGGGAACGTCTGGACGCGCCTCCCGCGCTTTCGGCAGCAATTCGAGCCCGCTCATGCCGGGCATGTTGATGTCGGAGAGGATCGAGGATCAGTTCGGGATCCTCGCCGGCGCTCTCGACCTTGTGCAGCGCCTCCTGCGCCGAAGTCGCAAAGTCCATCGCAAAACGCGCGGCGCGCAAATCCTTGCGGAAATTCTGGCGGAACAGGTCCGCCACGTCGGGCTCGTCGTCGACGACCAAGATCAGGGCGCTCATGCCGCAACTCCTTTGGCCGCCTCGGCGCCAGTGAAATGGCGCGGCAGCGTGATGACGAATTCGGTGAAATGGCCGAGTTCGGTTTCGACCTCGATCGTGCCGCCATGCTGCTTGACGATGATGTCGTGGCTCAGCGACAGGCCGAGCCCCGTGCCCTCGCCGGCGGGTTTGGTCGTGAAGAACGGATTGAACATTTTCGCCCGCACCTCTTCGGGAATGCCCGTGCCGTTGTCGCGAATGCGGATTTCGACGCGCGCGCCGAGATCGCGCGTAGAGGCTTTCAGCGTCGGCTCGTAGTCGGCTCCGGCCGCGGTCTTGCGCTTGGCGGCGGCATAAAATCCGTTCGAGATCAGATTGAGCAGCACGCGCGTGATCTCCTGCAAATACACATCGGCCATTCCGGCCCTGTCGTCGAAATCCTTTTCGAGCGTCACGTTGAAGCCCGGGCTTCTCGGCCCTGGCGCCGTGATAGCCGAGATTGAGCGCTTCCTCCACCATTGCGTTGACATTGACCGACGTGCGCTCGCCCGAGCCCTCGCGCGAATGCAGCAGCATGTTCTTGACGATCGAATCGGCGCGCTTGCCGTGGTGGGCGACTTTGTCGAGATTGGAATCGAGCGTGCCGACGAGTTCTTCGACCTCGTCGCGATCCTTGTCGGCCAGCGAAGCGCCGCTGCGAGAATCTCCTTCAGTTCGCCGAGCAGCTCGCGCGACAGCGACGCGAAATTGTTGACGAAATTGAGCGGGTTCTTGATTTCGTGGGCGATGCCGGCGGTGAGCTGGCCGAGCGAGGCGAGCTTTTCCGACTGCACGAGCCGGTCCTGCGCCTTGCGCAGGTCGGAAAGCGAGGCCTCGAGCTCGCGCGTGCGGGCGCTGCACCTCATCGATAAGCCGCGCATTCTCGATGGCGATCACCGCCTGATCCGCGAAGGTCTGGAGGATTTCGACCTCGCGCGCGGCATAGGCGCCGGGCTCGGCTCGCGTCAGCACCAGCGCGCCCTCGACCTGCGACTTGCCGAGCAGGGGCACTCCGAGCAACGCGCGGCCGTGGTTTCCATGAGCGGCGAGCGGGATCGAGTAGGCGTGGTCGAGCTCGATATCGGGGATCTGCTCCACATTTCCAGAAAGGATCGTGCGCCCTGCAAGCGTTTCGCGCGTCGGCGCCGTCAGCGGATGCTCCGTGAGGTAGCTCTGCAGATCGGGGCTCGAGTCTCGGCCCCGCCATGCCGCGATAGCGGAAAACTTCGCCGTCGCGAATGCAGAGCGTGCCCGAAGAGGCGTGACAAAGCTCGACGGCGGTCGTCACCAGCGTCTCGAAAATCGCGTCGAGATCGAACGCCGAGCGGCTGATGACTTTCAGCACGTCCGCCGTCGCCGTCTGCTGCGCGAGCGATTCCTCGAGGTCGCGCGTCTGGTGTTGCACCTGCTCGAACAACCGGACGTTTTCGACCGCGATGACGGCCTGCTCAGCGAAGGTTTCCACCAGTTTGATCTGATTGTCGGTAAAGGCCTTGGCTTCGAGCCTGAAGATAGTGATCGTTCCCACGAGCTGATCGCCCTTCAGCATCGGGACGGCGAGCATGGTTCGAATTAGATCTACGTCTCGGGAAACATAAGAATATTCGGGGTCCGACTGCACGTCCCAGACATGCACGGTTCTTTTCTGGGCCGCAGCTCGCGCGGAGACCGTGTTGCGGCCCGGGGCAATCGGATTGTGATCCAGGAAGTCCCGGAATTCCGTTCCGCAATTGTGCGTCGCGACCGCCCGAAGCACCTCGCCGTCGAACTGAAAGACCACCGCTCTTTCCGCCTCGCAAAGGTGGACGGCGCTCTCCGCAATCGTCTCGAACACCGGTTGCAAATTGAATGCGGAGCTGCTGATCACTTTCAGCACGTCCGTCGTCGCGGTCTGCTGGGCGAGCGCCTCCTCGACCTCGCGCGTGCGCGCCTGCACCTCCTCGAACAGCCGCGCATTCTCGATCGCGATGACCGCCTGGTCTGCGAAGGTCGTCACGAGGTCGACTTGCTGCTGCGTAAAGGGGATCGGCTCAAAACGGGCGAGCGCGAAGGCGCCGATCGGCTCGCCGTCACGAAGCAGCGGGACGCCGAGCATGCCGCGCACGCCCCCGACGCGCGCCTCCGCTTGCTCCGCATATTCCGCATCCGCCCAGGCGTCGACGATGCGCACCGGCGCCTTGTCGAGTGCGACGCGCCCGATGAGCGTGCCGCGACCGGGCGCGATGACGGTGTTTTGCTCGTGTTCGAGATATTCGGGGGCCACGTTCATGTTGCTCGCGGCGTAGCGATAGGAACCGTCCTCGTGGCGTTTGAAGATCTGGCCGCCGTCGGCGCGGCAGAGCGTGATCGCCGATGACACGAGCGTCTTGAGGATCGCATCGAGATCGAACGCCGAGCGGCTGATGACTTTCAGAACATTGGCGGTCGCCGTCTGCTGGGTCAGCGATTCTTCGAGGTCGCGCGTGCGCGCCTGGACCTCGTTGAACAGCCGCGCGTTCTCGATTGCGATCACCGCTTGGTCGGCGAAGGTTTGCACGAGCTCGATCTGACGCGCGGTGAACGGCGACTGCCTGCGGCGCGATTGGGTCAAAACGCCTTCCACCCTGCCGTCGCGCAGAAGGGGAACCGCAAGCATCGTGCGCCGGTCTTCGCGTGAACCGAAGCCGGGAATTGAATAGTCCGGGTCAAGGTCCTTGTCGGGAATATGCTCGGTTCGTCCCGACAGGGCCGCGCGGGAAACGATCGATTTGTCGCTCAGTTGCCTTGGGTGGGCGTCCAGAAATTCCTGATAATTCGGTTCATAACCGTGGAAGGCGCGTCCATAAAACAAGTCGCCCTCGCGGAGGAAAATGACGCCATAATCACCGTTACTCAAAGTGGTCGCGGAAGTGACAAGCGTCTCCAGCACCGCTTTCAGATCGAAAGCCGAGCGGCTGATGACCTTCAGTACGTCCGCAGTCGCGGTCTGCTGCGCGAGCGCCTCCTCAAGGTCGCGCGTGCGCTCGGCGACCTTGGCCTCCAAGGTCTCGTATCCCTCGCGGATACGGTCGGCCATCTTGTTGAACTGGTCTGCGAGCATTTCCAGCTCGTCGCCGGTCTTCACTTCGATCCGGTGGGAGAGATCGCCGGCCCCCAGGCGCTCGGCGCCGGCGCGCAGTTTGTCGATCGGCTCGACGAGGCGCCGCGCGACGAGGCTGCCGACAAGGAGGGCGAGCACGAGGCCCACGGCCAGCAGCGCGAGCATGCGCCACAGCGCGCCATAGGCTTCGGCCAGCGCCTCCGCGAGCGGCTGCTCGACGAACACGATCCAGTGCGTCTTCGGCGCAATCGCATAGGCGGTGAGCACCGAAGCGCCATCCAGCGAAGCCGCGACCTCCGCCATGCCGGACCGCGGCGCCGATGTTTCCTCGGCCGATGCAGTCGCCAGCGCCTCGGCGACCTGGGGGAAATGCGAGAAATCGCTGTCGCGCAGCACGAGGCTCAGGTCGGGATGCGCGATCAGCCGGCCATGGTCGTCGACGACATAGGCAAAGCCCTTCTCGCCGACATGGATCGAGGTGATCACGTCCCAGACCAGCTTCAGATTGACGTCCGCGACCGTCACGCCTGAATTTTTCCCGGCATGCGCCATCGCGATCGTCATGTAGGGTTCCGAGCCGCGCCGGAACTCTACGGGGCCGAACCAGACCTTGTCGGCGACGGCGCGGACAAAGCGCGGATCGTTGGAAAAATCCTTGCCGCTGGCGATCGAATCGGGCTCGAGCCGCGAGACGGCGATCTGCTCCTTGCCCTGGCCGTCGATATAGGCGAGCGCGGTCACCGCCGGCGCCTCGCGCAGCAGGCGGATGAAGTCGTAGCGCTGCTGGTCGAGCTTGGTGTGACCCCATTCGGCGCCGGTGGTCCAGCCGAGCTGCGTCTCGATCTCCGACAGGAAAGCGCCGACCCGCTCGGCGGCGGAGCGCGCCTTCTCGACCTCCACTTCGAGCGCCGCCCGCCTCGCCTGATTGTAGGTCAGCCATGTGTTGATCGCGCCATTGACGATCAGCACGACAGCGACCACGCCGAGGAACGCGACGGCAAGTTTTTTCGCTAGCCGGCCGCGCCCATGCAGCGCACGCGAGCCCGCGCGCGCCGCGGCGCGCGGTAGGGCGAGCGGCGTCACTCGACCAGCTCCCGTAAAGCCGCCAGCCGGGCGAGCTGGCCGGCGACGCCGAGCGCCGCGGGCGCGCGGCCGTGGGCGAAACGCCGCGCTCCGCAACACGCGGCGCGCGCCTCGCTCGGCGTCGCAACTCGCCTTCGCCCTGGCCTCATAAAAATTCCCGCACGGCGGTCCGGCTGTCAGCGGACGATCCGGGAGCAAGGCTAGCACGATTCTTGAGAGTGCAAAGCGGCGAGCGGCGCCCCGCCGATTGCCGGGGCCGGCGGAAATCCTATAAGGACCGCCGAACCTTCTGGGAGTATGACTTGAGCGCGACCATTCTTCAGAGCCTGCCGGTCGGCGAGCAGATCGGCATCGCCTTTTCCGGCGGGCTCGACACCAGCGCGGCCGTGCACTGGATGCGCTCCAAGGGCGCCTACCCTTGCGCCTATACCGCCAACCTCGGCCAGCCCGACGAGAGCGACTACGAGGACATCCCGCGCAAGGCGCTGAAGTACGGCGCCAAGCTGGCGCGCCTGATCGACTGCCGGACGCAACTCGTCGCCGAAGGCATCGCCGCCATCCAGTGCGGGGCTTTCCACATCTCGACGGCGGGGGCGACCTATTTCAACACCACCCCGATCGGGCGCGCCGTCACCGGCACCGCGCTGGTCGGCGCGATGCGCGAGGACGGGGTCAACATCTGGGGCGACGGCTCGACCTACAAGGGCAACGACATCGAGCGCTTCTATCGCTACGGCCTGCTCGTCAATCCCGCCCTGAAAATCTACAAGCCCTGGCTCGACCAGACTTTTATCGACGAACTCGGCGGCCGCAAGGAGATGAGCGAGTACATGGCCGCCGCCGGCTTCGGGTACAAGGCGAGTGTCGAAAAAGCCTATTCGACCGATTCGAACCTGCTTGGCGCCACGCACGAGGCGAAGGACCTCGAGTTCCTCAATTCGTCGATCCGCATCGTCAACCCGATCATGGGCGTCGCCTTCTGGCGCGAGGACGTGGAGATTGCGCCCGAGACGGTCTCCGTGCGCTTCGAGCAGGGCGCGCCGGTCGCGCTCAACGGCCGCACCTTTGCAGACGCTTTGGCGCTGTTCACCGAGGCCAACGCGATCGGCGGCCGGCATGGGCTCGGCATGTGCGACCAAATCGAGAACCGCATCATCGAGGCCAAGAGCCGCGGCATCTACGAGGCGCCGGGCATGGCGCTGCTGCATATCGCCTATGAGCGGCTCGTCACCGGCATCCACAACGAGGACACGATCGAGCAGTACCGCAACAATGGCCGCCGGCTCGGGCGGCTGCTCTACCAAGGCCGCTGGTTCGACCCGCAATGCCTGATGCTGCGCGAGACCGCGCAGCGCTGGGTGGCGAGCGCCATCACCGGCGAGGTGACGCTGGAGCTGCGCCGGGGCAACGACTACTCGATCCTCGACACGACCAGCCCGAACCTCACCTATCATCCCGAGCGGCTGACGATGGAGAGCGGCGCTGGCGCCTTCACGCCCGCCGACCGGATCGGCCAGCTCACCATGCGCAACATGGACATCGCCGACACGCGCGAAAAGCTCGGCATCTACTCCGGCGTCGGCCTGATTGGCGGCGAGAAGGACGCGGCGCCGCTGCTCTCCGACCTGACCAAGACAGCCGTGAGGGCCGCCGCTTTGCGCGGCGCGATTCTCTCCCTGCAGTCGCACGTGGTCTATGGCCACGTCGGCAACAGCGCGGCGGTGTTCGCGCTGCAGCGGCGCGGGCATGAAGTCTGGCCGATCCATACGGTGCAGTTCTCGAGCCACGCCGGCTATGCGGGTTTCAGGGGCAGGGCGTTCGAGGCCTCGCTGATCGACGAACTCGTCGAGGGGCTCGCCGCGATCGGCGCGTTGAAAGGCTGTGCGGCCGTGCTCACGGGCTATATGGGCAAGCCGGACATCGGCGCCGCGGCGTTGCGGGCCGTCGGGGCCGCAAGAGCGGCGGCGGGCAGCGTGGTCTACGCCTGCGACCCGGTGATCGGCGACGAGGGCAAGGGCGTCTATGTGGCGCCGGGCGTCGCCGAGTTTCTTCGCGACCGCGCGCTCGCCGAGGCCGACATCGCAAAACCCAACGCTTTCGAGCTCGAGTTCCTGACGGGCGTCGCGCCGCGCGATAAAAACTCGACAAAGGCGCGCGCTCAATGCGCTGCGGGGCAGGGGGCCGGACGTCGTGGTTGCGACCTCGCTGAGGCTGGAGGACACGCCCGCCGGCGCGATCGACCTCGCCGTCGCCGACGGCGCCAACGCCTGGCGGGTGAGGACGCCGAAACTGCCGATCGCGCTCAGCGGCGCCGGCGACCTGTTTGCCGCCTTGTTCCTCAGCCATTGGCTGGAAGCGAGGGACGCGCCGGGCGCGCTTGCTGAGGCCGCGGCGAGCGTCTACGGGATCGCTCAGGCGACCTTGCGCTCAGGGAAACGCGAACTGCAATTGATTGACGCGCAGGACGAGATCGTCGCGCCGAGCGCGCATTTCGCGCCCGAGCCGCTTTGAGGAGCTGAGCAATGCGCCGCGCCTTCTACACCCTCGATGTGTTCGCCGATCAGCCGCTCGCCGGCAATCCGCTCGCGGTCGTGCTCGACAGTTCTCGTCTCGATGACGCCCGTATGCAGAGGATCGCGCGCGAGTTCAATCTGTCGGAAACCGTGTTCGTCTCCGAGCCTCGCGACGCGGTCAACACGGCGGCCGTGCGCATTTTTACTCCCGCGGTCGAGTTGCCTTTCGCGGGCCATCCGACCGTTGGAACTGCGGTGCTGCTGGCGCACTTAAGGGCGCGCGACCTGCTCGGCTCACAAGACATACGCATCGTGCTGGAGGAGAAGATCGGCGACGTCGTCTGCGTGGCGCGTCATAGGCGCGGCGCGGCGCCCGCCGCCTATTTCCACCTGCCGCGCCTGCCCGAGACGCGCGGCGAAGCGCCGGACGCCGCCGCGCTCGCCGCCGACCTCGGCTTGAGCGAAAGCGAAATCGGCTTCGACAAACATGCGCCCTCGCTGTTCGGCGTCGGCGCGACGCACCTGTTTGTTCCGCTGTCGAGCCTCGATGCGGTCCAGCGCGCCCGACCTGATCGGCGAGCGTGGGGCGCCGATTTCCATCCGTCTACGTCTACAGCCGCGAGACATCAGAGACCGGCTCTAACTTCCATGCGCGCATGTTCGGCGGCGGGATGGGCGTGCCGGAAGATCCGGCGACCGGCTCGGCGGCGGCCGCCTTTGCCGGCGCGCTGATGGCCTTCGAGCCGCCGCGCGAAGGCGAGACCATGTATTCAATCGAGCAGGGCTATGAGATGGGCCGACCGAGCCTCATCTCGCTGGGCTTGAAGATTGAGGACGGCAAACTCGTCGATGCGACGATCGGCGGTTCCGCGCGCATCATGTCCGAAGGTTTTATCGACGTATGAGTGGAGCGGTCCTGCTCGACGTCGCCGAACTCGATCTGCGTCGCGAAGATCACGATTGGCTGTACGCCCGCGAACGGGCCGAGGAGATCCGCGCGCACTGGCAGGCGCGCCGCGCCAGACAACCTCGCTTTGTTTGATGGCCGCGTGCTCTTGATGTTTCGCCATCGAGATAGAGGCGCGTCCCGACGGTTCACGCGTTCTGAGCGGCGCCTATTTCGAGACCGCCTATTCGCAATTTTTTGGCGTGGCGCGACTTCGGTTTCCCCGACAAGTCCGTCTGCAACGGCTTCGCCATGGCGGCGCTGCAATCGGCCGACGGCGCCTTCCTGCTCGGCGAGATGGCGGCGCACACCGCCAACGCCGGCGAGGTTTATTTCGCCGCCGGCACGCCCGATCCAAGTGACGTGTTTGACGGCCGCGTCGATCTCTCAGCCAGCGTGAGGCGCGAGCTCGAGGAGGAGACGGGCATAGCGGCGAGCGAAACAAACATCGAGGCTGGTTGGAAGCTCGTCTACATGCCGCCGAAACTTGCCTGCATGAAGGTGATGCGGTTGAACCTCGAGGCCGAAGCCGCCAAGGCGCGCATAGAAGCCTTTCTTGCTCGCGAGACAAGGCCGGAGCTCGCGAGGATGCATATCGTGCGCTCGATGGCCGACCTCGAAGGCAAATCCACGCCGGATTTCATGCGGGCGTTTCTCGCCTCCGCGCTGCGAGGCCCGAGCGTTCAGCGATGAGTTGGAAAACGTCATTGCGAGCGCAGCGAAGCAATCCAGCTCTCCGCAATTCGTGCTTGGTCAGCAAGACCAGCATCGCTTCCGCTTGGATTGCTTCGCTTCGCTAAAAAGAAACTTTGTCTACGACATTGATATCGGTTGGCTTTTTAGGCTGCATGAGCGGCGGGTTGAAGGGTGACCTGATAGCCGAGTTTTGCGATTTGCTTTGCGAGATGGGCTGCTTTGGTTTGGCGGGACCTGCGGTCGAAATGGTCAGCGCCGAGGTCGTTGTGGAAGATGCCGTTCTTCAGCATGTGATAGATTGCGGTCAGGATCGATGCAGCGACGGCGCAAATGGCTTTTTGAGGACCGCGCTTGGCCTGAAGGCGGAAGAACTGGGCCTTGTAGTAGCTATCTTTCGTGCGTTTGGCCGCCCAAGCGCATTGAACGAGCATGGTCTTCAGCCAGGGCGCGCCTTTGCGTAGCCGACTGCTTTTGCGCTTTCCCGCGCTCTCGTTCTGACCAGGACACAAGCCGGCCCAGGCGACCAGATGGCCGGCGTCCGGAAAGCGGTTCATGTCCAGCCCGATTTCGCTGAGAAGGGTCAGCGCCGAGAGCCGGCTCACGCCGGGAATGGATTCAAGCAAACGCATCGCCTCCGAAAACCGGGCCATGTCGGCCCGATCCTCCTTGTCCATGCGCGCCTGGTGGGCTTCGACTTCCCTATCCAGGCTCCTGATCGAGGCTTCAATGGCGTCCCATTGGCCCAGATGGAGTTTGAGAATAAATCGGTGACTGTCGGTCAACCGCCCGTGCAGCGCGTCGTAGAGTTCCTTCGGCTTGGCTTTGACTGCCCGATTGGCCAGCCCCGCCAGTTTGCGAGGGTCGCGCACGCCGGCGATCATCGCTTCGATCATGCGTCGCCCGCTCGCTCCCATCACGTCGCTCAGCACCGAATCCAGACGAATGTTCGCCTCGGTCAGCGTCTTCTGGATCCGTTGAACATGCCGCGTCTGCTCGTGAACCAGTTGCTTGCGAGTTCGCATCAGCGTGCGCAGTTCATCCTGCTTTTCCTCGGGCACGAAGCTCGCCTTGATCAAGCCGAAGGCCGCAAGATCGGCGATCCACATCGCGTCGTTCATGTCCGTCTTGCGGCCAGGAACCGCCTTGATGTGGGCGGCGTTCGCCAGGATGAGCTCGAATTCCCCATCGCTCAAAATCTTCCATACCGGACGCCAATAGACCCCCGTCGCCTCCATCGCCGCAACCGAGATCGTGCTCGAACGCAACCATTCCAGCAAGCTCACAAGCCCGTCCGTCGTCGTCGCGAACGTCTTGCATTCCCGTGACGGCTTGTTCCCCGACATCGTCCGGATGCAGGCCACCACGCTGTTCTTGTGAACGTCAAGGCCGGCTACACAATGATGCATCAGCTCCATCCTTGCCTCCTTCGTTTCCGCCGACAAGGACGCTTCCAAAAATGAATGCTAAAAAGCAGGCTCCAGAGCATCGCTGCTCCTGGCTCAAGTCGAGGTTATCCAAGCGTCCCGGGTCCAACTCGCAACCGAGCTCGAAAGCATCAGTGAGAAACCGACCTCTTGCCGACAACCCAGTATATTACACAACGCGATCCCAGCCAGGAACACGTTTCATTCGTCAAAGTCGGCCGAAGGCCGGTCCCAACTCGCAATGACGAGTTTGATTTACGCATCAAACCTTGTCCTCCGGCAGCCTCACCGTCGCCAGCGCGAATGCGGCGATGCCTTCGCTTGCGGCCGATGAATCCAAGCTTCTCCGCCGTCGTCGCCTTCACGCCGCAGCGGTCGACGGCCAAGCCGGCGATCTCGGCGATGCGGGCGCGCATGGCGTCGCGATGCGGGCCGATCTTCGGCGCCTCGCAGACGAGGTCACGTCCAGATGCGCGATCAGCCGCCGCCGCGCGCGGAACCGAGCTCGGCCGCGTGGCGCAAGGAAGATCGAGGAGCGGCGCGCCGCGCCATTGCGGGTCGGAGGGCGGGAAATGCGAGCCGATGTCGCCCTCGCCGAGCGCGCCGTAGATCGCGTCGCCGAGCGCGTGCAGCGCGACGTCGGCGTCGGAATGGCCCCGAGTTTCCGTGTCGTGCGGCATGAACAGGCCGCCGAGCCACACCGCCGTCGCCGGCGCGCGAAGGCGTGCACGTCGAAACCCTGGCCGACGCGCACGTCGGTCGCCGGCGGCGTCAGCCGCGCCTCGGCCTCGGCAAGGTCATGCATCGTGGTCACCTTCAGGTTGCCGGGATCGCCTCGAACACATGGACGACATGGCCGGCCTCGGAAGCGACGGCGGCGTCGTCGGTGAGGTCGGCGCTTGCCGCGCGCCGGTGCGCCTCGAGGATCAGGTCGAAGCGGAACGCCTGCGGGGTCTGCACGGCGCGCAGCGCGGCGCGGTTCGGGCGCCGCGACGATCCGGCCGTCGGCGTCGACCTGCTTGATCGTGTCGGTCACCGGCGTCGCGGGGATCGCCCCGCCGTGGCGCTCGGCGGCGCGGATGGCGCGCTCGATCAGGCCCGGCGACGGAAACGGCCGCGCGCCGTCGTGGATCAGCACGAGGTCGGGCTTCAGCTCGCGCTGCGCCTCGAGGCCGAGCCTGACGCTCGCCTGGCGCGAGGGGCCGCCGTGGGCCGGCTCGGTCAAGGGCGCGCGCGCGACTTCGGAAAGTTGCGCCACAGAGCTATCGTAGAGTTCGCGGTCATCCGGGTGGATCACGACGGTCGTCGCCATGAATTCATAAGCCGCGGCGAGCGCTTCCAGCGTATGGGTGAGCACCGGCTTGCCGGCGCAGTCGAGATATTGCTTCGGCACGGCGCCGCCCAACCGAACGCCGCGCCCCGCGGCGACGATGATGAGCGAAACGCGAGGCGACAACGAGAGGGCTCCGTAGTCCTGAAGCCCTTGGCGAAATTGGGCTTAAAGTCCACGCATAACCGAGCCGAGCCGCCGCGCCAAGATCGCGCCCCAATTGCGCACTCATGCGCCGAGCGCGCGCGCCGCAAAGGCGATCATCAAAAGGAACATGCCAAGACAGCTCAGTTCGCAGAGATCGAGCGCCAGACCGAACAACCGCATCGCCATCAACGCCTCCTCGTGTATCTGCTATGTGCAATTTATGATCATGTTTTGTTCTCGTCAAAGAAAAAGTTACGGGATTTTTACAAGGGTTAACAAAAGGTTAAGGCAAAGAAGGGGCGCAAGAATCTCTAAACTTTTCCGGCCTCCGTCCGCCTTCCCTACAAAGTAGGGAAGGAGTTCGCCTCCACCCCTTTGCCTATTTAAGGAACCGCATCACGGAGCAGCGGATTTTGCGCTGAACTCCCCGCCGCCGACGGCGACGATCTCGCCCTGGCTGGAGCGCAGGGTTTTGGCTTCGCGCAATTGCGCTTCAGATAGTCCGAGGCCGACGATAGTGTTGGTGGCGCGGGAGAGGCCGCCGAATTTGGCGATGTTGTTTCCCCGCACCCTCAAGCCCTCGGCCCAGTACAAGGCCGGGCAGGCGGCGGGGATTTCGGCGGTCGAGGCGTGATCGCGAAGTGATGCCGGCGCGACAGATAGTCGAACGCCAGCGCGTCGCGGTAGTCGAGTTTGCGATCGCCCGTATGGACGGTGGTCGTCGGGCAGGCGCGCACGATTCCCGCGATGATCGCGGCGCCGTCGTCGTAATTCTGTTTGATGGCCTCGAGGACGCCGAAGGAAAGCGAAAAAACGATGCCGTTGGCGGCGACGAGGATCAGCGCGCCGGCGCGTTGCGCCGCCAGCGGCGCAAGCGCCAAAGCGAGCAGCGCCGCGACTTCGACCGCCGCCATGCCGAAATAGCGCTGCGCGACGATTGGCTTGAAGGAGTTGAGGATGATCGCCCCGAGCGTCGGCGCCGCAAGGGCGATCGCGAGCATCAGCAGAACCTGCCGATCGATTTTCGTGCGGCCCGGCAGCCTTTTCCAATAAAATATCAGCAGGGCCGGCGCGATCCAGTTCTGCCCGAGCGCCTCGGCAATCCCGCCGATGATGGCGCCGAGCGCTTTGATGGGCCCAAGCGCGGAATCCAGTCGACGAGATGATAGGCGCTGCTGTCGCTCACATGTTGCAGCCATGCGAACCAGGCGAGCGGAATGAGCCCGACGACAGCGGCGCCAATCAAGGCGAACAATCGCGTAAAATGCCGCTGGCGCGCCTCGTTGATGACCAGCAAACCGGAAAAAGCCGCGGCATAGACGGCGGTCACCTGGTGAAGACAAAACACGAAAGGCGTCGCGGCGATCAACCAGGGATTGACCGTCCCGCGGCCGTCGAGGCGATCACAGACCGCCGCGCCCACAAATATCGTCTCCGCGGCCCATTGCCAGTAATAGTCGCGAAAGTAAGGAAAGTAGGTGAAGGTGGTCTTGCCGCAGAAACTGAGGATCGCGAACAGCGCCAGGAACACGCGCCTTTGCGGCGAGCCCCGCCAGACGCTCCAGAACCAGGCGAGAACCGCAAGCATGGGCGGAAAGTTGGTCCAGCGCAGGCCCAGGACGTCGTCGCCGGCGACATCCCTGATGAAGCGGCAGATCGCGTAATAGACGAACGGTATCGTCTCCTGCGGCCACACTTCGTGCAGCGCTTTGGCCAAGGGTATGGTCGGATCGGAAAAATAGAGCGTCGCGAATTCGTCGAAGGCCGCGCCGCGATAAAACGCCGCGAACAGCGCGATCGCGCAGGCGAGCCCTACCGCCAGGCCGGCCGCGCCGAAGGCTATTCGCGCCGGCGGCGCGGAGAAAACCTTGGCGAGCCCGCCGGCTGCGCCCCTGTCCCGATCGGCATTGCCTGCGACTGTGAAGCTCAGGGCGCGCTACTCGCTCGTGGAACCGGGCACCGCTGAAGCGGATATTTTTGGCCGTTTCAAGGGAATAATCTTTCCCCTCGGGGTCACGGCGCTGCACGGCCGGATTGCGCGGCGCTGGAATTCATCGCGCGTTCGCCTTGCCAAAAATCCAGAAGTAGATCGGCCACGGCAGCAGGGTCAGGGCTCGCATCAGCCAGGCGAGGCGGCGCGGAAAGCGGATTTCGAACCCGCCGCGCTCGAGCCCGTCGCAAAGCCGTCGGGCGGCGTCATCGACTTCCAGCAAGAATGGCATCGGGTGTTTGTTGCCGTCCGTCATCGGGGTGCGGATGAAGCCGGGATTGACGACCTGCACGTGGATCCCGAGGCTCGCGAGATGGAAGCGCAGCCCGGCGGCGAGCGAGATCACGGCGGCCTTGCTCGGCGCATAGGCGTAGGCGTTGGGCAGGCCGCGATAGCCGCTGAGCGAACTTACGATGGCGATCTGCCCGCGCTTACGCGCGCGCATTGCCGGCAGCAACGGATGGACGCAATTGGCGACGCCCTGCACGTTGAGTTCGAAAGTCTTTTGAAAGCCTGCGCCGCCGAAATCCTCGAAAGCGTCGCGAAACGCCCCGCCGGCGTTGAGCACGGCGAGCGCGAGGCCGCCTTCCGCTTCGATGGCTTCGACGAGCCGGAAGACACCATCGCGATCCGTGACGTCGCCTGGGGCGGGAATAATCGTACCGGCAAGGCCCGCCGCTTCGCGCTCGAGCGCTTCAAGCTCCGCGCCCCGCCTTGCCGTCGCAAATACCCTGAAACCGCGCCGGGCGAGTTCGAGAGCGACGGAGCGTCCAAGGCCCGAGCTTGCGCCCGTCACCCAGGCCGCTCCGTCGCTGGGCTTGGCGCGATAGGTCATCGATCATCCCCGAAGCCGCTCCAGGCTCGGAGGATTATGCCACGGCCTCGGCTTTAGAAAGCTGGCCGATCTTACTTGTACATCCCGCTGACTTCGGAGAACTCGCTGCTGAGGCCCGTGCCGAGCGCGGTCAACACCCCAACCAGTACGAGGGCGATCAACGAGCCCAGCAACGCGTATTCGATCGCTGTGGCGCCTGCGTCGTTGCGGACAAAATTCCTGATGTTGCGGAACATGAAAGTGACTCCCCGCCCGGCCTGCGTGGCCCGCTCCAGTTTCACTATTACAGAGCGGCCTTGCGATACGTAAACCGACATGTGAGCAATTTTAACGATCGGCCAGCCGATGGGTTTCGATGCGCTCAAATTTGAAGACAAATCAAATAGATATCAAATTGTTTACCACAGTTCCGTTTCGGCATGCCGCAGCGGAATTGCTACGCTTCACGCAACGTTGACTCGGCGGAAACGCCCAAGGCCCTCAAAGCGCCGCTCCGCGGCGCGAAATCTGCTTCGTCATTCCCAGTTTTGTGTTCGCACTTGCAGCGAACCGCCGCACAGCTCTCCGAGTTGAAGGGCTGCTGGGCGGCTTCAGGAACAAGAGACAGCGGCGGCGAAGATGGCGGCGAATTCGAGAATTGGCTCGATCGATTTCTGGCGCGGCGCGGTGCTGGTCGCGATCCTCGTAGACCACATCCCCGGCAACGGGCTGGAGCATGTCACCCCCCGCAACTTCGGCTTCTCTGACAGCGCGGAGGCCTTCGTCTTCCTGTCCGGCCTTTCGGTGGGCGCGGCCTATCTGCCGCGCGCAGCGAAGCAAGGGTTCGCGCCGGTCGGCAAGGCCTGCGGCAATCGCGCGCTGCTGCTCTACCTCACCCACATCGGATTGACGCTCGCCGCGATCCTCCTGTTCGGCGCCGTCGCCACTTATTTCGGCGCCTCGGAGGTTTTGCAGGCGCACGGACGCGATCTGCCGTTCCGCGATCCGCCCGCCGCGCTCGGCTCGATCCTGTTGATGACCCATCAGCTCGGTTATTTCAACATATTGCCATTGTATATCGTGGTCATGGCGCTGGCGCCGGCCGTGCTGATGCTGACGGTCGCCAGTCCCGCTCTCGCCCTCGCCGCCTCGACGGCGCTCTACGTGGCGACGCGCGGGTTCGGCTTCAGCCTGCCGACCTGGCCGGAACCGGGAACCTGGTTCTTCAATCCCTTTGCCTGGCAATTGAGTTTTGCGCTCGGCGTAGTCGTCGCGAAGCTCCGCAACCAGGGCGTCTTCGCCTTCCGTCCGGCTCTCGCCGCGCTCGCCGCGCTGATCGTGCTGATGGGCGCGATCATCGTCAGCGACGGCTTTGGCCTGTGGCCGGGGCTTCGCGCGGCGGTTGAGCCCTGGATCGACGTCGGCAAGCAAAACATGGGCGTAGGTAGACTTGTCAATTTCCTCGCGATCGCGTATCTGCTCAGCCACGCTCCGCTTGCGTCCCGGCTGATCTCGAGCCGTTTCGGCGCCGCGTTGCAGCGTCTTGGGCGACACAGCCTTTCCGTCTTCGCGGCGGGGTCGCTGCTGAGCGCCGTGGGTCAGGCATTGCTAGTCGTGGTTGCGCATCAGACGCAGGCGCCGCTGGAAGAACCGCTTGGCTTCGTCTACACCCTTGTCAGCGCAGCGGCGCTCTTCCTCTTAGCCAATCGACTGGAATGCCGAGACAAGTCAGCTCCACCTTCGTCCGGCGGCAAATTCGCGCCGCCGTCAGCACCGCCGTCCTGGGCCTCGCGCCCCTCCTTGGCGCGGTGACCGCCCACGCCGACGTCAAAACCTGCCCTGGCGTCGCGCCGCTCATCGCCAACGGCGCGCTGCTGGCCCTCCATCCTGCTTCGCCCGACGGAAAATCGCTGAAGATCATCGCGATCGGCTCTTCCTCAACGGAGGGCGTCGGGGCGTCGGCGCCGAGCTACGCCTACCCCGCGCAGCTCGCCGCGGAGCTCAAGCTGAAGTTCAAGATCTACGCCGAAGTGAAGAACCAGGGCGTCGGCGGCGAGACCGCGCCGGAGACGCTTGCCAGGCTGAAGGCGACGCTCGACGGTCCGCCCGCCGATCTGGTGATCTGGCAGGTCGGCACCAACGACGCGCTGCTCGGCATGAACCCGGCGGGCCTGCGCAACGAACTCGACGACGGCATCGCCGAGGCGCAGGCGAAGAAAGAGCCGCTGATCCTCATCGACCAGCAACTGATGACGCCGCGCCTGCACGACGCGGCTTACGCGCAATACGTCAAGGTGGTCGACGAGGAAGCCGCTCGCTATCACGTCCCTGTCTTGAGCCGCTTCGCGATGATGCAGGCGCTCGCCGAAAACGATCCCGCCGGCTGGAAGGCCATCCAGTCCGGCGACGGCGTCCACATGAACGATCTTGGCTACCAGTGCCTCGCGCATTCGCTCGCAGGCCCGATCGCCGAAGCGGCGCGCGCGCCAGGCGTCGCGACGCGGTAGGATCTTCAGCCCGGCGCCCAAACCTTCGCCTCGCGCCGCTGCATCAAGCGCGTGGCGGCGAAGCCGATGAGGATCAGCATGGCGAGGACCGGCGCGATCAGGTAAGCGCTCGACAAGCCGACCTGATCCGCAATGGCGCCGAGTGCGAACGGCGCCGTCAGCACCGCGAAACCGGCCGCAAGCGCGCTGCGCGCGCTCGCCGCGGCGCCCGCCGCGCCGGCCGCGCCGACCGCGAAACTCAGCGACAGCGGATAAAGCAGCGCGATTGCGAGCCCCGCGATAAACAGGCCGATGATCGTGACGGGCGCGCTGAACCCGCCCCAAAACGCCCAAAAACCCGGCGCCATCAGGCATAGCGCCGCCGGGTACAGGATCTGCGGCGCGATCCGTTTGACGAGCAGGCTGCCCGCCGAGCGGCCGACGAGCATCGCGGCCGGAAAAGCGGCCGCCGCCGTCACCGCCGCCGTCGGCGGCAGGCCGGCCACCTGCACGAGATAGGCCGGACTCCAGAGCAGCATCGTCATTTCGAGCGCGACGCCGAGGCCGAGCATGACCAAATAGGCCCAGCTCGCCGCCGGCAGGTTTTTGCTTGCCCGAACGTCGCGGCGCGATCCCTCCGGCACGGCGCGGCGGAAATAGACCGCGATCAGCAGCAGGCCGCAGGCGGCGCCGAACAGCAAAGCTCCCCGCCAGCCGAAGGCGAGGCCCGCTGCGATCCCGGTGGCGAAATTCGAAGTGATCGCGCACGCGTAGGTGACGGCGCCGCATTCGGTGAACGCCTGATCCTGCGTGTCGCGATGCAGGTCGGCGAGCATTCCCCCGACAATCCCCGGCAGCATTCCGCCCGTCAGGCCGACGAGCGCGCAGCCCGCGATGCTGAAGGCGGCTTTGTGGGCAAAGCAGATGGCGAGCAGGCCGCAGACGGAGCCGCAGACGCCGATCAGGCAACTCACGCGCCGCCCGAACGCGTTGAGCGCGCGCTCGGTGTAGAGCCCCGTCGCCATCATGCCCGCAGCCAGCGCGCTCGGATGCAGGCTGACGGCGGCATAGCTAATCCCGAGTTCGTCGCGCAGGAACGGGGTGATGCTGCCCTGGATATTGATGATGAAAGTAAAGAACCCGCTCAGCAGGTAGGCGTACCAGGTCAGGTCGGTTCGGATCAGACGCATCGTTCCGGTTTAGAGCCTCAGCGGCTCAGGAGAAATGACGATTTCGATGAGCGAGATCCGAGGAGGGTCG
>CAVQBX010000007.1:0-174438 GCA_963710855.1 uncultured Pseudomonadota bacterium | reverse complement strand
GCAGGGGCTTGTAGCGGACTTTCGCACCGTCGATGACCTTACGAAAGCTGCTGAACTCGGCTTTCCCAATCCTTTCATAGCGGCCGATTGGGATTTCGTGTTAGCGGCGAAGTAACTGGAACAAATCCGGAGCCTGCGAATGCGATTTTTCCAATACACGGCAAACCCCGCACGCGTAATCTTCGGAGCGGGGACTTTGTCGCAACTTCCGGACGAGGTCGGGCGCCTTGGTCTATCGCGAGTGTTGGTGCTTGCAACTCCGGAGCAAGAGGTCGGAGCGCAATCGCTTGCTGGTAAGCTCGGCGCGCGCGCGGCCGGCGTGTTCTCGGGCGGCCCGAATGCACACGCCGGAAGAGACGACCGAGCAAGCCATGGCCAAAGCGGCCGAGATCCGGGCCGATGAACTCGTCGCCGTCGGCGGCGGGTCGACGACGGGCCTCGCGAAGGCGATCGCCCTGCGCACCGACTTACCGCAGATCGTCGCGCCGACGACCTATGCCGGCTCTGAAATGACCCCAATTCTGGGTGAGACGCGAGCAGGAAAGAAGACAACCCTGACGAGCCCGAAGGTGTTGCCTGAGGTTGTTATCTACGATGTCGAGTTGACGCTCAGTTTGCCCTGTCGCGATCTCCGTCGCCAGCGGCATGAATGCGATCGCGCACGCCGCAGAAGCGCTCTATGCGCGCGAAGCAAATCCGATCGTCTCCATGATGGCGGAGGAGGCCATCGCCGCAATGGCGCAGTCGCTTCCGACGATCGCGAAGGATCCCAAAGAGATGGACGCTCGCGGCGAAGCTCTTTACGCGGCTTGGTTGGCCGGCGTTTGCCTGGGATCTGTCGGGATGGCGCTGCACCACAAGCTTTGCCGATACACTAGGCGGTTTGTTCGGCCTGCCGCACGCCGAAACCCATGCGGCCGTGCTCCCCCACGCGCTGGCCTATAACGCCGCGGCGGCGCCGGAAGCGATCGCTCGGATCAATCGGGCATTGGGCCCGCGAAATGCGCCTTCCGCATTGTTCGAACTCGCGAAGAGCTTGGGTGCGAAGATGGCGTTGCGCGACCTGGGAATGCCCGACGATGGCGTTCGATCGGGCGGTCGAGTTGGGCGCTGTCCAACCCGTACTGGAATCCGCGTCCGCTGGAGCGCGAGCCGCTTCGCACAATGCTTCAGAACGCTTTGGTAGGACGCTCGCCGTGACCGCAGCCCCACGTCCCGTCGTCATCGCAATCGCCATCACGGGCTCCGTTTCCCGGAAGCCGACGATCCGGCGGTGCCGATTACTCCGGCCGAGCAGGTCAAATCGACCCAGCAGGCCTATGAAGCCGGAGCCACGCTACGCTCAGTATCCATGTTCGCAACCCCGACGAAAGTCCTTCCTCCGATCCGGCCTTATTCGCTCAGGTTCTGGAAGGCCTTCGGAAGCATTGCCCAGGCATGATCGTCCAGTTCTCGACAGGCGGGCGGGGCCGCGATCAGGCGGCGCGCAGTTCGTCGCTGCATCTCAAGCCGGAAATGGCGTCGCTTTCCACCGGATCCGTCAACTTTCCGACCATCGTCTACGAAAATGCGCCCCGCCCTCGTTACCGATCTCGCGACCAAGATGCAGGACTTGGGCGTACGCCCGGAAATCGAAATATTTGATCTCTCCCACATTCATGGCGCACGACGCCTTGTCGACGCCGGCCTGATGAGCAAGTCACCGCACTTGCAATTCGTGATGGGGGTGAAGAACGCGATGCCGGCGGAGGAGCATCTGCTCGACATTCTGCTGGGCGGACACCGTCGCATCCTACCCAAGGCAACATGGACGGCGGTGGGAATAGGCGCATATCAGAGCTGCGTAATGCGTTGGGCGCTCGAACGCGGCTCCGAGGCAGTGCGCACCGGCTTGGAAGACAATATACGCATTCGCAAGGAAAGACTGGCCGCGAGCAACGCCGAGCTGGTCCAGGTTGCAGTGAATTTGATGACCGAACATGGCGCCAGGGCGGCGACAACTTTTGAGGCGCGGTGGATTTTTACGATTGAATTAGCGCGACGATCGCGCCTGCATGTGAAGAAAGGCTTGTATCTACTGGGGATCGAGCGACTTTTGTTGGCGCCAAGCCAAGAAGCGGCCCAGCCGGACGGCTCCAAATAGCGTCGGCCACCACCAGTGACCGCGGCACAAAGAGGGGAACGAATTTCCTTACGGCGCGACAATCTCGATAACAACAGGGGTCGGGCGTCGACTTCGAAATCCGAAGCGAGAGAATGGTCGAATTTCTTTTTCCGACCGCCGATCCTTGCCAGTCGGCCATCGGCCAATCTCGCCATAAATCGAACGTCCGGTTCTCGCCATGCCAACGCGGACAGCGGACAGGCGGCTCACCGTCCAAAGCTGCCATTCATTTCTTCGGCCGCCATCATTTGTTTCCACCCAGACGCCGAGGCGCCTTCGGCGCTGTCACTCCGGTCCCGGTGGGAGCTGACACGCAAAGTTCACCAGGACCTTTCGGTTTTCTATGGTAATCGCTTCGGTCGCGAGGTGACTTGATGCGAGCGTCTGGAGCGGCTTCCCGTGTGCCGAGCGACCCTAAGGGCGCGTTCGGAGACAGGCTTGCGGCCTATTTGCATCAAGACGAGAGCAAGACCGCGTCTGTTTCTTGGGCAGACCAGAGCACGTTTGCGATCACCCGTCTCCAGTCCCATGTGGGCCTTCCTGGTGTTTCTGCGCCCATTCCTGCCGAAGCGGCTCTGCACTTGTCGATTGCGATAAAGCCAGTTCCGCTTGGTAGCTATAAGCTGGAGGTCGACGGGCGCGAGGTCAAAGTGCCCTACATTCCGGAATTGCGGACAAGCCTCCTCGACCTGCAATCGCCCTTCCTTTGTACGCTCGATTGCGCATTCGACTACGTCCATTATCACGTGCCGCGCGAGGGTCTGGATGAGATCGCCCGCGACCATCAGATCAAGCCGGTCGAAACTTTCAAGATCAGCATTTGTGAGGACGATCTGGTCATCGCTCAGCTGACGAAGAACATCCTTCCGCTCGCGACCTCAAGCAATTGGTCCAGCCTGCTCGCCATCGATCAGTTCAGTCTCATGTTCGGCGCCCACCTTCTACAGACCTATGGCGGGCTCGCTCGCCTGCCCGAGGTCGTGACCCAGGGCCTGGCCCCGTGGCAGGCGCAGCGAGCTGCCGAAGTCTTGCGGTCCCGCCTCGATGGCGGCGTGCGATTGAGCACGCTCGCGCAGGAATGCGGGATGTCGGTCAGCCACTTCACGCGCTCCTTCCGCGCGACGTTCGGCGTATCGGCGCATGGCTGGCTGGTGCAACGGCGGATAGACTTGGCGAAGGATCTGATGCGGACTACCTACTCATCCGCTCGTCGACATCGCCCTGCAATCTGGCTTCTCAGACCAGGCGGCGTTCAGCCGAACTTCGCTCAGGTCGTCGGCTTGAGCCCCGGCCGCTGGCGGCGCGAACACGCGGCCGGCTGAAAGCGCGGCTGGCGCTCGCGACAAACTTTTTTTGTCGAATCCGCTCATTTGGTGTTCTACGAATTGAGCGGATCTCCCAAGATGATGGTCCTGCAAACCGCCTAAGACCTCTCCGCCACTTGATGGCTGTTGTGAGAGACGATGGGCGCGAAAACAAATGTCCTGCTGGTGCACGGGGCTTGGGCGGATGGCTCGTGTTGGGCAAAGGTCATCCCCCTATTGCAGGAGTGTTGAATTCCATCAGAATTTGAGCCAAATTTCCTCAGTAGTTCCGTCGGCCGGTAACCCACTGAGGAACGGCCACGCACTTAACGGCATTATTGTATTTCGCCCCGGAGCGGGTCACACCCGGCTGGAAAAGCTGGGTCAGTTCCTGGCGGAAATCAACAGCCAGTGCTTTCTGCAGACCTCGGTGCACCTTTTTCCGTGGCTTTAGGTTGGTACCCGAAGGTCCGCTTGGCGCCAGTTTTGCCGTTCAGCCGATCGTCGCTTCGGCTCCGAAGCGGACGTTCAGGCAACGGGCCAAAGTCGATGCTGTGGCGGATGACCTTGCCGGTCTGCTTTTTCCGGAGGCACCTCTTCCTTCATCTCAGCATAGATCGACTGCGGCGACTTCCGTCAAATCATATCGCGTCCGCTTCGGGAGTCACGGTTCTCCTTTCCTGCGGCAGCCCCCCGCATCTGCTCGCAAACCGGTCAGCCTAGCGTCCTCGGCCGCAGCCTCCCATTTCGCCTCGCGCGCGGCGGCGCGTTGTGTTCTCCCTTCTGCGCTCGTCGTGCAATTGTCCGACAAGCTGGCGGTGTGAGGCTACAACTTCGACCAGCACGCTGGCGGTCCAGGCGAAGGTGAACAGGCCGGACATGCCGATGATGGGGCCGATGATCCGCCAATGCAAGTCCAGGTCGACGTTTCCGTAGCCGAGCGTCGTATAGGCGTTGGCGCAGAAATAGATGGCGTCGTAGGGATGGGGGATCAATCCACGAATAAGGAGCGCGAACGCCCATATCATCACCTCGGCGACATGCAGCGACAGAAGGAAGAAGACCGACCAGCCGAACCAGGATAAAGCTCTCAGATGACGAAGCCGTCCAAGATGCAGCCAGTGATCGCCCCACTTGCGCAGCACAATGACGGTGTGAAGACCGGCCCCATGAAACATCACGAGCAGAACCAGCATGAGCGCGCCGAGTCCGAGCGCAGCCAATGGCTTCGCATCGTCGGAAAGCCTTGCAATCGCCGTTGCAAGATCAGACATTGGATTTGCCCAAGCGCTGCGGCTGTCAGAAAATCACCGCGACCACAGTTTGCATAGTCCATCTCGCGCCATATTGCGGGGTCACGACGTTGTAGTAGCCGCCGATCGATAGTTTGACCGGCAGCTTGCCCACCACCTTGATTATCCGGCCGGCCGCCCGCGCCGACGGGCACCGTCCATTTCGGTCCGTGGCCAACTTCATTGTCGGTTATGATCGGCGCGGTGCCGACGAACCAGCCCTGGCCGAAATTATAGTTGAAGAACGGCTCCACGAGTAACTTCGCATATCGGGTGCCGTCGGGCCCGACGTGCCGCCGAAGGACCACACGTTGTTGACCAGTACGCCGGCGACGATCATGTCTCCCCGGTATGGACGACCACGGCGGTCGGGCCCAGGCCCCAGACGTTGGAGCCGACGTCGGGCTGGTTTCCGTCGGGATCTGCATGAT
Source organism: uncultured Pseudomonadota bacterium (assembly GCA_963710855.1). GTDB lineage: Bacteria > Pseudomonadota > Alphaproteobacteria > Rhizobiales > Beijerinckiaceae > Roseiarcus. The sequence goes on along the minus strand of CAVQBX010000007.1, from coordinate 169,247 downwards.
CGGACCGACGCCCCAGAGTCCAGCCGTTGACCGGATTGGCTGGGCGAGAAAAACGCGGAGAAATCGGTCGGCGCGATCGCCTGTGGCACGCTGGCGCCGGGTAACAGCGACGGGTTCCAGACGGCCGGAATGACCGCGCGGGTGATGAGGTTCCAATCCGTGTTGATGTGGAACGGCACGACCGGCTCGAATTCGAGCATGTTTTGTGTGCCGTTGTGCGGCCCGAAATCGAAGTTGGTGTAGTTCTCGAAAGGCAGGATGGTGAGATTGCCGATCGGATTTTCGCTATTCTTTCGCGATATCCTCCTCGTCGGCTTTGCTCGCGTCGGTGACGGCGTTGTGCGGCGTGGATGGGGCCGCCTGCTGCGCGTGGGCGGGCGACGCACAACGCAGAACCCTGCCAGTGCGGTCGCGAGGAGACCGTATTTCCGGGAGTTAGTCGTCACCTTTGTGCTCCGTTGTGCTGTCAGGGTTCATAGTCCGCAATTCCGCCGCTCCTGAAGTTGTTCAGGCTGCGTCCGCCGCTCCTCAGCTGTTCGACCCGACCGACGCTGGCGCGACAGAACGGATTTTCTTTGCCTGATCGCAGCAACAGGCTGCTTCCGCTTTCAGCAAACACCTTTTCATGTGTTCACGATACCGGCGAAAGATCATTTGAAACCAATCGAATACACTATTTGGCCCGAGTCGCTCCCGGGCCACAACCTTACTGCAGACGGCTCACCACCGGCGGCTTCCAGGAGCCATCGAGGATGGCCTGATCAGGCCAATAGGCGCGCAGCCAAAGCGAGAAATTCCCAGCCGGCGCCGGCAGCCAATTCGTCTCCTTTGTCTTTGCCAGGCGATTTGTGCCCGAGATAAATGGTCAGCGAACCGTCCGCATTGTATTTCAGCGACTTGTCCTTGGTGCCGAGCGCGTAGCGGCCCAGCGGGTTTACCGCGAAATAATGTTCCGGGTCGTACATCGTCAGCGACCAGAAGCCCTTCACCGGCGGAAGCTCGCCTTTGGCGAAGGTGACGGCATAAGAGGACTCGCCCATGAGCTGCTGCAGGCGACGTGTCGTTGTCCGTGTAAAAATACATCGTCTCGTTGCGCTTGTTGTCGTAGGGGTCGGCCTTCACGGCGCCGGTGCGGTGATAATAATCCGTGCCGAACGCGCCGTTGTTCGCCGGAGATGTCCAGCCGTTGCCCACGGGCTGGCCGTTGAAGCGCCACTGCATCATTGGGGCGATCAATTCCGGGTCGGCCGCAAAAGCTGTTTCCCGCAGCGTCTTCATCACCTCCGGATCTTTCGCCGCCGCGTCGAGCAGGCTGCCGATCTGCTTGTAGAGCGCCTCCTCTCCGGGCATCGGCGGCACCTGCTTCATGACGGTAGGCAGTTCGTCGAAGAAGCTCGCCGGATCGACCCACGGTGGCTGGGTCGACGAATACTTGGCTGGAACCCCCTTCCGATCGATCTTTGGAATCTTGCTCCAGTCCTTCGTCTTCATCTTTCCGTCGAACTGGCTCAACGGGTAGAACTGGATCTGCGACAGCGCCGGCTGGATGGCCGCGTGATCCTCGGGCGTATCATTCATGAAGATGCGTGGCATGGCGATGCCGAAATTTGTGGATGAGTGCATACCCCAGCAATGCCTGGCGGGGTGGTGCCTCTCCAGTCCGGCCCCACAATCATGTAAAAGCCGGGCTTGGTGCCGTATTGCAAACCAAGTTCGCTGATCTGGTCGGTGCGCGCGTCATAGACCGGCAGGGTCCAGAAGCGGTCGCCAAAATCAGGCACTTGAACGACGACGGGCTCCTTTTCGAGCGAGAGATAGCCCAAGTCCGTACACGACGTCCTGGTTCGGGTCGCCGATATACCGCTCGGCCGGGCTGATATAGCTGGTCAGCATCATGACGCCGTTCATCGGCGCAAGAGGCAAGACACCATTGAGCAGTATTGGCTCGGGCGCCTTCGAGAGCGCCGTTGCGCTGGTTATAGACGTAGACAAGCGGCCACCCCCAGAAGTAGGCCATGCGGCCCACCATCTGCACATAAGCTCTTTGTCATCGGACCCGGCGCCGGGCCAGGAACCTCGGCGGCCGTTTGCGGGATCGGGACCTGCTGCGCTTGTGCGGGCCCAACGGCCAGCGCGCCAACAAGTGCGGCGGCGAGGAGCATTTGCTTTTGTTCCATCTTCACGGGTGTTGCTTTCTCGGATTGCGGCGCTAGCGAAGTCGCGGACTACCTCATAGGAGGCAGCCCGTACGTGGTACAAATGAAAGCGCAGTCGTCTACCGCCCGCTCTCTTCGCGGATTGCCGCTTCAACCCGCGCCTTGATTTCCTCGATGCCAAATCCCGCCCCCGGCTGCATCGGCGGGAAATCGATCGCCGACTTGGCCAGAACGGAAACGGCCTCCTGCATCATGATGAAGCGCCAGAACTCGCGGGCGTAGAAGCCGTTCATGTAACCGTTGCCGCCGCCATTGTTCATGGTCTCGCCGCGCACGAATCCAGCCGCTCGAACGGATCCTGGCGGAGGTTCGATCGATCGTGGGCATGTCGGTCGTGATCTTCTCGCCCGGCCAGCCCTCGGGCTGCTGGATAGAACTGGAACTTGAAGTCGTCGATGCGGATGGCGCCGAGCTGCGGGCCGCCGAAGTAGAAGAGCTCGTGCCGCGCCGACGGTCCCTTGCCTTCCAGCAGGCGCCGTCTGGTTGTAGCCGTCGAGGTGGTTCTTGTACGTCCGGTCGCCGAGCTTCACGCCCTTGAGCAGTTGGTCGGTGATGTCCGGATTGCCGGCGGCGGCGCACAAGGTGGGGAACCAGTCGAGGCCGGAGAAGATGCCGTTCTCGACGCTGCCCGGCTTGATGTGGCCCGGCCAGCGGGCGATGCACGGCACGCGGAAGCCGCCCTCGATAGGCAGTGCCCTTGGTGGCCTTGAACGGCGTCATGCCGCCGTCCGGCCAGGTGAACACCTCGGCGCCGTTGTCGGTGGTGAAGACGACGATCGTGTTGTCGGCCTCGCCGATGTCGTCCAGGTGCTTCAGAAGCGCGCCGACGCAGTCGTCCATTTGCGCCATGCCGGCCTCTTCCAGGCCGTAGTTGGTCTTGGTGTTCATCATGCGCCTGGTACTTCTGCGACAGGAACGTGAAGACGTGCATGCGCGTGGTGTTGTGCCAGACGAAGAACGGCTTGCCGTCCTTCTTGGCCTTGTCCATGAAGCCTTGCGATTTCTCGACCAGCACCTCGTCGAAGGTCTCCATGTCGTACTTGGCCTTTTCGGGCCGTTCCTGCCAGTTCTGGCAGTCCGTCATGTTCGGGAACGGCGGCAAGCGGGCCTTCATCGACGATCTTCTGCTTGCCGATCTTGCCCCAGCGCGGCATGACCGTGTCGTCGTCCGTGTCGGTCGCCCAGCAATGCACCAGGTTGCGCGGGCCGTACTTGTTCAGGAATCCTGTCCTGGGGATAGGCGTACCAGTACGGGTCCGACATGGCGTCGAGGTGGTACAGGTAGCCGAAGAACTCGTCGAAGCCGTGCACCGTCGGCAGGTACTTGTTCAAGTCGCCGAGGTGGTTCTTGCCGAACTGGCCGGTGGCGTAGCCCTGCGCCTTGAGCGCGGTGGCGATGCGTGCAGGCCTGGGCCGGGCAGGCCGACGTCGGCGCCGGCCTGGCCGACGGTCGTCAGGCCCGTGCGCAGCGGAATCTCGCCGGTGATGAAGTTGGCCCGGCCCGCCGTGCAGCTCGCCTCGGCGTAGTAGTCGGTGAACAGCATGCCTTGCGAGGCCAGCTTGTCGAGGTTCGGCGTCTTGCCGGACATGATGCCGCGGTGGTAGGCGCCGATGTTGAACCAGCCGACGTCGTCGCCCATGATGAAGAGGATGTTGGGCTTTTTCTCCTCGGCGATCGCACTTGCAACAGGCGCCGCCGCTAGGCCAAGACCGACGCAAAGCGTCGCTCCAGCCGATCGCCATATTCAATTCCAATTCATTGCTGCCTCCCAACACTTGGCGTTTCCAAGTAGAGCCGCTTATGGCGATGTCGCACCCACACGGTGTCGGTGCGCTTTTCGGTTTCGAGCACGTTACAACGGCGAAGTTCCGCCTCCCGTTGTGGACCGCGATGCGTAAGGATTGCTCTCGAAGTTCGTAGCCGGGCCACTCCGCAGTTCGGGTAACTTGCGGACGAGATTGCCGCCGCCTCGTCTCGCCCGGCTACGTAATTCGTGAAGCTGACAAAATATTTCTCGAGCGCCGCCAGGTGGCGACTGGCGGCTCGCCGTAGATCGATTTGTACAGAACTGCGAAGCGAGCGGGATCAACAAATCCCGCACACGAGCGTATTCCGCAATCTTTGCGGAAGGGCTGAAGTCGAGCCGAATAGCAGTATGAGCCTTCGCCACCCGCCTGAGCTGCGGGTGTTCGCTTCGCGCTCACTCCGAGGATTGTCCGACAGTGTCGGTGCAGCGTCCGCGAGGAAACGTGCAGCGAAGCCGCAAGTTCGGGGCCGGCGAGTTCCGACTGAATGGATCCTGTGGACAGAATCTCAAGGCGTTCCACGACTTCCGTGGCGCGCAAAGCGACTTCTGATACCGCTCGAATGTCTCCTTCCGTCAGACACCTGACCAACACACCGGCGAGTTCCTGTTCCATGGCCCTGACTACCTCGGGATGGGAGACGATGTCGGGCCTCGTCTCGGCCAGCCGGGCAGCCTTGCGGTGCACGCGAAGCAGCATTTTCAGCTCACTCGGCTGTGGTCGAATGACTTGCGCAGCCGTTGGCGGAGAAACATCGCGCCCGGTCTCTGCCCGGCAGAATGCGGCGAACGACTGGGGTGAGAGCATTATCAGGCCCCAGCAAGCTGGTGCGACGATGCGCTGGTGCAGATGCTCGCCGCGCGCGTGAAGCATGATCTCGCCGGGTCCGAGGGCGACGCCGCGCCAGATCAAGGACGTTTTCGCGTCAGCCGGGAAAGATATGACGAATTGATCAGAGGGCATTTCGGCATAGGCGACGCGCGCGAGCAATTCCTGCACTTGCAGAAGATGCAGGTGGTGAAGATCGGCGCGGTTCGTACGGGCGTTGAAGAATCCACGGCCGGTCACGATGAATTCGGCGAATGTCGCCGCGAAACTCGATCTGAATTCATCGACTTCCGTGTAGCGGCCCGTCGAACTGCCGGACATTTCGCCCTGACCTCCCGCGTCGCGCCGGAAAAGGCGTCTCCCCCAGGGAACGGACAGTGGGACGGCGGCGGTATGTGCGCTACGTAAAAAGTGAAGTGAGCCTTAAATTCTAGTGCCGGCCGAGCGGAACTCCATCGGCATTTTGACGCAGCGTCTCCGAGGGAAGCTCGCCGAACAAGTCCCGATAAGCGCCGGCAAATCGACCCAAGTCCCAGAAGCCGTGCGCGGTGGCGATATTAGTGACGGTCGTTTCCCTCGGGTCGGCAAACCGGAGCGCACGACGCACGAGATGCAATTGGCGCAGTTTGAGGTAGCGGTGGGGGACTTATCTCCAGTGCTTTCGTTGCCGACAGGTGGTGAGAGTGCGCTTCGAGACGCTGAGTCGGATTAGCAGATGTCCATCGTGTGGAGAACGCATCGTGGATGTGCTCTCAACAACTCGAAAAATCGCTCCATGATCGCGGTCCGAAGATGGCTTCCTCCGGCCGCCGTGTGAGAACTCGGGCCCGCGGGCGGGCGGTCAGCAAGGGCGACGAGCCGCGCCTTCCTCTAGGCCGCGGGCGGCCTCGGGAACCGCAATAACTCGCGGGAGCAGTTCCGCCAGGTCGGCCGCCGTCGCATGGACCTTTTGTAATCGCGCCCAGGCGGAAGGATTGGAGTTGCAAGTACATTGGCGCGCGGCGGCTTGAAGTCGCCGGCTCCGTAGGTCTCGCCAATATATTCAATATAGTCGATCGATCGGGAAAGGATCAAATTCAAGTGCCTCTGGATGGCTGGAAACTCTGGTCCGCTGCGTTGCAACGCACGACAGCCATACCAGAACCTCCGTTGTCCCGCAGTACCAACTCGGCCCCTTTCGCGTCGCAAAGATGAATAGCGCCCGCTTAGAGGCGTGATCCATATGGCCAACTCTGGGAAGGGCTTCGGGGTAGACGGTTGAAAAACGCCCTGGGTAGCGCGAATCGGATCCGCTTCGCCGAAAACTGCCCACGCGCGGTGATGCGGAGTTTGCTGCCTTTGTCCACTTCGAATGGGTTAAGTACTCGCTGGGATCGCCATAGTGGCACACCATGCTTGGCGGCATGAGTCTTTCCCCAGAACTCGTCGTAGCGAGACGTGGCCGAATTTACTTTGCACAGTTGATGTAATTCAATTCGTTAGAAAATTTGAGCCATTGCGCAGATCGAGCGCGGAACAACGATCAATCGGCCGCCGCCGCTTTGCGATCGCTTTATGCATCACTGTTGAATTCCGTCCGAATTTGAGCCAAATTTCCTCAGTAGTTCCGTCGGCCGGTAACCCATTGAGGAACGGCCACGCACTTAACGACATTGTTGTATTTCGCCCGGAGACGGGTCACACCCGGCTGGAAAAGCTGGGTCAGTTCCTGGCGGTAATCAACAGCATGGCCTTAAGATCTCGCATGACGCCGAAGTGCGGCTAAATCACACCGGCAGGGTCCGCAGCGGGTCCACAGCAAAAAGGGATCAAACATCTCTATTTGGCACGCCGGACAAACTCTAGCAATTTCAAAGCCATGCGATGGTGGGCGCACAAGGGCTCGAACCTTGGACCCGCTGATTAAGAGTCAGCTGCTCTACCAACTGAGCTATGCGCCCATCGAATCGCCGGCGGCAGGCCCCGCGCGAGGCCCGGCATATAGCAAAGGCGCCGCCGCTGTCCAGCGGCGCCAAGCTTTTTTCCTCGAGCGACCGCCGCCGATCCTGCGAAATCAGTTGCGCGTCTTGTCGACCAGCTTGTTCTTGCCGATCCACGGCATCATCGCGCGCAGCTTCGCGCCGACTTCCTCGATCGGATGGGCGTTGACGCGGGCGCGGGTCGCCTTGAACGAGGTCTGGTTGACCTTGTTCTCGAGCATCCAGTCGCGCGTGAACTTGCCCGACTGGATGTCGGCGAGCACGCGCTTCATCTCCGCCTTGGTCTCGGCGGTGATGATGCGCGGGCCGGTGACGTATTCGCCGTATTCGGCGGTGTTGGAGATCGAGTAGTTCATGTTGGCGATGCCGCCCTCGTAGATGAGGTCGACGATCAGCTTCACTTCGTGCAGGCACTCGAAATAGGCCATTTCCGGCGCGTAGCCGGCCTCGGTCAGCGTCTCGAAGCCGGCGCGGATCAGCTCGACGAGGCCGCCGCACAGCACGACCTGCTCGCCGAACAGGTCCGTCTCGCATTCCTCGCGGAACGTCGTCTCGATGACGCCGGCGCGGCCGCCGCCGATCGCGGAGGCGTAGGAGAGGCCGAGGTCGTGGGCGTTGCCGCTCGCGTCCTGATGGATCGCGATCAGGCACGGCACGCCGCCGCCGCGCTTGTATTCGGAGCGCACGGTGTGGCCGGGGCCCTTCGGCGCGACCATCAGCACGTCGAGATCGGCGCGCGGCTCGATCAGGTTGAAATGCACGTTGAGGCCGTGCGCGAACATCAGCGCCGCGCCGTGCTTCATGTTGGGCGCGAGTTCGTCGCGATAGATGTCGGCCTGCAATTCGTCGGGCGTCAGCATCATCACGACGTCGGCCCATTTGGCGGCGCTCGGCGACGCTCATCACCTTGATGCCTTCGGCCTCGGCCTTCTTGGCCGAAGGCGAACCCGGGCGCAGCGCGACGGCGATCTCCTTGACGCCGCTGTCGCGCATGTTGAGCAGATGCGCGTGGCCCTGGCTGCCATAGCCGACGACCGCGACCTTCTTGCCCTTGATGAGATTGAGATCGGCGTCGCGATCGTAATAAACGCGCATGATTGACGGTCCTTCGCTGGCGTTTCCAACGCTTTGTCGCGGGAGAAAAGGGCCCGGCCGCAGGCGCCGGCCGGTCGCGCGGCTTTTAGTGAAAGCGCGGCGCCGCGATCAAGCGCTGAGTAAGGCGAATTTCGGCTCATTCGCGGGCGAAAAGCCGGTAACCGGGCGTCGCCCTCCGGACGCGGCGGCCCGGGATCGTCGGGCGCGGCCGAGGGCAGCATCACGACGTGTCCGACGCGGGCACGCGCCGCGGAGGCGGGCGGCCTCTGACGGCGCGCGGCGCGCCGGAGGCGGCTGGAGCGTGCTGGCCGGCGCTGGCGCCGGGGCGGCGGGGGCGGCGGCGGCGGCTCGATCACCGCGCGGCGGCGGCGCGGACGGCTGCGCGGCCGGCGCGGCGGCGGCTCGACCGAGGCGGTCAGGCGCTCGTCCGGCGTGCGCCAGACGAAGGCGTCGAGGACGCCCGACGGCGAGACCGGCGCCCAGTGGTCGCTGATCACGCCCTCGGCGACCCAGGCGCGGTCGCGCGGCGCGCGCGCGGCGCGGTTCAGCCATTCGCGCACCGCGCCCTCGTCGCCCTCGCCTTCCTCGATTTCCGCCGCCAGCAGGCAGACCCGCACGGTCGGGCGCGGCTGCGCCGGGATCGCCGCGCAGCGAGCGGCGCAGCGCCTGCGCGGGCGGCGCGAGGTCGTGCGCGTCGAGCGCGGCGCGCGCGATCGTCATCTGGCTCTCCGATGTCGAACGGCGCGACGCGGGCGAGCGCGCGGGCGCGGGCGAGCCGATCGCGCGTCGAATCGCCGTGGCGCACGCGCAGATAGGCGGCGGCGAGATCGGGATGCGGCGTCTCGCGATAGGCGGTCTCGAGGATCTTCGACGCGCGGCGGTAATCGCCGGCGGCGCCGAGCAGCTTGCCGGCGAGCGCGGCGGCGGGAACGAGCCCGGGCGCCAGCGCCAGCGCCTCCAGCGCGAGCGCGAGCGCGCCCTTGGCGTCGCGCTCGGCGCGTTCCTGAGCGATGGCGGTCTTCAGCACCGCGCGCCAGCGGTTGGCGGTCGGCTTGTCGAGCAGCCCTTGCGCCGCGTTGGATTCGACCGTCGCAGCGCGCCCGCCCAGTCGCCGTGCTGCGGCGCGATCGTCGAGCACCGCCTGCGCCGCCCAGGGCAGCGCCGCGTGCTTATGGGCGCGATGCGCATAGTCGAGCGCCGCCTCCGTGTCGCCGGCGCGGCGCGCCTCGACATGAAGCCCGCGCAGACCCAGCGCGTGGGTTTCGCGATGTTCGAGCATTTCCTTGAATGCCGAGATCGCCGCGACGCGGTCGCCGTTGAGCTGCGCGGCCTGGGCGCGCAGGAGCTTGGTCAGCGGCTCGTCGCCGAGGAACTTTCGCGCCTCAGAGGCATGTTTCTGCGCGGCGCGGCCGTCGCCCGAGCCGATCGCGATCAGCCCGCGCGACAAGGCGTTGAAACCTTTTTCGCGCCGCCGCATGCGCGAGGCCAGCGAAATGAGGGACGGGGCGCGTAAAACATAGCGCAGGATGCGACCACAGGATCGCGAGGGTGAGCGCGACGCCGAGCACCATGCCGATCGCGACCGTCAGCGAGAAATCGTACTCCATACCGCGCCAGGTGACGTCGACCTCGCCGGGATTGTCGGCGAGCCAGGTCACGCCGAAGGCGATCGCGCAAATGACCGCCAGAAAGATCAACAACCGCAACATGACCGATTCCTCTGCCCGCGCGCATCGCCGGCATTACGCAACGCGATGACGTCCGGAGCCTCTGACTCCAAGCAACGCTAAACTATTTTTTTGGCTCCGTGAGGCGCGAAAGCGACGTCTCGATGAGAGAAAGGGCCGCGGCGCGCGCCGCCGCCACGCCCTCGGCGTCCTTCGCCCAGGCGGCCGCCGCCGTGCGCTCGTCCTCCGGCAGTTTCGCGAAGGCGGCGCGGGCGGCGGAGGTCGCCGCGCGCCAGCGCCGCAACGACCTGCGTCTTGACCGCTTCGGGGTCGTCGCCCTTGGCCTCGCCGACCGGATGGACTTTTACGAGCCCCTTCATCTCGTCCCACAGCGTTCCCGCATAATCGGTATGGACGGGCGCCTTGCCGGGCTCGACGAGGCCCGGCGCGAGCTTGGCGAAACCGGCGCCGAGCGCGTCGAGGGTCGGCGCGCCGGTGGTGGCGTAGGGTTTGAGGGCAGCGAGCGCGTCGGGCGGGGCGCCGAGCTTTTCCAGCGCGGCGAGTTCGGTGGGGTAAGGCTGGCCGGCGACCAGCCGGCGATCGAGCGCGAGCGCGGCAAACCCCTCGGCGATCGGATCGCCCTTCATGCCCACGTCGGGTTCGGCGCGCGTTTCCATTTTCGGCGCCGCAAGCGCGGCTTCGAGCTTGCCGATCCGCTGCTCGAGCGTCTTTTCCTCGCCCGGAAGCTTGGCGAACTCGGGATCGATCGGCGCCGCCTCCTTCTGCGCGCTCTCCAGCCGGGAGAGGCGGTCGGCGAGCGCGGGGTCGCCGCCGGAGGCTTTGGAGGCGGACGATTCGGCGGCTTCGAGCCTGGCGACGCGGTCGGCGAGGGCCTGCTCGTCGCCGATGATTTTTTGGAGCGCCGGGTTTGGCCCGGCGTTCGACGCGCCGGCGCCGGCTTTGGCGCCAAGATCGCCGACCGCCTTCATCGCCTTGTCGGCATTGGCCGCGGCGGTCTTGGCTTCCGCGGTGGCGGCGGCGAGCGCGTCGGGATTTACGGAGGGGCGCCCCTCGAGGGCGGCGATCCGGCCGTCCAGCGCCTTGCGCGCCGTGGTCTCGCTGGAGAGGCCGGTTTCGAGTGTGTCGAGACGGGTTGTCGCGGCCTGCAATTCGCTGGAACTCGGCCCTGTCAAACCGACGGCCGCATAGACGACCGCCGCGCCGATCAGCACGCCGACCGCGCCCGCCACGAACGCGGCCATGTTCGAGGGTTTTGGCGCGGGCTCGCGATAAGGTTCGCTTGGCCCCGAGGGCGGTGGAGGCGGCTCGGCCTCCAGGTGGATCGGCTCCGGCTCCGTGAGTTCGGGCTCGGGTGGCTCGGTTTCCTCGACTGGCGGCGTCAGGTCGACGGCTTCGCCCTTGATCGTCACCGGCTCCCGTTCAGGCTTCGGGACCGACGCCGGGGGGATTTCCGGATGGTCATCCTGGATGGGTTCGTCGGCCATGCCCGCTCGTTTCCTGGAGATCGGCGCGCTCTATAGGTGAGGCCGCCGCCAAAGGGAATAGCGCCGGCTTCGCTGCGGCTTGTAGCCGCTGTCGTTGACCGCGGCAGCCGAGGTCTGGTTCGACAAGCTCACCATGAGGGACCTCGGCCACACCTGACGGCCAAGAGTTTCTTTGGCGCAAAAGCCGGAAAACAACCAAATCGCTCGAAAAGCGCGCCAAACCTCCAAATTTAAAGCGTCATTCTCCAAATTTTTCCAAAGAATGCTTTGGCGGTTTTGTGCGATTTCAATGGGTTACGCGCGAGGCAGGGGCGTTAATTGTTTAAGTGGGCCCCATTTGCCTTGGTTTTACTCAAATATATCGTAATAATGGCTTGGAGTTTATGCGGTTCCTTGAAAATCCCATACGATCTCTATATCTGAAAAACAGAAGAATGTCAAACTACAGAAGCACCAACACTAATTCAGCGCGGCGCTCAGCGCCTCGAACATCGCGGCCTCGTCGGGCGCTGCGGCGATGAACACGCATGCGCCCGCAGCCTGAAGCGGCGCGGCGGCGTCTCGGGAAATCGCCAAATGAGCGATAGCCCGCCAGCGCTCGCCAAGCCCGGCGCGCGCCGCGAGCCGCGTCGCGATTTCGGCGCTGCGGCGCGAATAATGAAGCGCGGCGTCGACGTTTGCCAGCGCGGCGGCCTCCTTCTCGCTCCAGGCCTCCACAGCGCGGGCTTCGTAGACGACGACTGTCTCAACGACGATCCCTGCCGCCCGGAGCGCGTCTTCGAGATCGGCTTTTCGGTCAGCGCCGGCGAGATAAAGCGCGCGCGCTCGCCTCGGCAGGATCGCGATGAGCGCGGTCGAAAGCCGCGCCGCATCCGGCGTGACGCCTTTCTCGCGCAGGCCGCGCGCTTCCGCCGCGCGCAATCCTGCGAGGCCGACGACATAAAGCGGCAGCCCGCGCAGGCTGGCGATCATGGCGTCGGAAGCCAGCGTCAGCGCCTTGGCGCTGGTGGCGATCGCGGCGGAGAACGGACCTGAGGGAACTGTCGCATCGAGCGCGGCCGGCGCCAGCACTGGGGCGAGTACGGCCTCGAATCCGAGCGCGCTCAGACGCTCCGCGACGCCCGCCGCGTCTTCGGCGGCGCGCAAGACCGCGACGCGTTTTCCTGGTTGAAGCAAGGCGCGCTCGCCCTTCAAGGGTTTGCTCCGCCATTAAACCCTGTCCCGCCGCGCGCCAAGCGTATAGAGACGACGTGGCAAAGCCGGCCGGCTCCGGCGAATCGAAAGGGCTTTGAACCCCGGCAATGCGCGTTTTGGGAATCGAAACCACCTGCGACGAGACCGCCGCCGCGCTCGTAGAACTGCGCCCGGACGGTTCTGGCGTCATTCTCGCCGACGAGATCGTCAGCCAGATCGCCGCGCACGCGGCCTATGGCGGCGTGGTGCCGGAGATCGCGGCGCGCGCCCATGTCGAAGTCATCGACGGCCTGATCGCGCGCGCCTTCGCCAGGGCGGGCCTCAAACCGGGCGACATCGACGCGGTCGCCGCCGCGGCGGGCCCGGGCCTGATCGGCGGCGTGCTGGTCGGCCTGATGGCGGGCAAGGGATTCGCGGTCGCAACCGACAAGCCGTTCGTCGCGGTCAACCATCTCGAGGCCCATGCGCTGGTCGCGCGCCTCGTCGAGCGCCTCAACTTCCCCTATCTGCTGCTGCTCGCCTCCGGCGGACACACCCAAATCCTTATCGTCAAGGGCGTCGGAGAGTACACGCGGCTCGGCGCGACGCTCGACGACGCGATCGGCGAAGCCTTCGACAAGGTCGCCAAGATGCTGGGCCTGCCCTATCCCGGCGGTCCGGCGGTGGAGGCCGCGGCGCGCAATGGCGACCCGCAGCGCTTCAACCTGCCGCGCCCGATGCTCGGGCGCCCAACGCCGATTTCTCGCTCTCCGGCCTGAAGACCGCGACGCGGCTGACAGCCGAGCGCGCCGCGCCGCTGACGACGCGCGACATCGCCGATCTCTGCGCCTCGTTCCAGGCGGCGGTGGTCGACGTCATCGTCGACCGCCTGAGGGTGGCGCTGCGCCGCTCGGCCGAGGAGGTTGGAAGGGTGCATGCCGTCGTGGTCGCCGGCGGCGTCGCTTCCAATGGCGCGATCCGCGACGCGCTCCAGCGCTTCTGCGCCCAGTCGGGCATCAAGCTCATCGCGCCGCCGCCGATATTGTGCACCGACAACGGCGCGATGATCGCCTGGGCCGGCATCGAGCGACTGCGCATCGGCCCGGTCGACGATCTCGCCGCGCCGGCCCGGCCGCGCTGGCCGCTCGATCCGAAGGCGGTAAGGGCTCTGAACAACAAGGCTTGAGGGATTTGGAGCGGCGGCGCCCCCGCCGCCGCCGTCGATCACACCCTCGTCGGCGAGGGCGCCGACGCTCCAGGAGCGGCGGCGACCACCCGGCCGTGTGCGGAAAAATCGTCGGCCGACGCTCCTTAGCGTTCGGGCACGCCGAACGAGGCGAGGACGGCGCGGCTGGCGCCGAGCAGTTTGGCGCTCGGGCCCTCCGTTCCGACGCTGCGGCGGCTCACACGCGCCCCTTCGATAAGCAGGAACAGGGTATCGGCGAGCAGGCCGGGCTGTGAGGCGCCGGCGGCCTGACAGAGGCTCGCCAGCCGTTCGCGCTGCCGGCTCTTGAATTCCTCGATGACGCGCAGGCCCGGATGGCCCTGTTCGGTCAGTTCGATCGCGGCATTGGCGAGATCACAGCCGCGCTCGTCCTCGACGATGAAGCGCGCCGCCTGCTCGAGGAAGTTATAGAGTTGCCCGACGGGATCGCCGGGGCTGGCGCGCTCGATCTCGGCCCAAAGGTCTTCCGACTTCTTGGCCTTATAATTGAGATATTCGAGGATCAGTTCGTCCTTGGATTCGAAATGGCGGTAGAGCGTCATCTTGTTGGTGCCGGCCGCCTCGGCGATCGCCTCGACGCCGACGCCGCGAATGCCGTGGCGGTGGAACAGATCTTGCGCGCTTTCGACAATTCTTTCGCGCGGCCGTGGGCGCCGGAGGCTCGTCCGCGGCTCGGTTTGCGAAATTTCTTTCGCCATGACTCTTGACTTGGATGTTACCGATCGGTATCAGTACGCGTTACCGGTCGGTAACATGGGCGTGGGGCCAAGTCAACGGTTCCCTGCTTCCACCGCCGAGCTCAACAATAAGGACATCGTCATGTCGCCTCTCAGCCCCCGGACAATCGACGATCTGCTCAACGACCCGCTGATCCGCAAGGTGATGCGGGCCGATCGCGTCGACGCAGCCTCGCTTAAGACCACGCTCGCTGGAGTGGCCGAAAAAGTCGTGGCGGGACGGCGCGCTCGCGGCCTGACCTTCGATTTTTCGCGCTTTCGCCGCGCCGCGCAGCCGCAGGAGACCTATCTCCTGCCGCCGGCCGTGTATTCGGGCTGCGAATCCGGGCTTTGCTGCTGAGCGGACTTCGATTAACCCGCACTGATGGTCAGCTTCTTCATCCAAAGGCCGATTTTCGCCTCGGCGATCGCCGCGATCATGGTGCTCGCCGGCGCGATCAGCTTTTTGCTGCTGCCGGTCTCGCAATTCCCTGAGATCACGCCGCCGCAGGTGGTGGTCAGCGCGAACTATCCCGGCGCCAGCGCCGAGGTCGTGGCCGATACGGTGACGACGCCGCTCGAAGAGCAGATCAACGGCGTCGAGGGCATGACCTACATGTCCTCGGCGAGTTCCAACGACGGCTCGTCGTCGATCACCGTCACTTTCAAGGTCGGCTACCCCCTCAACATCGCCGCGGTCGACGTGCAGAACCGCGTGTCACCAGGCCGCCTCCTCGCTGCCGGCGATCGTCAACCAGGGCGGCGTGACGATCAAGAAGCAGAACCCGAATTTCGTGCTGATCGTCAACCTGACCTCGCCGAACAGCACGGTCGATCCGGTCACGCTCTCCAACTACGCCTATCTGCAGATCGTCGATCAGCTGAAGCGGCTGCCGGGCGTCGGCGACGTGCGCATCTTCGGCGAGCGCCGCTATTCGATGCGCATCTGGCTCGATCCCGACAAGCTCGCCAATCTCAGCCTCACCGCGATCGACGTCGAAAACGCCATCAACGAGCAGAACGTGCAGGTCGCGGCCGGCAAGATCGGCCAGTCGCCGGCGCCGCCGGGCACCGCGTTCGAAATGCAGGTCAATGCGGCGGGACGGCTCAACGACCCGGAGGAATTTTCCAACATCGTCGTGCGCGCCGATCCCGACGAGCGGGGCCGTGGTGCGGCTGCAAGATGTCGCGCGCGTAGAACTCGGCGCGCTGCAATATTCGTCCTCGGCCTATTTCGGCAAGGACCCGACGGTGGTTCTCGCCATCTTCCAGATGCCGGGCTCGAACGCGCTCGACCTGCAGAAGCAGGTCAAGACCAAGATGGAGGAGCTTTCCCAGCGCTTTCCGCCCGATGTCGCCTTCGCCATGCACTACGACACGACGCGCTTCGTCTCCGCCGCGATGCGCGACGTCGTCATCACGCTCGCCGAGGCGCTGCTGCTCGTCGTGTTCGTCGTCTACGTCTTCCTGCAAAGCTGGCGCACGACGATCATCCCGACGATCGCCATTCCGGTATCGCTGGTCGCGACGCTCGCCGTGATGCTCGCCTGCGGCTTCTCGCTCAACATGCTGAGCCTGCTCGGCATGGTGCTGGCGATCGGCCTCGTGGTCGACGACGCGATCGTCGTCGTGGAGAACGTCGAGCGCCAGCTCGAGGCCGGCCTACCGCCGCTGGAAGCTGCGAAGAAGGCGATGTCGGAGGTGACGGGGCCGATCATCGCGACGACCGCCGTGCTGATGGCGGTGTTCGTGCCGGTCGCCTTCATTCCCGGCGTCGCGGGCCGGCTCTACAATCAGTTCGCGCTGACGGTCGCGATTTCCGTCGGCATTTCCGCCTTCAATTCGCTGACGCTGAGCCCGGCGCTGAGCGCGGCCTTTTTACGCCACGACTCCAAGAGGGCGCTTCTTCCTGTTCCGCTGGTTCAATGCCGGCTTCGAGCGCGCTGGCCAACGGCTACGCGCAGCTCGGTGAAAGTGTTCATCCGGTTCGGCTGGGCGCTGGTCGTCGTGTTCGTGGGCGTGATCGCCGGCGCCTACGCTGCTGTCGCGTTCGCTTTCGACGACGTTCCTGCCCGTCGAGGACCAGGGCTATTTCTTCGTCGTCGTGCAATTGCCCGACGGCTCCTCGCTGGAGCGCACCGACGCGGTCGCAAGCCAGGTGCGCGACATATTGCAGGCGACGCCGGGCGTCGAAATCGCCGGCTTCATCAGCGGCCTCAATTTCCTGACCAAGCCGCGCAGTCGAATTCCGCTGTCGAGTTCGCGGTGCTGAAGCCGTGGAGCGAGCGCGGGCCCTCGGAGAACGCCTCGGCGCTGGTCGCCTCGGTCAGGCCGAAGCTGCTCGCCATTCCCGACGCCTTTGCGCTGAGTTTCGATCCGCCCTCTGTCAACGGCCTCGGCACCACCGGCGGTTTCGAATTCGAGGTCGAGGATCTGACGGGCCACGGCAGCGCGGCGCTCAACGAGGCGACGCAGGCGCTGCTCGCGGCGGCGCGCCGGCAGCCCGAGCTCAACCCGCAATCCCTGTTCTCTTCGTTCTCGGCCTCGACGCCGCAGTTCTTCTACGATCTCGACCGCACCAAGGCGAAGCTCCTGGGCCTCAGCCTGCCCGACATCTTCAACACGCTGCAGATCAATCTCGGCTCGCTCTATGTCAACGACTTCAATCTGTTCGGCCACACGTTCCGCGTCACGATGCAGGCCGACAAGGATTCCCGCGCCTCGTCGGCCGATCTTCAGCAAGCTGTTCGTGCGCAATCCGCTCGGGCGGCATGACGCCGCTCAACGCGCTTGGGGCTCTGAAGCCGATCGTCGGGCCGGAGACGGTTCCCCACTACAACAATTACGCGTCCGCGCTCATCAACGGCGCGGCGGCGCCGGGCTTCAGCTCCAGCCAGGCGGTGACGGCCATGCAGCGCGCCGCGGCGGAGGCGCTGCCGCACGATTTCGGCTACGAATGGACCGGCGTCACCTATCAGGAGCTCAGCCGCCGGCTCGATCGCCACCATCGTGCTCGCGCTGGCGATCTTGTTCGTGTTCATGATTCTCGCCGCGCAATATGAGAGCTGGTCGATGCCGTTCATGGTGCTGTCCTCGGCGCCGCTCGCGCTGATCGGCTCGCTCGGCGCGATCTACGTGCGCCAGATGCAGGTCGACGTCTATTCGCAGATCGGCTTCGTCATGCTGATCGGGCTCGCGGCGAAGAACGCGATCCTGATCGTCGAATTCGCCAAGCGGCGGCGCGAGGAAGGCCTGTCGATCGTCGAATCGGCGATGGAGGCGGGGCGGCTGCGGCTGCGGCCGATCCTGATGACCGCCTTCGCCTTCATCTTCGGCGTGCTGCCGCTGATGTTCGCGACCGGCGCCGGCGCGGCGAGCCGGCAGTCGCTCGGCACGGCGGTGTTCGGCGGCATGCTGGCGGCGACCGCGTTGACCTTGGTGTTCACCCCGGTATTTTACTCTCTCATCGAACGGGCCAGAGAAGGCCGCCGCGCCGATGCGGCCGTAGCGCATCCCGACGCCGTTCACGCCAAGCCCGCCGAATGAAGACCGGAGGATTTTTATGCGCGTGCTGAGATGGACTGCGGCCTCGGTCGCGGTCGTGGCGCTGGTCGACGATCGCCGGCATCAGGCTGGCGGGCGACCGGACCGACGCCGCCAAGGCCGCGGCGCCCGACATCGATGATGATGGCGATGCCGGTGCCGGTCGTCTCCGTCGTCAAGAAGACGCTGCCGATCTATCTGAGCTATCCCGGCCGCATCGAGGCGATCCGCGGCATCTCGCTGCAGGCGCGCATCTCCGGCTACATCGACTCGCAGCCGGCGGCCGACGGCGCCGACGTGAAGGCCGGCGACCTGCTCTATCAGATCGACCCGCGCGACCTGCAGGCCGCGCTCACTCAGGCGCGCGCGCAGGTCGCAGCGCGACGCAGGCGCGCTCGAATATGCGCGCGCCAATTTTTCGCGCGGCGAGGAGCTGCTGAAGAGCGGCAACGTCACGAAGGACACGTTCGATCAACGCTCCAGCGCGATGCGCGTCGCCGAAGCCGCGCTCGGCGGTCGATTCACGCCGCGATCGATGCGGCGACGCTCAATCTCGAGCTACGCCGAAATCCGCGCCCCGTTCGCCGGCCGGCTGGGGCGCAATCTCGCCGCCAAGGGCGCGCTCGTCGGTCCCGCGACCGGGGCGCTCAACACGCTGGTCCAGCTCGATCCCGTCTATGTCACGTTCAATCCGAGCGAGACCGAGCTTGCCGAGATCGAGAAGGCGCGCGCCACCGGCAAGGTCGAGGCGGAAGTTTCCACGCCCGGCTCGCCGTCGATCACGCGCAAGGGCGACCTTTCCTTCCTCGACAATACGATCGACCGCTCGACGGGAACGATCGTCGCGCGCGTGACCATCGAGAACGCCGATTTCGCGCTGCTGCCGGGCCAATATGTGCGCGTCAAACTGCTGTTGCGCGACGAGCCGGACGCGCTGATGGCGCCGGTGGCGGCGCTCGGCTCCAACCAGATGGGCAAGTTCGTCTATGTCGTCGGAGACGGCGACAAGGCGGAGCTGCGCCCGCTCGAACTCGGCCCCGGCGACGGCGCGCTGGTCAGCGTGACGAAGGGCTTCAAGGAGGGCGACCGGGTGATCGTCGGCAATTTGCAGAAGATCGGCCCCGGCTCGCCGGTGAAGGCGCTGCCGGCCGCGACGAAGCCGGCGCCGTAGCTTCTCCCTCCTCCGCTTGCGGGGGAGGGCCGGGGTGGGGGAAACCCACCGCGCTTTCAGGATGTTGCTGCCCCCACCCTACCCTTCCCGCGAAGCGAGGGAGGGAATCGGAGAGGGCGGTTCAACTGATCGAGCGGCTCTGAAGGCTGCTACTTCCGCATTGATCTAGCGCGGCGGCTTGTGCGCGGCGCCATTGCTGCTACAAATTTCCACAAGGGCTCGGCGAAGCTCAATCCATTTCCTTGGGAGGAAGTCATGGCGGGAGCGCACAAGGGCGGACTGCAACAGGTGGACGTCGCCGTCGTCGGCGCGGGCTTCGCGGGCCTCTATCTGCTCTATCGCCTGCGCAAGGCCGGCTTCGCGGCGATCGGGCTCGAATCCGCCGACGATGTCGGCGGCACCTGGTACTGGAACCGCTATCCCGGCGCGCGTTGCGACATCCAGACCATCGACTACGCCTTCACGTTCGATCCCGAGCTCGACGAGGCGTGGAGCTGGTCGGAGAAATACGCGACCCAGCCCGAAATTCTCGCCTATCTAAATTTCGTCGCGGATCGCTACGACCTGCGGCGCGACATCCGCTTTTCGACCGGCGTCGTTTCCGGCGAGTGGAACGAAAATTCGGAGCGCTGGCTGCTCAAGACCGACGCCGGCCCCGACGTCTCCTGCCGCCACTACATCATGGCGACCGGCTGCCTCTCCGCGCCGAAGCCGCCGGAGATCGACGGCGCGTCTTCGTTCATGGGCGAGGTGCTGACGACCGGGCGCTGGCCACATGAAGGCGTTGATCTCAAAGGCAAGCGGGTCGCCGTCATCGGCACGGGTCGTCGGGCATCCAGCTCATCCCGATCGTCGCCGGTGAGGCGGCCGAACTCACAGTCTTCCAGCGCACGCCCAACTTCTCGCTGCCCGCCCGCAACGGGCCGCCCTCGGCGGACCGGCGCGCGCGCTGGGAAAACGAGCGCGCCGCCTATCGCAACGACGCGCGCTGGTCGATGACCGGCGTGCCGCTGCCTCTGCAAACGGACATGAGCTGGCAGCTCACGAAGCCGAGCGCCGCGAGCGGTTCGAAAAGGTCTGGGCGACCGGCGATCTCATCGTCAGCATAAGCCAGCTCTGGGCCGACCAGGGAAGAGACCTCGAAGGCAACGGCCTCGTGCGCGATCTGTTCGCGGAAAAGATCCGTTCGATCGTCAAGGATACCGAGACCGCCGAGACGCTGATCCCGCGCGACCATCCCCATGGCGCGAAGCGTCCGTGCCTCGACACCAACTATTACGAGACCTTCAACCGGCCGAACGTCACGCTCGTCGATCTGCGCAAGGAGCCGATCGTCTCGATCAGCGAGGACGCAGTCAAAACGGGGGCGCGCAGCTTCGAAGTCGACGTCATCATCTTCGCGACCGGCTTCGACGCGATGACCGGCGCGGTACTCGCGCTCAATCCGGTCGCCGGCCGCGGCGGGCGCACGCTCGCCAAACATCTGGTCGCAGGGGCCAAAAACCTATCTCGGCCTGATGGCGGCGGGCTTCCCGAATTTCTTCACGATCACCGGGCCCGGCAGTCCGTCGGTGTTCTCGAACATGGCGGTTTCAATCGAACAGCACGTCGACTGGGTGGTCGACCGGCTCATCGACATGCGCGCCGCCGGCTTCACCACGATCGAACCGACGGAAGCCGCCGAGGCCGGCTGGCGGCGACATCTGGAGGATTGCGCGCAACTTACCCTGCATCGCTTCGCCAAGACCTGGTACACGGGCTCGAACGTGCCCGGAAAGCCTTTTGTGCTGATGCCCTATCCGGGCGGGGTCGGGCCCTATCGCAGCATCTGCGACGACGTGGTGAAGCAGGGCATGCTCGGCTTCCGCCTGACCGGCCCGAAGGTCACGGAACAACGCAACGACGGCGAGATCGTCCGCCTGCAGCCCGACGTGCGCCTGGTGCTCGGCATGCTCGCCGGCCTGAAGCTGCCGGCGATCGAGTCGCTGGGTTCCGCCGGGGCGCGCGAGTTCGTCACCGGCTTCAATGCCAATCGCCCGGTCGGGCGTCCGGTCGGCGAGATCGTCGATGGCGAATATCCGGGCGCGGCGGGGCCGATGCGCTATCGCCTCTACCGGCCGGCGACGCGCGGGGCCGCATGCGATCGTGGTCTATTACCACGGCGGCGGCTGGGTGCTCGGCGACGCGATCTCCGACGACCCGTTGTGCCGCGACCTCTGCCGGCGGTCCGACATGATCGTGCTGAGCGTCGACTACCGCCATGCGCCGGAACATCGCTTTCCGGCTGCGCCGGAGGACGCCTATGCGGCGGCGTGCTGGGCTGCCGCCAACGCGGAGGCGCTCGGCGGACGTCCGGGACCGATCGTGGTCGCCGGCTGGAGCGCGGGCGGCAACATGGCGGCCGTGACCTGCCAGATGGCGCGCGATCGCGGCGGGCCTCAGATTGCCGGCCAGCTTCTCATCTGCCCGGTGACCGACAGCGACTTCAGCCGGCCCTCCTACAGCGAGAACGGCGAAGGCTATTTCCTCACCCGCGCGCTGATGAACTGGTTCTGGGACCTCTATTGCTCGCCGGCCGATCGCGTCGATCCGCGCGCCGCGCCGCTGCGCGGCAAACTCGCAGGACTCCCGCCGGCATTCATCGCGACCTGCGAATTCGATCCATTGCGCGACGAGGGTGTCGCCTATGGCGACGCGCTGGCGGCGGCGGGTGTGCCAGTCGAGCAGTTGAAGGCGCACGGCCAGTTCCACATGACCTACGCCATGGTCGACGTGATCCTGACCGGCGTTGCGGGCCGCGAGCAGATGGCCCGAGCGCTGCGGCGTTTTGCTGGGCTGTCTGACGAATTCGCGGCGCCGGCGCTGGCGAGGGCGGCGGAGTAAGGTTTCAGAACCCCTCTCCCATAGGGAGAGGGGCAGGGGTGAGGGGAATACCCGGCGCCGCCGATCACACCAACCCTCACCCCTGGCCCCTCTCCCGGACGGGAGAGGGGGAGCAGCCTAGCTCTCCACCCCCGCAAACCCAGTCAACTCGCCGAGCGTGGTCAGATAGATGACGCGCAGTTGTTCCCGGAACAGGTTTGCATCGTCGGTGTCGTAGAACAGGCCGCGCACGGTGCGTTGCAGGGGCGGCAACGAATTGAAATAGGCGGCGATGCGCGGCCAGTCCTGTTTCATCTCCTCGATGCGGCGCTCGGGTTCGAGCTGATAGTCGGAGAGCGCCTGCCAGGCAGTGCGACGGCGGAACCATGAGCGCTTCAGGCGGTCCGGCCCGATGATGTGGCCGGCGCGGGCGCCCGGCGCATAGACGACCGTTTCGCCGGCGGCGCGGATTTTTGTTTCGAGCTCCATCTCCTCGTTGCTGATCAGCGCGGCGCCCGATCCGCTGCGGCCGAGATTGACGTTGAAGCCGCCATGGCGGCGGATCGCCTCGACGCGGAACGCCATATTGGCGCCGACCAGCAATTCATTTTGGTCCGCGAGCCGCGGCGCGTCGCCGCCCCAGTCGACGAGCGAAAGCGAGAACAGCAGCGCGTCGTGCAGCCAGGGCGGACGGTCCGCCATCCAGATCGGCTCCACGGGCCCCGCGACCATCGAGCATTGCGGCCCGAAGGCCTCGAAGGCGGCGAGGATTTCACCTGCCCAATCGGGCGCGACCATCGCGTCGTCGTCGAGGTAAGCGATCAGCGGGGCTTCGGTGATGCGCGCCGCGACATTGCGCGCATTGGAGAGGCCCGGTTGCTCCTCGACCACATAGACCAGATTTGGCGCATCCGGCAGCGCGTTGCCGAACGCCTCGGCGCGATCGTGATCGGGCGAATTGTCGACGACCATGATCTCGAAATCGTCTGTCGGCAGTTGCTGCTCGTAGAGGCTGTTCAGCGCGTTGCCGATCAGGTCGTAACGCTCGTAGGTGCAGACGCAGACCGTGATTTTCGGCCTCGGCGCCGAGCGCCCGGAGGCCTCGCGCTCGTGCGGCGCTTCGATCTCGCGAGGTCCGGACATGCTCACTCCGCCGCGGGCTCGATGGTCAGCGCGCGGAAGCGCAGGCCCACCTCGCGCTTTTCCGTGCGGCCCGGCTCCTGCAAGCGCCCCATCTGCGGACAATCGAAGGTGATGGTGGTCGGCCCGCGTTCGGCGCGCGCCGGCAGAATGCCGAAGGCGACGTGAAGGTCGCCGCGCCGCTCGACTTTCAGGGGCGCCGGGGCGCCGTCGACGAAGCCGCGCAACTCGTCTTTCGGACCGGGCACGAGGAAATCGTCAAAGCTCAGCGCGAAGCGCGCCGACGCGCTGCGTTCGACGTACGCTTCGAAGCTGAATTTCGGATCGGGGCCGGTCCAGCGATAGGGGAGCCCCAGCGAATTGTATTCGAGGTCGTGAAATCCGCTGGCCCCGGCGAACGCGGCGTCGGCGTCGACGACGAGCGAGCGCGGGTATTCCGTATTTTCCGCCTCGCTCGCGGCGAGAATCCGGTCGGCCTTGGCGGAAAGCGCGGGCATCGCGGCAAGCCGGGCCTCTATTGCCGCGCTCGCCGTATGGACGCGCGCGAATTCGGCCGCGAGCGACTGGATCAGCGCATCCGCAGACGAGACGTCCATGCGCGCCACGACCGCATTGCTGTCGGTAGGACGTTTGTTGTCACTCATCGCGGGGCGGCGCATCCTCTCAGGCGGTTTCGCCAGTCACCGATATTGGTTTTGGCGATTCCCGCCAAGGGCCCGACGTCACGTCAGCCAAGCCGGGGTTTTCCCAAAATGCCCGGGCGCGCTAAACAGCGCCGCGACTGCAATCAAGGAGACAGGCATGCCGCGACGATCCGCCGCCCGGTCCGAGCGCGTCAGGGTGAGGCGCATGAACGAGCGCGGCGCCTATGATCGCGCCACGATCGACGCGATTCTCGATGCGACGCCGCTCGCCCATGTCGGCTTCGTCCACGGCGGGCAGCCGTTCGTCACGCCGACCTTGCAATGGCGGGAAGGCGATCACGTCTATTGGCATGGTTCGGCCGCGAGCCGGATGCTCGACAAGGCCGACGGCGCCAGCGTCTGCCTGACGGTGACCCTGCTCGACGGCTTCGTGCTGGCGCGCTCGGCCTTCCATCATTCCGTCAACTATCGCTCCGTCATGCTCATCGGCCGCGGCATCGCTGATCACCGACCCCGAGGCCAAGGAAGCCCGGCTGAAGGCATTCGTCGACGGCCTGTTTCCCGGCCGCTGGGACAGCCTGCGCGCCGTCAACGCGCAGGAGCTTAAGGCGACGCATGTGCTGTCGATGCCAATCGACGAGGTTTCAGCGAAGGTCAGGACAGGCGGTCCGAAGGACGATGCGGAGGACTATGCGCTGCCGATCTGGGCCGGCGTGCTGCCGGTCGTCGCCCAAGCGCTGGCGCCGATCGACGACCCGCTCAATGTCGCGGGGGTCGCGGCGCCCGAGCATGTGAAGGCGTTCCGGTTCGGCTGAGCAGACGTCGGGAATTACCTCCTTCCCCGCGAAGGCGCTACAGTACGCAGACATCTCAATCGAGCCGAAGTTTGGCGATTATACCCTTCTCCCCTTGCGGGAGAAGGTCCCCGAAGGGGGGATGAGGGGTCGTTTCCGGGTTCTTCGCGGCTAACAGGATTGCAAATACGGTCAGTCCAACCCTCAAACGTGCGTTTTTCGCAGCGAGGACCCCTCATCCGGCCTTCGGCCACCTTCTCCCGCAAGGGGAGAAGGGGACAAATCTCCCGTGGTCGTGGGCCAAACAAAGATGTCTGCATACCCTAGCGCGAAGGCGGGGAAGGACGACGCCCTCGAGGCCTCTGGCTCGGCATTGCGCTAATTTGTTTAGACCGAACCGCCGTCCTTGCCTATCTTGGCGATGCGCAGATTGTTGGTCGCGCCCGGCGTGCCGAACGGCACGCCGGCGACGACGATGATGCGGTCGCCCTCGGCGGCGAAGCCGTCAATATAGGCGTGCCGGCAGGCGCGGTCGGTCATGTCGCGCTCGTCGCGCGCGTCGTCGGTCACGACGGGATGCACGCCCCAGACGATCGCGAGGCGCCGCGCCACCTCGACGATCGGCGTCAGTGCGAGGATCGCCGATTCCGGCCGCTCGCGCGCGATCCTGAGGCCCGTGGCGCCGGACGCCGTCCAGGCGCAGATGACGCGCGCGCCGAGCGTGTCGGCGACGTCGCGCGTCGCCTCGGCAATCGCGTCGGCGCCGGTCTTCTCGGGCGCGGCGCGCTGCGAATTGATGATGCTGGCGTAGATCTCCTCCGATTCGACCGCCTCGGCGATCCGGTTCATCGTCTCGACGGCTTCGCGTGGGTATTGGCCCGACGCGCTTTCGGCCGACAGCATGATCGCGTCGGCGCCTTCGAACACGGCGGTCGCTACATCCGACACTTCGGCCCGCGTGGGCACTGGCGAGGTGATCATCGATTCGAGCATCTGGGTCGCGACAACGACCGGCTTGCCGTAGCGGCGCGCCATCCGCGTCATGCTCTTCTGCACGCCGGGCACGCGCTCCAGCGGCATCTCGACGCCGAGGTCGCCGCGCGCCACCATCAGCGCATCGGCGACTTCGAGGATCTCCTCGAGCCGCGCCACCGCCTGCGGCTTCTCGATCTTGGCGAGCACCGAGGCGCGCCGGCCCGCAATCTTCTTGACCTCGACCACGTCCTCCGGGCGCTGCACGAACGAAAGCGCGATCCAGTCGACGTTCTCGTCGAGCGCGGCGTCGAGATCGGCGCGATCCTTCGGCGTCATCGCCGAGGTCGGGATCGTCGTGTCGGGCAGGCTCACGCCCTTCTTGTTGGAAATCTTGCCGGCCACCTCGACCACGCAGTCCGCGCGGCCAGTAGACACTTCTTGTACGCGTAGAAGCACCTTGCCGTCGTCGATCAGCACGCGATGGCCGGGCTCGAGCGAGCCGAGAATTTCGGGATGCGGCAGGAAGACGCGGCGCGCCGTGCCCAAAGTCGAATCGCCGTCGAGCGTGAACACGTCGCCCTTGCGCAGATCCTCCGCGCCGTTGGCGAAAGTTCCGACCCGCAGTTTCGGCCCCTGCAGGTCGACGAGAATGCCGATCGGACGGTCGAACTCCTCCTCGAGCGAGCGAATCAGCGCGACGCGTTCGCGCATCATGTCGTGCGAGGCGTGGCTCATGTTGATGCGGAACACGTCCGCGCCGGCCCTGTAGAGATCGGCGACTGTTTCGCGTTCGATCGAGGCCGGCCCTAGGGTCGCAATGATCTTGATGCGACGGTTGCGTCGGGACAAGCTTCAGCTCCGTTGCGGCTGACGAAGGGCGTCAGGGATTGGTGGGGTCGGTAAGCTGGACGGTCCAGTTCTTGGAGTCCTTGCCGGTGTCGATCTCGAAGAAACCGGTGCGGTCGTAGCCGCGCAGGTAGCAGTCCTGCCGGCCCTCGATCTTGAACTCGCGATCGCTCGTACACATGAAGGCCTTGCCGCGCCATTCGCCGCCGCGCTCGTCCATCGCGTAGACGTAATAGAACTGCGCCGCCAGCGAGCCGTTGAGCAATGTGTCGCAGTCGCTGGGCTTCAAGTTCCACCAGCCTTCCGAGACCCATTGCTGTCCGTCGGTATAGGCGAGTGCGACGCTCACGCGGCTGGCGGTGAGATTGCACATGCGGAAATCCGCGTGCGCTGCGCAGGGGACGAGCCACGCGAAGGCCAGAACGGCGAGGGCCAATCGCAAAGGAATCTCCCTGTCCGCGGCTTGTCGTCATATTCTTTTTAAGGCCGCCGCTGTCAACCTGAACGCGGGCGCGCCACGTAAATGCCGGCGATGATGAGCACGCCGCCGAGCGCCTGCACGGCGGAGACGGGCTCGCCGAGCAGGCCCCAGGCGAGCCCCGCCGCGGCGACCGCCTCGAGGAAGATGACGAGCGAGGAGAAGGTGGCGGGCAGCCGCCCGAGCGCTACCGAAAGCAGGCCCTGCCCGCCCGCATGGCTGATCCAGGCCATGCCGAGCAGCGCCAGCAGGCCCTTGAGACTGTGCGGCAGAAGGTTCCGCTCCGCGACGCCCGAGATGACGAACAAGGCGAGCGCGGTGACGACGGTCGATTCGAAAGTGACGCGAGCCGCCGATGCGTTGCGCCGCGCCGCCTGCACGGCGAGGAAGTAGAGCCCGAAGAATACGCCCGTCGCCAAGCCCTCGAGGTCACCGATCGCGCCGCTCGCCTGCATCCTGAGGCTCTGGGCGAGCAGGGCGGCCCCGCCGACGAGGCACAAAGCGACGCCCGAGAGCAAAGCCGTCGAAACGCGCTGACCGAACAACGCCCAGCTGAACACGATGACCCAGATCGGCGCGGTCGTGGCGAAAAAGGTCGCGTCGGCGACCGAGGTTTTGAGGATCGAAAGGTGCCAGAACAAGAGATCGCCGGTGAAGGCAAGCCCCGCCAGCACAGTGGCGCGGGAAAAGCGCCGCGGAGCGCGGACCGCGCCGGCTTCGGAAAGCCGCATCCAGACATAGAGCGCCGGCAGCGCCAGTGTGACGCGCCAGAAGGCTGAGGTGAAAGGGCCGACGTCGGCGAGGCGGACGAAGATCGGCGAGGCGCCCATGGCGATGCGCGCCGACGACGAGCGCGACGAAGCGCAAATGCGTCCGCCCTTCTTCCGCTTTCCGAAACTGTGGAGATTTCAGCCATGGCCTCGTCCGGGCGCCGAGCGCGGCGAGGCGGCGGCAAGAAAGGCCAACGTCCATATTCTCGCCGCAACGGTCGAGCAAGGGGACCGCATGGGTAAGGGGCCGGACAGCCTAGCGATTCCAGAACCTTTCGAGCCGGTCGAGCGGATCGAAGGCCCGGCGGACGCGCGTGCGCTCATCATCTGCGACCACGCCAGCAACGCCTTTCCCCCGCAATACGGCCAGCTCGGCCTGCCCGACGAGGCGCTGCAGCGCCACATCGCCTATGACATCGGCGCGGCGTCAGTCACGCGCCGACTCGCCGCGCTGATCGGCGCGCCGGCGGTGCTCTCGACCTTCTCGCGCCTGCTGATCGACCCGAACCGCGGCGCTGATGATCCGACCCTCGTCATGCGCTATTCCGACGGCGCGATCGTGCCCGGCAATGCGCGCGCCGACGCCGACGAGATCGAATTCCGGCGCCGCCGCTACTGGGCGCCCTATCGCGACGCCGTCCACGAGCAGGTGGAAACGATGATGCGCGCCGGCCATCCGCCGGCGATCGTCTCGATCCATTCCTTCACGCCGGTCTGGCGCGGCGCGCCGCGCCCCTGGAAGGTGGCGGTGCTGTGGGATTCGGACCCGAGGCTCGCCGAACCGCTCATTTCCGCTCTGCGAGCCGAGCCCGACTTCGCTCCTGACGAGGTCGGCGACAACGAGCCCTATGACGGCGCCCTGAAGGGCGACACCGTTCACGACGCGGCGACCGCGCGCGGCCTTTCCAACGCGCTGATCGAAGTGCGGCAGGATCTGGTGGCGAGCGAGCCCGAGGCCGAGGCCTGGGCCGAACGGCTCGCCCGGCTGATCCCGCCGCTCATCGCGCCGGAGGCGTCGCGTGCGCCGCGCGATTTCGGCACGCGCGCGCATCTTCCCGCGAAGTCCGCGCGCCTTGACGGCCGGCTCTCATATCGGCATGGCTCGTCGCCCCTGAACAGGATCGAAAGCAAGCGATGAGCGCAGCAGAGAAAACCCCCGTCGTCGGCGGCACGGAAGAGGTCAACTCCGGACATCTGCGCGCCTTCATCGAGCGGATCGAACGGCTCGAGGAAGAGAAGAAGGCGCTCGCCGACGACATCAAGGACGTCTATGCCGAAGCCAAAGGCAACGGCTTCGACGTGAAGATCATGCGCAAGATCGTCTCGCTTAGAAGGCAGGACCGCGAAAAGCGCCATGAGGAGGAAGAGATTCTCGACCTCTACATGGCCGCGCTCGGCATGAACTGAGCGACGTTTCGCTCTCGGGGAAAGGAACGACAATGAACGTGCGTGCCGCGCAGAGCAGCGCCGATTCGCTGAGTCCGGAGGGGCGCCGCGTCGCCGACAGTTTTGCCGCCGCCGTCGCCGCGCGCAAAGCTTTCGATAGGCCCTACCGACACTATCTGCTGGAAAAAGTGTTTCCGGACGACGTGTCCGCGGAGCTCGCAACGCTGCCGTTCGCGCCGCCCGTGCTCAATGGCGTGTCGGGCAAGCGCGAATTGCACAATGACCAGCGCAGCTATTTCGACAGCGCCGGCTTTGCGCGCTTTCCGGTGATGCGCGGCGTCGCGGAGGCTTTTCAGTCGCACGAGATTGTGAGCCTCATTCACGAGGCTTTCGGCGCGCCGATCGACGACACGTTCGTCAGGCTCGAATATGCGCAGGATGTCGACGGGTTCTGGCTGCAGCCGCACACCGATCTCGGCGTGAAGAAATTCACCTGCCTGATCTATTTGTCTGAAGGACCGGGCCACCAAAAACTCGGCACCGACATTTATGAGACGCCCGAAAAACATTTTGGCGTCTCGCCATTCACGCGCGGCGGCGCGATGATCTTCGTGCCCGGCGACAACACCTGGCACGGCTTCGAGAAGCGTCCCATCGAGGGCGTGCGGCGCTCGGTCATCCTCAACTATGTCACGCACGACTGGCGCGCGCGCGAGCAGCTCTCCTATCCCGATCAACCTGTGCGCGTCTGAGACGTGGCGAACGCCGACGATCTGCGCCGGCTCGCCCTCTCGCTGCCCGGCGTCGCCGAATACCCGCATTTCGATCGCCGCGCCTTCAAGGCGCGCGTCACCTTCGTGACGCTCGCGCCCGACGGCCTCGCCGCCAATTTCAAGTTCGCGCCCGACGAGCAGGCATTGAAGACCACGGTTGCGCCCGACGCTTTTTCGGCATTGCCCAACGCGTGGGGCCTGCGGGGCTGGACGGTTGGGACACTCTCCGCGATGAGCGAGGCCGAACTCGCGGCGGCGCTCGAAATGTGCTGGAAGCACGGGGCTGAGAAGCCTGCGCGGAAGGGCGCTGGCGGGGCAAGAGCCGGAGAACCCCTCAGGGGGCGGCCCCGTAATCGAAAATAAGGATTGCCGCTTTGCCCGGAATGTGCAAGCATTGTGTCTCTGAAGATTTGATCATAATTTGACAAATATTTCTCTTGGAGCGCCGACCGCTCGTAATGTTTGAGCCGGCAATAGTAATCGCGATGACTCCAAGTCCTGATCGACGCGCGCAAGCGTAGTCGATTCAAACGAACGATTGTTTGGTCGCTGTCATCTGGACAATAAGCGTTAATTCATTCGAGACGGGAGGCAATTATGCCTAAGTCCTACGATGTTGACGACATAAAACTCAATTTCGACCCGGCCGCGCCAGCTCCCCGTTTCCGAAAGATGGGATTGCCCGAGGAGATCCTCGTCGCAGGCGCAGCCCTTCCTCAATCGCCGCCCTGGCCTGAGGGGAGCGCGCCAAAGCCGGCCCGGCTGTCAACGCCCCCTGCGCCGACCGACGATCTCAGCCGCTTTCACGGCTACGACGCAGTGGCGGTGACGTGGACGGCGGCCGAGGCATCCGCGATGGCGACTTTGTTCACGCCCGGCGTGGCGATCGCTGACTGGTACGAATACCGGCACAATGTGCAGAGCTACATTCCGCTGGTCACCGGTCCGAAAGCGCCGTTCAACGACAAGTCCGCGGACATGGCGCGCTACTACCACAGCCTCGGGCTCTATTTTCCCTGCACGATCGGATCGGCGCGCGTTCTGTTGTTCAAATCCGGTCTGCATCTCGACTACGACGGTCCGCAATATCCGGTGCGCCGATTGATGCTGGAAATCGCTGAGGCGGTCGCGCCCAAAGTGTTCGTGACCACCGGCACGGGCGGCGGCATCGGCGCGAATGTGAAACTCGGCGACGTCGTGGTCGCCGGACTCGTGCGCTTCGATTGCAAGCAACAGTTCAAGAGCGCAGCCATTTGGCTGTCGAAGAGATATGAAACATCGCCGCTGCCTTCGGGCGCGCTCGCGCGCACATCACCCCTGCGCTGTCTTCCGTGAACGCCGCGCGCATACGAAGGCGCGAGGTCGACGCCCAAATTCTTTTCCGGGTCCGACGCCGCGATTGTGACCACCGATTTCTTCGCCTTCGACGATTCGAGTGATTACTACAAGCTGCAGGGGCTTGGTCAGGCCTGCGACATGGGCGACGCCATGGTCGGTGATGCGCTGCAAGGCGTCCCTGATCTCGCCTGGTACGCGATCCGCAACGCTTCCGATCCTCAAATCCCCAACCCGACGAAGAACATCGAGGCCGCTTCCAAACAGGCTGCGGAAATTTACGCGCGCTACGGCGGGCTGACGACCGCGGCGAGCCTTATCGCGACCTGGGCCGTCATCCAGCGCCGCCATCGGAAAGCGGAGCGGGTGACGGGTTCAAACTCGGCCGGCTGCCGAAGTCGCCGCCAAAAGTCGAAAGCATACCCCCAACGGCAGGAAGCCATGTCGAAAGCCGCCGCCCCTACGTCGCCGCACGCGCACGA
The DNA here is from genome assembly GCA_963710855.1 of uncultured Pseudomonadota bacterium. Lineage (GTDB taxonomy): Bacteria > Pseudomonadota > Alphaproteobacteria > Rhizobiales > Beijerinckiaceae > Roseiarcus. Next base: position 137,838 of record CAVQBX010000007.1, on the reverse strand, counting down.
GCAAATGCCTACAATCCAACTCGGACGCCTGCCTCGCAGCTATGATCCACGCGTCCCGCATATGAGCGCCGCTGCTCGCCGGACAGCGCGCCGCCCACGCGCCGGCGAGCGTGCGACTACTCGACAGGGATGCCGGCCAACCTCGGGCATGATGCTCAACGATACGCTCGGCGACTGCACCTGTGCCGCCTTCTATCACGCGATGCAGGTCTGGAGCTTCAATGCCGGCGGCAAGCGATGGACACGCGAGCCGGATGCCGATGTCGAAAAGCTCTATATTCTCGCCTGCGGCTACAATCCGCGCGCCGGCGGCGAAGGGCCGGGCGGCAACGAGCAGCACGTGCTCACCTATCTGCTCAAAAAGGGCGCGCCGATCGGGCCGCAGGGCCAGACCGGCCACAAGATCGCCGCCTTCGTCGAGGTCGATCCGCGCAACACCGACGACGTCAAGCGCGCGATCATCGATTGCGGCGTCGCCTATATCGGCTTCAACGTGCCGCAATATATCGTGCCGCACCGCGGCGCCGCCGCCGGCAGGTCTGGGACGTCGAGCAACACCAACAACGCCATCGTCGGCGGCCATGCCGTCGTGCTGGCCGGCTATGACCGCGAACGGCGCGCGCGTTATCTCCTGGGGCCAGTATTACACGATGACCTGGGCCTTCTTCGCCAAATATGTCGACGAAGTCTACGCCATTGCCGACCCGACCTGGATCGACGCCAAGGGCACGACGCCCGGGCGGGCTCACGCTCGCCGAGCTCGAAGCGCAGATGCAGGCGCTCGAACAGGGCTGAAACTCACGCGCGCCGACGGACGAGGGGTTTGCACGGTCGCCGGAAGACCCCTTCAGCGATCTCATGACGTTCCGCGAGGAGCGTTTCATGGCCGCCTGGACCGAAGCCGACATCCCCAATCTCACCGGCGGCCTCGCGCTGGTCACCGGCGCCAACAGCGGGCTCGGGTTCGAGACGACGCGCGCGCTCGCCGAGCATGGGGCAAAAGTCATCATGGCCTGCCGCAACGCCGCCAAGGCGGAAGCCGCGGCGTCGGCGATTCTGGCGCGAGCGCCAAATGCCAAGCTTGAAATTTTGCCGCTCGATCTCGCGAGCCTCGCCTCGGTCCGCGCTCTTGCCGAGACGCTCGGCCAGCGCGGCGAGCGCATCGACATGCTCATCAACAATGCCGGCGTGATGGCGCTGCCGCTTCAGCGCACCAGCGAAGGCTTTGAGATGCAGATGGGCGCCAACCACCTGGGTCATTTCGCGCTGACCGGCTTGCTGATCGAGAATTTGTCGCCTCAAGGTCGCATCGTCAGCGTCGCCAGCGGCATGCACAAAGCGTCGCGCGGGATCGATTTTTCGGACATCAACTGGACAACGCGCCCTTATAAGCGCTGGACCGCTTACGCCGACAGCAAGCTCGCCAATCTGCTGTTCGTCGCGGAACTGGCGCGGCGCGCCAAAGCGGCCGGCCGCGATCTCGTGGTCGCCGCCGCGCACCCCGGCTACGCCGCGACCCATCTGCAATATGCGGCGGGGGAAGCCAGACAATCGAGCTTCGAAGCGCGCCTCTGGGACGTGGTCAACGGCGCGCTGGCGCAGAGCGCCGCGATGGGCGCGCTGCCCACGCTTTACGCCGCGACGGCGGCGGACGTCGTCAGCGACGACTATTTCGGCCCGAGCCGCTTTTTCGAAGCCTGGGGTCCGCCCGTGAGATCAGGCCGCTCGGCGCGGGCGCGCGACGTCGAAGCCGCGCGGAGGCTTTGGGACATTTCCGAGCAACTGACCGGCGTCAAATTCCTGGACGCGTGAGCTCGCCGCGATCAGCCGCGCGCCATTTCCCTGAGCGCTCTGTCGATCAGCATGTTGGCGATCGCCACCCGTCGGTTGGCGAGATCGCGCTGCCAGTCAGGGCGGCGATCAGGATGATTGGCCCACATGAAACGCCGCCGCAGGGCGCGCAGTCCGGCACGATCCCGGATTGAAGCCAGCGCGAGTTCCGCCGCGACCGCATCGGCGCTGTCGCTCGGCAAAGGCGCAACCGGCGGGCCGTCGCCGGCAAATTCCTCGAAAGCCTGATCGGCCAATCTCGAAAACCCGCGTGGCGCGCCGTCTCCAGCAAAGAGCGGCGCTGAACGCAATTTGACCTGAGCTTCGATCTTTTCCTCTCGCCGTAGCGAGGACAAAACAGCCTCGAAACTCGCTGTTGACGCAACGTCAAACACGCCGGCTTTCAACAAACGCAACTCCAGACAAACCTGCGACGCATGAACAACCAAACGCTAGCGAGCGGAGCTTAACGGACAATTAGGCCGGCCCTCGATTGATTGAACTCGCACTTTCCGATCCCCTCCCCCGCTCGCGGGGGAGGGTAAGGGTGGGGGAGCAACATCCTGAAAACGCGATGGTTTTCACCCCCACCCCAGCCCTCCCCCGCAAGCGCGGGAGGGAGCGGATCGCACTATCTGAATGCCGGCGCGACTTCGTTCATGAACAGTGTGACCGAGCGCCGCGCCGCTTCGATCGGCATGTCGCCGAACAGGAAGGAGGCATTGAGGAAGGTGATGCGGGTCGTATCGATCAATTCGCCGAGCTTCGCCTTCACCGTGGCGGCCGAGCCGGATCGGCGAGCCTGCGCTCGTCGTCAAGCCTTGGCTGAAACGCAACATCGCCCGCGCCGAATCGTAAGGCTAGTCAAGCGCCAGGCCTTCGAGCCCGACGCCGAGCACATGGGCCAGCGCCTCGACCACGAGCGAATGGTCTTCGCGCTGCGGCAGGCCGGAGACCGTCACCGCGCCGATGCAGCCCGTGCCGGCGAGCGTGATTGGGAAGCCGCCTGCCGTGCACGGCGTAATCGCGATCGGGCAGATCGCCCTGGTCCTTCAGCGTGCGGTCGTCGCGCGCCAGAATGCGCCCATCAGATAGGACGAGCGGTGAAAATATCTGACGGAATTGCGCTTGCGGCGCGCCCAGTCGTAATTCAATTCGGTCGCGCCCGGCAGAGCGAAGCTCAACAGCGGCAGCGACCATAGTTGGATGTCCACGACCAGTCCGACGCCGCGCGATTCCGCCGCCTGCTTCAGATAAAGCCCGATCGCCCAGGCCGTCGCGGCGTCGAAGGCGGCAAACTGCAGGCGCTGTTCCTGAATGCCGATGCGCAGGATGTCTTCTTCGACCGTCATGTTCGCTATGTCCTTGTTTGCAGACATCAACGCACAACGTCGCGCGGTTGGCAATCGGCGGTTCAACGCTCGTCATTGCGAGCGAAGCGAAGCAATCCATGTGGAAGCGATGCATGGATTCCCCGACAGAGCACTCATCACCGAGAGGTGGATTGCTTCGCTGCGCTCCGCAATGACGGGCTTCGCTGCGCTTTCACTGCGAAAATTCAATTAGCGACGCAATAAATCGCGCCCGTCAAATAATCCGGCCAGTCGCGCTCGAAGAACGGCCGCTCGGCGCGATCGAACTTGCGCACAGGCCGCGTGCGCAGCGCAAAAATCAAATCTTCGCGACGGACAATTATCTGTTCGTTTTTGTCCTCGAGCGTTCGGCGCGGAAGCGATAGCGCGATAAGTCCTCGGCTCTCGCTTCGGGCGCGCTTTCGCCGAGCGGGTCGAGAACGGCGCGCGCGCCGCGACTGCCGCCGCCGCGCCCGATATAGAAGTCCAGCGCCGTCAGCACCGCCTCCGAGGCGATCGCCATGTGCCGCCATTGCAGCGCGCGCAGCGCTTCCGGCGCGCCGTCGTAGGCGACCCCCTGCTCGGCGATTGCTTCGTTCAGCGCCCGCGCGGCGGCGAGCGCATCCGCGACATCATCGCGCTTTGCAAATGACGCCGGCGCGCATCGCTCATGCGCGCTTGCACCTCCTCGCGGATCGCCTCCGCTTTGATCGCGCTCTCGCGGCGAAGCGCCGAGAACGCGCCGCGCACCGCGGTCTCAGCGAGCGCGTCCTTCATCGGTTGCCCGGTTCGCGCGTGCTCTCGCGCCGCGATATGCTCGGCGCAGCGCGTTCCGAACACCTGGCCGGCGTTGAGCGCCGCGCCGCCCGGGCGCGTCACGCCATGCGTGCCCGCCGCTTCGCCGACGGCGTAGCAGCCGGCGAGGCTGGTTCGCCCCCAGATATCGACCGCGAGGCCGCCGTTCATGTGCTGGTTGTTGACCGCGAATTCGAGCGGCTCGCGCGTGATGTCGAGCTTGTAGCGCTTGTAGAGTTCGATCGAGAGCGGGTTCATCTTGCGCAGCCGCTCGATCGGCGTGGCCAGCAGCGCGCCGGATTTCTTCGAGATAGGCGCGACGTCGGGTCGAGCGCGATCGAGCGAGAACGGCGCGTCGCCGGGCACGGCTCGCGGATTGCGGTTGAAATCCATGAATACGCGGCGCCCCGCCTGCGTTCTCGCGAAACACCGCGAGATCGAACAGGCTCGAGCCGAAGTCGAGCATGCGCGTCGCATGGAACGGCCATTGGTAGCCCTTGCGAAACATGTTGGAGGCGAGTTCCTGCGTGGTGCGGTAATAGTCGGCGAGGAAATTGTGCTCGCGGCCGTCGGCGTCGCGCGAAAAAACGTAGGGCATGCACTGCACGTAGGTCCCCGACAGGTTCCAGGGAAAACCCTCGCGCGACGTGCCGATGCCGAACTGGCTTTCGGTGAGGTTGACCGCCTCGACGCCGGCCTCCAGCGCGAGCCCGAGCGAGCCGAAGCAATGCCGGGGATAGACGCTGTCGCGATAGAGCTCGCCGGGGCCGCCGGCCGCGAGCACCAGAGCAGTCGCAGAGGAACACGGCGAAGCCCGAGCGGATTGTCGTCGGCGCGTCGTTGCGGGCTGCATCGCGAGCACGCCGCGGCGCGGCGCGGCGCGCCTTCGTCAACCAGAAGACGGACGCGCGGTCGTATGATTGAAGATCGGGACATCGAGCCGGATCGCTTCGCGCGCCAGCGCCTGCACCATCAGACGCGAGGTGCGCGGCCCGCAGCTCGTGGCGCGGCCGACTTCGTCATGGTCGGTCTGGTAGCGCAGCACGCCGCCGAAGCGGTCGAGCGGGAGCGGCAGTCCCAAGATATTGCAGCGAGGCGAGCGCGCGCGCCGAACCCACCGCCTCGACATAGGCGGTGTCCTCGTCCATCGCGCCGCCGGCGCCGATCGCCGCGGCGAGCGCGCGGAAATTGTCGCCGTGATCGGCGCTGTTGGCGGTGTGCAGCGTCTGTTTGTCGGAGCCCGAACAGGCGGACGTGCCGCCCTAGGCGCTTTGCGTCGCGATCGTCGACGTCGACGCCGCGCCGCTTCACCTCGACCGCCGCGCGCAATCCCGCCGCGCCGCTGCCGACCACGAGGGCTCGCGAGCGGCGCAGCGGAATGCGAAAGCCGCGCGCCGTCGACGAATTCCTGCGGCGGCCGCTCGTTCGGCAGCCGCGGCATCGCGATGTCGGTCAGTCGCGTCGAGGATCGGTTGGGGGACGGCCAAGCGCTCAAATCTTCATTCTCCGCGGAGAGGGGTTGACGGACGGCCTGCGAATGGCTAAGGGCAATTAGCACGTTCCAATTTGCACGGCAACGGCCTTGGAGACTTCGGCGTTAATGCGTGCATTGTTTGATCGTCATTCCGCAAATATCGAGATATGGAACGTTCCAAATGCGGATGGAGACGATGGTCGATGGATCGGCGACAGACGACGGGAGGCGGAGGGACGCGATGGGCGCGTCACGATCGTCGACGTCGCGCGCCACGCCGGCGTCTCGAAATCGACGGTGTCGCTGGTGCTCTCCGGCAGCAGCCTCGTCGCCGAAGCCGACGCGCGAGCGCGTCAACGAGGCGATGGCCGCAGCTCGGCTACATCTATCATCGCGGCGCGGCGACGCTTGCGCGGCGCGAAGTCCGGCGTCCTCGGCATGGTCATCAACGACCTCTCGAACCCGTTCTTCGTCGAAATGGCGATCGGCATCGAGGCCGCCTGCCAGGGCGGCGCCTTCATCCCCTTTCTCGCCAACACGGTCGAAAACCCCGGCGCGCCAATTGCAAGTCATCCGCTCGATGCGCGAGCACGGCGCGGCGGGCTTGGTGCTTTCGCCCGCGATCGGCACTTCGGCCGGCGAATTGAAGCCGCTGATCGCCGACATGCCGGTCGTGCAGGTGATGCGGCGCGTTCCCGGCCTCAAGGCTTCGTTCGTCGCGCCGGAGAACAGGGAGGGCGCGCGAAAGGCGACCGCAGCATCTGATCGCCGCGTGGCCACCGGCGCATCGCGTTCGTCGGCGGCATTTCCATCGATGAGCGTGCGCGACGAGCGGCTCGCGGGCTACAGCGCCGCGCTCGAGGAGGCCGGGCTCGCGTTCGATCCCTCGCTCGTCATCGAGACGTGCCGATCACTACGCGGGCGGCGGCTCGGCGGTCGCCGCAACTTCTCGCGCCTCGCCGCGCCCGCGACCGCCGCGCTGTGCTTCAACGACGTCGTCGCGATCGGCCTGATGCGCGCGCTTGGCGGCCGCGGCGTCGAGGTCGGCAAGGATTTCGCCGTCATCGGCTTCGACGACATCGAGGAGGCGAAGCACACGCTTCCCGGCGCTGACCAGCGTCGCCGTCAATGCGCGCAGCCTCGGCGCGCGCGCCGCGCAATTGCTGATGCGCCAGCTCGCCAGCGGCGATGTCGAGCCGGAAACGGTGCTGTGCCCGACGACGCTGATTGTTCGCGCCTCCTGCGGCGCGCGCCGGATCACATTATCAGGGAGCGGAAGCATGACGTGGCCTGCGTTGGGGTCTGATCGGCGCGAGCACGATCGCCGCCGAGCACATGATCGGCGCGATTCGCGCCAATGGCGGCGAGGTCGTCGGCGCGTGATGAGCTCGAACGCCGAGCGCGCCGCGGCTTACGCCGAGAGCACGGCATCGCGCATTCGACCTCGCGATCTCGACGCGCTCGTCGGCGCGCCGACATCGACGCCGTCTATATCTCGACCACCAACGAACTGCATCGCGACCAGCTGTTCGCCGCCGCGAAGGCCGGCAAGCATGTGCTGTGCGAAAAGCCGCTGGCGCTGAACCTCGCCGACGCGCGCGCGATGGTCGCGAGCTGCCGCTCGCGCGGCGTCGTCATGGGCACCAACCATCATCTGCGCAACGCGGCGACGCATCGGGCGCATGCGTGAGGCGATCGCTCAGGGGCGGATCGGCAAGCCGCTGTTCGCGCGCGTATTCCACGCCGTCTATCTGCCGCCGCATCTGCAGGGCTGGCGCATCGAAAAGCCCCAGGCCGGCGGCGGCGTCGTGCTCGACATCACCTGTTCACGACGCCGACACGCTGCGTTTCGTGCTCGACGACGAGCCCGTCGCCGTCAGCGCGATGACGTCGCACGGCGGCATGGGCGCGGGGGCTCGAGGACGGCGTGATGGGCGTGATGCGCTTCGAGGACGGCGTGCTCGCGCAGTTCCACGACGCGTTCACCACCCAATATGCGACGACCGGCTTCGAGGTTCATGGCGAGGAAGGCTCGCTGATCGGACGCGACTGCATGACGCAGGCGCCGAAGGGCGAAATCTGGCTGCGCTCCGCCAAAGGCGAGGAACTACTGCAAGCTCGCGCATGAGAGCCTCTACGCGCGCTCCGTCCGGCTGTTCCAGGAAGCGGTCGCCGGACGCGGCGCGCCGGCGGCGAGCGGGGAGGACGGCGTCAAATCGCTGAGCGTCGCGCTGTCGACGCTTGAGGCCGCGCGCTCGGGCCGCGAAACGCCCATCGATCTCAAGGTCTGAACGGCATGGCGAAGCCCAGAATTCTCACCGCGGCTGAAGCGGTCGCGCCTGATCCCCGACGGCGCTGATCGTCACCGTGTCCTCGTCTTCCGCGCTCGGCTGCCCCGACGCGGTGCTGGCGGCGATCGGCGCGCGCTTCGACGCCGAAGGCCATCCGCGCAATCTGACGACGCTGCATCCGATCGCCGCCGGCGACATGTGGGGCGTCAAGGGCATCGATCATCTCGCGAAGCCCGGTTGCCTGGAGAAGGTGCTGGCCGGCTCCTATCCTTCCGGCCCGTCCTCCGCCGAGCCGCCGGCGATCTGGAAGATGATCTCGGGCGACGCGATCCCCGCCTACAACGTGCCCTCGGGCATCCTGTTCGACCTGCACCGCGAGGCGGCGGCGAAGCGGCCGGGCGTGCTGACCAAGGTCGGCATGGACACGTTCGTCGATTCGAAGCGCGAAGGCTGCGCGATGAACGCGAAGGCCGCCGCCGAGCCGATCGTGTGTCGCGAGACGCTTCGCCGGCGACGATTGGCTGTTCTTTCCGACCATCGTTCCCGACGTCGCGATCATCCGCGCCACCACGGCCGACGAGCGCGGCAATCTCTCTTATGAGCACGAAGGCGGCATTCTCGGCCCGCTCGATCAGGCGCTGAGCGTCCGCAACAACGGCGGCCTCGTCATCGCGCAGGTCAAGCGCCTCGCCGCGGCGGGCACGCTTGCGCCCGCATGACGTCGTCGTGCCCGGCATCCTGGTCGACGTCATCGTCGTCGCGCCCGATCAGAAGCAGACCACCAACACGCCCTACGAGCCGGCGATTTCCGGCGAAATCTTCCGTCCGCTGTCCTCGTTCGAGACGCCGAAATTCGACGTCGCCAAGGTGATCGCGCGCCGCGTCGCGCATGGAGCTTCGCGACGGCGACGCGGTCAACATCGGCTTCGGCATTTCCGCCAATGTGCCGCGCATCCTCATCGAGGAGGGGCGGCATGGCGCATGTGACCTGGGTGATCGAACAGGGCGCCGTCGGCGGCGTGCCGCTGCTCGATTTCCAGTTCGGCTGCGCCTCCAACGCCGAGGCGATCGTGCCCTCGCCGCAGCAGTTCACCTACTTCCAGGGCGGCGGCTTCGACATGTCGCTGCTCTCGTTTCCTGCAGATCGATCGCGAAGGCTCGATCAATGTCTCCAAGCTCGGCGTCCGGCCGCATGTGACGGCAGGCTGCGGCGGCTTCGTCGACATCACCGCGCGGGCGAAGCGCGATCGTCTTCTCCGGCTATTTCACCGCCGGCGCCGGGCTCGAGATCGCGGACGGCGCGCTGCGCATCAACAAAGAGGGCAAGGTCAAGAAGCTCGTCGACGCCGTCGAGCAGGTGACTTTCTCGGGCCCGCGCGCGGTCGCGCAGGGACAGGAGATCGTCTACGTCACCGAGCGCTGCGTGATGCGGCTGACGCGCGAGGGCGTGACGGTCATCGAGATCGCGCCGGGCGTCGATCTCGAACGCGACGTGCTGGCGCAGGCCGAGTTTCCGCTGCAGGTCGCCAGAGACCTGAAGACCACGCCCGCCGCGCTGTTTCATCCCGAACCGATCGGCCTCCAGCTCAAAGAGGCGGCGCGATGAGCGCCTTCGTCGATCTCACCTTCGACGGGCCCGATCGCCGAGATCGCGCTGCAAGCGCGCCGACAAGCTCAACGCGCTCGACCGCGAGATGATCGACGCGCTTGAGCGACGCCGCGCGCGCCATCGAGGCTTCGCGCGAGACGCGCGCGGCGATCCTCTGGCGGCGAAGGCAAAGCGTTTTGCGCCGGCGGCGACATCGCCGCCTGGGGCGGCCTGCCGCCGCTGGAAATGTGGCGCGACTGGACGCGCGCCGGCCATCGCGCCTTCGAGGCGCTGGCGCGGCTGCGTGTTCCGCTGATCGCCGCGCTGACCGGCCACGCGTTCGGCGGCGGCCTCGAACTCGCCGCCGTCGCGCGACTTCCGCATCGCGGAGAGCGGGCATCAAACTCGGCCTGCCGGAGAGCGGGCTCGGCATGGCGCCGGGCTGGTCGGGCACGCAGCGGCTGGTGCGCCGCTTCGGCGCCTCGGTCGTGCGCCGCATGGCGCTGGCCGGCCAGATGTTCACGGCCGAAGAGGGCTTGTCGCTCGGCCTCGTCGACGAAGTGACGCCGAAGGGCGAGGCGCTCGCCCGCGCCCGCGCGCTGGCCGCCGATATCGCCAAGCGCGGCCCGGTCGCCGTGCAGATCGTCAAGGGCGATGATCAATGCGGCGGAAGGCGAGGATCGCGACGCGCCGATCGAAGGCCTCGCCGGCGCGCTGACCGCGATGACCGAAGATCTCGCCGAAGGCGTCGCCGCGTTCCGCAACAAGCGCGCGCCGAATTTTTCCGGCCGCTGAGGGAAGATTGCCATGAACGCCCGCCTGCAAATCACGCTCGACACGGGCCGCCTCGAGAACGCGCTCGCGCGCTTCCCCCGCGATCGCGGCATGTTCATCGACGGCCGCGCGGTAAAGGCGCGCGGCGAGACAATCGAGCGTCATAGCCCCGCCCATGGCGCGCTGGTGACCCGCATGCCGCGCGGAACCGCCGCCGACGCCGAGGCAGCGATCGCCGCGCGTACCACCGGAACTGCCGTTCGGCGGCTATCGCCAGTCGGGGCTCGGAAGGGAGCTTGGACGCAACGCCGTCAAAGACTACACTGAGGAAAAGACGTTTCACCTGCACAGCGGGCCGCGCACTTCATGGTGGCTGCCGCAGCGGGTGAAGCGCTCTAAAGAATCTGGGGCCGGCGAACGGCCTTCGAGATCGGCAGCCGGACCGTATCCGGCGGGATGAACGACCTGGAAGGGTAAAACATGAAGCTTCGTACGATGCTGATGGCGAGCGCGATGACTGTCGCGGCGCTGGGGTTCGCGGCGGGGGCGCGGCCGCCGACAACAAGGAAATCCAGATGCTGCACTGGTGGACGTCGGGCGGCGAAGCCGCGGCGCTCAACGTGCTCAAGCAGGATCTCGCCAAGGAAGGCTACACCTGGAAGGACGTGCCGGTCGCCGGCGGCGGCGGCGAGGCCGCGATGACGACGCTGAAGGCCATGGTCGCCGCCGGCAACCCGCCGACCGCCTCGCAGATCCTCGGCTATTTCGCCAAGGATTACGCCGAAGCCGGCAAGCTCGGCGACATCACTTCGCTGGCCGAGAAGGAAGGTTGGGCCAAGGTCATCCCGACCGCGCTGCAGAAGTTCACCACCACCGACGGCAAGTGGGGCGCGGTGCCCGTCAACATCCACTCCGTCAACTGGGTCTGGATCAACAAGGCGGTGATGGATAAGATCGGCGGCAACGGAGCCGAAGAATTTCGATGAATTCGTCGCCCTGCTCGGCAAGGCCAAGGCGGCGGGCGTCATTCCGCTCGCGCTCGGCGGCCAGCCCTGGCAGGAAGCGACGATGTTCGACTCCGTCGTCGCCTCGACCGGCGGCATCGAGTTCTACAAGAAGGCGTTCGTGGATCTCGATCCGGCGGCGCTGAAGTCGGACACGATGAAGAAGTCGTTCGACAACCTCGCCAAGCTGCGCGACTACGTCGATCCGAACTACGCCGGCCGCGACTGGAACCTGGCCACCGCGATGGTCATCAAGGGCGATGCGCTCGTGCAGGTGATGGGCGACTGGGCAAAGGGTGAATTCCGCGCCGCCAACAAAGAGGCCGGCAAGGACTTCCTCTGCTACCGTTTCCCCGGCACCGACGGCGCCGTGATCTACAACACCGACATGTTCGCGATGTTCAACGTCTCGGCCGACCGCAAGGCCGCCCAGTTGGCGCTCGCGGACGCGACAATGAGCCCGAGCTTCCAGTCGGCGTTCAACGTCGTCAAGGGCTCCGTGCCGGCGCGCATGGACGTGCCCGACACCGCCTTCGACATCTGCGGCAAGAAGGGCATCGCGGACGTGAAGGCGGCCAACAGCTCTGGCGCGTTCGTCGGCTCGATGGCGCAGAACTACGCGCAGCCGCCGGCGGTCGCGGGCGCCTATCATGACGTCGTGACCAAGTTCTTCCATGGCGAGATCAAGACCTCCGACCAGGCCGTCGCCGAGCTCATCAAGGCGATTAACAACGCGAAGTAACGGGAGTTGTAGCCGAGGTCGCTGACCTCGGCTCTGAGCCAACGGCCGAGGTCGACGACCTCGGCTACACCATCCGAACGCCGGGCCATTTGCCATGTCGACCACCGCCCAGACCGTGTCCCCTGCCGCCATCCGGCGCTCCAGCGGATCGTTGCGTTCCCGCCTGCAGGACTGGTTGCCGCGCCTCGTGCTGGCGCCGTCTTTCGTGCTCGTGCTGTTCTTCGTTTACGGATTCAACCTCTGGACGCTGTTTCTGTCGTTCACCAACTCGAAGGCCTTCGCGAGCACCACGCTGATCGGCTGGGCGAACTACCAGAAATTGTGGAACTGGACGTTCGAGACCGACCCGCCATCTAGCTGGTACACGGCGCTGGTCAACATGGGGCTGTTTGGCAGTCTCTATGTGATCTTCTGTCTGATCCTCGGCCTGACGCTGGCGATCCTGCTCGACCAGAAGATCCGCGGCGAGGGCATTTTGCGGCCGATCTATCTCTATCCGCTCGCGCTCTCGTTCATCGTCACGGGCACGGCGTGGAAGCTGTTCCTCGACCCGCGCATCGGACTCGAGAAGGCCGTGCACGACTGGGGCTGGACGAACTTTCACTTCGACTGGGTCGTCAATCCACGCATGATGATCTATTGCGTCGCGATCGCCGGCGTCTGGCAGACGTCGGGTTTCGTAATGGCGATGTTTCTGGCCGGGCTTCGCGGCGTCGACGGCGAAATCCTAAAAGCCGCGCAGATCGATGGCGCCTCGGCCTATCAGACCTATCGCCGCATCGTGATCCCGATCATGCGGCCGGTGTTTCTCTCCGCGATCATCGTGCTCGCCCATATGGCGATCAAGTCCTATGACCTCGTTCTGTCGGTCACCGGCAAGAATCCCGGCGGCGCCGCCGAACTGCCGTCGACCTTCATGTATTCCTATACGTTCACGCGCAACCAGATGGCGGTCGGCTCGACCGCTGCGGTCATCATGCTGATGACGATCGCGGCGATCATGGTGCCCTATCTCTATTCCGAGCTGAAGGAGAAGGCGCGATGAGCGCGGCCGACCTCATCACTTCCGCACCGAGCCGGGAGCCCGCGCGACATTCCCTGACCACCCGCATCGTGATCTACGGCCTGCTGGTCATCTTCGCCTTCATCTACATCATGCCGCTGCTGGTGATGATCAACACCTCGCTGAAGCCGCTCGACGAGGTCACGGGCGGCAACATGTTCGCGCTGCCGAGGGATCTCACCTTCGAGCCCTGGATCAAGGCCTGGGGCGAGGCGCGCATCGGCGTTTCCGACACGCTCGGCATTTCCGGCTATTTCCTCAACTCGATCAAGATGGTCGTGCCGGCCGTCGCGATCTCCACCTTGCTCGGCGCCGTCAATGGCTATGTGCTGACGAAATGGCGCTTTCCTGGCCACAAGCTGGTGTTCGGCATGATGCTGTTCGCCTGCTTCATTCCTTTCCAGTCGGTCATCATCCCGATGGCCGTTATTCTTGGCTTGCTCGGCCAGATCGGCAATCAGCTCTCTGACGCAACAGGGTTCACATTCGGCTTCGGCAATCCGACCGTCAATCTCGTCATCGTTCACACGGTCTACGGCCTCGGCTTCACGACCCTGTTCTTCCGCAACTACTACGAGGCGTTTCCGACCGAGCTCGTGAAGGCGGCGATGATCGACGGCGCGACCTTCTTCCAGATCTTCCGCCGCATCCTGCTGCCGAATTCGATGCCGATCATCATCGTCACCGTCATCTATCAGTTCACCAACATCTGGAACGATTTCCTGTTCGGCTCGACCTTCGCCGCCGGCGACTCCTCGCCGATGACGGTCGCGCTCAACAATCTCGTCAATACGTCGACGGGCGTCACCGAATACAACGTCAACATGGCCGCGGCCATCATCGCCGCGGCGCCGACTCTGCTCGTCTACGTCGTCGCCGGACGCTATTTCGTGCGCGGTCTGATGGCCGGCGCGGTGAAGGGTTAGAAAGACATGGCCAACCTCGACATCATCTCGCTTCGCAAGCGGTTCGGCGCGGTTGAGATCCTGAAGGGCATCGACATCACGCTCGAGAAGGGCGGCTTCCTCGTGCTGGTCGGGCCGTCGGGCTGCGGCAAGTCGACCTTGCTCAACACGATCGCTGGCCTCGAATCGATCAGCGCGGGGGAAATCCGCATCGGCGGAAAGGTGGTCAACGAGTTGCATCCCTCGAAGCGCGACATCGCCATGGTGTTCCAGTCCTACGCGCTCTATCCCAACATGTCGGTCGCCGAGAACATCGGCTTCGGCATGGAGATGCGCGGCGTGCCCAAGGCGGACCGCGCCACCGCGGTCGCCTCCGTCGCCAAGACCCTGCAGATCGAGCATCTGCTCGACCGCCGTCCGAGCCAGTTATCCGGCGGTCAGCGGCAGCGCGTCGCGATGGGCCGGGCGCTGGTGCGCAAGCCCTCGATCTTCCTGTTCGACGAGCCGCTCTCCAATCTTGACGCCAAGCTGCGCGTCGACATGCGCATCGAGATCAAGCGCCTGCATCAGACGACCGGCACGACGATCGTCTATGTGACCCACGATCAGATCGAGGCGATGACGCTCGCGACCAAGATCGCCGTGCTGAAGGACGGCGAGCTGCAGCAGGTCGGTACGCCCAGCGAAATCTACAACACGCCCGCCAATCTGTTCGTCGCCGACTTCATGGGGTCTCCCGCGATGAACCTGCTCGAGGGCAAGGTCACCGGCGTCAACGGCTCGGCGCACATTCTGCTCGAGCGTCATGACCATCCCGCCATCGTCGTGCCGATTCCCGGCGAGCGCGGACGCCAACAAACTGAAGGATGGCGGCAAGGTGATTTTCGGCATCCGCCCGGAGGCGGTCAACGACACCGAAAGCATCGACCGCAATGCGAAGTCGATCGCGAAGTTCGACGCGCCGGTCGAGATCGTCGAGCCCGCAGGTTCCGACACGTTCGTCGTCATCCATGTCGCCGGCAAGGAACTTACCGCGCGCATGCGCGCCGACACGGAGGTTCGCGTCGGCCAGCAACATACGTTCGCGCTCAATCTGGACAAGGCGGTGCTGTTCGATCCCACGTCGACGCGCCGCCTGTAGGGGAACCAGGGCCGCGGCGAGACCGCGGGGCTTGAGGCTAAGAATGCAATCGAGAAACGATGTGGACGTCCTCGTCATCGGGTCGGGGATGGGAGGATCGACGTTTGCCGCGGGTCTCGCGCCGAGCGGCGCGCGCATCCTGATCCTCGAGCGAGGCGAGCGTCTGAAGGACAGCCCGGAGGTCCGCGATCCGCGCGCGATCTTCCAGCGCGGCCATTTTCGTCCGAAGGAGACATGGCTCGACGGCGCCGGCGAACCGTTCAACCCAGGCAATTACTATTACGTCGGCGGCAACACCAAACTCTACGGCGCGGTGCTGATCCGCTATCGCGCTGAGGATTTCTTGCCCGTCGCGCATCGCGACGGCGAGACGCCGGGCTGGCCGTTTCCTTATGAGGAGCTGGAGCCCTGGTACACGCGCGCGGAACAGCTTTATCGCGTGCGCGGCGCGCTCGGTTTCGACCCGACCGAGCCGTTCCATTCGGCGCCCTATCCCTTTCAGCCGGTGCCTGACGAACCCGCCATCGCGAGAGTGCGCGAGCGGATGAAGCGCGCCGGACTGCATCCCGCGCCGCTGCCGCTCGGCGTCGACATCGAGCGTTGGATCGCGCGCGCGCCGACGACCTGGGACGCCTTTCCCGATGTCGCGCACGGCAAGAGCGACGCGGAAAGCTGCGGCCTCGCCGCCGCGCTCGAACATTCGAACGTCGAACTCAAAACGCGCGCGCGCGTCGAACGTCTGATTGTCGAAGCGGACGGCAGGCGCATCGCGGGGGTTGAGGCGGACGTCGGCGGCGAGCGCGTGCGCATCGACGCCAAGCTGACGGTGCTTTCGGCCGGCGCCGTCAATTCCGCCGCGCTGCTGCTTCGCTCGGAGCTCGCCAATTCGAGCGGCGTGGTCGGCCGCCACTTCATGAACCACAATCTCTCCGCCGTGATCGGCATCGATCCGCGCGCGCTCAACGACTCCGTCTATCAGAAGACGCTCGGCATCAACGATTTCTATCTGAGCGATGGAGCTGGCGGGCCTCCGCTCGGCAATATCCAGTTGCTCGGCCGCGTGACGGCGCCGATCCTCAAGCCCAACGTGCCGTTCGCGCCGGAATGGGCGCTGCGCTATGTAAGCCGACATTCCATCGACTGGCTCGCGATGAGCGAGGATCTGCCCAATCCCGAGAGCCGCGTGACGGTCGACGGCGATCAGATCCGGCTCGACTGGAAACGCAGCAACTGGGAGGCGCATGTGCGGCTCGTCGCCGTCCTGAAGGAGCGGCTGCGCGCCGCCGGCTATCCGATCGTGCTGACCCATGTGTTCGATCGCCGCACGCCTTCGCATCAATGCGGCACCGTGCGCATCGGCGCCGACGCCGCGACCTCCGCGCTCGATCCGTTCTGCCGCGCCTGGGATCATCCCAATCTGTTCGTCGTCGATGCTTCGTTCCTGCCGACCTCGGCGGCGGTCAATCCGTCGCTGACGATCGCCGCGCAGGCTCTGCGCGTCGCCGATCATGTCGCGAGCAACGACCTTCATCTCAGGAACTAGCGGCGATGTCCTACGATTACATCATTGTCGGCGGCGGCTCCGCCGGCTGCGTGCTCGCCAACCGCCTCAGCGCCGAGCCCGACATCAAGGTGCTGCTGCTCGAGGCGGGCGGCGACGATTCCTCGATGCTGTTTCGGATGCCCGCGGGCTTCGCCAAAATGACGAAGGGCGTCGCAAGCTGGGGCTGGAGCACCGTTCCGCAGAAACATCTTAACGGCCGCGTCA
The DNA here is from genome assembly GCA_963710855.1 of uncultured Pseudomonadota bacterium. Classification (GTDB taxonomy): domain Bacteria; phylum Pseudomonadota; class Alphaproteobacteria; order Rhizobiales; family Beijerinckiaceae; genus Roseiarcus. The sequence continues at coordinate 121,111 of CAVQBX010000007.1, read as the reverse complement.
TCTGGTACACGCAAGCCAAGGTGATCGGCGGCGGCTCCTCGATCAACGCGCAGCTTTACACTCGGGGCAACGCGATCGACTACGACGCCTGGGCGCAAGGCCGGCTGCACGGGCTGGAGCTATCGCGAGGTGCTGCCCTATTTCAAGCGCAGCGAGGACAACCAGCGACTCGCCGACGCGTACCACAGCTATGGAGGCCCGCTTGGCGTCTCCTATCCGATCAACCCGCCGCCGATCAGCCACGCGTTTCTGCGCGCCGCGCAGGAAGCCGGCATTCCCTTCAATTTCGATTTCAACGGCGCCGTGCAGGACGGCATGGGCCATTATCAGCTCTCGACGCGCAACGCCGAGCGCTCCTCGACGTCGAGCGCGTTCCTGAAACCTGCCCTTAATCGCAGCAATCTGACGGTCCGCCTCAACACCGAGACCCTCAAAGTGGTCGTCGAGAACGGGCGCGCGGTCGGGGTGCAGGTCGCGAACGGCGCTGGAGTGGAGACATTGCGAGCTGATCGCGAAGTGATCCTGACTTCGGGCGCAATGGGCACGCCGCGGCTGCTCCAACTTTCGGGCATCGGCCCTGCGGATGAACTGAAGAAAGCAGACGTGTCCGTCGTCCACGACCTCGCCGGCGTCGGCGGCAATTTGCAGGACCACCTCGATCTTTATGCGATCTGCGAATGCACAGGCGATCACACTTACGATCGTGTCGCGCAACTGCACCGCACCGTCTGGGCCGGCGTCCAGTATTTGCTGTTCAAGACCGGTCCGGTGACGTCGACGTTGTTTGAGACCGGCGGGTTCTGGTATGCCGACAAGACGGCGCGCTCGCCGGACATCCAGTTTCATCTCGGCCTCGGCTCCGGCATCGAGGCCGGCGTCGCGCAGATGAACAATCCAGGCGTCACGCTGAACTCGGCTTTCTTGCGGCCGCGCTCGCGCGGCACGGTGAGGCTCGCCGGCGCCGATCCGAAAGCCGCGCCGCTGATCGACCCGAACTACTGGGAAGACCCTTACGATCGCGACTGCGCGATCAAGGGCCTGAGGCTGGCGCGCGAAATCCTTCGCCAGCCGGCGCTGAAGCCTTTCATTCTGGCCGAGCGGCTGCCCGGAGACAATCTCAACTCCGACGCGGAACTCACGGAATACGCCTATCGCTCGTGCAAGACGGATCACCACCCCGTCGGGACCTGCGCGATGGGCACAGGGCCCGACGCTGTCGTGACGCCGGAGCTCAAGCTGCGCGGCCTTGAGGGCCTGCGCATCGCCGACGCCTCGGTGATGCCGTTGGTGCCTTCGTGCAACACCAACGCGCCGACCATCATGATCGCCGAGAAGGCCTCCGACATGATCCTCGGCAAGCCGAAGCTCGCGCCGGCCTCGCTCGACTGAGGCCAATGGTTATCTTAATATGAAACACTTATCCGGCATTCAATCAGTCTCTGCAAGATCGCAGTAAATGATGCGGATCGGGTCCGCTTCCCTAATAATCCCTTAGGTTTTGCTTGCTGTCCTGGTTAATGCAAGGTCTCACAGGTTTGATACCGCATGCCGTAGCGGCATGCGCGAGGGTGCAAGGTCTCAAGCTGATTTGCACAGCTTGCCTCTGCAGTCTGCTGGAGGCGGTGACGTAGCGTAACTACAGTCGCTAGCCAGCAAGTTTTGTGGTCACGAGCGGGGCGACACTTATTGATCCGCCGCATCGTCCTCGCTCGACTGTGTTCTCGACGGCGCCGCCGCCTGAAGATACGCACCAATTGAGAAGCGACTACTTGACGCGCCGAATTTGCGGATCGTCAAATTTAGCCAAAATACACTATTTGATTGACGAGTGGCGCGCCAACTCCAAACGCCGCCGCCGCGTTAAGGTTGCGATGAGATCGGCGTCCTAATCAAATGACCGCGCGGGTCTTGTTTGGAGTTCGTGTCGTGGATTGTGGTCAGACTTTGGTATTTGATCAACAAATAGACGCCTCTGTGGTCGATCTTGTCGACGACACGGCGGTTGAACAGGGTTGCGAGGTGGAGGGGGACCGCACGGTCTCGTCTGCCTCGGTCGTGGAACCGGCGCCGCCACAAAGCGAGCCTCAGCCAAGCCCATTCCTGCTGGCTTCGGCAATGCCGACCCAAACTGGCCCGCTTGGCATCAGATACGATTTCAACGACGGCTGCCGCATTGCCCTGCCGGAGCGCGATACGCCCTGGTTCGTGCGCATTCGTGATCTCGACACCGGCAACGTGCTGTTCCAGACAACGCTCGCGCGTGGACGCGTAAATTCCTCGAAGCGCTACTATGTCCGCGGCAGACTCGAGGCATGGTCCGCCGGCAAGCTAGCGTTCGCGCATGACTACGACGCCTCTGGGCAGAACGTGCTCATCAACTTTCCTGTCGGCACGCTCGGCGATACCGTCGGCTGGTTCTCCTATGCCGCGCGGTTTCAGGCAATCCACCAGTGCAAATTGACATGCACGCTTGCAGCTCCTTTGATCCCGCTGTTTCGCGACGCCTATCCCGACATCGAGATCGTCGAAGCCAAGGACGTCGACGCCGCGCGCTACTACGCGACCTATAATCTCGGGCTGTTCTTCGACGACGTCAAATGCCTCCGCCAGCCCGTCGATTTCCGACTGGTCGGACTGCATCGCACCGCCGCCTACATACTGGGTGTCGACCCCAAGGAAGAAGCGCCCAGGCTCGCCATCCCGCAGGCAGACATCCGTCCGATCGCCGAACGCTATGTCTGCATTGCAACGCAATCGACCACACAAGCCAAATACTGGAACAATCCGCCAGGCTGGAGGGAAATCATCGCGTTTCTCAGGCAATCCGGTTATCGGGTTATCTGCGTCGATCGAGCGCCGATGCACGGCCATGGGCTGGTCTGGAACCAGATACCGCACGGCGCTGAAGACTTCACCGGTTTGTCCTTGAGCGAGTGCGCGCGCTACCTCAAACATTGCGAGTTCTTCGTTGGCCTTTCCAGCGGCCTCTCCTGGCTCGCCTGGGCGGCGGGCGCGCGCGTGATCATGATTTCCGGTTTCTCGCATCCAACCACGGAATTTGAAACTCAGGGGCGAGTGATCAACTATCACGCCTGCAACTCCTGCTGGAACGATCCGGCCCTGCGATTCGATCACAAGGATTTTCTCTGGTGCCCGAGGCACAAGGGCACGTCCCGGCAGTTTGAGTGCACGCGCCTCATCACCGCCGAACAAGTGAAGCGAGCGATATCGGCGATGCCAGGATTTTTGCAGGACGCCGCGCGCCCGCCGCAAGTGTAGTTCCAACAAGGTCTAACGCGCCGTGTCGACGACCTACACGATTTCGAGCAGCGAGACGGACACGATCTGGACCCAGAGCGGGTCGGTCTGGGTCAGCTCCACCTCGGCGGTATCCGGCGCGCTCATCGGCGCCTTCACCGTCGCCGTCGGCGGCGGTCATGACGACACGATCTGGGACGACTATGTCGGCGCCGGCGAGATCGCCACCGGGGTCATCGACGATGACTTGTTCTACGCCAACTCCGGCGGCGTGGTCAGCGGCGCGAGCGTGCTTTCCGGCGGTGTTCTGGTTGTCGAGAGCGGCGGCGTTGGCAGCGGGATCTCGGTCGCCTATGGCGGCTATGTCGAAGGTTTTGCCGGCGCCGCGCTCGACAATGTAACCGTCGCGAGCGGCGCCTATCTCGAGGTGCACCAGGGCGCGACGGTCTCGGGCGATGTCGTCATCAGCGGCGGCATTTTCCTGCTCGATATCACCACCAACTATGGCGTCTGGACCTCGCAGGGCGGCGCCAATGTCATCGACGGCGTTACCGTCAGCAGTGGCGCGGGCATCATCCTCGTCGTCAGCAGCGGCGGCGCTGTCACCGATTTCAGCGCCGGGTCGGGCGGAATCGACGTCTATTCCGGCGGCCAGGCGCTGAGCGCGTCCCTGGGCCCCAACGATTTCGGCACGGTGTTTGGAACGGCCTCTGCGACAAAGGTCGGCGCGGGCGCGATCTTCACGATAGAGTCCGGCGGCTTCGCGGCGTCGTCAATTGTCAATTCAGGCGGTGACTTGACGGTCGCGAGCGGCGGCGCGGCGACCGGTGTCTCGGTTGGTTTCGATGCAGTCGCCTATCTTTCTTCCGGCGGTTCGTTGATCAGCGCGACAGCGACAACCAGCGGGACCATCGAGCTGCAGGCCGGCGCAGTCGGGCAGGACGATTCCGTCGCCAGCGGCGGCATTTTCATGATCGATGTCGACGACAGCTACGGGACGTGGCGACCGATCGCCGGTCCGACTGTCTTTCAAGGCGTCGCCATTTCGAGCGGCGCGCTCATAGAGGCCAGCGTCGAGTTCGGGCGGATCGATCGCCGGCTTCGTGCTCAATGGCGGATATTTCAAGGTCAACTACGAGGGCCAGTCGTTCGGCGCGACAATCAATTCCGGACTAGAGATTGTGAGCGGCGGAGCCTTCGCCTCGGGTACTGTCATCAACTCCGGCGGCAACCTGGATGTGTTCGGCTCCGCCTCGGAAACCAACGCGACGATTGGCCTCGGCGGCTTCGAATATGTCGCCGGAACGGCCTCGGACGACCTCATTGCGGGCGGACGGCTCGAGGTCGCATCCGGAGGCGTCTATTCAGGGACAGTTTCCTTCGGCGGGCCGCACGGGACGCTCCAGATAGATCAGCAGGCCGCCTTCACGGGCGTCGTCTCGGGTTTCGCGATCGGCGATCTCGTCGAATTTGCAGGGGTTGGTTACACGAGCGGCGATTTCGCAACCGTCAGCTCGACGGGATCGGGCAACAGTCTTGTCACGGTCGAGACAGCCTCGCGTCAGGCCATCGAAACTTTCTCGGTGAAGGGCGCCTATCCTGCGGACGACTTCGTCGCCTCGGCGGCGGCCAACGGCTCGCTGGAGGTTCAGCTCTACAGTCCGACGATCACCTATACGATCGCGTGCAACAAGACGGATACGCTCTGGACCTTGAGCGGATCGACCTGGGTCAGCGCGACATCGGCCGTATCCGGCCCCCTGATCGGAGCTTTCAACGAGGCCATCGCCGTCGGGCGGGACGACACGATCTTTGATGATTTTGTCGGCGCGAATCAGATTGCGACTGGCGTCGTGCAGAGCGGCGCCTTCATCGTCAACGCCGGGGGCGAAGCCAGCGCGACGGTCGTGGCTTCCGGCGGCGTGCTCGAAGTCCAGGCCGGCGGTTCGGCGTATGGCGCGAAAGTGTCCGCCGGCGGCGCTTTGCAGCTCTATTCCGGCTTCATCGCGGACCAGATGACGATTAGCGCCGCGACCTACGTCGAAGTCGGCAACGGCGCCCGATATGCGGGCTTCACAGCCTGCAACAACAGCGAGTGGATTGTCGAGAGCGGCGGCCTCGTCACCGGCATGACGGTCGTCGGATCGGCAGGCGTCGTCGACGCCTACGCCAACGGAGGCGAGTTCCTCAACGCCGCGATAGAACTCGGCGGCAGCCTCGACAATTGCGGCGGCTTGCTTAGCGGCGGCTCGATTGTCGATGACGGTTTCGCGCTCGTTTACAATAGCGGCAGCGACGCCGGGACGCTGATCGCCTATGGCGGCGATCTGAAGGTTGCGAGCGGCGGCCACGCATCCGCAGATCAACTCGGCGCCGGCGGCCTCATGGAGATCGCCTCGGGAGGCGTCTATTCGGCCTCGCTCGCTTTCAGCGGCCCAAACGCCTTGCTGCAGATCGATCAAGGGGGCCAATTCAACGGCGTTATATCCGGGTTCGGGGCGGACGACGCGATCCTGTTCTCCGGACTGCAATATGCGAGCGGCGACTCGGCGACATTTGGCTCGAACGGCTCCGGGGGCGGCACGGTTTCGATCGCCAACGCAAGCCATCATCAGATTGCGTCCTTCACGGTGTCCGGGCTGTATTCGGCCGACGAATTCGTCGTGGCGGCGGCGGCAGACGATGCGCTGGAAGTCTCGCTTTCCTCGTCCGCTGCCCAATACACCATCGCTTACGGCCAACAGGAAACAATCTGGACGCTCAACGGCTCGACCTGGACGAGCTCGACGACCGTCACGTCCGGCCCAGTGATTGGCCCGTACGTCTCGGCCGTCGGGAGCGGAAAGGACGACACGATCTTTGACGACTACGTCGGCGCCGGCGACATCGCTACGGGCGTCGTGAAAGGTGGACAGTTCCTGATCGAATCCGGCGGCGAAGCACTGTCGGCAATCGTTCAATCGGGCGGCAACCTCGTTGTTTCCGGCGGCTACGCCGCGAGCACGACGATATCGGGCGGAATGGAGATCGTCGAAGCGGGCGGGTCTGTCGTCTCGACGACCGTCTCCTGCTCGCAGGCCTCGGGCGTATACGCGATCAGCCAGCAACTGATCATGTCCGGCGGCTCCGCCAGCCGCTCCAGCGCGGGCGCCAATGGCGACATATTTGTCTATGCCGGCGGCGCGCTTTCGAGTTCTTTCGCCTCGAACGGGGGCATGGTGGCGGTCGAGGCCGGCGGACAACTGAGCTCGGCAAACATTCAGAGCGGTGGGATTCTCGAACTCTACCAGGCGACCACGGTCAAGAGCGTCGTCGTCAGCCGCGGGGCGACGTTTGAACCGTTCCTGACCAGCAACTACGGGAGCTGGACCCAGATCAGCGGCTCGGCAACGGTGCTCGGCGCGACACTGGCGAGCGGCGTGACGATCGACCTTTGCGTCTGCAGCGGCGGCGCAATCAGCAACTACGTCGCGGAAGGCGGCTATCAGACGGTCTATGCCGGCGGAGCGGCGACAAGCGCGGTCGTCGCTCTCGGCGCGAACCTCGAAGTCTGGGGAACCGTAAGCGCAACGACGGTCGCATCGGGCAGCCTGACCATCCTCGCAGGGGCGACCGACATCGGCGCGATCGTCGAGCAAGGCGGGTTTGCAACCGATGCCGGTTCCGACTCCGGCGACTCGATCGTCGGGGGAACGCTGGAGATTGCCTCCGGGGGACTCTATTCCGGTGCGCTCGGCTTCACGGGTTCAGGCGGCCTGCTCGAGATCAACTCGCAAGGCGGATTTGGAGGCATGGTTTCCGGCTTTACGGCCGATGACGTCATAGAGTTCGCCGGGCTGGTGTATTCGGCCGGCGATGTCGCCGCCTTCAGTCCAACGGGTTCGAGCGGCGGCGAGGTGACGATCTACAACGCCGCCGATCAGCAGATCGCCTCGCTCGCGGTCTCGGGAAAATATTCGAGCAGCAGTTTTGTCGCCAGCGGCGGCGCCGGCGGGCGGCTCGTGCTCGGCCTGTCAGCGTCGCAAGCGAGCGTGATTTCCTACAACCAATTCAACACGATCTGGACTTCAAAGGGAACGAAGTGGTCAAGCGCGACTTCAGCGACCGCGGGCCCAGTGATCGGACCTTTCGCTTTCGCCGTCGGCTCGGGACATGACGATCTGATCTGGGAAAACGATGTAGGCTCGGGCCAGATCGCGACGGGCCTCGTCAGCGGCGGCGTCTTCGACATCAACTCCGGCGGCGAGGTCAGCGCGGTGACTATCGCCGCGAACGGAGTGGTGTCCGACTACGAGGGATCGCTGGTCGATGCCCTCGTCGAAGCCGGCGGATCGGCCTATATCGACTTCGGCGCGCCTTTCAACGCTGGCGGCGGCGCTTTTTCGGTCGCGGTCGCCTCGGGAGGCTCGCTATTCGTCGACGCCTCCACGACGGTGAGCGGCGTGGTCGTTTCCAGCGGCGGCTCCCTGATCATCGCTATCAATCAGAACGCCAGCGCTGCGAGTCTTCCCGGCGCCCAGGTGCAGGCCGGAGGCAATTGTCTCTTTGAGATAAACTCCGGGATCACGCTCTCCGGCGCGACCATCGTCGCCGGCCAAAGCCTCACCACGGAAGGCGGCGGCGTCGGGCAATCTCTAGTCGTCGACGGCGGTTCTCTCGATGTCAACAGCGCAGCGCGGTCGCTCGCAACCTACATCGAGGCCGGCGGCGCCGAGATATTCGCCGGAGGATCGGCGAGCGGCGATCTCATCGCCGCCGGGGCCGACGAATTGGTTTTGGGGGGCGCCGCCGATGACGTCATTTCGGGCGGACGGCTCGAAATCGGTTCGGGAGGTGCGCTGAGCGGAAGCCTGACCTTTGCGGGCAGCGGCGGCCTTCTCGCGCTCGATAGCGGCGCGACATTTGCCGCAACCGTCTCGGGCTTTGTTGTCGGAGACGAGGTCGAGTTCAAAAGCCTCGCCTACGCCTCGGGTGATCAGGCCATCTTCAAGGCGGCGGGTTCGAGCGGCGGATCGATCTTGATTGAGACCGCGGGCGGGGCCCGGCTGGCCTCCTTCGCGATCAACAACGGCTATGCGATCGGCGACGATTATTGTGTGACGTCGGCCGGTGGCGGAACAGCGGTTGCGGTCAACAGCGCGGGCCCCGTCGTCACGGTGGCCGTCTACACGGCCAACGAGGCCGCGCTCGATGAATATTTGCAGGGTTTTGCGATCCGCGACACGGCCGCCAACGTCTCTCCCGAGTTCGCGAGCTTCTGCGCGGACGCGCATCTCAACGCGATTACGGTCGTTGACAATGGCGTGATCGCGGGCGTTACGATATCCGAATTGAGCTCGGACGCTCCTCGATTCAGGATGATCTCCGACGCGAACGGACTGCCCTATCAACTTGGCCTCGGCGATACCGCGAACAACGTTGCATCGGCCTTGACCACTGAGGTCGCCGACATCGCCCACATCGCTTCGATCGCGTTGACGGATGTCGGCGCGCCGCAGCTCGACGTCACGGCGGCGCAAGCCGACGACGATGTGGCGCTCTTTGAAAAGATCGTTAATCCGCTGTTCGATGTGATGGGCGCAGGTCTGGCCGCCGATCTGGTACGCCGGCGGCAATGGCGAGGCGGCCAGCCCGATCGCGCTGACGGCCAGCGGGCTCGAGGTCTATGTGAAGGCCAATTCCAGTGTGGCGGTGACAGGCGGCGGCGACACGATCAGCGCCGTCAACGACGACAGCCTCAGCCTCGCGGGCTCTGCCGGATCATCGAGCCAGGTCACCGCTTCCGACGACGCCATCACGCTTGCCGCCTCGGCTGCGAGCATCACGGGAGGCGGGAACAAGATCGCGTTGAGCGGCGCCAGCACCATCAGTCTCTTTGGTTCAAACAACAACTGGGACAGCGTCACGGGCTCGGGCGCGACCGTGATTGTCAACGCTTCGCAAACCGGGGTGGTCGGCGGCGGCGATACGATCTGGAGCAATGGCGCCTCCTCGATCAGCCTCTATGGCACAAATGGCAGTTGGGACACCGTATACGGCAGCGGAGGCACGTTCACGCTGAACAGCGCGCAAGTCGCCATCAACGGCGGCGGCGACACGATCTGGAACACCGGCGCATCGTCGATCAGTCTGTACAACACCAGCGGCGTTTCCGACATCCTTCATGGTTCAGGCATGACAGTGACCGTCAATGCCGCGAGCGCGAGCGTCGCAGGGGGCGGCAACACGATATGGAGCAACGGCGCGTCGACGGTTGGTCTCAGTGCGACGGGCGGCGCCTGGGATTGCGTGGAAGGCTCGAACCAGACAGTGACGATCACCAATGGTCAGGCCGGCATCGTGGGCGGCGGCGATACGATTGTGCTCGCCGGCTCATCGACGGTGAGCCTCGGATCGACAGGGACATTGGCCGATTCGGTGCAAGGCTCCCTTCAGACCGTCATTCTCAACAGCGCGCAGGCGGCCATCGCCGGCGGCGGCGACACGGTCTGGTTGCTGGGGTCCTCGGGCGTCAGCCTTTCAGGGACCAACGGCGCCTGGGATGGCGTCTATGGCTCCGGAGGGTCCATCACTCTGAACAGCGCGCAGGCCGGCGTCAGCGGCGGCGGCGACACGATTTCGCTCAACGGCGGATCGTCGGTCGCGCTGGTTCAGACCAACAACAATTGGGATGCGGTCAACGGCTCCGGGGAGACGGTCATCCTCGGCAACGCTCAGGCGGGACTTGTTGGCGGCGCCGATACGATCTGGTTGTTCGGCGCCTCCTCGGTGAGCCTGAGTTCGACCAACGGCGCCTGGGACGGCGTCTACGGTTCGGGCCAGACGATTTCCCTCAGTAGCGCCCAGGCCGGCGTCACTGGTGGCGGCGACACGCTTTGGCTCACCGGCGCCTCCTCCGTCGAACTCGCTTCGACCAACAATGTCTGGGATTCTGTCAATGGTTCGGGCCAGACCGAGATCCTTAGCAACGCTCAAGCCGGGATCGCCGGCGGGGGCAACGCGATCTGGCTGCAGGGCGCCTCCGAGGTGAGCCTCAGCGCGACCAACGGCGCCTGGGATAGCGTCTGGGCTTCCGGTCAGACCGCCATGCTCAACAACGCCCAAGCCACGATAGTCGGCAACAACAACACGATCGATGTCGCCGGCGACGACGCCTTCACGCTTGGCGGCGCCTCTGACTACGTCGTGACGAGCGCGGCGCTCGGAATGGACGGCATCGTCAATTTTGGATCCACGGACCATCTTCAGTTCAGCAAAGCTGACTTCGCAAGTTTCAGCGCGCTGCACAACGCAATGGCCCAGTATGGCGCGAATACTGTCATCACGCTCAATGCCGCCAATGAGGTGACGCTCTACGGCGTCCAGGCGTCAGCGCTGCAATCCTCGCAATTCTCGTTCGTATAGATCGAGAAGCGGGATCAACCGGTTCGGCAAAGAACGAATGGAGGGGTTTGAGGGCCTGCCTATCCCGCTCGTGCCCGGTTCGGATGCCGAGCTTCCAGAATGCGAATCATGCGCTCTCGATGCCGGCTTGGCGCGCCGAGCAATTCTGCGTTCGCGCGAGCGCGCTTGTAGTAGAGATGGTTCTTCATCTCCCAGGTGAAACCGATCGCGCCAAATATCTGAATGCTGCGAAAGGCGGCGTCGCGATAGGCTTCGCTTGCCTGGCTCTGCGCCATCGCAGTAGCGAGAGCCGCCTGCTCATCGTCTTGTGACAGCGCCCAGGCCGCATACAGCACCGCCGTCGATGCGCACTCGGCCTGAACGAGCATATCGGCGAGCGAATGTTTTATCGCCTGGTAAGCGCCGATCGGGCGGCCGAACGCGAACTCTTTCCTTGGCGTGGGCCACGGAGGCGTCGAGCACTGCCTGTAAACCCCCTGCGCTTTCAGCAGCCAACCAGAGCAGCAGGCGATCGCGCAACGCGCCCCAGAAAGCATGAGAGTTGCCTTCGAGCGGCTCTGCAGCAACGCTGTCGAAATTCAACCGACAAACCTGCCGGGTGATATCGCGCCAGTCCTGAACTTCAACAATGAGGCCCTGCGCGCTACTATCAACAACCCACCCTCGTTCGCCCTCCGATGTCTTGGAGATCACAACGATTTTGTCGGCAGCCGCAGCGTCCACGACGAGGTCGCGAACGCCTGTCAACCGATAGTCGCCGCCGACAGGCGCTGCAATCAGGTCGTCCTCGCAGAGCCCGCAGACCTCGTCGAGTTCAGGAAGAGCAAGCGCAAGCTTCAACGTCCCGCCTGCGACTTCGCCCAGAAGCCGGGCCTTCTGCGGTTCCGAGCCGGCGAGTTCGATCGCCCAAGCGCCCCCGAGCGTGCCAAACAGCGGGGCCGCAGCGAGAAAGCGACCGCACTCGGTCGCAACCACCGATAGGTCGAGCAGCGTCATCCCGAGCCCGCCATAGGCTTCCGGAACCACGATCGCGTTCCAGCCAAGCTCAACCAGCTTGGGCCACAGCTTATCGTATCCGGCTTGCTCGACGGTCGAACCGGGTTTCAAGAGCGGCGCTAGATCGACTTCGCCGGCGAGCACGTCGTGGACGTTGCGACGCAATGCGAGCAGATCCTCGGAGAGCGAAAAGTTCATCTTCTACCCCTCCGCCTTGCCGGTTGAACCTGCTGCTTCGGCAATTTCGGACCAAGGGCGCTTCGCGGTCGGATCCTTTTCCCTGGGCAGGCCGAGAACGCGCTCGGCGACGACGTTCTTGAGAATCTCTTGTGTGCCGACGCCGAGCGTAACGGCCGGGCTCCACCAGAACGCGTGATCCCAGTTCGAGAACGGTCCACGCTGGCCCGGCGCGAGCGGCAGCACGTTGCGATCCTTGATGAGGCCTCGCGCCCCCTGGCTTCGCTTGGCGAGGTCGAGCAACCGCTGGCCATGCGGCGCCGAAATCAGTTTGCGGACCGCTCCCTCGGGACCTGAAGGTTTCGCGTTCATGCGGTCGCTGAGCGAACGATACGCCAGCAAGCGGAGGATCTCGCCTTCGATGTAGATTCGCGCAGCTTCGTCGCGCAGCAGTGGATCGGACAAGCGGCCCGTCGCGATCAGGCCGTCGAGCAAATCGCGCGCCGACGGACCTGAACCCCAGATCGCCCCTGGACGCGAAAGGGCGACGCGCTCCGTCTGCAACTGCTGCATGGCGATCTTCCAGCCGTCGCCTTCGGCGCCAAGCCGGCGATCCTGGGGAACGACGACATCGTCGAAAAACACTTCGCTGTATTCGCCGCTCTGACCAGTCATGTCCGCGATCGGGCGGACTGTGATACCGGGGCTTTTCATGTTGATGAGGAATTGTGAGAGGCCTTCGTGTTTGGGCCTCGAAGGGTCCGTGCGCGTCACCAGCACGCCGACGGCCGCGCGATCAGCGAGCGAGGTCCAGGTTTTTTGTCCGCGGATGACGTAGCTATCGCCTTCGCGTCGGGCGCTCGTGCGCATCGCCCCGACATCAGAGCCGGCGCCGGGCTCGCTGAACAGCATGCACCAGATTTCTTCACAGGCGAGCGCCGGCGGCAAGAAGCGCTGACGCTGCGCTTCGGTTCCAAATTTCAGCAGCGACTGACCGCAATTGTTGATGGGCACGGGGTTGACGTGGTGCGGCGCGCGAATGTTTGCCCGTGCGATTTCATCGTCGACAATCAGTTGCAGCTCGGGATCGGCGCCGAGACCCCAGGGCTTTGGCCAGTGCGGCGCCGCGAATCCACGCCCCGCTAGCTCGTGGTAGCCAACCTTGGGTCGCGCCCGCAGCCAGTCACGCACTTCGATGCGGCGCGGGTCATCCTCCGCGGGAAAACTGAAATCCATTCCTCGCTCCCGAAATCGCCGCCAGACTTCGCCAGCGGCGTCTTTGGTCCTACCATGTCAGCCTTGACGGAGAATGCAAGCAACACCGCGGCCATTTTGCGTTAATTTGTCGCTTGCATGAGTTAGCATTCCTTGGTAGAACCAAGTCGGTAAAAATGCGAGTCTCGGACGGAAGCGCAATGGGAACTGTCGATTATTTCGCCAAAAATGGCCGCGCCTACGTCACGCTCAATCAGCCGGACAAGAAGAACGCGATGACCCACGCTATGTGGGAGCAGTTGATGACCTGCTACGACCGCGCCGAGGGCGACGACGATGTCCGGGTCGTGATCTTAAAGGGCGCCAGCGAGGATTTCTGCGCGGGCCACGATCTCTCGGAGGTCGGCAAACAGTACGGCGAGACGACGACCGATGAAAAAGGCCGACCGCGGCGTCCGAGCCAGCGCGCGCGTCTGAGCTACGACAAACGCTACGTCGAGCGCTTGCAGCGCGTCTTCACTTCCTTGAAGCCGACGCTTGCCCTGGTAAAGGGCTATTGCCTCGGCGGCGGACTTTACCTGGCTGAGGCGTCAGACCTGGTGCTGGCGGCGGACAATGCGCGCATTGGCCATCCCGAGCAGAAATTGGGTCTCTCCGGCGCGGCTTACTTCGACGCTTGGGAAATGATGACCCTTGGCGTGCGCAAGGCGCGCGAACTCCTGCTGCTCGCCGAAGTCTGGACGGCCGCGGAAGCGCTGGCGAACGGCCTCGTCAACAAAGTCGTGCCTTTGGCGGAACTGGAAGAGGCTGGCGAAGCCTGGGCGGAGCGCATCGTTCGTCTGCCGCGCGACGGGATTGCGATCGGCAAGGTCTCGACGTTGCAAACGATGCAGGCGCTCGGCCTCAACAACCAATTTCTGAGCGGAGCGGTTCTCCACACGCTGGCGACAAACGTCCGCTACGAGCCGGACGAATTCAATTTCATGAAGGAGCGCCAAAAAAGTGGCGTTCGCGCGTCCAGCCACGCGCGCGAGGCCTTTTACACTGAAAAGCGCGGCGGTTGAGCCGTCATGAGAGCCTGGGAGAGAAATTTGCCGAAACCAATGCGCCTTCGGATTGTCTACGCTGCGTGGATCGCGGCGACCTTGTCATTGGCCGGATCCGCGGCCCCCGCGCTTGCCGACGACGCACCGGTGAAAATCGGCGTCCTGACTGACGCTTCGTCCGCCTATTCCGATATTTCTGGCCGCGGCTCGATCGAGGCTGCGAAGCTTGCGATCGAAGATTTTGGCCGTCCGCTGCTCGGCCACCCCATCGAGTTCGTCTCGGCCGACCACCAGAACAAATCCGATGTCGCGCTCTCAATCGCCCGCCGGTGGTTCGACAGTGAAGGCGTCGACGCGATCGCCGACATCACCGGCTCGGCGATTGCGCTCGGCGTGCAATTCCTGGCCACCGAGAAGAACAAGGTCGCATTGGTTTCGGGAGCCGCGAGCACCGAAATCACCGGAAAATCCTGCACGCCGAACGGCTCGATGTGGGGCGCCGACAGCTATGCGCTCGTCCGCTCGATGAAGGGCGTCATCGCCTCCGGCGGGGACAGTTGGTATCTGCTCGCGCAGGACGCCGCGGTCGGCAAGTCTTACGAGAAGAGCCTGTCGGCCTTCCTCGAATCACAGCACGTGCCTTTGCTGGGCATTTCCCGCTTCGCGATAAACGGGGCGGATTTTTCTTCGCAATTGCTGATGGCGCAGGCTTCAGGCGCCAAGGTCATTGCGATCTCTTCCGGCGGCAACGACACGCTCAACATCGTCAAGGGTTGGAGGGAATACGAGCTCGGCCAGAAGGGCCAGGGTCTGACCGTCCTCTCGCTATTTCCGACTGAGGTTCCCGCGCTCGGCCTCGAGGCGATGCAGGGCATCCGTTATACGACGACCTTCTACTGGGATCTCAATGATGAGACCCGCTCATTGCAAAAACGGTTCTACGAGCGCGTTGGCCACGTGCCGACATGGATCCAGCTCGGCGTATATTCCTCGGTCATGCATTATCTCCGCTCGGTCGAAGCCGCGGGCACGAAGGAAACTGGCGCGGTGCTGGCCGAAATGCACAAGCTGCCGATCCACGACGCGAGCACGCCGGACGCAACGCTGAGGATTGATGGCCGGGTGATGCGGCCGCTCTATACGGTCGAAGTCAAGGCGCCTTCGGAATCGCATACGCCGTGGGATTTCGAACGTCTCGTCACCACGATTCCAGCGGAAGACAGTTTCATTCCGCTTTCTCAAAGCGAATGTCCTCTGGTGAAGAAATAGTCACAATCGGTTTATTTGGAAGACAAGAGCCGCCACTTTCTGTGATTTGGGTCAAACATGAGCGCCCTGGTCGAAGATGCCCTGTTCGCCAAGCGGCAAAAGCGCCGCTCGTTCGAGGAGGTTACTGAGCAGATCCGCGAACGGATTCAGCAGGGCGTACTCCGGGAAGGCGACCGGTTGCCGCCGGAGCGCGAACTCGCGGCCATGTTCAGCGTCAGCCGAAACACCGTCCGCGAGGCGTTGCGCGCGTTGGAACATGCGGGGTTGATCGGCCTCGAACCCGGCGCGACCGGGGGCGCGTTCATCCGCAATTCCGGCGCGGCCGTGATGACGATGGCGCTCGGCGATCAGATCCGCCTGGGTCTTGTGAGCGTCGCGCATCTGACGGAGGCTCGCACGATCATCGGCAGCGAAACTGCGCGCCTCGCCTGCGAGCGCCGCTCGGACGACGACTTGATGGCGCTTACCGAAAACGTCCGGTTGATGGAAGTGGCCGCGGCAGCCGGCAATCTCCCGCTGCGCGTCAGGCGCAACCTGGAGTTCCACAAGCTGCTGGCGCGCGCCACCGGCAATCCGGCGCTCGTCGTAATTACCGAGGCGCTCGTTGAATCCGTGCGGCAATTCGTGCAGGCGATCGGCGCCATGCCCAATGAATTCGCCATCCAATCGCGCCGGCGCATGCTCGAGCATCTGAGGAACCGCGATGGCGCCGCGGCGGCTCAGGAAATGGCGGCCTATCTCAGGATGGCGCAGGTGAACTATCTCGATCGTTACGATCGCGGATCAAGGTCCAAATAGGAGCGGCTCCGTGGAGCTCAAAGTCACACAGTATGAGGTCGTCGACGACGGCGTCGCAATCGTGCGATTCGACCGCCCCAATCGCGGCAATTCCTGGACCTCCCGCATGAACGCGGAATATCGTTGGATCATGAACGAAGCCGACCGCGATCCCGCGGTCCGTGTGATCCTTGTCACCGGCGCCGGCAAACAGTTCTGCGTCGGCGCCGATCATAAGGCCCTCGATTTCTACGCAGAGGGCGACAAGGATTATGTCAAGACGGTCGATCCCGAAGCTTTCGCCCAGCCTGGGCATGGCGTGCGACCGGAATTCGACCACGAACTCGTCTGGCACTGGGGATTGCAGAAGCCTGTCATCGCCGCGATCAACGGCGCCTGTGCTGGGATCGCGGTTGCGATCGCAGGCTTTTGCGACCTGCGTTACGCCGCCGCGGGCGCCAAGCTGACAACCGCGACTGCGCGCCTCGGGCTTCCTGCCGAATACGGCCTCGCCTGGTTGTTGCCGAGGTTGGTGGGCGTGACCCACGCCGCCGACATCCTGTTGACCGGCCGTATCTTCACTTCCGAGGAAGCACTCGCCATGGGGTTCCTCAACGCGGTCTTCGCGCGCGAAGAATTTGACGAGCGTGTGATGGCGATCGCGCGGTCGGTGGCTCAGACCGTCTCTCCGCGCTCCGCGCGGACGACGAAGCGGCAGCTCTATGGTGAGTTGATGCAAAGCAATGTCGGCGACTGCATAGAAGATTCTAAGCGTCTGATCGGCAAATTGATGAGGGAAGATGACTTCAAGGAAGGCGTCGCTGCGATGCAGGCCGGCCGCCGACCCAATTTCGTCGGGCTTGGCGGAGATCCGGAAACGCGAGGGCGCGAGCAATGACCTCGGATTTGGCAGGGCGGCCGCAACCGTGGGGCGCGCGTGTGGTTCGGGGCGAAGTCGCGGGCCGCGAAGGACTTATTTACGAGCAACGGCCGCATTCCCTTGGCGAGTTGCTGATCGACGCCGAGCGCTGGTCGTCACGCGAATTTCTCGTCCAGGGCGAACGACGTTTGACGGGCGCGCAGCACCGAAACGCGGTGGCGCGTGTGACGAGGGCGCTCCGGGCTCGCGGCGTCGCTCCTCGCGATCACGTCTTCCTGCTCGGCTATAATCAGATCGAATGGCTCGTCGCCTTCTGGGCGCTGCAAACGATCGGCGCCCTGGCGGTGCTTGGCAATCCCTGGTGGAGCGATGAAGAGACGGCGAATGTCCTGCAGGGCGCTGCCCCCACGCTGATCCTCTCAGACCGGCCGCGCGAAAGATTTTCGGCGCGCGAAGCGGACTATATCGATTTCGATGAGCTGCGCAGTCTGGTCGATTTCGATGATGAGGAGACGCTGACCCTGTGCGACGTCAACGAAGAGTGGCCGGCGTGGGTGATCTACAGCTCGGGAACGACGGGCTACGCGCGCGGCGTCGTAACCAGCCATCGCGGCGTGGTCGCCAACGTCCAGAACCTGCTGTTGTTGACCGGCCGGCTCCCGAGCGATCTGCCGGACACGCATAGGGGTCCCGTCAGTCTGGTGACCATGCCTTTGTTTCATCTTGGCGGAATTCAGATCTCGCTGATGACCATGCTGTCAGGCGGCAGGATCGTGCTGCCGAAGGGCAGGTTTGATCCCGTCGAAGTGCTGGAGCTGATGCAGACCGAACGCATTCGGTCGTGGGGCAGCGTGCCCACGATGGTGTCGCGCGTCATTCAGCATCCGGATTTTGCGCGGTACGACACATCGAGCGTGTCGAGCGTGCAGATGGGCGGCGCGGCCATACCGAAATCGCTCCGCGGCGAGGTGGAAACGGCGTTTCCGAACTCGCGCAAACGGGTCGGCAGCCTGTATGGCCTGACGGAAGCTGGCGGTGTTTTGGCCGCAGGCTCGGGGGCCGAACTCGATGGCAAACCGGGCTGCGTCGGGCGGCCTCTCCCCGCGGTCGAGATCGTGATTCGCGAACCGGACTCGCAGGGCATCGGCGAGATCGCAGCGCGGGCCCCGAGCGCGCCGAACGGCTATCTCGGCGATCCCACACCGATCGCTGACGCCGAAGGCTGGGTCGTCACGGGCGATCTCGGCCGCTTCGATGAGGCGGGGTTGCTCTATATCGTGGGTCGCTCGAAGGACACGATCATTCGCGGTGGAGAAAATATCGCGAGCGTGCACGTTGAATCGATTTTGCGCTCCCATCCCGATGTGCTGGAGGCGGCCGTCGTGCCCTTGCCAAATCCGGATCTGGGCGAGGAGGTGGCGGCGGCCATCGTGCTGAGGCCGGGCGCCGTCCTCGATGTGGAGTTGTTGCGCGACTTCGCCAGCGGCCGGCTTGCGAAATTCGAGACGCCTTCGCGCTGGTGGCTGCGAAGCGAGCCGCTGCCGACCAATGCGACCGGCAAGACGCTCAAGCGCGCTATCATCGCTGAATGGCCTGCCGCCGACCCCGAGGAGAAGCGCCTGTGACCGGCGTCCTGAAAGGCATCCGTGTTCTAGATGCAACACAGATGGTGGCGGGGCCGCTCTGCACCATGCTGCTTGGCGACCTCGGCGCCGATGTCATAAAGATCGAGCCGCCCGGCGGCGACAGCGCGCGCGGGATCGGGCTCAACCGGACCTGCGGCGAGAGCGACTATTTTCTGAGCGTCAACAGAAACAAGCGCGGCGTCGTTCTCGACCTGAAGAGCGAGAACGGAATCCAGATATTTCGGTCGCTTGCCGCCGGGGCCGATGTGGTTGTCGAGAATTTCCGCCCCGGAGCGCTCGAACGCCTGGGCCTCGGCTACGACGCGCTGAAAGAAACCAATCCGGGACTGATCTATTGCGGCATGCCCGGGTTCAACGCCGACGGCCCCTATCGCGACCGGCCGGCGCTCGACCCGATCGTCCAGGCGATGTCCGGGATCATGCAACTGACGGGCACCGCTGCGAGCGGCCCGTTGAAGACGGGCATCCTGACTTCCGATTTCGTTCCGCCGCTGTTCGCCACGATTGGAATTCTTGCGGCCCTGCTGGCGCGCGCCTCGACCGGCAGGGGACAGCGCGTTGATGTCTCGATGCTCGATGCGACGATCTTTTCGATGCTGCCGCGCGAGGGCTATTATTTTTCGACCGGCAAGACGCCCGATCGCCTCGGCAACGCGCACTATCAGCTCGCCCCGTGGAACAGCTTCAAGACCAAGGACGATCGCCACCTCGTCGTCGTCGCGCATACCGAAAAATACTGGCGCGCGCTCGCCAAGGCGATCGATCGCGAAGCGCTCGTTTCCGATCCTCGTTTTGTCACCAACAAGCTTCGGCTCGCGAACCGTGACGCGCTCGACGCGATCCTGGCGGCAGCGCTCGCGGGCGGCACGCTTGCTCATTGGTCGGAAAGGCTGACCGCGGCCGAAGTGCTGTTTGCGACTATCCGAGATTTCGACGACGTATTCTCGGACCCATCGGTGCGCGAAAGCATGGTGGCGGACCTGCAGCATCCGACGGCCGGCCAGATCTCCGTCTTGCGAAACCCGATCCGCCTCGCCGAAAATCCGATGTCGATTGATCGCCCGCCGCCGCTGCTTGGACAGCATAACGAGGAAGTGCTCGCGGAAATCGCGCAGCTATCGTGCAAGAGTTGATGAGTGAAGGGGAGCATCAGGGCGCCGCTGAAAGGTATGCGTCCGTGGCCGCTGCGTTCATAAATATGCGACGCATCGCGAAGATGTTCCGTTTTCGCGTCAGCTCAGCAAATTCCAGTCCGCGCGCAAGGCCGTCCTCTTGACGCGGTTCCCCGGAACAAACATGAGGCGCTGCTGCACGATGGCCGGCCGCAGTCCGGACAACAGCGCGCGCATATGGGCAAGGCATCTTCGCGTTCCACGATCGGCGCCGCCCTGCAGGGCGTCGAACAGCCGATCGCGGTGGTTGATCATCACCATGTTGAGAAAGCGCAGCGCGTGATTTTCGTGACGCGCGCCCGCGTCCTGAGTTCTCGGCGCATGTGCAAGGATTTCGATGAGTTGGCGCGGCGCGATGGGCTCACCGGCGGCTTCGAGCGCATCGATCAGTCGATTGCGCTCGGATTCGAGGAATTCCGCGACGTCAAGAATGAGTTCCCTGATGAGTTCGTCCTTGGAGCCAAAACAATAGTTCACGGACCCCGCGTTCTTCTGGCCAGCCGCGCGCACGATGTCACGGATCGAGACGGCGTCGAGGCGCCGGGTCGCGCACAGGCGGCGCGCGGCGAGCTTGAAGCGCCGCCGCGTGGCGTGGCCTCGCGAGGGATTCGCGGCGCCGATCCGTTGCTCCTGGACTTCGCTGGCCATTGCCTCGCGCACGCCGAAACCTTCCGTCATTCGCTTGCCATAGTTAGTACAGCCGCTGATATTGGCGACGCTCGGCGGAGAGGCGGCGCGGGGCTCGCAATTCTACGACAGGACGACGGGAGGCGAATTTGGGCGAAGCCTATATCGTGGCCGCGGCGAGGACCGCGGGAGGCAAGCGCAACGGCCGGGTTTCGCGGTGGCATCCCGCCGATCTCGCGGCGGTCGTTCTCGACGGTCTAGTCGAGCGCGCCGGCGCCGACCCCGCGCTCGTCGAGGACGTCGTGATGGGATGCGTGACGCAGGCGGGCGAGCAGGCAGTCAACATCGCGCGTGGCGCGGTGCTCGCCTCCAGATTGCCCGAGCAGCGTGCCCGGCGTCTCCGTGGATCGCCAGTGCGGCTCATCGCAGCAGGCGCTGCATTTCGCGGCCGCGACCGTGATGTCCGGCGTCATGGACATCGTGATCGCCGCCGGCGTCGAGAGCATGAGCCGCGCGCCCATGGGGCTCACTTCCGAAGGTCCCGCCAAGGACGGCTTCGGCCATTACAAAAGCCCGCGCCAGGAGGAGCGTTATCCTGGCATCGCGTTCAGCCAGTTCACCGGCGCCGAAATGATAGCGAAGAAGCACGGCTTCTCGAAGGACGTGCTCGACGCCTTCGGCTATGAGAGCCAGCGCAAGGCGATCGCTGCGACCGAGGCCGGCCGCTTCGAAAAAGAGATTGTGCCGATCGAGGTGACGCTGCCTGACGGCAGTCGGGCTCTGCACCGTATCGACGAAGGCATTCGTTTCGATGTCACGCCCGAGGGCATCCGGAACGTCAAGCTCATTCAGGAAGGCGGCCGGCTCACTGCGGCGACGGCGAGCCAGATCTGCGACGGCGCTGCGGGCGTGATGGTCGCCAACGAGCGCGGGCTGAAGGCGCTTGGCGTCAAGCCGCTCGCGCGCATCCACACCATGACGGTCTCGGCGGGCGACCCCGTCATCATGCTGGAGGAACCGCTTTACGCGACGGACAAGGCGCTGAAGCGGGCAGGCATGAAGATCGACGACATCGACCTTTTCGAGGTCAACGAAGCCTTTGCTCCGGTGCCGCTCGCCTGGCTAAAACACTCCGGCGCCGACCCGGCAAGGCTCAACGTCCACGGCGGCGCCATCGCGCTCGGCCATCCGCTCGGCGGCTCCGGCGCCAAGCTGATGACGACGCTCGTGCACGCGCTCCACACACACGGCAAGCGTTATGGCCTGCAGACCATGTGCGAGGGCGGCGGCCTCGCCAATGTCACGATTGTCGAGCGGCTCTGAATTCGGGGGAATGCAATGGCCTCTTCCGTGCTCAACGTTCCCACGCCGTCTTATCGGGCGGAAGAGGAATTCACGCTGTTCGCCAACACGGTCGCGCACTTCCTCGATGAACATGCGAGCCCAGCAAAGCTCGACCAGTGGCGAAAGGACGGCGTCGTCGAGCGCGATCTCTGGACGAAGGGCGGAGCGGCGGGCCTGCTCGGTCTGTCGACCTCGGCGGAATACGGCGGGATCGGCGGCGATTTTCGCCACGAGGTCGTCCTGATGGAGGAGGCGGGGCAGCGCGGGCTCGAAGCCTGGGGCGCGCCGCTCCACAACGCGATCGTGATGCCCTACGTCGAAACCTACGGAACCGAGGAGCAGAAACGCCGCTGGCTGCCACGGCTCGCGACAGGCGAACTCGTCAGCGCCATCGCCATGACGGAGCCTGGCGCGGGCTCCGATCTGCAGGGAGTGAAGACGACCGCCCTGAAGGTTGGCAATCATTACGCCATCAACGGTTCGAAGACCTTCATCACCAATGGCCAGACCGCCAATTTCATCCTCGTCGTCGCCAAGACCGACGCGAGCCAGGGCGCGCAGCGGCGTTTCCCTCGTCGCTGTCGAGACCGACGATGCGCCGGGCTTCGAGCGCGGCCGCAAGCTCGATAAGGTCGGCCTCGAAGCGGCCGACACGTCGGAATTGTTCTTTTCCGATGTGCGTGTGCCGACCGCCAATCTGCTCGGTCATGAGGAGGGGCGAGGGTTCTTCCAGTTGATGGAGAAGCTGCCGCAGGAGCGGCTCATCATCGCGGTGCAGGGCGTCGCGATGATCGAGCGGGCGCTCGAGACGACGCTCGATTATGTCAAGCAGCGAAAGACGTTCGGGCGGCCGATCCTCGACAACCAGGCCGTTCAGTTCAAGCTCGCCGAGCGCAAGACCGACGCGACAGTGGCGCGCGTGTTCGTCGACCATTGCGTCGAGCGGCATCTGCAAGGCAAGCTGGACGCGGCGACCGCCTCGATGGCGAAATACTGGGTCACCGATCTGCAGAACGCGATCATCGATGATTGCCTGCAATTGCATGGCGGGTACGGGTACATGGACGAATACCCGATCGCGCGCATGTTCAAGGACGCGCGCGTCGCGCGCATCTATGGCGGCGCGAACGAGATCATGAAGATCCTGATCGCGCGCACGCTGTAGGGCGGCCGCATCCGGGGGACGACATCATGACGGAAGTGGCGCAAGCCTACACGACCATCTCGCTCATGCGCGAACCACACCTCGACTGGATCACGCTCAACCGTCCGGCGTCGCTCAACGCGCTCAACGACACGATGATCGATGAGTTGCTCCATCCGCCCACATGAATGCGGCCTTCATAAGGGTCGGCCTTTCCGGCTGCAATATCGGCTTTTCCTATTTCCTGCCCCGACTGGTTGGCGCCTCCGTCGCTGCGGAATTGCTGATGACAGGCCGCTTTATTGGCGCGGAGCGGGCCTTGCGCGTCGGGCTTGCGTCAGAGGTTGTGGCCGACGACGAACTGGAAAAGGTCGCGCGATCCTATGTCGATGACCTGCTTCGCGCTTCGCCGCTGGGGTTGCGGCTCACCAAGGAATGTCTGGCGATGAGCCTCGACGTCGAGTCTGGAGGCCGTCGTCGCCATGGAAGACCGCAACCAGATCCTCTGCACGCAGACGAACGACGCGCGCGAGGGCGTGCGGTCTTTCCTCGAAAAGCGCGCGCCCGATTTCACTGATACCTGAAATCGGGCTGCACCGCGGGTCGCGTCTCGCGCCGGCGCCGTTCTCAGCGGCGGCCGGTTCGTCTGGCGCGCCTGAACCGTCCCGGCTACCTAACGTGCGTTAAAAGCTCAGTTTTTTCAAGAGGTTAGATGGTGGGCGATACAGGGATCGAACCTGTGGCCCCTCCCGTGTGAAGGGAGTGCTCTACCGCTGAGCTAATCGCCCGATCAGCGCCCCTGCCTTATGCCGCGCCGGAGAGGCAAGTCAAGCGGACAGGCTCGCGTCGTCACCTCCAACAGCTGACAGGACAAGAGCCTTTGTTTTGTTTGGCGAAAGGCTTGGAAACCAAGCGAAAGACCCGATTTCCTGCAAACAAATCCAAATTTTGGGGGCCCGGCTCCAAATTTTTCCAAGGAATCCTTTGGCCGAATCCGGTGATTTCAACGGGTTGTGGCCACGCCAGGCGTGTTTTTGTTATAGAGCCGCCTTTTTCCTATTGTCCGTAGACGATGCGTGAGAACGTTGCCATTGATTGTCGGCGTTTCCTTGAAGTCATAACGTCGTCGTTATCTGAAAACCAGAAAAATGTCAAGAAGTCTTTTAAGCAAACGGAACCGCCGCCTAAGCCAACAATCCCTCAACCGGCCGGAGCGCCTTCACGGCTTCGCGAACTACGCCCACAAACCATAGCAGCGCGGCGTCGTAGTCGGGGCGTTGCAGCCAAACGGCTTCTACCGCGACGGGTTTGGGATCGTAAGGCGGCCTCAGGATAATCAGCCCCTCTCGCGCGGCCTCCCGTTCGGCGATGCGCAGCGGCAGCGTTGCGACCATATTTCCGGATTTGAGCAGGGTCGCGACGGCGGAATAGTGCGGCAGCGACAGGACGACCCGACCGACCAATCCGTTCTTGGGGTCTTCGCGCTCCATGAGCAGGCGCTCGATCCAGACACGTCGCTCGACGCCCTGATCGTTGAAGAACTCCTCCGTCGGCTTGTCGCCGGATCCGAGCAACTCGACGACGATATGGGGATAGGCGAACAGGTCCTCTTTCGTGACCGAACGGCCGGCGAGCGGATGGTTTGGTCCAACGACGATCGCTTCGCCCTCCCATGCGACCGTCATGCGGCTCATGCGCTTTGGCAGGCTCGCGAACCAGCCGAACGCCACGTCCAGTTGGCCATTCTCGAGATGCTCGACCAGATCCTTGCGGCTCAGCGGGAAGACGCGCAGATTTGCGTAGGGTGCAAGCTCTTGGACGCGCTCCAATATGGGCGGCAGGATGGTCGTCGTCGCGTAATCCGACATGGCGATGCGGAACGTGCGCCCGGAAGTCGCGGGGTCGAAAGCGCGCGAACCGAGCGCGGCCGCGAAACGGTGAAGTCCCTCGCTGACCGTCGGCGCCAGTTCGAGCGCGCGGGAGGTCGGGACCATCCCATCCTCGGTCGACATGAACAGCGGATCGCCCAGCAATTGCCGGAGCCGGCCGAGCGCATGGCTGACGGCGGACGGCGTCACATTCAACTCGCGCGCCGCCGAGGCGACGCTACGATGACGCATGACCGCCTCGAAAACCCGGAACAGATTGAGATCGACGCTGCGGATCGGCAAGCGGGCAGCTCCTTGTTCCCCGTAGGCTACGCATCGAGGCGCCAAACCGGGAAAGGGTTGTAACCCGTCGCCGGATCGCTGAATACTCCGCACCAACCCGCTGAAAAAACTTCATCGATGACTTTTTCGGATCGGCTTGGTCTGTAGTCGCCGCCGATCGCGAACTGCAAGGCGGCGGCCGAAGGAGAACTGGCTTTGCGCGGTCCATGGCGAGACGCCTCGGCGTCGAGACGAATTTTTTGATGTCCAACGTCGTTCCCGCCGCGGCGCTGGCCGCCCTTGCGCTGTTTGTCGTGACGGGTTTTCGCGTGATCCCGCCGCGGCCGCGGCTGGCGCTCGATGGCCTGTGTTTCGTTGCGGCGAGCGTCGTCCTGTTGTGGCGAATGACGCAAGTCTCCGAGGAGAGCGCGTTCTGGCTCAAGGTGGTGACGGTCGCGTGGTGGCTTTTTGGCGCGCGTCTGCTCGCGGTCGCTCTCGACTTTCTGTTGCATCCCGCAGGACGCAGGGGGAGCTTCGCCTCGGTTCTGATCTTCTTGCCGCGTCGATCTATATTTCGACGCTCGCCATCGTGCTCAGCACCGTGTTCGGGCTCTCCATCACGGGCGTTCTGGCGACGTCGGGCGTGCTCGCCATCGTGCTCGGCCTCGCGCTGCAGAGCACGCTCTCCGACGTGTTCGCCGGCATCGCGGTCGAGGTCGATGCCCCGTTCCGGCTCGGCGACCGCGTCAAAATTGGCGACCTCGCCGAGGGCATCGTCGCAGGCTCGAACTGGCGCTCGGTTAGAATCCACACCGACACTGACGATGTCGCGACCATTCCGAACAGCGTCGTCGCCAAGTCGATGATCTCCAATTTCAGCTTCCCGACCCGAAGGCGCGCGGTCTCGATAGAGATCAGGGCGCCAGCGGCCTTCGAGCCGGAGCGCATTTCCTTGAAGTTGCTGGAAGCCGCCACGCTTTGCACCGACGTTCTGGCTGAACCGAAGCCGACGGCGCACGTCATCCGATTGGGCGATGCGCGCAACACCTACAGCGTGGCGTTTTATGTGCCGGACTCCGGGCGCATCGGCGCCTGCAAGGATGAGGTGCTGCGCCTTGCGCGACGACAACTCGATTTCGCGGGACTGTGGCGACTGCCTGCCGGAGAGCCGCCGCTCTCGCCCTCCGACCTGCGCTTCCGGCTGCTGCGCAGTCTCGAGATTTTTGAGGCGCTGCCCGATGCTGAACTCGCGCACCTCTCGGAGCTGGCGAAGAGGATTGCGCTGGAGCCGAACAAACGCCTGTTCGCGCAAGGCGAAACGGACGGCTCGCTCTACGCCGTCGCCTCCGGCGTCATCGAAGTGGCGCGCATCGTCGGCGATGGCGAAGAGACGCTGGGACGCCTTGGCGCCGGCGCCTATCTCGGCGAAATCGCGCTGATTGGCGGCACGGCGCACGCGGCGAGCGCGACGGCGCTGACCGCGGTCGAAGCGCTCGTCATCTCGCGCGACGCGCTGGCGCCGCTGCTCACGCACAACGAGGCGCTCGCCGCCGCCTTCGAGCAATCCGCGCGCCGCGGCCTGGCGCGCATCGAGCGCCGCGTCGCCGCCAGCGCCGCCGCTGCCGACGACGTCAACGGGCGATTCATCGCCTATGTCCGCGCCATGATCCATCTCGGCCGCGAAGCTTCGCCGGCTTCTCACTGATCCACGGAGCCCCCGCTCATGTCATCATCGGAGACCAATCAACCCGCCGAAGCGCCTGCCCCGGCGCCGATCCGCATGTCGGCGGCCTGGGGCGCGACGGCGATCGTGCTGTTTGTGATCGTCGCGGCCGATCTCCGGCCTTTCGCTCTGGTATCTGTTCCAGACCCAGCCGCTGGTCGTGCAAGGAGAGGCGGACGCGACGCGGATCGACATTGCCGCGCGCGTCGACGGACTGGTCCTCGAACGTCCCGTCGATCGAGGCGACAATGTCGACAGCGGGCCAGCTTCTGCTCGTCATCGACAACCCCGAGCTTGTCGCCAAGCTCGAGCAGGCGCGCACCGCCAAAGCCGCCGCCGAGGCCAATCTCGCCAATGTTCTCGCGGGCGTCCGCGAGGAGGAAATCGCGCAGCGCGAGGCGACCGTCGCGGCGAGCCGAGGCCAACCTCGTGCTCGCCCAGCAGGAATACAATCGCACCAAGCAGCTCATCGGAGCACGATTTCGCCTCGCAACAGAAGTTGCAACAGGAGACGGCTTCGCTCGACGTCGCCAAGAGCACGCTCGCGCAAGCCAATCGCGCGCCCGCGACGAAGCGGTCGCGGGCGCGACCCGCGAACAGCGCGCCATCGCGCAAGCGGCGGTCGTCAACGCCGACGCCAGCGTCGAGACACTGGAAGCGCAGGTCGACGAGCTTCGAGGTCAAGGCGCCGATCGCCGCGCAGGTCTATCAGATCGGCAGCGAGCTCGGCGAATATGTTTCGCCCGGCGTGCCGCTGCTGTCGCTCGTCGATCTCAGCGATGTCTGGTTCCGCTTCGATCTGCGCGAGGACCTGGCGCGAAATCTCAAAGTCGGCGACACTTTCTCGGTGCGGGTGCCCGCGCTGGCGGACCGGCTGGTCGCCGTGCGGGTGAAGACGATCGCGCCGCGCGGCGAATACGCGGGCTGGCGGGCGACGCGCGCGACGGGCGACTTCGATCTGCGCACCTTCGAGGTTCGCGCCTATCCGGTCGAGCCGCTGCCGGCGCTGCGGCCCGGAATGAGCGCCTATGTCGAATGGAAGGGCGGCGAGCGATGAGCCGGCCGACCGGCTTCCTCGCCGTCGCGGGACGCGAGCTGCGGTGGATTTGGCAGGATCGCGCCGCGTTCCTGCTCGTGTTCATCATCCCGCTGCTCGCCGCCTCGATCCTCGCGGCGACGTTCAGCGAGCCGGTCATCCGTCGCATGCGCGTGGCGATCGTCGATCAGGACCGCACGCAGACTTCGATGGCCTATGTGCAGGGCGTGGACGCCGCGCCCGGCGTCGCCGTGGCCGAGCGCTTCGACGATCTCTCCTCGGCGATGCACGCGGTCCGCTCCGGCGACGCGATCGCGGTCGTGTTCCTTCCCGAACATCTCGAACGCGACGCGCTCGCCGGCCGGCGGCCGCAGATCGTCGTGTTCTACAACGAACAACTATTCACCGCCGGCAATCTCGTTTCCTCCTCGCTGCGCTCCGCGCTGGGCGCGGTCACCGCGAAATTGCCGACTCAGCGCAGCGGCGGCGGCTTCCGGCCCGGCCAGCTCGTCGTCGAGCGCTATGCGCTGGCCAACCCGCAGACCAATTATGCGCAATTCCTGCTGCGCGCCATCCTGCCGACGGTGCTGCATGTTCTGATCGCGATTTCCGGCGGCTTCGCGGTGGGATCGGAATTTCGGCTATCGCAATATGTCGGAATGGCTGGCGACCGCCGGCGGTCGGCCGGCGACCGCGCTCGCGGGCAAGCTCGCGCCTTATCTGGCGTTGTTTCTCGCGCAGTTCACGGTCGGCGTCGCCATTCTCCATCTCGCGTTTCATCTTGCAGTTTCGCGGCGACCCCGTGCATGACCGCGATCTCCGCGATGCTGCTCGATCGCCGGCTATCTGGCGCTCGGCGCCCTGTTCCAGGCGCTGACGAAGGATCTCGCCACCGGACTTTCGCTGACCGGCATCATCTGTTCGCCCGCGTTCGGGTTCGCCGGCGTCGGCTTTCCGGTCCTGGGAATGAGCGGCTTCGCCAAGGCTTGGGGCTCGATGCTGCCGCTGCGCTGGTATCTGCAGATCCTGTTCGACCAGGCCGCGCGCGGCTCTCCCGACGTCGGACTCGGCGACGCCGTTCGCCTGGCTCGCGGGCCTGGCGATCCTGTATTCCGCGCTCGCGCTGCTGCGGTTGACAGGCGCTTCTGCGCGCCCCGCTCGCGCGCGAAGCCCGAACTCGAGATCGCCGCCGATGCCGTCGCGCGCGCGTCTCGGCGGCGTTCACGGTGGAGAGTCTGCGCATCCTCAGATCCCGAGCGCCTTTGGCCTGATCGTGCTGGCGCCGGTGATCTACGGCGCGCTGTATCCGCAGCCTTATCTCGGCCAACTGGTGCGGCAAATCCCGATCGCCGTCGTCGACGACGACGGGACGGCGCTCAGCGCGCGAGATCGTGCAGACGCTTGAACGCCGACCAGTCGCTGCAGGTGGCCGAACGGCCGGCGACGCTCGCCGACGGCCAACGGCTCGCTCGCGGCGCGACGCGTTTTCGGCATCCTCGAATTCCGCGCGACGCCGAGCGCGACCTGCTCAAGGGCGACAACGTGCATTTGCCGGCCTATGTCGATTCCACCTATCTGATCCTCTACAGCCGGGTGCTCGGCGGCATCACCGAGGCGGTCGGCGACGTCAGCGTGCGCGTGCTCGCCGGAAGCGCGCGCGCCGACGGCAGTCTCGCGTTTCACGCGCTGGCGAGCGCGCAGCCGGTATCCGTGCTCTCGCAGCCGTTGTTCAATCCGACCGGCGGCTATGCGAGCTATGTCGTGCCCGCCGCCTTTCTGCTTGATCCTGCAGCAGACCTTGCTGATGGCGCGTCGCGACGCTCGGCGCGGGTTCGCCGTGGCGGCACGCGCGCGTCGCGCGCCGCGCGCGCTACGCCGATCTCCGTCGCTGCTCGGCCGCGCGCTTGCGCATGTGGCGTTCAGCGCGCCCGGATTCGTGCTGTATCTGTATCGTGCTGCCGCGCTTCTATGGCTTCTCGGCGATGGCGCTCGCCGTTGACTCTGGCGCTGCTTGCGGCGCCCTATGTGCTCGCCATCAGTTTCCTCGGGCAATGGCTCGGCGCGCTTGTTCATCCGCCGCGAGGCGGCGGTGCTGTTGCTGATCGGCGTCAGCCTGCCGTTGTTCTTTCTGGTCGGCGTCGCCTGGCCGCGCGGAAGTGATTCCCCGATTGCTGAGCAGGGCGGCCGATCTCATTCCGAGCAGCGCCGGCATCGACGGCGCTGCTGCGCGCCAACCAGATGGGCGCGTCGCTCGCCGACCTCCACGGCCAATTGTCAACGCTCTGGTTGCTGGTCGCGCTCTATGGCGCGCCGCGACCATCGCTGTTCGACGCGCCATCGCGTCGAGGAGGCCCGCATGAGCGCGCGCGCTCGATTTCGCGGCAGGGCGCTGCTGTCCTCGCGTTGGTCGTGGCCGGCTGCGCATATGCCGTTTACGATCGGCGCGTGCGGCGCATGCGCCGCAACCGATCATCGGCATGGTGCGCCGCACCGAGATCCGGATCGCGCCGCGGATCAGCGGCCGGCTCGGCGAAATTGCCGTGCGACCCCGGCGCTCCGATCGCGAAAGGCGCGGTCGTGGCGATGCTCGACGTCGCCCGATCTCGATCGCCAGCCTCGGCGAAGCCAATGCGGCGGCCGGCAGCGCCGCCGCCGACCGCGCGAACACCTACGCGGGCGTGCGCGAAGAGGAACAGACCATCGCCGACAAGGCGATGGAGATCCGCGCAGCCAATCGTCGTTTTCGCCGGCGAAGAGCGCGATCGCGCGACGACGCTCGCGGCGAAGGGCTTTGCTTCGGGCGAGCGGGTCGATCAGGACAACGCCAATTTCGCGGCTCAGCCAGCGCGACCCTGGCGATCAAGAAAGCCGCCTACGCCGAGGCTGTCGGCGGGCCGACCAAGGAAGAGCGCGGCATCGCCGACGCCCAGCTCGCTCGACGCGCAAGCGAGCGCGGAGGCGACCGCCGCGCATGTGCGCGAAACCTCGCTGACATCGCCGGCCGACGGCGAGATCAAAACCGTGGTGGGAGAACTCGGCGAGATCGTGCGTCCGGGGCAGACGGTCGTCACCATCGTTCCGCGCGGGCGTCCCTGGTTCACCTTCACGATTCGCGAGGACAGTCTTGGCGATATCGCGATCGGCGCGACAACTGAACTGATGCGCAGCGACGGCAAAACCACGCCGGCGCGCGTCGTCGAATTGCGTCCGCTCGGCGATTTCGCGACCTGGCAGGCGACCCGCGCCATCGGCGACCACGACCTCAACAGTTTCTTTGTTCGGCTGGATCCGGTCAGCGACGACGATAACGATCTCGAGCCCCGGCATGTCGGTCTGGCTCGGCGCCAAATCAGACAAACACGATTGACGCCGCCCTCAGGAGGCCCGTCGTCCTGTTGTGGCAGATCGCCTCCTGCACAATGAGGTTCCTGAGCGAAAGCCGGCGGAATGTCCTCAGCCGTTGATTGGCGCCCCGTCGGCAAAAGACATCTTCGTTAAACGTTCACGTAAACGTGAACATGATGATTGTTCAGGACTTCAGTGAGAGACAATCAACTTCGAGCGCTTTCAAGCGGATAGCCGATGTCAGGGTGACGCGAAGCTGGCCGCGCGTATCGTCGTCGGCGAAGAGCTGCGCTAGCGGCCGCCATGTCCGCCCGGGTTTTTGCTACACTGTCGCCCTGCTCGGTCGCGGACCGGCGAGAGTGCGCTAAGGAGGATCGGATGTCGGGCACGGCTGCGGCCTATCTGGCCGAGACGCTTCAACAAGCGGGCGTCAAGCGCATCTACGGGGTCGTCGGCGATTCCCTGAACGGTTTTACCGACGCGTTGCGCAAGATGAAGACGATCGAGTGGATACATATGCGGCACGAGGAGGGCGCAGCCTTCGCCGCCGGCGCGGAAGCGCACGTGACCGGCGAGCTCGCTGTGTGCGCCGGAAGCTGCGGACCCGGCAATCTGCACCTCATCAACGGGTTGTTCGACTGCCAGCGCAGCGGCGTCCCCGTGCTCGCCATTGCCGCGCATATCCCGAGCACGGAAATCGGCATCGATTATTTCCAGGCGACGCATCCCGAGCAGCTGTTCAAGGAATGCAGCCACTATGTCGAGCTGGTTTCCAGCCCCGAGCAGCTCCCTCAGATTCTGACACGCGCCCTCAGGGTCGCGGTGGGCAAACGGGGCGTCGCCGTAATCGTCATGCCCGGCGACGTCGCCCTGAAGCCGCTCGACGCGAAGCCGCCGGCCTGGTTGTTGCCGACGCCGCCGGTGATCCGCCCCGGCGATGACGATCTTGCGCGATTGGCGGCCCTGCTCAACGACGGCAAGCGCATCACTTTGTTCTGCGGCGCCGGCTGCAAGGGCGCGCATGGATCTGTGGTTCAGCTAGCGGAGCGGCTCAAAGCCCCGATCGTCCATGCGTTCCGCGGCAAGGAATATCTCGAATACGAAAATCCCTATGACGTCGGCATGACAGGATTTGCCGGCTTCGCATCGGGCTACGCGGCGATGAAGAACTGCGACACGCTGCTGTTGCTGGGCACCGATTTTCCATATCGTCCCTTCTACCCCGAGCACGCGCACATCGCGCAGATCGACATCCGCCCCGAAGCGCTGGGCAATCGTTGTCCGCTGGATCTCGGCCTGATTGGCGATGTCAAGACGAGCGTCGATGCGCTGCTGCCGTTGCTCGAGGCCAAGACCGAACGCGCCCATCTCGACGACGCGCTCGCCGACTACAAAAAGGCTCGCGCCGATCTCGACGCGCTCGCCGAAAGCGGCCCGCACAGCGACATCATCCATCCGCAATATGTCGGCCGGATGGTCAGCGAATTGGCTTCGGACGACGCCATCATATCCTGCGACGTCGGCACGCCGATCATCTGGACCGCCCGCTACATCAAAGTGAACGGCAAGCGCCGCATCATCGGTTCGTTCAATCACGGCTCGATGGCGAACGCCATGTTGCAGGCGATCGGCGCGCAGGCGGCGTTCCCTAAGAGGCAGGTCGTATCGCTGTCCGGCGACGGCGGGTTCACGATGATGATGGGCGACTTTATCACGCTCACGCAGATCGGCCTGCCGGTGAAGGTGGTCGTGTTCAACAACGGAACGCTCGGCTTCGTCGAAATGGAGATGAAGGCGAGCGGGTTTCTCGACACGCAATGCGATCTGAAGAACCCGAATTTCGCGGCGATGGCCGAGGCGATGGAAGTCAAGGGGATCCGGGTAGAGAAGCCGCAGGACCTCAAAGGCGCGCTGATGGAGGCCTTCGCGCATGACGGGCCGGCTCTCGTAGATGTCGTGACGGCCCGGCAGGAATTGGCGATGCCGCCGAAGAAGACAGCGGAAGAAGCCTACCACTTCAGCCTCTATACGATGAAGGCGGTCCTCGACGGCCGCGCGCGCGAACTGATTGATCTGGCCAAGGTGAATTTGCTTCGCTGAAATCAGCGAACGGTTTGCTGCAAGCCGCTTGCCCCCGATCGCCATTCCCTTCTTCGCTTTCCGGATGATGGTGGGTTGCGGCCTGATCATGTTGGCGCTGGCCTGGTACGGCTCTTACTTGAAAGCCGCCGACAGACTGGAGCGATCGCGCTGGCTGCTTTGGGCCATATTTCTCAGCTTCCCGCTTCCCTTCGTGGCGACGCTGACAGGTTGGTTCACCGCCGAGGTCGGGCGGCAGCCCTGGTCCGTCTACGGTCAGCTCAGGACCGCGGACGCGGTCACGCCGAATCTGAGCTTTGGCGAATGGGCCACCGTGTTCGGCGACCCTAAAATGACGACGGCGCTGCTCGACCGTCTCACCCACCGCTGCCACAACCTCGAAACAGGAAACGACAGCTTCCGCATCAAAAACAGCTCGGCGAAGCCTGCCAAACTCACCAAGGAGAAATCGCGAAACTTGACGAACCCCTGACCCCCAAACCATCATCAAGCCGGGTCAGTTCTCAATGGAAATCCTGGGTCAGTTCTCCGTGGAAATCAACAAGCTTCGCACCGGAAGCTGGCGTAGCGGCCCAAATCGCTTTCCTCAGCCCCATAATCGAAACAGATCAGGGACGCGCCACTAGTTCGTTCAACCGTTGCGCGAGCCCCTGCACGTTCTGGGCGCCCATCATATGCACATGTCCACCATGCGCCAGTTCGACATCCACTTGCGCCGTAGTGCACAAGCTCCATCCGAGTGTTCTATCACCTCCATGCTCCGCCTTGCGATGCCCCTCGTAGAATAACAGCAATGGCAGCGTGCTTGGCGGGGGAACGTAAGCGAGCCACGCCTCGAACAACAAGCGGTCATTGTTTTGGATAATGGCTGGCATCGGAAGACCGAACGCACCAAAAGCTCGGCGGATGAGGCGGCGCTTCCGAGGTCCGACGCGGGAAGCGAGAACGGCCGCGATGGAGCCTGACAACGTCCGAAAGTCGCCCGTCGCCAGCAGTCGACGGTATTTCTGGATTCGATTGGACAGGTATGCCTGTTGCGAATGCTTTCGCTCTTCGGCGGACACTCGACGAAAGAAGCCAGGATTGCCCGTGTCAATCAGGACGGTGACGCGCACGGCGTCGCCATGACCGGCGAGACGAGCCGCAACTTCATAGGCGACGAGCGCGCCAAACGAGTAACCGCACAGACAGTAGGGGCCATTCGGCTGCGCCTCCTTGATTACGGAGCAGCAGAGTTCGGCAAGCTGTTCGACAGTGAACGGGCGATCGGCGTCGAAGAAATTCCGAGTGTCGATTGCGCAAACCGTATATTGGCGACCAAGACACTGCGCGAGACCGATGAAAGTGTTGGTCGCTCCGCCCGCTCCCGGTATGCAGAATAGGAGAGCGCCGCTTTCCTCTTCCCTCAGGCGCACCAGATTCAGAACTTTCCGGTAGTCTTCAAGTGCGCGCACGGTCGATTGATCCTCGTTCCAGCCAAGACAATGCGAGCGCCGGCATTGGACGGGCCGGACCGGCGCAATGCGAAGTCAACTTGCACGCGTCCAGCGTGTGGGAGGAAGCCCGGGACCCAGAGAATAATCGGGCCATTCGCGCGCGCGAAATTGTACCCCGCCATCGGCTTTGACCGCGACCGTCAGCCGATGACTCGGTCGTGGCGCGAACAGAGCGAACCGCCAGCAAGCTTGCATAGAAACGCCCGCCTCCTCCGCCTCGATCTCCTCACTGCCTGGAAATCGAAACGCGATTTCGTCAAGCGGACGTCGCAAGCCGTCGCCTGACGCCTTCAGGAACGCCTCTTTCAGCGTCCACAACTCCGTGAAGAGCGCGCTGCGGCTAAGACCTTTGTCACGCGCTCGAAGCTGCATCAGTTCGTTCGGCGCAAAGGTTCGATCCGAGATGGAGTCGATGTCGCGTCCAATCTCAACCGGTTCAGCGTCCACGCCGACCGGCCCGCTAAGCGACAGCGCGCAGGCGACCAAACCCCGGGTATGCGTGATGTTGAAGCTAAGGCCGCTCGGGTCGAGCAAAACTGGCTTACCGTCAGGCCGCTCAACAAATTGCCATTCCGTAGGCGCCAACGGGCCATAGAGACTGAGAACGTCACGAAGAAGCGCGTGCGCGGCCACGAAGTCGCGCCGATCGCGTTCGAATGCGAATTTGCGGCTGCGCGAACGTTCGTCGGAAGGCAGGCGCAAAAGAGCCTTTTCGACATCCTGAGCGGTCAAGTGCTCCGTGAAACGAAACCATACCGCGACGGGCTCGGTGAGGCTCCAAAGCAAATCCTTCCTCGTCGGACCGGCGTTTGGTTCGCCGGATATCGTCTGTTGCGGTCCGGTCAGGTCTTCGTCCGACTCGCTCTCCGGCACGATAAGGGCGGCCAGTTCACGTCCCCTGCTCTTTGCGCTGTCAACCGCAGCAGCGGCGGCGATCCCGGACGGCGCAGTGTCGCCGCTCGCCGCATCGGCAGACGCGATCGGCTCCGCGCTATCAGGAGTAGCGCACATCGCTCACGTCTTTATTGTGTCGGTCGGCGGCCCGGCCAATCATTTGGGCGAGTTCGGCGCTGTGTTCCCGAACCATCGAAAAATGGTCGCCGGATACGATGAGCGCCGTCACTCCCTTTTTGAACAGCGCTTGCCAACCGTGATATTCGTCCGTCGCCCTCAACGCGCGATGGCGGTCCAGGAACTCGGATCCGACTACAATGCCGCGGCAATCGAGCGGCTCGAGCTGGATATTGCGCTCAAGCTCCTTGTAGGCGCTTTCCACTAGCGCCCAGCGCAACGGGGCCCCGAGCTCGTCGGAGAATGACGTCATTTCGTTCGGCCTCAGCCATTGGAACGATCGCCGGTGTTTCACAACAGCCGAAAGCGACCATACCGCGATCATGCCGGAACGAAGCAAGCGTCTCTTGACGGATTGCGCGGCCGCTTCGCCTGTAGGTTCTGCCCAACAATCTCTGAGGTTTCTCCATAGGGCGCCAAATATCGAAGGATATCGCAGCCATTTGTCGATGACGATGACCGCGTCAACCTTCTACCTTGTTTGTCAAGCAAGCCGCGCGCCACCTCGAACGCGAGCAAGCCCGCAAACGAATATCCCGCCACGATGCAGGATCCGTCGCCGAGATGGCTGTGCAGCAAGTCCACGAACACGCGGACTATTTCGTCCAGTTTCGGGTACTGCTGCTTGCGATTTTGCTCGACGGCTCTTCTCCATTCGAGAGGCCACGGCACCTCGATGCCGAAAACTGGGTGGTCCGCGGCCAAAGACCGGGCAAGCGCTAGTTCCGCTGGGCCAGCGTTGATGAAATAGATGGGCACGCCGAGACCAACCTGTCGCAACGGAATGACCGCGGGTTTTCGCCGATCAACATGTCGCTGCTGCTCGACGATCGCTGCCAGTTTCTCGACAGTGGGATTTTTGAAGACCTCGACAACGCTCACTTGAAAGCCGGCAGACGAATTCAACTCGTCTACAACCTTCACTACCATCATAGAATGGGCGCCGAGATCAAAGAAATCGTCCGAAATTCCGATTGCGCTCAACTTGAGGAATTTGGCCCAGGTTCTCGCGATGATCTTTTCCGTGACCGTCCGCGGCGTGACGCTCGATCTGTCGGCGTCGGCGAGAATTGGTGTCCGCGCCTCGAGGGTTTTGCGATCGATCTTGCCGCTCGGCGTGACCGGATAGCGCTCAAGAAACTCAAAGGCTGCTGGGACCATG
This sequence comes from uncultured Pseudomonadota bacterium, assembly GCA_963710855.1. Taxonomy (GTDB): domain Bacteria; phylum Pseudomonadota; class Alphaproteobacteria; order Rhizobiales; family Beijerinckiaceae; genus Roseiarcus. Next base: position 84,073 of record CAVQBX010000007.1, on the reverse strand, counting down.
TGGTTTGGCAGCTTAGCCTTCAGAAACGTTCTGAGGTCGTCGGGGCCTGGCCGACCATCTGGCGACCTCAGGCAATACGCGACGAGGCTCTTTTCCCCTGTGTCATCGTTGTGAACGACGACGACCGCGTTCTCGACGTCGGAATGAGAGCGAAGGGCAATGGCGACTTCTTCGAGTTCGATTCGGAATCCCCGGATCTTGACCTGATCGTCCAGCCGACCCAGGAACTGAATGTCGCCGCTCGGCAACCTACGCACACGGTCTCCCGTTCTGTACAGACGGTCATGCTCGTCCCGACCAAATGGATTGGGAATAAATCTCTCCGCTGTCAGATCGGGCCGACCGCGGTAACCTCGCGCAAGGCCGGCGCCGCCTATGTACAGTTCACCGGGCACATCTGGCGGCGCGAGCTTCCCGCTCGGCTCCAAGACATAGAACTGCGTGTTGGCGATTGGCCCCCCGATGAGCACTTGCTCGCCTGGTTTGATCTGTCGGACCGCCGACCAGATGGTGGATTCCGTCGGTCCGTACATATTCCAAAGCGAGTGACAGCGCGCCGACAACGCTTCAGCCAGGTCTTCCGTCCACGATTCCCCCCGCACATGGCCTGCAAATTCGGGCTTCCGGGCCAGCCCGCCGCCAACAGCAATCGCCAAGTGGTCGGCGTCGCCTGCATCAAAGAGACATTCGCTGTACGGAGGAGGCGGACGAGTTCCGCGCCGGAAGCCGCCTGTTCGCGACTTGCAATCACCACTCGCGCGCCACTGACGAGCGGCAGAAGTAGTTCGAGCATCGCGATGTCAAACGAGATCGTCGTCACCGCCAGCATGACGTCCTTGTTTGCAACTCCAAATCGCTGTCGCATGGCGAAGAGAAAGTTCACCAGGGAACTATGCGAAACCTCCACCCCCTTCGGCGCTCCCGTCGATCCCGACGTGTAGATGACATACGCCAAATCTGTCAGCCGCCGCCTACTCGCCGAACGGCTTCCAATCGCGGTTTCCTGTTCTTCGACCGGCGGGTCGTCCAAGCAGAGGAGCGGCGCAGCTACACCGGAAATCGCAGCTGCGGAGCGTCTCCGGGTCAAGATGGCCGCGGCGCGAGCGTCGTTCAAGATATAAGCCAGCCGCTCCCTTGGGTAGTTGGGGTCCAACGGCAGGAAGGCTGCGCCCGCCCTGAGGATTGCAAGCAAGCCAACGACAAGGTCGAGGGACCGTTCGAAGAAAAGTCCAACGACGTCGTCAGGCTTGACGCCAAGCGCGCGCAGACGCACCGCTGCTTCATCGGCTCGTTCGCAAAGCTGTCGGTATGTCAGCTTTTCGCCGCCATATCGGACCGCCTCTATGTCCGGATGAAGGCTAGCCGCCTCGAAGATCCATTCGTCCACCGATCGGGTCAGATCGAATGCGACTTCAGTTGCATTCCACTGATCCAACGCCCGCCGCGCTTCTCCGGCGTCCATTAGGGGCAAGTCGTCGATTCCGGTTTCGGGCGCAATCGCCGCCTCTTCGAGAAGCTGCATCAATCCCTTTAGGAGGCTTCTCGCCCGATCATGACTGTAGAGGTCCGAGCGGTATTCCATTTCGACTTTCGCGCCGTCGGCGAATTCGTCGACGTAGAGCGAGAAGTCGAACTTTGCGCCTTCGTTCGCGACGAGTTCGCTGTTCGCGTCGGCGAGCGATCCTTCGCCGGCGCGATTGCGAAACGAGAAAAACGCCTGAAACAGAGGATTCCGGCCAACGACGCGCGACGGCCGCAACTCCCTCACCAGTGTCTCGAACGGAATGTCCTGATTTTCCTGCGCGTCCAAAACCATCTCGCGGGCGCGCGAGAGGGCGATCCGAAACGACGGATTGCCGGCAAGGTCGATTCGCAGCGGCAGGGTGTTGATGAACAGGCCGACGACACCTTCCAACTCCGCGAGATGCCGGCCCGAGATTGCCGCGCCAACCACGACCTCGGACTGTCCGGAACATCGATAGAGCAAGATTTGGAAGCCCGTCAGAAGGCCCATGAACAGACTGGCCCCCTCGCTGCGGCAAAGCGCATTCACTTTCGCGGTCAAGGTTTTCGAAATCACGACCGCGGCTGTCGATCCTTTGGGCAACCGTTCCGGATCGCGGCGCCAATCCGTCGGCATCTCCAGGAGCGGCGGCGCGTTCGCCATCTGCCTCATCCAGTAGGCCAACTGCCTTTCGGCGGTGTCCGCGGACAACCTCTGCCTTTGCCACAAGGCGAAGTCCGCATACTGAAATGCTGGTTCCGGCGATGAAGCTGCCGAGCCGCTGGAAAAGGCCTCGTATATGGAGCGGAGGTCGCTCAGGATAATGTCTACTGAAGCCGCATCCGCCACGATGTGATGGACAACCAACAGCAACATGTGTTGTTCGGGCGCAAGCCGCAGCAAAGCCGCTCGCAACAGGAGATCCTGATCGATCCGGAACGGCCTGGCCGCCTCGGACGAGCACCACTCTTCCGCTTTCGCCAGGCGAACGCCATCCGCTTCGGTCGAAAGATCGATGACAGTCATCGGAAACGAGGTCGGCGGACCGATGATCTGCGCCGGCGACCCGCGAATGATGCGAAAGTGCGTTCGCAGGACCTCGTGTCGACGCAGGATCTCGTCAAGGCTTCGCTGCAAAATGGCGCCGTCGATGCGCGTTGCAACAGTGATCTTCACCGAAATGTTGTACGCGGCGCTCTCCGGATCGAGCTGCGCGAGAAACCACAGACTTTCTTGCTGGAACGAGAGCGGCAGCCCGTCCGGACCATCTGGTCCGCTACGTCGGATCGGCACGTCGCGACCGGCTCTGGCCGTCAGGAATTTGACAATATCGTCCTTGTTCCGCTCGATTTCCCTCATCAGGTCGGGCGTCATCGCGCCCGCGGGAGCGTCGCACAACAGCTTGGTGTTCTCCAATCTGAGATTGATGTCTCTTGCATGGAGCATCGAAAGCAATGGCTCGACCTTCAGGAAGCGAGCCTTGTCGCCCTCAGGGTCGCCCGCCGGAACCATCAGCACCCCCCACGCTACCGCACTGCGACAAGATAGCCCCCGCCGTTAATGAGTTAAGACAAATGACGGCGCCCGCAGATATCGCATGGCCAGGGAGCCGAGTCCGTAGTTTTGCTTGAAATCCCATCCCTGGTTGCCCGGATTGCAGTTCAGGACCTGGAATGGGACGGCTGCCTCGACGTAGTGGTCGAACTGCGTTTGCGCGATCGACGTCGCCACGTCGAGCGCATAGTCGCCCGAAGCGAGCCAGAGCGGCTCTAATTCCAACACTGTCTTGTAGACGCCCGCCTCTCTCGGCAAAGTAATTCCGTGAAACGCCTGTGAGGATCCGAGCGCGAGCCTGATCCGATCCGAGTTGGCGAGAACCACGTCGAGCGAGCAGCCGGGCCCGCCGTCGGTCGTCACGACCAGTTGGACGCGGATCGGCTCGCCCGCGACGTAGTTTTTCGTCGGCGCGCCGTTCTCGTCGATCAGATGAGCGGCCGTGATTGCGGTGTGGGTCCCCGCGCCGAAGAATTGACCGGTCTGGCGCTCAAGCTCCAGGGACTCGGCGTAGGTCTTTATCGCGTCGCCTGGGGAACCGTCATACACAAGCTTCCCGCCAGACAGAACGAGGCACCGGGAAGTCAGGTTGCGGATCGCCGACATATTGTGGCTTACGACCAGAACGGTGCGTCCTCCGGCGCTCACGTCCCGGATCTTGCCAAGGCACTTGTTCTGAAACTCGTTGTCTCCGACGGCCAGGACCTCGTCGATAATCAGTATGTCCGGTTCGAGATGCGCCGCGACGGCGAATGCGAGCCGCACGTACATCCCCGACGAGTACCGCTTGACGGGAGTGTCGATGAACGCAGCGACCTGGGCGAAGTCGACGATTTCATCAAATTTCCTGCGGATTTCGGCGCGGGACATGCCGAGAATGGCGCCGTTCAGGAAAATGTTTTCGCGCCCCGAAAGCTCGTAATGAAATCCCGTCCCCACTTCCAGAAGGCTCGCGACGCGTCCGTCGAGGACGACGCGCCCTCCGCTCGGCTCGGTGATGCGGCTCATGATCTTAAGCAGCGTGCTTTTGCCCGCGCCGTTCCGGCCGATGACGCCGAGAACCTCGCCGCGGGCGACGTCGAAGCTTACATTCTTCAGCGCCCAGAATTCCTCGACCGCATCGCCTTGAACGATTTGCTCGCCGCGGAGTACGTTTGCGGATCGCCGAAGTAAGTTGCCGACGCTGCGCCGGATCGTGAGACGCAGATTTGCCGCGTCCCAATGCGATGCAAGCTGTCTCGCTCGATCGGCTCGATGGCCGATCAGATATTGCTTCGACAAACCTTGCACGGAGATGATCGTGTGGGACATCGGAAAACACGCTTTAGAGAAGATCGGCGAAACGCTTTTCGACGCGCCTGAAATCGCGCACGCCCAGCCACAGGAAGAACGCGGTTGCCGCTACGCTCCACAAAAAACTGGGAAGGTATAACGTCGCGCTGCCGCCAAGAATGCACCAGCGAAACCCGTCGATGACTCCGGCGACTGGATTTAGCGAATAAAGCCATCGCCATTGCGCGGGAACCACGCTCGAACTGAAGCCGACAGGAGAAACGTACAGTCCCAACTGAACTATGAACGGAAGGATGTAACGAACATCCCGGTATCGAACGTTCAGGGAGGCGATCCACAGAGCGGGGCCCAAATTGGCGAGAAATACCCACGCCACAAAGAACGGCAACAGGAGGATGCGCCAATCAGGCGCGACGCGATAGACGATCATCAGGACCGCGAGCAGCGCAAAGCTGATCAGGAAATCGACGAAATTGACGACGACAGACGCCGTCGGCACGATTATCCTGGGAAAATACACCTTCGTAACAAGGCCCGCGTCCCGGACGATGCTTCCCCCAGCTTCCGTCCAACTCGTTGAGAGCAGCGTCCACACCAGCATACCGACGAGCACCATGAGCGGATAGGGAACGTTCCCTTCGGACGGCAGCCCTGCCAGTCCCCGAAATATCGTCGTGAAGATGAGCATGCTCAAGAGCGGGCGCGCCAGCGCCCACGCCACGCCGAAAACCGTCTCCTTGTACCGCACCGACAGGTCGCGCCAGGCCAGGACAGTGAACAGTTCCCGATACCGCCACAAATCGCCCCAGTAGTGGGCGTCCGAGCGGCCGAATTCGATGATCAGACGTTGCGGCGTCACTTCAGGCGACCTCGCCCCCGGTTGACCCTTCAAAAGACAAACTCCTCTCGCTCCTCTTCGCTTGCGACGCTCGCCGCCTCCGTTGGCGACCGCGCGGAATCGATATGCTCGGCCAGCGTCCTGACCGTCGGCGCGTCGAAGATCGCGCGCAGCGACAGACGCGTTCCGAGCGCCTCGTAAACGCGCGCGATAATGCGCGTGGCGAGTAGGGAATGACCACCGAGTTCGAAGAAATTGGCGTCCAGCCCGATATCCGACAAGCCGAGCAATTCTGACCAGATGCCCGTCAACGTGACCTCGGTCGGCGAGCCGCCTGCGAGCGATGGCGTGGCCTGCACGTGCGATGCGGGCGCGGTATCCAACGCGCCCGAATTCCGCCCCGTGACAACCGTCCCGCTCCCCGCGCGTTTTGCCGCTTCGACGAGATCGTATGGAGTTCACAACGACGCGGCTGGGCGCCGACACGAGCGCCCGAGCGAAGATCTCGATTCCTGACGTTGTCGCGATGCCAGACTTGAGGATTTCTTGCTGACGACCCGGGGGCGCGGACGCAACAAGGTTCGCCGCCATGCCCACGTCCCGCCACGGGCCCCAGTCGATGGCAATCACGTTCCGCCACAGCGCAGGACGTTCGTCGCTCTCGGCGAAAGCGTCCAAGACCGCGTTTGCCGCAGAATAGTCGCATTGGCCTGGCGGCCCGGTGACCGCACTGATCGAACTCATCAGGGCGACGAAGTCGAGAGGGCAAGCGCCGAGCAACTGGCTGAGAACGGCCAGCCCGCCCACCTTCGGGGTCAGGACGGATTCCACGTCATTCCTCGATTGCAGGAACGCCAAAGTCCCGCTTCCTGCGATGCCCGCCGCATGGATGACGCCGTCGATCTCGCCCCAGCGCGAGCGTGCGAGCGCTAGCGCGGCCTCCATCTGACGCCTGTCCGCGGCGTCGGCCCGCGCGGCCATGACGTCAGCGCCGAGCGCCTCGAGGTCGCGAACTGCCGTGATCCCTCGATGGATCGCGCTGTCCGCGGCGTTCTCCGCAAGCGCCCGGTCCCAATCGGATCGGTCCGGCAGGCCGGTGCGTCCAGTCAGGAGCAGGCGCACGGATCGCCAGCGCGCAAGCTGGTTCGCGATCGCGAGGCCGATGCCGCCGAGCCCCCCGGTGATAAGATAGCGGCCGCCGGATTTGACCGGCAGGTCGTCGAGGCTCGCAACTGCGGGGAGCGCCAATCGCTCGTAACGCCGCAGCCAGCGCCGACCGCCGCGCCGCGCGACGACTTTTTCCCCATCCCCTCTGCCGATCTCTTCGATCAGGGCATCGACGGTCGCGGCCGGATCTGCGGTCGCGCGCTCCGCTTCGAAGTCGACGAGCCGCGCGGTCAATCCCGGCGTTTCGATTGCCAGCGTCAGCACCGGGCCGAGCGCCAGAGCCGCGCCGACGTCGCGAACCGGTTCGCCGACCACACTCTGCGACCCGAAGGTCGCGACGAGGAGCAGGGAATTCCCGCCTTCGTTCGTCATCTGAAGGCATTCGGAGAGCGCCACCAACGCGCGATGATCGGCAACGCCCGACATCCAGTCCCGCGACCTGCGCCAGAGGTAAACAGCGCCGCGCACCGGGCGGCGGCGGGTCTGGATGAGCTTCGCCACGGCGGCGAGGTCTTCGGGATTGTCACGCCGAACCCGGAAGGGCTTCCCCTCCTCCACGGAGAAGGAGTTGCCGATTTCAACTGTGATCGGCTCCGCGCCCGCCTTCGCGAGTGCGTCGGACAGCGCAGTCGCCGGCGCGCCCGGCGGCGCCACGACGATCCACGAGCCCGACGGCCCCGGCCGCCTGCGGATGATCGACTTGTCGCGCGTCCAGGTTGGCGCGTAAAGCCAGTCGTCGATGCTGTTGCTGGCGGCAGGCCTCGCGACGATCGCCTGAGGTCGCGGGTCGAACCAGTGCCGCTCGCGTTCGAACGAATAGGTGGGCAGCGGGACGCGCAGCGGCGGCGCGCCGTCATGGAAGCCGCGCCAATTCAGAGGCGCCCCAGCCAGCCACAGGCGCCCGGCGGCTTCGAGCACGGCCTCGTCGTCGGCGCGACGTTCCGACGGATTGGAAAACGAGGCCAAGATCTGTCTCGACCGGCTCTGGTCGGCGGCCAGACGCGCCATCGTTTGCAGGGACGCGCTCGGTCCAACCTCGAGCAGCACCAGCGAGCGGTCCGCGAGCAACGCGCGGACGCTCGACAGGAACTGCACCGGTCGGCGCATTTGTTCGGAGTAGTATTTTGGCGACGTCGCCTGGTGCGGCGTAATCCAGGCCCCGGTGACGTTCGAGAGATAGGGCACGGTCGGCGCGGACAGCGGAATATCCGTGAAGCACTCGACCAGGCCCGCCATCGCCGGCTCCATCGAGGCCGAATGATAGGCGTGCGAGGTCTTCAGTAGAGAGCACTGGATGCCCTTTGCGACGAGCGTCTTCACCCAAGCGCCCATGACGTCCACATCGCCGGAAACGGCGCAAAGGTCCGGACCATTGATCGCCGCGATCTCGACGCCCGCTGGCAGCATCGCCGCGATCTCGGCCTCAGACAGGTTGACCGCCGCCATCGCTCCCGGCGGACACGCCTGCATCAGGCGGCCTCTCGTCGCCACGATGCGCAATGCGTTCTCGAGGCTCATCACGCCGGCGAGATGGGCGGCGACATACTCGCCCACGCTGTGGCCGATCATCGCTGCTGGGACAACGCCCCAACGCCGCCAGAGGCAGGCGAGCGCGTATTCGGTGACGAACAGCGCGGGCTGCGCGAACCGCGTCTCGTTGATCTGCGATCCCTTTTCACCGAACAGGACGTCGCGGATGTCGCCGCCGATCTCGTTCGACAGAGGCTCGACGCACCGGTCGACGGCGTCGCGATAGGCGGCCTCCCTCTCGTAGAGCGCCTGCCCCATTCCGGCCCGCTGGCTGCCTTGCCCGCTGAACAGGAAGGCGACGGGCCGAGGCCCACCCACGTGGACCGATGAAGCGGCCTGCGGATTTCGCAGCCGCACCGCCGCTTCCGCGCTCGTCGCGGCCACGACCGCGCGGCGATGGGCGAAGGCGTGCCGGCCCGCCTGCAACGTCCACGCGACGTCGTCGAGACGACGATCGGGATTCCTGTCCAGATCGTCGGCGAGGCGCCCGATCGCCCGTTCGAGCGCCGGCGCGGTCTTGGCGGAGACGACCAGCACCTGCCGGGATCCCGCCGCCTGTCTCGCGGGCGCGGGCGGGGCTTCCTCGAGGACGACGTGTGCGTTCGTGCCCCCGATCCCGAAGGAGCTGACGCCGGCCCTGCGCGGGGCGCCGTCCGAGTTCCACGGCGCGCCCTCGGCGCTCGCGACGAACGGAGTGCGCGGAAGATCGAGCTTCGGGTTCGGGCTCGTGAAGTTGACGAGCGGTGGAATGCGCCGGTTCTTCAGCGCCAGCACGGTCTTGATAAGGCCGGCGACCCCCGCCGCGGCGTCCAGGTGGCCGAAGTTCGCCTTGAGCGATCCCAGCCGGCAGAACGCGACGTCCTTGGTCGATTCCTGAAACGCGCCCGCAAGCGCAGCGATCTCGATCGGATCGCCGAGCGGCGTCCCGGTCCCGTGCGTCTCGATATAGGAGATTTCGCGAGGCCGAATGCCGGCCAGCGCCTGAGCCGTCGCGATCGCCTCCATCTGACCATCGACGCTCGGCGCCGTGAAGCCGGCCTTGTCGGCGCCATCATTGTTGATCGCCGCGCCGCGGATCACGGCGTGAATCGTATCCCCCTCCGCGAGCGCATCGGCGAAACGCTTGAGAACGACGATGCCCGCCCCGGCGCCGCCCCGCGTCCCGTTCGCGCCTACGTCGAACGGCCGACAATGGCCGTCAGGAGAAAAGATCATGCCTTCTTCGTAAAGGTAGCCTGACCGCTCCGGCGCCGTCACGGACACGCCGCCCGCGAGCGCGATGTCGCACTCGCCGTGCGCCAGCGCCTGACAGGCCATCGCAACGGCGACCAGCGAGGTCGAGCAGGCCGTCTGAACGGAAACGCTCGGGCCCTTCAGGTTGAGCTTGTAGGACACCCAGGTGCAGAGGAAGTCCTTGTCGTTGCCCACCATGAGCTGATAGCGGCCGACGCTCTCCACGAGCGCGGGGTCGCGCGTGAGCTGGAAGAGATACGTGTTCATGCTGGCGCCCGCGTAGACGCTCACCGCATGGTCGCCCGTTCCCGGCGCGTATCCTGCGTTCTCGAGCGCTTCCCAGGCGCATTCGAGAAAGATCCGGTGCTGTGGATCGACGATTTGCGCATCGCGCGGCGCAACGCCGAAGAACCCGGCGTCGAAGTTCCCCGCCCCGTCGAGCGCCGTGCAGCGGCGAACGAAGTTGGGGTTGGAGCGGATCTCCGGCGGCACGCCGGCGGCGTCCAGATCGGCGTCGGTCGGCTCCTCGAGACACTCCACGCCGTTTGAGATGTTGCGCCAGAACTGGTCGAGGTCCTCGGCGCCGGGGAAACGGCCGGCGAGGCCGACGATCGCGACGGCGTGCGGAGGCATTGGGTCAGCCATGAAGTTGCCTCCTCGCTCGCGCCTCCGCCCGGCGCAACGCGACCGCGCCGTCCACCCCAAGCGATATCCGGGCGGCCTGCGCGGCGACAGTCGTGTGACGGAAAAGGTCCGTCAACGGCAGGTCGGCCTTGAACTCGCGGGTCAGGGCTGCGTGCAGCTTGACCACCAGCATCGAGTGTCCGCCGACGTCGAAGAAGTTATCCTGGAGCGAAAAGCGATGCGTTCGCAGGACCTCCGCCCACATGCCAGCGACTTTCCTTTCCGCCGGCGTCATCACGATCTCGGGGTTCGCGCTCTGGGCGCGATCCCCAAATCGCTCCGGAGCAGGAAGAGCGCGGCGGTCAAGCTTTCCGTTCGGCGTGGCCGGCAACGCCGGCAGGACAACGAAGTCGCCCGGAATCATGTAGACTGGCAGTTCAGCCTTTAGCATCGAGCGCACGCCTTCCGGCTCGAACGCTTCGTCGGCGCGCGGGACCACATAGGCGACGAGCCGCTGAACTTCTGGCTCGTCCTCGCGCACGACGACGCAGCACTGCTTGACGCCGCCGCACCGGGCCAGGACACTCTCGATCTCTCCGAGTTCGATCCGGTAGCCGCGCAACTTGATCTGGCCGTCGCGGCGGCCGTGGAACTCGAGCTGACCGTCGTTGCGGAAACGCGCGATGTCGCCGGTGCGGAAGACCCTTTCGGACCCGCCGCCGGGAAGTACGATGTCAACGAATTTTTCGCGCGTGAGGTCCGGCCGGCTCCAATATCCGCGCCCGACTCCTTCGCCGCCGATCGCCAGTTCGCCGAAGCCGCCAATCGCCGCCAGGCTTCCTGACGGCTCAATAACGTAGACGCGAGTGTTGGCGATGGGTCGCCCGATCGGCGGCGCGGCGTACGCGTCCACGATCCGGCTGGTCGTAGACCAGATCGTCGTCTCCGTCGGCCCGTACATGTTCCACAGCTGACCGACCTTGCCGAGGAGAGCGGCCGCCAGGTCGAGAGGCATGGCCTCGCCGCCGCAGAGCGCTTTCAGGTCCGGATTTCCGCTCCAGCCCGAGTCCAGCAGGAGGCGCCAAGTTGAGGGCGTAGCCTGCAAGACCGTGACGCCGTGCCGGTCAATCAGTTCGGACAGCCGGCCGCCGACGATAACGTCCTCCTCGGAAGCAAGCACGACCTGGGCCCCAACGCTCAAGGGCAGCCAGATTTCGAGCCCTGCGATGTCGAAGGAAAGCGTGGTGACGGCGAGTAGCGCATCCGAGGGCGCGAGCCCCGGTTCGCGCCGCATGGCTTCGAGCAAGCTGACAATATTGCGATGCTCGATCTGCACGCCCTTCGGGCGCCCGGTCGAGCCTGAAGTGTAGATGACGTAGGCGACATCGTCGGGCGCGACTGCAGCCGCCGGACCTTGCGCGGCATACTCGTCGACCGGAACGTGCGCGCGATCGACAAGCACCAGCGGCGCGCTCGCCTCAGCGAACAGCACGCTCAGCGACGACTTCGTGACGACGCATGCGACCCTGGCGTCTTCGAGTATATAGGCAAGACGGTCGCGGGGATGAGACGGGTCCAGCGGCACATAGGCGGCGCCGGCTTTCAAGATCGCGGCCAAAGCGACCGGCATGGCGATATCGCGTTCGACGCAGACGCCCACCCTGTCGCCGCGGCGCACGCCCTGCGCGACGAGCCGACTGCTAAGCGCCTCAGCCCAGGCATTGACCTCGCGATAAGTGTAACGCTTTGCCCCGATGATAAACGCCGTCGCGTCCGGCGTACGCAACGCGGATCGTTCAAGGAGTTGGTGAAGGCACGATGAACGATCGTGATCCACACGCGTGTCGTTCCAAACGTCGAGCAGGACGCCATCTTGAGCCGCGGGCCTCATCGGCAGGTCGCGGATGGAAACTCCATCGTTCGTCAGGACGCCCCTGAGCGTCTCGACCAGCAGGTCGTGCATCCGCTCAATCGTTTCGCGGTCGAAGAGATCCGACGCGTATTCGTAGCCGCCGTAGAGCTTGCCCTCGTGAACCACCATGTCCAACTGCAGATCGAGTTTGGCGATATGACTGTCGGCGATTGCGAACGAGCACTCCAGACCTTTGAACCTCGGGGGTTGCGCCGGAAAATTGTGCAGACCGAACATCACCTGGAAAATAGGGGCGTGACCGAGCGTGCGCTCGGGATTGATCGCCTCGACGACCATGTCGAAGGGGACATCGCGATTGTCGATTGCCTCGATCACCGTGCGGCGCAATTGCGTCAGGTAGCTCGAGAAGCTCGGAGCCGCCTCTGCGCTGAGGCGCAGCGAAAGGCTGTTGACGAATGGCCCGACGATCTGCTCGAGGTCCGAGCCGCTCCTGTTCGACGCGGGCGTTCCGATCACTAGGTCGTCCTGTCCAGTCAGACGATGAAGCGCCACCGCAAAAGCGGCGAGGACGGTCATGAAAAGGGTCGTGTTGCGCTCGTTGCAATACTGCTGCAGGCGCGCGACGATATCCTCCTCGATCACGCGATCGACGCGCGCCCCGTGAAACGAGCGCTGCGGGGGACGAGGTCGATCCGTCGGAAGGTCGAGAAGCGGCGCGGCGCCGGCGAGCTTGGTCTTCCAGTACGCGATCTGCCGCTCGAACAGCCCGCCGCGAACTTGCGCAACCTCCCACGCAGCATAGTCCACGTACTGCAACGGCAATGGCGGCAAGTCCGGCGCGGCGCCCTTCAGCGTCGCGGAGTAAACCGTCTCAAGTTCGCGCATCAGGATGGAGGAGGACCAGCCATCCGAAACGATATGGTGAGTGCACCACGCCAGGACGGTGACGGTCGGCGACACCTGGATCAGCAGCGCCTTCGCGAGCGGCCCCCTGACCAGATCGAACGTCTGCTGATCGAGCGCCTTCGCCAACCTCAACGCCTCGCGTTCGCTGTCCTCCGGAGGGAGCGACGTCAGATCCGTGACCGTCACCATGTCCTCGGGCGTTGCTGCGATGTCCGGATAGGGCTCCCCGTCTCTTTCGCCAATGCGCATGCGCAGGGCCTCGTGGCGGCCGAGGATCTCCTTGATGGCGGAGATCATCGCCGTAAGGTCGAGGAGCCCCTCGAGCCGCAGGTGAAAGGAGATATTGGGGACGCTGCGGCTCTCGCCGATCTTGTCGAGGAACCAGAAGCGCTTTTGCGCAGCGGTGAGTGGGAGCGGCGCTGTCCGCGGAATGCGCGTGAGGGCGCGGTCGCCGGGAGACGCAGCGCCGACGGCGCGGGCGCCCAGCCGGGCGATGATTTCTCGCGATGCGCCGCGATCGCCGCCTTTCAGCGCGTCGCTCAGCGCGCCCTTAGGAGCGTTCACCTTGAGCCGGCCGTCCTCGACCGAGAGCTTGACGCCCCGAGGCCCGCGAGCTCGGCCAGGAGGCTTCGACTTCGTCCTCGACGATCGTCGTCTGTTGGGCGGACATGGGCAGATCCCAGATGCGGGTGTCAGGCGCAAGCGCCGCGCCTTCCAGCAAGAGGCGTAAATCCGTCGCCATCCGCTCGATCGTGGACGGCTTGAAGAGTTCGGTGCTGTAGACGAAGGTCAAGTTGAGCTGTCCCTCAAGCTCGGCCGCGAAAAGCGTGAGCACGTCCACCGGCATATGCAGGTCGAGCCCCGCCGAGCGGGCGGATCGAGAGGCCGGCAACGGAGACTTCGTCCCGATCCCATAAATTCAGCATGTTCAAGAAGACTTGCGCAAAGGGGTTGCTGTTGACGTCCCGCCTTGGGCGCATCACCTCGACGAGTCGCTGAAACGGATAGGCGCCATGCACGTGAGCGGCGAAGACGGTTTCTCGCGCACGGGCGACGAAATCGGAGAAGGTTGGGTTGCCCGCCAGGTTCGGTCCGCAAAGCCAGGGAATTGATGAAAAAGCCGAGGAGGGATTTCACCTCGGGCGGCCGGCGCGTGATGACCGAGCCGATGACGAAATCTTCCTGACCGCTGTAGCGCATCAAGAGCGTTGCAAATCCGGCCAACAACACGGTGAAGAAAGTCGCGCCCGCACCTTCGACCTGTGTCGCGCAATCGACTCGACCACGTCGGAGGGGATGACGATCATGATGCGTGTCCGAGTCGAAAGTCCGTTGAGCCGGCATCGGGATAGTCCGTCGGCAGATTCAGGGCGGGGGGATTGTCGCCGAGCGTCTTGCGCCAATAGTCACGAAGTTCGTTCGAGCCGCTGCTCGTTCAGCCATTGACGCTCCCAATGATGCGTAGTCCGCGTATTGCACGGAAATCTCAGGCAAGATCTGGCGCCGCGCCTCTGAGGATAGCCGCTGTAGATCGCGGCGATTTCCTTCATGAAGAGCCGAAGCGACCATCCGTCGATCGCAATGTGATGCACCACGAAGGCGAGGATGTATTCGCTCTTCGCTCAACCCGCAGCAATAAAGGGCGCAGGAGAGGCCCGATCGCGATGTCGAATCGCTTCTCGAACCTCAGCGACGATCAGACGACGCGCCTCGTCCTCCCGCCTGCGCTTCCGAGATTTCTCGCAGATCGAAGACGCGGCAGTTCGCACCGGAAAGGAGGTTCGATTTGCTGCACAGGCCGTCCATTGACCAATGATAGACCGTGCGCAGCGCCTCGTGTCGCTTGATCACTTCGTTGACGCAGTCGCGCAAGACGCCGACGTCGAGTGGGCCTCTGACGCCATAGCGCTCGACGACGTTGTAGAACATGGCCTCGGGATTTATTTGCTCCAGGAGCCAAACCATTTCCTGCCCGAAGGACAGCTCCAAATCGCCGTCGCGCGGCGCACGCGTGACCGGGGGCAACGCCTCCCTTTCAACCTTGCAAACGCCTTCTGTTGTTGCGCCGACTTTCGCCTGGAGGAGGCGGCGAAGAAGCTCTCGTTTTTGATCATCGCGAAGATCCGTTCATGGAGACGCCTCGCTCGGACAGCATCTTCTCCAGAAGCTTGTCGACTTCGATTTCGGAGAACTCGTCAACGCGACTGAGAAGCGAACCGATTTCTCCGTATCGCTCTTGGATTGCGGCGCGCACGCTACAGTTTCTTCAATTAGCGTGATTAAGGCTGAATATTGGGATAGTTGAATGCGAGCGCAGCGGGAAACGTTGTCCCGGCGAATCGCCCGAGGCGTCGCCTCAATTCGATCGCCATTAAGAGAGTTCGAGACCCAAGTTCGAACAGGCTTTGAGATGGATCGACTGATCCGGATCCGACAAGCCCGAGAACCTCGGCAACTTCAGCCGTACCGTTTCACCAACGACACGAGATCGAACCGAAGGCGCTAGCGACATTAAGTCAGCAGCGACTCCTTCAGGGACTTCAACCTCATCGCGTGCGCGGCCGCAGGGCCATCCGTCGTCAGTTCAGACAGCAGCAAGTAGGCCCGCTTACTCTCATATATGTCTTTCAGCGTCTGCCTATCCACATCCGCTACGAACGCGTGATGCGCTCCAGCCGCGAGCAGACGACCGAGAGCGTCGAGAGCGAGAGAAGCCGGCATTGGGCGGAAGCCCGCCTTCGACATGCCCTCGCGGTCTATCGACCCAATGCCCCACATTTGCTCCCACGTTCCCCAACTGACGGACAAAACACGCTCGGCCTGCGAAGCCCAATGACAAGCTAATGCGTCAAGCGTCGCGTTGGCTGCACTGTAATGCGCGTATTGGACCTGTCCGAGCTGAGCTGCGCCGGACGAGAAGTTAACGAGAAACTCGACCGGTTGACCCCTGGAAAGCTTGCGAAGCAGTCTCGCTCCGCCGACCTTGGTCCGCATCATCGCCGACAACTCGTTAGGCGACATAGTCGCTATCGGTGACGAGGACAGGGCTACCGCCGCGTGAACAATTCCACCGAGGAGCGGCCATTCGGAGCCAAATCGCGACATCATTGTCGCCATGGCGGGCGGATCCCCGACGTCGACGGCGACTGTTTGGACATCGACCCCTCTCTGTCTCAACCCTGCCAGCGCTCTAGCACGCGGATCGTCGCCCCGTTCTCCGGTTTGTGTCCCAGGGACGGGCGTTCGTCCAACGAGCACAAGTTGCCGTGCGCCGGCGTCGGCCAGCCAACTCGCGACTTGCAGGCCGATCCCTCCCAAGCCGCCGCTTATGAGGTACGCACGATCCGGACGGATCGTAAGAGGCCGCGAGGGGCTTGGCGGCGTGTCCGCAACAAGCCGGGCGACCCTGCGACTTCCGTCGCGCCAGGCGACCTGATCCTCCTCATCGTCCGCGCCGAGCGTGCGCAGAATCCCAGCAACGCAGTCTGTTCCATCGCCGGTTGGATCGAGGTCGAGCAACCCTCCCCAGATGAACGGATGTTCCCGAGCGAACGTTCGGCCGAGGCCCCATAATGCTGCTTGATCGGGAGATGTGACGTCGCCGGAGCCGCGCACGTCGACGGCGCCTCTTGTAACGAGCCAGACCTTGCCATTGTTTGCCTTCGCCGCGAATTTCAGAAACTGGAGACTTGTTTGCTGCGAGTCGGCAGCGTCCTCCTCCTCGGCGTCAAGGGCGCCGAGGTAGATGATTCCCAGATTTCGCACCGAGCCTTCGGAGTTGCTCGCGCCGCCGAACTCTTCATTTCCCCATGCGACTGGCCATCCGGTCGAGTGCAACGACGCGATCGCGGTGCGCCACACGCTCTGGTCAATGACGGCGGTTGCGTCTCCCCGTGCTTCAAACGCGCGCGCAACGCCGGCGCCCACATCGCCGCGATCGGCCAACACGATCCAGCGGCGACGCGACCTTTCCCGAACTCCCGGAGCCGTCGCCGGAGATTGAGCTATTGGCGCGGGCCTCCAAACAATCTTGTAGTAGAGTCCGTTTGTCTCATGCCCCCGCTCGCCCCTTGCGGCGGTCTTGTCGTCAGTTTCACGCCCGGATCGCACCCGAGGCGCAGCCCAGAAACGCTCCCTCTCGAACGGATAGGTCGGCAACGCGACGCGCCGCCGCGCATAAGGTCGGTCGAATCCCGCGAAATCGACGGGAACGCCGTGAACGTGGAGGTCGGCGAGGCTCGTCAGCAGTTCGTTCCAGTCGTCCCTGCCGCGCCTCATCGAGGACAAGAAAAGACTGTCCTCCTCCGGCAGCGACTGCTGGGCAAGCGCGAGAAGGGTCGGATGTGGGCCCACTTCAAGGAAGATCCGGAAGCCGTCGTCGTACAGCCCCCTGACCCCGTCGGCGAAACGCACAGGCTCGCGCATGTGGCGGCGCCAGTAGACAGCGTCGGGGGCCGACCCGTTCGGGAGGGCGCCGCCTGTCAGGTTCCAGGCGACGGGGATCGACGGCGGCGCCATAGCGACGCTCCGAGCGAGCGCCTCCATGCGGTCGAGCGCGGGATCCATCAGCGGCGAATGCGCCGCCAGCGAGACGTATAGCCGCTGCCCGACCACGTTGCGCTTCGCGAACTCCGCGAGAACCGTTTCGACGGCGGCGGCTTCGCCGGAAATGACCGCGCTCTGTGGACCGTTGACGGCGGCGACCGCGAGGCGGTCGCTTAGCGGAGCGACCGCCGCCTCAATGTCCTCGAGCGGGGCGAACAGCGCCGCCATCAAGCCGTTGCGCGAATGCTCCTGCATCAGCCGCCCGCGGCCCGCGATCAGCCGCAGCCCGTCCTCGAGCGAGAATACTCCGGCCGCGCAGGCGGCGGCGTATTCCCCCACGGAATGGCCGACGACCGCGGCAGGGGCCACGCCCCAGGACCTCCACAGCGTCGTCAAGGCGTATTCGAACGCGAACATGGCCGGCTGCGTCCAGCCGATCTCGTGGATGGATGGTTCGCCCTCCGCGTCGGACCAGAGCACCGAATTCAGGGTACGGCCCTTCCCGTCCGCCCCCAGGAGCCGGTCGCAAAGGTCGATCGCGTCGCGGAACGCCGGCGCGGTGTCGTAGAGGGCGCGGCCCATGCCGGGATATTGGGCGCCCGCGCCGGTATAGAGGAAAGCGACGTCCGTGCTCCGGCCCGGACGGACCGACCCGCGCCGCACCCTCGGGTGGCTGTCGCCTCTGCTCGCGGCCTGCAGAGCGCTCGTCGCCTCGTCCCGGTCCGCGGCCACGATCGCCAGACGGTGCGCGAGATGGGCGCGTCCCACGCCCGCGACCGATGCGACGTCGGCGAGCCGCAGCCCCTTCTCGGGCGCGAGCGCCTCTCCGTAGCGGCGCGCGAGCTCGCGCAGCGCGCTTTCGGTGCGCGCCGAAATCGCAAGACAGTGCAGCGGCCGGTCGACGGCCCCTTCCGGAGTTGCAGCGGCGGGCGCTTCTTCGAGGATGATGTGTGCGTTCGTTCCGCTGAAGCCGAAGGAGCTGACGCCCGCCCGACGCGGCCTCGCGCCGGCGGTCCAAGGCAACTCCTCGTCGACGACCGCGATCGGCAGATCGGCCCATTTGATGAACGGGTTTGGGGTCGTGAAATTCAGATGTTTGGGAATCGCGCCGTGCTGCAGCGCCAGAACCACCTTGATGAAGCCCGCGACGCCCGCCGCGGCTTCAAGATGGCCGATGTTGGTCTTGACTGAACCGATCTGCAGCGGACGGTCGGGATCGCGCCCCTCGCGGAACACCCGGCCGAGCGCCTCCACCTCGATCGGATCGCCGAGCGAGGTTCCCGTCCCGTGCGCTTCGACATAGTCGATGTCGGCGGCCGCGAGACGGGCCGAGGCGAGCGCGTCGCGAATGACGGCTTCCTGGGCGGAGCCGTTCGGCGCGGTCAGGCCGCTGCTCCTGCCGTCCTGATTGAGGGCGCTGCCGCGCACCACCGCAAGAATGCGGTCGCCATCCCGCTCTGCGTCAGACAGCCGCTTCAAGACGATGATCCCGCAACCCTCGCCGCGAACGAAGCCATCGGCGGTCGCGTCGAACGTCTTGCATCGGCCGTCGGGCGCCAGCATGTGGCTCTTGGACATTGCGATTGATGTGTCTGGCGCGCAGATCACATTGACGCCGCCCGCTAGCGCGAGCGCGCTTTCGCCCTGGCGCAGGCTCTGACACGCGGCGTGGATCGCCGCCAGGGACGCCGAGCAGGACGTGTCAATGGTCATGCAGGGCCCTTGCAGGCCCATCACGTAGGACAGCCGCCCGGATGCGACGCTCGGGGCGTTGCCTGACGCCTGATATGCGTCAATGGACGACGGGCCGCGACGGAGGAGCAGTTGCAGGTAGTCGGAGTTGCATATCCCGACATAGACGCCTGTCCTGCTTCCGTTCAGGCTCGCGGGCGAGACGCCGGCGTTCTCCAGCGCTTCCCAGGCGACTTCGAGAAGGAGCCGCTGCTGCGGGTCCATCGTGAGCGCTTCGCGAGGCGCAATGCCGAAAAAAGCAGGGTCGAACCCGTCGATCGTCTCGAGAAACCCCGCCCTTCGCGCCGACATCTTGCCCGGAGCGTCGGGGTCCGAGTCGAAATAGTCGTCGATCGGCCATCGCTCGGGCGGCACTTCTCGAATGCCCTCACGCCCGGCCTTCAGCAGGTCCCAGAACGCATCGACATCGTTCGCTCCGGGCAAGCGGCACGCGATCCCGATCACGGCGATTGGGGCCGCGTTCTCCGCGTGCGCCTTGTCGAGTTGCTCCTTCAGCCTGACGGCGAGTAGAGCGAGCCTCTGCGGCGGCAACCCGCTGATCTGATCGAGAAAGTCGTTCATGCCCTTGCTAACGGCCGCGCCGCTCCGAGAAAACTCTCAACTTCCGCGTCGGACAGTCCGGCGATTTCCGCCAGGAGGTCGGACCCTCTCGAGGGTTCCGCGGATCTCTCGGATGCGGGTCTCCCGGCAATCGTCTTTCGTTCCCGCCGATGTCTTAGCCCCGCGCAATTCATCCCAAAGAAAGGCGCTGAGCGCCTCGATCGTCGGATGTTCGAAAAGCAGCGTCGCGGACAGCGTCATCTGCAGCGACTTCGCAAGCGAATTGCGCAGTTCGATCGCAAGCAGCGAGTTGAGTCCGGCCTCAGAAAGAGGCGCGCTGTCGGACGGACCGTCCGATTCCGACAGCCCGAGCACCCGTATCGCGGTTTCGCGCACGAGGTTGCGGAGCAGTGCCGGACGTCGGCCGGATGGAGCATCCGCAAGCTTAGTGCGGAAGGGCGCCAACGCGGGCCCCGGCGCCGGCGCCTCGCTTCGAGGCCTCGCGAGCGCGCTGAAGTAGCGCGACGGCGCCGCATCCGGGTCGCGCCCCGCCAGAAACTGCGCCCAATCCGTCTCGAAAACCCCTACCTGCGCAACGTCCGCGCGCATCGCCGCCTCCAAGGCGTCCAGCGCTTCCTCGACCGGCAACGGCCGCAGCCCCGTCGCCTCCATGCGCTGAACCACGGCCGGCGCAGCCGCCATCCCGACTTCGGCCCAGGGGCCCCAATCAATGCTGAGCCCCGGCCGCCCCACGCGCCGACGCTGGTGAGCGATGGCGTCGAGGACGGAATTGGCCGCGGCGTAGTTCGCCTGACCTGGCGAGCCCAGCAGCGAAGCGGCCGACGAAAACATCACGAACCAGTCGAGGGGGTCTGCGCGTGTGAGCCGATCGAGGTTTTGCGCTCCGCCGACCTTCGGCCGCAAGACCGTTTCGAACCTGGCCCAATTCTGGGACGTGAACGCTCCGTCGTCGATGACACCCGCCGCGTGAAAGACGCCACGCAGAGGCAGTCCGACCGAGCGCCGCTCGGCAAGAAAGGCGTCAAGCGAACGTTCGTCGCCGACGTCGACCGCCCCGACGCTCACCACGGCGCCGGCGTCGGCCAGCGCGCGCACGGCTGCGGAAGCGTCGGGGCTATCGGCCCCGCGACGTCCGACAAGCGCCACGTGCTTCGCGCCGCGGGTGACCAGCCATTTCGCGACCGCGAGACCGAGGCCGGAAAGGCCTCCCGTCACGAGGTACTGGCCGTCCGGCCGCACGAGCGGCGCCGGATAAAAGCGCCGATGCGAAACAACGATCTTGCCAATATGCCGGGCCTTGGCCATGTGCCGGAAGGCCGCTGCCGCATCGTCCAGCGCGAAGGTCGTGACGGGCAGCGCAGGCAACATTCCTTCAGCCAGATCCCTCATCAGACGCGAAAGGATCCTCGCGATCGTTTTCGGCTCCCGTTCCGACGCTTCGCCAAGATCAATGATGCGATAGTCGATCTCGCGCCCGAGCCTGGCGACCTGCTCGGCCGTCCAAAGGCCGCGCTTGCCGATCTCGATGAACCGTCCGCGCCGAGCCGTGGCCCGGAAGCTCGCATCGATGAACGATCCGCTCAGCGAGTTGAGAACGACATCCACGCCCCTGCCGCCGGTCAGCCGCGCGATGTCGGCGTCGAACGAGTCGTCGCGGGAATCGAGGACATGATGGACGCCGAGCGCGCGCAGACGAGCGCGTTTCACCTCGCTCCCCGCCGAGGCGAAGACTTCCGCGCCGGCCCGCAGCGCCAGATTGACGGCGGCGAGACCGACCCCGCCGGCCGCGGCGTGGATCAGCACGCGATCCCCCCGTGTCAGCCGCGCCGCCTCTTCGAGTGCGTAAGCCGCGGTCAGATAGGCTATCGGGTGGGCGGCTGCTTCGTCGTCGGCGAAGCCCGCGGGCGTCAGGGCCACCAACTCGCGCTTTGTGATCACGTGACTCGCGAAGCAGCCCGCCGCCATCGCGACAACGCGATCGCCCACTCGCAGGTCACGCACGCCTTCTCCGACGCGCGCCACGTCCCCGGCGCATTCGCCTCCGAGCGGGCCTGCGCCGTCGGGGTACAGGCCGAGCGCGTTCAGCACGTCGCGAAAGTTTAGCCCCGTCGCCCGGACGCGGATCTCGACCTCGCCTGGTCCCGGCGCGCGCCGCTCCGCCGGCGCAAGAACGAACCCGTCCACCACCCCCTGTCCGGTCATCTGTAGACGGTAGGGCTCCGGCGTAGCCTGTATCCCGGCGGCTGCGGGGGGGTCGCGCCGACGCAGACGGGCGACCCATCGCTGGTCGCCGCGCAATGCGACCTTGTCCTCGCAGCCGTCTTGGTCGAGCTCGGTGATCAGCCTGTCAAGCTCATCGGGATTCGACGCCTGGTCGAGGTCGACACAGATGGCCCGCAACTCTCGATGTTCGAGCGCCGCCGACCACGTGAGGCCCCAGGCAGCCGACGCCAACGCCGATAGCGGGCTCCTGACGTCGCCAGCGGGTTGCGCGCCCCGCGTCACAACCCACAGGCGGACCGGTTGTCCGGCGCTTTGCAAGATCGCGGCGTCGATAAGGGCGAGCGAGCCGCTCACCGGCGACCTCAGCTCAGACTCCCATCGCGATCCCGTCTCGTCGGCGGCGCAGTCGAGCCAGCGCAGATCGATGACGCCATGGATTGCGCCGCCGCATGCGTCGCGCCACTTTCGCCATGCGGTGCGGGCCTCAGTCACGTCGAGGTCGGCGACACTGTCGGTCGGTCGCAGGAGGCACCTATCGCCGCGCTTCTCGAGCATTTCGGCCAATCGGCGTCCGACGCCGCCCCGGTCCTCGAGCACGACCCACGACAACGGTCGCCTGTCCGTCGGCGCGAGATGTGACGCTGGCTCCCAGACCCGCTCGTAGAACCCGTCGTTCGGGCCGACCGCGCGCCTGCCGAAGAAACGCATTTTTCCGCACGCGCTGGAATTCGAGACCCTCGACAGTCGCAATGAGGTCGTCTCCCTCGCCGTAGAGGTTGACGCTCGCGCCGATAATCGACGCGCCCGGCCGCGACATCGGCTCAAGGCGAGCGTGCGCGCGCCCGCTTGTCGAGCCCGCCGCGTATACGCGAAGGCGCCCGACCGCGATCGGCAGATAGAGCGCCTCCGGGTCCGCGTCTGGAGGCAGGGCCGCCGTTACCGTTTGCAGGCACCCGTCCAGCAACAGCGGGTGGAGGTGGTAGCGTCGATCGCGCGCCGGCCCCTCGGCGAGCGCGATCGAACTCCACGCCTCCGCTTCGCCGCGGAACAGTTCGCGCACCACATGGAATTGCAGTCCGAACTCGACGCCCTTCCGCCGAAGCCGCGAATAGAGGTCGTCGACCGAGACTCTGTCCCGACAACGCGCCTCAACCTTCGCGAACGGCGACCCGTCGGACGTCAAGCCCGACGTCGCCGACAGCAGTCGTCCCTCGAAATGAAGGGTCCATTCCTGGGAATGTTCCAGCCGGCTGTGGATCTGGAAGCGCGCGCCACCGTCGACAATCGGATCTACAAGGGTCTGCACTACGCGCGCACTATCCGTGAAGATCATCGCCTCGCGAAGCGCAATACGCTCGACCTCGATCGATCCGGGCCCGAGGACGGCGGCGGCGGCGGCCAGGGCCATTTCCACGCCTGCGGCGCCTGGCAGCAGCGCGGTTCCGCTGATGCGATGATCGTCGATGTAGGACGGCGCCGAACTCGACAGCCGCGATTCGAACTGCTTCTGCGGCAGCGGCGAAGGCACGGGTCGCCCCAGCAGCGGGTGGTGGGCGGGGTCGGCCGCGACCTTCTCCGTCGACCGCGGCTTCGCCGCAAACCAGTGCCGTTGGCGTTGGAACGGATACGTCGGCAGGTCGACGATCCGACGTCGCTCGCCGCACTCGACGCCTTTCCAGTTAATGTCCACGCCGGCGAGAAACAGCGCGGACGCGCCGTTAAAATCTCCCCCAGTCGTCGCGCCCCTTTTGCAGCGACGAAACGAGGGCTGGCCCTCCGTCACCGCTCTCGCCGAAGAGGGCGAGCAGGGTTCGGCGCGGGCCGATCTCTACGATGCAACCCGGCTTCTGCTGCCCGTGGTCTCTGACGCAGTCGCCAAATCGAACGGCCTCGCGAACGTGCCTGCGCCAGTATCGCGCCTGCGTAACCTCGCCCGGGCGGGCTATCCCACCGGTGAGATTGGAGACGAGCGGGATGCGGGGCGGGGCGAAGGTCGATCGCCTGCATCTCGCGCTCGAACGGTCCGAGAACGGGATCCATTAGCGGCGAATGGAACGCGTGCGAAACCGAAAGCCGCTGCGTGCGCACGCCCTTTTTCGACGAAGGCCGCACAGACCGCGTCCACCGCGGCCGTCGCCCCCGAAACAACGATCTGCGATGGCGCGTTCACCGCGGCGATCGCAACGTCGCCGCCATGCGCCGCAATCGTCGCGGCGACTTCGGGTTCGGACGCCGCGATGGCCGCCATCCCTCCGCCTGTCGGTCAGGTCCCCCATCAACGCGCCGCGCCTCGCGACCAGTCGGCATGCGTCCTCCAGACTGAACACGCCGGCGACGGCGGCCGCGACGATCTCGCCGACGGAATGACCTGCGACGATGCCTGGCGCTACGCCGAAAGAGCGCCACGTCTCGGCCAGCGCATATTCAACCGCGAACAGGGCAGGCTGGGCGTATCGCGTGTTGTCAATATCGGCTCTCGTGTCTCCGGCAAGAACGAACTCGTGCAGAGGCCTGCCAACGATCGGCGCGAGCAAGGCGTCGCACCGGTCGAACGCGTCCCGAAAAGCAGGGCAGCGCACATGCAGTCCCCGGGCCATCCCCACGTATTGCGAACCCTGGCCGGTGAACACGAAGGCCACCCGAGGAGGGTCGGACTGCGTGAGCCGGGCTTTGCGAAGACCCGGCGCGTCCACGCCGCGAGCGAGCAACTCGAGCCGGTTCGAAAGTTCCCCTATCGTGCGCGCGACCACGGTCGCCCGTTCGGCGAAGTGCGAGCGACTGGAGTTCGCCGTGTGGCAGAGGTCCGGGAGGTCGCGCTCGTCAAAATCGGAAACCACGGCGGCGAACCGCCGCGCATGAACCGCCAACGCCGTGGCGTCGCGCGCGGACAGGGCGAAGAGATGCGCCGTCGGCGCGGTCGGCGAGGCGAACTCGGACGACTCTTCCGTTGGCCATTCCTCAACAATCACATGAGCGTTGGTACCGCTGAAGCCGAAGGCGCTGACACCGCCGATCCTGCGGCCGTCGATCGGCTCCCAAGCTGTCAGGCCGGCCGGTACAGCAAGCGGCATCGCGGCCCAATCGATGTGGGGATTGGGCGCGTTCATATGGAGATGCGGCGGAATCTGCTTGTTGCGCGCCGCCAGGATCAGCTTGATGAGGCCGGTAACGCCGGCGGCGGCTTCGAGATGGCCGACATTCGTCTTCGCCGATCCGACAAGGAGGGGCTTTGCGGGATCGCGATCCGCGTGAAAGACGCCGTCCAGCGCCTGGATTTCCAGCGGGTCCCCGAGTTGAGTGCCGGTGCCGTGCGCTTCGACGTACCCAACCGCCTTGGGCGCCAGCCCGGCCTGCGCCAGGGCGGCGCGAATGACATCCTCCTGCGCCGGCCCATTCGGCGCGGTGAGCGCGCTGCTCGGTCCATCCTGGTTGACGGCCGTTCCGCGGATCACCGCCAGGATTCGGTCGCCGTCCGCCTTGGCGTCGGCAAGCTTCTTCAGCACGACGACGCCGCACCCCTCGCTGCGCGAAAAGCCGTCCGCGGCGGCCGAAAACGTTTTGCAGCGACCGTCGGGCGCCAACATACGCGAGCGGGAGAAGGCGACGAAAAGCTCCGGCCCGAGCAGGAGATTGACGCCGCCGGCGAGGGCCATCCGGCAATCGCCGCTGCGCAGGGCCTGACAGGCGACGTGCACCGCGACCAGAGACGACGAACACGCCGTGTCGATTGACAAGCTCGGGCCTTGCAGCCCGAGGAGGTAGGAGAGACGTCCCGACGCGACGCTGTGGGCGATGCCGGAGCCAAAGTGAGCATCGAGCAAACCCGGATCGCCAGTGAGGATCTGCAGGTATGCGTAGTCGCTCGCGCACTGGCCGAAATAGACGCCCGTCTTCGATCCCTCAAGACGCAGGGGCGCCTGACCGGCATGTTCCAGCGCCTCCCACGCCACTTCGAGCAACAGACGCTGCTGCGGATCGATCCCCCTGGCCTCGCGAGGAGCGATGCCGAAAAAGCCGCAGTCGAATTGGTCGACTTCCGGCAGGAAGCCGCCATGACGGGTCACGATGCCGCCGGGCGCTTCGGGATCAGGGTTGAAATACATGTCGATGTCGAACCGATCCGCAGGGATCGCCGCGATCGCGTCGACGCCGTCACGCAACAGCCGCCAGAACGCATCCGGACCGTCTGCGCCCGGAACCCGACAGCCAATTCCAATAACGGCGATGGGCTCCCTCGCGGCCGTCTCGAGCGCGACAATGCGCCGCTCCGCGTTCTCCAACGCCAGAAACGCGCGCTTGAGCGGGGAGAGCGCCGGTTCCGACGCGTGGAGTTGCTGGGTCTGATCGGTCATTGGCGCCCCAGCTTATCGAGCAACAGCAACTCGACATCCGCGTCGCTCATGTCCGCGAGCGCTGCGGCGTCGAGCGAAGGCTCGGAACGCTGCGTCGCTGCGGCCGCTTCGGCCGGCCGCTCTTCGGGGAACAGGACACCGCCGAGATGAGTCGCGATCGCCTCGATTGTCGGGCGGTCAAATACAAGGGTCGCCGGCAAGGGCCGGTCGAGGCCGAGCCCGTTGCTGAGTTCGTTCCTCAACTGGACCGCCATGAGCGAGTCGAAGCCGAGGTCCATCAGCCGCGCGTTGCCGGCCGGCGGCTCGTCCTGGCCGAGCCGAAGTACTTTCATCACTGTTTCGCGGACAACCGCAACAAGCAGGGCCCGACGTTCCGACGGAGCGGCCGCGTTGATTTCACCTCTCCGGTCATGACGGGAGCCGACGAGACTGGAAGCGACTGGCGCGGTGTCGGCGATCGGCCAGTCGGTAGGCGCCGCCGGCGCAAGCACGCCTGGAAGCCGCGCAACCAGAACATGCTGCCCAAGGTGGTCAGCCGCCGTTCCCGGCCGGGGCCACGCCCCGCCGTCGACGAAGCCCGCGTCGGCGAGCGCCGCCGTCCATACCTCAGCATCTAGCAAGGGACTGTTCGTTCGCAGATCGTCCAAGAAATGCCGCCAACCCTCGATCAGCCCCGTGCTCATGTCGAACCAAGCAAAGTCGGTCGTGGATTCGACAAGGATAAGCACGCCGCCCGGCGCCAGCAATTCGCGCAGGCGTCGGAGCGCCGCCCGGAGATCGGTCGCCGCATGAACTGCGTTGGCGGAAACGATCACGTCGAAGCTCGCTGGCGCATAGCCCTGCGCGTCAATCTCCTGATTCAGATCGAAGCGGCCGAAAGCCATGAACGTACAGGAGGCGAACTTCTCCCTCGCCCGCTCCAGGAACAGGTCCGACATGTCGGTGAAAACGTACCTCAGACGCTCTCCCGAAAGGCGCTCCGCAACGGCCGCCGTCGTTCCCCCCGTGCCGCCGCCGACTTCGAGGATGCGCAAGCCCTGTCCGCGTGACATGGCGCAGACAGCCTCAATCGCCGCCGCCGCCACTTCGTTAATGTACTGCATCGTCGCCGAACGCTGATAGAGGTTCTCGGCGAGCTCGAACGCGCCGTTGGGAAACAGGGTCTCCAACGGGTGGGCGCGACCGGTGAGAACGTCGCCGAGATGGCGACCGCAATTCTTCAGGTAGGCGAGGAGCGGCTGGTTGTTCGTAAGCGCTGCCTCCGCGTCCTGCCAGGCCTCGTCGAGCGCCGGCGCAGGCAGCGCACGGTCTGAAACGTAACGGCCGTCCTGGCTTCGCAGCGCTCCGGCAACCACAAGGCGATCCAGCCAACGCTCGATCAGGCCTCGAAAAGTCCCGGCCACTTCGGCGATCTCCATCGCCTCGTCGGTCATTCGCCTCTCGCCCGCCCTCCGGAACAGGCCCGCTTCGCGAAAGAAGGCGATGGCGTGCGCGTTCGTCAGGCGCGCGAGCGCTCGCCAAATTTGTGGATAGGACGCCGCATTAAGATCGAGGCGCGCCTGCGAGGACTGCCGGTCCAGAGCTTTGGTCACGTTCTCCCACGCGATCGTCGGCTCGCGTCGCTGGCCGACGAGGTCAGACCAGTGACGGCGCCGGCGAAACGGATAGGTCGGCAGCGACACGCGCTTGCGCGGATACCCTCGGTCGAACCCCGCCCAATTCACGGGCGCGCCGTCGACATAGAGCGTCTGCAAAGTCGCCATGAGTTCGCTCCAGTCGCCGCGATCGCGGCGTAGCGACGGCAGCCAGGCAAAGCCGGCGCCGGGCAGGCAATGCGCGCCCATGCCAAGCAGCACGGGGTGAGGTCCGATCTCCAGGAAATGCGTCACGCCGAGAGCCGCGAGCGACTGCATCGCCTGCAGGAATTGGACGGGTTCGCGGATCTGCCGCGTCCAGTAGTCGGCGCGGGTCATTTCGTCCGGGCCTGCAAGCCTCCCCGAGGCGTTGGAGACGAGCGCGAGGCGCGGCCGCCTGAAGGCGACTGTTTCGAGGGCCTTCGAAAAAGCGGGAAGCACCGGCGCTACGAGGCTTGAATGCGCCGCATAACTCACGCGCAATCGCTTCGCCTCGAAGCCCTTCTCATGCAGGCTCGCAATCGCGGCGTCGACCATCGGCGTCGGTCCCGCGACGACGACATGTTCGGGCCCGTTCCACGCGGCGATCTCCAAGCCGGCCCCGATGCGCGCGACCGTCTCCACGATCACGTCGTGCGGGGCGAGCGCGGCGGCCATCGCCCCTCCGCCCCCCAGCGTATGCGTCAGACGACCGCGTTCCACGACCAGACGAAACGCATCCTCAAGATCGAACACGTCCGCGGCGCAGGCGGCGGCATATTCGCCGAGACTGTGGCCGAGCGCGGCAACGGGCTCGACGCCCCACGATCTCCAGAGTCTGGCCAGCCCGATCTGCAGCGCGAAGATCGCCGGCTGCGCATAACGGGTCTCGTTGATCACCTCGTCAGAAAACAGGATGTCACGCAGGTCGCGATCCTGAAGCGCGGCGAAGGCGCTCGCGCATTCGTCCAGCGCCTGCCTGAAGACTGGAGAGGAGTCATAGAGCTCCCGCCCCATCCCGACGTATTGCGAGCCCTGCCCGGTAAACAGGAACGCCACGCGCGGGCGGGCGGTTTCGTCGCAGGAGCCGGAGCGGAGATTATTCCGCGGCTCGCCGGTCGCGAAAGCCAGAAGCGCCTCGCGCAGTTCGGGAGCCGATGCCCCGGTCGCCGCCAGGCGGTGCGAGAAATGGGATCGTCCCGCGTTCGCGCCGAAGCAAACGTCGGCCGCTTCCCCTCCATCGGACAGGCGATCGGCGTAGCGCAACGCCAGATCGCGTAGCGCGCCCGGGTCGCGGGCGGAAAGGGCCAGGACGTGCAAGGGCCGTTCGAGCGTTGCGACGACCGGCTGCGGCGCCGCTGGCGCCTCTTCGATTATCACATGCGCGTTTGTTCCGCTGAAGCCGAACGAGCTGACGCCGGCGATGCGCCGTCCGGCGATCGGCGCCCACGACCGCGCCTGCGTCGGGACGGCGAGGTTCAACTGCTCCCATTCGATGTGCGGATTGCCCTGATTGAAATGAAGGTTAGGCGGTATCGAACCTCGCTTCAGGCATTCCACCACCTTGATCAAGCCGGCCACGCCGGCCGCGGACTCCAGATGACCGATGTTGGTCTTGACTGAGCCGATCGGCAAAGGCTCGCTTCGATCTCTGAAGACGGCGCCGAGCGCGCCTGCCTCGATGGGGTCGCCGAGCGACGTGCCGGTGCCGTGCGTCTCAACGAAGCCGACGTCTGCGGGCTCCAAGCCTGCGTTTGCCAGTGCTGCGCGAATGACTGCTTCCTGCGCGGGGCCATTGGGTGCGGTGAGACCACCGCTCCTTCCATCGTGGTTGATCGCGCTGCCGCGTACGACAGCCTGGATGCGGTCGCCGTCGGCCACGGCGTCGGCGAGGCGGCGAAGGACGATCATTGCGCAGCCTTCGCCCCGGACATAGCCGTCCGCGGCGGCGTCGAACGCCTTGCAGCGTCCGTCCGAAGCCATCATCCGAGCCTTCGAGAAATTGATGTTCATCTCCGGCGTGAGGATGAGATTGACGCCGCCTGCAACAGCCAGATCGCATTCGCCCGACCGCAGGGCCTGAACCGCGAGATGGACGGCCACCAGCGACGACGAGCACGCTGTGTCGACCGCGATGTTGGGTCCCTGAAGCCCGAGGAAATAGGAGAGGCGCCCAGCCGCGACGCTATACGCGTTGCCCGAGGAAAAATACGCGTCAATCCGATCGGGATGCGCAAACAGCGCTCGGCCATAATCGTTGTTGGCGATGCCGAGATAGACGCCGACCCTCCTCCCGCTCAGGGCCGCCGGAGGACGACCGGAATCCTCGAGCGCCTCCCAGCCGACCTCCAGAACGAGGCGCTGCTGCGGGTCGAGGCTCTCGGCCTCGCGCGGCGAAATGCCGAAGAAATCCGCGTCGAATTTGTCGACGTCGGCCAGAAAGGCGCCGTGCTGCGTGGTCATCGCGCCCGCCTGGTCGGGGTCCCGAGCGTAGAGCGCCTCGACCGGCCACCGTTCCGGCGGAATGAGCGTGACGGCGTCTCGCCCCGACCACAGAAGGTCCGCGTAGGACTTTGCGTCGTTCACGCCTCCGGGAAACCGGATGCCTGCGCCAACGATTGCGATCGGCTCCTTATGCGAGGCCTGAGCCTCCGCGAGTTGCGTCTTGAGGCTGCGAATCTCGGCCAGAGCCAGCTTGACAGGGCTCGTCGGCGCCTCATTCGCTGGGGAGTGGGTCATCGCGGCCACCCTCCGCCGCCGACCGCGAGTTCCGCAAGAAGCAGCTTTTCCGCTTCCGCCTCCGACAGGTCGGCGAAATCCGCTTCGCGCGGCGCGGCGCGAGTCCCGCCGGCTTCGGCGACAACCATATCAAAGTCGAGGCCCCACGCCCGAAAGAGATGGGAAGTCAGCGCGTCCAGATGCGGGTAGTCGAACAGCAGTGTCGCAGGCAACGCCCGACCGCCGAGCCGCACGAGCGCGTTGCGCATTTCCACCGCCATCAACGAATCAAGGCCCAGGTCCCGCAGGGGCGTCGTGGACGGGAGACGCGCGCCGTCGCCTAGACCGATGATGTGACGCGCGCGCGCGGCGAGTTCGTCCGATAGCGCCGCGAGACGTAGAGCCGATGGCGCGCCCTTCAGGCGTTCCAGCAAGGACGACGCGTCCGCCGCGACGTCAGGGCGCGGCGTGGACGTGGATGTGAGACCGGAGAAGAATCCCCGGTCGGCGCCCTGCGGAAGCTGAAGAAGGAACCGCGTCCAGTCGATCGGGATCACGGCCCCGTAGGCGGCGCCGTCGGCGAGCAGTCGCTCGAGCTGCGAAAACGCCAGGTCGGGCTCGATCATTCCAAGACCTCGAGAGGCGAACACGTCGCGTCCGCGGCGCACCAGATCGGCCGCCATCCCCGCGCCGCCCCACGCTCCCCACGCAACGCTTAGGCCCGGAAGGCCGAGGCTCTGCCGGAAGCGGGCGAGCGCGTCGAGCTCGGCGTTGGCGGCGGCATACACGCCTTGCCCCGGCGCCCGAGGACGACCGCCGCCGCCGAATACAGCACGAAGAAGTCCAGGGAGGCGTCGCGCGTCAGATCGTGCAAAATCCACGCGCCTTCGACCTTGCCGCGCCGGATCTCTGCAGCGTCTGCGTCGCTCTGGTTGATCAAGGCGGCGTCGCGAAGCACGCCGGCGGCGTGAACCAGACCTCGCAGGCGCCGCCCCGAGCGCTGGATCTCGTCGTAAACTTCGGACATCCGGGCCTTGTCGCTGGCGTCGGCCTGCACGACGCGACAGACGGTCCCAGACCTCGCGAGCTCCTGAACGAAATCTGCGGCCGCCGCATCGTCGGCGTGGCGACCGCTGAGAACGAGATGGCGCGCGCCGCGGCGCGCCAGCCAGCGCGCCGTCTCCTTGCCCAGCGCGCCGAGACCGCCTGTGATCCAGTACGTTCCGTCCCCGGCGACGGCGGGCGCGGGCGCCGCCCTGCCCGCTTTGGTCACGAGAACGATTTTCCCGACATGCCGCCCCTGCGCCATGAGCCGCATGGCGTCGCGTGGGCGCTCGAGCGGGAACAGCGTTACGGGAGGGAGATTCGACCCGCTCTCGGACCACATGACGGCGAGGTCGGCCATCATGTCGTGAAAGAGACTCGGCTGCATCTTGAGTTCGTCGCCGAGATCGTAGACCGCGTACCGGACGTCGGGACGCCGCTCCGCGACGGCCTCGGTCGACCAGACGTCCCGCTTGCCGAGTTCGAGGAAGCATCCGCCCTTCGCGAGCGAGCGCAGGCTCGCCGCGATGAAGTCGCCCGCCAGCGAATTCAGGACGACGTCCACGCCGCGACCCTTCGTGAGGGCAAGGATCTGATCGGCGAAGTCGAGCGAGCGGGAGTTGAGGACATGGTCGACGCCTTGTCTGGCCAGCAATCGCCGCTTCTCGTCGGAACCCGCCGTGGCGAAAATCTCCGCGCCCGCCCGCTGCGCAATCCGCACTGCGGCCTGCCCCACCCCGCCGGCCGCCGCATGGATGAGCACGCTCTGCCCCTTCGCGAGGCCGGCGACCCGCTCAAGTCCGTAGAGCGCAGTCAGGAAAGCGATCGGCAGCGACGCAGCCATCGTGGCCGGCATTCCCGGAGGCACGAGCGCGAGCGTGTTCGCCTCCGCCACGGCTTCCGTCGCAAGGCAGTCGGGAACGCAGCCGAAAACAAGGTCTCCCACCTGGAAGGGGGCGTCTTTCGCTCCCGTTTCCACGATCATGCCGGCGCATTCAGCGCCAATCGGCGCATGCGGTCCCGAGTAGAGGCCGAGCGCAATCAGGACGTCGCGGAAATTTAGGCCCGCCGCGAGGACCTTGAGTTGGACCTGGCCGTCTCGCAACGGCTCCCGGGAGCGCGGCATCAATTCTACGCCGTCCAGAACTCCGATACGACCGACGACCACCCCAGACGGTCGGTCGCCCGACCCGCTTTCGGAATCCGTGTACCGGCGAAGCCTGGGCGCCCACCGTCGGCGATCGCGATAGGCGACCCGAGCGTCCGAAGCCTGCACACATTCGGCATAGAGGGCGTCTGCGTCGTCGGGAGCGCGTTCGGGATCGAGATCGACCATCCGGACGCGAAAATCCGAGAATTCGCTCGCGATCGCTGCGGCGAGGCCCCAGAGACCCGCTCCGCGCGGACACAAGTCGCCCGACATGCCGGCCTCGTCGACAGCCGCCGCGCCGCGGGTCGCCAAGATCAGCGCGCCGGATTCGAGCGCCGAAGCCGAGTTGATCGCTTGAACAAGATGCAGGGCGGCGCCTGTTCCGAGTGCGTCAAAAAAAGGCTCGCCCTCCGCGAGACGATGTTCGCCCTTCGGAATGTCGAGCGGCCAGCAATCGATCGCCCCGCGCAGGCGATGGTCCCTGTCGAAGCCGACGTCCTGAAACATCCGACGCATGGCGCCGCTTTCTGTCGAGTTGACGACGAAGTCGTCCTCAGCGATGCGTCGGTAGCCGTTCCCGCGTCGCGCCACGACGACCCGCGCCCCCGCCTTCCGAAGTTTCTCCGCGACGCCATTCGCGATATCGCCTTCGTCGGCGAGGAGCAGCCAGGTTCCGGCTGCATGGCGCGCCTGGGACGGCAGGCCGGGAATCGGTGTCCATTCGACCCGGTAGAGATGCTCGTCGCTGCGCGCCCTGGACCGCTGGATCCTTTCGGCGCGAGCCAGTCGCATGCCCTCGATCACCATCGCCCACCGGCCCGATGGCGCCTCGACCCAGATGTCAGCAACCAACCCGGACGCGCCGGCGGCGTCGCGAATGCGCGCGCGCGCGACAAACTCGCGGCCTACGCTCGGGTTGAGCAGAACTCGATCTGCCCCGACTGGCAGATAGAGCGCGTCGGGAATCGCGTCGGCGTCCTTGCCGCCGGCCGCAACAAGGCAAAGCTGCAACGCCGCGTCGATCAGGCCGGGATGCAACGCGTACGAATCGACCGGCTCCTCGCCGACGAGTTCGATCATGGCGCGGGCGAAGCCGTCGGCGCGCTCGGCCTGCCGCAGGCAGCGGAACGACGGGCCGAACTCGGCGCCGCGTTCGGCGAATTCCGCGCCCACGGCCTCGAACGGCGCGGTCGCAGTCGTCGCAGGATCCGGTGGAGGGGAAGGCGCGTCGCCCGCGGGGCGCGCCCGCGCCGTCGCGATGCATCGCCAGTTGGCCGAACCGGACGCGCTGGCGGTTTGGGACGCGTGCCAGGCGAGTTCGGCGCCGCCTTCTGTCTTCCTGGCGATGACTTGCCAACTGATCGAAGCTTCTCCCTCCTCCGGCATGGCGAGCGGCCATTCGATGGCGAAATCCACGATTTCGACGGACGTTGCGAGAAGACGCGTCGCTGCCGTCCAGAACGCCTCCATCTCGGCCGCGGCCGGCATCAGCACGCGACCTCCGATGCGATGGTCCGCAAGCCATGCCGGCGCGGAACTGCTGTCCGCCTGATAGAGCGAGGCCTCGACGCCGACGACTTCAGTGCGAGGGCCAAGCAAGGGGTGTTCGCCCCATGGCGCCTTCGCGGTTCGCGCGTTGCGGACCGGAAGCCAATGCCGTCGGCGCTGCCAGGGGTAGGAAGGCAGGTCGACGACCCGGCCGGATCCAGGCTGGACTTCTTTCCAATCAATCTCGCGCCCTGCCGCGTAGACGCCCGCGCATGCCTCGAGCATCGTCTCCCTCTCGGGGCGGCCGTGGCGCAACGAAGCCAGGATCAACGGCGTCGACCCCGACGGGTCCGTGCAGTCGGCGAGCGCGGCGCCGAGGACTGGATGGGGCCCGATCTCGATCAGGATTCCGCAATCTTGAAGCATCTCCCGCGCCGCGGCGGCGAAGCGTACGGGGTCGCGAACGCCTCGAGCGAAATAAGCCGCGTCGGGGCCGCCGGTTAGTCTTGCGCCTGTCACCGTCGAAACGAAGGGGACGCGGGGTTCCGAAGCTTTGACGCGGCCGAGCGCGGTCAAAAACTCCGCCTGCAGCGGCGCCATCTGCGCGCTGTGGAAGGCGTAGTTGACCGGCAGCATGCGGCAACTGACGCCACGGCGATTGAAGATGGCCAAAACCTCTTCGAGGGCCGCGGCTTCTCCGGACAGAACCACGCTGCGCGGCCCGTTCACGGCGCCCACTCCGACACGCGCACCGTAGGGCGCGACGACAGCGGCGGCTTCCGCTTCGCTGAGCCCGACCGCGGCCATGCGCCCGCCACCGGTCGCCCGCTGCATGACGCGGCCGCGATGAAAGACTATCCGGACCGCCTCGGAGAGGTCGATGGCGCCGGACATGTGCAGCGCAGCGATTTCGCCCAAGCTGTGTCCTGCGACGCAGTCCGGGGACACGCCCCAAGACACCCACAACGCCGCGAGCCCGACCTGGACGGCGAACAGAGCGGGCTGGGCGATCTCCGTTTCGGCAAGCCTCGAACGCTCTTCGGGAAGGCTAAGTTCGTGCAGCAACGACCATCCGGCAAGGGGGCGCAACAGCGCGTCGCACTCGGTGACAGTGTCGCGGAAGCGCGGTTCGGCTTCGAGAAGCTCGCGACCCATCGCGAACCATTGAGGCCCCTGGCCGCAGAAGACGAAGCCGACGCGGGGCGGCCTCGACCGGTCAGGGCCGAACGGCGCGTTGGCGGCGACGGCCTCCAGCCGGGCTCGCAGTTCCTCCTTGGAAACGCCTGAGACCGCGACGCGGCAGCGATAATGCGTGCGGCGTCTCGCTGCGGTGTAAACGAGGTCGTCAAGCGGGGCTTGCGTATCGGCGAGGAATGGGATCCAAGATTTGACGAGCGCCGACAGCGCGGCGGGCGACTGCGCCGACAGCGGCAGGATCAGGCGCATCCCGCTCGCCTGCGCGCGAGGCGCAGGCATCCTTGGCGCCTCTTCGACGATGACGTTCGCGTTGGTCCCGCCGATCCCGAATGAACTCACGGCCGCGCAGCGCGGAAGCAATGCATCGGGCAGCGGCGTCAGCGCCGTCGGAATCGCGAGGCGAGTTCCCTTGAGCGTGATGTGCGGGTTGAGAGTGCGGAACAGGGGCTGCGGGGGCGCCGCGCCGTGCCGAAGCACCAGGATCGCCTTGATGAGGCCAATGACGCCCGCGGCGGCCTCGAGATGACCAAAGTTCGCCTTCGCCGACCCGAGCCAGCACGTAGTCTCCGAATTCGTCGGAACGACCGACAGTGGCGGCGATCGCCTCGACCTCGATGGGGTCGCCCAGGGCGGTGCCCGTCCCGTGCGCCTCGAAATAGCAGATGCGGCCCGCGTCCAGCTTCGAGGCGCGCAGGGAGTCGTGGATGAGCGCCTCCTGCGCCAGTCCGTTCGGCGCAGACAGCACCGTGGAGCGTCCGTCCTGGTTGACGGCCGAGCCGCGGATCACTCCGTGGATGCGGTCGTCGTCCGCGATCGCGTCGGACAGGCGCTTGAGAACGACAATTCCGCATCCCTCTCCCCGGGCGAAACCGTCGGCCGAAGCGTCGAACGTCTTGCAGCGACCGTCCGGCGCCATGAACCCGACCTTGGACATCGCCACCGTGAGTTCCGGCGTCATCATCAGCGAGACGCCGCCCGCGATCGCGAGGTCGGTCTCGCCGGACCGCAGGCTCTCGCAGGCGAGATGGATCGCGACGAGCGACGAGGAGCAGGCGCTGTCAATCGACAGACTGGGGCCGCGCAGATCGAGCAGATAGGACAGCCGGTTGGCGAGGACGCTGTGCAACGTTCCTGTGAGCGTGCGGGCGTCGATTGAGTCGGGATCGGCGTATTGCAGTTGCGCGTAGTCGTTATGGATGCTCGCAAAATACACGGCGTGCGGGAACCGCGCAGCTTCTCCTGCGGCTGGCCAGCGTCGTCGAGCGCGTCAATCGCGACCTCGAGGGTCAGGCGCTGCTGCGGATCCATGCGGTCGGCTTCGCGCGGGAGAATGCCGAAGTGTTCGGAATCGAAACCGTCGATGCGATCGAGGAAGCTTCCTTCCCTGGTAAGGGACTTTCCCGGAGCCGCGGGATTTGGATCGCACCAGTCCCGAACGTCCCAGCGATCCGCCGGCACCTCGCGTGCGGTCTGCGCGCCGTCGCGGAGCAACCTCCACATCCCGTCGGCGTTCGTCACGCCGCCCGCAACCCGGCAACTCATCCCGATCACCGCGATGGGGTCGCTTCGCAGAACATGCGCGGCTTGCGCCCGCGCCTGCTTGGCGAGCAGCGCCAACTTGACGGCGGACACGGTCGCCCGCTGCCCCGACATCGTGTTCATGAAGCCCTCGAGCGGTTTCGCAAGGCCGCGAAAGCCTCCTCGTCCGAAAGTTCCGCGACCTCCGCCAGTTCGACTTCCAGGGTGGCGTAGGACGGACCGCGCTCCGCTTCCGAAGCCGCCGAAGCCTTCGGCGCGCCGGCGCGAAGGTAGGCGATCAAGGCCTCGATTGTGGGGTGATTCCACGCCAGCGTCGCCGATAGAGGGCGCTTCAGCGCGGTCTCAAGGGCGTTCCGCAATTCGATCGCCATCAATGAAGTGAGCCCCATTGCGCCGAGAGGCTGGCGATCATCAAGACGAGACAAGGGAAGCTTGAGGACGGCGCCCACCGCCTTGCGCACAGTGTGTTCAATATTACCGCTAAAAGCAGGTTCGCCACGAAGGCGCGCGCTGTCCAAAACGGTCGCGGCGTTCTCGGCGAAGATCGGATACGCGCGCGCCGCGTGCGACCCCATGAACGTCGACCAGTCGAACGGCGAAGCGGCGATGCATGGCTCCTCGGACCGGCAAAGCCAAGGAAACAACGCCGCGCCCTTCGCTGGCGCAATGGCGCCGACGCCCTGGCGGCGGAGTTCCGCGAGCTTGAGCGCCCCCTCTCGACCCTTCATCACGCCGGTGTCGTCCCATACGCCCCATGCGATGCTGACGCAGGGCGACCCGCGGGCTCGGCGATCATGCGCCAAAGCATCGAGGCCGGCATTGGCGCAGGCGTAGTTCACGTGCCCCGGCTGCGCCCAAAATGACGCTATGGACGACGTCAGCACAAAGAGGTCGAGTCCCGGCAACAGGCGATCGAGGTTCTGGGCTCCTCGCAACTTGGCGCCGAGGACGGCGTCGAACCTCTCACGGCTAATGGAGTAGGCAAGACAATCGTCGACCGTTCCGGCGGCGTGAACGACGCCGCGTATCGGCGGCCAGCCCTCGGCCTCATAGCGGTCGAAAAAAACCTTCAGCGCCGCCTCGTCGCCGACGTCGACCGCGGCGAGGTTGACCGCGACGCCCCGCGCCTCAAGCGCCCGCACGGCCGCGATCCGGCGGCCGGCGGCAGAGTCCGGATCGACCTTGAGCCAAGCATCGCGCGGTGGCAGCGCGGACCGCCCGAGAAGGACCAGCCTGCGCGCGCCGCTATCGGCCAGGGCGCCGGCGAGATGAAGGCCGACTTCTCCAAGCCCCCCGGTGACCAGATAGGCGGCGCCCTCGCGCGGCCGAAATGCGACCGC
The DNA here is from genome assembly GCA_963710855.1 of uncultured Pseudomonadota bacterium. Classification (GTDB taxonomy): domain Bacteria; phylum Pseudomonadota; class Alphaproteobacteria; order Rhizobiales; family Beijerinckiaceae; genus Roseiarcus. The sequence continues at coordinate 46,029 of CAVQBX010000007.1, read as the reverse complement.
CTCCCTGTCCAGCGCCGCGCGCGCCAGTCGCAGCGCAAACCGACGGCCGCCCCGGATCGCGATTTGGTCCTCGCCGTCGTTTGAGAGGACATGGCTAACCGCGAGCGAGACGTCCGCCGTCGCGCTCGCTTTCGGGTCGAGGTCGATCAGGCCGCCCCAGAGGTCCGGATGTTCCTCGCCGATCACGCGGCTCGCGCCCCAGGCGGCGGCCTGGTCGATAGAGACGCGCTCCTTGCCTCGCGGATCGACGGCTTGCGCGCCCTGCGATACGATCCAGAGGCGCGGCGGCGTCCGCCAACTTGGCTTGAGCAACGCCTGAAGAGCGCGAACGGGCAGATACGGCGCCTCCTGGCTTTCCGGCAACATCAGGAGGATCCTCGCGACGCCGCCGCCTTCCGCCGCCACGGCGTCGAGAGCGCTCTCCAGTCCGTCAACGTCCGCGAGGCTTGCATCAGCGCCGACCGCGGCCAACGCCTGCTGCAACGCGGACCGAACCTGCCCGTCCCGCCCGACGACTACGAATTCGGCCGGCCGGCGCCGCGGACCCCAGGGGGGGCGGATCCTTCGCCCGCCAGGTCAGCGAATAGAGCCAGCCCTGCGCCTCTTCATCGCGAGGAGCGGCCGAAGCGTTGCGGGCCGGCGCCGCGGACCCGCGATCGGCGATGGCCGCCCAATGCCCTTCGCGTTGCCACGGGTAGAGGGGGAGCGACGCCAGCCGCCCCTTGCCGGGCAGTACTCGGTTCCAGGCGATCGGATAGCCCGCCGCCCAAAGCGTCCCGAGCGCAGAAAGGATCGCCGCGCTATCGCGCTCTTCGCGCCGACCGCAGGCGATCATCCTCGCCTGCGAGCCTCTCGCGCGCGCCGTCTGCTCGATCGCGTGCAGCAGGACTGGATGCGCTCCGAGTTCGACGAAGACGGAGATGTCGGCGTCGAGAAGGCCATTGATGGCGTCCGAGAACAGCACAGGCTCGCGGAGGTTGCGGCCCCAGTAGGCGGCGGTGAACTCGTCTCCGCTCGCGCGGCGTCCGAGAACCGTCGACCAGATCGGCACGCGCTCGCCGCTCGTCGGCATTCCCGCGAGGGCCGACGCAAGATCGGCCGCCGGCCGCTCCATTTGCGGACTATGCGAGGCGACGTCCACCTTCACGGCGCGGCAAAACACGTTTTCGGCAGCCAGTTCGGCCATCACTTGCCGCACCGCCTCCGGGTCTCCGGAGATGACCGAGGACCGCGGGCTGTTGCTGGCGGCGACATTGACCTCGTCTTGGCGGCCGGCGAGTCGCTTAGCGGCTTCGCCGATCGGGAGTTCGACGACCGCCATGGCGCCCGGCCGCTCGCCGGCTGCATGAGAGCGCTGCGACGACAGACGATCTCCATCGCCAGGTCGACGTCGATCGCTCCGGCGATCGCGGCCGCCGCCACCTCGCCCATGCTGTGCCCGACCACCGCCGAGGGAACCACACCGAATTCGCCCAGGAGCCGCGCGTAGGCGATTGAGACGGCGACGAGGACGGGTTGGATCACGCTGATGTCGTCGAGACGGTAGTCCGGCTCGCCAGGATCGGTTTCGAGTTGCCCGATGATGGATCCGTCGATGTGCGCCGACGCCGCACGGTCGCACTCCTCGAGCGCCGCGCGGAAGGTGGGATGGCGGGCCATGAGTTCGCGCGCCATGCCGGCCCACTGGCCACCCTGCCCTGGACAAACAAAGCCGACCTTCGGCGCCGCAGTATCAAGCGCCACGGCGCCCGCGCCGCCGTTCTGCGAAAAGTCGCGCAGGCTTTCAACCAGGGCCTCTCGCGATTCGGCGACGAAGGCGGCGCGGTGGGACAGCTTCGTGCGACGGCAAGCAGCGGTCCAGCACAAGTCGCCGGTCTCCGACGAGGGCGACGCTTCGATCCGCTCACTCATGAGCGCCGTCAGGCGACGCAATGCCTCGGGACTGCCCGCCGAGAGCGGAACACACAGCGCCGGCGTCCACTGGGCGAACGAATCCGGCTTCGCCTCGCAAGGCGGCGGGCCCTCCTCAAGCACGACGTGGGCGTTGGTCCCCGAAATGCCTAACGCGGTCACGCCCACGACTGCGGGCGCCTCCTCCCGAGACAGCGGCGTGAGTTTGCTTGGAATAATCAGCGCGCGTTCCGCCGGACCGAGCGAAGTGTTCGGCGCGGAATGGTGGAGGCTTGGCGGAATCTGCCGATGGTAAATAACGAGGGCGGCCTTGATCAGGCCGGCCATGCCAGCCGCCGCCTCCGTGTGACCCCAGTTCGTCTTCACCGACCCGACGAAGAGAGGCCGGTCGCTTGGACGACCCTCTCCGGCCACGGTCGCGATCGCTTTCAATTCGACGGGATCGCCCGCCCGGGTGCCCGTGCCGTGAGCTTCCAGATAGCCGACCCGAGAAGCCGGAACGCCGGCGTCCTCGTAGGCAAGGCGCAGGAGCGCTTTCTGGCCCGCCAGGCTTGGCGTTCCCATCGAGCCGCTGCTGTTTCCGTCGTTGTTGACTGCGGAGCCGCGAATGACGGCAAAGATGCGGTCGCCGTCGGCGAGGGCGCGGGAAAGGGACTTCAGCAGGACGACGGCCGCGCCCTCGCTGCGCACGTAACCGTCGCCGGAGGCGTCGCCGAACTTGCAGCGGCCGTCCGGCGCCAGCATCCCCGCCCGGGAATAGGCGATCGAGACGTGCGGCTGAAGGATCACGTTGGCGGCGCCGGCGAGCGCCGCCTCGCATTCGCCGGACTTTATGCTGCGCGCCGCAAGGTGCACGGCGACCAAGGATGAGGAACACGCCGTATCCAGCGTCAGGCTCGGGCCGCGCAGCCCCAGAGCATAGGAAAGTCGACCCGAACTCGCGTAGCGGCCGCTGCCCTGGACGGCGTAGAAGTCCATTGCCTCGGGGTGAGCGAATAGACGGCCCTCGAAATCGCTAGTCCACTGACCCACGAACACGCCGGTGCGCGTATTCGCGAGTTCCTTGGCGTCCTGCCCTGCGTCTTCCAGGGCTTCCCAGGCCGTCTCGAGCAAGAGTCGTTGCTGGGGGTCGAGGAGGTCCGCCTCACGCGGAGAAATTCCAAAAAAAGAGGCGTCAAACTCGTCGATCCGCTCGAGGTAGCCCCCACGCTTGGCTGACATCTTGCCCAGCGCTGCGCCTTTCGGATCGAAGAACGCAGCTACATCGATGCGATCGGAGGGAATGTCTCCGATCGCGTCGCGGCCCTCGCAAAGGAGCTTCCAGAAACTCGCGACGTCGACGACGCCGCCAGGAAAGCGGCATCCTATCCCAACGAGCGCGACGGCGCGTTCGTCGCTTCCGAGGAATTGCGGCCGTCCATTTCCTAGGCCTCAACTGCGAGTTCGGCAAGCATCGGCTGGAGGATGCGCGCGATGCGGTCCATCACCGCATGTCGCTGCTCATTCAGGTAGAAGTGACCACCGGGAAAAAAATGCGACTGAAAAGATGCCTCCGTCTCCGTTCTCCACTCCTCCATTTGCCAGTGGGGCGTCGTCGGATCTGAACTCGCCACCGAAGGCGGCAATCGGAATTGGAATTGGCGGTCTCGGTCCGGGTCGGAAAGTCTCGATCGCCGCCAAGTCGGCGCGCAGACCCGGCAGCAACAACGCGAGAACGTCGGGGTTGGCCAAGATTTCGGCCGGAATACCATTGTAACGCCGGTTGATTTCCGCGACGAAAGGCGCCGTCAGGCAATCCGCTTATCGGCGGCAAAGTGTCCGGGACCTTCGGCGGGCGACGTCCAGACACGATCAGGAGGCGCGGTAGCAGTCCCGAGCGTACGGCCAGATTGCGGGCAACTTCGCTCGCAAGAACGGCGCCCATGCTGTGCCCGAAGAGCGCCAACTGAAGCTGGGGCGTCTGAGGCAATTCGCTGGCGATCGCTTGCGCGAGCTCCGGTATCGAGCCCATGGGCGGTTCGTCGAACCGCGGCAGACTTCCCGGGAGCTGGACGGCACAAATCTCCACGGTTTCCGGGAGCTCACTCGACCAACTCCTAAAGAAAGCAGCCCCCATTCCCGCAGGAGGAAAGCAGACGAGCCTAAGTCGTGCAGTCCTTTGTTCCTTCGGCACAAAAAACCATGTGCTCTTGATTGCCATGTTTCGGTATTCCCGCACAAAGCCTTGTCGCAGTTATAATACAAACTTAAATAGCCATAGCCGCAAGCGACCGGACTTGCAGATGATTTTGCCCGCCACGTTTTAGGCTACGAGAACCAGGAAAATTTGACAATAGCAAAAATCTCACATCGTCAACATTCGCCGCTAATCAATCCCCAACGCGCGTGGGCTTTGCGTTGCCACTTTCGCGCAAGCTATCAATGCTTGATATTTTATTGAAAGACGAGCGTCGATTGCAAACAACGCAGACTGTTTCATCTTGTTTTGCTTTTGATTACTCATATTCGATTTGGCCATCGCTTCCTAGATGGTGGCAAGTTACAGCTCCTACTGCTGAATTCCATCATCGTTTGAGCAGATCCGCCGTGTGAGGCGGCCGAGCAGGGTCAACTTTGTCGCGTCTGCTCATATCCGCATGAGCGACGAAACTTTGCTGCGGACGGCGTGCTGCGCGCAAGTGCGACGGAATTTGATGACGGGCCGATGGTTGAAGCGGCGTTGTCACATTGCCGCGGTGCGAGCGCAATTGAGCTCGTGCGGCCGGCTTTTTCATGCTGCAGTGGCGGCCTCGCGCCACGTGTTCATCGCCGCGGTGCGGAGCGCGCGGCGATTCTCGGCGGAGATAAGATGTCGTTGGACGTTGAATGTGTTGTAGACGGCTGTGAGTGGAAAGGAATTTCTGCGCCGAGCCGGCGCTCTTAAACCGCTGCATCTTGATCTCTCGCCGCCGAGTGGGTTGATGCGAATTCTCCGCTCGATTGTTCTTCCATTTGCCGCGCTCGTGACGGGCTCGATGCCCAGATCCCGGACCGCCGCTCGTAAGATCTTAAATCATCTGCACTAATTGATCGGGGATCATCGCATATTTCTTCAGTAACTTGCGCATCATCGTCACCGCGGCGCGCTTGTCTCGCTGCGACTGAATCAGCACATCAAGAACTTCGCCTTCAGCATCGCGGACCGAAATGATTTCACACATCGGCGAACGGTTCTCGTAGGATACTCTTAATCCTCCTTCGTTCGGCCAGCAAGTCCTCTACGTCACGCAAGCTGAGTATGACCGAAGATAGAGCCAAATCGCTTGGCGAATGATCTCGGGCGGGAAGCGATAGCCGGCGTAGCTGAGTTTCGCCATTCATATTGACTAATCAGCTTCGGTAAAAACCGCAAGTCCGCGCGCCGTGACAAAGCCGCAGGCGCAATATCCATAAAACGATATCCATATGCTAAACATGGCGATAATAACTTAATGAATACGTGATTAAACGGGCAGGCACTCGAACCCCGTCAGCACACAATTCGGATTTGAAACTCAGCCACTCCAGGACATTCCAATTGCCCAAGCTAAGTGAGATCTGTCCGCTGCTGTCCGCCGCGAGCCGACCCCGAAACGTGACTGCTTTTTGCGTATTATATACGTACGCGCCGATTTACTGGCGGGCTGCGCGGTAACCGGGGCAATATTTCCGGGCGGGGGTGGTGTGTTGCGTCTAGGAGAGCGCGGGATCGTGATTCGAGCGGTCATGTAGGCGCCGGAATCCCGCGGCTTCGGCATGCCCGCATGAGTCGATCACCGAGAAAGCTCTGAGAGTGATATTCGCAGCTTTTTGAGGTCGGTAGATGACGGAGCATCACGTCGCGGGCGTCGCGGGCCCTTTGCTGACGCGGTCCCGCTTGAGTTGATCTTGATCGCTGGTGACCCAGGCGGTGCGGATGACGTTTTAGCATTGCGCGTGTGAAGCGGCATTTACCCCTCGCCCGCCGATAAAGCCGTACGGGCATGGAAAACCGCGGCCGTTGGCGATATGAAGCGTTGAGCAGTTTGTCGGAGTTGGCGTAGCCGGCGCGAAACGAGGCGCGGTCGAGGATGTGCTCGAAGCGCGCTGGTCAAGGTCACTGCGGCGCGTCGTCGTGCTCGGCGCGACTGCTTGCATCGTTCAACTGCCGATAGAGGCCACCAGGAAATCGTCATCCAGGACTTGCGTCTTCGTTGGCGTTCAGCGACTGCTCGTCGTCGGCGCGGACGAGCTTGTGAGACGCCAGGACGGCGACGCCATCGTCGCCTGCACTCAATGCAGCGGTCGTGGGCGGCCTCGTGCCGCGGAATCGGCATCGGCGTCGTCGTAGCAGGACTGTACGGCGGCGCCGAGACCAAGCTCGATGGCGCGGATGGCGCCTGACCTAACGCGCCTTCGGTCGCGTGACCATCGTCGGAGCGCCAGGGTCCCTTGCTGGTCTCAGCGCAGAGCCGAGAGCTTCCGCGCAGGAGCAATCTCCCACGCCTCTTGGTGGCCGAGCTGACGCGGTCGATCTACGTCAGCGAACTACTGACATGGGGGCGTCGCCGAGCGCCCGCTAGAACGGCTATCCATGCGCAGATCGGAGCGCGGCCGCTATTGATCACTGAATCAGAGAACCTGCGGCCGCACAGCCAGGAAGGCAAGCCAGCCGGCATTTCCTGTCCTGGCCGGTGCGAAACACACAAGCTGCTCCGATCGCGATCAATCAGCTGCCGCGCATAGCCATTCTTGCCGGCGCGGGCGTGCCTCAGCGTATTCGCGTCCATCGCCACGTAGTCCGCCCTCAGCTGCGGGACTCGCAATACCTCGGCGATCCTAGCGGCGCGGAAGAATCTCGCTCTGCGGTCAGTGCTCAATCCGCCTGGCGCTTCGAGATCAAAGTCACGCCCAGATCCGTTCATGGTCGCGACCGAATGCGCGTTGCAGGCTCCATCTGACCCTGAAAGTACAGTTGGCAAAACGGTGCCGATGCAGGTTCTCCGCCGAAGCCGGCCCACGACCGCGGCATCCGAGGGCGGCCGACGATGGCGTCGCCGTGCCGAGCGTCTGGCCACAAGCCGTTCGCGCCAAGATAAGCAGCGCAACCGCCATCGAAAACGCCCTGCAGATGCTCAGGTGGCTCTATCGGCAGTTGACGGATTTCAAGCTCGTAGCCTTTGCGCCGACGCGAGCCCGCAGGGCCATTGGCGCTTTCACGACGACTGTCGCAGTGCATCTTCAACCGCTCCGCGCACCGGCTACGCGCACACTCGTTTCGCGCCGCTCGAACGATCTTCACGCTTTTCTGCCGGGATTTATTCTCCGACGTCGCCTTTTCGCATGCCCAGAAATCCCGCCTTATCGGCGGGCGAGGGGGAAGCTTCTTCACAAGCGCCACTCGCACCTTGACCGCCTGATGCTACGATCTCAAGTTCGGGACCATAATCGCGTCGCAAAGGGCCGCGATACGCCCGACCGAGTCCTCCATCCTCGGCCTCTAGCAAGACCGCGCGCAAAGCTCGCAAGCACTCCTAGGGTCAGTTCGGTCAAGCGAATCGACTGGGCATGCGAGGCGCCACAGAAGGCCGCCCCTCCATGCCCTCATCCGACCCGCGCTCTCCTGGCCAAAACTACCCCCCCGCCCGGAAATTTGCCCCGGTTACGCTGCGCGTGTCTAAGTGATTGAAATTATTGGCGCTCCCAAGGGGAATCGAACCCCTGTTTTCGCCGTGAGAGGGCGACGTCCTGGACCGCTAGACGATGGGAGCGGCGGGCAGAGAGCGGGTCTATATCGGCGGCGCTCGCCAAATGCAATCGCCGCCAGCCGTGATTTTGGGGGCTTGACCTTCGCGTCATTGCGCGACATTCGCGCTTCCCATGATGACCTCAGTTCCCGATCCGCTCGGCGCCGTCGCCCGCCTCGAGGCGCTGCGCGCCGAGATCGCCCGGCGCGCTGACGATTGCGGGCGAGCGCCGGGCGACGTCACGCTCGTCGCCGTCTCCAAAACCTTTTCGGCGGACGAGGTCTGGCCTACGATCGCGGACGGCGGGCAAAGCGTGTTCGGCGAGAATCGCGTGCAGGAGGCGGTCGGCAAATGGCGCGATTTGCGAGCGCGCGCCCAAGCGCGAGGCAAGACCATCGAGCTTCATCTGATCGGGCCGTTGCAGAGCAACAAGGCGCGCGAGGCGGTCGAGACCTTTGACGTCATCGAGACGATCGACCGCGAAAAAATCGCCGGGGCGCTCGCAGAGGCGATGGCGAAGACCGGCAAGCGGCCGCGGCTGCTCGTCGAGGTCAACACCGGCGCCGAGTCGCAAAAGGCCGGAGTCCTGCCGCGCGAAGCCGATCGATTTCTCGAGGCCTGCCGGGAAACCTACGGGCTGACCATCGAGGGGCTGATGTGCATTCCGCCCGCCGATGAGCTGGCCTCGCCGCATTTCGCTCTGCTCGGCGAGATCGCGCGCCGCAACGGCCTCAAGACCTTGTCGATGGGCATGAGCGCCGACTGGCCGCTCGCGGTGCAACTCGGCGCGACGCATATACGCGTCGGCTCGGCGATCTACGGGTCGCGGACCCCGCGCTGATCACTTCTCGACGAAAGCCTTCTCGATCACGTAATCGCCGGGCTCGCCTGAATTGCCTTCCTCGAAGCCCCGCGCCTGTAAAATGGCGGTGAGGTCGGCGAGCATTTCGGGGCTGCCGCACAGCATGAAGCGCGCACGCGATCGATCGATGCGATCGAGGCCGAGATCGGCAGCGAGCCGGCCGCTCTCGATGAGGCTGGAGATGCGCCCCCGATGGCGAAACGGCTCGCGCGTCACGGTCGGGTAGTAGACGAGCTTTTCCCGGACCAGTTCGCCGATGAGTTCATCGTTCGGAAGTTCGTTGGCGATATAGTCGCTGTAGGCGAGGTCCCTGATGAAGCGCACGCCGTGCACGACGACGACGCGCTCGAAGCGCTCGTACACCTCGGGGTCCTTGATGAGGCTGAGCCAGGGCGCGAGGCCGGTGCCTGTGCCGAGCAGGAAGAGATTCGCGCCTTCGCGAAGATTGTCGATCAGCAGCGTGCCCGTCGGCTTGCGTCCAACCAGGATCCGGTCGCCTTCCTTGAGATGCTGGAGGCGCGAGGTGAGCGGACCGTCGGGAACCTTGATGCTGAGGAATTCGAGTTCGTCGGCGTAGGGAGCGCTGGCGATCGAATAGGCGCGCATCAGCGGCCGTCCGCCGTTTTCGAGCCCGATCATGATGAACTGGCCGCTGCGGAACCGGAACGCCGGCGACCTTGTGGTGCGGAAGCTGAACAGCCGGTCGGTCCAGTGGTGGACGCCGACGACGTTCTCCACATTGAAGTTGCTCATGAGTTTTGACGCCTGAATATCCGGCTCGTAGCGGGATAACCTATCAGGCTACAAGAACCATAGAAATTTCGGCAGCGCAACAACAATTGTGCGCCGCACAATATACGGCCATTGCCTTTCGGGCGCGGCCCTCTATGAGGCGGCAAGACCTCTAACGAGCCGACCGATGCCCGCCACGCCCGAAAATCTCCTCGCCTTTCTCGCCGAGCTCGGCGTTCAGACTGAGACCGTCGAGCATCCGCCGCTGTTCACCGTTGAGGATTCGCAAACCTTGCGCGGAGAAATTCCCGGCGGCCACACCAAGAACCTGTTCATCAAGGACAAGAAGGGCCGGCTGTTCCTGCTGGCGCTCGGCGAGGAGACTGTCGTCGACCTCAAGCGTGTGCATGAGAAGATCGGCGCGCAGGGGCGCGTTTCGTTCGGCTCGGCGGATTTGCTCGAGGAGGTCTGGGGGGTCAGGCCCGGCGCGGTCACGCCGTTCGGCGCGATCAACGACCGCGAGCGCCGGGTGACCGTCGTGCTCGACGCGGACATGATGCGGCACGAGCGGCTGAATTTCCATCCGCTCGTCAATACGCGCACGACGGGGCTCTCCTCCGCCGATCTCACAAAATTCCTGCGCGCGACCGGGCACGAGCCGCTGATCGTCGCTGCTCGGCGAATCGAGCGTTGAATAATCTCGCGTCAGGGCCCATTTAGGGCGCCGAATTCACGGCCAAGTCGATCAAAGGAACAAAGCATGGCGGGCAACGGGGCGGCGCAGGCGCGCAGTCAAGGACGTGACGACCGCGTCCTTCAAGGCGGATGTGCTCACCGCATCGGTGCGCCAGCCGGTGCTGGTCGACTTCTGGGCGCCCTGGTGCGGCCCCTGCAAGCAGCTCGCGCCGGTGCTGGAGAAGGCGGTCGCCAACTCCAAGGGCAAGGTGACGCTCGTCAAGATGAACATCGACGAGCACCCGCAAATCGCCGGCCAGCTCGGCATCCAGTCGATCCCGGCGGTCATCGCCTTCGACAGAGGCCAGCCGGTCGACGGTTTCATGGGCGCGTTGCCCGAAAGCCAGGTGCGCGGCTTCATCGAGCGCCTCGTCGGCCCGCTGACGGCCGACGCCGACGGGATCATCGCCGAGGCCGAAAAGGCCGCCGCCGCAGCGGCGATGCGGCGGGCGCCGCCTCGCTCTACGCGCGCGTCCTCACCGAGGACGAGACCAACCCGAAGGCGATCGGCGGCCTCGCAAGACTGCATGTCGAGGCCGGCGATCTCGATCAGGCCCGCGCCGTGCTGTCGATGGCCGCGCCGCCGGCGCCGGGCAAGGACCCGCACCCCGCCATCGCCGCCGCGCTCGCGGCGCTGCAACTCGCCGAGCAGGCCTCCTCGGTCGGCGATCTTGGCGCCGCTTGGCAAAGCGCATCGCCGCCAACCCCGACGATCATCAGGCGCGCTTCGATCTCGCCGTCGCGCTCAACGCCAAAGGCGACCGCGCCGGCGCGGCCGACGCAGCTGCTCGAGATCATCAAGCGCGACCGCGCGTGGAACGAGGATGCGCGCGCGCAAGCAATTGCTGCAGTTTTTCGAGGCCTGGGGCCTGATGGACCCCGCGACGGTCGCGGCGCGGCGAAAACTGTCGGCGATCTGGTTTTGAATGCCGCGCGCGGCAGAGCGGTAAGAGGACATGAAGCTCAACCGAAAATATGAAAACGCCTCTGAACTGCCGCTGACCTTGCCGCTGTTTCCGCTCGCGGGCGCTTTGCTGCTGCCGCGCCGTCCGATCCAGTTGATCGTGTTCGAGCCGCGCTATCTCGCCATGCTCGACGATGCGCTGAGCGGCGAGCGGCTCATCGGCATGATCCAGCCGACCAAGGGCGAGGAAACCATGGAAAGCAGTCCCGAACTGTTCGCGGTCGGCTGCGCTCGGCCGCATCGTGCAATATGCCGAGGTCGGCGACGGACGCTGTTTCCTGACGCTGATGGGGGTCGCGCGCTTCCGCGTCGCCGAGGAGCTGACGACGCTGACGCCTTACCGGATGATCAGCGCTGACTACCGCGATTTCGCGCTCGATCTCATCGAGGGCCACGGCGAAGCCTCCGTCGACCGCGACGCGCTGGTTCTGGCGCTGCAAAACCTACGCCAAGGCCAACGGGGTAAAAATCGACTGGGATGACGTCGGCAAGGCGCCCAACGAAGCGCTGGTCAACGCGCTCTCGATGATGAGCCCCTACGGCGCCAAGGAGAAGCAGGCCCTGCTCGAATCGCCGGACCTCAAGTCCCGCGCGGAAATGCTGATCGCCATCTCGCAGATGGACCTGGCCCACGGCCAGGACGCGCCGCGCAACCTGCATTAGGCGCTGCGACCGCGTTTGCACGGTGGCGACGACCGCCGTCAAAGCCGGCTCGGTTCTGCCGACTTCCGCCTGTTTACGCCGACTTCCCCGACGCTGGAGACGGCGGCTCGGACTTTCCGCCGAATAAACCAAGCCCGCGCTGCAGCCACGATGCTTTGGACGCCTCCGCCTCGGTCTGCGAGGCCGTTGCGTCAACGCTGGGAGAAGCGATTTCGCGACTGAGGCGCTCGAAGAACTCTCCGGCCAGCTTCTTCGCAGTGGAATCGATCAGGCGCGATCCGAGCTGGGCGATCTTGCCGCCGATTTGCGCGTCGACGGCATAAGTCAGCAACGTCGCGTCAAAACCTTCCGCCGCGAGCTTCACGTCGGCGCCGCCCTTGGCGAAGCCTGCGACGCCGCCCGCGCCTTCGCCGGAGATGCGGTAACCGTTTGGCGGATCGAGACCGGAGAGGGTGACCTTGCCCGCGAAGCTGGCTTTGACGGGTCCGACCCTCAGCGTCACCGTCGCCGTCATCTCGGTCGGCGAGGTCATCTCCAGCTTTTCGCAGCCCGGAATGCACTTGCGCAGCGTCTCGGGATCGTTGAGGGCGGCCCACACACGTTCTTGCGGCGCGGCGATGCGCTGCTCGTCGTTCATTTGCATGAAATCAGACTCCGGATCAGCGCAGGGCTCGGCAGATGGGGCCATAGGCGGCCATGGCGACGCCATGGTCGTGCCCTCCCGTCAGGCAGCAATCCGGCAGAACGAGGAAAGCGAGGCCGAAGGCGAGCGCGAGCCAGCGCGGGGCGGCGATGCTCATGGGGTCACTCCTGCAAAGGCGGAGACGGAGGCGTCGGCGCGATCGGGCGCGCGGCGCACGGAAATCATCTCGGCAAGAATCGAGAGCGCGATTTCGTCCGAGGTGATGGCGTGGATGTCGAGCCCCGCCGGCGCTTTTACGCGCATCAGCGCCTCTTCCGAGACGCCTTCCTCGCGAAGCTCGCGCTTCAGCGTCTCCGCCTTGCGGCGCGAGCCGACGAAGGCGGCGTAGCGGCTTTCGGCGGTCGCCGCCGCCTTGAGCGCGGCGCGATCGCCAGCGCCCTGGGTCGATACGACGACGAAAGCGCCGCGTACGGCGTCAGACGAGGGCGCGACGCCCTCGAGCTTGATGACGCTCTTCAGGAAAGCGGGCAAGCTCGGCGGCTGCGGCGGCCGCCGTGACTTCGAAGCCGAATCCCGGCGCGAGCCGCGCCAGCGCCACAGCCACCGGCGAGGCGCCGAGGATCAAAAGATGCGGCAGCGGCAGCACCGGCTCGACGAATATGTCCATGGTGCCCTGACTGGGGCAGGCGTTCTTGGCGAAGGTGACGCCATCGCGATCCTCGCCCGGCGCGACGCCGAGTTCGTCCAGGCCTTCCTTGGGCGCGATGGAGACTAGGCGCGAGCGCCCGTCTTGCAAACAGAGCTTCGCCGTGCGCACGACGGCGGCCCGCGCGCAGCCGCCGCCGATCCAGCCCTCCGCGATGGCGCCGTCGGCGGCGACGATCGCCTTGGCGCCCGCCTTGGCGGCGGTGACGGAGATGGTGCGCACCACGGTCGCGATGGCGAAGGGTGCGCCTTGCGCTTGCAGCTGCGCGGCGCGATCCAGCAGGCTCATCGAGAGATCCTCGCGAGGTAGGGTTCGAGCGCGGCGAGCGAGGCGAGGTCGTGCGCCGGAGCGAACAGATCGACGAAGGGCATCGCCACTTTCAGCCCGCGCGCGACCGGCGCAAAGCCCTCGCGCCCCGTCAGCGGGTCCAGCCAGACGATGCGCCGGGTGCGCCTTCTGAGCCGCCGCATCGCCGCTTCCAGGACGGCGGGTTCGCCGGTGTCGTAGCCGTCAGAGAAGATCATCACGCACGAGCGCGCATTGACCGCGCGCTTCGCGTGGCGCTGGTCGAATTCGGCGAGGCAGTCGCCGATCTTCGTGCCGCCGCCGATGCCGGCCGCCATCAGGCTCAGCCGGTCGAGCGCGCGCTGGGGATGGCGCTCGCTCAGCGCCGAGCTCACGTGAGCAAGGCGCGTATGAAACAGGAACGCGTCCGACTGCCGGAACGTCTGCGCGACCGCGTGGAGGAAGCGCGTGAACAGCGAGACGTAGAGCTCCATCGAGCCCGAGGCGTCGAGCAAGGCGACGAGCTTCAGCGGCCGTCGTTTCGGCTTGCGGAAGCTAGGTCGAGCGGTTCGCCGCCATGCGCGACAGAGCGGCGGATGGTGCGCCGAGGTCGAGGCGCTGTCCCTCTTGTGCGACCGCTCGCGCCGTTTGAGGCGCATGCACATGGCGCGGGCGAGCCGTTCGGCGAGCGCCAGGGTCTGAGCCCGCTCGAGGTCGCCGAGCCTCGCGAAATCCTTGCGGCTCAACGCTTCGTGGGCTGACGCCCCGCGTTCTCGCCCCGCCCCGGCGGCGGCCGTCGGACCGGCGCCGGCGCCCTCCGGCAAGCCGCCGCTCGCCGCCGGCCGCGCCGCCGCCTGGGCGAGCCCTTGCGCCGACGCCTGCACGCCGCTTGCCTTCACCGTGCGCGGCCTTCGCCCCGCGTCCGCGCCAAAATGCGTCGAACAATTCGTCGAAGCGACGGAACTCGGCGGGATTGGAGGCGAACAGCGAACGCAGCGCCGCGCGCAGCCCTTCGGGACGATCGGCCGCGGGGGAGGCGAGCAGGCGGGCGGCGTCCAGCGTCTCGGCGCGCCCGACCGCGAAGCCCGCGCCGCGCAGCGTCTCGGCGAAGCCGGCGACCTCCGCAGCGCGGCGTTCACGCCGCCCTCCCGATCAGACGCGCGGCGACTTCCGGCGTCACCCGCAACCGGTCCTCGTGCGTCTTCAGAAGCGCGATCAGCGTCGCGTGGACGGTCTCGGGTTCGGCGGCGAGGTCGGCGACGCCGAGGCCCGCCAGTGTCGCCGCCCAATCGAGCGTTTCCGCGACGCCGGGAACCTTGCGCAATTCTTCCTTGCGCAGCGCCGCCATCATGCGCGCGATCTGCGCCGCGAGCGCGGCGTCGATGTCGGGCAGGCGCGCGCGCAAAATGGCGGCCTCGCGGTCGACGTCGGGAAAGTCGAGGTGATGATAGAGGCAGCGGCGCCTCAGCGCATCGGAGAGGTCGCGCACGCCGTTGGAAGTCAGCACGACGCGCGGAATCGACGTCGCCTTGATGGTTCCGAGCTCGGGAACCGTCACCTGCCAGTCGGACAGGATTTCGAGCAGGAAAGCCTCGAACTCCTCGTCGGCGCGATCAATCTCGTCGATCAGCAGCACCGGCGACCGCTCGCGCCGGATCGCGGCGAGCAGCGGCCGCTCCAGCAGATAGCTTTCCGAGAAAATATGCGCCTCGACCGCTTCGGCCGCCTCGCCCTCGCGCGCCTTGATGGCGAGCAACTGGCGCTGATAGTTCCATTCATATAGCGCTGCGCTGGCGTCGAGACCCTCGTGGCATTGCAGCCGGATCAGCTCCGTCTCATGCACGGCGGCCAGCGCCTTGGCGACCTCGGTCTTGCCGACCCCCGCCTCGCCTTCGATCAGCAACGGCCGCTTCAGATAGTCCATCATCCAGAGCGCGACGCTGAGATCGCGATCGGCGATGTAGCCGGTTCGCGCGAGGCGGGCGGCGATGGTTTCGCGCGGGATCGGGGTGGACATTTGCTTTGACTTTCGGCGTCATGCCCGGGCTTGGCCCGGGCATCCACGTCGTGGTGAGATGCTTTGCGTCCGGAGCAACCAAACTACACGTGCGGCGGCGCTGCGTGGATGGCCGGGATACCCCCGGGCTCAGACCCGGGGGCGGCCATGACGGAGCGCTCGCCTACCCATGCAAGCCCAGCTTCTCCGCCGCCTTCCAGGTTCTATAAGCGTCGTGCGGCATGGCGATATGCGTGGACCCTAAGAACTTGAACGCGTCGTTGACCGCATTGGCGAAGCACGGCACCGAGCCGACATTGGGGCTCTCACCGACGCCCTTGGCGCCGATAGGGTGATGCGGCGAGGGGGTCACCGTGTAGTCGGTCTCCCATTTCGGCGTCTCGACGGCGGTCGGCAGGAAGAAATCCATCAGCGACGCGCCTTTGACGTTGCCCATCTCGTCGTAGACGATCTCCTGGCCCATCGCGATCGCGTAGCCCTCAGTGCAGCCGCCGTGCACCTGGCCCTCGATGATCATCGGGTTGATGCGGGTGCCGCAATCGTCGAGCGCGTAGAAGCGCCGGACCTTATGCGTTCCCGTATCGACGTCGATGTCCATCACGCAGACATAGGCGCCGAAGGGATAGGTCATGTTCGGCGGATCGTAGTAGCTGACGGCCTCCAGCCCCGGCTCCATGCCCGGCGGAACCTTGTTGTAGGCGGCCCAGGCGATCTGGCCCATGGTCTTGTGCGCCTCAGGATTGCCCTTGACGCGGAAGCGGTCGACGTCGAACTCCAGATCGTCCTCATGCACTTCGAGCATATAGGCGGCGATCATCTGCGCCTTGGCCTTGATCTTGCGCGCCGCCATGGCGATGGCGGCGCCGGCGACCGGGGTCGAGCGCGAGCCGTAGGTGCCGAGGCCGTAGGGCGCGGTGTCGGTGTTGCCTTCCTCGACCGTGATGTCGTCGGCGGGAATGCCGACCTCGGTCGCGATGATCTGCGCCCAGGTCGTCTCATGACCCTGGCCCTGGCTTTTCGAGCCCATGCGGGCGATCGCGCGGCCCGTCGGATGGATGCGGATCTCGGCGCTATCAAACATCGCGATGCCGAGAATGTCGCAGTTTTTCGAGGGTCCGGCGCCGACGATCTCGGTGAAGAACGAGACGCCGATCCCCATGAGCTCGCGAGTCTCGCCGCGCTTGAACGCTTCCTGTTTCGCCTTTTGCTCGGCCCGCAGTTTCGCGTAGTCGGTCGCAGCCAGCGCTTTCTCCATCGCGGCGTGATAGTCGCCGGAATCGTATTCCCATCCCAGGGCGCTCTGATAGGGGAACTGCTCGCGCTTGATGAAATTCTTCATGCGGAACTCGACGGGGTCCATGCCGAGTTTCTGCGCCATGATGTCCATCGCGCGCTCGATGCAATAGGCGACCTCGGTGACGCGGAACGAGCAGCGATAGGCGACGCCGCCCGGCGCCTTGTTGGTGTAAACGCCGTCGACGCTAAGATGCGCGACCGGGAAGTCGTACGACCCCGTGACGATGTTGGAGAAGCCCGCCGGCCATTTCGAGGGATCGGCGCAGGCGTCGAAAGCGCCGTGGTCGGCGAGGATGTGCACGCGCAAGCCCGTGACGCGCCCTTCCTTGGTCGCGGCGATTTCCGTCGTCATGTGATAGTCGCGCGCGAACGAGGTGGTGGACAGGTTCTCGATCCTGTCCTCGACCCATTTGACCGGCAGGCCCGTGACGATCGAGGCGACCGCGGCGCAGATGTAGCCGGGATAGGCGCCAACCTTGTTGCCGAAGCCGCCGCCGATGTCGGGCGAAATCACGTGGATCTTGTGCTCGGGGACCGGCGAGATCAGCGCCACGACGGTGCGAATCACATGCGGCGCCTGGAACGTGCCGTAAATCGTGAGGTCGCCGGTGATCTTGTCGAAGCTGCAAACCGTCTGGCAGGTTTCCAGCGGACAGGGATGGACGCGCTGATAGGCGATCAGATCCTTGGTCGAGACCTCGGCCTTGGCGAAGGCGGCGTTGGTCAGATCCTTGTCGCCGACTTCCCAGGTGAAGATGTGGTTGTGGTGCTTGCGCGGCCCATGCGCGCCGGTGGTCTTGCCAGCAAGATCCTCGCGTAAGACCGGGGCGTCGGCGTCCATCGACTTGAAGGGGTCGACGACCACCGGCAGCGCCTCGTATTCGACCTCGATCAGATCGGCCGCGTCGGCGGCGATGTAGCGGTCGGTTGCGACGACGAACGCGATTTCCTGATTCTGGAACAGCACTTTGCCGTCGGCCAACACCATCTGCACGTCGCCGGCCAGCGTCGGCATCCAGGCGAGATTGACGCCCTTCAGCTCTTCGGCCGTCAGCACCGCGACGACGCCGGGCAACGCCTTGGCCTTGCTGGTGTCGATGCTTTTTATGCGGGCGTGGCCATGGCTGGAGCGATGGAAGTCGCCGTGCAGCATGCCGGGCAGCTTGATGTCGTCGACATATTTGCCGCGACCTTGGGTGAAGCGCACGTCTTCGACGCGCTTGCGCTTGCAGCCCATGCCTTGCAGTTTTTCAGCGCGTTCGACGGAGGAAGGATTGGTGGGGGCGTTCATTCCGCAGCTTCCCTGTATTCCACGCCGTTGATCTTCGCGGCGGCGTACTGGATGGCCTTGACGATGTTCTGGTAGCCGGTGCAGCGGCACAGATTGCCCGAAATGCCGAAGCGGATTTCTTCCTCGCTCGGGTTCGGGATCTCCTGCAGCAGGCGATAGGCGCGGGTGATCATGCCCGGCGTGCAGAAGCCGCATTGCAGCCCGTGCATCTCACGGAACGCGTCCTGCAACACGTGCAGCGTCCCGTCCGGCGCCGCCATGCCTTCGATGGTGAGCACATGCGCCCCTTCCGCCTGCACGGCGAAGACGGTGCAGGATTTTACGGAGCGGCCGTCCAGATCGACGGTGCAGGCGCCGCAATGCGACGTGTCGCAGCCGATATGCGGACCGGTCAGGTTGAGGTTCTCGCGCAGGAAATGAATCAGCAGCGTGCGGCTCTCGACATCGGCCGAGGCCGGCTTGCCGTTGACCGTCATGGATACTTTGGTCATCGGGGCCTCGTCAGGTCTTGGCTTGCAGAAAGGCGCGCTGCAGCGCGCGGCGGGTCATCACGCCCGCCATCTTGGTGCGGTATTCGGCTGATCCATGCGCGTCCTCGGCGGGCTCGGTGATCGCCTCTGCGGAGGCCACCGCCGCGTCGAGGGCGGCCTTGTCGAGCGTGGTCCCGATCACGGCGCGGGCCGCGTCTTCCGCCAGCAACGGCCGGTCCGCGACATTGGTGAGCCCGATGGCGCAGGTCGCTACGCGGCCGTTCTCGACCGTCAGCACGACGGCGGCGGCGGCGGTCGCATAATCCCCGACCTTGCGCTTGAGCTTTTCATAGGCCGAACCATGACCCGCGGCGGGGGTCGGGATATGGATCGCGGCGAGGATCTCGCCGGCCTCGGCGGCCGTGTCATAGGCGCCGCGGTAGAAGGCGCGCGCCTTGACCCGTCGCTCGCCTTTCGCGCTCTGCAGCGCATAAGCCGCGTCGAGCGTCATCATCAGCGCCGGCATGTCGTTGCCGGGATCGCCGTTGGCGGCGTTGCCGCCGATCGTTCCCTGGTAGCGCACCTGCGGATCGGCGATTAGCAGGGCCGTTTCGCGAAGGATCGGCGCGGCGGCGAACAGCGTCTCGCTCGCGATCACCTCGGCCTGCGTGGTCATGGCGCCGATGACGATCTCGCCGCCCTCGACGCGAACCCCCTTCAGCCCGGCGCAGCCGCCGAGATCGACGAGATGCGACGGCTGCGCCATGCGCAGTTTCATCATGGGAATAAGGCTGTGGCCGCCTGCGAGCACGCGCGCGTCGCTGTCGAGCCGCGCCAGCAGCGCCGCCGCCTCGGCGACGTCGGCCGGCCGATGGTATTCGAAGGAACCGGGAATCAATTCACCCTCCCGAGCGAGCCGGGCATATCCCGGCGGGCTCAGGAGGTCGCAGCGTGCGCCGCACAATCAATGTTGGCTGTACGAAACCTCAGGAAAAGGCGCCAAAACGCGCCCATTCGCACCAATTGCGTCAGACTTGCTGACGCAATTCACCAAAGGAGGGGGCAGCGCCGCCGCCGAGCGCCTCGAGTCTGCGCTTCACGTCGCGAATCTGCGCCCGGGCGACCGGAATGCTGCACTGCACGGGAGCGCCGACGTCGAGCATGGCGGAGTCGCCGTGCCGGCGTAGTTTCGAGACGGCGGCCAGGCGGACGATGTGGCTGCGATGGACGCGCATAAAAGCGTCGGGATCGAGCATCGTTTCCAGCGCGCTGATCGAGCGATTGCAGAAATACTCGGTCTCGCCGTCGTGGACATAAGTGTAATGCGCGTTGGCGCGAATGGCGCAGACGCGCGGCAGCGGCAAATCCCGGGGACGGCCGTCCTTTTCGACCCGCAGCGTCGCGGGCCCCGGAAGCGGCGGCTCTCGGGGGACCGGCGCCGGTTCCCGTGGCAGGGCCGCGGCGGCGCCGGCGAAGGCGAGGGTCGGCTCGAAGCCGGCCGGCTCGGAGGCGTCGGGCACGAGCGACAACAGGAAGGCGCCCGACACTCCGAAAGCGATCACCGTCGCCAGCAGCGCCAGCGCGTTGCGCGAGAGCGAGCCGCTCACCTCCACGAAGCGCGCCGGCTCGAAACAGATCGGATCCAGCCGCATCCCGGCCATGGCCGTGTAGTGCATGCCGGAGATCGCCAGGCCGAGCGCCACGGCGCCGAGAAAGAGCCGCGCGCGGTCTGGCCGAGCGCCGAGGGCCCATAAGGCAAAGCCGCTGGCGGCGACGGAGACCAGCAGCGAGGCGACGACGAAGGGGGGCGCCTGATAGATCGGGCCGGCGAGATGCACGGCAGATACGCCGACATAATGCATGACGCAGATCCCAAGACCCATCGCAACGGCGCCAACGCCGATACGCAGCCGCGGGCGGCGCGACGCATGAGCCGCATAGACGCCGCAGCCGACCACGAGCACGCAGATCAGGAACGACAGCAGGGTCGGCAGTGCGAGGTAATCGACGGCGCTGGGAAAACTCGCCGCAAGCATGCCGACGAAATGCATGGCCCAGATGCCCGTGGCCAGCGTTAACGCGGACCCCGCAAGCGCAAGCTTGCGCTGCAAGCCGACGGCGGTGTCAAGACGGGCCGCGAGCGACAGACCGACGAAGCTCCCCTGGATCGCAATGGCGATCGACAAAACGACGAGCCACGGCTCGTGAGGAACCTCAAACATCCCTCATCTCCGAACGTCCCCCCCGGACGTGTTTAGAAAGAGATATCGGCAGGAGCAAGTCTAATGCGTTATGGTCAAATAGTCATAACGCCACGGCTTGTTTTACGGGGACTAGCGCTTTCAGCGATGAGTGGAATCGTCATTGCAAGCAAAGCGAAGCAATCTGTCCTTCCGTGATCGGTGTTTTGTCGAGAAAACCTGCGTCTCTTCAGTATGGATTGCTGCGCTCGCAATGACGAGTACGCTTGTGTGCAAAAGGCTCTGGTTGGAAGAGTAGGCTTAAACTCGGCAACCGCGCCGGCGGGCGGTTCGCGCATCGTTACGTTCGTCGCCACGGGATCACAAATCCAGGGCACACAAGAAAGAGCAGCGGACCCGTACGCCTATATCGATTGCCGTCAATGATTGTTCACGACACGACCGCTTCCGGTTTGGTCGCCAGCGTATGCGCGAGGATCTCCAGTCCGCGTTCGACCTGTGTCCTGCTGATCGGACCGCCGAGGCCGACACGCACGGCTTCCGGCGCAGCGCCGTTGGCGACGAAGGCGTCGCTCGGCACGACGCCGAGTCCCGTCGCCCGGACATGATTGACGAACACCGAGCGCGTCCAACCGTTGTTCAGCGGCAGCCAGATGTTGAAGCTCAGGGGATCAGACAAATAGGTTCCAGGCTCGAGCCATTTGGCCGCGATGCGTTCGCGCGCGGCGCTCTCGGCCCGAATGAAGCGCAGAATGGTGTCGGCCGTGCCGTCGTGAATCCAGCGCGTCGCCACCGCCGCCGTGACGGGCGAGGCCATGACGCTGAGCGCGCGCATGGCGGCGTTGAACGACCAGCCGGCGCGCGTGTCGGGCGCGACGACATAAGCGAGCCGCAGGCCCGCGCCGATGCATTTGGCGAGCCCGGCGATATGCCAGCAGATGTCGGGCGCCATGGCCGCCAGCGGCGCGGGGCCGTGGGTCGGGATGAACCCATACGCATCGTCTTCCACGATGGCCGTCGCGTGGCGGCGCGCCAAAGCGCAAATTTCGGAGCGGCGGCGCTCGGGAATCGTTATGGTGGTCGGGTTCTGCAAAGTCGGATTGAGGTAGATCGCCTTCGGCGCATGCGTGCGGATCGCCTCGTCGAGCGCTTCCGGAATGACGCCGTCGCCGTCAGTCGCGACGCCGATCAGGCGTAGGCCCAACTGGGCCGCGATCGCTCGCACGCCCGGATAGGTGATCGCTTCGCAAAGCACGGCCTCGCCGGCCTTGGCGAGCAGGCTGAATATTCCAACCATCGCGCCATGCGCGCCGGGCGCCAGGAACACACGCTCTTGCGAGGGCACCAGAGCGCGCCGCCCGAGCCAGGCGGTCGCAGCGTCGCGGTCGGCCGGCGAGCCGCCAAAACCCTGGTAGCGCAACAGCGAGTCGAGGTCCTCGGCGACGCTCCTGAAACCTTCGCGCATGCGCGCCAGCAGCGCGGCGTCTTCGGGCTCCGGCGGCATGTTCATCGTGAAGTCGGCGCGCGAGCGGCGCGGCCCCGCTTCGCCGCGCACCATGGCCTTGCGACGGATGAACGTGCCGCGCCCGATCGTGGACTCCAACAGCCCGCGCTTGCCGGCTTCGACATAGCCGCGCGCCACCGTGGTGAAATCGATGCCCAGCCGGCGGGCGAGTTCGCGTTGCGGCGGCAGGCGGTCGCCAGGCGCCAGCCGTCCCGCCGCGACGTCGGCCTCTATTGCCGCGGCGATCGCGAGGTAGCGGGGCCCGTCGCGCGCTTCCAGCGCGGGCGTCCAGGTTCTCGCAGGCATGGAACTCTCCGGCTTGATTGACTGGATCGTGTTGCAGGCGGCCAGCGACTTTTTTGAAGCGAGCTGGCGCGACGAATTTGCGCATCCTCGCGCGGAATTGACCTTAACCCAGCTCAGATTGATGGGAGAATCCGTGCCCGTCAAGCAAAATTGACTGCATTATTGTAGGGAAACTTGATGGCGCCGAATTTGCGATCTGTTCGACATCGCCGGCGAGAGGGCCGGCTCAACAACGGGAGCGCAGACTTCGATGCCAGCCGTCACCCATCCCGCCCACAAGAAAGGCGACGTTTTCGTCGATTACGAGGAGAAGGTTTTCGACGACGTGAAGGCCATGCCGGGCGAAAAAGCGCTCGTCACCTTTCACACCGTCGCCTTCGAAGGCTCCATCGGCCTCGTCAATCTGCTGCAGGCGACCCGCCTGCTGCGCAAGGGTTTCGAGACCTCGATCCTGCTCTACGGTCCCGGCGTCACGCTCGGCGTGCAGCGCGGCTTCCCCAAGATCGGCGACGAGGCGTTCCCGGGCCATCAGAATTTCAACAACCAGATCACCAAGTTCATTGGCGAAGGCGGCAAGGTCTACGCCTGCCGCTTCGCGCTGCAGGCGCTCTACGGTCATGGCGAGCCGTCGCTGATCGAAGGCATCAAGCCGATCAGTCCGCTCGACGTGCTTGATCTGGTGCTGATCCATCGGCGCGACAACGCGTTCATCCTCGACACCTGGACCCTTTGACCCGCCAGGGATGGCCGCCATGACCAAGCCCAGCAAAGTCCGCGCGGCCGCCGTGCAGATCGCGCCCGATCTCACATCGGGCGCGGCGACTCTTACGCGCGTCGTCGACGCCATCGCGGAAGCCGCCGCCAAGGGCGCCGAACTGATCGTGTTCCCCGAGACGTTCGTCCCCTGGTATCCTTACTTTTCGTTCGTGCTGCCGCCGGTGCAGAGCGGGGCCGAGCATGTTCGACTCTACGAGCACGCCATCGCGACGCCGGGTCCGGAGACGGAGCTCGTCGCCGCCGCCGCCCGCAAGGCCGGCGCCGTCGTCGTGCTCGGCGTCAACGAGCGTGACCACGGCTCGCTCTACAACACCCAACTGATCTTTGACGCCGACGGCGCGCTGAAATTGAAGCGCCGCAAAATCACGCCGACCTTTCATGAGCGCATGATCTGGGGACAAGGCGACGGATCGGGATTGAAGGTGGTCGAGACCGCCGTCGGCCGCGTCGGCGCGCTCGCCTGCTGGGAGCATTACAATCCGCTCGCCCGCTACGCGCTGATGGCGCAGCACGAGGAGATCCACGCCGCGCAATTTCCGGGCTCGCTGGTTGGCCCGATCTTCGCCGAGCAGATCGAAGTCACCATCCGCCATCATGCGCTGGAGAGTGGCTGTTTCGTCGTCAACGCGACCGGCTGGCTGACCGAGGCGCAGATCGCAACGATCACGCCGAACGAGACGCTGCAGCGCGGTTTGCGCGGCGGCTGCATGACCGCGATCGTTTCGCCCGAAGGACGCCATCTCGCGCCGCCGTTGACCGAGGGCGAGGGCATTCTGGTCGCCGACCTCGACATGAGCCTCATCGTCAAACGCAAGCGCATGATGGACTCGGTCGGCCATTACGCGCGTCCGGAATTGTTGAACGTGACGCTCGACGCCCGCCCCGCAAAACCCTTGCAATTCGCGCCGTCGCCGCTGTCCGCGCACCCGCATCAAAACGAAGGAGATCGCCATGAGCCTGTCGACGCCACAGTTGATCAACGAGTTGCAGACCTACGGCGTGCGGCTGGTTGATCCAAAGGCGGGGCTCGAAAGCCGCCGCGGCGGCGCCGGCCCTTCGGATCACAAGGCGCTGACCCTCGACGGGGTGACGGTAATGGCGCCGGTCCACACCGCGCCGGCCTTCGAGAGCCCCTATGTGGTGGAGAAACCAAATGCTTTGGGCCGCGCCACGGTACGGCGCGAAGGGGTGGCGCTCGGCGAAGTAAGCTTCCCACTGCGCCCAAAATTCTATGATCTGACGACATCAGAGGGCGTGCCTTATCATCAGATCGCCGTCCTGCATGGCCGCGACGTGCTCGCGACCACCGTCCTGCAAACCTGCATCCGCTATCAGAGCCGAACGAAATCCTGCCAATTCTGCGCCATCGGCCAATCGCTCGCCGCCGGCCGCACGATCGCGCACAAGACCCCGGCGCAGCTCGCCGAGGTCGCGCGAGCCGCCGTCGAGCTCGACGGCGTCAAACATATGGTGATGACCACGGGCACGCCGCGCGGCCCCGACCGTGGCGCGGCGGTGCTTTGCGAGAGCGCGTCTGCGGTGAAGCGGGCCGTCTATCTGCCGATTCAGGCGCAATGCGAGCCGCCTGACGACAGCGAATGGTTCGTGCGCCTGAAGACGGCGGGCGTCGACACACTCGGCATGCACATCGAAGTCGCGACGCCAGAACTTCGCCGCAAAATCATGCCGGGCAAGGCGGAGATACCGGTCGAGCGTTATTTGTCCGCTTTCTCCGCCGCCGTCCCCGTCTTCGGCCGCGGGCAGGTCTCGACCTATCTGCTCGCCGGCCTCGGCGACAGCGTCGAGACGATCCTTGATCTCTGCGAAAAACTGGTCGCGCTCGGCGTCTATCCCTTCGTCGTGCCTTTCGTGCCGATCTCCGGCACGCCGCTCGAAAGCCATCCGGCGCCGGGCGCCGAGTTCATGCACGCCGTTTTGAAACCGCTGGCGCAGATGATCGTCGCGGCCGGCCTCGAGGCGTCGAAAATCAAGGCCGGCTGCGGCAAATGCGGCGCCTGCTCCTCGCTTTCGACCTACGAACGGAGCCTCGCATGATCTTCGAGACCATCACGCCGTTCCTCCCCGCTGAGTTCCGCGTAAAATTCGCCGCTTCGCGCTGGGAGCGCGACAGCGCCCTGGCGCTGCGCCGCGCCGTGTTCTGCGACGAGCAGCAAATCTTCGCGGGCGACGACTGCGACGCTGTCGATGACTATGCGATTCCGATCGTCGCTCTGTCGATGGTTGGCGTCGCCGCCGACAAGGTGGTCGGCACGGTGCGCATTCACGAGGAGGCGCCTGGCGTCTGGTTCGGCTCTCGCCTCGCCGTCGATCGCGACCTGCGCCGCGTCGGCGCCATCGGCGCGACGCTGATCCGTCTCGCCGTCTCCTCCGCCCACGCGATGGGCGCGCGGGAATTCCTCGCGCATGTGCAGGCGCAGAATGGACCGCTGTTTCATCAGATGCATTGGGAAACGCTCGAGGCCGTCGATTTGCACGGCCGCCCGCATCTGAAGATGCGCGCCGATCTCGCCTGCTACCCGCCGTGCCACGCGCCGGAAGTCGGCTATGTCGCCCTGAGGAAAGCTGCGTGAAAAAAGCCGAGTTCGAACGAATTGTCGATGCCGTACGGGCCTCGCCCGGCGTCGCCGCCAAGGCGGATATCGGCCTCGTCGCCGAACGGCTGGGGCTCGCGGGCGCCGCGGTTCCCGTCGGCGACGATTGCGCGGCGATTCCGGACGGCGATGGGCACCTGTTGTTCGCGATCGAAGGCTTCATCAACGGCTTCGTCGCCGCCGATCCCTGGTTCGCCGGCTGGTGCGGCGTGATGGTCAATCTCTCGGACATCGCGGCCATGGGCGGGCGGCCGCTGGCGATCGTCGATGCCGTCTGGGCCGACGGCGAGGCCAAGGCCGGCTCGATTCTCGACGGTTTACGTGCAGCGGCTGAAGCCTACGGCGTCCCGATCGTCGGCGGCCATAGCAATCTGCGCAACAATCAATCGCAACTCGCGGTCGCCGTGCTCGGCCGCGCCAACAAACATCTGCTGACCAGTTTTGACGCACGACCTGGAGATTTACTGCTGCTCGTCGCCGATCATCGCGGCGCCTATCGTGAGCCCTTCGACAATTTTGAGGCGGCGCTCGAAGCGCCGCCGAAGCGGCTGCGCGGCGATCTCGAGCTGATGGCCGAGGTCGCCGAACGCGGCCTCGCTCGCGCCGCCAAGGACGTGAGCCAGGGCGGCTACCGTCGGCACCGCGATCGATGCTGGCGGAGAGTTCTGGGTCTCAATCGAGCTCGATCTCGACCGCATCGCGCCCCCGCGCGGCGTTTCGTTGGAGCGCTGGTTAAAAACCTTTCCGAGCTACGGCTATTTGATCTCCGCATCGCCCGAGCGGCGTCGACCGTGCTCGAGTTGTTTCGCCGCGCGGGACCTGCATGCCGCTGTTATCGGCGCGGTCGCGGCCGGTTCCGAAGTCGCCCTGACGAGCGAGGGTTTGCGCGCCGTCGTGCGCGATCATGCGGCCGAAAGGCTGCTCGGCCTCGGGCGAGGCGCCGCATGAGCCGCCTGCGCGTCGCCATGCTCACCCATTCGACGCTGCCGCGCGGCGGCGTCGTCCATGCGATGAATCTTGGCGAAGCCTTGACGGCGCTCGGCGCCGAAACCGTGCTGCACGCGCCGGACGCCGAAGGCGCCGGCTTCTTCCGCGCCTGAATGCGAGACACACGCCTTCAAGGTCGCGCCGGCGCCGCGCGACACCGCCGACATGGTCGAACTCCGCATCGCCGACTATGTCGACATGGTTTCGTCGCGCCGAGCATCGCGGCTTCGACGTCTATCACGCGCATGACGGCCTTTCCGGCGCGGCGCTGGCGGCGTTGAAACGCGACGGCCTCATTCCCGGCTTCGTGCGCACCGTGCATCACGTCGACGATTTCGCCGATCCCCGCCTCGCCGCCTGGCAAGCCGAATCCATCGCCGAAGCCGACGCGCTGATGACGGTCAGCGACAACTGGCGCGGCCGCCTGCGCGAAGATTTTGGCCGCGACGCCGTTGTCGGCGGCAACGGCGTCGATCTCGACAAATTCTCGCCCTCGCCCGATGGCCGCGAAAGCGTGCTTCGCGCACGCTGGAGTCTCGGCGACGGACCCGTTTTTCTCTCCGTCGGCGGAGTTGAAGCGCGCAAGAACACGACTGGATGCTCGCCGCTTTCGACAGGCTGCTCGCGCGATTGTCCGCATGCGCGCTTCGTCGTCGCCGGCGGCGCGAGCCTGCTCGACCACGGCGCCTATAGCCGCCAATTCGAGACGGCGCTCGCCGCGATGGGCGAGCGCGCCCGCACGTGATCGTCACCGGACCTCTCGCCGACGCCGACATGCCGGCGCTCTATCGCCTCGCTGATGCGCTGGTTTTCGCCTCGGTGAAAGAGGGTTTCGGGCTCTGCGTGCTGGAGGCGATGGCCTGCGGCATTCCCGTCGTCGTCTCCCGCATGGCGCCTTTCACCGAATATCTCGACGAGGCGGACGCGCTTTCTGCGATCCCTCGACGCGGCTTCGATCGCTTTCGGGATGGCGCGGCGCTGCGTCCGGATACGGGCCGCGAGCGCAGGCGCGCGACGGCCGCCAAACATCGACTGGCGCCAAATCGCCGAGCGGACGATCGGCGTCTACAGCCGTGTTCGGAGCCTCGCCTATGCCTGAGATGCGCTTCGTCATCCGCTGGCCCGACGGACGACGCGAGACCTGCTATTCGCCCTCGCTCGTCGTGCGCGAATATTTACGTGAAGGGGCGAGTTATCCGCTCGACGATTTCCTCGCCCGCGTCCGCACGGCGCTGAACATCGCCTCGCAGCGCGTCGAGGCGAAATACGGGCATGCCTGCTCGCTGGCGCTCGGCCAACTCGCCCGGCTCGAAACGGGCGCCGCCGCGTTCGCGAACAACGCGGAGCCAAAAGTCACCTGCGAAACCTTTCTGATGGAGGCCGCAACATGAAGGCGCATTACGAACGCCGCCGTCATCGGCGGCGGTCAGGCCGGGCTCAGCGTCAGCCATTATCTCACCCGCGCCGGCATCGACCATGTCGTGTTCGAGAAGAAGTCGGCGATGCACAAATGGCGCGAGGAGCGCTGGGACGCCTTCTGTCTCGTCACGCCGAACTGGCAATGCCAACTTCCCGATCACGCCTATGACGGCTCTGACCCCAACGGCTTCATGGTGAAGGATCAGATCCTCGCCTATCTCGACGCTTTCGCGCGCAAAGTGCAGGCGCCGCTCGTCGAGGGCTGCGAGGTCACCTCGGTCGAGAAATCCGGCGATGTGTTCGAGATCGCGACCAGCGCAGGCCGCTGCACGGCGGACGCCGTATTTCTCGCCAGCAGCCTCTATGGCGAGCCGTGGAAGCCGCGTTCAGCCGAGCGCGTTCCAGAGTCGATCGCGCAAGTGCACTCCGCGGCCTACCGCAGTTCTGCGGAGCTTCCTGAAGGCGCCGTCGTCGTCGTCGGTTCGGGCCAGTCCGGCGCGCAGATCGCCGAAGACCTGCACCTCGCCGGCCGAAAGGTTCATCTCGTCACCGGCAACGCGCCGCGCTGCGCCCGCTTCTATCGCGGCCGCGATGTCGTCGACTGGTTGTGGGACATCGGGCAATACGAGATCAGCGTCGCCGACGACGGCATGGGCCGCAAGCGGCATGACACCAATCACTACCTCACCGGCCGCGACGGCGGTCGCGACATCGACTTGCGCGCTTTCGCTAACCAGGGCATGGCGCTCTACGGCCGGCTCGACGACGTGCGCGGCGGGCGCATGCAATTTGCTCCCAATCTCGGCGACAATCTCGACGCCGCCGATCGCGTCTACAACGGGATCAACGCGCTGATCGACCGCCACATCGCCGAAAAGGCGATCGAGGCGCCGCCGCCGTCCGTCTACGCGCCGGTCTGGGCGCCCTGAGGCCGAAACAACCGAACTCGATCTCGCGGAAGCCGGTGTCGGATCGATCGTATGGGCCACCGGGTTTGCGCCTAACTGGTCGTACGCCAGGCTCGCGATCTTCGACGGAACCGGCTACCCCGTCCATCGTCGCGGCGTCACCGGCGTTCAGGGGGCCTATGTCGTCGGCCTGCCCTGGCTCTGGACCTGGGGCTCCGGCCGCTTCCTCAGCGTCGGTCGCGATGCGGAATATCTGGTTGGTCACGAAATACGCCGCGCCGCGGCCGCGCATGGGAGGGCCGCTTCGGCGGCGTGAGCTCGGGGGAAAAGGCGAAACTTCAGCGGCGCGGCGGCGCCGTCGACTTGCGTACGACGCGATGCGTCGGCGCCTTCATCTTTCGACCGGCTTTTGAAGGGTCGGCTACCGCCTCCAGAGCGAACCTTACGGCTTTGCTGCCGAGATCGGCGATCGATTAAGCAACGCTGGTCAGTAGCGGCGAGGCGGATACAGGCTTCATACGGGGCGATCCCAATAGCGCCGATTTCTCGCCGAAAACACGTGACGCGCTGATCTTCAATCGACAGGCTTCGCGACCCATCCCGGGCGCCCCAGTTGCTCTTCCCTCCGATGCAGCCGATCCGCGTGTGACCCAGCGCATGCAGAGGCTTTATCGATGCGCGTATGCCGGGGACCCGCGGCCGTAGCCAACCCTTCACGGTGCGACAAGAGGACATTCTCGCGTTGCGTGAGCAGCCTGCCGCCGCGTGCTTTAAAGGACGATTTTTCCAGTTGACAGGCCGGCGCCGCCCGCCGATAAGCCCTCGCGCCTCGGAAAACCCGAGGCGTTTTCCGTCACGGGCTTTTATCGGACGGAACGGGGGAGTGTCCCGAGCGGCAAAGGGGGCGGACTGTAAATCCGCTGGCTATGCCTTCGTAGGTTCGAGTCCTACCTCCCCACCAATCAATATAATCAAAGGCTTAAGGAAGGTTAAGACCCGCTATCGGGACCTTTTTCATGTCGCACGTATTGCGATATATTTAGCAACAATTTCAGTGGTTCCCTTTGACTGACGGCGGCTCCGTGCGACATGGTGTGCAACATGACGCGAACTTCGAAAATTGTCTTGCCGCCAGCTGAAGCGGCCGCAGAACGTGCACGGCAAACTGCAGAAGGGACCTGGCGTTCTGTGGACTCCGCCAATTACGCGTCGCGCTCGGCGGCAACCGACCGGATGCGAGATGAATTCGACCAGCTCCACGCAGACCTGAACCGTGTCCTCAATTGGATCGCATTTCGGAAGGACTTGCGACTAACCGATGACGAGCGAAGCAGTGAGCTTTTTCGCCGTTTGAGCTACCAGAGTCGTGAAGGGATCGCCGACGGTAATCCGCAGCGCGCTTTGGCGCTTGCGTTGCGCAATGGCGGACTTGTCGCATTTGACACCGACGGCAAGCAATTGCCGAAAGAGTTCTGGGTTCACAGAGGGTTTGGTTGGCGCCGCTGGCCTCGAGTGGTTTTTCGATGGCCGGAGGTTCAAGAGGCCTTCCCAACGATCGGACCTACTCTGAAGGAAGTGCTGTGCGAATCGCTGCGCGACAATCCCAACTTGTCGCAAACTGAAGCGGGGAAAATTGCGCGAAGCAAAGGCTTAGTCTTTAGCAGGCAGCAACTTCGTGGCTTATGGGAAGGCTCTGGCGGTTCTACGAAACCGGGGCCACGTGGGCGCAGGAAAAATCGCGCCGAGCCGATGGCGTAATTCGGCGCATTCGCACTTTTCGACAACGGAAATTCTTGTGCTTAGTGGGAGGCCTTCTCAGTCAGAGAGGGTTCTGTGGAAACCATTGCAGTTCGAGCTCCCGCGAACGAGCCCGAAGTCACTTCGCAATGACGTCCTCTGGGGCGTCAAGGCACTGGCCGAAGAGATAAACCGCACCGAGCGCCAAACCTTCTATCTGCTCGAAACAGGTCAGTTGCCTGCGAAGAAGGTTGGCGGGCGTTGGTGTTCAACGCGGACGACGCTCCGCGAATTCTTCAATCCCATCTATATCGGCGAGCGCACCTAGCCGTGCCTCTCTCATTCAAAGAAGTCGGCTTGCGAGCCGAAGCGAGCGTGCGCTGCCTGACGGCGGTCCCATATGCCCTCGGCGCTCGGGCTACGAAACAGACCAGCCATCGCATCCAGGTTTGGCCGCTCGTCGAGATCCAGGAATTGATCGACAACGCCCTCGACGCCGCCGAAGAGGCTGAGACGGGCCGGCCGTCGGTGTGCGTTGGCCCGACTTCGACTTTGGAGGCGTTTCCCGTTCCTGCTGGGATGGAATGCCTGACGATATTTGGGGGCCTGCGATTGGCCGCCACCAAGAGGGGCGGACAATGAGCGGCGCCGACTTTAGTCACGTCAGGCCCGTTTTGCAGGCTCTCTCGCAGGCAGAATTGATGGCCGCGTCGCAAGACATTTTGAGCCGCGTCCCACCGGCCTTTTCCGACGACGCTCTCGCCCTGCGGTTCTGCAATCGTCATGAAGGCGATCTTCGGTATGTCGCATCATGGGGACGGTGGTATCACTGGGACTGCGCGCGCTGGCGAAAGGACGATACCCTAGCCGCCTATGATCTCGCCCGCAAAGTTTGCCGCGAGGCCGCCGCCGAATGCAAAGGTTGTGAAAGCGAAAAAGGGGCCATTGCAAGCGCGAAGACAGTTGCCGCTGTCGAGCGCCTTGCCCGATCTGATCGCCGCATGGCCGCGACCACCGACCAGTGGGATAGCGACCCGTGGCTCTTGAATACCCCGAGCGGCGTCGTCGACTTGCATACGGGTGCCACTCGCCCACATCGCGCCGACGATTTCATGACAAAGATCACGGCCGCGGCTCCGGGCGGAGACTGCCCGCTTTTCCTCGCCTTCCTCGACAAAATCACGGGCCGCGATTGCGATCTTATCGCCTATCTTCAGCGCGCACTGGGATACGCACTCACCGGGATCACCCGAGAACAAGCGCTGTTTTTTGCTTACGGCACCGGGGCAAACGGGAAGGGCGTGCTTCTTTCGACCCTAGCGGGCGTACTCGGCGACTATCACAAGTCGGCGCCGATAGAGACGTTCACCGCGAGCAACACCGATCGTCATCCAACCGATCTCGCTGGGCTTCGTGGCGCTCGCCTTGTTACTGCGACCGAAACAGAGGAAGGCCGCCGCTGGGCCGAAAGCCGCATCAAACTTCTCACCGGCGGTGATACGATCTCGGCGCGGTTCATGCGCCAGGACTTCTTTGAGTTCATACCGGCCTTCAAACTCGTCATCTCCGGCAACCACAAGCCGTCACTCCGCTCGGTTGACGAAGCGATCCGGCGACGCTTCAACCTGATCCCGTTCGCCGTCACCATTCCCCCCGAGGAGCGCGACCCGGAACTTGTCGAAAAACTGAAATTGGAATGGCCTGGCATCCTCGCTTGGCTCGTGAAGGGTTGCGTTGAATGGCACGCGAAAGGCTTGCTGCCTCCAGCCGTCGTCCGCGATGCCACGGCGGCCTATCTCGAGGCCGAGGATGCGATCGCCACGTGGATAGGGGAGCGTTGCGACCGTGTAGCCGATCATTGGACTTCGCAAAATACGCTTTACGCCTCGTGGAGTGACTGGGCGGCTAAGGCCGGAGAGACCGCCGGATCGCAGAAGGGCCTGGGCGAAAAACTCAAGATTCGCAACTTCGTCGACCACAGGAGGAATACCGGACAGGGCTTTTACGGCCTCCGAATCCGCCCTTGCGATCCCGTCGAAATTCGATCGGAGGCGCAAAAGTGACGATGGTGACGCAAGCCCGATATATCCCCGTTACGCGCGCGCGTGTGACGTCTGTTTATCTGTTGATCGTCACCTTCGTCACTTTGGGAGGCGAGACGATGATGACATTGCTAGCAACCACCATTGAAGCCATCCACGAGGGCAACGTCGCCCGGGCCGGTGTCGAAACCCGGTGCACGTTCTTCCAGGTGCATAATGGCAAGGCTAACCTCACGCCGCCAGCCGCAGAGGCGGAGTGGCGCAAAATCGTCTCCGTCGACCTCGGCAATGACGACAGTTTCGCCGTGGCGACGGCCGGGCAGTGGCCTACTGCTTTCGATGGGCTCAAGACCTCGCTTCGGCGGGCTGCGCAAATCGCCATCACAGTTGGGCGCTGGCGAAAGAAATCTCAATCGAAAAAATGGGAAGGCCATTACGACTCAGCATTTCTGGGGCCTTACGCGGCCAGCAAGGCGCATTGGCTGAAAATTTTCGCCCTGCTCAAAACCTGGATCACGACGGGCACATTCGCGGTCGTCGATGGAACGGACGCCCGGCATGAAAGGCGGTCCATCATTGAAGTCGGAACACCCGCTTCCGAATATCGCAATCCGACGCACGGCGGTTCCGTGCACACTCCCTGAGGAGCAAAAACATGATCGAAGGAAATATGATTCGCGTCGACGCCTATTCTGGCGGTTGCCCATCCTGCGGAGGCCAAGACGCCCACCTCAATGTCGGCTACAACCATACGGCCGTTTGTCATCAACACAAGGTTCGATGGTACCTCGGTAGTAATTTGTTCTCCGACTGGAAATCCGAGGACAAATCGGTGTGGGAAAAAAACGTAGAAATTCTGGCGGAATACAAATCCGTCGGACCTATCCCTAAGGGGGTTTGGCCTCTCGACCTGGCCGAACGCGCTATCAAGCTTCGGGAGGAGGAAGAAAAACTTGCACAAGTGCGAGATGCGGAATTGCGAGAGGTGATAAAACAAAGGGAGCTCCGAGCGCGCGTTGCAGCGGCGGTAACCAAAGCCATCGCCCCGCTCGCAGCCGACATCGCCGACGGAGCGGAACTGACTATCGCCATCGATGGCTTTAACGAACTCGTATTGACGCGAGCCGGCGTTCAACTCGTGCCAGACATCCCGTTTTGAGATACCCCGCCCGTGACGACAGGGCGGGCCATACGGCGCCTCGCACCCCGCATTTTGACTGAAGCGTCCCGCACCGCACCTCACACCACTATTGTGGGTGGTGGTGCGGGGCCGGAAGGGCAATCTTGGCCTATGTCATTGTATTGTCTTTGGAGTATCGCCTCGACAGGCCCGACATGCCTCTTCCGGAAAACGTCGTCGAACTGTTGGGACGCATCAGCGAGGAATCTACCGCCACCCTCTCTGATTGGAGCGCTGGCAAAACCGCCGGCTTGAAGCAATCCCGCAGCTTTGAGGTCGAGTGTAATGCGGCCCCCAAGCCGTAAGCCGCGAGACGCGATTAGGTGAAAGATCAGGAACCAACCGAGAGAACTCGCGAAAGGCGCATCCATGAAATCGTCGAAGGGGTTGCTCTCCCAGGCGGCGACATCTCAGAACCTGACTCCGTCATTATTCGCGAGGGCTGAAACGTCGATCTCGTCCTCGGCGCGCACGGCCTTTCGCACGGACAGGCCGAGGACCGGTCGTTTAGACTTCCGGGCCTAATATGCCGCAGGCGCATTACGTGCTAGAACAGGCAACGAAACACACGGAGCCAGGCAATGGCGAAAGGCGGACGTCGGTCAACATCCTGGAAACGGGGCGTAAGCGGCAATCCGCTTGGCAGACCCAAGCGCCTCGAGACTATCGAAGCGCGCAAAGTCATCGAAGACATCAAGGCCGCCGCGCGCGCAGTCTGACGCCGAAGCGCTTTCGGTCCTCCGAGACGTCATGAACGACTGCAAAGCGCCGCCGTCGGCGCGCGTTGGGGCGGCGACGGCCATTCTCGATCGCGGCTGGGGCAGGCCAATGCAAGCTGTCGAGGCCAAACATGATTGGACGTTCGCCGAAATTGTCGCGCGCTCACTGAAAATAACGGTCGAACCGCCTGCTTATCTTGGCGAGATCACCACACCGGAAATGCTCAGGCTCGAGAGCCAGGGCAAGATTGAGGATTGCCCTGGGTCGGACAACTGCGGCTGGGAAGGGTGACGCAGAAACCTAGGTCGGGAAGTGAGTTGACACAGAGTTGCTGGGCCAATTTTGATCTATGGAACACTCGAGCCGCGCCGCGAGCGGGCGAGACTTGCGCCGAGGCTTTGGCTAGTTGAACGTCTTCTGCACGGCCTCCAGTTTGCGGCCGCTCAGCATCGAAGCATAGAACCCCTTGATCGCCGTCCGTCCCAGCAGGGCTTCTCACTGGCCGTCCGGAAAAAACGCCCAGACGGCCTCGTCGGAGTGTTCGCCGGAATATTTGGCCTGGTCGCCGTGCTTAACGACGGGGGCGCCGATATTGGCGTTCAGGAAGGTCTGCGCCTCGATGAAGAGGTAGGGCTGAAAATCGGTTCCGATCTGCTTTTCGACGCCGGGGCCGACGTGGCCATATCGCGCCCGGCGCACGAATTCGTTGCGCAGAGGATCTGCCGCCAGCACGATATCGTAGAGATCGTAGTCGCCATGGATGTAGCGCGAGAAGCTGACGCCGTCAGGCGAATGCATCAGGCAGCCGTAATGCCTGTTGGCCTTGTTCATCTGGACGAGGTGGTGCTTGCCGCCGGCGAACGACTGTTTGGGCCTGCCGGTGACGGGATCGTACTGGCCGGAATAGATGAGCGGCTGCGTCTCGTTCCAGTAGCGCGCGGCGGCGCCGCCGAAGGCTTCGAGCCCAACGATGGAGGGATCGGCGACCAAACCTGCGACCGCCCAGCCGGGCGGCCCGGAACGCGTTGGATTTCTCTTGGCGGTCTTCGCCTTGATCTCGAACGGTTTTGGCGTGTAGCCGTCCTTGCAGAAATACTGCAGCGAATCCCGGTTCGAGCCGCGAACCAGAAGATAGGACTTTTTCAGCGCCGCGCAGGCGTTGAAGACCTTGACGTCAACGTCCCTGACGCCGACCCACTCTCCAAGATATTCGACGTTCGTCCTCTGGTCGCCCATGGATCGTCTCCCCAGGATCTCCTCGCCGGCGCGCGTTAGCCGGTCGTGGTCCTCTAGGTCGAACACAAGGCGGGGCATAGCCGACGATATCGAGGGATTGAGAACGAAGCAAGAACATGCGATGGTGACGTTCGCGATGATCAAGCCCGCTGCTCACCTCGACACACGCTCGGCCCCAACTTCCCGCTGAACAGCCTAGAGTCTCGCCTCATGTGCCGAACTTGCGGCAGCCGTCGCGTGACTGTCGTACAGAAACCGGCCGCGATGGATCGGGGGTCGGCGGCTTGCGAACCAAAAGAGACGCACCACTTGTCATTAAAGCGAAGCCTGGCAGCGGTCGCGTCAAGAGAAAACCTATGAGCGACAACGACCTTGTTCTGCGCATACCGCACTCACTCGGCGCAGCTGAGGCGAGGAGGCGGATTGCAAGTGGAGTGTCCGACGCAACGTCTCGGTATGGGAATTACCTCAAGGCCTCTGAAGTCGACTGGGATGAAAACCGCATGACGTTTTGTTTGACCGCCATGGCGCAAACCGTTCGGGGAAGCATTAATGTCGAGGACGAGTACGTGGAACTGAGGGCGCAATTGCCAATGGTAATTCGGATGCTCGCGAAGCGCTTTGTGCCCGTCATTCAGGAGACGAGCCAGAAGCTGCTAACTGGGAGACGGTAAGGCTAATCTCGGCCCGAATGAAATCTAGGGGTCACACATTCGACAGGTAGGCACGCGCCAACGGCCGGCGGGGTCCCCCCATCGGGTTTGCTGGGAATTCCAATTCGCCCCTCTCGGCCGGCCTCCTTCGTCCAGCCCGGGAGCTTCAGCATGCCTATCTTTAAGGTCAGGGCATTTGTGCGAATTGTGGCGAGTAACTTGACTTCCAACAAAAATGTTGGCGGTGCGGCGCAGACATTTCCATTCAGGACTTCCTCGACGGAATCGATACAGGTCTCTGCAACTACTGCACGCACGTCGCTGACAAGGTCTTAGGGAGTAGCGAGCCCGTAGCGGTCGGCGCGGGATTGTCCTTCGCAACGAACTGCGCCTCGGTGTCACCAAACCGCCGCCGAATCCGCATGCCGCTTCGCAACCTTCGCGACAGTCGCGCGGGAGCAACCGAAGGCCGCTTGCACGTCCGACCATGATGCGCCGCCCTTGAGCGCCGCCGCTATGCCCGCATTGCGCTTCCCATCTTCAGGCCGGCCCCGGTATTTGCCTTCCGCCTTTGCCTTCGCCTGTCCTTGCGCTTGGCGGCGGCGGCGGTCCTCATAATCCTTGCGGGCGACGGCGGCGAGCACGTCAAGCATCATCCCGTTGACGGCGGCGAACATACGCTTCGTGAAATCATCGGCCGCGCTGGCGAGCATCCAAGAGGTGGGAAGGTCCATCGCCACTACGCGGATTTGCTTACGGTCCAACTCGGCGCGAAGCTTGCGCCAGTCGCCTTCGGTCAAGCGCGACAGTCGATCAACCTGTTCGATCAAGAGCACGTCGCCGGGCCGGCTATCGGAAATGAGGCGGAACAGTTCGGGCCTCGCCAGCTTCGCACCGCTTTCGTTTTCGGCATAGGTGGCGGCGATAGTGAGCCCGCGCTCGGCGGCGAAGGCCTCGATTTGGGCGCGAGCCCGCAAGGCGTCTTGTTCGTTTGTGGAGGCGCGGAGGTAGGAACGAGCGAGCATGACGGAAACCCCTCGGTTCAGTTAGTATGGTCTCCTTATACTCAGTTCATTTTGGATAGTGCAATAACATCTTTACGGCTCGCTTCGGCTGGTTTTGTTGAGGCATACTCAAAACGAACCACACGTACGCTTGTCCGGCAAGCTTCCGAGTTTCAGTCGCCGCAAACTTACGCAAGCGCTCACCACGAAGGGCGTTCCCATTGGTGCTATCGCCACGCAACTCAGTCACGCGGACACGCGCATGACGGAACGGCACCACGCGCTCTGGCCCCGTGTCATGTTGCTAACACGGACCCCGCCGCGCTGCCGGACGTGGGGACTACCGAACACACAAACGTTCGGAGGCTGGCAGCGCGATTGCCGTGGCCGCATAGTGAACCTGCGCGGATAGGACGGCCATCCGACAAGCTGGGACGCATCGCCCGGTTTCCACGCGCAATCCTCGATGCTCGCGGATGCGCCCGATGGACAAGAACAAATCGGCTCGCGTCTCAATAGA
Organism: uncultured Pseudomonadota bacterium; assembly: GCA_963710855.1. Taxonomy (GTDB): domain Bacteria; phylum Pseudomonadota; class Alphaproteobacteria; order Rhizobiales; family Beijerinckiaceae; genus Roseiarcus. The sequence continues at coordinate 7,904 of CAVQBX010000007.1, read as the reverse complement.
GGACGCCGCGCGGCGTGTTGGCCATAACATTTACGTGGATTCTTGGATTGAAAAGATCACCGAGCGGGAAGAATTCCTGATAGCCCGATACGTCAAGGGGTCATCGAATTTTGACCAGTCATCGATTGTCCCACCGATTGTGAAGCATGTGCAGGCCAGTCGTGCGATGGCGGAGTGGCCTAGCGAGCCTATGCTGCGAGAAGAAGTGGAGCGCGCACGCGACCGAGACGATTGGTGTTCGGATCAATGGCGCAAATCGTTCGAATGGCTGGAAAACCACGGCTTTGATCTTGACGCCGAGTTCGTGGAAGACGGCGCACTTACCGGCGAGATTGCGAAAAATTTCCTGGGTGCGCGCCACCCGTCAACCCGACCACGGGGGGCTAAACCTCGCAAGCGGGAACGCATTATCGATGCAATGAAATCCGACCTTGCCAACGGCTATGATTTGAGCAGCGCGACTGAGGAAGAGTTGGCTACAAAGTATGGCGCCGCACGGGACACGTGTCGCCGCGCGCGCAATAGCGTCCTGTCGAAAATTGTCGAGAAATAATTGCCGCCGATTTCCGACCATCGACAAATAGCGACAAAAAAATCAGCCCTCTAGTCCTCCCACGTTCGCCGGCACCCGCCGGCACATGATGGGAGAACCCCACGGTGCGTGGAAGAAAACCGAGATTTGATCCCAAGCTCACGCTCGTATCATTCGAGCAGCGCCTCGCGCATGGAAATTTGACCATCCCTGAAGTTTGTGCGCTGGCCAGTCGTTCGAAGACGAGGTTCTACGCAGACGTACAAATGGGTCTCGTCGCGATCACCAAGATCGGTCGCAAGTCGGTCGTCTACGGCCCCGTTGCGCAGCGCTACGCCCGCGGCGAAGCCCCCTCGAAGTGATTGATCCGACTGTGAAGAAGGCCGCGCCCGCATTGGACTGGAGCGGCTTTCGGGGCGAAGCATTGCTGGGCGGCAATTGGCCTTCATCTACCGCATATCATCCCCCCGCCAAACGCAATTTCGTATGCCGCGCGCCCAGTTTCGATCGGAGCAAACAAGCGGCGCCCGAGCCGGCGTTGCCGGTCACTTCCCTAACGATCGCTTCGTTCGTCTCGCCGAGCCGAGGCCGCCCAGCTTGAAAACCAAGAACTGGATCGTGTCGCGCCAGATCGCATGGGCGAAGGGACGCAAGCATGGCTAAGCAACTCAAAGACAGTCCCAGCCGCTATTTTCAAATCCATTAACTGGGTATCCCCTTCACGCCCGCAGGAGAGTTTATAGCATCGACCGATGGGCAGGGCGATTTACCCTGCGGCAGTGTTTGACTACCCTAGCACCTTGAGGAGATGGATCGGCGGTTCCGCGACCATGCGCTCGCCGCGCCTATCGCGCTCATGCGATGGCCGGATGGTTCGTGTGCGCGCATGCGCCGTGCTGGCCGAGCCATGGACGATGTCGCGAGGGCGCCTTTGTTGCCGCGCTTGTGGATGGGAGACGTCTTTGACGGCCGGCATCTTCCAGGACACGCGCAAACCGCTGCGACCTAGTTTTTGGCGACCTGGTTCGTCGCCGGCCAGAAGAATGGGTGAGCGCCCTGGGCTCCAACGGGAACTGGGTTTTGGCAGCTACGAAACAGCTTGGACTTGGCTGCACAAGCTGCGTCGGCGATGGTGTGGCCTGGGCGCGACCGCCTGAGTGGCGATTGAAGTCGACGACCTACATTGGCGACCGCGAAGAAGGTAAACGTGGCCGGGGAGCCGGGAGAAAAGTGATTGTCGCGTTAGCGGCGGAGAAAAGCGGGCGCGGCATCGCAGGATTTGCTGCGTCGCCTTGCCGACGTCTCGGCAGACAGCTTGGTGGCGTTCGTCCAGGACAGCGCCGAACCGCGAGCGTTGATCCATACGGACGGATGGAGCGGCTCTGCGCCTCGCGCCGCTTGGCTACCAGCACAAGGTCACCCCGATCAGAACGCTCTCGATCCCGCCTATGTCGTCATGCCGCGCGTTCATCTAGTCGCTTCATTGTCGAAGCGATGGTTGATCGGCACGCATCAAGGCGGCGTCCAGCCTCAACACCTCGACTACTTGTTGAATTCCATCAGAATTTGAACCAATTTTCCTGGGATTCCCGTCGGCCGGTGACCCAATTAGGAACGGCCAAGTACTTAATGACATTATTGTATTGCGCCCGGAGACGGGTCACACCCGGCTGGAAACGTTGGGTCAATTCCTGGCGGAAATCAACATTACGGCGCCGATCTCTTCAAAAGGCCCCGATTTTCGCCGAAAATCTCGGGGGGCAGATTTTATGCAGACCGTGTGAAAACTCGGCTGCGCTGATTGGGCCGACGGATTGAACTGATCGGCGCGTTTTTCCTCGTGTTTCGGTCTAAATCCGCCTGTGGGTCCGACAGAGTTCTGGAGCGCCTGACTGGCCCGGTTTGATGCGAAAAACTGATTGCGGGCTCCTCTCACGCGGCGACGGCCGCCATCATCTTGTCCATGCCGACGATGTTGAGCACTCGCCGCAAATTGTAGGCGAGCGCGGTCAGGCTGAACTCGGCGCGGACCTTTTCGAGGCCGCGCATCAGGAACGCGCCCTGGTTCATCCATTGCTTGATTGAGCCGAAGGGATGCTCGACGGTCTCGCGACGACGGTCGAGAATTTCCGGCCTCGCTTCCAGGCGAGCCGCCATGCGGTCGAGCGCGTCCTCGTGCTCCAGGCGCGAAACGGCGCGATAGCCGGCGTCCGTACAGCGCCGGCGCAGCGGGCAATCGCCGCACGCCGCTTTGTTGGCGTAATCGATTTTCGCCATTTCGCGCAGCTTGCCAAAGCGGAACGGCGTCAGTTCGTGACCCGCCGGACAAGTGTATGCGTCCCGCTCTGGATCGTAGCGAAACTCGTCCTTGCGGAAGAACCCTTTGCTCGCCGACGAGCCGCGCTGGGGACGAGGCACGTGCGGCGTCAGGCCAGCCTTCTCGCAAGCCTCGATGTCCTCGGTCCTGAAGTAGCCCGCGTCCGCGACGACGTCGATCTTGTCGACTTCGAGGATTTCGCGGGCCGGCTCGGCGGTCGCCTGCAACAGCCCCATGTCGACGACCTGGTTGGTCACTTCCTCATCGACAATCAGCTTGTGCTTGGCGTCGACGGCGATCTGGACGTTGTAGCCGACAGCGACCTTGGTGTGCGCCGCCATGGCGCGGCTGTCGGGATCGGTCAGCGATATCTGGTCTTCGCCCGTGCGTTCGAGCTGCCTCAGCATGGCGTCGTATCGGCCGCGCTTCTTGCTCAAGGCCTCGATCTTTTCGGCGAGATTTTTCACCCGCGCGCCGCCCGTCGCCTTTTCCGTCGCGTCGCCCTCGTCAAGCCGCTGGAGATAATCCGCCAGTCGCTCGTCGGCCTGCTTGATGAACTTCCCCAGCGAATTGCGGGTGAAATTGCGATCCTTGTTGTTGACCGCCTTGATGCGCGTCCCGTCCACCGCCAGCAGTTCGCGCCCGAACAGGTCGAGCCGCTTGCACAGCAGCGTGAATTGGCGAAACACCGATTTGAACGCGGCCCGATTGTCGGCGCGGAAATCGGCGATGGTCTTGAAGTCCGGCTTCAGCGTCCGCAACAGCCAGATGACCTCGATGTTGCGATGGCATTTCGCTTCCAGCCGGCGGCTCGACCGAACTCGGTTGAGATAGCCGTAGATGTAGAGTTTGAGCAGATCGCCCGGCGCGTAGCCCGGCCGGCCCGTCGCCTTCGGCTGGACCCGCCCAAAGCCTGCCTCGACGAGATCGAGCCCATCGACAAAGGCGTCGATGAAGCGGACGGGATTGTCAGAGCCGACGTAATCGTCCACCGCTTCGGGCAGAAGCAGAAGTTGGTCGCGTTCGAAGCCGGAAATGTGCGCCATGCCCGATTCTAATATGGCGCCAGCGATTCGTGAATCCCATCAGGCCGAGTTTTCGCACGGTCTGCATGACTTCTGCACCGGCTTGCATTCTCTCGGTTAGCGGCCGGCAGCTAACGGGGAAAATGCAGAGCCGGTGCAGAAGTCGATGCAGACCAGTGCGAAAACTCGGCCTGAGGGGATTGCGGATCATTGGCGCCATACTAAATCTGGCGTCCGCGCGCCTCTGCGGCTTCGGACGCGGCCAGCTTCTTCTTCTGCCGAAGCGGTGGACGATTACGTCGGCTCTGAATCCAGTCCGCTTCATTGACGCCTTTGTCGATGGGCTCCATCTTGCGGAGGCAGGCTTTGGGCGGGTCCAGCCGAAGGCGACGGGCCGGCCCGGTTACCACCAGCGATGTGTCAAGCTTTATATCTACGGCTATCTCAACCGGGTGCGCTCCAGCCGCCGGCTGGAAGCCGAATGCCATCGCAACATTGAGGCCATTGGCTGCTGCGGACGTTGAAGCCGGACTTCAAGACCATCGCCGATTTCCGCGCCGACGATCGCGCTGCCTTCAATCGGTATTTCGCCGATTCACGCTCTGTGCAACGGCTCGACCTGTTTGGGCGCGAACTCTTGGCGGTGGACGGGACGCGCATCAAGGCGGTCAACAACAAGGACCGCAATTTCACCAAGCGTTCGCTGGAGAAGTTCATCAAGCAGGCCGACGAGCGCTTGGCGGATTACCTTGAGCGGCTCGACGCGGGCGACGCTGCGGAAAAAGCGACGAGCGGCGCGCGCGTGAAAAATCTCGCCGAGAAGATCGAGGCTTTGACCAAGAAGCGCGGCCGATACGACGCCATGTTGAAGCAGTTGGAGCGCACGGGCGATAACCAGATATCGCTGACCGATCCCGACAGCCGCGCCATGGCGGCGCACACCAAGGTCGCCGTCGGCTACAACGTCCAGATCCCCGTCGACGCCGAGCACAAACTGATCGTCGATCAGGAAGTGACAAACCAGGTCGTCGACATGGGGCTGTTGCAGGCAACCGCCGAGCCGGCCCGAGAGATCCTCGAAGTCGAACAAATCGATGTCGTCGCGGACGCGGGCTACTTCAGGACCGAGGACATCGCGGCTTGCGAGAAGGCGGGTCTGACGCCGCACGTTCCCCGACCCCAGCGCGGCTCGTCGAAGAGCAAGGGTTCTTTCGCAAGGACGAGTTTCGCTACGATCCAGAGCGGGACGCCTATGCTTGTCCGCCCGGCCACGAACTGAGGCCGTTTCGCTTTGGCAAGCTCCGCGAGATGACGAAGATAGACTACGCCAACAAAAGGCGTGTCCCGATTGCCCGCTGCGCCCGCGCTGCACGGACGCCGGCTACCGCGCCGTTTCGCGATTGGAGCACGAGGACGCGCTGGACCGCATGGCCGAGCGACTGAAAGCGCGACCTGACATTCTCGACCGCCGCCGCGAGACGGTCGAACACCCCTTCGGCAGCATCAAGCAATGGATAAATCAGGGCGCATTTCTGATGCGGCGTTTGGACAAGGTTCGCGCCGAGTTCAGCCTGACCGCGCTCGCCTACAACTTACGGCGCGTACTCAACATCCTCGGCATGGACAAATTGATGGCGGCCGTCGCGGCCTGAGAGGAGCCCGCATCACGTTTTTCGCATCACACCGCGCCAGGGAGGCGTCACCAGAACTCATCGGACCCCGCAGGCGGACTTAAACCGCAAACTCGAGGAAACGCGCCGAGCAGTTCAATCCATCGTCGGCCTGATCAGCGCAGCCGAGTTCTACACGGTCTGCATACAATCTGCCCCCCGCGATTTTGAGCAAAAAGTGCGAATATTTGCAGAGATCGGCGCTGTAATTTTCATTTCCGCCAGGAATTGACCCAACGTTTCCAGCCGGGTGTGACCCGTCTCCGGGCGCAATACAATAATGTCATTAAGTACTTGGGGGTCCCCTAATTGGGTCACCGGCCGACGGTAATTTCTGGGAAATTCATGAAAATTCTCATGGAATTCAACAAGTAGTCGAGGTGTTGAGGCTGGACGCCGCCTTGATGCGTGCCGATCAACCATCGCTTGAACAATGAAGCGACTAGATGAACGCGCGGGGGGCACGACGTGGGCGGGATCGAGAGCGCTTGTGATCGGGGTGACCTTGTGCTGGTAGCCAAGCGGCGCGAGGCGGGAGCAGAGCCGCCCCGTCCGCGACCGTCATGGATCAACGCTCCCGGTTCGGCGCTGTCCTGGACGAACGCCACCAAGCTGTCTGCCGAGACGTCGGCAAGGCGACGCGGACAAATCCTGCGATGCCGCGCCCCCTTGGCTCCGCCGCTAACGCGACAATCACTTTTCTCCCGGCTCCCCGGCCACGTTTACCTTCTTCGCGGTCGCGATCTAGGTTCCGTCGACTTCGATCACGCCGCTCAGCCGGAGGGGGCGAAGGCGCAGCGTCGCCGAACGCGGCTTTGTCAGCCAAGTCCAAGCTGTTTCGTAGCTGCCAAAACCCAGTTCCCGTTGGAGCCCCCGGGCGCTCCCCCGCTTTTCAGGCCGGTGACGAACCACATCGCCAAAAACTAGGTTCGCGGCGGGTTGCGCGTGTCCTGGAAGTGGTTCCGGCCGTCAAAGACGTCTCCCATCCACAAGCGCGGCAACGAAGGCGCCCTCGCGACATCGTCCATGGCTCCTTAAGCACAGCACAAAAAACACACACGAACCAGTCCGGCCATCACATGAGCTCAATATAGGCGCGGAGGGCGGGATCGTCACAGGAACCACCAATCCACTCTCCTCAAAGGTGCTAGGGTAGTCAAACACTGCCGCAGGGTGAATCACCTTCTCCCATGGGTCGTGGTTATCAAACTCTCCTGGAGGCGTGAGGGGGTACCCAGTTAATGGATTTGAAAATAGCGGTTGGGACTGTACCTTTGAGTTGCTTCCACCCATGCTTTCGTCCCTTCGCCCATACAATATGGCGCGACACGATCCAGTTCTTGGTTTTCAAGCTGGGCGGCCTCGGCTCGGCGAGACGAACGAAGCGATCAGTTTCAGGGAAGTGACCGGCAACGCCGGCTGGGGAGAGGAACAAGCTTTGCTTTGCTCGAAACTAGGCACGCGGCATACGAAATTGCGTTTGGCGGGGGGATGATATGCGGTAGATGAAGGCCAAATTGAAAGGTTCCAGCAATGCTTCACCGAGAAAAGCCGCTCCAGTCCAATGCGGGCGCGGCCTTCTTCACAGTCGGATCAATCACTTTCGAGGAGGGTTCGCCGCTACGGGCGTAGCGCTGCGCAACGGGGGTGTGGAACAACAGACTTGCGACCGATCTTGGTGATCGCGACGAGACCCATTTGTACGTCTGCGTAGAACCTCGTCTTCGAACGACTCGGCCAGCGCACAAACTTCCGGGATGGTCAAATTTCCATGCGCGAGGCGCTGCTCAAATGATACGAGCGTGAGCTTGGGTGCAGAATCTCACTCTTTATCCACCGCACCGTGGGGTTCTCCCATCATGTGCCGGCGGGTGCCGGCGAACATTGAGAAGACTAGAGGGCTGATTTTTTTGTCGCTATTTGTCGATGGTCCGAATTCGGCGGCGATTAGTTTCTCGACAATGTTCAAAAAAAAAAAAAAAAAACTCTTTCTAGTCGCGCTGCTGAGATCACTTTTGTTGGCAAGGTCGCGTTTCATTGCATCGATAATGCGTTCCCGCTTCGAGGTTTAGCCCCCCGTGGGCGGGTTGACGAACAAACACGACACCCCAGGAAATTTTTCGCAAATGGGCACGGTAAGTGCGCCGTCTTCCGCGAAACTCGGCGTCAAGATCAAAGCCGTGGTTTTCCAGCCATTCGAACGATTTGCGCCATTGATCCGAACACCAATCGTCTCGGTCGCGTGCGCGCTCCACTTCTTCTCGCAGCATAGGCTCGCTAGGCCACTCCGCCATCGCACGACTGGCCTGGCGGGGTGGCCGATCGGGTCAGACAGAAATCGATGAGCTAGGCCGTACGTG
>CAVQBX010000006.1:0-414561 GCA_963710855.1 uncultured Pseudomonadota bacterium | reverse complement strand
TGCTTTTGAACGCCGATTGTATGTAACGATGACCCTACCTGTACCGCTTCTGGTTCCAGCGATGGCCGAGCAGCGACAGGATGATGATCAGGCCGTTGAAGAACTGGACGTAGAAGCCGCTGAAGCCCGCGGCGACGACGCCGCTCTGGATGAACGAGACGATCAGCGCGCCGATCGCGCCGCCGACGACGTGCCGACGCCGCCCCAGGTCGGCGTGCCGCCGACGAACACCGAGGCGATGGCCGGCAGCAGATAGCCGTCGCCGGTCGTCGGCCACCACGTGAAGTTGATCATGGTGGAGAAGACGCCGGCCAGCGCCGCGCCGAGCCCCATGAAGACGAAGGCCTTCATGCGCACGCGCTTGACGTCGACGCCCATCTCGCTGGCGCTGTCGGGTTGTCGCCGACCGCATGAACATGCGCGCCGAAACGGTGGCGATTGTAGAGCAGCGCGGCGAACAGCACGAAGGCGAGCGCCCAGAAGATCTGCACCGGCACGCCGAAGAGCTCGCTGGAGAACATCTTGCCAGCCGGCGTGTCCATCAGCTCAGCAGCGCGATCGACTTGCCCTGCGTGATGATCATGATGAAGCCGCGCAGCATGAAATTCATGCCGAGCGTCGCGATCAGCGAAGACAGATTGGCGTAGACCACCAGCGCGCCGACGGGGAGCCCAGAGCCATGCCGGTGGCGATGCGCCGCGACGATCGCCGAGGAACGGGTCTGTAGCCGGCCTGAACGACGAGCGCGAAGATCCAGGCGGCGAAGCCCATCGTCGCGGGAAACGACAGATCGATCTCGCCGACCGTGACGATGAAGACCAGGGGGACGGTGAGGAACAGCGCCACCGGCAAAGTGACAAGCACCGAATCGTAGATCGGCCAGTTCAGGAAGACGCGCGGATTGGCGACGATGAAGATCGCCGATCATCACCACGAACACGCCGAGCGTGCCGATCGAGGCGCGGTTGGCGACGAAAAAGCGCCGCACGGCGCCGTCGGGCGGACGCGTGAACGCGGCTTCGCGCGTGCGCGATCGGATTCGAGTTCGATGCCCTCCTGCGACGTCTCCTTGTGGCCGGCGGCGGACGATCCCCTGCGGGGTGCGCCAGCCGCTGCATGAATTCGATCAGCCGCTCGGCCGTGCCGACTTCGTCCTTGGTCGCCTGCAGCGCGACCCGTGCCGCGGTCCATCACGACGAAGCGCTCGGCGATGTCGAAGACGTGATGGATGTTGTGGCCGATGAACATCACCGAGCGGCCGCCGGCTTGCACCTGGCGCACGAAATGGAACACCTTCTCGGTCTCGGTCAGCGACAGCGCGGTGGTCGGCTCGTCCATCATGATGAGGTCGGCCTGGTTGTAGATGGCGCGGGCGATCGCCACGCCCTGTCGCTCGCCGCCCGATAGTTGGCCGACGATCGAATGCGGCGTGAAAACACTTTCGAGGTGAAGCCGATCTCGCGCATCAGCCGTCGGCTTCGCGCGCTCTCCCTCCGCGGATCGAGCAAGCCGAAGCGCGTTCGGCAAGCTCGCGGCCCATGAAAATATTGCGGACGATCGTCTGCTGGACGCCGAGCGCGCGGTCCTGAAAGACGGTCTCGATGCCGGCGTCGCGCGACCGCGCGGCGTTCCAGTGGGTTCGCGGCTCGCCGCGCACGAGAATTTCGCCGCTGAGTCGGCTCGGATCGACGCCAGCGAGGATCTTGATCAGCGTCGACTTGCCGGCGCCGTTGTCGCCGATCAGGCCGACGACCTCGCCGCTGTCGACATGCAGATTGACGCCGCCGAGCGCATAGACGCGGCCGTAGGACTTGGCGATGTCGCGGAGTTCGATCAGCCGCTCGGCCATGGTCCTTGCCGCAATTCCCTCCCCCGTTTGCGGCCAGCGAACAGTAGGGTCTCCTGAAATGCGGCGGTTCACCCCTCCCCGGCCCGCGCGAGGCGGAGACGGCCGCGTCTAGCACGCGCTCAGCGCAGGCCTTCCTTTGCCAGGCCGGCGACCGCCTGATAGTTGTCGGGCGTCACGAAACCGGCGCCGGTGTCGACGTTGATCGGCGCAAGGCCGTAGACGATCTGCTCGCAAAGGCTGAGGATCGGCAGATAGCCCTGCTGGAAGGGCTGCTGGTCGGCCGTCAGCTGCACCCAGCCGCCCTTGAAGGCCTCGACGATCTGCGGGCTGGTGTCGAACCCGATGTTGAGACCTCGCCCGGCTTCTTGCCGGCCGCCTTCATGTAGACGGCGGCGTTGCCGAGCTGCTGGCCGCCGGGATAGACGATCGCTTTGGCGTCGGGATTGGCTGGAACGCCGCCGTGATGACGGGGATCGCCAGATTGGGATCGGCGGCCCATTCCGGGATCGCTTGCCAGACGCACGACCTTGACGCCGCCTTCTTCGAGCGCCTTCGGCTGTGCCCTCTCGCGCGCGTTGCGGATGACGTCGTTGGAGGCCAGGATCACGATCGCCTTGTCGCCCTCCTGAGGCCGAACCGGCGCACCGCCTCGACGCCGAGCGCGTGGCCCTGCGGCTCCTGCTGCGCGCCGACATAGCCGCCGCCAAACTTGGCGACCGCCGCCGGCACGGGCACGTTCTGGTACATCATCTTGATGCCGGCTTTGGCCGCCTCTTCGCGCGAGCGGCATGATCGCCGCTTCGCCGGGATGGCCCATCATCGCGATGCCGTCGGGATGCGCGGCGACCGCTTCGCGCAATTGCTGGGTCATCTTCTCGGGCGCCCAGCCGGAGAAGACGTAGTCGACCTGCGCGCCGGTGTCGTGCGCGGCCTGCCTGGCGCCGTTGTAGACGATCGTGCCGAAGGCGTCGCCCTCCGCGCCGCCGACGAAGAAGCGCAGATGGACCTTGCTGCACCATTTGTCCCGCAGCGTGTCCGCGTGCGCGCCGGCTGAGACGGCGCACAGCGCCAGAGCCGACGCGGCGCCGCGCCGAGCGCACGAAGTCCAATTCGACTTCATTGCTGCAATCCTCCCTTGCTGTTTCGGACCGCTGTTCCAAGCCGCTTGACTCCGGCGCGTGTTCGTTGACTCCGAACGTCAGCCGGGTTGGCGACGAAGCGTGCGCCGCCGCGGCAATCTTGCAGATATTCGAGGGCGCGAACCTGGCCCGTCATCTCCAGTTCCTCGCGATAGACCGGATCGTGCCAACCCTCGATGTCGATCGCACCCTTGTAGCCGGCGAGCCGCAGCTCGCTGATGACGCGCGTCCAGTCGCTGTCGCCGAAGCCCGGCGTGCGCATCTGCACGAACGGATATTTGCCGAACACGCCGTGCTCGCGGACGACGTCCCAACGCACGGTCGCGTCCTTGCCGTGAACGTGGAAGAACTTCTGCGCCCATTTGCGGATCTGCGGGATCGGATCGATCAGATAGACGAGCTGGTGGCAGGGCTCCCACTCCAGCCCGATATTGTCGGCGGGCAGCGCGTCGAACATCAGCTCCCACGCGTCGGGATTGTGGGCGATGTTCCAGTCGCCGCTCGCCCAATTGCCGTCCATCGCGCAGTTCTCGAACGCCAGGCGCACGCCCTTGTCGGCGGCGCGGCGCGAGAGTTCGCCCCAGACCCTTTGATAGCGCGGCAGGCTCGCCTCGATCGGCTTGCCGCGCACGCGGCCGGTGAAGCCGGCGATCGTGCGCGCGCCGAACAGATGCGCGTTGTCGATCAGCGCCTCCCAGCCCGCCAGCGTCTGCGATCGAGATCGCCGTCCTCCAGCGGATTGCCGAACATGCCGAGCGTGTCGATGACGACGTCGGCGTCGCCGATCGCCTCCTTCAGCTCGTCGGCGAGCGCGGCAGATCCTTGTTCCATCGTCTGCCAGAAGAACGGCTCGATGCTCTCGAACCCGTGCTTCGACCAGCTCGCGTACGTTGGCCGCCGGATCGGGCGCGCCGGCGCGCACCATCGTGCCGATGCGAATGTCCTTGAGCGGCTCTCATGCCATCTCCTCAAATGACGATGTCGACGCGCCGGCCGGCCTCGGCGCTTTCGATCGCGCCGAGCGCCATCGCCAGGCTATGGATGTTGTCGTGGCCGACGGTCTCCGGCTCGCCGCCCATCCGGACCGCGCGCGACGAAATCCGCGAGCACGCCGACATGGCCGCCGACCCGGTCGTCCGGCTCGAGCGGCGGCACGGCGAGCGACGCTGCGGTCGTCGAACAGCCCCTCGCGCGCGCCATCGCGCCGACCTCGATGCGGCTGTCGGCGTCCGTCCCAGGTCAGCGTGCCTTTCGCGCCGACGATGCGCCATGCGCATTCCCAACTCGTGCTGAGGCCCTCGGCGCACCAGCTGCCGCGATAGGTGAAGACCGCGCCGTTCTCGAGATCGAAGATCGCCGCCGCCGACGAGCCCTGGCGATACCAGGAGTTGGCGGATTCCATTCCCGGGCAATAGACGCCCGTGGCGCTCGAGCCGGTCATGCAGCGCATGGCGTCAAAGCCGTGGATCGCCATGTCGAGCAGCAGGACGTGCTCCATTTCCTCGCGAAAGCCGCCGAAATGCGGGGCGAGAAAGAAGTCGGCGTGAATGCTGGTGACCGCGCCGATTGCGCCGCTGGAGCGCGCGCGATGCGGCGCACGCCGCGAGATAGCGGCGATTCTGCACGACGGCGTGGAGCTGCCGGCGGCGCGTGGCGCGCGCGACAAGGTCGCGCGCCTCGGCCAAGCGTCTCCGCCATCGGCTTTTCGCTGAGCACGTGACAGCCCGCGCTCAAGGCGGCGCCACGACCTCGTGGCGCGCGGCGGGCACGACGACGTCGAACAGAAGATCCGGGTTGGGTTCGGCGAGCAATGTCTCGAGGTCGGCGGCGATGACGGCGTCCTGCAGCCCGAATTCCGCGGCGCGGCCCTTGGCGCGGGCAATATCGAGATCGGCCAGGCCGACGATTTCGAGCTCGTCGATCTTGCGGCGGCCTCGAGCCAGGCGCGGCTCATTGCTGCCGCAGCCGACGAGAGCAGCCCGCAGCCGCATGGCGCCTTCTCCCCTTCGGCGCGGCGCTGTTCGCACGCGCCGTAAACGTTTACGAAATTACCGGCAGCCGGGCGCGTTGTCAAGCGGGCGGGCGCGTATGAAACGCTGGCGCAGCGGCACGCCAGAGAGGATTGATCCTTGATCGGCATCCGCGATCTCGCGCGCCATCTCGACATTTCGATCGGCACCGTGTCGCGGGCGCTGAACGACAAGGCCGACGTCAACCCGCAAACGCGCGCCGCGCGTTCGCGAGGCGGCCCTCGATCTTGGCTACTCGCCCAACCAATCGGGACGCAGCCTGCGCCGCGGCAGAACCGACCTCGTCGGCATGATCATTCCCATCGGCGGCGACAACGCTGATCAACACCGTTTTCCTGTCCGTGCTCGACGGGCTGCGCCGGCGATTGTCCGAGCGACGGCTCGATCTCGCGATCTTTCTGCACGGGCGGGACGATGACGTGTTCGGCTCGCTGCGGCGTTTCACCGAGCGCGGTCTGGTGGACGGCCTGATCATCTCCAACACCCTGCGCGTCGATCCGCGCATCGACTATCTCATCAAAAGCGGGCCGTTCGTCGCTTTCGGGCGCAGCCTTTCGGGCGGCGACCATCCCTGGGTCGATCCCGATTTCGAGGCGGCGGTCGAGGGCGCGGTCGACATCTGACCGAGCTCGGCCATCGGCATATCGCTCTCGTGCTGCCCGAGTGCGAGAAGAACTTTCTTCATCTGATTGCGGACACCTATCGCTCGCCGCTTCGAGGCGCGAGCTGGCCTCGAATTTGAGCGCCGCATCGGCGCGAAGCGCCGACGCCGGCAAGCGCGGCGGGAACGAGGCCGCAGGCGTCTTGCTGGCGCTGCGCCCTCAGCCCACGGCAGTGCTGATTTCCCAGGCGCTGCAGACCGTTGGCCTGTATCGGAGATTTTTGAAGCCGGCCTGAGGCCGGCCAGCGGAAATTTCGGTGCTCGGCTTTCCTGCCGGAAAGTCTAGGCAGATGCTCCGACCGGCGCTCACGCGCATTTGTCACGGATTGGACGGCGATCGGGACGAGGTTGGGCGAGGCGCTGATCGTCTGTCCAATCGCCCCTCGACCCGCGCAAAGCCGTCGCCTCAACCCATGCAGATCATCGTTCCGACGCATTTTGTCGAGGGGGAAAGCGTGCATAGGACGCGGGCCGCGACGAGGAGCGCCGTTGCGGCTGAGATCGAACGCTGAGCCCGCATTTCTCACAGTTGCTTTTGCTCGAAGGCGTGATTCAGAGTGGCGGAGCGGCGTGATGTTGCTGAGCGAGCGCATGGGTTGCGCTGCAGGGGCGCGGCGCTTGGATTTGATTTGGTTTTGGTCTCCGGTGGGCCTTGGGTTGGCGCCGCGTTGGGTTTGGCGTTGCGGCGACGCCTCAGAGCTGGGGAGCCTCTGGCGAGGCGGCCTGCGGCGAGGCGCCATTCGTCGGCGTAGGGGCAGGCGGAGGCCAGCGCGAAGCGGATGCGGCGGACGCTGACTTTGACCAGCGCGCCGATCTTGAAGAGCTTCAGCCGGATCGTGCCGCGAGGTCGCGTCGGCGAATTGGGTGTGGGCGAGGCCGATGCGGCGTAGCGCGCAGATCAGGACATAGGCGAACGAGGCGAACCACAGCCTGAGCTGGTTGGCGCGCATCGTGGCGGCTCGACGTGCGGTCGGCGAAGAGATCGCCCTGGCATTCCTTGAGCCGGTTCTCCATGTCGCCGCGCGCGCAGTAGATGTCTTCGTAGAGCTGGCGAGCGCCCGCCTCAGCGCGCGACAGCGAAGTGACGATGAAGCGCGGATTGGCCTCGCCGCGCGTCCATTCGGCCTTGCCGATCACCCGCCGTCGGCGCGACCAGCTATCGAGCGTCGAATAGCGGAAGTCCTTGAACCGCCGCGCAGGCTTGCCCGTGCGCCCGGCCTCCTCCTCGGCCTGGGCCAGTTCGACATAGATCTCGTCGACCAGCCGCGCGTTGCGGGCGAGGCCGAAGACGAAGTCGACCCCGTTGCTGCTCGCACCAGGCCATCAGATTTTCGCGGGCGAAGCCGGAATTGGCGCGCAGCAGAATGCGAACCCTCGGCCAGCGCGCGCGGATTTGCTCGACGATGCGCGCGATCTCCTCTTGGCCGCCGGCGCTGGCGTCGATGTTGGAAGGCCGGAGCTTGGCCGCCAGCAGATGCCGGCCGCAGAACACATAGAGCGGCAGATAGCAGTAGCCGTCGTAATAGCCGTGGAAGAACCGGCCCTCCTGATGGCCGTGCAAAGGATCGTCGGTCGCATCGAGATCGAGCGTGATCTGCTTGGGGGCCTTGGCATGCGCCTCCAGAAACAGATCGACGAACAGACGCTTCGATGGCGCGGGATCGTGGCTGATCTTGTGGTAGCGGGTCGCAACCTCGCGCGACAGTTCGAGCCGGTTCAGCGTCGATTTGCCGGCGACCGCCGCGCAATCCGAGCGCCGCGCCGTCAGCTTGCCGGAAAGCGTCGCCATGACAGGATCGTGACGAAGCTCGTCGTGATCGTTAAGGTCCTCGTAGCCGAGCGCGATGCCGAACACCCGCTGCCCTACGAGCGTCGTCACGCTGTGTTCGACGAACTCCGGCCGCCGCGCGTCCCGAAAGCAGGCCGCGAACCGCTCGACCAGTCGGATCGTCCGATCCGTCGCCCCCAGCAACAACCCGCCCGCATCCGACGTCAGCGCGCCGCCGTCAAAATCGGCGACCACGCTGCGACCTTCGACACGTGCAAACCTCATCAATTCTGGTCTACACTCCGTCAGCATCGGGGAACTCTCCCTCCTCAACTAAGTCGTTCTCGCAAAACAACTTTCGCTGATTCGGGACCCCGATGCACCCAAAACCTGTGAGATATCCGGGCTAGCTCACAACAGCTCCCCATCGCCGCCGAACAGATGCGTCTCGCTTTCGTTGATAGCGAGCCTAACTTTGGCCCCGGGCTCGATCTTGAGCAGTCCGTCGCCCTCGATCACCAAAAGCCCCGCCTGCGTATCCACGTGCACGAGCGTCGCGTTGCCGAGATGCTCGACGATAGCCACTACGCCGCGAAGAGGCGCTTCCGCGGCCTCAGTGAGCGAAAGATGCTGGGGCCGGACGCCGAGTTCACAGTCGCCCTCGGCGCGGCCGCCGCGCAGCCGCGCCAGCGCCGTGCCGCCGCCCGGCAGACTGAGGCGCGCCTCGCCGTTCTCGTTTCCCTCGACCTTCGCCGGCAGAAAATTCATCGCGGGCGAGCCGATGAAGGCGGCGACGAACTTGTTGGTTGGCCGGTTGTAGAGCTCCAGTGGCGAACCGACCTGCGCGATGCGGCCGCGGTCGAGCACGACGATGCGGTCGGCGAGCGTCATCGCCTCGATCTGGTCGTGCGTGACATAGATCATCGTCGTGCCGATCGCCGCGTGCAGCCGGGCGAGTTCCAGCCGCATCTGCACGCGCAGCTTGGCGTCGAGGTTGGACAGCGGCTCGTCGAACAGGAACACCTCCGGCTTGCGCACCAGCGCGCGGCCGATGGCGACGCGCTGGCGCTGGCCGCCCGACAATTCTGCCGGGCGCCGATCGAGCAGTTCTTCCAGTTGCAGGCCGCCGCGCGACCTCGCGCACCTGCAGCTCCCGCTCGGGCTTCGCGGACGCCGGCGATCGACAGCGAGAAGCCGATGTTGTCGGCGACGGTCAGGTGCGGATAGAGCGCGTAGTTCTGGAACACCATCGCC
The DNA here is from genome assembly GCA_963710855.1 of uncultured Pseudomonadota bacterium. Lineage (GTDB taxonomy): Bacteria > Pseudomonadota > Alphaproteobacteria > Rhizobiales > Beijerinckiaceae > Roseiarcus. The sequence goes on along the minus strand of CAVQBX010000006.1, from coordinate 405,860 downwards.
GCGCCTCGTCGCGCAGGCGGGGTTTCGGTCACATTGCGATCGGCTATCCAGCACTCGCCGCGGGTGATCGCCTCGAGGCCCGCGATCATACGCAACAGCGTCGACTTGCCGCAGCCGGACGGACCCAGCAGAGCGGTGAATGAACCGCTCTCGACGGCGAGCGACAGGTCGGCGATCACCTCCACCGATCCGTATCGCTTGGCGACATTGCGCAGCTCGACCCTCGCCATGCCCTCGCCTAGCCCTTGATGCCTGCCGACAGAGTGATCGCCTGCGTGACACGGCGCTGGAACAAAAGATAGGCGGCCGACACCGGCAGGCCCGCCAGCACCGCGCCCGCCAGCAGGCGCGCATAGGCGACGCCGAACGTATCCTGCACGGCGCGGATGCCGACCGTGACCGTCATCATCGATTCGTCCTGCGCGGCCAGGAACGGCCAGAGAAAATTGTTCCAGGCGCCGATGAAGGTGATGAGGCCGAGCGCGGTCGTCACGCCCCAGTTCATCGGCAGGAACACCCGGAACAGCAACTGGAACTCGTTGGCGCCGTCCATCACCGCCGCCTCGCGGATATTCGCGCGGCAGCGAATCGAAGAACTGTTTGTAGACGATGACGGTGACCGGCGCGATCAGCAGCGGCAGCACGATGCCGGCATAAGTGTTGATGAGATCGACGGAGGCGACGATGATGAAATGATTGACGATCAGAGCCGGCACGGGGACCATGAAGCTCGCCAGAATCGTCCACCACAACGCCCGCCGACCCGGAAAATTCAACTGCGAGATCGCATAGCCGGCGCATATCGACATGGTCAGGGTCAGGAAGGTCACGGCAAGTGAAACGACGGTCGAGTTGAGATAGAAGATCGGCAGCCGCGACCGTTCGAGAATATAGAGATAGCTGGTCGATGTCGGGTGCTCGGGGAACAGGCTGTAGCTCCTGATCGTCTCGTCGTCGGTTCGGAACGATGTCACCAGCGCCCAGTAGATCGGGGAAGAACCAGATGACGGCGGCGATGATCGTCAGCAGCGTCAGCAGCACGCCGCCGATATCCGTGCATCGGCGGAATTGCGGCGCGGCGTTGCGTCATCGCGCGCCCCTGACGCGCAGCAACTGGTACTGAAGGCACGGAAAAGCCGATCACGATGACGAACATGCGCGACCGCGATGGTCGCGGCATAGCCGCCCGAATTGCGCTGAAACGCCTGCTCGAAAATATACTGCACGAGCACCATCGTCGCCGCGGTGCGCCCGCCGAGCGCGAACAGATAGACCTGATCAAAGATCTTGAGTTGCAGGATGAGCTGAATGGTCAGGCAAAGCACGGTCACCGGCCAGATCAGCGGCCAGGTCACGCGCGCGAAATTCTGCCAACGCGTCGCGCCGTCGAGCACCGCCGCCTCGTAGAGCTCGCGCGGTATGTTGCGCATGTCCGGCCAAAAACAGCAGGATCGAGAATCCGTTGGTCCACCAGACCGTGATCAGCGCGACCCATGGCATGAACCAGGGGATCGTGCGCCAGACGTTGACCGGATGTCCGGCGAGCGGCGCAATGATGAATTGCAGCACGCCAAACTGCACATTCGCCGAGCCAGCTCCAGATCAGATAGACGACCGTCACGGGCAGCACGTAGGGCAGGAAGAACATCGTCAGAATGAGGCTCTGCAGCCAGCCGTTGAGGCGGCTGACCATAAGCGCTATCGCCAGCGCAGCGGCTGTGCCGGGAACGACGGTCAACAGCACGAAATAGCTCGTGTTCCAGACTCGCCGCCCAGAACACCCGGTCGGAGAACATGCGCCGGTAATTGTCGAGGCCGACCCAATGGCCGGCGCCGATGAGCGGCGCGTCGGTGAAGCTGAGCTGCGCCATCCGCACGGTCGGATAGACGAACATCCAGCAATAGATGATCACGAACGGCGCAACCAGCGCGGCCGCGATCAGCGCTTCGGTGGTTTCTGTTCCTGAGCATCGCCGCCCCGCCGCGCGCGCCGGCGGCGCGGCCGCGCCGACCGCCGTTAAGTCCGGCCGCCGCGGCTATTTCAGCGGCGTTCATCGTCGACACCATTTCGGCGGCGGCGTCCTTCGCCGACGTCTCGCCGTTGATCGCCGGCGTGAAGGCGTTGCCCGCCGCGTCAAACATAGGCGAGGCGACGCCGGCGAATTTCGAGCGCGGATCGAATATGCCGTTGGCGGTCAACACCGCATAAGTCGCCTGCGGCTGCATCGCCTTGTATTCGGCGCTATCGGTCACCGCCTTGTTCGCCGGGATATGGCCGGCCGTCGCCCAGAACAGGGCATGGTTCTCGAGCCACTTGATGACTTCGAGCACTGCGGCGTGTTTCTCCGGCGACTGTGGCTTGCCCTGATTGTTGGGGATCGCCAGGGTGTGCGAATCCTCATAGGTGCAGGGATGATTGAACAACACCGGCAGCTCGATCGCGCCCCAGTTGAACAGCTTGTTCTGCTCCGGCAAGGTCGACCATCGTCGGCACTTCCCATACGCCGTTGATCATCAGCGGCGCGTCGCCGGAGGTGAACAGCGCGACCGTCGTCGGATAATCGGTGTTGGGCGGATTGACGCCGGCCTTCACCCAGCTTGCGATCGTCGTCGACGGAATTGGCCAATTTCGCCTGGTTGTCGCCGGGGAACCAGTCGCCATCACTGCCGGTCTGACCCGTCCTGCTGACACAGCAGCGAATAGATCGTCCGGTAGGCGAAGCTGCCGTCCGCGGTGACGGTGGAGATGCCCCATTTGCTGCCGCCCGCCTTCAGTTTCTTGAGCGCGGCCAGGAAATTGTCGGCGCCGTTGAGGCCGGTCGGAAGCCCATTGGCGCCGATCAGTCCGGCGGCGGCGAGCTTGTCCTTGTTGTAGTAGAGCACGATCGGATGGGTGTCGAAGGGCACGGCATATTGCTTGCCGTCGACATGCGCCGCGTCCCAGGTCGCCTTGGCGAACGAATCGGCGGACATGCCGATCGTCTTCATGTCGGCGTCGGTGATCTCGCTCAGCACGCTCTGGCTCACGCCCGAGCGGAAGGCGCGAGGCGTGATAGGTCATGATGTCAGGACCCTGGCCGATCGCCGTCGAGGTCTGCACCTTGGAATAGAAGGGCGTGCCCCAGTCGAGCGTCGTCGCCTGAATCTCGATCTTGCCCGCATGTTCGGCGTTGAAGTCCTCGATGAGCTTCTTCATGCGGATGCCGTCGCCGCCGCCGAGGAAGTCCCACCAGACGACGGTTTCCTTGGCCTGGGCCACGCCCGACATCAGAACGGAAAGCGCCGCCGCGGCGCAGAGCAACTTGCGGATCATCGTCAGTTCCTCCCTTGACTTCAAGGCGTCGCGCCCGCGTTTTGTCGCGCGGCGGCGATTGGGCCTCGTCCGCATGGTAATCGGGATTGCCTGAGGCGCCAAGCGTTTTGTATCGGCATTCCCGATCAATATCGAAAATGGCTAGCTCGACCTTTGGCGCCCGACGCTTTGGCGCTGCGGATGGAAGGCGCTATCTGCCATAATTTGCGGCGATTTTGAGCGACGAAGGGGCGCAAACTTGACGGGCGCGCCTAAAAAGCGATCTACTGTACCCGCCTTTCCGATACATATCGAGCCGAGCACGAACATGAAAGCGTCCGTCACCGCGAGCCGGGACTACACGATCGCGCGCATCGACGACCGCCTCTACGGCGCCTTTCTCGAGCATCTGGGACGCGCTGTCTACACGGGCGTCTATGAACCCGGGCACTCTTCCGCGGACGCCGACGGAATGCGCGGCGACGTCGCTGAGCTGGTGCGCGATCTGAGCGTGCCCGTCGTGCGCTACCCCGGCGGCAATTTCGTTTCAGCCTATAACTGGGAGGACGGAGTGGGTCCGCGCGAAAAGCGGCCGACCCGGCTTGACCTCGCCTGGCACACTTCGGAGTCCAACGCTTTCGGCCTGCACGAGTTTGCCGAGTGGTGCCGCAAAGTGGACACCGAAATGATGCTCGCCATCAACCTCGGCTCGCGCGGCCTCGACGAAGCGCGTAACTTCGTCGAATACGTCAATGGCCCGTCGGCAGCTACTGGGGAGACCTGCGCAAGGCCAACGGCCACGCCGAGCCGTTCGGCGTCAAACAGTGGTGCCTCGGCAATGAGATGGACGGGCCATGGCAAGTCGGGCACAAGACCGCGCACGAATACGGCCGGCTCGCCAACGAGGTCGCCAAGACGCTGCGCGCTTTCGACAAGTCGCTGACGCTGATCGTGTGCGGCTCCTCCAATTCCGACATGAAAACCTATCCGGAGTGGGAGCGGGTGGTGCTGGAGCACACCTACGAAGCGGTCGACCACATCTCGCTGCACATGTATTTCGCCAACCGCGCCAAGAACACCGCCAATTATCTGGCGCTAAACGAGAAGCTCGACGCCTATATCTCGGCCGTGGCTTCGACGATCGAGCATGTGCGCGCGCTGAAGCGCTCGCGCAAGCGCGTCACCATCTCATTCGACGAGTGGAACGTCTGGTATCATTCCAACGCGCAGGACCGCGAGATTCTCGGCGGCCAGAAAGGCTGGCCTCACGCGCCGCGGCTGCTTGAGGATCTCTACAATTTCGAGGACGTGCTGCAGGTCGGCTGCATCCTCAATACTTTCATCCGCCGCAGCGACGTCGTGCGGATCGCCTGCATCGCCCAGCTCGTCAACGTGATCGCCCCGATCATGACGGAACCCGGCGGTCCGGCGTGGCGGCAGACGATCTACTATCCCTATTATTTCGCGTCGCGTTACGGGCGCGGCCAAGCGCTGCAGCTCGCCGTGCGCTCGCCTGGTTACGACGCCGAGGTCGCTGACAACGTGCCTTATCTCGACATCGCGGGCGTCCACGACGAAGCCGGCGGCGCGCTCGCCTTCTTCGCGGTCAACCGGCATCCCGAAGAGACGCTCGACATCAGCATCAGCTTGCAGGGTTTTGCGGCGCTGAATGTGATGGACCACCAGACGCTCAGCCATTTTGCGCTCGAGGCGACCAACACGCTTTCGCCGCCCAGACCAAATCGGGCCGAAGCCCGGGTCGGGCGCGAAAATCATCGATGGCGAATTGCACGCGAAACTGCCGCCGCACTCCTATCAGATGATCCGCGTGGCGCTGGCGCCGCCAAAGTGAGACGACGGGGAGCGGCAGCCGTCAGGACGCCAGCGCGCTGAGCAGAGCGGCGGCGGACGAGACGAAGCCGAAACATTGGCGGACATTGTAGAGGGTGGCGGCGACGCAATAGTCAGGCGAAGTCGTGCCGCAACAATCCTCCAGCAACAGGCAATCGTAGCCCAGAAAATTCGCGTCCTGCAGTGTGCAAAGCACACATTGGTCGAGGTTGACGCCCGCAAACAGCAGCGTTGTCATCCCGAGATTGCGCAGGATGCTGTCGAGCGGCGTATCCCAGAAACCCGACATCCGGAATTTGGCGACGTGGATGTCGGCGGGTTCGGGGGCGAGCTCGTCGACGATCGCCGCCGACCAGCTTCCCTGCTCGAGGACATGCGCGCCGGTTTTCGGCAGTGGGTCGCCGAGGCCGACGCCGACTCCCGTCGGTTTGTAGACGTGCAGCAACGACGGGCTGAGGTTCAGCCGATCCGGCCGATTGCCCCAGTTGACAAAGACGACGGGAACCGATTGCGCGCGCAGCGCCGGCAAGGCTTTCGACAGTTGCGGGATCGGCGCGCGGGCGGGGGCCACGTCGACGCCGATATGGCCGAGCCAGCCGTCCGGGTGACAGAAATCATTCTGCATGTCGATGACGAGGACGGCCGTGCGGGCAAGGTCCAGCGTCACGGCCTGCGGCGTCGCCTCGCACCGCAGAAGGCGCGGTTCGCTCGCCGGCCGCGCGAGATTGACCTCGGTCTCTGAGACCCGCCATTGGTTGAGAGGGCTTGAGCCCAGCGGCGTCATGCTCGAATGTTCCCCACTTGTCAGGCTGAGAGAACGCGAAGATCTTCTTCGTCGAGTTCGACGGGTTCGCCGCTGCGGATCAATTCCGCAAAACCCTCGTTCGGCGTCATCACCGTCAGGCAGTAGAGCTTGCTTGTACCCGTATTGCGGATGACATGCTCGTTGCCCGGCCGGATCAGCAGCGCATCGCCCGCCTTGATCGGCGTCTCCGCCGAGCCGCATTTCGCCACGCCTTCGCCGTGCAGCACGAAGAAGAATTCGTCGGCCTCGACGTGAGTGTTGGGCGGCGTCGCTCCGCCGGGGCGGAAGATCTCGACGATGAACACATTGCGGACGCCGTCTTTCTCCGGGTCGAACAGAACGGCGAAATAATTCGTGTCGGTCGGCGAAATACGGAACGCCTTCGCCTTGGCTGCCGATTCCTTGGTGAATGCGCGCATGTCCAAATTTCTCCGACCCGGAGCCTAGCGCAGGTCAGCCGATGGCGCGAGAAAAATGCGCGCCGCTTGTTGAGCTGGCTTCTTATTGCCTTAGGCGTTGGCGCGCCATTCTCGCCGCCACCACGACCCTCATCCTGAGCTCGTCGAAGCATGCTCCAGCTAGAGCCGCGGCCGATGCGAGGAACCCGTGCGTGGCACGACGTTTTGTCCACGCTGGAGCATCCTTCGACGAGCTCAGGATGAGGTTCGTGGGTTGCGACAGCATGGCTCTCCAACCGCCAACGCTATAAGCGACCACGCTAAATCTCGAACTCGACGCCGATTTCCATGATCTGTTTGCTGGGGATCTTGAAATAGCCGCCCGGGCGCTGGGCGTTGTGATGCATAAATGCGAAAATCGCCTCGCGCCAGCGCGGCATTCCATCGCGCAGCCCCTTCGGAACGATCGTTTCGTGTCCCGTGTAGTAGATCGCCTTGGAGGGATCGAATTCGGGAATCTTGCCTTGCGCGATCGCTGCGGCGAGCTCTTCCGGCACGTTGGGCTCCTCCATGAAACCGAACCTTAGCTCGACACGGATGAGGCCCGCCGCCAAGGGCGTCGCAATGACGCGCTCACTCTCCACCGTGCGCGGCGCCTCCGTCGTCGAGACGGCGACCAGAAGCACTTTTTCATGCAGGATCCGATTGCAATTGACGTTGTGCGAGAGCGCCAGCGGCACGCCTTTCGCCATGCGGCCTAGCACGATCGCGGTCCCCGGGATGCGCGCCGGCGGATCGTTCTTCAGGCGCGCGACGAACGCATCGCTGCGCTCGCGGATTTCGAGCCGAACCGCGTCCATCACCTCTTCGCCCTTTCGCCAGGTCAACATCAGGAACGAGATGACGAAGGCGATCAGAAGCGGGAACCAGCCGCCGTCAAACAGTTTCGTCGAGGTCGAAGCGAAGAAGACCAGATCGAGCGCCAGCAGGGCTAAATTGACGGTGTAAACGATCCAAGGGCTGATCTTCCAATGCAGGGCGACCGAGGTCGCAAGGAATGTCGTGATCACCATCAACAGCGACACGGCGATGCCGAACGCGCCGGCCAGAGCGTCAGACGAACCGAATCCGATGACCGCAGCGAGGGTTCCAGCCGCCAGCGCCCAATTGACGAAGGGCACATAGATCTGGCCGATCTCCCGCCCCTCGGTGTGCACGACTTTCATGCGCGGCAGAAAGCCGAGGCTTACCGCCTGCTGCGTCATGGAATAGGCGCCCGAGATGATCGATTGCGAGGCGATGACCGTGGCGATGGCCGCGAGCAGGATGAGCGGAACATGCGCCCAGCCGGGGGCGAGGGCGTAAAACGGACTGTCCAGCACGTCTGGAGAGTTGGGCGCGACCAGCAGCAGCGCGCCCTGCCCGAAATAGTTCAGGGTCAGGGCGGGCAAGGCGACCGCGAACCACGCCACGCGGATCGGCAACGGGCCAAAATGGCCCATGTCGGCATAGAAAGCCTCCCCTCCCGTCACCGCCAGGAAGGCGCCGCCAATGACGACGAACGCCAGGCCGCCTGCATGGGTGAGATAGGTGATCGCAGGCACCGGACTTAAGGCGAGCAGAATGGCCGGGGCTTTCGCGATGCCCACGACGCCGAGCAGCGCGCAGATGATGAACCAGATCAGCATGACGGGCCCAAACAGGCCGCCGATGAATGACGTCCCGTTGCGTTGGATGAAAAACAATCCCGCCAGGATCACCACCGTCAGCGGCACGACGGCGTGATTCAATTGCGGCGCATAGATTTTTAGACCCTCGATCGCGCTCAGCACCGAGATCGCCGGCGTTATCGTGCCATCGCCATAGAGCAGCGTCGCGCCAATCAATCCAATGACAATCAGCGCTGCGCGCCATTTATTGCGCTTGGCGCGCCGCGGGCTCACCAGCGCGAGCAGCGCCAGAATGCCGCCTTCGCCATGATTGTCGGCGCGCATGATGAGGATCGCGTATTTGACCGAGATGACAAGAATGAGCGACCAGAAGATCAGCGAGACGATGCCGAGCACCGCCTCCGGCGCGGCCGAGCCGCCGGGGCTGGCCGATTTGATGGCGACATTGAGCGTATAGAGCGGGCTCGTGCCGATGTCGCCGAACACCACGCCCATGCACGCCAAGGCCGCGGGCGCCAAGGCGCGCCGTTTCCCATGTCCCCCTGCTGCTACCGCGTTGAAGCCGGCAATAGCGCTCATGGGCCGCTCCCCGGAAGCGGTTTGATCTGTACATTGCTGAAGTAACGCAGATTGGCCGGGCGGTAAATGAGAATGGCATCGGGCATTTTGGCTAGATCCCGATCACATATATGATTTCATTCTCCCGCGGGTCGCAAACCTCGGATGTGGGGCCTATCGTGGGATTGAGGGATCGCCTGATGCTGTTTTCCTTTCCGCCCGTTGACCTCGCCGAGGGCTACGAGGAGCTTCGACGCGAGGTACGACGCCGACTCGCCGAAGCGCGGGAGCGCAGCCTGTTCACACCAGCGACGTCTAGCTGGATGGTGTACGATTCCGCCTTCAGCCGTCTGTGCGGCGAGTGGGGCTATATCGGAATGACATGGCCCAGGCGCTATGGCGGCCACGAGCGCTCGGCTCTCGAGCGCTTTGTCGTCATGGAGGAGATGCTGACGGCAGGCGCGCCCGTCGGCGCACACTGGGTCGCCGATCGGCAAAGCGGACCGCAAATCCTGCGGCACGGATCGGACACTTTGCGTGAGCGCGTATTGCCCGGCATTGTTCGTGGCGAGCTGTGTTTCGCGATCGGCATGAGCGAGCCGGACGCAGGCTCCGACCTCTCCAACATCCGCTCTCGGGCGGATCGCGCCGACGGCGGCTGGCGGCTCGAAGGGCGCAAGATCTGGACTTCGAGCGCCCATGTCGCCGACTATATGATCGGCCTGTTCCGAACGGAGCCGAAGGACGAGGCGCGCCGTCATGCCGGCATGACGCAATTCGTGGTCGACCTCCGTGCAAAGGGCGTCACGATCCGTCCCATCGAGAACATGCTCGGACGGCGCGAATTCAATGAAGTGACATTTGACGGCGCCTTCGTACCCGACAGCGATGTCCTGGGAACTCCGGGCGAAGGCTGGTCTCTGGTGATGGGCGAGCTCGCTTTCGAGCGCAGCGGGCCCGAACGTTTTTTGAGCGCCTTTCCGCTGCTGAGCGCAGCGGTTGACGAGATAGGGGCGAATGGCGCGCCGGAGCAGGCGCGCGGCATTGGCCGCCTGTTGGCGCACACAGCCGCGCTCCGGGAAATGTCGATGTCGATCGCGGCCCGACTCGACAAGGGCGAAGCGATCGCGACTGAGGCCGCGCTGGTCAAGGACCTCGGCAATGCGCTCGAACAGCAAACGCCGCAGGCCCTGCACGATCTCTGCGCGACGGCGGCGCGCTTCGGCGGAGAGGGCTATGCGTCGCTGCTCGCCGACACGATGCTCTCCGCGCCGTCCTTCACCCTGCGCGGCGGCACGCCGGAAGTGCTGCGCGGTATCATCGCCAAGGGCCTTGGCCTCAGATGAGCGAGATGGATCAGATCGTCGTCGACACGGCGAACCGCATTTTTGCTGGCGCCGCGAACAGCCGCGAAGTCTTTGACGCCGCGATCTGGTCGAAGATCGAAGAGGCGGGCCTCGATCGCCTGCTGCTTGGCGAAGCGGCCGGCGGCGCCGGCGACGCATTCGAGTCCGCAGCCGCGCTGGTCCGCTGCCTTGGCGCTCACGCGGCTGCGATACCGCTTGTCGAAACGCTTGTTGCGAACTGGTGTCTCGGCAAGGCCGGTCTAAAGGTCCCGCACAGCTGCAAGGCGCTCGCGCTCGCGCTGGCGTCCGGCGCAACGCCGCATGAACCGCTCGCGCTTCATTGGCCGCTTCCCTCGGGGCAGTGCGTGGTCGTCAAGCCGGGCGCCGACACTTGGACCAGCGTTGCATTGATTGACGCACCCTCGTCGGGACGAAGGGAAGCCAATGTCGCGGGCGAGCCAGTGCAGAGCGTGAACGCGGAGGACCTCGGCAAAGCGGTCACTTCAGGTGAATTCCCGCAGCCCTTCGATGGCGCCCTGGCGCTGCTCGCGACATTGAAAGCGGCGGCGATCGTCGGGGCGCTGGAATCTGCGCTGAACCTGACTATCGAATATGCCAACATGCGCCAGCAATTCGGTCGTCGGATTGGCGCGTTTCAAGCCGTCCAGCACATGATTGCGCGCATGGCGGAAGAGGTCGCGGCGGCATCGGCGGCGACAGAGAAGGCCGCGCGCGCGCTCGCCGGACCTGGCGGCCTTACGGCTGCCGCCATAGCCAAGACGCGCGCCAGCGATGCCGCGGCTCCGGTTGTCGCCATGGCGCATCAGTGTCACGGCGCGATCGGTTTTACCCGCGAACATTCGCTGCATCGTTTCACGACACGCGCCCTGGCGTGGCGAGACGAGGGGGGAAGCGCCGCCTACTGGAGCGAGCGGATCGGCGCCAGCGCGCTTCGCGCGGGCGCGCAGAACCTGTGGCCGTCCCTTACGGCGGGGACGCTGCTTTGACCGAATCCGTCATCAAATCGGCGCGCCGCGCGCTCGAAGTGCTCGAATATCTCGACGAGGTGCGATCGGACGCGTCGGTCATGGAGATCGCCCGCGCTCTCAACTATCCGCAATCCAGCACCTCGGTGCTTCTGCGCAGCCTGACTTCGACCGGCTACCTTTCCTACGACCCGCAGAAAAGGCGTTACGCGCCGACGCATCGCGTGGCGTTGCTCGGATCCTGGATTCAGGCGCCACAACTCGCCAAGGGGCGCGTGCTCGAATGTATGGAGGAAATCAGCGAAGAATGTCATGAGACGATCATTCTCGCCGAACAGACCTCGACGATCGTGCGCTACATTCATGTCGTGCCCTCGCGCAAGGAAATCAGGCTTCATGTCGGCTCGCGCACGATCAGGCCGCTGGCCCGCTCGGGATTTGGCCTGTTGTTTCTTTCGACCTACACGCCGGAAAGGGTGAGGCTGCTGTTCAAGCGCATCAATGCCGAACGCGACGCCGACGAAGAGATTTTGCGCTATGCCGATTTCGAGGACGGCTTGGCCACGATACGCAGGCTCGGCTACTCGCTGATGACGAAGGGGGTAAATCCCGGCGCTGGCAGCGTGTCGATGATGTTGCCGCAGCAGGAAGGCGCCCCGCCCATCGCCGTCGGCGTCGGCGGCATCTCCGAATCCATCGCAGCGAATTGCGAGCGTCTCGTCGCGATCATGCGACGCGCCATCTCGCGCCATTTGGGCGTCATTCCCGCCGGAGCGTCTCATGAGTGATCTCGTCCTTTACGAACAACATGGGCGTGTGGCGCTCGTCACGCTGAATGAGCCCAAGGCCCGCAATCCGCTCGGCGCCGAGATGGTCGAAGCGCTGGTCGCGACGATCAAGCGCGTCAACGACGACAAGAGCGTCTCATGCCTCGTGCTCACGGGCGCGGGCGACGCCTTTTGCGCGGGCGGCAACGTCAAGGAAATGCACGAGCGCAAGGGCATGTTCAGCGGATCGCCCGCGGAGATGCGCTGGGGTTATACGCGCGGCATCCAGCGCATTCCGCTCGCCATGCACGAACTCGAGACGCCGGCCATCGCCGCGGTCAACGGCCCGGCGATCGGCGCGGGCTGCGATCTCGCGATGATGTGCGATATTCGCATTGCCTCCGAAGCGGCGATCTTCGCCGAAAGTTTCCTCCGTGTCGGCCTGATTTCAGGGGACGGCGGCGCGTGGTTCCTGCCCCGCGTCGTTGGCGTTTCCCGGGCCTATGAGATGGCCTTCACCTGCGACCAGATCCCCGCGAAAAAAGCCGAGGCCTGGGGCATGGTCAGCGCTGTCACGCCGCGCGAAAAGCTGATCGAGGAGGCGATGTCGCTCGCGGGACGCATCGCAGCGCAGCCGCCACAAGGGTTGCGTCTGATGAAGCGCCTGATCCGCGAGGGCGCCGAGAGCACGCTCGCCCAGACTTTTGAAATGTCCGCCCTTATGCAGGCGGCGGTGCAGCATACCAACGATCATCATGAAGCCGTCAGCGCCTTGATCGAAAAGCGCGCTCCGCGCTTTACGGGCTCGTGATCCATCGCAGATGTGATATCTTTCCGCACACGCTTCCTCGTCTTGGAATGAGCGAAACGCGGGCTTAGAGTTCTTCGACCCTGCCAGCGCCGTGACGCGGCTTAAGGCGAGATTTAGGGAGCGAAATTTGTGGCGCCGGGCGTCCGATTCAACCTGTTCCTGAACGACGCGCGCTCCGAAAATGAGCGGCCGCGCCCGTGACGATTGAGCCGGCCAACGACTCGGGGACGGCCCTCCTCTCGCAGGCCTTCATCCAACGCGTTCTCGCAGGGCACATGCGAAGCATTTCGCGATGCATCTCGCTGATTGAAAACGACCTGGAGGTCGGCGCGCAAGTGCGACAGGCGATCGACGGCATGGCGGGCAAAGCGACGATAATCGGCGTCACCGGAGTCCCGGGCGCCGGCAAGAGCACGCTCGTGCCGGCGCTGGCGCGGCGTATGGCTGATGGCGGGCTGCGTCCCGCCATCCTCGCCGTCGATCCTTCGAGCCCGATCAGCGGAGGGGCCATCCTCGGCGATCGGATCCGCGATTCCGCGGCCGCCGAGCTTGGCCTGTTCTTCCGCAGCATCGCGAGCCGGGGCAGCCTAGGCGGACTGTCGCGCACGCTCGATGATGTAGTGACGCTGCTCGACGCAGCCGGCTTCGACGCCGTGCTGATCGAAACGGTCGGAACCGGCCAGTCCGAGGTCGCGATCACCAGGCTCGCTCATACGACGCTCGCCGTCACCGCGCCCGGCCTCGGCGACGAGGTGCAAGCGATGAAGGCCGGTATTCTCGAGGTCGCCGACATCGTGGTGGTCAACAAATCGGACGCCGACGCGCTCGGCGCGGAAACCGCGGCGGATACGATCCGCACCGTGCTTTCGCTGGGGGGCCGCGCTCACGGCTTGCAAGAAGGCGCGAATTTCTCCGGCGAAGGCGAGGCCCTCGGCTGGCTGGCGCCGGTGCGCGCCGTGTCCGCGCTCAAGGGCCTGGGCCTCGACGAACTGCTGGATCTCATCCTCGCGCATCGCGCTTATCTCGAACGTTCCCGGCTAGCGACGAAACGACTGACGGAGCGGCGCTCGACGCGCTTTCGCGAGGCCCTGCACGACGCACTGCTGGCGGAATTCGCCAGGGCGCGCGGCGATGAGCTCGCTGCGATGGAGAGCGCCGTCGCCAGCGGCGAGCGCGATCCGATCAGCGCCGCGCGGGAACTGGCGCGCACGATCGCCGTTGCGCCCGCGCCGGGCGTTCCTTCGGCGAACAGAGGAGCGGCGTGATGAAGGGCCTTCGTTTCCTGCTCGCAGCGTGTTTCATCGCCGGCGTCAGCCCCGGTTCGGCAAGGGCACAGGTGACGCTGCGCGTGGCGGATGTCTATCCCGTCAATCACACGGTTTCCAACTCGACGATCAAGGTCTTCATGGCCGAGCTTGAGAGCAAGCTCGGCGACAAGATGAAGTTTGAATATTATCCGGCCGAGCAACTGGGCAAGGGCAAGGATCTGCTTTCGCTGACGCAAGGAGGGGTCGTGGACATCGGCCTCATCGTTCCCTCCTATATTTCCGACAAGATGCCGCTCTCGGCCGTCGATGAACTGCCCGGCAGCTACAAGACGTCGTGCGAAGCGACGCTCGCCATGCATCAGCTAGTGACGCACGGCGCGCTGGCGAAATACGAATTCGACCCCAACGGCGTGCACGTACTGATCTCGCATTCGTTCGCGCCTTTCCAGGCCTTTTCGTCGAAGCCCTTCGGCGGGCTGAAAGGCTACGAGGGCCAGAAATTCCGCACCTTGGGTCTCGTGACGGATATGACGATCAAGGCGATGGGCGCCGTGCCGATCCGCATCGCGGCGCCCGACATCAACCAGGCGCTCAACAGAGGCACGATCGATGGCGGCCTCATGGGCACCGCAACTGCGATTTCGTACGATCTTACTCCCTACCTGAAGTCTGCGACAACGGGCGAGAATTTCGGCGGAGCCTTCGTTTCCTACGCGATCGGCGAATCGACTTGGAAGAAACTTCCGCCGGATATCCAGCAGGCCATGACGGAGGCCGGCGACGATGCGACTAAGAGCGGTTGCAGCTTCGCCGACAAGGCGGTGGACGATGAAAACGCCAAGCTGAAAGCCGGGGGCGTCGATGTCGTTCGTCTCTCGGATGAAGATCGCGCCGCCTTCAGCGCTCACACCGCCGACATAGGGCAGCAGTGGGCGGCGGATCTCGACAAGCGCGGCAAGCCCGGGACCGAAGTGCTGAACGCCTTCAGGGCCGCGCTGAAATCGAACTGAGGAAGGACGAGGAGATGCGCACGTCCAAGATCCTGATCACCGCCGCTTTGCTGGCGGCTTCGGTATTGTCGAGCGCTGGTCTCGCAAAAGCGCAGTCCACCATAAACCTTCGATTTGCGGATTCGTTGCCGCAATCGCACCTGTTCACCACGGCGCTTGCCAAACCGTGGATGGAGGAAGTGACCAAGGCCACGAACGGTCAGGTCACGTTCGAGCATTATCCGGCCGAGCAACTCGGCAAGGCGAAGGACATGCTCAGCATGACGCAGACCGGCGTTGCCGACATCGGCTTCGTCGTGCCCATATACATTTCCGACAAGCTGCCGCTTTCCGGCGTGGTCGATCTGCCCGGCGGGTTCACCAATTCCTGCGATGGGCTCAAGGCCTATTGGTCGCTCGCCACCGGCGACGGCGTGCTCGCCAAGAAGGAATTCGCGCCAAACGGCGTCAGAATATTGATGGCGATCGTGCAACCGCCGTTCCAGGTATTCACCACACGCAAGTCGATCGCCTCGATCAGGGATCTTCAGGGTCTCAAATTGCGAACCGCCGGCGGCGCGCAGGATATGACGGCCAACGAGATCGGCGCGGTTTCCGTGAAGCTTACCGCGCCCGACACCAGTGAAGCGCTGCGGCGCGGGACGATCGACGGCGGCATCCTCGCGCATGTCTCCATCGGCGCCTACGGGCTGACGGATATCATCAAATACGGCACGGAAGGCGAGAATTTCGGCAGCGCGGCGCTGACCTACGCCATCAGCGAGGCGAAGTGGAAGACCCTGCCGCCCGACGTCCAGAAGGTGATGAGCGAGGCGGGCGAGAAGATGTCCTTCGAGGCGCTGCCGGAAGATCGATCAGGACGTGGCCGACAGCGTCGCCGCCTGGCGGAAGAATGGCGTGTCGATCGTCGAATTTCCGCCCTCCGAACACGAGGAGCTCAAGAAGATTTTTGAAGACGTGGGCGCGCGCTGGGCGAAGGGCCTCGACCAGCGCGGCCGGGCAGGGAGCGAGACGCTCGACGCGTTCCACAAGGCTCTCGAACTCGAAATCCTGAGCGTCCCTTCGGGACCTCCCTTCCGCTAGTTTGTTGAGGCGCTGCGATGAACAAATTCGAACCCAAGCTCAGAAGCTCCTCGTTGTCGGCCGAGCGGGACGCTTGGCTCGAGCAGCACGCGGACGAACTGGGCAAAGGCTGGAAGACCCGTTTCGAGACTTCGAGCGGGATCGAAATCAAACCGGTTTACAGCCCGCTCGATCTCGAAGAACAGGGTTTCGATTATGCGAGCGACAGCGGTTTTCCGGGCGCGCGGCCCTGGACCCGCGGGTTCACGGCGAACGGCTACCGCAAGGAACTATGGCACATTGAAATGTACGCCGGCTTCGGTTCGCCGGAGGACGCCAACAAGCGCTATCGCTATCTCATGTCGCAGGGACAGTCGGCGAGCGTGTCGATCGCGCTCGATCTGCCGACGCAGATCGGGCTCGACTCCGATCATGGGCTTGCAATGGACGAGGTTGGCGCGATCGGCGTCGCGCTCTCCTCGTTGCGCGATGTAGAGATCATGTTCGACGGCATTCCGCTCGACAAGGTCCGCCACATCTTCACGACCGGCAATTGCATAGGGCCGGTCGCGGTCGCCTGGTTCGTCGCGCTCGCCGAGAAACATGGCAACCCGACGAGCGATTTCGTCCTGCAGGTGCAGAACGATCCGATCAAGGAATACATCGCTCGCGGCACGCAGTTTCTTCCGATCGAAGCCTCCGTCAAGCTCTCGACCGATGCGGTGCAATATGTCGCGGCCGAGATTCCGAACTGGCTGCCGATCAGCATTTCCGGCTCGCACATGAAACAGGCCGGCGCGACCACCGTGCAGGAGGCGGCGTTCACGATCTGCAACGGCATCGCCTATGTCGAGGACTGCCTCGGCAAAGGCATGAAGATCGACGATTTCGGCCATCAGATCGAGTTGCACTTCTGCACCGAAATGGACTTTTTCGAGGAAGTCGCGAAATACCGCGCGACCCGCAAGGTCTGGACGGAGCTGGTGCGCACGCGCTTCGGCGGGACGACGGAGCGAGCCGAAAAGTTCCGATTGCATGCCGCGACCTCCGGACGGCCGCTGACCGCTCAGCAGCCGCTCAACAACATCTCGCGCATCACGCTTCAGGCCCTGGCCCAGGTGCTAGGCGGTTGCGAGCAGACGCGCACCGCATCCTACGACGAGGCGCTGGGCATCCCGACCGAGCTCGCCGCGCGCACTTCCATCCGCGTCAATCAGATCATCGGCCATGAAACGGGCATTCCTTATACCGTGGATCCGCTCGGCGGCTCCTACTACGTCGAATGGCTGACGAAGGAATTCGAACGGCGCATCAAGGAAACGATCGAGAAGGTCGACGCCATGGGTGGAGCGGTGAAGGCCGCCAAGAACGGCTGGTTCCAGCGCCAGCTCGCGCAGGGCGCCTATCAGGAGGCTGTGCGCATCGAACGCGGGCGAACAGATCGTCGTCGGCGTCAACGACTTCAAGGTCGACGAGCCTCAGCCTGCCCAGGTGTTCCGCGTCGACCCGGGCGCCGGCGCCCGTCAGATCGCCAAGCTCAAGGCGATGCGCGAAGGACGCGACAGCGCCGCGGTGGAGCGTGCGCTGGCAAAACTTCGAGGAGATTGCGCATCGGGCGCGAACGTCATGCCGGCGACCATCGAGGCCGTGAAGGCCTACTGCACGATCGGCGAGATCGGCGCGGTCTGGCGCGACGTGTTTGGCGAATATGTTCCCGAGGCGATGAGGTTCTGATGAGGTCGGGTCTATGAACGCTTCCTCCGGAAAATTCGCGCGGCCCTTGCGAGTCGTGATGACGAAGGTCGGGCTCGACGGACACGACCGCGGCGTAAAAGTCATCGCGCAGGCTTTGCGCGACGCCGGCATGGAGGTGATCTACGCCGGGCTTCGGCGTACGCCCCGAGGAGATCGCCGAGATCGTGCTGCAGGAAGACGCCGACGTGCTCGGTCTTTCGATCCTTTCCGGCGCGGTCGTGCCGCTGACGCGCAAGGTGCTCGACGCCCTCAAGGCGCGCGAGATCGACGACGTCTTCGTCGTCGTCGGCGGCATCGTGACCGAGGACGCGCGCGTAGAACTGCAGAAACTCGGCGTCACCGGCATTTTTGGACCGGGCTCGTCGCTGGCTGACATCATCGGGACCATCGAGACCGGCGTGCCTGCGCTGAGAAAATTCTAGAGGAAGATAGCACTCACATGGGCGACGCTTTCATAACCGGCATCGGATTTCATCCGTTTGGCCGCTTCCCGGAAAAGACGCTGAAGGAGATCGCCGCCACCGCGATTCTGGCCGCGCTCGACGATGCGGGGCTCGACCCTGACGGCGTCGACGCCGCCTTCTGCGCCAACGCCTATGCAGGCCTGCTGACCGGTCAGGAGTCGATCCGCGGCGAGACATGGATGCGCGCTGTCGGCATCGGCGGCATCCCGATCATCAATGTCGAAAACGCCTGCGCGGGCGGCGGGGCGGCGATGCATCTGGCGACGATCGCGGTGCGCAGCGGCGTCTACAAACGCGTGCTCGTTGTGGGCGCCGAGAAGATGTTCACCGGAGACACCGGTCGCGCGATCGCGGCGCTCGCCTCTTCCTCGGACATAGAGGTCACGAGCGGAATCGGCATGCAGTTCGCCGCCGTGGACGCCATTCGCGTCAAGCGGGTGATGGCCGAGGAAGGAGTTGGCGAAGATGCGTTGAACTGGATCACGGTCAAGAGTCACGACAATGGCGCGATGAACCCGATCGCCCAGTTCCGCAAACCGCTCAGCCTTCAGGACGTGCAGAACTCGCGCATGATCGCCGATCCCTTGCGCTTGTATATGTGCAGCGCCATCTCGGACGGCGCCGCCGCCTGCGTGGTGTCCAGCGAGCCTGGCAATCAGAGGGTTCGCGTCGCCGCGAGCGCGGCCTCGAGCTCGCCGGTCCGCGCCCGACAGGGCGAGGTCTCGACCGCCGAGCTCGCCTCGCGCAAGGCCTACGATCAATCAGGCCTGAAACCTGATGACATTGATTTCGTCGAGGTGCACGACGCGGTGTCGCCGATGGAGCTGGTCTACTATCGCGATCTCGGCTTCTGCGAGCGCGGCGGCGTGGCGCGGTTTGTCGCGGACGGCCGCCCGGCGCTGAAAGGGAGCCGTCCCTTCAACACGTCCGGCGGCATCAACTCGCGCGGCCATCCGGTCGCAGCGACCGGCATCGCCCAGATCGTCGAAATCGTCCAGCAATTGCGTGGCGAAGCCGGCGGCAGGCAGTTGCAGAGTCCTCGCCGCGGCATGGCGCTGAACGCCGGCGGCTGGATCGGCGATGACCCCGCCTTCAACGCGGTCCACATCCTGGAGAGCGTCTGAGCCATGAAGATCGATGCGCCGGACGCGCGCCCCATGAAGACAAATCCCTATCTGTTCGCCGTGGAGGGCGAGGAGGCGGGCGCGCCCGGCCTCAAGGCGACGCGCTGCAAGGCCTGCGGTCGTGTGACGCTTGGCCGCGTCATGATCTGTCAGCACTGTTTTTCGCGCGCCGTCGAGGCGGTTATTGCAGGCCGGGCCGCGACCCTGGTCGAACACTCCGTCGCCCGTCATCCTGCGGGCGGCTTCGAGGCGCCCTACGTCATCGGCCTGTTGCGCACGAAGGAAGACGTGACCCTGTTCGCCCCGATCGTCGGCGAGATCGAGGGCCTCGCGCCGGGCGAGGAGTTTGAATTCGTCACTGTGCCTCACGCTGGAGGCGACGTCGGATTTGCTTACAAGGCTCGCAGGAACGCTTCGCGATGATTGTCCCGGACCAGATCGCTCGAGCCGTTCGGCGTTACAGTGAGAACATCGCGGCGATCGGCGGCGAAGAGCGCCGCACCTTTCGCGAGATCGACGAGCGCAGCAACAGGCTGGCGCATGCGCTGTTCGGCATGGGCCTTCGCAAGGGCGATCGCGTCGCAAGCCTGATTGAAAATTCCGTGCGGTGCATTGAGGTCGACTTTGCGCTCGCAAAAGCCGGGCTCGTGCGAGTTTCGCTGAACCCGCGCTCGACAGCCAATGAGGCGCAATTCATCCTCGCCGACTCCGACGCCCGCGTGCTGATCTTCGGCAGCGGCTACAAATCAGTCGTCTCTGATATTTCCGTGCGCGAGAGCGGGGTCGAGCGCTGGCTCAGCATTCGCGAGGGCGACGAGGCCGCGCCGAGCGGCCGCACGACGAGCGACTACGAGGAAGCGTTGGCGTCAGCGTCCCCGGCGGCCGTCGAGGCCGACATCGCGCCCGAGGACCTCTATTGCCTGTTCTATACCTCGGGCACGACCGGCAAGCCGAAAGGCGTGATGCTGAGCCATCGCGCCATCCTTCAGGTCTCCTACAACCTCCTGATGGACGCGGGACCGGCCGGCAGCGGCGAGAAGGTGCTGCTGATGCAGCCGATGAGTTCATGGCGCCGGCTTTTTCGTCCTTCCCTGGTTCATTCGGGGCGGCTGTTCGGTGATCATGCGCACGTTCGACGCGGCGGAGGCGCTGAGGCTGACGCGCGCTCTCGAGATCGAGACCGTCAAACTCATCCCGACCATGCTGCAGCGTATCCTGCGCCTGCCCGACGCCTTTCCGATCGACCTGCCGCACCTGCGCCAGATGATCTATGGGGCGAGCCCAATGCCGACCGAGGCGCTGCGCGACGCGATCAGCAAGTTCGGGCCAAAGCTCGTGCAGATCTACGGGCAGAGCGAAGCGCCGGTCACCATGACCGTGCTCCCGCTGGAGGATCACGACCCCGGCTCCCGCTATCCCGAACGTCTTGCTTCGGCGGGGCGTCCCTGGACGACCGTCGCCATGAAGATCGTCGATGACGCCGGGCGTGAGATGCCGACGGGCGAGGCTGGAGAGGTCGTGCTGCGGGCGCCCCAGATCATGTCCGGATACTGGAAGCGCGAGGCGCTGACGCAGGAGACGATCCGCGACGGCTGGCTGCACACCAAGGATGTCGGTCGCAAGGACGAGCACGGCTACGTCTATCTGCTCGGCCGCAAGGACGAGATGATCATTTCAGGCGGCTACAACATCGCGCCACGCGAAATCGAGGAAATGATCTATCAGCATCCGGGCGTGGAGGACGCTGCCGTGGTCGGCGAGCCCGACCCGGAATGGGGACAGGCGGTCGTCGCTTATGTGGTGTTCCGTAAGGGCGCGAAGGAGGCTGAACTCAGCGAGTTCCTGAAAGGCAAGCTCGGCTACAAGCGCCCGAAGCGCATCTATCGGCTGGCTGAACTGCCGAAGAACTCAAACGGCAAGATCCAGAAGACGGCGCTCAAGCCGCATCTCGCAAAATCTGCCGAGGCGGCCGCCAATGCTTGACGAAATTGCGCGCCGCGTCGAGGCGCTGCGCTACGCGGATCTGACGCCGGCCGCGCGCGAGCGGCTGTTGCTTTGCCTGCTCTGCAACGTGAGCGTCGCGGTCGCCGGCGTTCCCTATGTCGCCATCCCTGAGCCGCAGGGAAGCGGCCCTTACAGACTGCTTTCAGGCCGATCGGTCGGCGACGCCCGCGCCGCGGCGTTCTGGAACGCGGCGGTGATGCACGCGCGCACGCAGGACGATTTTCACCCCGTCGGCAACCTGCACATCGGCACGGTCGTTCTGCCGGCGCTGATGACGGTCGCCGATGAGGGCGGACTTTCCGGCGTGGACTTTCTCGACGCGCTGGCCGCGGGCTACATGACCGCTGTCGGCCTGTCGCGCTCGGGCTCGCCGCTGACCACGCCGAGAGGCCTGCGCTCGACCTCTCTTTATGCTCCGTTCGGCGCGAGCGCGGCGGTCGCCAAGGCGCGCCGCGCCTCGCAGGAGCAAACAATCAGCGCCCTCGCCCTGACAACCGCCTTCAACGCAGGCCAGACGCAGACCTGGGTCGACGGCGGCCATGAATGGCAGGTCCATGTCGGCGTCGGCGCGCAGGCTGGGTTGATGACCAACGAACTCGCGGCCGCCGGCGTGGTCGGTGGCCTGCATGCGCTAGATGGCCCTTCCGGCTTCTTCCGCGCCGTAGTCGGTCGCGAGACGAGCTTTGCGGATATTGCCAACGACTTCGAGCCCTCGAAGGCGATCGAGGAGAACTCGATCAAGAAATATCCGATCAGCGGCATCTGCCAGTCTGTCGTCCTCGCCTGCGAGCGCCTTTCGGCCAAGCTGCCGAAGGGCGTTGCGATCACCGCCGTGCGAATAGAAATGAATCCGTTCGAGATGCGCTATCCCGGCAACCTCAACCGGGCGCCGTTCCGGGCGTTCGGCGACAAGCTGATGAGCGCGGCGTTCTGCTCGGCTTCCGTGCTCGCCAACCGTGGCTTTCGCTTCGAGGATTTCCATAGCGGGCCGCATGCGGAGCGCGACCGCCTGACGGATATCGTCGAGATCGCTGAAGACGAACGGCTGCCGCTGCTCTCGGCGCGCGCGCGCGTCACGCTGAGCGACGGCTCGACGCTGACCGAGCATGTCGAGAATTCGCGCAGCGAAGTCGCCATCGACTGGAACAGCGTCGACGCCTGGGCGGAGGCGCTGTGGGCCGAAGTCGGACGGCCGCGAGAGCGCTATTTGGCTTGCCGCGATGCAATTCTGGGGTTGCCGAAAGCTGCGAACGCTCGCATTGTCGCGTGAGCGTAACGCGGAGCGGCGACGGTTCCTTGATCCTTTTCCTCGATCGCTGGATTGGACGGATCGAGCGCGCGCTCGCGACGCTCGGCGCTTTGCTGATGTTTGCGATCATGGCGATCGTCGCGACCGACGTTGCGATGCGCTACGTCTTCAACAGCCCCTTCTCGTGGTCCTACGACCTCATCTCTCTCTATCTGATGACGGCGCTGTTCTATCTGACCCTGTCGCGCACGTTCGCCGAGGGCGCGCATATCAGCGTCGACATCGCGCAGTACTACATGTCGGAGAACGTGCGCCGCGTGTGTCAGATCGTCTATGGGACGCTGTCGCTCGTCCTGTTCGCGATCATCGCCTGGCTCGGCCTCGGGCGGACGATTGACGATTTTCAGTCGGGCGCCGCGACGGCCGGCGCCATTCTGTGGCCGACCTGGCTCGCGGACGTCTTCGTGCCGATCGGCGCGGGGCTCCTGTCGTTGCGGCTGTTGTTCCATGTCCTCGCTCACGCCGCCTCGATCGCGACCGGCCGCGATCTGATCCCGCTGCCCGCCCTGGCGGGCACGGAGAGCAGCATCGACAAGGGGGGCTTCAAATGACGGTCGTCGCCATCCTGGCGACCCTCTTCGCCCTGCTGGCGATCGGGGCGCCGGTTGGTTTCGCCATGGGGATCGCGGGCGCGGTTGGCCTTTATGTCAAAGGCGGCCTCGGCCTCATGCTCGGCATATTGACGACGACGCCGCTCTCCGCGGTCTCGACCTACGAGCTCATCACCATCCCGATGTTCCTCTTGATGGCGGAGATGGTGCTGCTCAGCGGCGTCGCCGATGATTTGTTTCGGGCGGTCGCCGCCTGGCTCGGGCGCATCCCCGGCGGCCTCGCCATGGCGACGGCGATCGCGGGCGCCGCGTTCGGCGCCATCTGCGGCACCAGCACCGCTTCGGCGGCAACGCTGTCCTCCACCAGCCTGCCCGCCATGATCAAACAAGGCTATGAGCCGCGGCTCGCGGCAGGCGTCGTCGCGATCTCCGGCACGCTCGCCATGCTGATGCCGACCTCGATCGCGCTGATCATTTTCGGCCTGCTCGCCGATGTCAGCATCGGCAAGCTGCTGATCAGCGGCATCATCCCGGCGATCTGCGTCACCATCACGATCCTCGCCACCATTCTCATCCTGATCTGGCTCGATCCCAGTCGCGCGCCGCCGACGCGCTCGGTGCCCTGGGTCGAAAAATTCCGCCTGCTGCGCCTCGTTGCGCCCATGGTCATTCTGTTCGCGGTCGTGACCGGAGCGATCTACAGCGGCATAGCGACGCCGACGGAAGCCTCGGCGGTCGGCGCGCTCGGCGCCCTGCTGCTCGCCATCGCGCACGGCCATTACCAACCGATCAGACTCCTGCAGGCGGTTCGCCACGCGGCTTACGGGAGTTGCATGATCGCAATGATCCTGCTCGGCGCGGCCATCTTCAGCTACGCCTTCGCACTGACCCAGATCACGCAGGACCTGATAGCCTGGGTCGGCGGCCTGCCGGTGTCGCGCTGGGCGATCATCACGATCCTGCTCGCGGGCTACATAGTGCTCGGGTCTTTCATGGACCAGATGGCGATCCTGGTGCTGACCGTGCCGATCGTCATACCGCTCATCAAATCGCTCGGCTTCGATCCGATCTGGTTCGGAGTCCTGAAGATCGTCACCGCCGAGGTCGGTCTCATCACGCCGCCGATCGGGCTCAACTGTTTCATCGTCGCGCGCTACGCCAAGCGGCCGGTCACCGAAGTGTTCCAGGGCACGTTCCCTCACTTCATCGCCCATCTCGTCATCATCGCGATCCTCGTCGCGTTTCCCTCGATCGTGCTCTGGTTGCCCTCACATATGAGGTGACCCTGACGAGGGGCGGCCCTTCGACGGGCTCAGGGCAGGCTCTCCAGGCCGACCTGTCGGCGGCGTGGACGCCGCCGCTCCTCTGGTTGAGGAAGGCATGGGCGATCGAATGAACATAACACTACGGTTATTTAGGTCAGACGAACGCGCGGGGGTGCAAACTGCGCCAAATTGGCGGCAAACAAATCCAAACAAGGACCAAACAAATCCAAACAAGAGCAAAACAAATCCAAACAAATCCAAATTCAATCAGGTCCGTTTGTTTGTGTTCAATGGCTTGCAGGTGGTTAACGCGTTTTTTGGATCTCGCGGCAAATTCAGCATGTAATTTTGCGTATATCCGTTGTAATATAATGTTTCACAGAAACTGTCTTAGCATATGAATTCGCTTATTTGCAACTGATTTTGCCGCGACATTTCACGCTGTCATTCAGTCGGTCATGGCGACGCCAATCCTACTGCGCCGGGATCGCCGCCAAAAAATCCTTCAGGATCTCGCTGCCGGGGAGACCGCGGGCGTCGATGCCTTTTGCCCACTCGGCCTGGATGGGCTTCAGAAGTTCCCGGATGGCCTCATGGTCGGCCGCCGGGAGCCTTGCCATGGCCAGCCCCGCCTTGCGGAGCGCCTCTTCCGCGGGTCCGTTATCGCGATCGAGCATCGCGCAGGCGTGACGCGTGGCGTCGGCGCCGGCGTCGGTCATGATCTGGCGAATGTCTTCGGGCAACGCGTTCCAACGCTTCTCGGAGATCGAATAGGTCGTCGCGAAGCCGCCGAAATTCTCGCCGATCGTTCCTGACTTCAATTGGTCCTGCAGCTTGAATTCGAGCACGGGCGAAAGCGGGAACACGACGCCGTCGATCGTGCCGCGCGACAGGGCGGAATAGACGTCGGGGCCGCCGAGACGGATCGGCACCGCGGAGAGTTGGCGGATGGTGATGTCCATGGCGCCGCCGGCCGAGCGCAGTTTCAGCCCCTTGATATCGGCGAGACCTTCGAGCCTGCCGCGAGTCAGGATCTGATAAGGCGGCAGGATGAAGACTATCAGCGGCTTGATGCCGTTGGCGTCGAATTCCTTTTGCCGGAGCACGCCAGCTTCAGCGAGCTTGTCATAGGCGATGGCGCCCTGGCAGGAGGTCGTGAAGGCGCCCGGCAGTTCGGCCACCGCCGACAGCGGCATCTTGTCGGAGACATAAGCCGGCGCGACCAACCCGATGTCGACGACCCCCTGCTGGGTCAAGGTCAACATGTCTCTCGCCTTGCCCAGTTGCTCGGCCGGGTAATATTCGAACTTGACCCTGCCGCCGCTCGCCTTGCTGACCGCGTCCATGAAATATTTGATTGTATATTCGGGCGTGGTCGCTCCGGCGGGGTAGTGATCGGCCACCCTCAGCGTGATCGGCGCCGCGTCGTCAGCAATAGCGCGAGACGAGATCAGCATGGCGGCGCCGACGAGCGCGGCCGCCGCGATGCGCCGCATCGAGCCCATCATTGGTTCTCCAGCGCCGCGTGGAACGCATCGAGTACAGCCTTGCCCGGCTTGCCGCGTCCCTCGAGTTCGTCGGCCCATTGATTGGCGACGGTCGTCGTCGCCTTGGCGATCTCGGCGTGATCGGCGTCGGACATGGGCGTCAACTCGACGCCGTCCTTGCGGAGCGTATCGATATCGGCGGAGACGCCGTGATCGAAAACGGCGCAGGCCTCGCGCGTCACTTCGTCGCCGCTGTCCTCCATCGCCTTGCGAACCTCATCGGGCAGCTTCCGCCAGCGGTTCAAGCTGATCGCATAGGTGACGACGCCGCTGCCAAAGTTCTCACCTTGCGTGGCGCTCTTGATGAGGCCCGGAAGTCGATAGGCGAGCGCTGTGGCGTAAGACATCACGCCGCCATCAATCGTTCCACGCGACATGGATTCATAGACTTCCGCCGTCGTCATGCGGATCGGCACCGCGCCGAGCTTGCGCAAGGTCAGATCCTTGGCGCCGCCGGTCGAATAGAGTTTGCGGCCCTCGAAACTCTTCACGCCGCCGATCGGTTGGCGCGACATGATCTGATAAGGCGGCAGCAGGGTCGCGAACAGAATGTGGATGTTGTTTGGATCGTATTCCTTCTGCGCCAGCAGGCCGTCGTGGGCGAGCTTCCAGAACGCCGCGCTGCCCTGGCAGGCAGTGGAAAAAAGGCCCGGCAGTTCGCCGACCGCGGAGAGCGGCAGTTGGTCCGGCACGAAGGCGGGAATGACGAGCCCGACATCGACGACGCCGTTCTGCGTGAAAGCGAGCAGATCGCGCCCCTTGCCCAATTGCTCGGCCGGGAAATATTCGAAGGCGATGCGGTCGCCGAGCTTCTGCTTGACCTTGTCCATCCAGGGCTTGACCGTCGCGTTGGCGATGTAGTGGCCTTCCGGATAGACGTCGGCGACGCGCAGGGTGATCTTCTCTTGGGCGTATGCGCTCGCCGCCGATGAGATCAGAGCAAGAAGCGTAAGGGCCGCGCGACGAATCATGGTTTGGCCTTCTTGCGCTCGAGATCGGCGACATAGTCGACGACCTTGTAGCCAGCCGTGCCCCAGGTGGTGACTCCGCAGACATGCATGATCTGCATGCAGGCTTCGGCGAGTTCGCCGCTCGTCATGCCCGCCTTGACGCCGGCCTGGGCGTGATTCTTCGCGCCGTCGACATTGCCGGTGACGATATCGAGGATGACATAGATCATCTCTTTCGTCTTCAGAGGCAGATGCGCGCCCTGTTCGGGGCTGCGATAGACGGACTCGCGGAATTTGAGATAGCCGACGAAGGATTCGGGCACGTGCTCCATCATCGCCCGGATCGGCTCGGGCAGATTGCCGAGCGTCTCCATGAAATGCTCCTTGCCGCGCCGAACGGCCTCGACGGTTTCGTTGTCGGTCATAAAAAAAACTCCTACCAGGCTTGTTCGAGCAGGCGCAGGATCGGCTCGGCCGAATGGGTGAGCTTCGGATTGAAATAGAGGCCGCGATCAACGAGCGTGTGCTCGGCGATCTTGGGCAGCAGCGAGCGGTCGAGCGAAGTGTCGCGAAGGCGTCGCGGGACCCTGGCGTCGATCTGCAATTGCCTGACGGCTTCGATCGCCGCACCGGCCGCCTTGTCGTCGCTCATCGTCCTGTCGGCGACGCCCATCGCTTCGCCGAGGCCGCGCAACTCCTTCGCGGCGACATCGAGGTTATAGGCGAGCGCATGCGGCAGCATGATCGAATTGGCGACGCCGTGCGAGAGGCCGCCGAGCGCGCCGAGGCAATGGCAGACAGCGTGGTGAATGCCGACGCGCGCATTCGAGATCACCATGCCGGAGATATTCGCGCCGGTCAGCACGTCGGCGCGATGGGCGACGGAGTTCGGGTCCGCCACCATCGCAGGGACCGCCCGCGCAAGGATGCGCGCGCCCTGCAGCGCGAGACCCTCGGAGATCGGGTTGCGGCGCCGCGAGTAAAGCCCCTCGGCGCAATGCGCAAAGCCGTTCATCGCGGTCGTCGCCATCAGCGAAGCGGGAACTTCGACATTGGCTTTCGGATCGAGAATGATGACGCGCGAGGCCAGCGTCACGTCCCAGAACAGCAATTTGGCGCCGCTCGCGGGATCGCGGATGCCGAGGCCCGGAGTGACCTCGGCGGCCGAGGCGGTGGTTGGAACCGCGATGACCGGCAGCTTCGGACCCGGTATGGCCTTTGGAAAAAACTGATCGGGCGGAAGGAAGCGCGTCGCATGCTGTTCGAGCGGCCCGCCATTGCCGATGAGGATGGCGATGGCCTTCGCGGTGTCAGAGGCGCTGCCGCCGCCGACGGCGACCAGCGCGTCGATGCGCTCGGCTTTGGCGATGTCAGCGCCTTCGGTCGCCATGACGGTCGAGGAATGTTCGACGACGCGATCAAACACGTAGGCGCAACTATCGCCGAGCGCGGCGCGCGCCTGATCAAAGATAGTTGAGCGCCGCGTATTGCCGCCGCAGATCAGCATCGCGCGGCTTGCGCCCAGCCGTTCCACCTCGGCGCGAAGGCGCTCGATGGCGCCTTCGCCGAGAAGGACGCGCTGCAGCGGTCCATCATATTCGAAGGCCGAAACCATCCTGGGTGTTTCCCTGTAAGAAACTCTGTTGCTCAGTTTGAAGTGTGTCAGGAGAGGCGACGGATTGTCAACAAATCTCTTTGTCAGGGTCGCGCAACCCTCACCCCCGACCCCTCTCCCGGACGGGAGAGGGGAGGCGCTTCGCCGTCGGCGCGCGCGCTTCTGCGACGCCGGGCAGCGAGTAGACTGGCGAACCGTTGCGCTGAGACAATTTGGCGGCGGCGCTGCATAATGCAGTTGCGAGCTTTGCCTGATTGGAAGCCGACACGAGGTGCTCGGGGAAGGCGAGACCGAGCGCGGCGCAGACTTTTTGATCCGGCCCGAGCACGGGCGCGGCGATGGCGCCGAGACCCGCGGTGGATTCACCTCGCGCGCTTGAAAATCCGTCACGACGCACGCTGGCCAGGATGCGGGCAAGTTCGCGTCGGTCCGTCACCGTTCTTTCCGTCAGCTTCTCCAGCGGTCCGGCGCCGAGCAACGCTTCGCGTTCGACGTCCGACATATACGCGAGCAGCACGCGGCCGGCGGTCGTCGCGTGCCAGGGCAAGATCGCGCCGGCGCGCCAGCCGGTGTCGACGAAATGCGGACCCTCGAGCGTCAGCAGATAGATCAGATCGTCGCCGTCCCTGATCGACAGTCGTGCGCTATGTCCGGTCGCGCTGCCGAGTTCGCGCATGATCGGCAAAGCTTCGCGCGACAGCGGATCATGCACGAGAAAGCGCGAGCCGATGACGAAGGCGCGACGGTCGACCTGATAGCGGCGCGTGACCGGGTCCTGCCGCAAAAGACCAGCGTCACGAAAGGCCGCCAAAACTTTTGAGACGCGGCTTTTCGTCAGCTCCGTCGCCTCGGCGAGTTCACCGACGCCCCAATCGCGCTGGTTGCCTGAAAACAGGGCGTACAGGCTGAGCGCGGTCCGAAGCGACTTCATTCACCCCTCTTCGCTCATGCGCCGCGCAGCGGCAGCTCGATCAGCGCCCTGCCCGTCGCCACGACCTGACCAAGCTGATTGGCGCCCGTGACTTCGGCCTCGATCAGGCCGAGGCCGCCGTCGCGACGCTTACCGGTCACTCGACCCTTCGTAAAGAGCGTGTCGCCGAAGATGACCGGCAGCCGCAGCCGCACGCCGAACTCCTTCAGCACCCCGTCATCGCCCATCCAGTTGGTGACGCAGGTCGCGAGCATGCCGATGCGCTGCGGTCCGTTGTCGTACGGCCCGGGCATGCCAAGCTCGTGGACCGCGATGCGGCTGTTCTGATGGCCGATCGACGGGCTGATCGCCGCCGCGTAGTAGCTTGGATCGTAGTTGTTCGGGATGCGTTCGGGCGCGTTGCGCGCCCAGTGGCTGTAAAGCCATTTCAGCTTGCTGGCCTTGTAGCCGGAGGTGCCGACGGCGCCGGCGTAATAGCAGGTCATGTCGAGCTGCGACAGCGGGCCCCTGACCGTGCCGGGCAGCGCATCGCCGACCTTCACGTCCTCATAATAGAGCGTCTGTGCGCCGCGCCTTTGCTCGTTCACCACCGCCTGTTCGATCGCCGCTAGCTCTTCGGAGCTGTAGGCGTGCGCCTCGCGTGGTTGATAAGTCAGGCCGCCGCCGGCGGAGGCGCGCGGCACGCGAAAGGTATGGGAAAGCGCGCGCCCGACGCGTTTGCCTTGCTGATCGAGATAGGCGACATCGCCAGTCTGCATCAGCATTTTGGCGACATTTTCCCCGCCGACTTCCCGCACGGCGGCGTAGGTCGCCTCGACCGTGAAGCGGTCGTCGCGGCGCACCGGGCGGTCGAACGTCCAGTCGGCGCCGGCATAGAACCACTGGATATCTGGCAGACCGGGCGCGACGACCGCGTCGAATACGCCGAACAGGAACGTCGGCGGCGCGACGATGCCCTTCCAGCGCGTTTTGGCGGCGTAGTCGGGATCGCTATAGAGCGGATTGTCGTCGCCGATGCCCCAGGCGTAGTGCCGGATCGAATCCCGGCTCGCCTCGTGATTCCAGAGCTCGACCCGGATCGGCATGCCGAGCAGCGCTTTCGCCTGCGACAAAGCGTCAGCGGGAAGCGAGGGGGCGAGCAGCAGATCGGCCATAAGGATCTCCGGCGGCGGCGGCCTGATTGGCGGCGCGTTTTGTTTCCGTACAGGAAACTTAGTTTCTCATATTGACGTTAGCGCTAGGGCCGCTAAATGTTCTTGTCAAGGTCTGATCGCCAGGGAGGAACGCATGGCAGAGATGGTGGAACGTCAGGTCCCGGGCATTCATCACCGCAAGGTCGGCGACATCGTCGTCACCACGCTGCTCGACGGCTATATCGATGTCGTCCCGGAATCCTTCCACAATGTGACGCCCGACGAGGTCGCGACGCTGCTCAGCGAGGGGTTTCGTCCTCCGAAACCGCGCGTGACCGTCAACGCCTATCTGGTCCGCTCGGGCGGCCGCACCGCCTTGATCGAGACGGGATCGGGCGCGACGCTCGGACCAACACTTGGTTGGCTGCGCGACAATATTTCCAAGGCGGGCGTATCGATCGGCGACATAGACACAGTGCTGCTCACCCACATGCATCCCGATCATTCAAACGGGCTGACGGATGAGAGCGGCAAGCTCGTCTTCACGGGCGCCGAGATCCTCATGCACGAGAACGAGCGGGCGCATTGGAGCAACGACGAGCGCTTCGCGGCCTCGAAGGACCGTCAGCGCTACTATTTCGAAACGGCGCGCGCGCGGCTCGCCGCCTGCGGCGAGCGACTGCGCACTTTCACGTCGGGCGAAGTGTTTCCGGGCGTCACGGCCGAGCCGATTCCTGGTCACACGCCGGGCCACACCGCGTATCGCATAGCGTCGGGCAATGAGTCGCTGTTGGTCTGGGGCGATATCGTCCATATGCCGGAGATCCAGATCCCCCACCCCGAGGCCTCGACGACGATGGACACCGACCCCGCAGGCGCGATCGCCACGCGCAAGCGCGTGCTCGACATGGTGGCGAGCGACAGGCAACTCGTTGCGGGCATGCACATCGGCTTTCCGGGTCTCGCTCATATCGTGCGCCGCGGGAACAGCTACGCGTTCGTGCCGGAGCCTTGGTCGCTGGTGCCGTGAGGATAGTTGGTTGGAGCCGTCGGCAGCTCCCTCCCCCGCAAGCGGGGGAGGGTTGGGGAGGGGGCGACACCACCGCGTTTGAGGGCGTTCCCCCCACCCTACCCTCCCCCGCTTGCGGGGGAGGGAACCGGAAAGCGGGGCTCTGGTTGATCGGGACCGCGCTACGCCCCAAGATAGGCGCGAATGAAAGCGTCGTCGCGGGCGATATCGTCGGCCTTGCCGGCGCCGACAACGCGGCCGAGCTCCAGCACATAGGCGCGGTCGGCGACTTCGAGCGCCTTGTGGGCGTTCTGCTCGACGAGCAGGATCGTCACGCCGCGCGCACGCAATTCGCTGATGATCTCGAAAATCTTCGACACGAGAATGGGCGCGAGGCCGAGCGAGGGCTCGTCCAGCATCAACAGGCGAGGCGCCGCCATCAGTGCGCGCGCGATGGCGAGCATCTGCTGTTCGCCGCCGGACAGAGTACCGGCATTCTGCGCAAAGCGCTCGCGCAGCCTGGGAAATAGCGAGAGCATTTCCTCCATGTCGCGTCGAACTTCAGCATCGTTGTCGCGGCATTCGGCGCCAGCGAGCAAATTCTCGCGAACGCTCATCTTCTTGAGGATCATGCGCCCTTCCGGCGACTGCACGAGCCCGGCCCGCACGATTTTGTGCGGCGGCTCGGAGGCAATGTCGCGATCGGAAAAGACAATGCGGCCGGAGCGCGACTTCACGAGCCCGGAAATCGTGCGCAGAAGCGTGGTCTTGCCGGCGCCGTTCGAACCGATGATCGTGACGACCTCTCCGGCTTCGACGGTCAGGCTGACTTCGTGCAGCGCGATGATCTCGCCGTAGCCGGCCTCCAGATCTTCGATCGCGAGGAGGCTCATTTCGTCCCCAGATAAGCTTCGATGACCGCCGTGTTGCGGCTCACTTCGTCAGCCTTTCCCTCGGCGATCTTGCGGCCGAAATTGAGCACGACGATGCGGTCGCTGACCCCCATGACGAGCTTCATGTGATGCTCCACCAGCACGATCGTCAGCCCCTCCCGGCTGAGCTCGATGAGCGCCTGACCGAGGCGGTCGACCTCGACCGGGTTCATGCCTCCGGCGGGCTCATCCAGCAGCAGCAGCGACGGGCGGGTCGCCAGCGCGCGCGCGAGTTCGAGGCGCTTCTGATCGCCGTAAGCGAGGCGTCCCGCCGGTTCGTTGCGGCGCTGATAGAGGTCGAAGCGCTTGAGCAGCTCCAACGCCTCCTCGCGTAAAACCCGCTCGCTGCGGGTCGGCAAGATATTGAAGAGTTTGGCCGTGGATCGACAGACAACATTCTGGGCGGCTCGCACATTGTCATAGGCCGTGCATTCGGTGAACAGGCGCAGGTTCTGAAAGCTGCGGGCAAGGCCGAGCGCCACGATCCGATGCGGCCTCAAAGCCGTGATCGGCTCGCCGCGAAAGCGGATAGCGCCGCTCGTCGGCAGCATCAGGCCAGAGATCAGATTGATCGTCGTCGTCTTGCCCGAGCCGTTTGGCCCGATCAGGCCGACGAGCTCGCCAGGCTCAACGGAGAACGAAAGCTCCGCGACGGCCTTCACGCCGCCGAACGTCTTGCTGAGCGAGACGAGCTCGAGCATCAGGCGCTCCGGGGTTTTTCGCGCCGCTGTCCGCTGAACGGGCGCAAAATATGTTTGATGAGGGCGCCGTCGATCAGCCCGTTGGGACGCCAGATCATGATCAGCAGCACCACGAGGCCGTAAAACATCATCCTGTAGTCGGCGAGGAAGCGGATATATTCCGGCAGCAGCGTCAGCAGAACCGCGCCGACGATCGGCCCGATGAACGTCGTGCTGCCGCCGAGCGCGACGAACAGCACCGAGACGAGGGTGAGCTGGAAGCCGAAATTTTCGGAGGTGATGTAGGAAATGTAGTTGGCGTAGAGGCCGCCGCCGATGCCGGCAATCGCCGCGCCGATGGCGAAGGTGATGACTTTCGTCGCCACCACGTCGACGCCGAGACTCTCTGCGGCGAGATCATCCTGGCGGATCGCATCCATGGCGAGACCAAAACGCGTGCGGCTCAGCCAGACGAAGAACAGGATGAGCAGGACGACTGCGATGAGTATGTCCGTGACGTTGGTCAGCACGGCAACATTGCGGAAGCCGAGCGTCCCGTCGGGGCCGATCGGAACGCCGTCGCGCGTGACCTGCCATTTGAAGTTCAGGAAGAACACGCGCACCATCTCGGAGAAGCCGAGCGTCGCCAGCGCCAGATAGATGCCGCGGATGCGCAGGCAGGGATAGCCGAGCCCAAGGCCGATCAACGCGCAGATCAGCGCGCCGGCGACGAGAGCGGGCGCGAGCGGGACGCCATAGAGCGTCGTCAGGATCGCCGAGGCGTAGGCGCCGATCGCCCAGAAGCCGACCTGCGCCAGCGAGAACTGCCCGACCGCGAGGTTCACATAGACGCTGAGCGCCAGAATGATGTTCAGTCCGGCGATGCCGATGACGGTCGCGAAATACGACATCTCAATCCCGCTGCTCGGCCGCGCTCGAGAGCAGCCCCTGCGGCTTGAAGATCAGCACCGCGAACACGATAGCAAAGAGCAGCGCCTCCTTGTAGGTGGCCGAGAGCACGCCGACGGTCAGCGTCTCGACGGCGCCGACGATGATGCCGCCGAGCATGGCGCCGTAGACGTTGCCGAGCCCGCCGAGAACAATGGCGACGAAGCCGATCACCAGGAGATGCGAGCCCATGAATGGACCAACCGTGCCGACGGAAACGCCGATCAGGCAGCCGGCCGCGCCGGCGAGCGCAGACGCCACGGCGAACACCGTGACCTCGACTCGCCGGACATTTATGCCGAGCAGGCGCGCGATATCAGGGTTCTCCTCGACGACGCGCACCGCCCGGCCCGAGCGCGTTCGCGTGATCCAGAAATGCAGGATGAGCATCAGGATCAGCGAGATCACGAACGTCACGACATAGACGCCCCGCACAAACATCCCCCCGATGTTGAACGACAGGTCCTCGAGCGGCGAGGGAAAAGGCGTGTATTCGGGATAGAAGATCGGCACGGAACGCGAGAGTTTCGAGAATAGCTCCTCGAGGATGACGCTGACCGCGATCGTCGTGACGAACGGGGTCAGGTAGGAGGCGTTCCTCAGGGGACGGAAGGCGACGAGTTCGACGAGGACGCCGAGCAGCGCGCCAGTTGCGACGGAGGCTGCAAAGGAGAGCGCCAGCACGGCATAGCTGTCGGCGCCGCCAAGGAGGATCGACGTCGTGGCGCCGGCGAAGGCCGAGACCATGATGGTCGCGCCGTGCGCCACATTCAGCCGATGGATCGCGCCGAAGATGATCGTGAAGCCGATGGCGACCAGCGAATAGGTGCTGCCGAACAGAATGCCGTTCAGCAGATATTCGCCGATCTCGGTCACGTCGCTACGCCTTCGAGCGATATCGCCTTACATCGCGGGCTTGCCATCCCATTCCACAAACTCGCCTTTGCGGATGGTCAGGATGAAGCCCGACTTGAGGGTGTCGCGCTCGTCGCTGAACACGAGCTTTTCGCCGGTGATGCTGACGATCGTGGCCTTTTCCAGTCCATCGCGGAATTTTATGCGGTCTTCCTTCAAAGAATCCTCGGTGTTCTTGATGCCGGCTTTTTCTATGGCGTCCTTGATCAGATAGCCTGCCTCGTAACCGTTCATGCCGAACAGGTTGATGTCCGTTCCCGTGCGCTTCTTGAACTCGTCGGCGAGTGACTTCACCTGGGGAGCGGCTGGAGAGAAGGAAGAGCCCATGATCAGGGGTTCGACCGTCGCTCCTCCAATCTTGGCCATTTCGGCCGTGATGTTGCCGACGGTGCCGACCCAGAATTTTGGCTTGAACCCGCGGCGCGCGGCATCCTTCATCAGCCCGATGCTCGGAAGCGTCGTGGCCGAGAGAAACACGACGTCGACGTTGGCTTGTTTTAGCTGATCGGCCTGGCGTGACAGATCCCGGTCGCTGTCCAGGCCGTCCGTCGTCACCTTGACCTCGATTCCGTATTTCTTGAGCGCGGGCAGGATGACGTTCTTTTCCATGATGGAGCAATAAG
The DNA here is from genome assembly GCA_963710855.1 of uncultured Pseudomonadota bacterium. Classification (GTDB taxonomy): domain Bacteria; phylum Pseudomonadota; class Alphaproteobacteria; order Rhizobiales; family Beijerinckiaceae; genus Roseiarcus. The sequence goes on along the minus strand of CAVQBX010000006.1, from coordinate 370,281 downwards.
AGTTGTCGCGCACCACGTAGAGGCCAGCGGTCTTGACGTCGTATTTCTCCTTCAGGAGCTTGACCTCGCGGTCGATGACGTCGTTTTCCGAGAAGGCGTTGCGAAAACCCCATTTCGAAATCTTGCCGAGACCGGGCGCCGCCGCGGCCGAGGACATCAGCACGATCGGATCGCCCTGCTTCTCCAGTTCGTTGAGATAGTTGAAGGCGACCTCGGTATTCTGCGAGCGCGAGGTGCCCTTGATCATCAGCACCTTGTCGTCAAAAATCAGCTTCTTCATCAGGGCGATCGTCAAGGGGCTGTCGGCTCCCGGGTCGTAGCCGTTCGGCGCGGGCGTGATGGCGAGTTTGACCATCTTGCCGTCAACCATAACGCCGCCTTTGGCGTTGATTTCGTCGAAAGCGATGCGCGTGCCTTCGAGGCCCTGCAGGCCATAAGGCGCCGGCACCCCCGTCTGGGCTTCGAGCAGGCCGATGCGGACCGTGCCATCATCCTGGAAGGCGTGCGCTTGCGCGGCGGCAAATAGCAATGCCGTCGCCCATAACGCACTCCGGACATGCCGTTTAACGTTCATGGAATCCTCCCGATCGAATATATTGTCCGTCCGCGCCCACGCATTGTAGCACGGCGCGCTCGATTTAGAGCGGCACTTCCTCGCTCTCGAGAAAGAGCCGGATCGGCGCCGCCAATTTATCCTTGGCGTCCGCGTAGGCGTATTTCCACTGCGGGGACTCGAAAGCCGCTTTAGCCGCCTCGATATTATCGAAGCTCAGTTCCGCCATACGATAATAAGGCGCCGCGGCCCGCTCGGAAGGGGCGACCCGATTGACCGTGTAGCGGCGCAAGCCGGAATCTTCTTGGCGTCGCCAATGTGCTTTTCGCGATACCACTTTTCGAATTCCTGCTCGCTCATGCCCTCGGGCAATTTCCACATCGAGACGACCTTGAGCATGTTTCCTCCTTATTTGGTGAGCGCTTACAGATTCACGGCGGCGGGCGGCCTTGCCTCCTGCGGCGCCTGAGAAGGCCCGGCGCCCGGCGCCTCCATCAGAAGACGCTCGCAGGCCGCGAGATCGACTTTTTGGGATCCAAGTCGCGGCAGGGCTTCGACGAGGCGGATGGTGCGGGGAATCTTGAAGCCGCTGAGTTCGGCCCGGCATATCTGATCGACCCGCTCGATCGTGAGCGTCGACGAATTCGGCACGACAAGCGCGGCGACCCGCTGGCCGAGCCGTTCGTCTGGCAATCCTAGCACGACCGAATCCGCGATCTCGGGCCGCGCCGCCAGCACCGCCGTCACCTCGGCGGGATAGACATTCTCGCCGCCGGTCTTGATCATGTGATCTTCGCGGCCAAGGAAATGCAGCGCGCCGTCCGCGTCGATGAAGCCGCGATCGCCGGTCGGCTGCCAGTGGCCGGCGTAGAGCGGCCGGCTTCTGACCATGTCGCGATCCCAATAGCCTGGGGAAACGCCATCGCCGCTGAACGCGATCTCGCCGATCTCGCCATCAGGCAAAGTTCTGCCTGTCGCGGGGTCGACGATCGCCAGTTCCGAACTGTTGCGGTTGGGGAAGCCATGCCGATCAAAGCGGCGCAGGCGTTTGTCGAGCGGATTGTAAGCGAGGCCGCCCTCGGTGCGGGCGTAGCCGGAGAGAACGACGCCGCCGATCCGACGCTCAAAGGTCTCGAACACGGCGGGATCGACGGCATGGCCGCCGCCCCAGGTGAAACGCATCGTGCGGCGCTGGTTGGCGAACAGAAATTCGGGCGCGCGGCCGATGTCGACCATGATTGTCGCCACGAGGTGCATGAAGGTCACGCCCTCATGCTCGATGGCGCCGAGAAACTCGCCGAGGTCCCAGCGGTCGAGCAGCACCGCGGCGCCGCCAGCGAAAATGGCGTTGCAAAAGGCGCTCATCCCGCCGGTATGAAACATGGGCGAGACCACGAGGCCGACGTCGCGGGGCGACAGTTCGAAACAATCGGCCATCGCCGCCGCAATGGCGACGCGCATGCCGTGGGTATGGATGGCCGCCTTCGGCGTTGCGGTGGTGCCCGAAGTGTAGAGAAGGTTGGCGACGTCGCCGCTCTGCCGGCCGACGGAGCGATAGGCTGCGCTCTCTGCGTCAAGCGCGGCCCAGAAACTGCCCTGACGAGGCTGTTCGCCGATTTCCAGCAACAGTCTCGCGCCGCCGCGCGGCGTGAGGGCGCCTCGCTCTTCCGTCGTCACCAACGCGGACGGCTGACAGTGATCGATGATCGCTCTGAGGTCGGACCCTTGAGCGCGCCAGTTGAGCGGCGCTGCGACGACGCCGGCCTTCATGCATCCGATGAGCGCGATCGCCATTTCGGCGCGGTTGGGCAGATAGATCGCCACGCGGTCGCCGCCCGCGATGCCGTGCCGCCCAAGCACATTTGCAAAGCGATTGCAGGCGTCGTTTAACTCCGCGTGAGTCAATCGGACGCGACGGTCGACGATCGCCAGCGCATCGGGCGCTCCTCTCGCGTGCATCTCCAAAAATTGCGCAAAATTCATCCGGTCACGTCTCGGTCGTCGCCAAGGGCGCCTTCTCTTTTGGTCACGTGCGAGTTTCCTAAGTGGAAACTATGTTTCCTATTTTATCGGATCTGAACTCGTCTGTCAATGCGGCGGCGCGGCCGTTCCAAGTCGCCTGCCGGAGCCGACGCGTTCAGGGCCCGTTCATCGACGTCCGCCCCAAGGCCTTCAACTGTCCATTGATTGCTCGGCGGCGAGTTCGGCCCTCCGCGGCCTCGATCGGCTTTCGACGCTGCGGGATCTCGAAAAAATGTCGAGCGCCAAGGCCGCAAAGGCGCCGCACGCCGCCGGAACGGCTGCGGCCAGAAACAACGCAGGCTTGGACCAATTCAGCGCGAGCAGCTCCCCGCCGATCAATGGACCGATTATCGAGCCGATCCGGCCGACGCCAAGCGCCCACCCGACGCCAGTCGATCGCATTCCTGTCGGATAGAACTCGGCCGCGAGTGCGTTGGCGGCGCTCTGGGCCCCGACGATGCAAAACCCGGAGCAGAAGATGGCGACGGTCGCCAGGATAAGCGAGTTTGCGGAAAAACCGATCGCCGCCATGGCGAACGCGGCGAGCAGGTAAGTGAGCGACAGCGCCCGAAAGGAATAGCGCCCGATGAAACGCCCGAGCGCGAGCGCCCCGACAATTCCCCCGACCTGCAACATCGAGCCGATCAGCGCGGCCATGAAATCGGTCGCGCCCAATTCGCTGACGACGGTCGGCAGCCAGTTCGACAGGAAATAGAGATCGAGCAGGCTCGCGAAAAACACGGCCCAGAGAAGGACCGTTCCGCCGCCACGTCCGCCTCTGAACAGATGTCCGACGGGAAGGCCCGCGAGCCTGGTCTCGCTGATGACATATCTCACTTCCCCTGGCGTCGCTCGCTGAGGGAACACAGAGCGGAGCGCACGGGCAATCTCAGCATCGGGAGCGCCGGAGAGCGCGAGGAACCTTGGCAACTCCGGCAGCGCGCGCGCGATATAGAAAGCAAGTGCAAGCGGCGCGGCGCCGCCGACGAAGAACACCGACCTCCAGCCTGCGAGCGGGATCAGCGCCGCGGCGAGCAATCCGCCCAAAGCTGCGCCGGCCGACAAGCCGCACATGATGAGCATGACCATGGTCGCGCGCAGCCGGTGCGGACTGAACTCGGCGCTCAGCGCGATGGCGTTCGGCATCGCGCCGCCCAGCCCCAAGCCAGTCAGGAACCGGAGCCAGTACATCGAGGCGGCGTCATTGGCGAGCATCGTCGCCAGAGCTCCCAGGCCGAAGGCCGCCACGCTGACGACAATGACGCGCTTGCGGCCATATCGGTCGGCCAGCGGCCCAAACGCCAGCGCGCCGATCATCAACCCCACAAGCCCGGCGCTGAAGACGGGGCCCAGCGCGTTGCGAGACAGGCCCAGCGAGCGAGCAAGCGCGGGCGCGACATAGCCAATGGCCTGCGCGTCAAAACCGTCGACAAACAAAACGGCGGCGCAGAGCCCCAACAAATGAAATTGCGGCCAGCCGACCGGCTCACCGTCGATCAGCTCTTCGATATTGAGCGTCACGGCCGGGCGCTGCGAACCGGACATCGACATGCAGACCTCAAGACATCAGGCCACGCCCAGCAGGGCTTGCGCATTTCGAAAGCAGATCTTCTCCTTCGCCGCGTTGGGAAGATCGAGCGACTCGAGAATGGCGATCGTGTCACGGATGTAGCCTGGGCCCTTTTCGGGATCGAACGGGCAATCGGAGGCGAACAGCACGCGGTCCTCGCCGTAGAACTCGAGACCGCAGATGGTCGCCGCGCGCGATCCGAAAACCGCGGAGTCGGCATAAAAATCCTTGAAATAATCGAGCGGTCGCTTCTTCAGCGATTTCAGCAGCGATTTGTAGTCCTCATCGGAGGTGCGGTTGCCGAGCTGGTCCCATCCCGGTCCGACGCGCCCCTCGAAGTAGGGAACCATCGCGCCCAGATGATGCGCGAGCACCTTGAGGTCGGGCAATCGATCCAGCAATCCGGAGAACACCAGGCGGGCCATGGCGGTCGAGGTCTCGTAGGGCCAGCCAAATGTCCACCAGATCTCGTATTTGGATTTTTTCTCGCTGGCGTAGTCCGGCATCGACGCGCCGCGCGACGGGTGGAGAAACACGGGAACGGAAAGTCTTGCGGCGCATTCGAAGACGCCGAAGAATTTTGGTTCGTCGAGCGGCTCGCCATTGATGTTGGAATGGATCTGCAGGCCGTTGGCGCCGCACTCCTTGATCGCCCGTTCCGCTTCGCGCACGGCGGCGTCCGGCGCATTCATCGGCAGCGACGCAAGGAAGCCGCAAAATCGATCGGGATGGCGGCTGACGAGTTCGGCGAGGCCGTCATTGCCCAATCTGGCAAGTTCTATGGACGTCTCGGCGTCGCCCAACTGTTCCAGCGGGGGCATGCCCAAGGACAGAACCTGAGTATATTCATGGTTTGCGAAACGATCGAGCACCCGAAACCGCTCTGAGAGATCGTAGATCGCCGGAATCCCTCTCATGCGCATGCCGATGTCGCGCGCTGCGCCATCGGAAGCGAGCATCCGCTTCCAGAGCGGCTCCGGAAAGAAATGATTGAAGACGTCGATGTGGCGCATATTTCTTGACCTCGTCGCGGTCCGCCTAGCGGGATTGCCTTGCAATGCGTTCAGGGCGGCATGTTGACGACGACGGCCGAGGCGACGGTCAAAGCCAGCATCGACACGTGCGTGATCTGCAGCCCTTCCATCTTGATCCAGTAGATGAACCAGGCCCCGCCGATCAGAAAGTAGAACCAAGTTGCGAGCAGCAGGCAAAGGCCGATGTTGGCTTCGGACGCCGCCGTGGCCGCTCCGTGCGCCATTCCGAGCGCAAGCAATCCGAATTGCAAGCCTGCGACCAGCAACGCTATGGCTGTCGCCGCCTGCAGCACTACCAGATCCAGTAGCCAAGCCTGTAGACGCGCGCATCCGAGATGGCGCGCCGCTCGGCGATTTCAAGGAACGCGGGGATGTCGCGAAGCTCCCGCATCGCCATGACGCGCTGAAAGGCGTCGACTACGGTTTTTGATTTTTGCGCGTTGTTGAACAGCAAGGTCGCCGTCCACGCGCCAAGCCCCAAAAGCAGGACGCTTTTGAAAAAGGCCAAACTACCGGCTTCCATGGCCTCGTCCGGATTTGGATTCCGCGTGCGCCTTCACGAGCGGACGAGGCCGCCGTCGACATAAAACGTCTGTCCGGTGATGTAGCCCAACTCTTCGCTGGCCAGAAACGAGACGAGGCCGACGTAGTCGGCGGGAACTCCGGTCTTGCGGATCGCCTGTCGCGATGCGACGGCCTTGAAGGCGTCTTCGGCGCTCATGCCGCGCAAGCCCTGCTGGCTCTCCGTCTGCGGCGTTCGCGTCAGGCCAGGCGCGATCGCGTTGACCGTGACGTCGTCCGCGCCGAGTTCGGTAGCCAGCGCCCTTGTCAGACCAATCACGCCGGCTTTGCTCGCGATATAGGGCGCGAAGCCCGAGATGACCTGAGCGACGGTGTTGGACGCAATATTGATGATGCGACCCCACTTCTGCTCCGTCATGTCCCTGGCGAACATCGACGAAAGCAGGAACATTGCATCGAGATTGACGGCCATTACGCGACGCCATTGCTCGAAAGTGACTTCAGCAAAAGGGCGCAGCGCCGCGATGCCAGCATTGTTGACGAGGATGTCGCATTTGCCGAATTCGTCCCTCAGCATTTTGCCCAGTCGTTCGACCGCGTGAGGGTCCGAAATATCGCAGGGCACAGAGATCGCGCGGCCGCCTTCGCGGGTTATCGCTTCCACAGTTCCGGCCGCGGATTGAAGATCGGCGATGACGACATTCGCGCCATCGTCTGCGAGACGCAGCGCGAACGCCTGCCCCAAGCCGGAAGCGCCTCCAGTGACCAGCGCCGTCTTGCCATGAGAGCCGCCCCTCATCAGGACTGCCGCGCGTATTGCGGGGGATTGGCGTCGATGATCATCACCCGGTTCTTCCAGCCTTTCTGTCGCACAGCAATCGCTTCCGCATATTCGGGCGAATGATACCAGCGCTCGGCATCTTCCCTCGAGGGAAACTCGATGACGGCGATCATGTCGGGAGCCGGAGCGACGCCCCCCTCCACGATCTGATTGTTGAAGCTGACGGTGCGATAGATTCCGCCATGCTTCTGCACCGTCGGCGCGGTCAGCCGCCGATATTCCTGAACGACGCTCAGGTCCCAGGTTTCGGTCCGTTCAGCGATGACGAAGGCGGGCAACGGATGGCTCCTGTGACGAGAAACGCGACGGTTGACGCTACTTGGCGGGATGAAGCGGTCCCCATGGGTCCCTCACGGCGGGGTAGGTCTTTATCACGACGTTCTCCAATTGGCCGTCGACCTTCTCGACCTGTCGGATATAGATGTTTTGAATGATGTCGCGCGTATCGGCGTCGATCTCGACCGGCCCGCGCGGACTGTTCCACTTGTAGCCGCGAACCGCCGCCATGGCCGCGTCAGGATCGAAGGGCTTGTCGCCCTGCGCCTCGATCATATGATAGATCAGCCCGATCCCGTCGAAGTCGCCCACCATATTGGCGCCGATCCGGTAGTCGGGACCAAACAATTTCTTCGCGGTCGCGATGAAAGCCTTGTTCTCGGGACTGTCGAGCAGGGTCGCGTAGAAGATCGAAGTGTGAATGCCGATCACATTGTCGCTGAAGGACGCGAGGTCGAAGTCGTCGGTTTCGTCGATTCCGATCACCATCGTGTTGGCGAGTACGCCGCGCGCCGCGAGCGCATTGACGAAGCTGATGGAAGGCGTGCCGTTCGGAATGAAGATCGCCAGCACGTCGGCCTGCGAATTGGCGACGCGCTCCGCGAACGGCGCAAAGTCCACGGTGTTGAGCGGAATGCGGTCCTCGCCGACGATCGTCCCGCCCTTCTCGGTAAAGCGCGTCTTGAAACCTTCCTGAACATCATAGCCGGGCGCGTAGTCGGCGACCGCGATATAGGCGCGCTTCTTGCCGCTATCCGTCGCGAAATCGGCCTGCGCGAACGCCGGCTGCCAGATGCTTTCGCCAGCGCGCACATAGTACGGCGAAGCGCGCATCAGCGGAGGCGACGCCGCGGTGAAAAGCACGGCCGGCGTCTTTGTCTGCGTGACGATCGGCGCGGCGGCGGACGCCTCCGGCGACAGGTAGAAGCCGGCCAGTATCGAAACATGATCCTTGACGATCAACTCCTCGGCCAGACGCTTCGCCATGGCGGGGTTTGGGCCGCCGACGTCACGAAAAATGAATTGGACCTCCCGGTTTCCGGCCTTGGTTCCGTGCATAGCGGTCCAGATATCGATCGCCTGCTTGACCTGCGCGCCGCCGCTGGCGAATGGGCCTGAAAACTGGCCGATGACGCCAACTTTGATGGGATCGGCGGCTGACGCCGGCGCGCTCGCTGCGACCAAAAGGCAAGCCGTCAACGCAATGCCAAGAAGCTGCAGGAGGCGTCGATGAATTGACATTGCGAGGGCGCTCTCCCGAGGGACCGGCGTCCTTGCGCAGACTTGCCGACCGTGCCGAATATAGTTTAATATGCACAAACGGTATATCTATGCAAGTTTTCTGGCGAACGTTTCAGGGAGGCGTATGATGGCGTTGATCGCGGAACGCTCGACGCCTTCAGGACGGACGCTGATCAAGGGGGCTTGCGTCCTGTCCCTCGACGCCGCGGTCGGCGATTTCGATTGCGCCGACATACTGATCGCCGGTGAGCGAATTGAGGCGATCGGCAAGGATCTCGATGCCGCAGACGCTCAGATCGTCGATGGCCGCAACCGCATCGCGATGCCGGGTTTCGTCGATTCTCATCGCCACATCTGGGAAGGGATCTTGCGCAACATCCTGCCCGACGGGACGTTGCAGGATTATATGCGCGACATCCCTGGCCGCCTGGCGGTCGGCTTCCGCCCGCAGGATGTCTATGTCAGCACCTATCTCAGCGCGCTCGGGGCGATCAACGCCGGCGTGACCACGCTGCTTGATTGGTCGCAAATCCAGAACTCGCCGGACCATACCGACAGCGCGGTCAGCGCCTTGCAGGACGCCGGGATACGCGCCGTGTTCGCCTACGGGCCGCCGAGCCTCGGCCGCCCCTGGTGGTCGGATGAATCGCATGCCTATCCCGCCGACATCGAGAGATTGCGCGCGACGGCATTTGCTTCCGAAGATCAGTTGCTGACGCTCGCCGTTGCTGCGACCGGTCCGGAATTCGCGCCGTACGAAATGGTCGAAAAGGTCTGGCGCGCGGCGCGCAACGTCGGGGCGCGGATCAGCGTGCACGCCGGCATTGGCGCGCGCGGCAAGCTCGGGCACTACGAGCGCATGGGGCGCGACGGATTGCTTGGCCCCGATACGACCTACATCCATTGCGGAACCCTGAATGCGACGGAATGGCGGATGATTGCCGATACCGGCGGCACGGTCTCGATCTCGCCTCAGATCGAGATGCAGATGGGGCACGGCACGCCGCCGATCCAAACGGCCATCGAGCACCGGCTGCGGCCAAGCCTCAGCGTAGACGTGGAGACCTCCGCGCCCAGCGACTTCTTCACACAGATGCGCGCCGCGCTGGCGATCCAGCGTGGCCTCGTGAACGCGCGCATTCTCGACGAGGAAAAGGACGTTCCAAGAACTCCTGACGACGCGCGACGTGCTCGAAATGGCGACCATCGAGGGCGCGCGCGCCAACGGGCTCTTGCGCAAGACGGGAACATTGACCCCGGGCAAACAAGCGGACATGATCCTTCTGCGCACCGACATGATCAATGTGATGCCGGTGAACGACCCCGTGGGCGCGATCGTGCTTGGAATGGACGTCAGCAACGTCGATACGGTCATCATCGCCGGCGCGATGGTCAAGCGCGACGGGCAGATGCAGGGCGTGGATCTGCAGCGCCTGCACGAACACGCCGCTGCGTCACGCGACCATGTCACGGCGGCCGCGAATTTCGCGAGATGCCCGCTGTGTGGACCGGGGCTGCGGCCAGTCTTGCGCGCGGAATGATCGGCGATAAAGTGCAGGAAAATCGATGGCGAAGCCGCAAGGACGCTCGCCCTGAAGGCGTAACGGCGCCGCTCGAACGGGGGCGATAGTGGCGAACCTGGCGCCCGGGCTTGTGTTCATAGCGATATACGGGGTTTCCTACGGAATCGTGCTGTTCACGATCTCGATTGGGCTCGTTCTGACGATGGGGTTGATGCGAATCGTCAACCTGGCCCACGGCGCCTTTGCGGCGATTGGGGGTTACGTAGCGATCACCCTGACGCAAAGGTTCGGACTTCCCTTTCTCGCCGCCACGGCCCTTGCGGTTGTCGCGGTTGCGGCGTTCAGCGTCGTAGTGGAGCGGGCGATCTATGTCCGCATCTACAATGCGCCCGAGCTCGATCAGGTGCTGCTGACGATCGGTCTGATGTTCATCACGATCGCGGGGCTCAACTTTATCTACGGACCCAACGTGCTGCCGGCGCATCTGCCCGCCTTTCTCGACGCGCCCGTTCATTTCGCGGGACGCGACATCCAGACCTATCGGCTGTTCGTCGTCGCGGTCGGCGTGCTGATCGTGGTCGGCCTGTGGCTTATCTTTGACAAGACACAATTCGGCGCTCGGCTTCGAGCCGCCGTCGACAACCGGACCATGGCGGAGGCGGTCGGGATCAACGTCTCAAAACTCTATTCCATTGCGTTCGCGCTTGGCTCCGGCCTTGCGGCCCTTGGCGGCGCGATCGGCTACGGGATGCTGCCGCTCGAGCCGCTCTACCCGTTCAAGTACCTGACGCTGATTCTGGTCGTCGTGACGATTGCCGGTTTTGGCAACATGAAGAGCTCATTTGCCGTGGCGATCGGCGTCGGACTTCTGGACACCGCGGGACGCTATCTGTTCCCCGCTGTTGGCGCCTTTCTCATCTACTTCATGCTCGTCGGCTTCCTGCTGTTTCGGCATGACCGGTTGCAGTTCGGGGGCGGACGATGAGCGAAACGCCCAATCAACTGCCGCTGTTGCCCAGCGGCCGGGTTCGTCCCGCCGAGCTTGTCTATTGGTGCCTGCCCGTTGCGGCGTTTTTCCTGTTTCCCGACCGCCTGTCGTTCGGGACGTCGGTGCTGACAATGACGATCCTCGCGGTATCGTTCAGCCTCGTGCTGAGCTTTGCGGGAATCGTGTCGTTAGGGCACGCTGTGTATTTCGGGCTCGGCGCCTACATCGCGGGTTTGCTATCGATCGGCGGATGGCATGAGCCGATTTCGGTCGTGCTGCTCAGCGGCGCCGGCGCCGCCCTGTGCGCGGCGGCGCTCGGGCCGATTGTGCTTCGTCTTTCCGGCCTGCCGATGATGATGATGACGCTCGCCGTCGGCGCCGTCGCCTACGAGGCCGCGAACAAGGCCACCTGGCTTACCGGAGGCGATAACGGTCTCGGCGACATCGCCTTCGATCCGGTTCTGGGCCTGTTTGACTGGAGCGTATTCGGACAAACCAGTTACATCTATGTTCTCGCCTGGCTGTTTGCGAGCTTCGTTCTCCTGCGGCTCGTCGTCAACTCTCCGTTCGGACTAGCGCTGCGCGGCGTCAGAGACAATCCGCTGCGCATGCGCCTGATCGGGTCGCCGGTGGTGAGCCAATTAGTGACGGCCTATGCGCTCGGCGCCTTCATCGCCGGCATTGCGGGAGCGCTGTCAACGGAAACGACCGGTTTTGTCGGTCTCGACGTCATCGCCGTCGACCTGTCGATCAACGTTCTGGTCATGGTCGTCCTCGGCGGGGTTGGCACGCTCTATGGAGGATTGGTTGGCGCGCCGGTCTATATGTTCGTCAAGGAATTTGCGGCGACCCTCAATCCGTACAATTGGATGTTCTTCATCGGGCTGATGCTGGTGCTGGTCGTGCTGTTTGGTCGCGGCGGCATTCTGGGCGCTCTCGGAAGGTTGCGGGGCGGCCGGCCCCGCGCGCTCGCAAGGCCGAGCCCGCGATGAGCGAGATCGTTCTCGAAGCGCTCGGCCTGCAAAAGCGCTTCGGCGGCTTGCGAGTGACGGACAATGTCGATCTTCGTGTCGCGCGCGGCGAGCGCCATGCCTTGATCGGCCCCAATGGGGCAGGCAAAACGACGCTGGTCGGATTGTTGTCGGGAACTTTGCGGGCGGAAGCCGGCCGCATCTTCGTTCTGGGTCACGATTCCACCGCGGAGGGTCCTGCGCGCCGGGTGAAGCGCGGGTTGGTGAGGACCTTTCAGGTCACCAATCTGTTCGCCGGGCTGACCGTATTCGAAAACATCTATCTGGCGGCGAGCGAGCATACCGGCGCGGCCCGAAAGCTGTTTCGTCCCGCCGCGGCGCAACAACACGTCATAGAGCGCGCTGCCGCCATCGTAGGCTTGTTGGGATTGCAAGCCGATCAAAATCGGCGCGTTTCCGAAATCGCCTATGGACGTCAGCGATTGATCGAGATCGCCATCGCGCTGGCGCTCGAACCCAAAATCCTGCTGCTCGACGAACCGGCCGCGGGCATCCCAAGCAGCGAGTTGCCATTGCTCCTGGACGCGATCGACAATTTGCCCAAGGACATCGCGATCCTGATGATCGAGCACGATATGCATGTGGTGCGGAGATTCGCGAGCACGGTCACGGTGCTCGTCAAAGGCGCGGTTATCGTGAGCGGCGCGCCCGCCGAGGTGATGTCCTCGGAAATCGTGCGTTCCGCCTATCTTGGCAAATCCGGTGAGGAGCGCTTCCACGCCGAGAGACCGCATGCTCCAAGTCTCTAATCTCTCCGCTGGGTGGGGCGACACGATCGTGGTTGACGATGTTTCGCTGACCTTGCTCGCCGGCGAAACAGTCGCGATCGTCGGACGCAATGGCGTCGGAAAGACGACATTGCTCGAGGCGATCGCAGGACGCGCGCGCTTTCGGGGCGGCGCTGTCCGGCTGCGCGGCGCCGACTTGAGCCGGATGACGACCTACCAGCGCGCCATGAGCGGAATTGGCCTCGTGCCGCAAACGCGCGAGGTGTTCCCCTCGTTGACGGTCAGGGAAAACCTTTCGGTCGCGGCGCGGCCGGGGCTCTTCAAGGAAGAGGCGATCTTCGATCTGTTCCCCTCGCTCGCCGAGCGGCGCTACAGCCTCGCCAGCCAGCTCTCCGGTGGTGAACAACAAATGCTGGCGATCGGGCGAGCGCTCAGCGGCAATCCGACCCTGCTGCTCATGGACGAACCCTCGGAGGGATTGGCGCCGATCGTCGTCGAAACCTTGGTCGAGGCGGTCAGAAGCGTCGCGTCAACCGGCGCTCTCGCCATTCTCCTCGTTGAGCAGCGCGTCGATCTCGCGCTCGAATTGGCTAGCCGATGCGTCGTCATGGATCGCGGGCGGATTGTTCATGAAGCGCCGACCGCCGCCCTGCGGGGCAAAGAGAACGAACTCGCGTCTCTGATGGGTCTTGGCTGAGGCGCTATTTTTCCTTGGATTGCAGCGCCAGAACATTGTCGGCCGTCTTCTTCATATGGTCGCGCAGCCTGCGGATGGCTTCGTCCGCATCCCGCGCCAGAGCGGCTTCCATCAGCCCGCGGTGCTCGCGCGCCGTATCGCGCGGGCGCTTGCGGTTGCTGGCCGAAAATCTGCGGTAGCGCTCCGCCTGGTCGAACAGTCCCGAGCACAGCGAAAACATCCGCTCCGAAGAGCAGCCGGAAATCAGCGCCATGTGAAAGTTCTTGTGTCGTTCGGTCCAATCCGCGTCGAAATGTTGCTGCGCAGGCGCTACGCGCGCCTCGACCTTCTCCAGCCGATGAAACGCCGCAACGATCCGCCCCTCCCATTCGTCGTTGGCGACGTTGATCGACTCGGCGAGCGCGGCAGGCTCGACAACGAGGCGTAGCGTCGTAATGTCCTCGAGGTCGGCAGGCGACATCGGCGCGGCGCGAAACCCCCGGTTGTCGTCGATCAGAACCATACGTTCCGCAGCCAAGCGATTAAGCGCCTCGCGCAACGGGCTGCTCGAGAGCGCACATTCGCGTTGCAGAACTTCGACCTTCAGTTTGCTTCCCGGAGCGATGTCGCCGTGCAGGATTTTTTGCCGCAACAGACGATAGGCTTTCTCCGCCAACGAGATGGTTCGTTCGGCGGCGCCCGGCGGGGTCAGCGTGTCAGCATTCGCGGCCATCAATCAGTCATCCAAAGCGCGCCAGAGAGGCATATTTCGGCGCTTCACAACCTCTTTTCGCGCACGAGGGCGCGGATCTGTTGCAGCGTGTTCGTTACTGCGGCCCGGTAGTTGATGCGCATCCTGTCGCCAAGCTCGCTCTCGGCGGCGGAGCCGGGTTCGACGCCGGGGAAGCGCACCGAAAAGGTGAAGGTCAACATAAGTCCGCGATCCGAATCGCTGAGCACGTTGGTGATCCAACCGGCGTTATCAGGGCTGAACACGCGCTCAAAATAGACCTCGACCGGCGGTGTGAGGGTGATGCGCTCCTTCATCCGCTCGCCGCGAATCACCACCTCGCGCAAAAACCCGTCGTCGTAGCGCTCGAGGATTTCGCAATAGGTCATTCCCGGCACGAACGGAACGGCGTACTCGGCCTTCATCACCAGGCCGCGCCAGACCTGATCGCGGCTGAGCTCGATCTCGGACTCGACGTTGACCTCGACGGCCGAAGAGAAAGCGTACACCCCGAGCCTCGATAGGTTGCCCAATGCGCCTTATTGTGCACAAAACACGATATTAGGCAATGTCGCGGCAAGGTTCAGGGCATGAACCTGCCGCCGTTCACGTGGATCGTCTGACCGGTCATGTAGCGGGCGCCCTCGCCGAGCAGAAACAGGATCGGCCCCACGACATCGGCTGGAGTAGCTATTCGTCGCATCAAAATCGTGGACTCGATGCGCTGCCGCAAGCCGGGATCGCTGAAAAAGCTCTTGTCACCCGCATTCCGGTCGCGATGGCTGGTTCCGCCTTGCAGGAATGGCGTATCAACCAATCCGGGAGCGACGACGTTTACGCGGATGTCGGGCGCGTTCTCCTTGGCGAGAACTTTTGCAAGCGCGATCAGCCCAGCCTTCGATGCGGAATAGGCGGCGAATCCGGGCTCCACGTTGAGGGCGAGACCCGACGAGACGGCGACCATCGAGCCGCCGGGCCTGCGCATCCATTTCAACGCGCTCTTGAAGGCGACGAACGCGGATCGAAGGTTGATGCCTTGCACGCGATCCCATTCTGACAGCGCGATTTCGCTCGCTGGCGTCGGAGGATTGCTGAAGCCGGTCAGGAAGACAAATCCGTCAATCGGCCCGCTCTCGCCGGCCTTCGTCACCGCTTGTTCGATTGAGCCGGCGTCCTCGGCGTCGAAGACGATCGCCTCCACGCCATGAGGAAGCTGCCGCTCCGAGATGGCGCGCGCCGTGTCCATACTCACGACCTCAAGGCCGAGCGCATGGGCCTCAATCGCGAGTTCGCCGCCGATGCCGCCGTGGCCGCCCGCGATGACGAGCCGGCAGCCGGCGGGCGGGGCAAGCCGATCAAACAAGGCGTCTCTATTCGCCATGGCTGTCTCCGGTCACTTTGCCGCAGCCGCGCGCCGGGCCGCGCGCCGCGCCTCGATCATTTCGATTGTGATGGCCTCGCCGCCATGACCCCAAAGGCCGCTCTTGACCTCATGAATGGCGACCACGACGTTCGGACGAATGCCTTCCCCGCCAGCGCGCACGAAGGCGTCGGTGATATCGCGAATGAGCTGCTGCTGCTGCTCGCCGGTGAAAGCGCGTTCCATATGTTGGACGGAAACGAAGGGCATTGATTGTCTCCTCTTCAGCTCAGAGTTGCGTGTAGGACACACCGGAAAGGCCGCCGTCGACCAAAAAGTCCGCGCCTGTGACATAGGACGCGGCATCCGAGGCCAGGAACACGGCGACCTCGGCGATTTCGCCGCATTCTCCAGCGCGCCCAAGCGGGATCTTGCTGACCATGGCCGCGCCGATCGCGGTTTGATGATTGTCGCCGCCGCTCCAGAAACGCTGCGTGGCAGGAGATCGGATCAGGCCGGGGCTAATGCTGACCGCGCGGATGCCATGCGGGGCGCCCTCCGCGGCAAGCATGCGGGTAAGGCCCAGGATGCCTGCCTTGGCGGCGCCATGCGCCGCGCTGCGCATGGGCAGCAACTCGACGTGTCCCGAGACCGACGCCGTGTTGATGATAACGCCGCCGCCGCGTCGCACGAGGTGGGTCCAGGCGGCGTGCGACACGACATAAGTCATCGTGAGTTCGTAGCGCAGCGTCAGGTCCCACTCCTCGTAGGTCGAGTTGGCGAAAGGACCGCGCGCGCGCAGCGATCCTGCATTGTTGTAGACGACATCAATACCACCCAGCGCGCTAACCGCTCCCTCGATCCAGCCGATTGCTGCTTCGGGTTCGCTACAATCGAGAGGCGCGGATGAAAGCATTCTTCCTCCCGCGCTCTCCACCATGCGCACCGTCTCCTCGGCTTCCCCAACTTTTACGTCAGAGCCCACGACGATCGCGCCTTCCCTGGCGAAAGCAATTGCCGCCGCGCGGCCCTGCCCTCCCCCGGTTCCTGTTATCAACACGACTTTGCCCTCGAGCCTACCCATAGTTTTGCTCCGTGTGGTCTCGAAGTCAGATCATTTCGTGGCGCAAGGCGCCGAGATTCTCGATTTCAATTTCGATCCGCGAACCCGATCTTAAATATCGGTTACGCGCGCCCCCTACGCCCGCAGGCGTGCCTGTAAGAACGATATCGCCGGGATGGAGCGTCAATTTCTCCGAGAGATGCGATATTTGTTCGGCCACGTCGTAGATCATCTCGCTGGTGTTCGAATCCTGCATCGTCTCGCCATCGACTTTCAGTCTTATGCTAAGGCGCTGAGGATCGGCGATGGCGCTGGCCGGCGTGATCCACGGCCCGATCGGGCAGGAGCCGTCGAAATTCTTGTGAGCAAGCCAGTCGAAGCGGAATGGCGACCCCTCGGGGACGCCCGCTCGGCGGCTCAGATCGCGCGCGGAAAGATCGTTGGCGATCAAATAGCCCGCGACATGTTGGAGCGCCTTGTCGGGCGATACGTCCTTCGCCGATCGACCGATGACGACCGCAAGCTCGGCCTCCCAATCGACCTTATTCGAAGAAGGCGGCAGCCTGACCTTGGCGCCATGCCCAGAAAGCGTGCGATAATGCTTGAGGAAATGCCAGGATTTCAGTCCGGCTGCGCGTGGATCGGGGTCCGGCTCGGTCTTGTTGACCCGGGCCATCTCGAGGATGTGATCGCGATAGTTGGCGCCGGCGCAGAAAATTCCGACGGGATGAGTGATCGGGACGCGGATCGCCTCCTCGCGCAGCGCGCGGCCCTCCAACGTCCCCACGACAGAGGCGGCGACGCGCTCGAGCATTGGCTGGGCCGTGTCCCAGGCCTGCAGCAAATCGAACACGCTCGCATGTTCGGGGACGCCGCTCACGTGTGCGAGATCGTGAACGCGTCCGTCGACGAGCAATCCAGCGCGGGATTGACCGTCAAAATCGTAGGTCAGCAGACGATAGGAACTCACAGTCCCTCCGCCGAATCTGGTCGCAGGATGATCTTGCCTATGCCGGTTCGGGAAGCGGCGAGTTCGTGCGCGGCCGCCGCTTCCTCCAACGGAAAAATCCGGTCGATATCGCCTCTGAGAGCGCCCGCCGCGGCCGCGGCCAAGCTTGCCTCGACATCCGCGTCGGTCTGAGCCGTCGAGCCGACGATCGTGATGTAGTTCAGATAAAGATGGGCGAGGTCGAGCGGGACGTGTCTTCCGGCGTGAGCGCCCGCCGTGACCAGCCGGCCATTGCGGCCGATGGCGCCGAAGGCTTTGGCGAACAAATCCGCATCGCCCAGGTTCTCGAACACGACGCCGACGCCACGCCCGTCGGTGATCTCGCGGACGCGGGCGCCAAGATCCTCGTCGCGATAGTTGATTCCATGATCCGCGCCGTGTCGACGCGCTGCTTCGACACGCGCCGGGCTTCCCGCGCCCGCGATGACGCGGGCGCCGAGGCGCTTGGCGACCTGCACGCCCATGCTGCCGAGGCCGCCCGCGGCGCCCATGACGAGCACCCACTCGCCTTCCCGCGCTCTCGCGACCTCTCGCAAAAGATTGAAGGCGAGCGGCGCGTGGCGGGCAATCACCGTCGCCTGAACGAAGTCGAGTCCGTCGGGCATCAGATGAGTTGCGAACGCGGGCAATTTCACGAATTCGGCGTTGCCGCCCCAAACCTGTACGCCGAGCATGACCGGCGGTTCGGTCGCGGTCGCGGGTTTCAGCCGGGGCGAGGTCGCCACGCGATCGCCGACCCGACGGTTCGAAACATTGTCGCCGACAGCGACGATCACTCCGCTTGGATCGGCGCCGAGAACATGCGGCAAGTTGATCTTGCGCGGATACCGCCCTGCCCGGACGACGAGATCGAGCGTGCGATTGATCGAGACGGCGGCGACGCGAACCAGCACTTCGTCCGGACCGGGCGTCGGCGTCGGTGTTTCCTCGAGTTCGAAGGACTTCCGGTCCGCCGAATTCCCTGATGACGATCGCCTTCACCTTCACCTTCTTTGATTGGCGGACATTCTCAATCGCGAAAGGATTGGGGCGTCGGGATGCCCCAGATATTTGAAGTTCTCGGACCGGGCTTCCAGACTTTTGGCCGCTGAGGGTTGTCCTCGTGCCAGGGACGCGGATCGAAATAGCCGAGGGTCTCGTCGCTCATCTGATCGAGCTGCGTATAGAGCTCAACGATCTGGCCATCAGGATTGTGGTGATAGATGAAGATGTTGTGGCCGATGCCATGTCGCCCCGGCCCCCATATCAGCGGGATTTCGCGGCTGCCCAGAAAGTCGCAGGCCTCCCCGATGTGGTTCCAATCACGCCCTTCGAACGCGATGTGATGCATCTTGGTTCGAGCGCCATGGACGAAGTTGACGGTGTGATGATCGGGGCCGCAGCGCAGAAACGCAAAAAAGTCGCCCATCCAGTCGGACACGCGGAAGCCAAGCGTTTCGACGAAAAACCTGACCGCGCCTTGCACGTCTTCAACGTTGAAAGCGACGTGACCGAGTTTGATCGGCCGGATTCCATCCTGTGGAGTAGCGCTTGGCGGCTCATCGGATTCGTGCGTCAGCTCGACTTCGATATTTTCGGGGCCAATCATCGTGAGTTGTTCGCGAACGCCCGGCGCAGGATCGCTCGCGAGGCCCGCTGTGATTCCCCGGTCCGTGAATTTGGAGCGAAGTGCTTTCAGATCGGTCGCGGCGTCGACGCGGAAGGCGATTGAAGCACATCTCGCGACGGCGCCGGCGCGCAAAGCGATTGCATGGTTTTCGGCGCCGCACGCGAAAAAGCGCGCTGTCGCGGACTCCCCTGTCTGCGCAAGTCCCAAAACATGCTCAAAATAAGCGGATTGTCGCGCCAGATCCGGCGTCTCCAACGTCGTCCGTGCGAGTTTCGAAATGTTCGCTCCCATATGGCTCCTTTGTCCAGGTTTCTTGGTAAGCAACTCGTCGTTTCGGCAGCGCCATTTCGTGCACAATATGGGACTTAATGCCCATAATGGCATTCTGCGCACATTAATGATTATTATGCAACTCCGGCGCGCGGTCGATCTGTATCGCCGTCTTCGCGTTGATTTTCTTGCTGAGTTCCGGGATCAACCCAATTCGTGGCGGCTCTAGGCGGCGCGCGCAAAACGTTCGAACCGAAACGGCGAGGGATCGACGATCGGCCGGTCGCCGGCCACCAGATCCGCGATCAACCGCCCAGAGGCGGGCCCGATGCCAAAACCGTGACCCGAGAAACCGCTGGCGAGAAAGAGTCCGGGTAGCGCGTTCACGGGCGCGATCACCGGCACGGCGTCGGGCGTGACGTCAATCAGTCCCGCCCATCGCTCGACAATCTCGGCCTGTTTGAAGACCGGATAGGCCGCGCTGAGGTTGGCGTGGCCCTCGTCCAGAATTCCTCGGTTGGGCGCCGGATCCAGCACGCGTACGGCCTCGAAGGGCGAGGGCGCATCGAGCGGCCAGCGCCGCGGGATGTTCCATTCCTCCAGGAAGCGTCTCCCGACGCGAAGCCGCAATTCCCGCCACTGCGCTTTCAATGTCGGGAGGAAGTCGAAGAACAGCCGAAAGCTGTCGGGCGTGAGCTCCGAAACATTGGCTCCGCGCCGAGTGATCGTGTAGCCGCCGTCGAGCCGCTTGCGGAACGCGAAATTGGATGAGCCTACGGAGGTCTCGGGCGCGCCTGCAAGAGGCGCCGTTCGCATGACGGAGCCGAGGATTTTCAACTGCGGAAAATCGACGCCAAAATTGCCAAGGAACAGGCGCGACCAAGCCCCGCCGGCGAGGATGACGCTCTGGCAGTCGATGCGGCCACGCTCGGTGATGACGGCGCTGACGCGCCCCGCCGAGGTCTCGACGCCCCGGACGGCGCATTGGGTCAGCACATGGGCGCCGGCGCGTGCAGCGGCCGCCGCGATTGCCGGGGCGGCAAGGGCCGGCTCCGCGCGCCCGTCGGTGGCGGTATAGAGCGCGCTCGGCCATTTGCGCGCCGAGCCCGGCAGCAGCGCATCGATCTCGTCGTCGCGCAAACGGCGCGCGCCGAGTTGATAGTCGCGCGCGCTTTCGTACCACGCCTCGCTCGCCGCGATCTCCCGCGGCGTATCGTAGAGATAGGCGATGCCGCATTCGCGAAAGCCGGTTTCGGCCCCGATCTCCTGATTGAGACGACGCCAGATGCGCAGGCTCTCGATGCTGAGCGGCAATTCCGCGGGCGCGCGCCCCATCGTGCGGCACCAGCCCCAGTTCCGGCTCGACTGCTCGCCACCGATCCGGCCCTTTTCGCAGAGCGTCGCCGAAACGCCCTTGCGGGCCAAAAACAGCGCCGCGCTGACGCCGATGATGCCGCCCCCGATGACGACGACGTCGCTTCGCGCCGGAAGCGCCTCATCGGATTCACCCTTCGCCCTGACGTCCATGATCCTGCCGCCCTCTGCTCATTTGTTGCCTACTGCGACGTCAGCGTCCCGCGCAACGCCTGTCGTGGCTTGCCTTGCACGGATTCCCGGGATGTGGACATAATCTCCGCGCCTCGGGAGGGTCCAGTCATGAAGTCAGTTTTCGGCGTAACCCTCGGTCTCGCCCTGCTCTGCTTTACGGGCGTGGCGGACGCGGACAACAAGACCCTCGTGATCGGCATGGGATCGGCCGACGCCGGCAAGCTCGATCCGCACATCGCCTCGACGACGCCCGACAAGGGCCTGCTGCAATACATCTTCAACGGCCTTGTCCGGCTGAAACCCGGTCAGATAAGCCCGGAGACCATCGAGCCCGATCTCGCCGAGAGCTGGGAAGTCGACCCCACCGGGACGCAATGGACCTTCCACATTCGTCACGGCGTGCAGTGTCATTGGGGCTACGGCGAATTCACGGCCGAGGACGCGGCCTATTCGCTGAAGCGCGCCGCCAACAAGGCGACCTCGTCCTATTCCAACGATTTCGCCAGCATCGCGAGCGCCGATGCCGCGGACAAATATACGCTGAAAGTGGCGCTGAAAAACCCGGTCGCCGGATTCCTCGGCTATGTCGCCAACATCAACGGCGGCAACATGGTCTGCAAGAAGGCCGCGGAGGAGATGGGCGACGGCTTTTCGAAGAAGCCGATCGGCACCGGCCCTTTCATGTTTGCCGAATATCAGCCGCAGCAGTTCGTCCGCCTGACCGCGAACAAGCAATATTTCCGCGGCGCGCCGAAGCTCGACGAGATCATGTACCGCTACATTCCCTCCGACTCGAGCCGCGATCTGGCGTTCCAGTCGGGCGAACTCGACATGATCTATGGCAAGCAGGACCAGTCATGGGTCGATCGGACCAAACAATTGCCGGGCGTGAAGGTCGTGGCGATGGAGCCCGGCGAGCTCTCGACGCTGTTCCTCAACATTACCCAGAAACCGCTTGACGACATACGCGTGCGCGAGGCGATCGCCTACGCGATCGATCGCAAGGCGATCGTCGCCTTCAAGGGCCCGCAATCCTCGCGCGAAGCGGTCTCCGTCGTCCCCTCGGGCTATCTCGGGACCGACGAGCACGCGCCGCTTTTCCCTTACGACCCCGCGAAGGCCAAGCAATTGCTGGCCGAGGCCGGCTATCCCGACGGCGTGACGATCAAGACCATCCATACGACCCTGACGGGCATGGAGACGTTCATCGAGGCGGTGCAGGCGCAACTGAAGACAGGTCGGGATCAATCTCGATATCCAGCTCGTCGAGCACGCGACCTATCACAGCCAGATCCGAAAGGATCTCTCGCCGCTGGTCCATTATCAAGCGGCGCGCTTCCCGATCGCCGATGTCTATCTGACCCAGTTCTACGATTCGAATTCGATCGTCGGCACGCCGAAGGCGGTGACCAATTTCTCGCATTGCAACGTCGCGGATGATGACATCCGCGCCGCGCGCATCGAGACCGATCCCGTCAAGCAGAAGGAACTCTGGAAGAGCGCGCAGGACAAAGATCATCAAGGCGGTCTGCGGCGTGCCGGTCTATGAGCAGCTACAGCTCTGGGCGTGGAAGGACACGCTCGATCTCGGTTACGAGCTCAAAGGTTCGCTCAACCTCGCCCCGCCGGTGACCGAGAACACGCATTTCACCCAGTAAGCTGCCCGGCGCCGAGGCGCTCCATGCGGACAGCGAGCGGCGACGGACTCCCTGACGATCTGAGGCGCTGCGCGGGCGCGCGGAGCTCGGGCAAATGACCGCCTTCCTGGTGCGCCGCATCGGCCTCGGCTTCGTCACTCTGTTCTCGGTGCTGACGATCGTTTTCGTGATCGTGCGCATTCTCCCCGGCGACCCCGCGCTGCTCATTCTCGGCGATCAGGCTTCGCAGGAGGCGTCGCGGCGCTGCACGCTCGCCTCGGCCTCGATCAACCCATCGCGGTTCAATATGTCCAGTTTCTCTCGCATGTCGCGCGCGGCGACTGGGGCGTCTCGATGGTCAGCGGCCGTCCGGTTCTCGGCGAAGTCCTGAATGTGCTGCCGTGGACGCTCCAACTGACTGTCGTCTCGCTTGCGCTCGGGATCGTCATCGGCGTGCCGCTCGGCGTCTGGGCTGCCGTGCGCCGCAACACCCTCGCCGATTATTTCGTGCGCATGCTGTCGCTGGCGGGTTTGTCGTTTCCCGCCTTCGTCGCCGCGATCATCCTGCTGTTTCTGTTCGCGATCGAATTTCGCTGGTTCCCCGTCATCTCGGCGCGCAAAGGCAGTCTCGGCGCCTGGACACAATCCATCACCCTGCCGGCGATCAGCCTCGGCCTGAACGCCGCCGCCTACATCACGCGCGGTCACCCGCTCGGCCATGCTCGAAGTGCTCTCGGAAGATTATGTACGCACAGCGCGCGCCAAGGGCGCGCCGCAAAGAATCGTCATCTGGCGCCACGCGCTCGGCAACGCCACGATTCCGATCATCACGGTCTCAGGCCTCTATCTGTCGACGCTGATCGGAAATTCGGTGCTGACGGAAATCGTGTTCAGCCGGCCGGGCCTCGGCAAGCTGATCGTCGGCGCCCTGAGCCAGCGCGACTATACGATGCTGGAGGGCATGATGGTCGTCTATACGATCGCGGTCGTAATCGCCAACCTCCTCGCCGACCTCGCCTATGGCCTCGTCGATCCCCGGGTCAGCTACAAATGACCGACGCTTTCGTCGGTCCCCTCCCGCCGCCGGGATTCGATGGGCGCAAGCCTGCTGCGCGCCTTTCAGAGCAACAAGACGAGCTGGGTCGGACTGGCCATCCTCGTGCTGATGATCCTCGCCGCGATTTTCGCCCCGCTGATCGCGCCGCAAGATCCGCTGGCGCAGAACATTCTCGACCGCCTGAAGCCGCCGAGCGCCGAGCATTGGCTGGGCACCGACTATTTCGGCCGCGACACGTTTTCGCGGCTGCTGTACGGCGCGCGATTCTCGCTGATCATCGGCGTCGCCGTCGACCTTCATCGCGATGGTGATCGGCGCGGCGATCGGCATGCTGGCGGGCTGGCGCGGCGGCCGCCTCGATGCGCTCGCAATGCTCGCCATGGACGTCCTGCTCGCGTTTCCGACGCTGATCCTCGGGTTGATGATCGTGGCGATGCTCGGTCCCGTCGATGGCCAACATCATCGCGGCGATCGCGCTGACCTCGATCCCCACTTTCGCGCGCGTCGCGCGCGCGCCAACCATCGTCATGAAGTCGCGCGATTTCGTCGAAGCGAGCCGGGCGCTCGGGTTTTCCGACACGCGCATCCTACTCAGACACATCCTGCCCAACATCCTTTCAGAAATCCTGGTGATGGGAACGCTGTGGCTCGCCAATGCGATCCGCACGGAGGCCTCGCTCGCCTTCATCGGACTGGGCCTCAAGCCGCCGACGCCGACCTGGGGCGGCATGATCCGCGAAGGTTTTGACAACATCCTGGACTCGCCCTGGCTGGCGATCATCCCGGGCATCGCCGATGCTGCTCGTCGTCTTTGCGCTGAACCTGCTCGGCGACGGCTTGCGCGACGCCATCGATCCGCGTCTCAGGGACGGAACATGACGACGCGCCTCCGGCCCGGTCTGCGCGCTCAGCGACCTCAGCGTCAGCTTCCGCAGCGCGGGCGTCTGGCGTCCCGCTGTCGAGAAACTTTCCCTTGACGTCGGCCCGCGCGAAACGCTCGCGCTGGTCGGCGAATCCGGATCAGGCAAGAGCGTCACCGCGCTCGCGATCATGCGACTCCTTCCTCTGCACAATTCTCGTATCGAGGGCGAGATCCGGCTTGGCGCGGACTCCCTGCTCTCCCTGTCGGAAGAGCGCATGCGCGGCATCCGCGGAGCGTCCGTTTCAATGATCTTTCAGGAGCCGATGACGAGCCTCAACCCGGTCATGACGATTGGCCGCCAGATCGCCGAAGCGTTGTCCTTTCCATCGCCATCTCGATCGCACGGCCGCCGCGGCGGAGACCGTTCGCCTGCTCGAGCGCGTGCAGGTCCCGGCGGCGCGCCAGCGTTTCCATCAATATCCGCACAATTTTTCGGGCGGCATGCGCCAGCGCGTGATGATCGCGATGGCGCTCGCCTGCAGGCCAAAACTGCTGATCGCCGACGAACCGACGACGGCGCTCGACGTGACCGTGCAGGCGCAGATCCTTGAACTCATAAAAATCCTGCAGGACGAAGAGGGCATGTCGGTGATCTTCATCACGCACGACATGGGCGTGGTGGCCGAAATCGCCGACCGCGTTGTCGTGATGTGGCGTGGCCGTCAGGTCGAGCAGAATACGGTCGCCCGATTGTTGGAGAGCCCTGAACAACCCTATACGCGGGCCTTGCTCGCCGCGGTGCCGCGCCTGGGCTCGATGAGCGGCGAGGCGGCGCCAAAGCCTTTTCCTGAACCGGACGGGGCCGAGGCTGCGAGGCCCACGGCGCAGCCGCGCACCGCCGTCGACGTTCAAGGTCACTCGTTGCTTGACGTGAAGAATCTCGGTGACCCGCTTCCCCGTTCGTGGCGGCCTGTTTGGCAAGCTGCAGGGTCAGGTTCACGCCGTGGAAGGCGTATCGTTCTCGTTCTCGCGGGCGAGACGCTCGCCGCTGGTCGGCGAATCCGGCTGCGGCAAATCGACGACCGGACGCTCGATCCTGCGGCTCGTCGAGCCGAGCGGCGGAGAACTCTTATTTGATGGAACAGACATCCGCGCGCTCGACCGGAATGGGCTCAGCGAGCTGCGCCAGCGTATCCAGATGGTGTTCCAGGATCCCTACGCCAGTCTCAATCCGCGCATCCGCGTCGGCGACGCGATCGCCGAGCCGATCGTCGTGCATGGCCTGGCGTCTGCCGCCGAGGCGCGCGAGCGAGTCGCCGAACTTGTTGCGCAAAGTGGGATTGAGCCCTGATATGGCGAAGCGATTGCCGCATGAATTCTCCGGCGGCCAGCGCCAGCGCATCGCGATTGCGCGCGCGCTCGCGCTCGGGCCGAAACTGATCGTCGCCGACGAGGCCGTCTCGGCGCTCGATGTCTCCGTCAAGGCGCGAGTGGTCAATCTCATGATGCGCCTGCAGGAGGAGCTCGGGATTTCCTATCTGTTCATTTCGCATGACATCGCCGTGGTCGAGCGCGTCAGCCATCGCATCGCCGTCATGTACCAGGGCGAAATCGTCGAGATCGGGCCGCGCGCCGCTATTATCGAAGACCCGCGCCATCCCTATACGCGCAAGCTGATCGCGGCCGCGCCTCCGCTCGACGCTTCGCGCCGGCAGATGCGGCGCGGGCTTTCCAATGAAGAGCCGATGAGCCCGATCAAGCCTGCTCGGATATCAGCCGCCGGCGCGCCGCATGAACGAGGTGTCGCCCGGCCATTTCGTGCAGGAGTTTGCTTGAGCGCAGGGCGCCCACGGAACGTTCACCTGGCCCCCGCATCGCCTGCATCGTCGCGAAGATAGAAGCGTCGCAACTGCCAGAGGTTTTCCTCCATTTCTTGCATGGCGGTGGCAGCGTCGCGCTTTTCGATCGCTTCGAGCAGCCTGCGCCGTGAAGGCATCACGAGGCTGTTGGGCGCGGGACCGATCAGGACGATCACCTGCCCCATCACATTGACGACGGCGTCGGTGACGATCATCAGCACCGGATTTCGCGCGGCGCGCGCGAGGATGCGATGAAACTCGAGGTTCGCACGGACGCGGCGGGGGATGTCGTCGGCGGCCACCGCGGCCTCACTCTCGTCGACATTGGCCTTGAGCGCAGCAAGATCCGTCTCGGTGCGTCGCTCGCAGGCGAGTCTCTGCGACGGAACTTCCGATGATGATGCGGGCCTCGGTGAGGTGTTCAGGCCTGACCATGCCGCGTCGGAACTGATCGGCGAAGGTCGCGATCGCGGCGTCACCGCTCGACTTGCGAATGAAGGCGCCGCCCGTGGCGCCGCGCCTGAATTCCACCAAGCCCGTCACCTCGAGGGAGCGCAAAGCTTCTCGCAAAGTGTGACGGCTCACCTTGAGCTGCTTGGCGAGTTCGCGTTCCGCGGGCAGCTTGTCGCCCGGCAGCAAAGAACCGCGTTCCAGATGACGCCGGATCTGATCGGCCACCGACTTCGAACGAGCGCTGCGCCTGCACCGGTTCGAACGCGATGCCCTCCGCAGCCTCGGTTCTGACTTTCACCCTGCCGCCCTGTCGTTGACCCGCTCTAGTCACGCATTCGATAGCGGATACGCCGTCAAACGCAATCGGTCGCTAGTTCCCGCGTCGACCCGGGACTCAGTAGCCCGGAAACGACAGCCCGCCATTTATGCTCAAGGTGGAGCCGCTGATCTGATCGGAGTCGGGGCTCGCGAGAAACAGCACATATTCCGCCAGATCCTCGGGCGTATTGATGCGAAACTGCACCCGGCGCTCCGCCTTGGCGAATGCCTTCATTATTGTCTCGTCGGCGCCGTCGGAAACCGCCTTGAGATATTCCTCGTGCGGCGGCGTGCCCGTGGTGAGGGTCGTCGCGATCGCGTTGACGCGAATGCCATGGCGCGCCAGTTCCGCGCCGAGCGCCCGGGTCAGAAACATCACGCTCGCCCCTGCCGCGCCTACGATCGCCTCGCTCGGCGTCGGAGTGCGCGCCGCGTCGGTGGTCAGCAGGACGATCTTTCCGTAGCCGCGATCCCGCATATGCGCGACCGCCGCATGCAAGGCGTAGAGACGCGGAAGCAGCCGGCTTTGCAACAGAGCGACGGAATGCTCGGGCGTCGAGGAGGCGAACAATTGCGGGCGCGGCTCGCGCGGGCCGCCGCTGGCGACGACCACATCGACCTTGCCGAATTCCGTTACCGCTCGCTGAACGACGCTTTCGACGCCCTCGTACGTTGTGAGATCGGCGGCCGCGAATTTCGCTTCGCCCGAGAATCCCGCGCAGGACGCGATCACTTCCTTGCCGGCCTCGTCATCTCTGCCCTGAAACATCACCTTCGCGCCGCAGGCGGCGAGTTTCCGCACGGAGGCCCGGCCGATGCCGCGCGTCCCGCCAATCACTACGGCGACAGTCGAAGACAGATCCGCTCGCACTCTGCTCTCCGCGCCAATCAG
This sequence comes from uncultured Pseudomonadota bacterium, assembly GCA_963710855.1. Lineage (GTDB taxonomy): Bacteria > Pseudomonadota > Alphaproteobacteria > Rhizobiales > Beijerinckiaceae > Roseiarcus. The sequence continues at coordinate 342,608 of CAVQBX010000006.1, read as the reverse complement.
TTCGTTTCCGGTTCGCCGGGAGTGTCTCGCGCCGAAAAATGGCCCTCGCGCTCGTGCGCCGCCGTGCGCACCCCCTGGTCGCGCCGCTTCTTCATGAAATTGAATTCGCCTTCCTCGTAGCGAATATTCGTGCCGAGCGCGTGGCTCACATAGCCGTGCACGAACTGGCTCGTCATGCCAAGCGAATCCATGGCGAGATGGGTCGCCGCCTTGCCGATCGCGATCGCATCCTTGGGCAGGCGCACGACTCGCTCCGCCCATTCCTCCCCGGCCGCTTCAAGTTGATCGGAGGGCACCGACTTGTTGACGAGGCCAAGCGACGCCGCCTCGACGCCGCTGATGAGTTCGCCAAGCAGCAGCATCTCGCGGGCTTTTCGTGGGCCGAGCGCCATGATCAACCAGCTCGTCATGTAGGCCGCGCCGGCGAGGCCGGCTTTCTGCTCGGGATGGCCGATCCTCGCGTCATCGGCGACGACGGCGAGATCCGTCGCCTCGACGAGATGCAGGCCAGCGCCGACGCAATGGCCCTGAACCAGTGCGAGCGTCGGCTTCACGCAGTAGAACAGGCTGCGAAACTGCTCGACGTGCCGCTTGTCGAAATGAATGCGCGCGCGTTGACTGGGCCGGCGCCCCTTTCCGGTCGGATCGAAGCCATACTCGCTGCCGACCTGGGCGAGGTCGTGCCCCACGCAGAAGTCCTTTCCCTGCGCCCGGAAGACGACCACCTTGACGTCGTCGTCGAGTTCCGCCGCCTCGACGAACTCCATCAACCGATCGAACATCTCGTAGGTCATGGCGTTGCGCTTTTCCGGGCGGCACAGCGTGATGTAAGCGCGCCCGTCGCGCGCCTCGTAGGTGACCGCCTCCTGTAGCGCTCCCATTCTCCCGAGCTCCTTTGTCTATCTATTCGTCCTGCCAAGAACGCGATAGGCTCAACCATTCGTGAAGTAGATGATTTGCCGCATTTGTCAATGCGTATTCGCGTTGTTCCACTCTCTTGACATGAATGGTTGGACCTATTACGAGAACAGGGACGGAGGAGAAGAGAGCGTTGACGTTCAAGACTGAGGATATGCCGACATCCCCTACGCCGGCGCCGCTTGCCGGGTTGACAGTCATAGAGACCGCAAGCTTTCTGACCGGCCCTTTCTGCGCCATGATGCTCGCCGACCTTGGCGCGCGAGTTATCAAGGTCGAGCCCCCGGGCGGCGATCCTTTCCGGAAGTTCGGTTATGGCCGCAAAGGGGCGAGCGCGCTCTGGATCAACGCCAATCGCGGCAAGCAAAGCGTCGTCATCGATCTGAAGAGCGCCGAAGGCCTCGAGCAGATGAAGCGGCTCGTGGCGAGCGCCGACGTGCTCGTGGAAAATTGGCGCCCGCGTGTCGCCGCCTCGCTCGGTCTCGGTGAGGAAGCGCTCAGAAAAATCAATCCCAAGCTGATCCGCCTTTCTGTGACGGGATATGGCGATACAGGGCCGCTGGCCGCGGAGCCGGCCTTCGACGGCATGGTGCAGGGCCGGTCAGGCATCGTCGCGGCCGAGGCCGACGTCAGTTCTCCGCATGTCACGCCGTTCAGCGTGGTTGACAAGGTCACCTCGGCGTTCGGCGCGCAGGCCGTCATCGCGGCCTTGTTCGCGCGCGAGCGCACAGGTCGCGGCGCCAGTCTCAAGATGCCCATGCTCGACATCGCCGCCTATTTCAATTTCTGCGACATGTTTCAGCACCGCACTTTTGCCGACGATACGGTCAGCCCCATCCGCTCGGTCTCTCAAGTGCTCGAAACGACCGACGGCCACATCGTCATTTCGCCGCTCACAGGAAAGCAGCTCTCGAACACGCTGTCGGCGATCGGGCGCGAAGAGTGGAAAGCCGAGACCCGAAGAATCGCCGATCCCGTCGAGATGAGTCTCGAATTCTACCGTCGCGTCGGCAGCGTGGTGAAGACGAACACGCGCGCCCATTGGCTTGCCAGATTCGCCGAGCATGACGTTCCCGCGGCGCCGGTGATGACGCTGGACGAGCACCTCGAAGACCCGCAGGTGTTGAACAACGAGATCTATCGAACGATTGCTTCCTGCGCAGGCGAAGTTCGCACCCCGCGCTATCCCGCCCGTTTCGATGATGAGCTCATCGAGCCCAGTCTCGGCGCTCCGGCGCTCGGGGCCGACCAGCACATCCTGGACGAGCTTTGAGCCGGTCCATTCCCAGGCCAGACAATCCAGAATATCGGGGAGAAGACTCGTAATGCAGAAGATCAGTCGCCGCGCCCTCGTCGGCGCAGGACTTACCGGGGCGGCCATGGGCCTCGCTCCACGCGGTTTGCGTGCGCAAGCCCAATCCAGCGCGCCCGTCAAAATCGGCGTGCTCGGCGATTTCTCGGCCTCCTACGCCAACATCAGCGGCAAGCCGATGGTGGAAGCCACTCGCATGGCGGTGGAGGATTTCGGAGGGCAACTGTTCGGAAAGCCGATCGAAGTCGTCTCCGCCAACAGCGAACTGAAACCTGATATCGCCAGCGGCATCGCCCGCGACTGGATCGACAATCAGGGCGTCGACGTCATAACCGATCTGCCCGGCTCCGCCATGGCGCTCGCCGTGATCGGCCTTGCAGCGCCGCGCAAGAAAATCGTCTTCGCGACTTCGGCGGTCAGCTCGGAAATTTCGGGCAAGAGCTGCACGCCCTATTCCGTGCAGTGGAACTACGACACCTATTCGGTTGCGCATTCCATAGGGCCGGCGATTCTCGACAAGGGCGGCAAAAGCTGGTTTTTCATTTCGCTGGATACGATCACCGGAGCTTCTGTACAGAAAGAGGTCTCCGATGTCGTGGTCGCGGGCGGCGGGACGGTTCTCGGGGCTGTGCGCGCGCCGACCGGGACGATGGACTTCTCGTCCTTTGTGCTGCAGGCGCAGGCTGCGAATCCGCAGGTGATCTGTTTCAGCGTCGCGGGTCACGACGGCATCACCCTGATCAAGCAGGCTGCGGAATTCGGCATGATCGGCGAGAACATGGATCCTTCCAAGAAGGTCATGATCACCGGTTGTTTCACGCAACCCGACGACATCAGATCGGTCGGGCTCGCAACGGCGCAGGGCGTCCTTTACGCCTCCGCCTTCGACTGGAACATTAACGACGAGACACGCGCCTTCAGCAACCGGTTCTTCAAGCGCGCCGAGGTGATGCCGAACCAGAACATGGCGGCCCAGTACAGCTCTATGCTGCATTATCTGAAAGCCGTACAGGCGGTCGGAACCAAGGACGCCGACACTGTCATGGCCCAGATGCGCGCCACCAAGGTCAATGACGTTTTCGCCAAGAACGGGGAATTGCGCATAGACGGCCGCATGTCTCATGGCGGCTATGTGATGCAGGCGAAGTCTCCGAAGGACTCGGCCAGTCCATGGGACATCGCCTCTGCGCTTTCCTATGTTCCGGCCGATATCGCGGTCAGACCGCTCAATGCGGGCGGCTGCCCTCTGGTGAAGTGAGAAGGCGAAGTTCAGATGACCGAGTCCCGGCAATCGGCTGAGGGCGCTCCGCCGTTGGCCGGCGTCAAGGTTCTGGATCTGTCGCGCGTGCTGGCCGCGCCGTTCGCGACAATGCTGCTCGCCGATCTCGGCGCCGAAGTGCTCAAGGTGGAGAGCCCGCGCGGCGGCGATCAGACGCGCAAGTGGGGGACGCCGCTCGCGGGCGGCGAGACCACCTACTATCTGGCGGTCAACCGTTCGAAACAGTCGATAGCGATCGATTTTTCGAAAGCCGAGGGCGCGGCGTTGGTCAGCGAACTGGCCGCCGGCAGCGACGTCGTCATCGAGAATTACATGCTCGGCGCACTCGATCGCTACGGACTCGGCCCGGAGGCGCTGCAGAAGGCCAATCCACGCCTGATCTATTGTTCGCTCTCCGGCTACGGCCGCACCGGGCCCTCCGCGCACCGGCCCGGTTATGATTCCGTGATCCAGGCGGAGAGCGGTCTGATCTCGATAAACGGCGATCCCGATCTGCCGCCCTTCAAGATCGGCGTGTCCATTTCCGACATCACCGGCGGGATGTACGCGACGCAGGCGATCCTGGCGGCGCTGATTGCGCGGGAGCGCAGCGGCCGAGGCGACTATATCGATCTCGCGCTGCTCGATTGCTCGATGGCCAATCTCGCCGCCGTCGCCTCGAACGCCCTGCTTCTCAACATGATTCCGAAGCGCTGGGGCAACAGCCACGCGGACATTCTTCCGCAGGGCATGTTCGCGACCCGCGATGGCGACATCATGTTTCATGTCGGCACCGACGAGCAGTTTCACCGCTTCTGCGAATATGTGCTGGACGCCCCGCAACTCTCCGATGATCCGCGATTTCTGAGCAATGCGGTGCGCCGCCAGCATCGCGAGGCGTTGGACGGCTTGATAGCCGAACGCCTCGCCAGCCGGTCGCGACGCGAATGGTTGCCATTGTTTGAGAAAGCCGGCGTGCCGGCCGGCGAGGTGCGGAATGTGCTGGAGGCTCTGACCTCTGAGGAGGCCAGCGCCCGGAATATGGTTCGTGAGCTCGACCATCCGACCGAAGGCAGGATTCGAGTCACCGCCAATCCGATCAGGATGAGTCACAGCGCGCTCGTCGAACCCAAGGCGCCGCCACTGCTCGGCCAACACACCGACGAAATCCTGCGCGAGCGTCTCGGACTGAAGACGGAGCGGATAGCTGAACTGCGCTCACTTCAGGTCGTCGCTTAAGACCATGAGCCTCTCCGCGTCCGACAACTCATTGAGCGAGCGAACTTCGGGGGAATTGGCTGGGGCCAGCGAGCGGCGATTGCTGACGCTGACGCACTCCTACTGGCCGGCCGACGATCGCTTCCCGCTGCTCGACCTGTCGCTCGGCGATTTTCTGAGGCGTCTTGCCGCGGAGGTTCCGGATCGCATCGCGCTTGTTGAAGCCGTCGGTCCCCGAAGTGAACGCCGACGGTGGTCGTACAGCGCTCTGCTTACCGAGGCCGAAGCTGTCGCGCGCGCGCTGCTCAGCCGCTTCACGCCCGGCGAACGCATCGCCATCTGGTCCCCGAGCTCGGCGGAATGGGTGCTGCTGCAGCAAGGCGCGGCGCTCGCCGGCCTGCCGATAGTCACTGTCAATCCCGCCTATCTCAGCGACGAGGTCGGCCATGTTCTAAAGACGTCGGGAGCGGTCGGCATCGTGCACGCAGAGCGCTATCGCGGCGTGGACATGAGCGCGATTTGCGAAGACTTGCGAGCAAGCCTGCCGGACTTGCGCACGTCGATCTGCTTCTCGGACTGGGCGGAATTTGTTGCGAGCGGAAGTCCGAGCACCGAACTACCTTACGTGGCGCCGGACGCCATGGCGCAGATCCAGTTTACTTCGGGCACGACAGGCAGGCCGAAGGGCGCCTGCCTGCATCATCGCGGCCTCATCAACGCCGCCCGGTTCGCGGCGGCTCGCGCAGGATTCCCGGATGGCGGCGCCTGGTTGAGCGCGATGCCGCTCTTTCATGTCGGCGGCTGCGCGGGCAGCGAACTTGGCGCGTTTTCTTCGCGCGGAACGTTTGTCATGCAGCCCGCTTTCGACGCTAGCGCCATGCTCGAACTCATCGAAAGCGAAGAAATCGCGCATCTGCATGCGGTTCCGACCATGCTTGTCGCGCTGCTCGAGCACCCCGACTTCGCGCGCCATGACTATTCAAGGTTGCGAACGATCATGAGCGGCGGGTCGCCGGTTCCCGCCGAACTCATCGAGCGCGCCAAGACCGCTTTTGGCTGCCGCTTCACCATCAACTTCGGTCAGACGGAACTCAACGGCGTGATCAGTCAGTCCTATCCGGACGACACGCCGGTCTTGCAATCCTCGACGATCGGGCAACCTTCGCCTCGCATGGAAGTGAAGATCGCGGACCCGAATTCCGGCGATATCCGGCCGCTCGACCAGCCAGGCGAGATTTGGGCGCGCGGCTATCAGACGATGCTCGGCTATTTCAACACACCTGAAGATACCGCCTCGACCCTGACGCAGGAGGGCTGGCTGAAGACCGGCGATCTCGGCGTAATGGATCGTCACGGATATTTGCGCATCGTCGGCCGATTGAAGGACAGCGTTATCCGCGGCGGCGAAAACATCTATCCGCGCGAAATCGAGGCGACGCTCGATTCTCATCCCGGCATTCTCGCCTCCTGCGTGGTCGGTGCGCCGGACGAAAAATGGGGCGAAGTCGTCGCCGCGCTAATCCGCTGGAAACCAGGCGCCGCAAAACAGACTCCAGAGGAGTTGCACGCCTATTGTCGCTCGCGCCTCGCCGCCTACAAGACGCCGGCCCTGTGGTTCTATGTCGACGCGTTCCCCGCAACGGGCTCTGGAAAAGTCCAGAAATATCTGGTGCGCGATCACATAAGCAGCGGCGCGCTGAAGCCCGAAACATTCGTTCGACCCGCCTCGCCGAAGCGTGAGCGATAGGCGGACGGCGATCCCGACAAGGAGACTTCTTTGATGCCCTCGACGCCGCCGCGAACCTGGCTTATCACTGGATGCGACAAGGGCCTCGGCCGTGCGACGGCGGAGGCGGCGCTCCGAAACGGGGACCGCGTGGCGGCCACGGTTCTCGCGCGAGACGGCCGCTCGTCGTTGACAGATGAATTTGCTGGGGCTTGCAAGTCGCACACCCTCGACGTCACCGACCCTGCTTCAATCCGCGCTGCGGTCGACTGGGCCCAGGGGGAATTCGGCGGCATCGACATTCTGCTCAACAATGCGGGCTACGGTCTCGTCGGCGCCGCCGAGGAAACGACGGCGGACGAATATCGGCCGATGTTCGACGTCAATTTCTTTGGCGCGGCGGAGGTGACGCGCTGCGTCCTGCCCTCGATGCGCAAGCGGCGCAGCGGCCATATCATCTGCATTTCGTCTTTGGTCGGCTTCGTCGGCTTCAGCGGATTCAGCTTCTACAGCGCGAGCAAGTTTGCGCTCGAAGGGTTTTGCGAGTCGCTGGCGCGCGAAACCGCCACGCTCGGCATCAGGGTCACGATCGTCGAGCCTGGCGGCGCGCGCACCGATTTTTCCGGCGGATCGCTTGCCAGGGCGAAGAACGTGATCGACGATTATGCGACATCCGCGGGCGCCACGCGCCAATACATGGCCGCGCGCCACGGAGGTCAGCCCGGCGATCCGCACCGCATCGGCGCCGCGATCGTCGCGATCGCCGGCCACGCCAATCCCCCGCTTCGCCTGCCGCTCGGCGCCGATGCGCTGCAGCAGGTGCAGGAAAAAGTCGCCAGCGCATCCTCAGAGTTTGAAAGCTGGAAGTCGCTGACGCTCTCGACGGCGTTCACAGACTGAGGCTCACGGACGCAACCTGCGACACTAGTTCTCCCATCCTTCTATCAGATGCCGGGCGACGACCATGCGCTGTATCTGATTGGTGCCCTCAAAAATCTGCGCGAGCTTGGCGTCGCGCATCATGCGCTCGACGGGGTAGTCCTGGGTGTAGCCGTAACCGCCGAATATCTGCACCGCATCGGTGGTCACCTTCATCGCCGTGTCGCTGGCTATGCATTTGGCCATGCTGGCCAGCACGTTGAGGCGCCGCCAGTCGCCCTCGTCGCCGGCGCGCGCACATTCGTAGACCAGAGCGCGAGCCGCTTCCGTCTGCATCGCCATATCCGCGAGCATGAACTGCAGCCCCTGAAATTCGGCGATGGTCTTGCCGAACTGCTTTCGCTCTTTCGCGTAGGCGAGCGCCGCGTTCAGCGCGCCTTGTGCGAGGCCGACGGATTGGGCGCCGATCGTCGGCCGGTTGAGATCAAGCGCGCGCATGGAAGCGCGAAATCCCTTGCCTTCTTCGCCGACGAGATTTTCTTTCGGAATACGAACATTGTCGAGATAGATCGGCGTATTGGGCGCGCCGCGCCAGCCCATTTTGCGCTCATGGCGTCCAAAGCTCACGCCTGGTGTTTTCTTTGGCTCCAGCACGAAACAACTGATGCCTTGCGCGCCGACGCCCTCGCTGGTGCGCGCCATCAGGATGAGGAAATCTGCAATGCAGCCATAGCTGCACCATTGCTTGCGGCCGTTGATGACATAGCAATCGCCATCCCTCACGGCTTTTGTATTTATAGCGCCAACGTCGGATCCGGCCTGCGGCTCGGAAATCGCGATCGCAGTGACAACTCCGCCCTTGGCGATGATAGGCAGAAAGCGTTGCCGTTGCTCCTCCGATCCAAAATGCAACAACGGCATGATGAACATGGTGTTGAGACCGGCGATGGTGCCACAGGCCGGAGAGACTTTGGAAATTTCCTCGCGGGCGATGCACATCATGGTGAGATTGCCATTCGGGCCGCCATATTGTTCGGGCACCCAGAGCTGCATCAGTCCCATGTCGCCGAAGATCGGCAAAAGCTCGGTCGGAAAGCGGTCAGTTTCGTCGATCTCGGCTGCGATCGGCTCGATGTGCTTCTTCACGACGCGGCGCACGCTTTCGCGAAAGGCTTGTTGTTCTTCGCTGAACGCCATGGAAGTTTGGCTCCCTGCCCCGGAAACATGACAGGCCGAGGCGATCTTTAATGGTTGTACCAATTTGGTTGTCGAGCAATCCGCCCCTTTTGTCAAGGACGCCGCTATATATACCTGGATGGCGCCTCCCCCATATTGGCTCCGCTACTATTGGCTTGCCAAATGGTAGAACCAATGTATTTTGAGCGCGCGACTGACCGTTACCGTGGGAGGACACGCGTTGCCCGACGCCTATGCAAGTGGATCCGCGCGGAGACCCGATGGGACCGTCGCACAGGGGCATTCACTGGGAGAGTTCCTCACCGTCCAGCTCGCGAGGGATCTGCGCGATGGCGAGAAGGCGATTGTCGGCACGAATTCCGACATTCAGGTTGGCGCCTGCAATCTGGCTCGCCGCCTCCATGCGCCCTCGCTCTGGTGGGTGTCAGGACCCGGCGGCATGGTGAACGCGGATGATCCGGTCATTCGCCCGACGGCGGACTTCGAGAACATCGCCAACAGCGAGGCTGTGCTCGATCTGCCGGCCATGGTCGACTTCATCGATTGGAAGATTCATTTCTTCGACTTCGCGATTCTCGGCGCGCTGCAAATCGACAGGTTCGGCAACATCAACACGGTGTGCGTCGGATCTCACGAGCGCCCAAGCCTGCGCGGTCCGGGCACGGTCGGCATCAGCGCATTATGCGGCCTGTCGCGAAGGTTCTACGTCATGATGCTGCGCCACAATCGCGCGAGCTTCGTGCAAAAGGTCGATTTCGTTTCGGGCGCCGGTTATCTCGACGGCGGCTCGAGCCGCACCGAGCGCGGATTGCCCGAAGGCGGGCCGAGACTGGTGGTCACTCCGCTCGGAATATTCGACTTCACGCCCGATGAGAAACGCATGCGGATAAAGTCCCTGCACACAGGCGTTTCATTGGAAGAAGTTCGCGACAACACGGGATTCGACCTCGTCTGCGAGGGCGAGGTCGAAGTCACAGACGAACCGAGCGCAAGCGAGCTGAAAGCGCTTCGTGAAGAGGTCGATTCGACGGGCGTACTCCGAAGCAAGTTTCCCTGGCCCCGCAAGCAAGCCTAGAGCCGCAGAGCTCGAGAGACCATCCGAACGCGGAAAAGCCGGCGGCCATAAAGACTTTGAGGAGATGCGGGCAATGACGATATCCAAGCTTGTCTCTGCTGAGGAAGCCTTCGCGGATTTGCGCGATGGCATGCACATCGCGACGGGCGGCTGGATCTTCGCGGCGCAGCCGATGACGCTCGTCAGAGCCGTCATCAAAAAAGGCGTCAGGGGTCTACGGCTGACGGCGATGCCGGGCAGTATTGCGCCGGACATATTGATCGGGGCGGGCAGCGTCGCGGAAATCTGCAGCGCATTCATAAGCTTCGAGCAATTCGGCCTGGCGCCGCATTTCCGGCGCGCGGCGGAGGCGGGCGAAATCAAGGTTTTCGAGCTCGACGGACCGGGCATCGCCGCGGGATTGCGGGCCGCGGCGTGCGACCTCCCCTACATGCTCATCCCGGATCTCGGCACGGACCTGCCGAAGGTCAATCCAGAATTCTACGAACCTGTTCCTCATCGCGAAGGCCAGCGGCGGATGCTGATGACCCCGGCGATCCGCCCGGACTACGCGCTGCTGCATGGGCAGCAGGCCGACGAGTTCGGCAACGTGCAATTGTTTGGAGGCTGTTTCTTCGATCCGCTGCTGGCTCAGGCGTCAAGCAAAGTCATCGTCTGCGTCGACCGCATCGTTCCGACGGAGACGATTCGCGAGTCCGGGCGGCTGACAAAAATTCCCGCCGCATTTGTCCATGCCGTCGTAGAAGCTCCGTTCGCGGCGCATCCCTCCTCCAGCGCCTCACACTATGCCGCTGACGACACGCATATCGCGGACTATTTGAGGGCGAGCGCCAGTGCGGATGCGTTTAAAAGATACCTGGATCGGTATATATTTGGATTGGAGGGGATTCACGCCTACGTCGATGCGATTGGCGTTGAAACGCTTCGACGTCTGGAATCGAGAGTTTGAGGCGCCTCTCTGACTCCGTCGCGGCGACCTTTGTTACCGGACCGGCTGCTCACAGAGTGGCTATAACGAATCAAGGATCTCAGCTTTTAATGCAAGGAAACTCCGCCGAATGGCGCCTTGAATATGCAAATTAAGCCGCTTCCCCGCGCGAAGGCCAGAGCGCTCAGCAAGGCCCAACGTGAGCATCTCAGCCGAAATTGCACAGCTCGACCTCAGGAAATCGGACGTCGGAATAAAATTGACAAGGCTTGGATCAGGCCCCAGGCTCGAACGAACCAAGAGCGACAGACTCTCACGAATTCCCCTCGAGCCAATCACCGATAGTTGAATGAAGAGCGAGCCTATTCTCGAAACTTGCCAGGTGGCGATCGTTGGCGGCGGCCCCGTCGGCCTCGGGCTCGCCATCGAACTCGGACAGCGCGGCGTCAAATGTTGCCTGATCGAACGTCGCGCCACTCCGCAACTCATTCCGAAGGGGCAGAATCTGACGCAGCGCACGATGGAGCATTTCCATTTCTGGGGCGCCGAATCCGCCTTGCGGGAGGCGCGTACGATCCCACGCGCCTACGGCATCGGCGGAATGACCACCTATGGCAGCCTGCTCGGAGACTATTCCTATGATTGGCTGCAGCGAGAGCTGGTTCGCCCCTTCTATCTGACGGACAACGAACGCTTGCCTCAATACGCGACTGAGGCGGTGCTGCGCGCCCGCGCGGCCCAGATTCCCGCCGTGGAGACGCGTTTTGGCTGGACCGCTGAGGACGTGAGCCAGGACGGCGACGGCGCAAGCGTGGACATCGTCTCATCTGCGGGAGAACGCAGCACCCTTCAGGCCGCCTACGTCGTCGGCTGCGACGGTAGCCGCTCGTTGGTGCGTGAAAGAGCCGGGATAACGCAAACCCGCTCCGACCATGACCGGTTGATGGTGCTGCTGGTCTTCCGCTCTCAGGAACTGCACAAGTTGCTCGAGCGATATCCCGGCAAGTCGTTCTACAACGTGCTCGATCCGAAGCTGAAGGGCTACTGGCGCTTCTTTGGCCGTGTCGACCTGGGCGCCACCTGGTTCTTCCATGCGCCGGTTCCTCTTGGGACGACGAGAGACAATTTCGACTTCCGGGCGCTTCTCCACGAGACGGTCGGCGCCGAGTTCGAAGTTGAATTCGAGCATATCGGCTTCTGGGACCTGCGCTTCGCATTGGCGGACGCATATCGCGCGGGCCGCATCTTCATCGCCGGCGACGCGGCGCACAGCCACCCGCCCTATGGCGGTTATGGCGTCAATTCCGGTTTCGAGGACGCTGCCAATCTCGGCTGGAAGCTCGCTGCCGTCCTGCAGGGCTGGGCCGGCCCGCATTTGCTGGACTCCTACGATCTGGAGCGCCGTCCCGTCTTTGCTTCGACGGCGCGCGATTTCATCGAAGCTTCAATCCATGCCGACCGCGACTTCCTGGCGGCGTTCGACCCGCATCGCGACAAAGACGCGTTCGAGCGCGAATGGCGGGCGCGCCAGTCCGGCGCGCGATCGGAGGTCAATGCGTTCGAGCCGCATTACGAGGGCTCGCCGATCGTGCTCGGCCCGCGGGGCGGCGTCAGCAGCGCCATCGGCTCTCACAAATTCATCGCGAGGGCCGGCCACCATCTGGCGCCGCAGCCCTTGTCGTCGGGAACAAACGTCTTTGACGCGCTCGGGGACGGTTTCTCCCTGCTCGCATTCGGCGCTGACGACAAGTCCGTCAGCGGCTTCGAAGCAGCGGCGGAGAAGCTTGGAACGCCGCTGAAGACCATCGTCGACACGCGGGCGGATGGGCGCGAAAAATACGAGGCCTCTTTGGTTCTCGTCCGCCCCGATCAATTCGTCGCCTGGGCCTCCAACGATCCGCCGTCCGATCCCGCCGCGATCCTTGCCAGGGCGATGGGTTCGGCCTAGGCGCTCAGCGCGCGTTGGAGAGGATCGCCACGCTGTTGCAGGCGGTCATTCCGCCCACGGCGTGCACGAGCGCCGTGTTGGCCCCCTCCACCTGTTTGCCGAGCGCCTCGCCGCGCAATTGCCGGACCGCTTCGACGAGGCTGTCCATGACGCAGGAAACGCCGGGTTGGCCGAAGGAGAGCCAGCCGCCATTGGTGTTGGTTGGAAGGTCGCCGCCAATGTCGGTTGCTCCCGACCTGACGAAGGCGCCGACGTCGCGCTTGTCGGCGAAGCCGAGCTCGGCCAGCGCTATCAGTTCGATATGTGAGAAGTTGGAGGCGGTCTCGACGATGTCGATTTCGTCGCGCCCGATGCCGGCCATGTCGAAAGCGATCTTGGCCGCCGTAGCGCAGCCGGTCGTCGTGATGTTCGGCAGCTTGCCGAGATCGAGGCGGGAGTCGCGCAGCGCGAGCCGGTCGGTCAGATATTCATGGGTTTCGCATTCGCCCGCGCCCAGAATATAGATCGGCCGCTGGCTCATCGCCTCTGCGGTCGCCGTGTCCGTCACGATCATGGCGCCGCCGGTGCCCGGCGGTCCCCATGCGGCGCAGTGCCAGAGGCGCAGCGGCGAGGAAACCATCGGCGACGCCATCACCTGATCGAGCGTGATCAGCCCCTTCGACGCCTTGGTCGCGTGCGGGTGATGCACGCCCCAGTTCTGACATTGCACCGATACGGTCGACAGATCCTCTTCGGTGATCCCATATTCGTACATCAGGCGCCTCGCGACCTGCGCATAAAGCGTCGGCACGATCAGTCCGAACGGCAGCTCGAACTCCGGGTCGGTGTCGATGTCGACGACCCCCTTCACTTTGTCGGCGACATGCGCGTCGCTGTCCGCCCCGACGCAGAGGACGAACCGCGCGACGCCGGAAGTGACCGCCATAGCCGCATGTTTGAGCATCGAGTTCATGCCCGCGGCGTGAATGGTGATCTCGCTGCTGTAGGTCGGCGTGATCTTCGCGTAGGCCGAGAAGATATTGTTCCATTGCAGGCGACGGTCGGAGCCTGGCGCGCGGCCGGTCAGCACCCCATCGATGTCGGTCTTCTTCAGGCCCGCGTCGGCGAGCGCGGCGCGCGTCGCCTCCGCGGCGAGGCGCAGCGCGGACCTCCGCTCATGCCGACCGCAGTAACTATCGCCGAAGCCGACGATCGCCGCCTTCGCTCGCAAGGGATGGCTCACGACGCAAGTCCTTTTTCGACGTCAGGCTGCGGCGTCGGCTCGAACTTTGGCAGAACCAGCTCGTCGGAAATCTCGTGATATGACGCCGAGACAGAAAGACCTATTTCAAGGCTCGCGAGATCCGCCGCCAGGAATTCGGTGAACAGATGGAAGCCTTCATCCATTTCGACGATGCCGAGCGCGATCGGCATGTCGCTCTGACGATCCGGCGTCGGCGCGCGATATTGCACGGCGAACGAATAGATGCGGCCGTGGCCTTTGGATTCGAGCCATTCCAGCGCGCCGCCGAGACAATAGGGGCAGATCGCGCGCGCATGAAATACCACTTCGCGACAGTCGAGGCAGCGCTGGTAAAGGATTTTTCCGGCGCGAAGCCCATCCCAATAGGGCTTGGTCTCGTGGCTCCATCTCGGCAAGATCGTCACATCGTTCTCCCACCGCTTCCAGCGCGGCGCTGCCGCTTCAAGGCTGCTCACTCGCCACGAAAGACGGGCGCCCGCTTTTCGACATAGGCGCTGAGCGCCTCTTTCGAGTCCTGCGATGCGCGCGTCAGATGCGATAGGGCAAGCTCGAGGCGCATGCCGTCCGCAAGCGTCAATTCGCGCCCGCGCGTCGCGAGTTCGCGGCAGGCCTGAACGGCGAGCGGCGGATTGGCGGCGATCGCGCCGGCGATGGCCCAGGCTCGCTGCATCAGATCGGCCCGTGGCGTGACCTCGTTCACGATCCCCCAGCGCTCCGCCTGCGCGGCGGTTATCGACGCGCCCGTCATCAAGATCTGCATGACAGGTCCGGGCGGCGCGAGCTTCGCGAGGCGCTGCGTCGCGCCGAGCACGGGCGGAAATCCGTATTTCACCTCAGGCAGGCCAAAGGTCGCATTTTCCGCCGCAATGCGTATGTCGCAGGCAAGCGCAATCATCATGCCGGCGCCGATCGCGTGGCCGTTCACCGCCGCGACGATAGGCTTGCGCGGTCCGTCCGCATCGAGGAAACATTTGCGCCGCGGCGTCCAGAAAGCGCCGCTCAATCCGCCCGCCGCGACGCCCTTGAGGTCGGCGCCTGCTGAGAAGGCGCGGCCCCCCGCCCCAGTCAGGATCGCGCAACGCAATTCCTTGTCGTCGAAATAGCGCTCGACGGCGTCAAACAACTCGTCGTTCATCACGCCGAGATTCAGATCGTTGTCGCCTTTCATGGTGAAGACGACGACCGCGCCATTTCTTTCTTCGAGAATCACGTCGCGATCTCCATCGGCAAGCTCAATGTCTCACGTCGAAATTGTAGCAACGAATCTTTCGCGCAGCACGTGACGCTGGATCTTGCCGCTGCCGGTCAGCGGCCATTCCTCGAGGAATTGCACGTAGCGGGGAACCCGGAAGTTGGCCATCCGCGCGGCGCAGAACCTTATCAGCTCCTGCTCGTCGGCCTTGGCGCCTGGCTTCAATTGCACGATCGCCATCACCACTTCATGGAGCCTGGGATCGGGCGCCGAGACCACCGCGCACATCTCGACCTTCTCGTGCTGAAGGAGGACGGTCTCGACTTCCTCGGCGGATACATTCTCGCCGCCGACCTTCAGCATGTTTTTTAGCCGGCCCTTGAAATAAAGGTAGCCGTCGTCGTCCAGATATCCGAGGTCGCCGGTGCGGAGCCAGCCCTCGCCGTCGAGCACCGCGTTCGTCGCGTCGGGCTGAGCGAGATAGCTGTTCATCCTGTACCAGCCGCGAACGAGGATCTCGCCGGTCAGGCCCGACGGACAGGCGCGCCCCGCTCTCGGGGTCCGCGATCACGATCTCCGTTCCCGCCATCGGCTTGCCGCAACTATGAAGGCGCTTTTCCGGCGGATCGTCGAAGCGGCCCGCCGCGCCGCCCCCTTCGGTCGCGCCATAGATCTGCACGACGGCGGGAATGCCCATCTCGATTTCGACGCGGCGCATGATCTCGGGCGGCGCGATGCACCAGCCGGCGCGCAGACTGTCGAGCCGATATTTTTTCAAATCGGGATGCGCCAATTCCATCAGATACATCGCGCCGAAGCCGGAGCGCGCCACGCATTTCTCGCGTTCGATCAGCGCGAGCACCCGGCCGGCCTCATAATATTCCGGCATCACGCTGGCATGGCCAATGGAAAGCGGCGCGCATAGCGCGCCGCAGGAGCCGCCCGTATGATAGTAGGGCTGCGTGTTGAGCACCGCCTCGCCGGGCTGCACGCCCAGGCGAAGCACCGTATCGACCCCGAAATTGCTGACGTAACGATGGCAGCAGAGGGCGCCCTTCGGGAGCGCCGTCGTGCCCGACGTATATTGCAGCAGCACCGGATCATCCGGGACCAGCATGCCCTGAGCGGCCGCGATCTCGTCCGAGGCGACGACCACTCCGGCTGTCAGAAATTCGTCCCAGCGGCGCGCGCCCGGCAGCGGCGCCTCATCAATCGAAACAACGAGGGCGAGATCGGGGAAACGGTCGCTCGCCACCCGGCCGTCATCGCCGATCGCGCCGGGCTCGATCGCCTCGCCGAGGATCGCCCGAAAATCCATCTTGAGAAAGCGGTCCATGCGGACCAGCATTTTCGCGCGGCTGTGGCGCAGCGTATGCTCGAGCTCAAAGACGCGCGAGCGCGTGTTGATCGCGGCGGCGACCGCGCCGATCTTGCCGCAGGCCATCAGGCAATAGGCGAATTCCGGACGATTGGACGTCCAGAGCGCGATGACGTCTCCCTTGCGGGCGCCCGCCGCCCACAGGCCTCGCGCTGCCGCGCCCGCGCGCTCGCGCATCTCAGAGAACGTGACCCGCTCGTCGCCGAACACCCAGCCCACGCGGTCCGGCCAGCGCGCCGCCGCGACGTCCAGCGAATTGCCGAGGCATATCTCTCGTATTTCCATGTCCGTTGCCGATCTCCCGACGATCAACCAGGACGACGCCAGGGCGCGACGTAGCGCTCGAGCCAGCCGAGCAAGGACATCAGAATGATCGATGTCCCGGCGAGGATGAACACGCCGGTGAACAGCCGCGGCATGTCAAACGATTCGGCGGAGAACCAGATCAGATTGCCGATGCCGGCGACCGAGCCGAAAATCTCGGAGATCACCACGCCGGCGAGCCCTCGCGCGACGCCGATCCGCATGCCTGCGATGATGAAAGGCACGGAATGGGGAAGGTAGACCGTGCGCACGATCTGCGCCTCCGCGGCGCCGAACGAGCGGGCGGCTTCGATCAAATCCTTCTCGGTGGACTGCACGCCAAGCGAGGTATTGATCGCGATCGGGAACAGCGCCTCGATGAAGATGATGGCGATCTTCGAATAGACGCCGATGCCGAGCAGAACGACGAAGATCGGCGCCAAAGCGATCATCGGCGTCGCCGCGAGGCCGATGAGCCACGGCTCGATGACGAGCCGGAGAGTCGGCCTGAGAGCAATCAGGAAGCCGAGCGCGACGCCGAACGCCGTGGCCAGCGCATAGCCGCCAAGAAACGCCGAGCCGCTCGCCTTGACGTGACGCCAAAGCTCGCCGCTCAGCGCCATGTCGTACATCGTGGCGAGAATATGCGACATGGGCGCAAAGACCAGATCGCTCTTGATGACGTAGCGGCCGAGCAACTCCCAAACGACGACCACGACCACCAAAGAAATCAGGAAACTCGCCGCCTTCCTGCCCGCTTCCCTGGTTCGCCGGCCGAGCGGGGACCGCTCGCCGATCGCCGTTCCCGAACGAGGAGGCTCTTCACCGACGTCCATGTCGACGGGAACCGCCATGGCTACTTCTCGTATTCCGCCACGGTCGGCCGTCCCAGGGCCTTCAAGGCGTCGTTGAGATAGGAGAAATCGAACAGTTCGCCCAAATGCGGCGCCTCCGACGGCTTGAGATAGCCCCGCTCGATCAGGATGTTTATGTTGGCGCGCACCGCATCGGCCGGGGCGTAGCCGTCAAACGAAAGCCGGCCGCTCTTGATGTAGAAGTCATAGGTGCGTTGCGCATGATCGCGCGACATCGGCTCGCCTCCGACGGGCGACCAATGTTTGGAGAACCAGTCGACGACCGCCTGTTCGTTGGCCGGATCAGCCATCCAGTCGGTCGTCTTGATCATGTTCTTGAGCAGCGCGACGACGAGTGGGCGATGGCTCTGCGCCCAATCTCGATTTACGATGTGAACCCCGGTGACATATTGCGGAATCAGTTTCGCTTCGTCGGCGATCACCGGAAAGCCGCGATCAACCAGATCGAAGCTGATCGGCGGAAAATACGGCATGGCGCTGATCCGCTTCGCTTCCAGGGCGGCCAATCCTCCGGGGCCCGCGCCGACCGACACGAAATTATAATCCTCGTTCGGCTTCATCCCGGCGCCTCGGCTCAGCATCATCTGGGCCGCCTCGGCCGCCGCCGATTGAATCCCCGGAATTCCAATGCTTTTTCCCTTCAGGTCGGCAAGGGTCTTGATG
Source organism: uncultured Pseudomonadota bacterium (assembly GCA_963710855.1). GTDB lineage: Bacteria > Pseudomonadota > Alphaproteobacteria > Rhizobiales > Beijerinckiaceae > Roseiarcus. Next base: position 324,495 of record CAVQBX010000006.1, on the reverse strand, counting down.
TCGGGGTCGCCGACCAACTGATAGACCGGCAGCTTGGAGCCGAAGCCGATCGCAACGAAATTCTTCGCGCCCTTGTTCCAGGCGTTGACTATGGTCGAGATGCCCGAGCACTCGCCAATATTGACGTCGTCGTCGTTGACCGCCGTCGGGAATTGCGGGATCGGCAACAGGATGTCCTGAAACGATACCGTATCACGGCCCGCAGCCGTCGGGAAATCGGGATCGCGCGCCAGGCGCAGGCCCATGCAGAAACCCGTGATCGTGTTTGACGGAATCGCGATCTTGACGGGCGCGTCATCCGCGTCCGCCTTGCCGGCCGCAAGAAGGCAGCCGAAGACGATTGCGCGAAACAGGAGGCGGTCCTTCAATGCCCGCATCGTCTCGATCTCCCTGAACCTCTGCGGCCGAGTTCTAGTGCTCGACCAGCGTTTCCGTCTGAAACCCACGCCGCACGTCCGCCTCGATGAGGCGCCACAATCGTCCGACATAAGCCTGAAAGGCTTCGTCGCGCTTCGTTTCCATGCCCCTCGGGCGAGCGATCTCAATCTCCACGATCTCTTTGATGGCGCCGGGCCGGGCGGAGAGAGCGACGACGCGGTCGGCCAGCAGGACGGCTTCGTCGAGCTGATGAGTGACGAACAGAACGGTCTTCTTCGTCTCAGCGAAGATGCGCAGAAGCTCCAGTTGCATCATCTCGCGGGTATGAGCGTCGAGCGCCGCGAATGGCTCGTCCATCAGGAGGATGTCCGGCTCCGTCGCGAGCGCGCGGGCGAGATTCACGCGCTGGCGCATGCCGCCGGAAAGCTGGTGCGGATAGTAGTTTTCAAATCCCGCGAGTCCGACCAGGGCCAGATAGCGGCGCGCGGTCTCGTTCGCCTGTCGCAAGGGCGCGCCTCGCAGTTCGAGGCCATAGGTCGCGTTGGCGAGCACCCGCCGCCAGGGCAGAAGACGGTCCTGCTGGAAGACGAAGCTGATGCGCTCGCCGGGACGCGCGACCACGGCGCCGTCGACGAGCACTTCTCCCTTCGAGGCTTTCAGCAGGTGGTCGATGATGCGAAGCAGGGTCGTCTTGCCCGAGCCGCTGCCGCCGACGATGGCGAGGAATTCGCCGGCTTTCACGTCGAGGGTGATGTCGCTGAGCACAGGCAGCGGCGACCGACCGTCGAATTGAAAGGAATGGCTGATATGGTTCAGCCGAAGCTTTGGCGTCGTCGCAGGGGTCAACGCCTCCACGCGCATCGCGCTGTTCGTCATGGCCTTGCTCGACGGCGTTCGGCCTGAAAACTGCGTCCGAAAACCTTCTCCCGGTCCCAGGCGTCCGTGTTCGGCATCCGCTTCAGCCGCGCGCGGTCGACATCCGGCTTGGCGGCCGTTCGCGGCAGCGCGTCGACAAACTCGATGAAGCGCGGCGTCTTGAAGCTCGCCATGCGCTCCAGGCACCAGAGGACGAGTTGCGAGGGATCGACCTTGGCGTCGCGCTCGACGACGAGGAAGACCTTGACCTCTTCTTCGCCGAGTTCCGAGGGAACGCCGACGACGACCGCCTCCGCCACGCCCGGATAACGGGCGATGATTTGTTCGACCTCGTAGGCCGATATGTTCTCGCCGCGCCGGCGCAGCCAATGCGCCTCGCGTCCCTTGAAATAGAGATAGCCGGCATCGTCGAGATAGCCGAGATCGCCGGTGTTGAGCCACAGATTGCGAAACGCTTTGACGGTCGCCTCGGGATCCTTCCAGTAGCCGAGCATGAAAGTGTCGGGGATTTTCGGGCGGAGCAGGATGCGTCCCATCTCGTTGGATCCAAGCTGTTCGCCTTCGTCGTTGGCGATTGCGATCTCGGCCCATCGGCCGCCAAAGCCATTGGAGTTGGGCCTCGGAGAGCCCAGCGGATTGTAAACGATCAGCGCGCCGCTGGCTTCAGTCAGCGCGTAGAGATTGATGAGCGCAATCCCGAAGCGCTTGCTGAACGTTTCGGGGATTTCGGGCGGCAACTGGCCGGTGAGGCCAAGCGCGGCGCGCACGCGATGGTCCCGATCTCCCGGCGTTGCGGGCCTTTGGCATAGCATTGTCAGCGCGACGCCGGGAGGATTCGCCAAGGTCGCGCCGGTTGCGCGTATCCGCGCCCAGTAGTTGCTGGCGCTGAAGCGCCGATCAATCATTGTGCGCATGCCGGCAAGCATCGGCCCGAGTAGCGCGATGAAGAGGCCGCCGGCGTGAAACAGCGGCGACGTCGCGTAGTGACGGTCCGCGGATGTCGCGCCGAACGCCTCGATGTAGCGGCGCGCTGCGCATATGCAGGCAAAATGCGGGAGCACCACGCCTTTCGGCAGACCGGTGGAACCTCCGGTGTAGATGATCAGGGCGGGATCGGCGCGGCCGAGCGAGAGCGGCTCATAGGGCTCGCCCTCCTGCAACAGCCGCTCAAAGGGCTCGAAACTTTCGCTGGCGCTCTCCGGCGGCTCGCCAACCAGATAGCGGAGCCGAGGCGCGACGGCCTCCACCAGCGGGTCGCCGAGCTTCTCCGCGCCTTCCGCGTCGACGACGATCGCGCTGGCTTCCGCGTTGCGGAGCGTGGTGGCGAGATCATCGCGCATCAGCGACGTGTTGAGAGGCGACCAGATCGCGCCGGCCAGATTCACGCCGAACCAGGTCAACGCAACCTCGATGCGGCTGCCCATCAGGCTGGCCACCCGGTCTCCCTTGCCGATGCCGGCGGCGCGAAGATTGGCCGCGACGCGGCGAGCCTGCGCGCGAAGGTCGCGATAGGCGAGGAAGCAACCGTCAATTTCGATCCCGGCGTCCCGCGCCATGCCGCGATCCGCGTCTTCGACGAGGTCGGCGACGGTCATCCAACGAGACACGACCGGCGACTGGCGCTCGCGAGACAGCGCTTCGATCTCCGTCGTCGCCACGCTGTCCTCCGCTCAACAGTCGATCGCCGCCAATCGTCTTCAGTAACATGCGCGAGAAAATCGAGGCAAGAACTCTTGCCAAGGAATAAAAAATTCATCGGAATGAATTTTCACCTTACAATCTCGGCTGGCCGACGGCGACCGGCGGAACGCTCGCGCGGGGGCACCGGCTGACCTTCCTCGATTTTTGCGCCTCCTCCGACGACGGCGTCAGCCAGGCGATCGAGCTCTTTTCTCATCAGCGAGACGATCTCCTTCTCGTTGCGCTCGAGGCGATCGGCAGGGCCGCCCACGCCCAACACGAGCGCGCGATTGTTTGGTGGCGTCGGCACGATCGACGAAATCATCGCCCCGCCGGCGTGCCCCGTCGCCTTGACGTAGTCGCTGGCGCGCGTGAAGGCGAAATCCTGACCGCGCATCGCCTCGATGCGATCGAAAAGCTCGGCTTCGGAGAATAACTTGGCGGAAATCTGCCGTTCCGCCTGAGTCCTTCGATAGATGCGCGAGACAATTGCGTTCTCCATCCGGCTCAGCAGCAGCAGACCCATGCCGCTCTGGATCATGAGGTAGCGGGTGCCGGGCGGAGAATAGAGCTGGATTTCCTGCGTCGACCGCAAGGATTGGATGTAGTCGAGATAGATGTCGTTCGGAGTGCCGAGAACGACCAGTTCCCGCGTCGATTGCTGCAGGGAGTGCATCGCGTCCTTGAGCAGGGTCTCCTCAACGAGCATCGACGACAGTTTTGACCCCAGATCCGACACCTTGCTGGTCGGAAAATATTTCCAGCTTGCGCGATCGAAGCTCACATAGCCCGCCTCGGTCAGAGATCGCAGCAACGACATCGTGCTCGAAGTCGGCAATTGCAGCCGCTCGGCAATGTCCTTCAGCCGCAGCGATTCCCCGGCCTCGCCGAACAATTCGAGAATTTTCAGCACGCGCAACGCAAGCTTGACGTCGCTCACAGCGTCTTCCTGGTTAGCCCTTGAGCGAGTGATAGCAGGCGGTCCGCCTCGGAGCAAAGATCGTCGGGCCAGAGTAGCCATGCTTCAGGCCGCCGCCAGGAATCGAAGGATCGCAGCATTGACTTCGTCCGGCGCCTCGATCTGCGGGCAATGGCCCGCGCCTTCGATGACGATCAATTGCGCGCCGGGAATTTGCCTTTGAAGCTGCGGCCCGAAACCGGAATCCCGCAGCCGGTCCTTACCGCCAGCGACGATGAGCGTCGGCGTCGCGATGCGCGAATAGTCGACAAGCGAGCGGGCCTCGCCGCCTGTCCGCCACGGCGCCTTGAATCTGGCCGCGGCGACGCACTCCCAAGCGCCCGGATCGAGCGAAAGGCGGTGGCGGCGATCGATATAGTCCTCGTCGTCGCAGATCGTGGGATCAACAAACAGCGTTCTCACAATATTCGCCATCTGCTCGCGAGAGCCGTCGTAATTGTTGAGGATCGCCCGCGCCGGACTGTCCGGAATCGCGCCGCCTCCGGCGATCGAGACGATCCGCCCCAATCGCCACGGCGGCTCGTCGCGGGCGGCGACCTCGAGCAGCATCGTGCCGCCCATGGAATTACCGGCGAAGAAAGCGGGCCGGTCGCCAACCACCTCGCTCAGGAAAGCGGCCATGTGCTGAATCCGCCGCTCCCGCATGTTCTCGAAATCGAAGAATTTATCGCTGCGGCCATAGCCGAGCCAATCGGGCGCCAGGACATGGAAGCTCGCGGCCAGCGTCGCCAGGTTTCGCTCCCAGCTCAGTTCGGCGCACGCGCCGTATTCGCCGCTGTGCAGAAGCACCAGAGGCGGCCCCTCGCCAGCTTCCAGATAGTGCGTTCTGAATCCAGCCGCGGAAACAAATCGGCTCCGAATTTTCGCCACGGCCGCCTCACGCTTCAGCGGCGTCATTGCGCGACCGCCAACGCGCCCTCACGACGCCAGGACCTGTTCGGCCGGCTGCCGATCGCGCGCATATTCCTTCAATCTCGGCAAGACTTCGCGCGCAAACAGTTTCAGGCTCTCTTCAGTGTCCTCGCGGTCAAGCGCGCCGGCCTGCAGCATCAGGAGGAGATTGTCGAAACCGCCGCAAGCCTGATCGAACTCGACGATCTGGCGATAGACCTGATCGGGCGTTCCCGCAAACATCAGTCCGGCCGCAATGAGATCGTCGACGTCAGGTGAACCCGCGATGTTCACCATGGCGCCCGTGCGCGTCGGCACGAGGCGCTCGCGCTTCGAGCCCGCGGCGCGCAACATGCGCACATTGTCTTCGATCGAGGCGTAACCCGGCGGGTTCCGGAAGGGCTCGGCCACGACGCCGGTGGTCGTGAGATAGCGCATCACCTCGCGCGCCTTTCGCTTTCCCTCGCCTTCGCTGGTCCCAACAGCCGCGAGCGCGAGATAGGCGAAACGGTCAGGCGGCGGCGCCTCGTCGCGCGTCTCCGCCCATCCCTTCCGGTATTGATCGAAGACAACCTTTGTTTTGTAGCCAGTGAGGAAAGTCGCAAGAGTATGGCCTTTTCGCCCGACCGCCAGCGCGCTTCCCGGGCTCGTGGCGGTGATCCAGACCGGCGGATGCGGCTGCTGCCATGGCCGTGGCCAGATATTCACATTGCGATAGTTGAAGTATTTGCCCTCCCATCGGAAAGGGCCGTCGCGATTGGTCATCGCCTCAAGGATGAGATCGTGCGCTTCCCAGAGACGATCCATCATGCGCACCGGGTTGGAATTGGCGACCGGCGGCTCATAGGGCACGCCCTTCACGAAGCCCATCAGCAAGCGCCCCCGCGAGATCACATCGATCATCGCCAATTCTTCCGCGACGCGCACCGGGTCGGGCCGGTTCGCCAGCGGCACGCCAAGCGCCAGGAGCTGAGCGCGTTTCGTGATCCTGGCGAGGATCGCGAGCGTGATCGAGCAGGAGGCCGAAAGACAGGTCGCCGTGCTGTGATGCTCGTTGACCATGAGCTCGAAGCCGAGTTCGTCGGCGAGCGCCCATTCGTCGTGGTAGCGATGGTAGAGATCGGCCGCGATTTTGGGATCGCAAAGGGCGTTCGGCAGCGTGATGCGCAAAGACTCGGCGCACGGATCCCACGCGTCGGGATACGGCTGCTCGGTGAAATGGAACACTTTCATGGCGACCTCAGCGTCTAAGCCGCAAAGCTCTGCAAACAACCTTGTGCGAACGTCGTCACCTCAGCCGCCGCCGCCGCCGGCTTCTCGACGTAAGGCAGGTGGCCCGCCTCCGCGATGATTTTGAATTCGGCTTGCGGGATGGTCGCTGCCAAGGCGCGGCCGTAGTCGGGCGAAACTATCCCGTCGCGTTCGCCCCACAGCACCAGCGTCGGGACGTCGATGCGGTGCGTCCTCCTGCGAAGCTTCGGATCATGCAGGTTTGGCGACCAACCAAACAGAGCTTCGCTCTCCTTGTTGCGCGCGACGATCGCGAGATCTTCATCAGTCAGCGCGCCGTATTCGCGCCAACCCGTAGGCGCGCGATGAAACAGCCGACGATCCAGCTCCGCGGCATTCAGGCTGAATATGTCCGCGATCTCCTCGTCTCTCGGGCGGCCGAATTTCATGCCGACGGAGTCGAGCAGGATCAACGAACGCAGTCTGACCGTGGACTTCACGGCCAATGCGGTCGCGATCCATCCTCCCAGCGAGGCGCCGATTAGCGTCGCATCCTTCAGATTCATCTCGTCGAGGAGATCGAGGTAGAAATAGGCGAGGTCGTCGACGGACGTCATCCAATCCGGCAATTCACTCGCTCCGAAGCCCGGATGAGACGGGGCGATCACCCGGTGCGACAGCGCCAAGCTGTTCAGGAACGGCAGCGCGCCGCGCAGGCCGACGCCCGGATGAAGAAACAGGAGCGGAGGTCCGGAGCCAGTCGTCAGAACTTCGAGCTTGAGGCCTCGAACCTGCACGGCCTCGAACGGTCCAAATTCGGGAACGGCTGCCGACACGAGGTTTCCTCGCTTGTCCTTATGGATTGACCATGGATGCGATAGCCGCCAACACTTGTCAAATAATTCTGTAGCGGGAATATAAAATTCCTATACAAGAATTTTTCCTCGATCTCGGGATGCAATTAGGCGTGGTCGGTAGCTGCAGGCGCGCAGACGGTAAGGCCGACGACCCGAGGAAACCATGCCGGCATGTACGCGAATCCGCCGTCGATGGCGGCCGACGACAATCCGGCCGCCGATGTAGACGCGGTCGTCGACCGCGGTGGTTGGGCTTGGCGGATTCTTGGAAAATGACGCGTCTCACGACCGCAGCGGTCAGCGACCGCGGCTACAAAGCGCCGCTCGGCCCGGGCAACTCCTTTGAATAAATTCCATTGAATTGTTTTGGCTCTCGTTCAAAAAAGGATTTTCGCAGCGTTTTCGTTTTTCGCGGCGGTCGCCCCGACGACCGTCAATCCTTCATATCACACGTTCTGAAAATCCGCAAGCAAATGGCCCCGTCTTTCTGACGGCCTCATCAGAACAGCGGCGCGCAGATCGCCGCCCCGGGTCAGGCCGGGGAGCGCGCCTCAGCCGCCCTTCGCGGCTTGGCGCAGCGCGGCGCGCAGCCAGATGAGGCCGGCGTCCTGCGAGCGGTATTTGTGCCATTGGATCGCCTGCTGCATTCGCGGGAGACGAAAGGGCAGATCGAGGATGCGGATCGGCAGCGCCCGGGCCGACTGCTCGGCGAGCCGCCGGTGCACGGTCGCGAGGCGGTCCGAACCGACGACGAGCAACGGAATGGTGGTGAAATTGTAGGTCGCGATGTCCACGCGGCGCGCCAGATCGTGCTCCCGGAAGAATACGGATTCCAGCGATTGCGCCCCGTCCGACGTCTTCATCACGACATGCGAGGCTTCCGCGAAGGCGCGGCGGCTGAGTTTTCCTTTGCCGAATTTGCCCTCGCTCCAGGCGATCGCGCAGAATTCCTCCTCGAGCCCGATCTCGAAGGGATGCTGACGGGAGCAGAAATTTTTGGGGATGACCAGCAGATCGACGTCGCCGCGCTCCAGCAGGCGTTCCGGCCCGTCGACTTGCGGCAGAAAGTTGAAGCGAACGCTGGCATGGGTTTCTCCGCAGAGCTCGAGCAATTTCGGAATCAGCGTCGCCAGAGTGTAATCGGAGACGAGCAGGTTGAACTGCCGGTCCGACTGCGCCGGATCGAAATCCGCCGTAGTGGCGATCGTCCATTCGACGCGCACAAGCACGTCCCGCACCGCGTCCTTCAGCGCGGACGCGCGAGGCGTGAGCTCCAGGCGGCGGCCGATCTTCACGAGCAGATCGTCGCCAAAATATTCGCGTAAGCGGAGCAGCGCGTTGCTCATCGCCGACTGCGTCATGTTCATCCGCTCGGCGGCGCCGCTGACGCTGCGCAGGTTGAGCAAGTGATCGAGCGCGACGAGCAGGTTGAGGTCGAGCTTGTTGAAACGCATCGGGCGCGCCACGGTTACAAGGCCTGATGTAGTTACGGCGTGAATACCCGACATTTCAACAATCAATTTCTCTTGGGCGCAGGTCCTCGCTAGAACAGGCGACGAGGAGAACGCCCATGTCCCGCGCGCCTGTCGCTTGCGCAAAGCTCGCCCCTGCTCGCCGAAACGCGGAGGCGAACTGATGTTCCGCTACTTTCCGACCAATTACGTCTGGAACCTGTCCGTCGACCTCGCGATCGAAATGGGCGCAAGGATCGGCGAGATCGAGGAAATGTGCGCGCCCTTGCAGGAGGCCGCGAAGGCCCCGGACGCCGCAGGCACGCGGGCCTTCCGCGAAACCTGGCAGAAGATGGCCGACAAGCTCTGCACGCTCGCCGAAGAGGACGAAAGTCGTGGCCGAAAAATCTCGGCCGGCGACAAGTATGGCCGTGCGGCCACCTATTACCTCACCGCCGAACGCCTGCAGGCGCATAACGCGCCCGGCCGGCTCGACCTCTACAAGCACATGCGCAGCGTGTTCGATCGCGGCATCAGGCTCGCGCGCGAAAATTGCGAGCGGGTCGAAATCCCCTATGGCGACACACATCTTTCCGCCCTCTACGTGCGCGCGCAGGGGGTCGAGGGGCGCGCGCCGATCCTCGTGCAGCTCAACGGGCTCGATTCGACCAAGGAGATGAAATACCGCGTCGGCCTGCCGCGCTGGCTCGCCGAGCGCGGGGTTTCCTCGCTGGTCGTCGATCAGCCAGGAACGGGCGAGGCGTTGCGGCTGCAGGGCCTGCACGCCGTCTACAATACGGAAGTCTGGGCGAGCAAAATCGTCGATTGGCTCGAGACGCGTGACGACGTCGATCCGAAGCGGATCGGCTGCGAGGGTGTTTCGCTCGGAGGATATTATTGTCCCCGCGCGGTAGCCTTCGAGCCGCGCTTCGCCTGCGGCGTCGCCTGGGGCGCCAATCACGACTGGCGGGACGTGCAGAAGAAGCGGCTGGCGCGCGAGGGCAATTTCCCCGTGCCGCACTACTGGGAGCATGTGCGCTGGGTGTGGGGCGCGAAGGACATGGACGAGTTCATGGCGATCGCCGAGAAGGTCCATCTCGACGGCGTGCTCGACCGCATAAAAGTCCCGTTCCTCGTCACCCACGGCGAGAAGGACTCGCAGATCCCCGTGCAATGGGCGCATCGCACCTATGAGCAGCTCGTCAACAGTCCGAAGCGCGAACTGAAGGTCTTCACCGACCGCGAAGGGGGCGTGCAGCATTCGAGCTTCGACAATTCCGCCAATGCCGGCGCCTATATCGCCGACTGGGTCGCCGAGGCGCTCGGCGGACGCACGGCCTGAAGCCTTTCTCAAGGAGAGAAACTGATGAAGATCACGGGCCTCGAAACGCTGACCTTCGGCGTCGAAAACGTCGCGCAGAGCACAAAATTCCTGATCGATTACGGCCTGATCCCCGTCAACGTGACGGAAGCCGGCGGCCGCTTCGAGGGGCTCGACGGCACCGCCGTCGTCATCGCGCATGAAGGCAATCCGAACCTGCCGAAGCCGCCAACGCCCGCTTGCCGGCTGCGCAAGACCACGATGGGCGTCGCCGATCACGAGACGCTCAACCATATCGAAGCCGAATTGACGCGTGACCGTGAAGTGCGCCGTTTGCCGAACGGCGCGATCGAGTCCGTCGACGACAGCGGCTTCACGATCGGCTTTCAGGTCTCCTGCCGAAAGCCTTTCGTGCTTGCCAATGAAGTCTCCAACGCGCCGGGCGGGATGATTTTTCGGCCCGTCAATCACACGGGCGCGATTCAGCCGGATCAGCAGATCCGACCGCGCAGCCTCTCGCACGTCGTCTATTTCGTGCCCGACGTGCTGAAGGCGGAGGCCTTCTACGTCAACCGGCTCGGCTTCCGCTGCACCGACCGTTTCGTCGGCGCGGGGCCTTTCCTGCAGCCCGGCGGCACGCTCGACCATCACACCCACTTCCTGATCGGCGCGCCGCCCTTCATGCACGGCTGCGAGCATTTCACTTTCCATTTCGGCGGCCCGACCGAAATGATCACCAATGGCTACCGTTTCATCGACAAGGGCTATCAGGCCTTCTGGGGTCCGGGCCGCCATATCCTTGGTTCGAACTGGTTCTGGTATTTCAACAGCCCGTTCGCCTGCCACATCGAGATGGATGCGGACATGGACCTGCACGACGCGAGCTGGAAGCCTCGCGAGGTGGAGCTGAAGGCCGACAGTTCGCAGACCTTCCTGCTCAAATTCCGCAAGAAATGGTCGCCCGGCCCCGGCATTCACGAGAACGGCGATTACGCATGACGAGGACCCGGCTTGCGCTGGGCCGCGCCGACGAGATCGGCGAGGGCCGCGCGCGTGGCTTCGACATTGATGAGGACGGCGAGGAAAAACTGTTCGTCGTGCGCACGGACGGCGTGCTGCGCGCATGGCGCGACGCCTGTCCTCACATCGATGGCGCGCCGATGGCCTGGCGGCGCGACGCCTATCTCAACGAGGCGGGCGCCCGCATCGTCTGCCACGCGCATGGCGCCGAGTTTTTGCCCGAGAGCGGGCTCTGCGTGCTCGGGCCCTGCATCGGCAAGCGGCTGACGGCGGTGAAGCTGATCATCGACGAAGGCGGCGAGATGAGCGCCGAGCTCGAATAAACCAAAAGGGAGAGACGTCATGGCGGCGGTCAAGAAAATTCTGGTCATCGGCGGCGGCTTTTCCGGCATGGCGGCCGCGATCCAGTGCGCGAAAGCCGGCATCGCCGTCGATCTCGTCGAGATCGACCCGAACTGGCGCCCGGAAGGCGCGGGCATCACGGTCAACGGCGCGTCGCTGCGCGCGCTCGAGGCGCTCGGCGTCTATGGCGAGATCGCCAAGCGCGGCTATCTCTCCGATGGCGTCGAATTGCGCGCGCCGCCCGGCATGAAGGTCGGTGAAATCCCGACGCCCAAGGTCGCGGGCTCAGACGTCGCGGGCGGCGGCGGAATTTTACGCCGCGATCTCGCTCGCATCCTTGCGGATGCCACGAAAGCGGCTGGAGTTGACGTGCGCGTCGGCTGCACATGGACCGACATCGTCGATGGCGGCGACAAGGCGGAGGTCTCGTTCACCGACGGCTCGACCCGCGTCTACGATCTCGTCATCGGCGCCGAAGGCCTGCGCTCCAAACTGCGCGAAAAACTGTTTCCTGAGGTGAAGGCGCCCGACTATATCGGCCAAGTGGTCTGGCGCGCGGTGTTGCCGCGGCCCGCCGAGGTCACCAAGACCACCATGTGGGTTGGCGGCGCCGTCAAGATCGGCGTCAATCCTGTCTCCGAAACCCGCATGTACATGTTCCTTACCGAGGGACGGTCGGAGCGAAGCCAGCCCGATCCCGCAACTTGGCCAAAGCTGCTCGAAGACCTGATGCGGCCCTTCCCGGATCCGCTGGTGCAGAGCCTGATCCCGCATCTCTACGCGAGCGACGCGGCGATCGACTATCGCCCGCTCGCCAATCTGCTGGTGCCGGCGCCGTGGAATCGCGGCCGCGTCGTGCTGATCGGCGATGCGGTTCATGCGACGACGCCGCACCTCGCTTCCGGCGCCGGCATCGGCATCGAAAGCGCCATCGTCCTCGCCGAAGAGTTTTCCCGTGCGGAAAACCTCAAAACCGCGCTCGATGCCTTCCATGCCCGGCGCTGGGAGCGTTGCCGCATGGTGATCCAAAACTCCGAGCGCCTCGCGCGCATAGAAATGGAGCACGGCGACATGGGCGAGCATCAGAAGATCATGCGCGAGTTGATGATCGCGCTCGCTCAGCCGATCTGAACTTCAGACAACGACCAACCAACATAGCCGGGGGAAACCAGCATGAGCGCGAGCACGGAAAACTGGGCGGGCCGGGTCCCGCTGATGGTCGGACATTGCGCGGGCATGGTCGATCTCGTCGCCTTGCCTGTCTGGGTCGGCGCGCTGATCGAGAAATACGGGTTCGACGAAGCCCACGCGGGCGGGCTCGCGACGCTGTTCCTGATCGGCGCCGTGCTGTCGAGCCTCTATTTCGCGAGGCAATTCGGCAAGCTCAACGGGCGCGTGGCGGCGACGATCGGCTTCGCGCTCGCGGCGGTCGCGTTCTTCGCCGCCTCCTTCATGACGTCCTGGGGCGCGCTCGCCGCGCTGCATTTCGCAGCCGGCGCCTCGGCCGCGTGCGCGCTGAGTTTTACTCACGGCACGATTGCCGCATCACGCAATCCGCACCGCATGTTCGCGCTCGTCAATCTCGCGCTCGGCGTGTTCGCGATCCTGTTCCTCGGCGCCACGCCGAACCTGATCGCAGCCTTCGGCGGCAAGGCTTTGTTCCTGGTGTTCGCGGTCGTGATGGCGATCGCGGCGATCGCGGCGGCGATCTCGTTCCCGACCCGCACGGCGCGCGCCGCGCATGGCGAGGACGTGATCGATGAAGTCGCGCATCTGAAGCCCTCGGTCTGGTTCGGCGTCGTGGGGGTGAGCTGCATGGCGCTGGTGCAGGCGATGATGTTCAGCTTCCTCCAGCATATCGGCATCGACCGCGGTTTCGGCGTGGAGGCGGTGACGGGCGTGCTGATCGCGCTCGGCTTCGTCAACCTGATCCCGGCGCCGCTCGCCGCCTATCTCGAGACGCGGGTCTCGCCGCGATTGGTGCTGACGCTCGGCCCGATCCTGCAGGCGGCGATCGTGCTGATCATCACGCTCAGCGGCAGTTTCCTCGGCTATGCGATCCCGGCCTTGTTCTTCGCGGCCGTGATGATCTTCACCCACACTTTCGCCTTCGGCGTGCTCGCAAAGCTCGACCCGACCGCGCGCGCGCTCGCCGGCACGCCAGCCATGCTGATGACCGGCTCCGCCATCGGCCCGATCCTCGGCGGCGCGCTCGTGCAGAATTTCGGCTACGGAGCCTTGGGCGCGGCGGCGGTCGTCATCGCGGCGGTCGCGGTGACCCTGTTCTCACGGGTGGACGCGCCGCAGCCGGCGCGTGGCCGCACGAGGGCGGCGTGAGCCGCGCTATAGCCGAGGTCGTCGACATCCGCGGCCGCGCTCAGCGACCGCGGCTACAAAGAGCTCGACAAAATTTGGTTTTTCTTGGCGGATAACCGGAAAGCGACCGAAAGGCGCCAAATAAACTCGCGAAACCACCAAATTTATGTCGCCATTCTCCAAATTTTTCCAAACAATCTCTTGGTGGAATCCGGCGATTTCAATGGTTTGCGCTCACCCGCCGGGGTCTTTTTGTTATAGAGCAGTCCTTGGGGCCACGAAATTTCCCGTGAGCGGTTCGGAATTATGGCGTTTTGTCATATGCGTTTCTTTCGAAAAATTACTACATAACTGTATCAGAAAAACAGAAGTCTGTCCAGTATTTTGTCGAAACTTCGTCGTCCCTCGACGTGCCGCCTGTGTCCGGTCCGCGGGCAACAGAAGTCGGCGAGCATGGTTGACCGATCACACCCCCGTCGGCCTGGAGGCCGCGCTCCAGGAGGGTCGGCGTCCACGCCGACCAGCTTAACCCTCGTCGGCCGGGGGGCCGACGCTCCTCAGGCTTTCACCACTTTTTGCCTCAGAGTCCCGAACACCGGCGTTCCGTCGGGCAAGCGGACCTCCATGCTGACCGTGTCGCCAAAAGCCATGAAATCGGTCTTCGGCTCGCCCTCATCGATCATCTCGATGCCGCGCCGCTCGGCGATGCAGCTCGAACCGACCTCACGGTAGGTCTCGTTGGAGACCGTGCCCGAGCCGATGACGGTGCCGGCGACGAGCGCGCGGGAATAGGCGGCGTGGGCAACGAGATCGTCGAAGCCGAAACTCATTGCATAGCCATTGGCGGCGCCGAACTGCTTGATCGTTCCACTTCACATTGAGCGGAAGGTCGACGCGCGCGTCGCGCCAATGCTTGGCCAGTTCGTCGGGCGTCACGGCGACCGGCGCCATGCCGCAGGCGGGCTTGGCCTGCACCCAGCCGAAGCCGGTCTTCATTTCGACAGGCGCGAGCTTGCGCAAGCTCCAGTCGTTGATCTGCACGACAAGCCTTATGTGACGGAGAGCCTCGGCCTTGCCGGCGTTCATCGGCACGGCGTCGGTGATCACGCCGAATTCGCCCTCGAAATCGATGCCGTCGGCGGTCGAGACGAACGGCACGTCGGCGACCGGAGGATAGAACAGGTCCGAGACGCCCTGATACATCAGCGGCTTCGAATAAGGCTCCTTCTTCATGCCAAAAACCTTGTCCATCAGCGCGCCGTGGCTCTCGAAGGCCGAACCATCGAGCCATTGCCAGGCGCGCGGCAACGGCGCGAGCGCCTTGGCTGCGTCAAAAACTTCGCCGCCGCCGCGGTTCAGCGCGTCATATTCGGCCTGCAGCGCGGGCTCGAGCGCGCTCCAGTTTTCGAGCGCGGCCTGCAAGGTTTCGGCGGCGCGCGCGGGCGTTGATCGCGTCAGATCGCGCGAGACGAGATGGAGGCGGCCGTCGGGCTTGCCGTTCGGAAGGGTCGCGAATTTCATTTGTTCAGTCCTCGAAGATTGCGACCGCGCGGCACCAGCCGGCTGAGCCGCGATCGACTTTTACGGGGAAGCACGACACCATGAAGCCGGTCGGCGGCAGCTGTTCCAGGTTGGAAAGCTTTTCGATGTGGCAATAGGCGCGCGTCGCGCCTGCCTTATGGCCCTCCCAGAACAGCGAATATTCGCCGGTCTCCTTGATCTTCTTCGCGGTGTAGGAGAACGGCGCGTCCCAGCTCCAGCCGTCAATGCCCGTCACCTTCACGCCACGCTCGGTCAGATAAAGGGTCGCCTCCCGGCCCATGCCGCAGCCGCGATTGACGTAATCGTCGTGGCCGTAGCGCAGTCCCGCTGACGTGTTGACGAGCACGATGTCGTAGGGCGCGAGCGTATGGTTGATGCGCTTCAGCTCCGCCTCGACGTCGGCGGCCGTGCAGACATAGCCGTCGGGTTTTTCGCGGAAGTCCAGCTTCACGCCGCGCCCAAAACACCATTCGAGCGGCACTTCGTCGATCGTCCACGCGCGTTCGCCGTTGTTCATGGTTGGGTGGTAGTGCCAGGGCGCGTCGAGATGTGTGCCGGAATGGGTGGTGATGCGGCAATTCTCACTCGCGCAGCCCTTGCCTTCGAGCTGTTTGTCGACGGGAACTCCAGCCATCTGCTCGAATTCCTTCGCGCCGCCGTCATGGTCCATGTAGTCGATCTGTGGCCTCAAGGGCGGCGGATCGGAGGCGATGCCGGCCTTGAGGGCGACAGAGAGATCGACGAAACGACGGGGCATAAGAATCTCCTTCAGGCGTGCGCGGCCTTGAGGCGCGCGTCGTGTTCGGCCTGCTGTCTGGCAAGCTCGGGATCGAAGACGCCGTCGACGAGCACGAACAGCATGCGCGTGACATTGTCCGAGCGGTTCGCCCAGGCGTGGATCGTGCCGCGCTGCACGACGACGTCGCCGGCCTTCAGCGGCACTTCCTCGTCGTCGAGCAGCAAAACGATCTCGCCTTCAAGCACCACGCCGTAATCGATCGATTGCGTGCGGTGCATGAGCGGATGGCGGCCGGGGATCGTGTGCTCGGCGTTCTCGGCAAGCCCGACTTTTTCAAACAAGGCGCGCGCAGTCTCCTTGTCGAAGGCTGGGCCATCGCGACCCTCCGGGGGAATGTCGACGATGCGGATGATCGAGCCCTGTCGCGGCGGCGCGGTGTCGCGATGCAGGTTGGTTGGCTCGTCTTCCCGCGCAGAAACGGGCGCAGGCGAGCCGCGCGTGTTCCAGAGTTCGTGGAAGGCGAGGCCCGGCTGCTGCGGCGGGCGTGTGACATGCGGCGGCGCGCCGTCGCTCAGCACGATCGCCCGACCTGTCGCGTCATGGCCCGTCACCACGCGCCGGACGTCCCTGCCCGCCATGCTTGTCCCTTTCTTTGGTCGAATGTTCAAGTAACAAAACGAGCGCGGGCGCGCAATGGTTTTGTCCGCAATTTCCGAGGAGGGTCGGCCCCCGGGCCGACAGGCTCTCAGCCGACCACGGCGGCTTGGACGCCGCCGCTCCTCAAAGAGCCCTGGGGGAATTGTCATCCCCGCGAACGCGGGGATCCAGTGTCGTAGGGCTCAGCGGCTTCAATATTTTTAACTCCCAAGCCGTTTTCTACGCGGCCAAGGCGAGTATTATGTTACTTGGTGCTGCGTTTAGTATTTGCAGTATATTGCAGCCCTGTTTTCGTGCGGTCGAGACTATAGATCTGAGGGTTGCGAAGGTTTGTGCGCCTTCGAGAGTTCTGAACGATCCTGAGATTTTCATTTTCACCTTCATCATCCTCAAGTCCTGTTCTGCCAGATTGTTCGTGAAAGAGACTGTGAAGTCGATGAGGAAGCGGAGCGTTTCCGTTTTGAACTTCTTCAGCCTTTCGAGCAGATTTTCGCCTTCGCGTTGTTTGGCGCTGCCGCGCGCGCGCGCTGATTGCCGGAGTTTGCGCAGTTGACCGTGTAAAGAGAGGCCGAGCCGGATCGCCTCCCAGTAGCGCTCTACGAAGGCGGCGACTGCTTTGTCCGCGAGCGCGGTTTCGCCCGCCTGACGAGCCTTGTTGACCGCGTCGTGCGCGCTCAGGAGCATGTCGCGCATAGCTTCGGCCCAGATCTCCCCGTCGATCTCGATGAGCGCCTGCAGTTCGCGCAGGATATGCGCGTTGCAGAAGGCGTGATCGACCTTGTCCATCCCGCGATAGCGCAGGAAGTGATCGTGGACGACGACGCCCCCCTGCAAGTCCCTGCGATATCGCCGCGCTTTTCGCCCGCGCGATAGAAGGTGAAAAGCAGGCTCGACGTCGTGTGCAGCCAATGCAGCTTGCCCGCGATCCCGTAGCCCGTTTCGTCGAGATAGCGAACCGCGGCCTCTGCCACGCGCTAGCCGATCGCCTCGTAGACCGCGCGCAACTGCCGCGCCTTCCGGCCCACCCAGGCGACGATGCTGGCCGCGCAGATCGCCGCCGCGCCCAACAGATCGCTCAAGGCCTGCGCGACGCGATCCTCCGCGAGCAGTTGCTGTACATTGAGATAGATCGCCGCCGCCCTGAGCCGATCGCCATATTGCGTCGCCTACACTACGCCTTCCGGAAACGCCGCCTTCGTCTCTGCCCTGCAATCCCCGCAACCGTAGATCGTGGCCTGATGTTCCGTGACCAGCATCACGCGCTCTGGAATGTCGAACACCTGCCGCTTCTCGTGTCCTGTCGCCGAGTTCGCATCGAGCCGCGAACCGCACCGCGCGCACGCGCAGGCCTCGTACCGAACCACCGCGTCGCGAGTGGCGACCTGACGCAACGTGCCGCCCTCGTGACCCTTCTGCCCGCCGCTGATCTTGCCCGTTCTACCGCGCAAACTCCCCGCAATTCAGTGCTTCTTCTTCAACCCGTCGCTCGAAGGCCGCTTCGAACTGTTCGAACTGTCCAGACCCATACGCTGCTTCAGTTCGACGTTCTCTGCCTCGACCATCGCGAGTTTATCCCGAAGCCACTGAAGCTCGCTTCTCAGCGATGCAATCAGCGATTCAATCTCGCGCGCAAGAGACATTCCACCCTTGAGTCAGAAAGATCGTCGCCCGTCTGCAAAAATCCGAAACCCGCCAAAATTCTCTCGCAAAATGTGACCTTTCGCACTTACCCCCGCTAGGCAGTTACCAATATTTGCAGTGCATTTCTGCAAGCGAAGCATCACACGCTGGATCCCCGCTTTCGCGCTACAGTATACAGACATCTTGATTGAACCGAAGTTTGGCGATTATCCCCTTCTCCCCTTGCGGGAGAAGGTCCCCGAAGGGGGGATGAGGGGTCGCCTCCGGTTTCTGCGAAGCTTCCAGGATTGCAACTGCGGCGCGTCCAACCCTCAAACATACCTTCTTGCGGCGCGGACCCCTCATCCGGCCTTCGGCCACCTTCTCCCGCAAGGGGAGAAGGGGAAAAGCGCCCAGCGGTGCTGGGCCAAACAAAGTTGTCTGCATACCGTAGCGCTTTCGCGGGGATGACAGTTTCTCTTTTCGGAGCGCCTTGCGCAAAACGCTTGCCAGTTCGCCCGCTTGCGTATAATTGAACAATGACCAATTAACAAGGCGGGCGCATAAATGAAAGTCGCCGTCATCGGAGCGGGAGGGTTCGTCGGCGCCCGGGTCGCCCGGCGTCTCGCCGAAGACGCCTCCGTCGAACACTTGACGCTCATCGATCGCAATCCGTTTGAGAGTCCTCGCGTGGATAAGGTCGAGGCCCATGTCGGCGACTTCGCCGCTGCGGGTTTACGCGAAAAGGCGCTGGACCGGGCCGATGCGGTCATCCTGCTTGCGGCGATCCTGGGCGGCGCGGCGGAAGCCGATTACCGGCTGGCGCGGCGTGTCAATGTCGACGCGACGCTCGACTTGTTTGAACACCTTTCCGCCCGTGCGCCGGGGACGCGCGTCGTTTTCGCCTCCACCATCGCCGTCTATGGCAAGCCGATGCCCGATCCCGTCACCGACGCCACGCCGTTCGCCCCCAAAATGGTCTATGGCGCACAAAAACTGATGATGGAGGTCGCACTCTCCAATTTTGCAGCGCGAGGTAGGCTGGATGGGGTCAGCCTGCGGCCCTCCGGGGTGATGGCGCGCGACGGCGCCGACGCAGGCCTCAAATCGGCGTTCATGCCCCGTCTCTTCTGGAAGTTCGCACGCGGCGAGGACATGACCTTGCCGGTCGCGCCCGAAAGCCGGACCTGGATGGCCTCGATCAACAAGGTCACCGAAAATTTCATCCATGCAGCGAAGCTGCCGGAGATCGGGCCGATCAGGGCCTTCACGCTTCCCGCGCTGTCGCTGACTTTTGGCGAGCTCGTTGATGCACTCAACCGGCGCTTTCCCGATAGCCGCTCAAAAGTCGCCTTCGCGCCGGATACGGAGATCATAGCCTTGTTCGGCGCCTATCCGCGCCTGGAAACCGCGGAGGCCGATCGCCTCGGCTTTTCGCGCGACGCCGACGCCGAAGCGCTTGTCAGCAACGCGCTCGTCTGAGAGGACGGTGAAAAGGGGAGGAAAGCTTGGGCGGCCGGTATGACGTGATTTCTGTCGGCGGCGGCCACAACGGCCTGACCGCTGCGGCCTATATGGCGAAAGCCGGCAAGAAAGTGCTGGTGCTGGAGCGCAAGGGCCATGCCGGCGGCGGGGTTTCGACCCGCGAACTCACCGCGCCCGGCTTCTGGCACGACGAGCACTCCAACGTGCACATCATGCTGCAAGGCAATCCGATGGTCACCGAGGACGAACTCGGCCTGTTCAAAAAATTCGGCCTCAAATATCACTACTCGCCGCTGCCCTCGGCAACCGTGTTTGACGACGGCTCGAGCGTAAAACTCTATCGCGACCTCGATCGCACCTGCCAGGGCATCGCCGAATTTTCTCCGCGCGACGCGGAGGCCTATCGTCGCTTCGCCGAGAAGAGCATGGCGTTCCTGCCGATGTTCATGTCCGGACTCTATGCGCCGCCGTTTCCTATGGGCGCCTTCATCGCCATGATGGACCAGAACGACGAGGGCCGCGAAATCCTCGATTTCATGAGCCGCTCCTCCGTCGATCTCGCCGACCAGCATTTCGAGAGCGAGCGGCTGAAAGTTCATCTGGTGCGGCTCGTCACCGAGAACCTTCAGGCGCCCGATGATCTCGGCACCGGCATGGGCGTGTTTCTGATGCCCGGCATCATCCACAAGTTCGGCGTCGCGCGGCCGGTCGGCGGCTCGGGCGAACTCACCAAGGCGACGATCAAGGCGATCGAGCATTTCGGCGGCGAAGTACGCTGCAACGCGGAAGTCAGCCGCATTCTGACCTCATCAGGCAAGGCCGTCGGCGTCGAGCTTTTGGACGGCGAGCGATATGAGGCGAAGGACGCCGTCATTGCCGGCATACATCCAAAGGTGCTGGCGAAATTCGTCGACGGCATCCCGGCGCGCGTCAACGAGCGCGCGCAGCGCATCACGCAATCGCATTTCTCCATAATGCTGAGCCACTACGCTCTGAAAGAGCAGGCGCGGCTGAAGGCCGGGGGCGATCTCGACGACGCCGTGATGACGGAGCTGATGACCTCCGACCGCCTGAACGACATGCGCCGCAGTTTCGATGCGCTCAAACAAGGTCATGCGCCCGACGTGCCGCTGTGCGCGGGCTCCGATGTTTCGTTGAGCGATTCTTCGCGCGCTCCGCCGGGCGCCGGCACGTTCTACGGCGTGACCTTCGCGCCCTACGATCTCGAAGGCGACGCGTCCTCGTGGGATCGGCGCAAGGACGAAATCGCCGACCGCAGCCTCGCCTATTATCGAAAATTCTTCACCGGGCTCGACGAATCCAACATCATCGCGCGGGTCGTAAAAAGCCCGCTCGACATGGAGCGCGACAGCCCGAACTCGTTCCTGCGCGGCGACATTCATGGCTGCGCGCCCTACATGTATCAGCAGGTCGCGCACCGGCCGACGCCGGACTATGGGCAATACACGGTGCCCGGAGTTCGAAAGGCTTTATCTGGTCGGGCCGTTCATGCATCCCGGCGGCGGCGTGTTCGGCGCGGGCCGCGCGACCGCGATCCGCATGATGGACGACATGGCCATCGACTACGACAAGGTGATGGGGGCCAGCGTATGAAGTTCCTCGATGCGCAGAACAAGGAGCTGATGGCGGTTCGCAAGGTCGCGATCGAGGACGGGGTATTGGTGATCCGCGGCAAGATATTTGGCGCCATGCCGATGGTCGCAAAACTCACGCCGGCCGAAGCGCGCGCGGGGCTGAAGCTTTTGGGGTTGAAGACCCTGTTTCAGTTGGTTCCGTTCCTGCTGCGGCGGTGAGCGGCGGGAGTTCTTGGGTTTAGTTGGAACCGCCCTCACCCCAACCCTCTCCCGCAAGCGGGAGAGGGGGCTGACCCTTCTCGCGCCTGCGGGAGAAGGTGGCGCGCAGCGCCGGATGAGGGCGGCCGGCGCTAGTCTGAATCGCCAAAAAACTCCCGCAGCCGCGCAAACCCGGGCGCGTGGATCGTGGTTCCGCCGTCGGCGACGAGGGAATGGCCGTTGATGTAGCGCGCGGCGTCGGAGGCGAGGAACACGATCGCCTCCGCGATGTCCTCGGGCGCGCCGAGATAAGGCGTCGGCGTCTCCTCCTCGACGATCTCGCGCAGGCGCTCAGGCAGATCAGAGAGCGCGGCCGGCGTTCCGGTGAGCCCTGGCAGCACAGCATTGCAACGAATGCCCCGCTTGCCGTGCGAAGTGGCGATCGAGCGCGTCATCTGGATGAGCGCCGCCTTCGAAGCGCTGTAGGCGGCCTGTATCACATGACCCTGCAGCGCGAGATTGGACGCGACATTGATGATCACGCCGCGCCGCTCAGGCGCCATGATCTGCAGCGCGCGCCGGCAGGCGATCATCGCGCCGCGCGTGTTGACGAGAAACGCGCGGTCCCAGACCTCGTTCTCCATGTGCTCGATGTCGCCGTCGCGGCGCGCCATGTCGGCGCTGAGCGCGGCGGCGTTGTTGTCGAGCACGTCGAGCCGGCCGAACGCTTTCAGCGTGACGTCGAACATCGCCTCGATCGAAGCTTGATCGGCGAGGTCCAGCGGCACGGCGAGCGCGCCGCCGCCGACACGCTCACTGACCGCCTGCGCCGCTTCCGCTGCGATGTCCGCGACGACGACGGAGGCGCCGCGCGCCACGAAGCGCTCCACCGTCGCCGCGCCGATTCCCCCTGCCCCGCCGGTGACGATGACGACGCGTCCCTCGAAATCTTTTCCCGTCATGCCGGAAAATCTCCGCGCCGCACGATTTCGATCAGCGCGCCCGCGGGATCGAGAAGAAACACCGCCATCGCCGGCTTGCGGCCGGGCTCCGCGTCGAGCCGGGGATCGGCCTCCTCGCGCATAGGCCCGCCCTGCCTGCGCACGCCCGCGATACTTACGCCCGCCGTGTGCAGTTGTTCGAGCGCGGCCTGGGCGTCCTCGACGGAAAAGCAAATATGCTTGCCGCCATGCACTCTCAGATCGCTGTCCGGCCGGAGGCGCTCGGCCGGCGTCGGCGCAGAACCTTCGATGCAGAAGAACTCTACCCGGAACGCGCCACGCCGCGCGAAGGCGCCCTGACAACGGATGTGCGGCAACTCGAAACGGAACTCGAGCTCGAAGCCGAGCACGTCGCGCCACCAGGCGAGCGAAGCCTCGAGATCGGGCGTGCTGATGCAGAAATGATGCGCCTCGAGATCGGCGAGCCCCGACATGAACGCGTTTCCTCGTTTGTCTGCGGCCTCGTCCGGCGCTAAGTTGAACGAGCGTATAAATAAGCAAGCGCCAAACCCGAGTCAATCTTCCAACGGCAGGGAGCAACAACCATGGCCAGCAAATCCGGGCGCCTCGCCGGCAAGGCGGCGATCGTGACGGGAGCGGGGTCCGGCATCGGCGCCGGCGTCGCCTGCGCTTTTGCGCGCGAAGGCGCTGACGTCGTCGCCGTCGACATCGACCTCGACGCCGCGAGGCGCACGGCTGAATTGTCGGAAGGCAGGATCACGGCGATGCGCGCCGATCTCACAAACCCCGCAGAGGTCGCGCGCGCTTGTCGCTGAAGCCGTCCTGCGCCTGGGCCGGCTCGATATCCTCGTCAACGCCGCCGCCGTCGCCGATTTCCATTGGATCGAGGAGATGGACTACGAGGCCCATTGGCGGCGCACGCTGACCGGCGAACTCGATACGGTGTTCCTGATGTGCCAAGCCGCCTGGCCGCATCTGAAGGCGAGCGGCGCCGCCGCGATCGTCAATTTCGCCTCCGCCAACGCCTATGTCGCCCTGAAAAACTCGCCGGCGCTCGCCCATTGCGCCGGCAAGGGCGGCGTGCTGGCGATGACGCGCCAGCTCGCGATGGAAGGCGGCCCGCATGGCATTCGCGCCAACACGATATCGCCTGGCATGATCGTCACCGGAGCCACCGCGCCCGTGCTGGAACGGCCCGAATTGCTCGCCGCCGTCAAGGACAAGCTGATGGTTGACAGGCTCGGCAGACCCGAAGACATCGCGATGTGCGCCCTCTATCTCGCCTCGGACGAGGCCGGATATGTGACGGGCGCCGATTTTCGCGTCGACGGCGGCGCGCTGGCGTGGTGACGGGCTCTTCAGCGCGCGTGTTTGTAACGCGCAGCGCGGCCCGCGCCTTCCACCGAAAGATCGGTGAACGGATTTCTACGTACGTCGGTGACGGGTTTGTAGAGCCGATAGATCTCGGCGAGAAATTTCTCCCAGTTGCCGATCTCGCCGGCGGCGTGGGCGGCCCAGACTTTTCCGTCGGCTTCGTTCTCAGGCTTGCGACGGCCGAAGGCGCTGGCGCGCCCGACCGTTCCCGCATCGCTCTTCGACCATTGATGAACGCGGTAGCCGAGCGGCTCGCGGGTGGTCAGTGAAGCCTCGTCGAAGCCGAGGCCGGCGACAATCATCACATGCTCATGCGCGATCACGTCGCGGATGTCGTCGGGGACGTCCTCGAACCTCTCGAAGCGGATGTAAAGGTCCTGACGGCGGCCGTCGTCCCAGGTCTGCGGCGCGTTGTGGACGGCGCCGAGCGGCGCGCCATGACGAGGGGGAACCGGCCAGGTCAAGGGCTCGTGCTGCTCGGGGTGCCAGAGCAGAAAACCTTTTTCCATGTTGCTCCAGAACCAGTCGATCATGCGGGCCGTGACGCCATCGAGCGCCCAGTCGACATGGGTCGCGCGGCCGTCGTAACTGACCCGATAGTCCATTTGATCCTCCCCGACGCTCCCTTATTGATACAAGTGACCAAGTTTCGTAAAGCCTTTTCGACATATTGGGTTCAACAGGCGTGAGGCCATGCCCAGAGCACGCAAGATTGTTTCGAGCGAAGCTGTTCCGCCGCCGCGCAAGGCGCCGGCGCCGCGCGGCGCCGCGCGCGCCAACGGCGATGCGACGCGGGAGCGGATCCTCGACGCGGCCGAGAGTCTGTTCGGCGAACGCACCTTCGACACGGTTTCGCTGCGCGACATTACCGAGCAGGCGGGCGTGACGCTGGCGCTGGCAAGCTACCATTTCGGCTCGAAGGAAAACCTGTTCGCGCAAACCGTCGCGCGCCGCGCCGACGTTCTCAATCAGATGCGTCGCGCGCGGCTCGCCAAGGCGCCCGAGGGCGCCGGCGCGCGCGAAGTGCTCGACGCTTTCATGCGGCCGCTGTTCGAACGCATGAAAGCGGGCGAAACAGGCTGGCCAGCCTATCTGCTCATCATCTCAAAGCTCGCGCAGGGCAACCGCTGGCTCGAATTGTTGCGAGAGCATTTCGACGAAACGGCGCTGATGTTCGTCGGCCGTCTTGCACAGGCCCTTCCAGACGTGCCGCGCGCAAAATTGATGCGGGGATTTTCGCTGGCGCTCGATTGCATGCTGCAGACCCTGTCGAAGAACCGGCGCGTCGATTCCCTGTCGGAAGGCGAGGTTTCGGCCGATGACCTGGAGGCCGGCTACGAGACGCTGCTCGCCTTCGCCTGCGCCGGGATGGAGGGCTTGCGCGGCGCGCCGTCGGAAAAGAAGCGCGTCAGCCGGCGCGCCTGACAACTCGCTCTTCTATCGCTTCATGAAAGTGAAGTGGTCGTAGGTCTGCTGCATGCGCTCGCGCGCTACGCGGAAGTCGAGCACGGCGGGCTGGCCCTTGAGATTGGCGGCGAGCGCGCGCTCGCATGCCCCCTTCACGTCTGAGGGTTGATCCACGCGCTCGCCGTAGCATCCGCAGGCCTTAGCCAGCGCGGCGAAATCCGGCTGGAACTGGAAATCGGTGTCGATGATGCGGTTGCCGAACACCATTTCCTGCGCGTCGCGGATCGAGCCGAGCGCGCAATCGTCGAGGATGATCCAGGTGACGCCGAGCTTGTATTCGGCAGCGAAGGGCAGCGCGGGCAGCGCCATCTGGAACGAGCCGTCGCCGACGAAACAGAGCGCGGGCTTGCCGGAGCGCGCCAGCGCCGCCGCGGGAAGCGCGGAAGCGCAGAAGGCCATGCCGTAAAAACTCGACGGCGAGATGACGCTGCGCGGCTCGTAGATCGGAAACACCGCGGAAGAGCCCGCCATGTGCTGCGTCATGGCGCCGACGTCGAAGGCGACAGTCGACTCCTTCGGAAAAGTTTCGCGCGCGGCGCGGATCACCCTAACCGGATGGATGGGCCTTTGCTCGGAGGCGGCGAGCGCGTCGACCTCTTCCGCGACCCGGGCGCGCTCGGCCAATATCTGACGCACGCGCGGGTGGTTTGCGAGGACGGCGGCGCTGAGGCGCGAGGCCGCTCAGCGCAATCATTCCGTTGAGTTCGATGAGGGCTTCCTTCAGGTCGCCGACGACGCCGATCTGGGCCGGCGCGCTGCGGCCGATCTCGGTGGGGTCGATGTCGAACTGGATGTAGGTCGCCTCGGCCGGCGGCAACGTGCCGGGGCGCCAGTTGGTCTCCATCTCCTCGAATTTGGTCGCGAGCCCCAGCACAACATCGGCCTCCGCCAGCAGGCGCTTGGAGAGCGGATTGCGATGCGCGCCGAGGCCGCCGACCGAGAGCGGATGATCGTCGCCGATCGCGCCGCGGCCGGACAGGCTGGTCAGCACGGGAATGGCGAGCGATTCGGCGAGCTTGACGATTTCCTCGCGGGCGTCGGAGGCGACTGCGCCGCCGCCGGCGACGAGGATCGGGTTCTTCGCCTTGAGCAGCGCCTGCGCCGCCTGCCTGACGGCGAGCGCCTCGGGCCGAGGTTTTACGCGCGGGCCGGCGGGCAGATAGGGCGTGGCCGCAGTCTTCTGCATGAACAGGTCGCGGGGAATGTCGACGAGCACAGGCCCTGGCCTGCCGTTGCGGGCAATGAGAAATGCCTGCCGGATGGCGGGGCCGACGAGATCGGCCCGGTCGACGCGCACGCTCCATTTGACGACCGGCGCAAAAATCTTCTCGGTCGGCGCCTCCTGACTGGAGCCGCGCAAAACCGTCGCTGCGCTGCCGCGCCCGCCGATCAGCACCATCGGCCAGGAGCCGACGAAGGCTTCCGCCACGCCGGTGAGCAGGTTGGTCATGCCGGGGCCGGCGGTGACGAGACAGACGCCGGGCTCGCCGGTCAATTGCGCATAGGCCGCGGCCGCCGCCGCCGCTGTCTGCTCGTGCCGGACCAGATAGGTCTTCACGTCGGGCATGTCGTAGAGCGCGTCGTAGATTGCGAGAATATGCCCGCCGGGGATGCCGAAAATCGCCTTCACGCCCTCGGCGCGCAGCGCCTCTGCGACGATCTTTCCCGGTCCGGTCTCAGACACCTTGCGCTCCCTTATTTGGACTTTTGTTCAAGTTACCGGAATGGCGTGGCGATTGTCGAACTTAAGAGCAGTCACCGACCTATCTGAACCGCCCTTTCCGATCCCCTCCCCCGCTTGCGGGGGAGGGTAAGGGTGGGGGCTGCGCCACGTAGCGTCGGTGGGTCTTGCCCCCACCCCGGCCCTCCCCCGCAAGCGGGGGAGGGAGCGGTCTCGCCCCTCACCCGCGCGCTTCAAATATCCGCTTCTCCGTCTGGTGAAGACAAGGGCCCGGGCCATCGGGCCCGATCAGATAGTTGTCGCAGATGACGGCCCAGATCTCCTCGGTCTCGTAGCCGGGATGGACGGCGAGGCACATGTTCTCGGCGATTTTCATCGTTTCGTCGCGACGAATGAGCGGGCGTTCGACCATGTCGTAGCCCTGCCCGTGCGCATAAAGGCGGAGTTTCCGGCGGAAGGCCGCGCGCGTGCATAAATTGATCGTGCGCGGCGGCGATCGCTTTCGGGTCGGCGCCCGGGCGAAGCAGGGAGAGGGTGTGGTCCTGCGCGGCCTTCACGTGCGCGAAACCCGCTTTCAAGGCTTCGGAGGCGCGGCCGAGAACGATCGTTCGCGCGATCTCCGTGTAGAAGCCGCCGGCGCCGTTCACTTCAATCAGCAACGACAGATGATCGCCCGAGCTGAGTTCGCGTCCCTGCGCCCAGCGCGGCATGAATGGCGAGCGCACGCCGACCGGCGCCGAAGCGCCCAGAAATATGCCCTGTTCGCTGCCGAGTTTCAGGGCTTCGGCTTGAGCGAAAGCGGTGACGTCGATGTCGCGCATGCCCGGTCTTATCTCGTCGCAGACCCGCGCGAAAACTTCGTCCTGCAACGCGCAGACTTTGCGGATCGCGGCAATCTCTTCTTCGCTTTTGATCGCCTTCAGCGCGTCGAGTTCTTCGGTCACGTCGACGAAGGCGACCTCCGCGCCGAGCTGCGCCTGCAGCCTTTCGACGAAGGCGTGAGGCAAGGCGCCGGGCAGCACGAGGCCGATACGGCGCGCCTCGCCTAACGCCTCGATTGTGAGATCGGCGTCGTAGGTATGCGTATAGCCTATCGAAAAGAACGACGGGGTCGTGAGGATGCGGCCGACGCCGCGGTTCAGGCCCTCGTCCGCCTTCAGTTCGCGATCGCCGCCGAATGACCCCATCTCGACGACGGTCATCCTGCCCTGAACCGGAAAGATTACAGTGCGCGGATAACCGTTGGTGGCGGGAAGATCGGTGAGCCATTTGACGGCGCCGCCGAGCCAGTCGCTGCTGTTCTGCGCGACGAGCGCATCGAGCCCGAGCTTCGCCATGAATTCCCTGACCCGCGCCCAGCGGCGCTCGAGCTCCGCGTCGGAGATGCGATTGAGGATGCGCTGTTCGGGCTTCATCAAATTGTCCTGCGTTCGACGCGATTGGTCATGGCCTCAGGGCGGCCGTCGAGAAACGCGCGCATGTTTTCAAGCAGCATGGGTAGCGCCTGCTCGGCGTAGATGTCGCTCATGCCGCCGATGTGCGGCGCGATCATCACGTTCTTCATGTCCCAGAGCGGGCTGTCGGCGGGCAGCGGCTCCACGGCGAAGACGTCGAGACCGGCGCCGGCGATGCGCTTCTCGCTGAGCGCTGCGATCAGCGCCGCCTCGTCAACCACTTTTCCGCGCGCAATGTTGATGAAAAAGGCCGAGGGCTGCATCGCCGCGAAGGTGGCGGCGTCGATAATGTGATGCGTATCGGGCCCGTAAGGAACGAGGGCGATGACGAAATCCGCTTCAGCGACGGCGTCGGCAAGCCGCTCCCGCGAAAAAATCAGATCGAAGCCGCGCGCCTCGCGCCTTGCCGAACTGACGCCGATGACGCGCATGCCGAAGGCCTGGCAGCGTACGGCCAGCTCTTCGCTGATCGCGCCGACGCCGACCAGCGTCGCGGTCTTGCGGTAGATGAGTTTCTGCGGCCAGCGCCGCCACACATGGGCTTTCTGATTGCCGAACATCGCGGGCGCATCTCTCGACAGCCCAATCATCATCAGAAACGCCAGTTCCGCCATCTGCGGGCCATGCATGCCGCGCATGCGAAGTGACGATGACGTCGGCGGGAAGGCTGAGCGTGTTCAGATGATCGGTGCCGGTCGTCAGCGCCGCGATCCAGCGCAGGCGCCTGGCGCGCGCCGCGACATCGGCGGAGATTTCGTGCGCGAGCGCAACGATCGCCTCCACGTCGGGCGCGACCGCAAGCGCTTCGGCGGCGTCATAGGTCGCGTGAACCACGAGGCCCGGAAACGCCTCGCGAAGCCGCGCGGCATAGATCTGCGCCTCCTTTTCGAAGACAAGGATTTGCGGGTTCATGCGACGCGCTCCGCGGGGCGATAGTGATTTCGCAGGTAATCCAACATAGTGTCAGGCTCGGGGATTGGCAGGTCCGTTTCGGTTTGTTTGCGTTTTGTCGCCTAGTCGGCGGCGCCGATATAGATATGCCTCAGGCGCGGATCGGCGACGATGTCGGCAGGCTTGCCGGAGAGGCCGAAGCGGCCGTGTTCGAGCACATAGGCGAAATCGACCAGGCTCAGGGCGCGGTCGACGTCCTGCTCGATCACGATCAGCGTCACTCCAGCCTGTTTCAGCATGACCAGCGCCTCATAGAGCTTGTCCATGACGACGGGCGCGAGGCCTAAGGAAATCTCGTCGAAGATGACGAGGCGGGGCCGCGCCATCAGGGCGCGGCCGATCGCCAGCATCTGCTGCTGGCCGCCGGACATCGACGTGCCGGAATCGGCGCGGCGCTCCCCAAGCACGGGAAACAGGTCGTAGACGGCCGCAAGCCTTTCGCCAGTCGCCGCAGCGTCGGCGCCCCGCGCCGCGATGCGCAAATTCTCCTCGACCGAAAGGGTTGGGAAAATGCGCCGGCCTTCCATGCAATGGGCGACGCCGAGCCGCGCGATGCGATGCGCGGGTAAGCCGGCGATCTCCTGGCCCGCGATCCGCAGCGTTCCCGCCGTCAGCGCGATGGCGCCGGTGATTGCCCGCGCCAGCGTCGTCTTGCCCGCGCCGTTGGCGCCGAGCACGGCGATCGCCTCGCCCTCGCTGAGCGAAAGGTCGATCCCGCGCAGAACCCGAGCCTGGCCGTAGCCGGCTTCGACGCCGCGCAATTCCAGCAGCGGACCCTTGTCGCCGCGCGCGGCGGCGATCAGCGGCGCGAGCGCGCGGCGCTCGTCCGCCGGCGCGCCGATGTGGACGGCCGACGCGTCGGACCCGTCCGACGCCTTGCCTGGAGCGCCCGACTTTCCGGTGCCGAGATAGACGGCGGCGACCTGATCGTTGGCGAGAATCTCTGCGGTCGGCCCCTCGATCAGTTTTCGGCCGAAGTTGAGCACCAGAGTGCGGGCGCAGCACTCGCGCACGACCCGGATCACGTGTTCGACGATGACGATCGCCGTGCTCGCGTCGCTGACGGAGTGGATCAGCGCGATGAGCTCCGAGATTTCGCTGTCGACGAGGCCGGCGCCGACTTCGTCGAGCAGCAGGACGCGGGGTTTCAGCGCCAGGGCCCGCGCGACTTCGAGCCGCTTGCGCCGGAGCAGCGGCAGCGCATGGGCGGGCCGTCGCGCGGCGTCCGCAAGACCAGTGCGCTCGAGCAGCTCATCGCGCTCGCGCCGCGCGACCGATGCGGCAATGAAGGGCGCGATCGAATATTGTGCGACCTCGAGATTTTCCTCGACGGTCATGTCGAGAAAGGGCCGCGGGATCTGATAGGTGCGGCCGATGCCGGAACGCGCTCGCTCGCTCGCCGGCAAGCGCGTGACATCGCGGCCGTCAAGCCGGATCGTCCCCTCGCTTGCCGCCAGCGCGCCGCCGACGAGACCGATCAGCGTCGATTTTCCCGCGCCATTGGGGCCGATCACCCCGGCAATCGCGCCGGGTTCGAGCGCGAAGTCGACGTGATCGATCGCCACCAGCCCGCCATAACGCTTGACGAGACCCGAAACTTCGAGGAGCGGGGCGGCCAATCAGCGCGCTCCCTTCAAGCGTCAGCCTCGGCGACAGCGCAAAGCCGACCACGCCGCGCGGCGCGAACCGGATGAGCGCGATGAGGATGACTCCGGCGATCGCGATGTGAGCCTCGGGATAGTCGGCCAGCAACTCGCCGAGCGCGATGACGAACACGGCGCCGACGAGCGGTCCGAGCCTGAGGCCGACGCCGCCGATGATGACCATCGACAGCACGTCGATCGACCATTGCAGACCAAACATGCCGTAGGGCTCGATGGCGCCGAGCTTGACCGACTGCACAGCGCCC
The DNA here is from genome assembly GCA_963710855.1 of uncultured Pseudomonadota bacterium. Lineage (GTDB taxonomy): Bacteria > Pseudomonadota > Alphaproteobacteria > Rhizobiales > Beijerinckiaceae > Roseiarcus. The sequence continues at coordinate 293,520 of CAVQBX010000006.1, read as the reverse complement.
GCCATCGCGCCAAGCGCGCCCGCCGCCATGAAGGCCGCGAGTTTTACTCGGAAAGGGCGCACGCCCATCTGCGCCGCGGCGTCCTCATCGTCGCGCACCGCGCGCAGGATCACAGAGGCGCGAGTTCGCGTGGCGGCGGTGACGACCAGCGTCGCGATCAGCGCGACGGCGAGCGCATAGCGGAACAGCACCGGAAGGGCGGGCGGATCGTCGGCCAGGAAGATCCCTGTCGCGCCGCCGAACCAGGGCACGTTGATCATGCCAAGGCGCAGCAACTCGGCGAGCGCGAGCGTGCCGACCGTGAAATAAAGCCCGCGCAGCCGGAACAGCGCCGGCGAGACGAGCGCCGCCAGCGCCGCGCCGGCCAGCGCCGCGACGAGGATCGCCAGCGCGATCGGCGCGCCCATCTGATTGAGCAGCCCGAACGTCACATAGGCGCCGAGCCCGACGAATGACGACGTGCCGAGCGAAACGAGCCCCGCCGAGCCCGCCATCAGATTCCAGCCCTCGGCGAGCGCCAGATAGATCAACGCGCGAAAAGCGATCTGCAGCGCATAGTCGCTGGCGAACATCGGCAGGAAATTCAGCGCGACGGCGGCCACGAGGATGACCGCGATCTCGATGATTGCGGCGCGCCCCGGGTTCGTCATCGTCCCCTCGCCAGAAATCCATCGGGACGGAGAGCGAGCACGACGAGGAACAGCGCCATGCCGACGAGATCGCGATAGCCGTCGCCAAGCGCGAGGCCGCCAAGGCTCTGCAGGAAGCCGAGCGCGACGCCGCCGATCAGCGCGCCAAGCACATTGCCGAGACCGCCGAGCACGATGATGGCGAGACTGTTGAGCATGTATCCGGCGCCCGTCGTGGGGTTGAACTGGAACGCCGCTCCAATCAGCGTTCCCCCCACGCCTGCGCAGGCGGCGCCAAGCGCGAAGGTGAGCATCCGCACCCGCCCCACATCGACTCCGAGCGCCGCCGCCGCTCCCGAATCCGCGGCGCTCGCCCTGAGATCGCGCCCGAACGTTGTGCGCGAGACGAGCCAGTGCACCGCAAGGATGCAAATCGTCGAGATCACGAACCCGAGCGCATAGATCAGCGGGACGGTGATGGGTCCGATTTTCAGCGGCAGGGACGCGTAGTCGAGATTGATCGAGCGCGTGTCGGCGCTGAAGGCGAGAACGAACACATTTTCAAGAATGATGGAGACGCCGAACATCGTCATCATCTGCGCTTCCGCGCCGCGCTCGGCGAGCGGTTGCAGCAGCAGTCGATAGAGCGGCGCCGCGATGAGCGCGAGCGCCGCCCCGATGACGGGCAGCGCCAACAGCGGATCGAACTCCGGTCCATTGCAGAAAGAACAGTCCGACATAGGCCCCCGCCACCAGGAAATCGCCATGCGCAAGGTTGACCAGGCGCATGACGCCGAGCACGATGGAGAGCCCGAGGGCCGCAAGACCGAGAATCCCGCCAAGCAGAATGCCTGACACGATCGTGGAGAGCGGGACAGCCATGTCAGACATCAGAGGGAATCGTCGGGATCAGGGCATCGGAAACAGGACGCCGCCAGTCTTGCGATCGTTCGGCCAGATGATGACCGTCTTGCCGTTCTGCCATTGCAGCGAGACGATCGGCAGAGCCGCGGTATGTTCGGGGCTGAACTTGATCGGGCCGACTACATAGGTCTTGTCGGTCTTGGCGAGCGCTGCGTTGATCTTCTCGGCATCGGTCGAACCCGCCGCCGCGATCGCGTCAAGCAAAATCTGCGCCGACGCATAGGAATCCGCGATGTGCTGCGAACTCGACAGTTTGGTCTCGGATTCGAAGGCCTTGCTGAGATCCGCCGCGCCTGGATAGGGGAAGGTCGGATCCCAGTAGCCGCCGACCAGCACGCCGTCGGAGAGCTTGCCGAGCGCTTCGGCGAACTGCACGGGCTCCGCGCCCTTCTCCATCACCATGATTTTTGGCGTATAGCCCGCCGCCGCCATCTGCTTGCGGATCGCGACCGCCTGCGGCGTGATCGAGTCGACCATTACGATGTCGGCGCCCTTTTCCTTGGCTTCGCCGATGATCGAGGTGAACTGGCTGTTGTCGACCGGAAACTCCGCGTCCTGGACGATCTCATAACCGAATTGTTTGGCGAGCGCGGGCCAGATCTTGCCGCCGACGATCTGTCCATCCGGTCCGTTGTCGTGCCAGACGGCAATCTTCTTGTTGGTCTGGACGGCGAGGTCGGTCAGCGCCTTGAACTGCGCCGCGGCGAGCTCGGGTTCGTCGAAGAACAGGTCCCAGACATAGTTCCACTTGCGAACCGACTTGAAAGCCTCGAGCGGATCACAGCCCGTGACCAACGGCTTCTTCGCCCGTTCGGCGACCAACGCGCCGGCGTTGACGAGCGCGGGCGTGCAGGAGCCGAGCATCGCGACGACCTTGTCGCGGGAGATCAGCGTCTCGGTGTTGGAGGCGGTGACGCTCGGATCGGTCTTGTCGTCGCGAATGATGAGTTTCACCTGTTCCTTCTTGCCGTCGACGGTGATGCCGCCGGCCTTGTTGACCTCATCGACGGCGCGCTTGTAGCCCCATTGCTGGAAGCTCCCGAAGCCCGCCAGCGGACCCGAAAGCGGCAGCGAGGCGCCGATGACGATGTCGTCGGCCGAAGCCGCGCCGGCGCCGAGGGCAGCGACGGCGAAACCCGTTGCGGCCAGGTATTTTCCGATGCCTTTCATGTCTTTCCTCCCGTGTGATTTTGGTTGATGACGGCGGATCAGAACGCGTTGTCGAGCGTCTCCCGCCGGTAGAGCGTCGGCAGGAGTTCGGCGAGATAGCCCATCTCCTCGACGCAATGCTGATGGAGCCGACGCGCGAAATCGCGCGTCAGAAGTTTGCTGCGCAAGGCCCGCGCCGCACCTTCATCGATCGTCACGCCGGGCTCACGCGCGGAAAGTTCGCCGAGCCAGAAGCGCGAGCGCATCTCGCAGCCGAAATCCGTGTCGCGCACGAAATGGCACATGCGCCCCGTCGCTACCGCCCCTTCGAGCGGGCCGTTGCGCGCGCAGACGGCGAGATGACCGCTTCGCCGATAGGCCTCGACGTCGAACGTCTCGCTCGGATCGTGAAACTGGATGCGCCGCTTGTGAACTGGCCCGTCGCGGCCGAAATATTCCTCGACGATATGAGATGCGCCGATATAGCGGCCGTTGATGCGGTTCTCCCAGGCGCTGGAGACGTGATCGACCGGGTGCCAAAGGCGGTACCAGTTGATGTCGCCGAGCCACGAAAACCACCAGTCGACCATTTTCGCGCGAGCGCCGGGCATCCGGGTCAGCGCCGCCACGACCCACTTGCCGTCCTCAAGCTCCAGATAGCCGGATTCGAACGGCAGATAGCCGGGCTTCAGGAGATCGTTGGCTTCAGCGAACCGCATCTGTCAGAACGTATTGTCGAGCGTGATGCGCTTGTAGAGCGTCGGCAGAATGTCGGCGAGATAGCCCATTTCCTCGACGCAATGCTTGTGCAGGCGACGGGAGAAATCGGGCGTGATGTTCTTCTTTCGCTGCTCGCGCACAACCGGCTCGGGGATCGTCACCGTCGGATCGCGATGGGCGATGTCGCCGAGCCAGAACCGCGAACGCATCTCGCAACCGTAGTCGGTGTCGCGAATGAAATGGCACATATGGCCGACATGGATCGGATGGTCGAGCAGACCCGGGCGAGCGCAGACCGCGAAGGCGCCGGAAGCCTGGTATTTCTGCTTGTCGAACACTTCCGTCGGCTCGCGGAAGCTGACGCGCAGGCGCTCGACCGGCGTGTCGCGGCCGCCGAGATGTTCTTCCACGAGATGGGCGGCGCCGATGTAGTTGCCGTTCTCGCGCCCCTCCCAGCCGCTGTAGATGTGATCGGTCGGATGCCAGAGGCGATACCAGGAAATGTCGCCGAGCCAGCCGAACCACCAATGGATCATTTTCGCGCGACAACCGACCATTCGTGTGAGGCCCGCGACGACCCACTTGTCGTCCTCGATCTCCTGATAGCCGGATTCAAAACCCTGATAGCCCGGCTCCAGCAGCGCATTGGCTTCCTCGAAACGCATTCCGCTCATGGCGTATCCTCCTTGCGCGGCGCGCCAAAGCTCGCCTTCAGATGTTTGGTCAGTTTCGCTTTCAGCGCTGCTTGGTCCGAGGCCGGCCAGTCGCGAAAGCCACGGCCGCTCTTGAAACCGAGGCGGCCTTCGCCGATCAGCTCGTCGAGCAGCGGCGAGGGTTGTGTGCTGCGATCGAGCGCCGGCAGCACGTAGGAATGAATCGCCCGCGTGAGATCGAGGCCGACGAGATCGGCGTTTTCGATCGGGCCGAGCACCGCCAGACGCGCGCCAAAACTCGACTTGACGACGGCGTCGACGGTTTCCGCGTCGCATACCCCTTCCGCGATGAGCGCGATCGCCTCGCGCCACAGCGCGTGTTGCAGCCGGTTGCCGACGAAGCCCGGCGTGTCCTTCTTCACTTCCACCGGCGATTTTCCGTTGCGCCTGCAGCAGGTCAAGCGATCGATGGTGACCGCCGCGTCGGACGTCTCTTCGGCGCGGATGACCTCGACGAGCGGCACGAGATAGGGCGGGTTCCACCAGTGTGTCCCGAGCGCGCGCCCGCGGCTCTGGACACGCGCCATGATGCGGCCGATCGGGATGACGGAGGTGTTGGAAGCCAGGATCGCCGCAGCCGGCGCCGCGCTTTCGACCTCTTCAAATATCTGCTGCTTGAGTTCAAGGTTTTCGGGCGCAGCCTCGATCACGACGTCGGCGTCGCGTACGCACTCAACGAGCGTGTCGACAACTTCGACGCGCGAGACAAGGCTGTTGATCCTGCCCGAGGTCGTCGCAGACGACGCCGATGCGCGCGAGGATTCGCGCGCGCGCCTCTGCGATGGGATCGGTGATGCGCACTTGATGGCCGGCGGCGGCGAACACTTGCGCAATGCCATGGCCCATCAGGCCGCCGCCAAGGATCGCGATGCGCTCCGCCATCGTCTCACCCCGCCGTGTAGCCGCCGTCGGCGTAGAGGATGTGCCCGGTGTAGAAATCCGAGGCGGCGGAAGCGAGGAACAGCAGCGGACCGGCGAGATCGGTCGGTTCGCCGAGCCGGCCTTTGGGAACGCGGGTGAGGAAGCCGGCGCGGACCGTCTTCGCGCGCTCGTCGTCAGCAAACATCCATTCGGTGAGCGGCGAGCGGAACACGGTTGGCGCGATCGCATTGACCGTGATGCCCAAAGGCCCCCATTCGCAACCCAGCGCCTTGGTGAGGCCATCCACGGCGGACTTGGACGCGCAATAGGCGCTGTAGCCGGCCGGGTGTCCGAGCAAGCCTCTCGCGGACGACATCAGGATCACCTTGCCGCCCTGCCCTTGCGCGAGCATCTGTTTGCCCGCGGCGCGCGCGATCAACCAGCTCTGCGTGACATTGGCGTCCATCACGTCGAGGAATCGCTCGGGCGCCATGTCGACGATCTTCGAGACGTCGTTCTTGCCTGAGGCGACGACGAGTATGTCGAGCCGGCCGAAGCGCGCGATCGTCTTGGCGACCATCGCGTCGCAGGCAGCTTCGCTGTTCGGGCGGCCGACGATCTCCTCGACCTCGGCGCCGCGCGCGCGGCATTCCGCGGCGACCTCGGCGAGCTCCTTCGGCTTGCCGGCGGCGAGCGCGATTTTTGCGTTCGCCGAAGCCAGCGTCTCGGCCGCGACCGCGCCGAACGCGCCCGAGGCGCCGGTGATGAGCGCGACCTTGTCCTTCACCGAGAACAAAGCATGCGGATCGGTCGGCGCGCCGCTCACGGTTTTGCTCCCGGCGGATAGGGGATCACGACCAGCATCTTGCAGACGTGGTTCGTGCGATTGACGATCTGGCGAACCTCGTTGGGCGCGATGGTGCAGGAATCCATCGGCGCCGAGCACGGTCTCCTTGCCGTCGACGATCACGGTCATCTCGCCATCGAGCACCACATAGACTTTTTCGAACGGCGTCGAATCCGGGCCAGCGCCGCCGCCGGGCAGGAATTGCGAATAGCCAACCCATTGGTTGGTCGGGCCGCCGGGCTCAAAACCCTGCAGGCGCAATCCGACGACGCCGTAATGATTGGGCGCCTCATAAGTCTTCGCCTCGGCGAAACGCTTCACGAGCATGGCGCTTCCTCCTGATCGGTTTATTTCTTCGCTTTGCTTGCCGGCTTCGGCGCGGCGGCAAAACTCTCGCCAGCCTCGATCCGATATTTCTGCGACTTGTCGACGATGGCGACGAGACGGATGATGCAGCCGTCGCCGCGATCCCAGTTCCACGGGAAGAAGGCGAAGGTGACGCGTTTTCCCGTCACCGCGTCGAGGTCGCCGCCGACGTTCTCGATGCCGAGAATGCCGTTGTTGAACAGGATGCGATGGACGGGCTCCCATTCGGGATGGGCTTCCTTCCAATCAATCCCGCCCGACCATTTCTTGAATTCCTCGGCGAGATGTGGATGCAGCGGGCCGTTGCGATGCGGGCCGATGGCAGTGGCGAGCGGATGGTCGTTGGCCTGCGTATCGTGGCCGACCACCTTCACCTTCTTCTCGACGAACCATTTGCCGGCGGAGGGCACGAAGCCGGGGCACTTGCAGAAATATTCCTCGCTGTCGCGATATTTCTTGTGCCAGCCGGTGTTGATGATGACGACGTCGCGAGGACGCACGACATGGCCCGCGGCTTTTTCGAGATCGTCGTAGGTGATCGGCTCCCACATCGCCTTCGGCAGCGACACGACGATTCCAGAACCGAAGAAATGCGGCAGCGGCACCTCGTCGATGAAGGGCGTGTCCTCGACGACATGCGCGGGCGCGTCGATATGCGTCGTGTTGTGCATGCTGGTCGTGATGCGCTGCGAGAGCACGCCCGACTTCGCCATGTAATGGATGCGCTCGATCTTGACGTCTTCGAAATAGGGCCAATTGGGAGACTGGAAGCCGAAGCGATGGGAGAGATTGTAGAACTCGAGCCCCATCGGGTTGTCGAGATTGTCCTCGAATTCGATGCCGCGGATCGTGACCGGCATTCGGCCCTCCCTGTCCTGTCGCGCTTCCCTCATGGACCGCTGTCGGGTCCGCCACTTTGCTCTTGTACCGCGATAAGATGCATGTGTATCATGATGCAGTCAAGCGGGGCGCCTGAGAAAATTGTTGCGGGCCAGGCTTCGCTTGCGGCACGCCGCCGACAGGCGCGGACATGCAGGGAGAGAGCGGCTTGGACGGGGACACGAGTCCTCAATGACAGCGACGACAGGGCCGGCCAGGGCGTCCAGGTGATTGCTCGCGCCGCAAACGTGCTGCGCGCGCTCGAGGGAAGGCCGGACGGGCTCGAGCCTCGGCCAGATCGCCAAAGAAGTTGGCCTCGCGCGCTCGACCGTGCAGCGCATCGTCGCCGCGCTCGCGCAGGAAGATTTTGTTGTGGAGGCACAGCCGGGACGCGGCGTGCGCATCGGGCCCGGCCTCGCCCGCATCGCCTCCTCGTTGAGCTCGAATTTCGTCGAGCTGCTGCGGCCGCATCTGATTGAGCTGCGCGACGAGGTCGGCGAGACGGTCGACCTGTCGATCCTGTCAGGGGGATCGGCCGTGTTTGTCGACCAACTGCCCGGCCGTCAGCGCCTGGTCGCGATCTCCGCCGTAGGCGAGCGCTTTCCCCTGCATTGCACCGCCAACGGCAAGGCGATCCTCGCGTGTTTCGCCCGCGAGGATTCCGAGCGCATTCTCGGAAAAAGCCTCGCCGAATATCCGCAGCGCCTGGTCGCCGACACCACGAAATTCTTGCGCGAGATCGAGAGCATTCGGCGAAAACACCTCGCCTTCGATCTCGGCGAACACGACGAAGGCATCTCGGCCGTCGGCGTCGCGGTGCTCGACGCTTTCGGTCGCCCGGTCGCCGTGTCGATTCCTGCTCCAACCCATCGCTTCCAGGCAGAGCGCGAGGCGCTGGTCGCCGCCCTTACGCGCTTTCGCTTGAAAATGCTTTCGATTCTGGCCAGGTGAGCCCGGCGCATAAGAAAAACTGATCGCCGGGTTTGTGAATCGCATTTGCGGGGCTTCGCACGGGGGCGCACATCAGCGGGCGCTACGAACAGGCGACAAATATGGTTGGAAACGCGGGCGAGCCACAGGATATGTCGGGGGCCGATCTCCTCGTCGCTTCGCTCGTGGCTCATGGAGTGCAAGACTTATTCGGCCTGCCGGGACTACAGCTCGATCACGTCTTCAACTCGCTCTACCGGGCGCGCGAAAAAATTTCCGTCATTCATACGCGTCACGAGCAGGCGACGGCCTATATGGCTTTCGGCTATGCTCAGGCGGCGCGCCGACCGGGCGTCAGCCTGGTCGTGCCGGGACCAGGAGCGCTGAACGCCTTGGCGGCGCTTTCCACCGCCTACGCCTGCAACGCGCCGGTGATGTTTCTGACGGGCCAGATCCCTTCCGCCCATATCGAAGGCGGGCTCGGCTATCTGCACGAGATTCCCGGCCAGTTGCAGGCGCTCGCTTCCGCGACCAAATGGCAGGGCCGCATCGAAACGCCGGAGGACGTGGGACCCAAGGTCGCCGAGGCTTTTCGACAGATGATGTCGGGCCGCAAGCGGCCGGTCGCCCTGGAACTGCCGCCCGACATTTCCGCGAAGCGCACGGCGACGGCGAAGCCGATCACGCCCGTCCCCCGCGCCCGCGCCGACGCCCGATCCCGAGGTGATCGCGGCGGCGGCGCGGCTGCTGGCGGCGGCGCGACAGCCTGCGATCTTCGTCGGCGGCGGCGCGCTCGATGTCAGCGATGAACTCGCCCGTCTCGCGCGTCTTCTCCAGGCGCCGGTCGTGATGAGCGAGCACGGTATGGGCGCGCTCGACCCCGACGATCCGTTCGCGCAGACGCTACAGGTCGGCAACGATCTCTGGCCGCAGATCGACGTCGCGCTCGCCATCGGCACACGATTGTTTCATCCGATCGCGGAATGGGGCCGTGATGCGGCGATCCGGCTTGTGCGCATCGATATCGATCCCGATCAATCAACAGCGCAATGGCCGCCCGATGCGCATATCGTCGCCGACGCGGGCGCGGCGCTCGCTGCGCTGATCCCGGAACTAGAAAAACGTCTCGGACGGCGCCCGGATCGATCAGAAGAATTCCGGAGCCTGAAGAGTCGCCAAGCACGCAGAACTCGCAAAAAAACTCGCGCCGCAGGAGGCCTTCACACAAGCGTTGCGCGCCGAACTGCCTGACGACGGAATCATTTGTTTCGACGTGTGCCAGCTACATTTCTATTCCTGGTACGGCTGGCCGGTGCGCCGGCCGCATAGCGTCATCCAGCCCGGTTACCAGGGCACGCTCGGATACGGCTATCCGACCGCGCTCGGCGCCAAGGTCGGGGCGTCCGACCGTCCCGTCGTCTATGTCGGCGGCGACGGCGGCTTCATGTTCAACGTGCAGGAAATGTCGACCGCGATGCAATTCGGCATCAAGGTCGTCGCGGTCGTGTTCAACGACAATGCCTTTGGAAACGTGCGCCGCATCCAGCGCGAGCAGTTCGGCGGCCGACTGATTGCGAGCGATCTCAGAAATCCGGATTTCGGCAAGCTCGCCGATTCCTTCGGCATGCGATTTGCGCGCACCAATACGCCGGAGGGATTGCGTGTCGCATTGCGCGAGGCGTTGAAGGCCGACGAGCCGGCGCTGATCGAGGTGCAATACGGAGATTTTCCAAACCCGTTCCCCTCGATGTTTTTCCGGAAAGTTCGTGGATGAGCGCGTTTCCGCGACGCGCCCGGCCTGAACCGGCCGCCCTGGCGCGCGCCCTCGAGCTTTTACGCGCGAAATTCGGCGAGCGATTCAGTGTCAACGAAACCATCCGTCGTCAGCACGGCAACCTGTTGTCTGAAGTTCCCAATCAACCGCCGGACGCGGTCGTGTTTCCTGAGACGGCGCAGGAGATCGCGGCGATCGTGCGCATCTGCGCCGCAGAGGACACGCCTGTCATTCCTTTCGGGGTCGGAACGTCCTTCGAGGGGCACGTCAACGCGCCGTTCGGCGGCGTCTCGCTCGACACATCGCGCATGAAGGCCGTCAGGGCCGTTCACGCTGATGACCTCGACGTGATCGTCGAGCCCGGCGTGACGCGCAATGAACTCAATCGCGAATTGCAGAGCCACGGGCTGTTCTTTCCGATCGATCCCGGCGCGGACGCGACGCTCGGCGGCATGGCGGCGACGCGCGCCTCCGGCACCAACGCCGTTCGTTACGGCACGATGAAGGACAACGTGCTGGCGATGACGGTGGTGCTCGCAAGCGGCGAGATCATCCACACCGGTTCGCGGGCGCGAAAGTCTTCGGCAGGCTACGACCTCACGCGGCTGATGATCGGCTCCGAGGGCACGCTCGGCGTGATCGCCGATCTCACCTTGCGCGTGCAGGGGCTCCCGGAGGCCATCGTCGCCGCGGTCTGTCCGTTTCCCGGTGTCCGCTCAGCCTGCGAAACGGTCATCGCGACCATGCAGGCGCAAATTCCTGTCGCGCGGCTCGAGCTTCTCGATGCGTTGCAGGTCGCCGCCTGCCGCGCCTATTCGAAGCTCGATTTGCCGGATGCGCCGATGCTGTTCGTCGAATTTCACGGCTCGCCGGCTGCGACCGAAGACGCGGCGCGCGCATTCGCGGAGCTCGCGCGCGAGAACGGCGCCGGCGAGATCGCGCGCGCCATTCATCCGGAAGATCGCAGCCGGCTCTGGAAGGCGCGGCACGACGCCTATTGGGCGGCGCGCGCGCTGCGCCCCGCCGCCAAGGGCGTCTCGACGGACGTCTGCGTGCCGATTTCCGAACTTGCGGCCTGCGTCGAGGAGACGCGACAGGACGCGCTTGCGGCGGGCATTCTCGCGCCGATCGTCGGACATGCCGGGGACGGCAACTTCCATGTGATGCCGCTGATCGACTTCGAAGATGCGGGCGAAGTTGCGCGAGGTCAGGCCTTCATCGATCGTCTGGTCAGACGAGCGCTCGATCATGGCGGCACGTCGACCGGCGAGCATGGCCTCGGCCAGACCGGCCTCAGATATTTTGAGTGGGAGAACGACCCGGGGGCCCGCGCGGCCATGCGCGCCATCAAGCAGGCGCTCGACCCTCGAGATATCCTGAAATCCCGGCAAGCTGCCGGGCGCCTGATCGCATGAAGCGCTCAGCGACTATTTGGAACCGTCATTGCGAGTTAAGCGAAGCAATCCATCCCTCCGTGATTTGTGCTTTATGAGGAAAGGCGCCATCGCTTCAGCATGGATTGCTTCGCTTCGCTCGCAATGACGAGTGCGCTTGGGCGCGAAAAACTCCGAAGGAAAGCATCATGTCAGATATAAGAGTCCCGGCGGAGGCGCTGAGAGCGTTCGTCCGGCGTCTTCTGATCGCCGCCGGCAGTAGCGAGGAAGAGGCTGGAATCGTCGCCGAGCATCTCGTTGGCGCCAATCTGACGGGACACGACAGCCACGGCGTCGGTCTCATTACAATCTATCTCGCCGATATCGGCGCAGGCCGCCTCAAGCTCAACCGGCGCCCAAAACTGCTCGCCGACCACGGCGCCATTCTTCATTTCGACGCGGGCTTTGGTTTCGGTCACGTCGCGGCGCGCGAAGCGACGGAGCGCACAATCGAGCGTGCGCGCGCGTCGGGCGTGGCGATCGCGGGCTTAAGAAACTCGCATCATGTCGCGCGGGTTGGAACCTATGGCGAGACAATTGCCGAGGCCGGCTTCGTCGGCTTGTTGTTCGCCAACGTGCATTTCGGCCGACAGATCGTTGCGCCGTTCGGCGGGGCCGATGCGCGCCTGCACACCAATCCGATCTGCATGGCCGTGCCCGCCGCGGATCGCGCCGCGCCCTTCGTGCTCGATTTCGCGACCTCGCGCGTCGCGCTCGGCAAGACACGCGTCGCCTTGAACAAACAGACCCAGGTTGCGGAAGGCTCGCTGATCGACGCCGCGGGCCGGCCGACCACAGAGCCCGCGGTGATGTTCAGCGAGCCGTTCGGCGCGCTACTGCCGTTCGGCGAGCACAAAGGCTCGGGCCTCGCCCTCATGTGCGAACTCTTCGCCGGCGCCATGCTCGGCGGCTTGCGCAACGACGCCAAGGACCCGCCTTCGCAGGGGCTCGTCAACAATCTCGTTGTCATTGTCATAGATCCGTCGCGCTTCGGCGACGCCGCACGCTTTCGCGCCGACGTTTCCGCGGTGCTCGAACACGTCAAGCGGTCGCCTTGCTCCGATCCCGACCGACCCGTGCTGTTTGCCGGCGAACCTGAGCGCGCCACGCGACGTGAGCGCCTGGCGCAGGGCGTTCCCATCGATCCGCGCACCTACGCCGATCTCGTCGAGGCCGGACGTGCGCTCGGCGTGACGCTAGTTTGAGGCGGTCATACGTTTTCGGCATGGCGCACGCCGCACATATGATTGGACCTCCCGGCGGCCCATGCAAAAGATCGCGTTCAAGATCAAGGGCGCGGCAAAGCGGCCGACGCGGCAAGCAGGCTTGAAAGACGGCGGCACAAGCCGTCGAGGAAACAAACCCTGGAGGAAGGCATGAACGAAATCATCAAACCGATCGAATCGCTTCGCCTCGACCTGACCCGTCGCAACGTGCTGACCGGCGGCGCGGCGCTCGCCGGCGCGGTCGCCATGCCGGCGATCGTGCGCGCGGCCGACGTCATAAAGATCGGCCATGTCAGCCCGCGCACCGGGCCGATGGCCGGCTTCGCGGAAGCCGACGACTATATGATCGGCCAGATCCGCGAGATCCTGAAGCCCGGCCTCAAGATCGGCGGCAAAACATATACCGTCGAGATCATCCAGAAGGACAGCCAGACCGACGAATCGCGCGCTTCCGAAGTCGCCAACGAACTCGCGCTGAAAGACAAGGTCGACATCCTGACCGCCTGCAGCGGCTCGATAGACTGCAACCCCGTCGCCAATGTCGCCGAGCTCAACGGCATCCCCTGTGTGACGGCTGACGATCCCTGGGAGTCCTACTGGGACGGCCGCAAGGCGCCGAAGGAAGGTTTCGAGTGGACCTATCATTTCTTCTGGGGCCTCAACGAGGTGCTGACCGCCTTCATCGGATTGTGGGACACGCAGCCGACCAACAAGGTGGTCGGCACGCTGTTCAACACGCTGCTTGATGACACATCATGGCACAACGCCTTCATCCCGGCCATCAAGGCGGCGGGCTATACGGTCGTCGACCCCGGCCAGTTCCCGGCCTTCGGCAACGACTTCACGGCGCAGATCGGCGCGTTCAAGAAGGCCAATGTCGAGATCGTCACCGGCAACCTGTTCCCGCCGGATTTCGGCACGTTCTGGACCCAGTGCGCGCAGCAGGGGTACAAGCCGAAGATCGTGACACTTGGCAAGGCGTTCCTGTTTCCCGTCAGGCATGGAGGCGCTCGGGCCGGCCTCGAACGGCGTGACGGCGGAGGTCTGGTGCTCGCCCTATCATCCCTTCAAATCGAGTCTGACCGGCGAGAGCTGCAAGGATCTGGCCGACAAATACGAAGCGACTACGCATCGGCCTTGGACGGCGCCGATCTACTTCAAACACGCTTTGTTCGAGGTCGTGATCGACGTGCTGAAGCGCTCGAAGGACGTGAAGGACCCGCAGTCGATCCTCGACGCCATCAAGGCGACGGACATCAACTCGATCGTCGGCCATGTGCAGTGGACGGGCAAGCCGGTGAAGAACGTCTCCACGACGCCGGTCGTCGCAGGTCAGTGGCAGTACAAGGACGGCAAGTGGCATCTCGCGCTCGTCGGCAACGCCGGCTTCCCGAACATTCCAATCACCTCGCCGCTGCTGCCGCTTGCCTGAGCGCGAAATTGTGCCGCGGGGTAAGAGGGCGGAGGCGTTAGCCTCCGCCTTATTCATCGGGAGGAAACGTGGCGGCCATCCTGGCGTTGGAGAATATCAGCAAAAGCTTCGGCGCGGTCGTCATAGCCGACAATGTTTCGCTCACTTTGGCCGAAGGCGAAGTGATGGGAATGCTCGGCCCCAATGGGGCGGGCAAGACGACGCTCTTCGGCCTCATCACCGGCATGCTGGCCCCGAACGCAGGACGCATCCGGTTCGAGGGCGCCGACATCACGCGCAGCGGCGCCGCGCAGCGTTGCCGGATGGGCATTGCGAGGTCGTTCCAAATTCCGCGACCTTTCGGCGACATGACCGTGTTCGAAAATCTCGTCGTCGCCGCCGCCTTCGCTCGCGGCGCCCGCGAGAGCGAAGTCTACCAGGCCTGCGCCGAGGTGTTGAGCGACTGCGGGCTCGCCGCAAGAGCCAATGTCAAGGCGGGCTCGCTGACGCTGCTCGACCGCAAGCGCCTCGAACTCGCCCGCGCGCTCGCCACAAAGCCACGCCTCCTGCTGCTCGACGAGGTCGCGGGCGGCTTGAGCGAAGTCGAATGCGAGACGCTGGTCGAACTCATCAAGTCGATTCGTGGCGCGGGCGTCTCGATCATCTGGATCGAGCACATCGTGCATGCGCTGGTCGCGGTCGTCGATCGGGTGGTCGTGCTCGCGGGCGGAAAGTTCATCGCCGACGGCCCTCCCCATGAGGTCGTCAGGCATCCCAAGGTCGCCGAAGTCTACATGGGCATTCCGGCAAGCGAATAAGGGAACAAGACGAAAACGCATGGCGCTTCTGACCGTCGAGAATCTGTCGGCTTACTACGGCGACTTCCGCGCGCTGTACGGCGTTTCGCTTAACGTCGATCCGGGCGAAGTGGTGTCGGTCATCGGCGCGAATGGCGCTGGCAAGAGCACGCTACTGCGCTCGATCGTCGGCCTGTTGAAGGTCGAGCGCGAGATGGTGCGCTTTTCCGGCGAGGCGGTCGGCGGCGATCCGCACGCCCGACCTGGTGCGGCGCGGCGTTGCGCTCGTGCCCGAAGGCCGCCGTCTGTTCAATTCGCTGACGGTCGGCGAAAATCTCGTCATCGGCGGCCAGTTCGGCCGCAAGGGATTTTGGACGCTGGAGAAAGTGTTCGAACTGTTCCCGATCCTGAAGGAGCGGCGCGACCAGGCCTCGAGCTCGCTTTCCGGCGGCCAGCAGCAGATGGCGGCGATCGGGCGCGCTCTGATGTCGAATCCGAGCTTGCTGCTCTGCGACGAACTGAGCCTCGGCCTCGCGCCGATCGTCGTGCAGGACATTTTCACGACCATGCCGAAGATCGTCTCGTCGGGGACGGCGGTCGTGATCGTCGAACAGGATGTGGTCAGAGCGCTCTCCGCCTCGCGGCGGCTCTATTGTCTGCAGGAAGGACGCGTCACCCTGTCCGGCGCGTCCCGTGAACTGAAGCCCGAGGCCATCAAGGCCGCCTATTTCGGAATGTAGGCATGCAGTACTGGCTCAATGTCGTCATTCAGGGGGTGCTGCTCGGCGGCCTCTACGCGCTGTTCGCCGCCGGGCTGTCGCTCATCTTCGGCGTGATGCGGCTCGTCAATATCGCGCATGGCGATCTCATCGTCGTTTGCAGCTATCTCGCCTATAGCGTCACCGTGCTGCTCGGCGTCGGCCCGTTCGTCGCGCTGATCGTCATCCTGCCGGTCGTGGCGGTTCTCGGCTATGCGCTGCAGCGCGGTTTGCTCAACCTGACGCTCGGCGATGAACTGCCGCCGCTGATGGTGACGATCGGCCTCTCCGCGATCATCCAGAACGGCCTGCTGATGGCCTACACCGCCGACACGCACCGGCTGCACGCAGGGCCGATCGAAGTGCAGAGCGTGCCGATCAGCTCTGAGATCTCGATCGGCCTGTTGCCGCTTGCCCAGTTCGTCGTCGCCGTGGCGACGGTCGGGGCGCTGCAATATGTGTTTTATCGCACCGCGATCGGCCGCTCGTTCCGCGCCACTGCCGACGACCCCGAAGTCGCGCAACTGATGGGCATAGAGACCCGCCATGTGTTCGCGCTCGCCATGGCGCTTTCGCTGATCGTGGTGGCGATCGCGGCGGTATTCATCTCGGTGCGCATCAATTTCGATCCATTTTCGGGACCGATCCTGCTGATTTTCGGTTTCGAGGCCATTATCATCGGCGGCCTCGGCAGCATCTGGGGCACGCTCGCCGGCGGCGCGATCCTCGGCGTCGCGCAGACGCTGGCCGGGCAGATCAATGTCGGCTTCCCCTTCCTCGCGGGCCATCTCGTCTTCCTCGCCGTGCTGATCGTGCGTCCGCAGGGCCTCTTTCCCAAGGCCGCCTGATGAAGATGGACGCGAGCAACGCGAGTGTCGCGATCGAGGTTTCGCACACCGATCGGTCGAGCCGCATCGGCATGGCGATCTGGACCGTGCTGACGCTGGCGCTGATCGCCGCGCCCTGGTGGTCGGATCGGTCGAGCTTGCGCCTCTTGACCGAGATCTATTCCTACATCTGCCTGGCCAGTCTCTGGAACCTGCTGGCGGGCTACGCGGGTCTGGTTTCGGTCGGCCAGCAGGCCTTCGTCGGCCTCGGCGGCTACGTGCTCTACGCCTGTGCGCTCGGCCTTCATGTCAATCCGGTCTGGGGCGTCCCGTCGGCGCTCGTCGTCTCCGCCGCGCTGGCGGTTCCGATCGCGCTGGTGCTGTTCCGCCTGCGCGGCGCCTATTTCGCGATCGGATCGTGGGTGGTCGCGGAAGTCTTCATGCAGACCGCTGAGCTCGGGCCCTCGATCGCCGGCATCGACGCCAACCTCAGCCTGCCGGCGGCGGTGGTGAAGACCGTCGCCGCCAATCGCGACACGCGCGAGCATCTGATCTACTGGCTGTTCCTCGGCCTGTTGATCTTCACGATCGGCGTCATCGTCGCCCTGCTCAGATCGCGCTACGGCCTCGCCCTGACGGCGATCCGCGACAACGAAGTCGCCGCGCAGGCCAACGGCGTCGACGTCAACCGCACGCGGCTGACGGTGTTCGTGGTCGCCTCGGCCGCGACGGGGGCGACCGGCGCGCTGATTTTCCTGCAAAAACTGTCGCATCACGCCGATCTCGGCCTTCGCGATGAACGACTGGACGACCAATGTGATCTTCATGACGGTCATCGGCGGCATCGGTCGCGTCGAGGGGCCGATCGTCGGCGCGCTGGTGTTCTTCGTGCTGCGTCAGTTGCTCGCCGACGAAGGCAGCATTTATTTGATCCTGCTCGGCGTGGTCGCCATCGGCGTGATGCTGAAGGCGAAAAAGGGCCTCTGGGGCTATTTCGCCGACCGGTTCGGCTGGCAGCTTTTCCCGCTCGCGCGGCGGCTGACCTACCTCGGCGCGCCGCGATCCGCCCGGTCGCCCGACCGGCGCGAGGCGGCCTGACCGCACCGCTTTCCCCGGGCCATGCTTTTCGCTTATGCTGCCGGCGCAAAGGGAGGCAAGCCGGCATGCAGTCGCGTCTGCTCAGGTATTTTCTCGCGACTGTCGAGCGCAAGAACATCACGACCGCGGCCGAAGACCTTCACATCACCCAGCCGGCGCTGACGCGCTCAGCATTCATCTGCTCGAGAAGGAGGTCGGCGCCGCCTTGTTCGAACGCCTGCCGACCGGCGTCGCGCTCACACCGCAGGGCGAAATCCTCGCGCGCCGCGCCCGCCTGATGGACCTCGAATATCAGCACGCCATGTCCGAAATCCGCGGCATGCAGGACGGCGTCGGCGGCATTCTACGCATCGGCGCGGGCCCCATCTGGATCAGTTCGCTGCTGCCGCCCGCGCTCGCCGCATTCCACAAGCAATATCCGAAAGTGAAGGTGCGAGTTTCCAGCGGCGTCATCGACACGCTCGTGCCGCAGCTGCTTGGCCGGCGAAGTCGATCTCATCTGTTCGACGCTCGATTTCCCCTCCCACATCGAGATCGTCACCGAGCCGATCGTGCGCATCCGCCACGGCGTCGTCGTCGCGACGCGGCCATCCGTTGACCGGGCTCGAACTGGTCACCGCCGCCGACATGCAGAAATATCCCTGGGTCGCTCTCGAAGGCGACAAGATCGGCACCAGCCGCATCGGCTCCTATTTCGTCGCCAACGCCTGCGAACCGCCTCGCGTGGTCATCGAGACGAGCGCCTACGGCATGATGAAGGTGCTGCCGCACGGCGACTTCCTTGCGATGTTCTCCGACTGGATGCGCGCCGACTTCGAAGCGCTGGACCTCGTCTCGCTGCCGATGGAAGGCACGTTCTGGGAACGCGAAGCGGGCATTGCTATCGCCGGACAAGCCGGCCGCTGCGCACCCTCGAAAGCTTCAAGGCGATCCTGCAGGACGTCGATCCTCAAATAGACGCGCGCCGCTTAGTCATGCCCTGCGCTTATGAGCGGCGCGCGGATATGAATTGGAAGCCCGGCCGGATCGTCGTCAAATTCGCTGATTGAATGAGGGCGCGCCTCGCGCGCGCGGATCTTTGGAGGGAGCGACGCGTGGCCGGGGTAACGGAGCCCGATAGCGGGCTGGTCTTTTATGAATTGAGCCATGTCTGGGGCCACGGCGCGCCGACCCTGCCGGGATACGAAGACGTGCGCATCCATCGCGCCACCCAGCACGCCAAGAACGGCGTCATGGCTCAGCGCCTTCGCATGATCATGCATAGCGGCACGCATGTGAATGCGCCGCGCCATCTGATCCAGCGCGGCGCCGGGGTCGGCGAAATCGCCGATGGATCGCTTCTTCGGTTCCGGCGTCGTCCTGTCGATCCCGAAGAGCGAATGGCAGCTTGTCACGGTCGCCGATCTCGAGGCGGCGACGCCTGCGATCGAGCCGGAGGACATCGTCGTCATCGTCACCGGCTGGCATCGCAAATACAGCGACAGCATCGAATATTTCGGCCATTCGCCGGGCCTCGCCCCGGAGGCCGCGCGCTGGCTCGTCGGAGAAGCGCGTCAATCTGCGTCGCGGTCGACACGCCGCAGGTCGATCATCCGCTCGCGACTTCGCTGGGCCCGCACCGCAACGGCCCACAGATGAAGCGTCTCGCCAAAAGTTACGAGAAGCAAAACGGGGCGCTCGGCCACCGCCGATTTCCCGGACTGGAACGCCGCCCACCGCGCGCTGCTCGGCGCGGGCATTCCGACGATCGAGAACGTCGGCGGCGATGTCGACGATCTCCTCGGCAAGCGCTGCACGTTTCAGGCCTATCCGTGGAACTGGTTCGAGGGCGACGCCTGCCCGGTGCGCTTCGCCGCCATTCTTGACCCCTCCGGCGCCTACCGGCTGGAGCCGGGTCTCGCCTGAACTCACGAAGAGCCCGATCATGTCGATCACGCAACGGCAACGGCCGTCTGAAGTTCTACAATCTCAGCGCCCGCTGGGGGCACGGCATGCCGGAATGGCCCTCGGCGCCGGGCATCAACGTGCTGACGCTGCAATACCACTCCAATCACGGCCTCTATGTCACCGAGTTCGAAGGCATCATGCATCGCGGCACGCATATGGACGCGCCGCTGCACGTGACCGAGAACACGCCGACCCTGACCGGCTATCCGATCTGGCGCTTTTTCGGCACGGGCGTCGCGGTCTCGATACCCGAAGGGCAAATGGGGGATCATCACAGCGGAGGATCTCGAAAACGCCACGCCGAAGATCCGCAAGAACGACATCGTGATGATCAACACCGGCGCGCACCGCAAGCTCGCCGACAGCGACGAATATTACGCCTATTCGCCCGGCCTCTACAAAGAGGCGGCGGAATGGCTGGTGGAAAAACAGGTGAAGATGGTGGGGGTCGACGTGCAGGCGCTCGACCATCCGCTCGGCACCAAGCTCGTCGATCACGGCCCCGGCCCCTCGCATCCACATCTGTTCAAGGAATACAAAGACGAGACGGGCCGCGACGTGATGGAGGATTTTCCTTATTGGGAGATCGCCCACAAGACGCTGATGGTCAAAGGCGGCATTCCCGGCATCGAGAACATCAATGGCGATCTCGATGCGATCACCGGCAAGCGCTGCACCTTCATGGCCTTTCCCTGGCGCTGGCCGGAAGGCGAAGGCTGCGGCGTCCGGGTCGTCGCGGTCATCGATCCCGACCAGTCCTTCCGCATCGAGACCGGCGTCTGAGGCGCGACGATGATCAGTGAAACGCTCCGCTCGCCGCTCTCCCTTTTCGACGTGAAGGACAAGGTGGCGCTGATCACTGGCGCTTCCGGCGCCTTCGGCCGGGCCTGCGCGCTGGCGCTCGGCGCGCTTGGCGCCAAGCTCGTGCTGGTTTCCGGTTCGGCTAAGGAACTCGCGGCGGTCGTCGCCGAGGCGAAGGAGATCGGCGCGGAAGTCGAAGGCTTGCAGCGTCGTCCCGATACGCTTGAAGACGCCGAGGCCATGCTGCAGGCCGCGCTCGATCGGTTCGGCCGCGTCGATCTGCTGGTTGTGGCTTCCGGAACCAACAAGGCGGGCTTCATACAGGATCAGAAATACGAGGACTGGCAGTCCGTGATGGACGCCAACGTGCGCGGCGCGTGGCTGATGGCGAAGGCGGTCGGCTCGTACTGGATACGCGAGGGCGTCAAGGGCAAGGCGCTCCTGATGTCGTCGACGCGCGGCCGGCACGGCAATTTCTCGGGCTACACCGCCTATTGCGCCTCCAAGGGCGCGACCGACGGCCTGACCCGGGTGCTGGCGACCGAGTGGGCCAAATACGGCATCACCGTCAATGCGATCGCGCCAACCACGTTCCGCTCCAAGCTGACGGAATGGATGTGGAACGATGACGACGTCGGCAAGGCGACGCGCACCCGCACGCTGTCGCGCATCCCGTTGGGCCGGCTCGGCGAGCCCGAGGACCTTGTCGGCATGGCGCTCTATCTGCTCACGCCCGCCTCCGATTTCTGCACGGGCCAAGTGATGTATGTCGACGGCGGGTTCACGGCGGGATGAGCGCGCCGCTGAAAATCGCGGTTCTCGGCGCGGGTCTGATGGGCCACGGCATCGCCTGGATGTTCGCGGCCGGCGGTCATGCCGTGCGGGTCTACGACCCGGTCCCCGCTGCGCTCGAGGCTTTGCCTCGGCGCCTCGGCGCGATCTCTGAGCTGTTGAATGCAGGGCCCGAAACGGCCGCCCGCGTCGCGCCCGAACCGGAACTGGCGAAAGCTGTCGGCGACGCCGATGTGGTGATCGAAGCCGCGCTCGAAAACCTCGCACTGAAGCAGAATCTGTTTGCCGAACTCGACGCTCATGCACCGGCCGGAGCGCTGCTAGCGAGCAACACGTCGGTCATTCCGATCCGGCAAATCGCGGATCGCGTGCGCGACAAGACCCGCGTCCTCGGCACGCATTTCTGGAACCCGCCCCATCTCGTACCGCTGGTTGAAGTCGTGACGATGGGGCGTGAAAACTTGGCCGCCGCCGAGCGCATGATCGCCTTGCTCGCCTCGCTCGGCCGCAAGCCGGTGCTGGTCAAGCGCGACATACCCGGCTTCATCGGCAACCGGCTCCAGCACGCCCTGAAGCGCGAAGCGATCGCGCTGGTGGCGAACGGGGTTTGCGACGCAGAGACCGTGGACGAGGTGGTGAAGCTCGGCTTCGGCGCGCGGCTCGCGGTGCTTGGCCCGCTCGAACAATCCGATCTCGTCGGCCTCGACCTGACGAAGGCGATTCATGAGACCGTAATGCCTGACCTCGATGTGACGCGGACACCGCATCCTTATCTGGAGGCGCTGGTCGCTAAAGGCGACCTCGGCATGAAGTCCGGAAAAGGATTTCAGGGACTGGACGCCCGAGCAGGCGGAGGCCGCGCGCGCCCGGCTCAGCGCCTTTCTGCGGGATCAGGCAAAGAAAACGTGAGGGCTGGTGTTTGTAGCCGAGGTCGCTGACCTCGGCAGCCGCGGTCAACGACCTAGGGGAGTCAAACTTCTTGATTGGATGGTAAGCCGGGGCGGTATCCCCTTCTCCCCTTGCGGGAGAAGGTGGCGCGAAGCGCCGGATGAGGGGTCGCCTGCTGCAGGAAAGGCATATTTGAGCATTGGACTGGCTGCGGTTGCCACCCTGGAAACCGCGCGGAACCTGGAGGCGACCCCTCATCCCCCCTTCGGGGACCTTCTCCCGCAAGGGGAGAAGGGGAAAAGCGCCCGGTCCTTGGCTCAATCAAGATGTCTGCATGCTTTAGGTCAGCGACCGCGCCCAGAGAGCGACATATACCGAGGAGAACTCCGATGCACGTCACACGCCTCGCCGACGCAAAACCTTATGAGGCGGCGAGACATTTCGGTATGACGGCGCTGCGTCTTCAGGGCCATGATGCTTCACCGGCTGAGAATTTCTGGGTCGGCTTGTCGCATTTCCTGCCCGGCGGCGGGGCGGAGATGTCGGCCGCGCCGCTGGAGCGCGTCTATGTGGTGCTGTCGGGCGAAGTGACGGTCACGACGCCGGAAGGGTCCACGGTGCTCAGGGCCATGGATTCCTGTCACCTTGCGTCGGGCGAAGCGCGCTCGCTCGTCAACGCCACGAACCTGCCGGCGTCGATGCTCGTCATCATGCCCTATCCGGAGGCGCGAGGCGGTCCGCCGCGAAGATAGTTCGACGCCCTCGGCAGCACTGGAAATAAATCCGCCTTGCGACGCCTCGCCAATAGCTTCGCAGCGCCGACCAGATAAGGCGCGCTTATGCCGGGAAGCGCAGGATCGGCTTCACGACATGGCCGGCGAGCGAATCCTCGACGGCGCGATTGATCTCTTCGAACGGATAGAAGGTCACCAGCTTTTCGAGCGGGAACCGGCCGCGCGTTACGAGATCGGCAAGCTGTGGCAGGAAGATGTCGGGATTGGCGTCGCCTTCGATGATGCCGCGCAGCGTGCGGCCCCCAGTCATCATGTGCTCGATGTCGACTGTCAGCGCCATGCCCTTCGGCGCGCCGCCGACGAAGCCGCAGATTCCGCGTGGAGCGAGAATGTCGGTCGCGAGCCGAAGCACGTTCATGTTGGCGGTGGTGTCGAAGGTGAAGTCGACGCCGCGCTCGGTCAGCGCCTTCACCGCCGCCCCGACATCGTCGCGCGAAGGATTGAGCGTCGTCGTCGCGCCGAGTTCGCGCGCGAGCTGCAGGCGGCTGTCGACGAGATCGACGGCGATGATCTCGCCGGCGCCGACAAGCTTCGCCGCCATGATCGCGCTGAGGCCGACCGATCCCGCTCCAAACACCGCGACGCTCGCGTCGACGCCGACATTGAGCGAATTGATGATGCCGCCGGCGCCGGTGATGACGCCGCAACCGAGCGGGCCGAGCAATTCGAGCGGCGCCTCCGGACTGACCTTTACCAAGGCGCGCTCGCGAATGACGGTGTGCGTCGCGAACGAAGACTGGCCCTGATAATAGTGCAGCTTCTCGCCGTCCCTGGAAAACGGGCTCGTGCCGTCGGCGCGCCCGCCCGCGAAATTCAGTTCGTTGAACTCGTAGCAGTAGAACGGCGTGCCGCCCTGGCAGCATTTGCAATGGCCGCAAGAGGCGGAGGCCAGGATGACCCGGTCGCCCGGCTTCACCTTCGTGACCGCCGACCCGACAGCCTCCACAATGCCCGCGCCCTCGTGGCCCAGCACGACAGGATGCGGCACCGGATAGATCTTGTGGTCGCGCATCGAAATGTCGGTGTGGCAGATGCCGGTGGCGACAAGTTTTACACGCGCTTCGTCTGGCCGCGGCTCCTCGAGCTGCACGGTTTCGATCGAAAACGGCGCCCCAATTCCCCGCGCCACCGCGGCCTTGATCCGCATGAAATTCCGCTCCCTTCGCCGCCGCGAACGCTCGCCGGGCTTCGCTCCATGGCTACGCCTCAGCCTCCGGCGATTCCAATGCCAATCGCCGCCAGACCTCATAAGGAGGACGCATGACGCCGCGCTCGATACGCCGCTATGTGACAGGTTTTGACGCGCGCGGCCGTTCGGTTGTCTTGGACGCCCGCGATATCGCGGAATGCGGCGGCGCCGGCAACTTCAATCTCTGGATGACCGGCGCCGACCTCGCGCCGGATGCGGCGACCGACGCCCTGCCCTTCTTTCCGCGTGACGGTCAGACCGTGTTTCGCATCTTCCGCATTCCGCCTGCGGAAAAGCTCGACCGCGCCGCGCTGGAGGCGATTGCGGAGGGTTTCTTCGCCGAAATCGGCGATCCCCGTTGCCGGGTCGACACGAGCCGGCATCCGCTGATGCACGCGACGCCGACGGTCGACTACATCCTGTTGCTGTCGGGCGAGGCCGAACTCTGGCTCGACGAAGGAGATCCGGTTTCCTTGAAACCGCTCGATACGGTCGTACAGCGCGGCGTCAATCACACCTGGGTCAACAAAGGCGCCGAAGACGCCGTGTTCATGGCGGTCATGATTGGCGAGGGCCGGCCATGAACCGCGTCGTCGAGGACTCGGCCGAACCGCCGATCGCCTACCGGCGCGGCCCGGATTTCTCAGGCGATTGTGAGAGAACGGGATGTCAGCGTCGCGATGCGCGACGGCGCGCGGCTCGTCATCGACGTCTACCGGCCCGAGGCGCCCGGCCGCTTTCCCGCGCTGGTCGCCTTCGGCATTCACACGAAGGAGATCCAGGGACCGGACTATCCGGCCGATTCGTTGACGCAACCCGCCTGGTCGTCGCTCTGGGTCGGCCATATGGAGGCCGGCGACACGCGTTTCTTCGTCACGCGCGGCTATGTCCATATCGTCGCTGCGCCGCGCGCCTTCGGGCCGTCAGACAGCGTAGGCTCGCGCGAATGGGACGCTTATGACCTCATCGAATGGGCGGCTGGACAACCCTGGTGCGACGGCAATGTCGGCATGGTTGGGATAGGCGCATTCGCTGCGGAGCAGTGGCGCGCCGCCAAACAGAACCCGCCGCATCTCAAGGCCATATTCCCCTACGACGGACGCGGCGCCTATGGTCCGCTCGGCGGTTTCCGCGAGGATTTTCCGGGCGGCGTGCTCAATCTGTTTCGCTATACACAGGATCATTTTTCCGGGCGTCATCAGATCCGCGGCAAGCCCGGCGAATTGAGCGGCGAACGCGAGACCCTCTGGCGTGAGGCGATGGCCAATCCCGACTACCGCATGTACCCGCACCTGCATCATGTGCTGACGATGCGCGGTCAGCACATGCCGATGGTGTTCGATCTGCTCATCGACCCCTTCGAAGCCGAGGGCGTCGCGGAGGCGAGCGAGCGCGCTATCGCCGGGATCCAGGCGCCAGCCTGCACGGGCGCCGGCTGGTATGGCTATACCTACAAGATGCATCTGCTTGGCGCGATAAACCATTTTGCGGCGCTCGGCGGCGAGACGAGGCTCATTCTCGGCGGCCCCGCTCATCTCGAACGGCCGGTGCGCGCGCTGCGCCATGAAATGCTCGCCTGGTACGATCATTGGCTGAAAGGACTGGATGCGGGCATCCCAACCATGCCTTGCGTAAGATATTGGGCGATGGGGGCCAATGCTTGGCGTAGCGCCGACAATTGGCCGCCGCCGGAGGCGCGCTGGACGAAATTCTATCTGAGAAGCTGGGAGCGCCTGTCCGAGTCGCCGCTCGAGCCCGAGAGCAGCGACATCTTTCAGGCGCCGGACGCTTTCGTGCAGATGCCGCCGACCCAGACCAACCGCATTGCATCGCTTCGCTATCTCACCGACCCTCTGCCGCGCGATACGCTGGTCGCCGGACCGATCGCCTTGACCCTTTACGCAGCGATCGATCAGGACGACACGAACTGGATCGTCATCCTGAAAGACGTCGGGCCAGACGTATCGGTTCGCACGGCGCGGGAGGGCGAGCGCGAAATCCCGGAAGGGCTGCCTGAGCGGGAGTTGACGCGCGGCTGGTTGAAAGCCTCCTATCGCGCGCTCGACGAAGCGCGAAGCACGCCCTCGCGGCCGTGGCACAAACTTACGCGCGACGCCTGCCGACCGGTGACGCCGGGCGAGATTGTCGAATATCAGATCGAAATCCTGCCGACCGCCAATCTGTTCCGCGCCGGCCATCGGATATGTCTTGAGATCACAGCAGCCGACTTGCCGACCGGCGTCAGCGGGATGACCAATGTCGAATATATTCCCTACCATATCTCATCGAGCCGCACGACGCTTCACAAGATCTATCGCGACCTCGACCATCCCTCGCATTTGCTGCTGCCGATCGTTCCGGAGGGGTGAAACGAGGCCGTGGGCGCTGGAAGAAGTTTCGGAGGAGCCATGCGTTACGGTTTGGTTGGTCTTGGCAAGATGGGACTCGCGATCGCTTCCCGGCTGAGGGGGCTTGGCCATGAAGTGATTGGACTCGACATCGACCCCGCGCGAACTTCGCTGGCCGAGAAAATTGGCGTTCGATGCGTCTCGAGCCCGGCCGCCGTCGCCTCGAGCACGGATGTCGTGCTCTCGATCATCACCGACGACGCAGCAGCCCGCAGCCTGTTTCAGGCGCCCGACGGGCTTCTTTCCGGCGAAGCGCGAGATCGCCTGTTCATTGAAATGAGCACATTGCAGCCTGCAACCGTTCGCGCCCTCGGCGCCCTTGCCGCGCGAGCCGGCGCCCGACTCGTCGGCGCGCCGGTCATGGGCACGATCCCGCAGGCCGAACAAGGGCGTTTGCTCGCGCTGGCGGGCGGCGCGCCCGCCGACGTCCTCGCAGCGCGCGAGTGCGCTTGGCCCACTGACCCGCGCCGTGCTGGAGCTTGGGCCGCTGGGCGCCGGCAACGCCATGAAGCTGGTCGTCAATCTCGGCATGGCCGCATTTCTCGGAGCGCTCACGGAGGGCTTTGCGCTCGGCGCGCGCCACGGGCTGTCCGTTGCAACCATGCTCGAAGCGCTCGGCGAAGCGCCGATCGCCAACCCGTGGCTGAAGGGCAAGGCCGGCATACTCGCCGGCGAGCCGGGGCCGGTGTCGCTCGACATAAGCTCGCTCAACAAGGACGTCATGTCGGCGGTGGCGGTCGGCGCGACCGAGGGCGTCCCGATGCCGATGGCGGCTGGCATACTTGCAACCTTATCGGCAGCGGTTGCGGCAGGCCACGGCGCGGACGATCTCGCCGAATTGCCGAGATTCTTTCGCGAGCAGATGCTTCGCCGCTCCGCCAACGCGCCCTCGTGACTCAACTGCGCGCCAGGAAGAGACGCGCCAGACGCGCGCTTTCGCGCACGATTCCTTCGATCAGCGCTTCGCCCTTAGCCGCGCTTGCCAACGTGGGGTCGCCGAAAACCCCCGACGCGTTGAAGCTGTCGAGGCGCACAGGCGTCATGCCGAACAATTCCGGGAAGACTGGATATTCCTTGGTCGCCCGGTCCATGCAAACGAGTTCTGGCGCCAGCGCCAGCATCATCGAGGTCTCGACTTCGTCGGCGTGATAGAAGGTGGGCGCCGCGGGCAAGCTCTCGCAGATTTCGGTCGCCAGCCGCTCCATCGCGGGATAGTCGAGATGTAGGACCGGGAAGCCGCGGTCTTGAAGCAGCGCCCGCGCCGCCAGCGCTATCGGCTCGCGATTGCCGAAGTGGCCGTTTACGATGATCAGCGCCTTGGCGCCGGCGCGTTGCAGTCCGCTGCCGAGGTCGATCAGAATCGCTCGCAACGTGTCCGGCCCGATCGACAGCGTGCCCGCAAAGCCCTCGTTGTTCCAGGCGTCGCCGTAGGCGATAGGAGGCAACAACAGCCCGTCGATCTCAACGCAAAGGCGACGCGCAACGCCGTGGGACAGGATCGTATCGGTCGTCAGCGGCAGATGTGCGCCATGCTGCTCCTGCGCGCCGACGGCGAGCACGCAGAGGGCGCCCTTTTCGAACGCGGCCTGTACTTCCGGAGAGGTCGCAGTTTGCAGATCGAGCATGTTCAGCCTTTTCGAGAATGTCCGCCACGAAACGGCGCCCCGAGCGCGGCCGGCGCGCCGACGCGTCCCGCAAACGCGGCCAGGACGATCAGGGTCAACACATAGGGCAGCATGAGCAGGATTTGCAGCGGCAAACCCGTCGGCAACAATTGGGTGCGCAGTTGCAGCGCATCGGCGGCGCCGAACACGAGGGCGGCAATCGCTACGCCCAGCGGATGCCGCCGCCCGAGGATCAGGATCGCCAGCGCGATATAGCCGCGCCCGCCCGTCATGTTCTCGATGAACACCCCCGTAGAGGCCAAAGAGAGATAGGCGCCGCCCAAAGCGGCAAGCGCGCCCGAGATCGCCAAAGCAAAATATCGCACCCGCGCGACGTCGACGCCTAGTGATTCGGCTGCCGCCGGATGTTCCCCGACGGCTCGTATGTTCAGCCCGAATTTCGTTCCGCCAATCACGAACCAGGACAAGGCGGCGAGCGCGAAGGCCAGGTAGGCGAACGCATCCTGCCGAAAAAAGAGCGGACCAATCACGGGCGCGTTGGCCAGCGCGCCGAAGTCCAGCGATTGAAAAGTGTCGACGCGTTGCAGGGAGACGCCTCGTCCAAACACAGCGCGCAGGGCGTAGCCGGTGGAGCCGACAACGAACAGGTTCATGGCGATGCCGACCACGACCTGATTGGCGCCGAGCGTGACTGCGTAAAAGCCGAGCGTCAGACCAAATATGACGCCCGTGACGATTGCGGCGAGCGCGCCTACGGACGGCGAGTTGCTTGCATAGGCGGCGAGGAAGCCGACAAACGCCCCGCCGAGCATAGCGCCCTCAAGTCCGATGTTCAGGACGCCCGACCGTTCCGCGAACAATCCGCCGAGTCCAGCGAGCAGCAGCGGTATCGCCAGACGGGTTGCCGCCGAGAGAAAGCCGGCGAAGACGGGGTCGGTCAAGGAAGCCAGCGCCGAATTCATGCCGCCCGCCTCGTTCGCAAGGCGTTTGCGACGAAATCGATCATCGGGCGTCCGAGCAGGAACAGCACGACCAGCGCTTGTATCACCGTCGTCAACGCGCTGGGCGCGCCCGCAGCGGATTCCATCGTGGTCGCGCCGATCTGCAGCGACGCGAACAGAAACGCGGCGGCGAACACCGCAAGCGGGTTCGTCGCGCCAAGCAACGCGACCATGATCGCCGTATATCCGTAGCCCGGGGAGAGCGTCTCGATCATGCGTCGCTGCACTCCCGACACTTCCGTAAAGCCTGCCAGACCCGAGAGAGCGCCACAGAGCGCGAAACTCAGGGCGATCATCGCGTTCGGTTCGATACCGGCGTTGCGCGCGGCGTAAGGGTTCAGCCCGACGACGCGCAATCGAAATCCTTGTGTCCGGTTCCAGAGGAAGAGATGCGCGCCAACGGCAGCGAGCACAGCGATCGCGATGCCGACGTGCAGGCGCGTCCCGGCCAGAATGATCGGCAAGCGGCCGGCGTCCGGCAGGCGAGCGGTCTGTGCGAGCACGGAATTCGGGTCTTTCAGCGGACCGTGCAGGAGGTAGCTGACGAAAAACAGCGCGACGTAGTTGAGCATGATGGTCGTGATTAGTTCGTCGGCGCGAAAGCGAAGCTTCAGCAAAGCCGCAAGACCCGACCAGAGCGCGCCGACAACCATCGCGGCAGCGGCCATCGCCGGAAGCACTACTACGCTCGGCCAACCCGCCAGACTCAGTCCGACCGTCGCCGCGGCGACGCCGCCGAGATAGAGCTGCCCTTCCGCGCCTACGTTGAACACGCCGGCGCGGAACGACAGCGCAATCCCCAGGCCGCAAAGCGTCAACGGGATCGATCTCAGCAGCGTCTCCGCCAGCCCATTGCGGCTGCCGAGCGCGGCATCGAACAGGGCGGCATAGGCGCGTACCGGATTCACGCCGACGGCGGCGATCAGCACCGCGCCAACGGCGAACGCCGCGGCGACGGCCAAGGCGCCGCTGAGACCGGAGAAAGCAAGGCGGCGAAAGGGCGACGGCTGCGCGTTCACGCGGCTCGACCCGACATCAACCAGCCAAGACGCTCAAGCGTCGCCTCGCGCCGATCCAGCGCGCCGATCACGCCGCCATTGAACATCACCAGAATGCGATCGCAAATCGCAAGGATCTCGTCGAGTTCCGTCGAAACCATCAGGACGCCTGCGCCCTCCGCGCGCCGCGCAATCAACTGACGATGAACGAACGCAGTCGCGCCGATGTCGAGACCACGCGTTGGCTGCACCGCGATGATGAGGCGAGGATCGCGCGCCAGCGCCCGTCCGAGCACGACTTTCTGCTGGTTGCCGCCCGACAGCGATCCAACCGTCTGGCGGATGCCGTGGACGCGGATATCAAACCTTGAAGTGATCTCGCGGGCACGGGTCGCGATCGCAATCCGGTTCAACCAGCCGCGTTTCGAAAGCGGCGTCTCCCCGACGGTTTCGAGAATGATGTTGTCTTCGACCGACATGGCTTCGACCAGCGCGGTGCGTTGCCGATCCTCGGGAATATGCGCGAGGCCCAGCGCGATGCGGCGCGCGACGGACGTCTTGTTGACCTCTTCGCCATCGATCGCGATCTTGCCGGCGTCGATTTCGCGCAAGCCCACGATTGCCTCGGCCAGTTCGCGTTGCCCATTGCCATCGACGCCGGCGACGCCGACGATTTCGCCGCCCCAGACCTGCAGCGTGGCGCGATCGACGAGCGGCGCTCCGCCGGCCGTCCGGCACACCAGGCCTTCGACGGACAGCAACGGCTGGCCTCCTTCCGGCGAATGTTGAGTTGTCGCCGCCCGTTGTAGCGCAGGCAGGTGAACATCGTCGCCGACCATGAGGCGCGCGAGGCTGCGCGCTTCCGTTCCCGCAGTGTCCAGGGTCGCCGCGACGCGGCCGCGCCGCAACACGGTGACCCTGGAAGTCAGCGACATGACTTCTCTGAGTTTGTGACTGATGAAAATGATAGCGGCGTTCTCGGCGGCCAGAGACCTCAGCACGCCGAACAAGCCGTCGGCCTCGGCCGGCGAGAGCACCGCGGTCGGCTCGTCCAGAATGAGCAAGCGGGCGCCGCGGCAAAGCACTTTGAGGATTTCGACGCGTTGCCGGCTGGCGATCGAGAGATCGCTTACGCGCGCGCGTGGATCGACATCGAGGCCATGCGCGCGGGCGAGTTCGGCGACGCGCGCCTCAGCGGCGCGGCGATCACGAAAATAGGACAGCTTGCTCGTCGAGCCCAGGATGACGTTTTCTGCGACCGACAGCGTTGGGACGAGCATGAAATGCTGATGCACCATGCCGATCCCGAACTCGATCGCATCGCGCGGTCCCTTGAAATGGACCGTCTGGCCCTCGATGCGAATTTCGCCCGCGTCCGGCGCGATGAGCCCGGCAAGCACCCGCATCAGCGTCGATTTGCCGGCGCCGTTCTCGCCCAGCAGCGCATGGATTTCGCCGGCGCGCACCGTCAGCGAAACATCGTCGTTAGCGACGAGGCCGCCGAACGCCACACGCACGCCATGCATTTCTAGCAGCGGCGCCGGCGCGATCACGCCCGCGATCGGCCCGTCAATTGACGTTGCTCGTATCCAGCGGCACGACGAACGAGCCCGATTTGATCGCCTCGAACTTGGCCTGCACCGCCTTCAGCACCTCGGGCGGAACGCCCGCGTCCAGGCCATGAAAATCTGCGAACTTGACCGAACCCTCAGGGATGCCGAAGGACCAATTTTGGCTCTTCCAGGACTTGTCTTCGACCGCCTTGCCAACGGCGGTGACGAGCGGGCCGAGATCCCAGGTGACGCTCGTCAGCACAACCTTGGGGCCGAGGTGGTTCTGATCGGTCATCGCGCCCAGCGCGAGCACGTTCTTGGCGATGGCGGCGTCGATCACGCCTACGCCCTGCGCTGACAACACGTCGGCGCCCTGCTCGACCTGCGCAATGGCGGCTTCCTTCGCTTTCGGCGGGTCGAACCAGGAGCCAATGAAAGTATGGAGCACCTTGGCGTTGGGCGCCTGCGCCTTGGCGCCCGCCTCGTAGGCGTGAAGATTGGCAAGCATGTTGGGCGCCGGCATGCCGCCGACCCAGCCAATGGTCTTGCTCTTCGAAGCCCCGGCGCCCAGCATGCCGGCGAGATAAGCGCCCTGATAGTCCGGATTGGAATAGGTGCCGACGTTGGGGGCGAGTTCCTTCGCAGTTCCCGCCATGAACACCGTGTTCGGGAAATCCTTGGCGACGTTGAGCGTCGCGTCGCCGAACGAGAAGGAATGCGCGAAGATCAATCCGTAACCGCGCGAGGCGTAGTCGCGCAGGATGCGCTCGGAGTTCGCGTCAGAGACGTTCTCGGAAAAGGCGACTTCGACGCCAAGCGCCTTAGCTGCGGCCTGGAGCCCGTTATAGCCGACCGAATTCCAGTCGTTGTCGCTGATTGGGCCCGGCAGAATCATGGCGATCTTCAATGCGTCCGCGAAAGCGGAGTGCGCGCCGGCCATCGCCAGTGGCAGCGCGACCGCGATTTTCAGAAACTGTCTTCTCAGCAGGCTGCGCATAAATATCCTCTCTGTCCCACCGTCACTCGAGCGCGAGACCGGAAGTCACGCATGGCGTTGCCCGGGTTTCGACAAGGCTGTCTACTTTGCGACCGTTGCGCGGGAAATTTGACGATTGTTCCGAGTAGAGGGGCCTCTCGACCAGTCTTGCTCACAAATCTGCGACGAACGTTCGTGTCTGGCAAGACTCGATTTTTCGCCGC
Organism: uncultured Pseudomonadota bacterium; assembly: GCA_963710855.1. Taxonomy (GTDB): domain Bacteria; phylum Pseudomonadota; class Alphaproteobacteria; order Rhizobiales; family Beijerinckiaceae; genus Roseiarcus. The sequence continues at coordinate 260,982 of CAVQBX010000006.1, read as the reverse complement.
CGCCCAGGGCGCGTTTGACAAGGCCGAACCCCAGGCCGGACTATGCCGGCCCCTCGTGAGCGCCTCTGCATGGATTTCAATCCCTAGCCAAGCGTCGCCTGTCGACGATCATATCGAAGCCGAAAAGGAGGTGCGCATCCGGCAGGACCTCGCGCTGGTCGCGCTGGGCAAGCGGCCCGCCGACAAATCGCTGAGGGTCAGACGACTGCTGGACGTGCACACACGGACGTGGCGCGAGGATTGGGAAATCATCATCAAGGGAAGGCGAATCGCCTGGGTGGGGCCGGCGGGCGAATATCAGGGCGACGTCGGACAGCGCTTTCACGAACCCGACCTTTCCGCCGTCCCCGGCTTCGGAGAGGTGCACAAGCACATCGAGAGTTCGCATCTGACGCCGGAATGGGAAGCCGCGCTCGTGCTGCCGAGGGGCAACACCTGGACCTGCGAGGCGAGCCACGAGTTTTCGAACGTCAACGGGCCCCGCAATCTCGAATTCTGGCTGGAGGCGCGCCGGAAGGGTTCGCCGCTGAAGATTTTCCCCTTGCCCGGCTCCGCGGTGCCGCCGACCGCCTACGAATGGGGCGGCGGCCATTTCGGCCATGACGAGCAGCGCGAGTTCATGGCGCGGAGCCTGATGGTGGCGGGGCTCGACGAAGTCATGGATTGGCCGGCCGTCTGGAATCCCGGACAATCCCTCCTACCGAGCGCCTCTGGGGCATGATCGAGGCGACTTTTGCGCGCACGCGGCGTCGTGGAGGGGCATGGCGCGGGATCTTCGCGACGCGGCGTCGATCAATGCTTTCGCGGCGGCGGCCTGTCCTCCGATCACGAGGTTCAGACCGGCGAAGAGACATGGGACAAGCTCGCCCGCGGCCTGTTCATCGAATTGCGGGTCTATTCCATGCCCGAGATCATCAAGTTTCTGATCGGCAAGGGGCTTGCCGACTGGTCGCAAATCGCCTTCGCCACAGACGACCGAAGCGCGTCGCACACGCTCGAGCTAGGGGCCACCGATTACGGCGTTCGGCTCGCGATCGAGAGCGGACTGGCGCCCGAGATCGCGATCCAGTGTGTCACGATCCATCCGGCCCGGCACATGCGCCTGACCCCTTTCGTCGGGTCGATCGCGCCCGGTCGCTATGCCGACGCGGTGCTGCTGTCGGATGTCAAGTCGCTGAAAATCGAGCAGGTCTGGGCCGATGGCGCGCAGGTCTCGAAGGGTCGCGCTATCTCGCCGAGGTTCCGCGCATCGCGTGGCCGGACTGGGCGCGCCGAACGGTCAACATTAAGCGGACGGTGAAATCGGCGGATTTTGCGATTCCCGCGGCGCCGGGCGCGCGACCATGAAGGCCGCCGTCATCCGTCCGTTCCATTGGCATCCCGATTTCTACACGATGGAGCTTCCGGTTCGAGACGGCGAGGTGCAGCGCGTCGAGTCGGAAAACATAACGAAATTCGCGATCGTCGATCGATTCTCCGGGGACGCACGCACTTCGAAAATGTTCTGGCGCGGTTGTGGCCCCGCGACGCCGGATACGGCGCTCGCCTGTTCGGTCGCGCACGACAAGCACAACATCTGGTGCGTCGGTTCGTCGGACGCCGCAATGGCGAAGGCGGTCAACGCGCTTGTGGAGACGCAGGGCGGCTGGGCGCTAATTCGCGAAGGCGAACTGGTCGCAACCGTCACCTTCGAAATCGGCGGCCTGATGAGTTGCCGGCCGGCTGATCAGGTCGATGCGGAGATGAAGGTCCTCTACGCCGAGGCGGCCAAAGTCGAATGGATGTACGAGCCGACGTTCCGCCCGCGCTGGGACCCCGGCTTTCCCGAACGCCTAATCTTCGCGACGCTGACTTGCGCGCCCTGGACCTGGGTCTTGGTCGCCCCTTGCGATCAGGCGCCGGAAGGTTTCTTAAATGTGCAGACCGGCGAGGTTCACCCCGTCGTGTGGTGAAGCTACCGGCGCCAGGCGCCATCGGCGCGGCGTTGCAAGAATAAATTGATCGCAGCGCATCAACTCGATGGTTTCGACGGACCGCCCGGATCAAGCCGAATTCCACGAAGGCATCCGCTCGACTCGCCTTATTAATCCGTCGCTTTGCTAGTTGACGCTCATGGTTGAAGGGATCGTCAACGTGAGCATGAACCGAGCAGAGCTTCTGCAATGAACTCCATCGTCGAAACTGCCGCATCGGGCCCTCGCGACGACGAACTGGTTGCTGTGAATTCCTGGCGCGATTGTTGCGGCGATGACTGACTTTGTGGCGTTCGCGGACGCCGATCGCCCCTACCGCAGCCGCGTATGTCGTCAATCCGTCGGTCACGATCTTGCGCGGTCGTCCATGCGATTTCATCACCCGATCGGGCAACCTAAACGCCGCAGCTTTGTCTCTCTTGGCGCTCGGCTTGCAGAACCGGGCCGGGAACTTGGAGCCTCTGCGGCCTACGCAAAGGGGCGTGTGACCTCCCCAGGGCTCCGAATCCGGGTTCAGTTTGACGTCATTTGGCGTAGTCGCCATTCGAGAGCACGTCGTAGATACGACGTTTGCCGTGCACAGAGCCGGCGAAACATTCAAACGGCAGAAAATTGCGCTTCGCGTTTACGATCCGTTCGAAGTTCGACATCTTGACTGGTATATAAGGGGCGCCGAGCCGGCAAATGTTTATGCGTCGACTTCAAATCCCGAAATTTCACATTGGAATAATAGCAAAGAATTTGAGAGACACGCCGGCGTCAATCTGAAATATTTTGAGTTTTACGCGGTCAAGAGGAATGATGCAGATAGCCTTCTGTTGTATCGGGCGCACGTGAAGGACAATTGTAAGGCAAGCCTATCCGAGGCGCTCCCCGCGCGTGCGCGCAGCTCGCGACTTAACGGGATGAGAAGCCAAGTTGTCAGCATTGGCGATTGGTTGCTATCCGGTATGTGGCGGGCGGCCCGCCTCTTCGGAAAGTCCGACCGCGCAACCCGATAGCTCGACCCTGGCGCAATCAAGGCCCGGGCCAGGCGCCAAGGTTACCGCAAGTCGACGCTTCTTTCGGCGCCGCCTTTCTGTGGCGATTTTTTATTTTCCGTATGGACACGGGGCGCGAGACAGGCGAGACAGCCGCGGATTGTCGCGAGGGCGGCGAAGTTCGGAGTCAGGGGCGCTTGCAGCTGCATTTCATGCCGCGGATCGGTTTTGCGCCAAGGGCAGCGCAACGGGCGCGCTCCGCTGCGGCCGCGTCGCTCGTCGCCGTGATGCTGACGGCCTGCGCGACGACTTGCCCGGTCACGGGCTTTTTGGCGCCGGTCTCCACCCCGGCAAACGGCGCTTCCGAGCATACTCTTCTCGTGGCGACCACGCGCCAGCGCGATGATCGGCCGGGCACGATGTTCAACGGTGAGAGGTCGCCGACGCTCAGTTACGCGGAATTGACGGTATCCGTCCCGCCAACTCACGTTCCCGGCAAGATCGAATTCGCATCTTCGGCGCCTGGCGATCCGAATACCGACTTTGTCGTGCGCGACGAGGATTTTCTGGACGGCGACAAGGCCTTCGTGGCGGCGGTGAACGCCCAGCTTGCGCTGCGACCGCGCGGCAAGCGCAACGTCTTCATTTATGTCCACGGCTTCAATACTCTGTTCGCCGAGGCGGCCTACACCGCGACGCAGCTCATCAACGACTTCAGGGTCGCCCGCGGTCCCCGTGCTATTCACCTGGGCCTCGCGCGGAGAGCCGCTGCAATATGTCTACGACACCAATAGCGCGACTTCGGCGCGCGATAATCTTGAACACACCCTCCAGTTGCTGCTCACCAGCAACGCCGAGAAGGTCAACATTCTCGCCCACTCCATGGGGAACTGGGTGACCGTCGAGGCGCTCAGGCAAGCTAAAATCGCCGGCAATCTCAAGGATGCGAACAAAATCGGTCTTGTCGTGCTCGCGGCGCCTGACCTGGATATGGACGTCTTCAAATCGCAATTGCGCTCTTTCGGCCACATCCAAAAGCCGTTCTACGTCGTCTTGTCGAGGGACGACAAAGCGCTGGGCCTGTCGAATTTCATCGCCGGCGGTCAATCCCGCGTTGGCAACACCACTGACGCCGCTGAGCTCACCGCGTTAGGCGCGACGGTGATCGATCTGACGGACGTGAAGTCGATGGACAGCGCCAACCACGGCAAGTTCATGCAGCTCGCCGAAGTCGGACCCCAATTGCAAACCCTGCTGGCCTCAGGAATTCAGACGCGGGCGGCGCCGAGCGAGGCGTCGTCTGCTTCCAATGCGCTGGTCACGATACTGGGGGCGCCGGTGAAGATTATTGGAGCGCCTCTGCAAGCGGTCGCAAATCAATAGAGACGGCTGCTTCATTTCAACGTCCCCTAAGAGCTCATCATAACTTTATTTCGGCCACTTCTCTTCGCTTCGTATAGAGCTCGGTCGGCGCGCTGAAGGAACGCTTCACCCTGCTCGCCTCGACGCCAATTCCGCTATCGCCGATGCTCACCGTAATCGGCTTGGGCAATGGCTCGACAGGCGCCGACGCAAGCGATGTTCTAAGCCGCTCAGCGACCAGGAGCGGCATTCATCAACTCAGTTCTGTGGCATCAAAACGACAAATTCCTCGCCACCGCTTCGCGCCACGACATCGGTCGCCCGCGATTGCCTTTGAAGAAGGTTCGGCAAGCGTCGTGAGCACCCTGTCTCCAACTTCGTGGCCATAGTCGTCGTTGACGCGCTTGAAGTGATCGATGTCCGCCATTAGCGCGCATAGCTTGTCGCCGGTGCGCTCAACCCTGCTCAATTCGCGCGACATCTCCTGCTCCAAGTGGCGTCGATTGCCGACGCCCGTTAGTGGATCCGTTAGGGAAATGGCGACGATCTCCGCCTCGCGCTGCCGCAACCTTAGGATTGTCTGCGCAAGCTCAAGCTGCAATTCGGCGTATTCGCGATTGAGTTCGAGAACGGTGTCGTTGAGCCTTGCCAGCTCCTCCACGTCAAATTCCGCAAGTACGCATATCTTCCCGTTCTTTCGCCAGACGCGGCCGCGCAGGGTTTGCGTCAGTCCTATGGGATCGCCAATCGTCAACAGGCCGCTGTAGAGTCTCCGTCTGCGCTCGCCGTCGAATGGACGAGCGTGGTGAAGTCGGGCTGAATAAAACATCGAGCCACGTTCGCGCCGAGCAAGCTTGCGCCCGATGAAGCGACGCGACCCTTAGGAAACCGGCGTTCGCCTTGATCAAAGCTCCACTTTCGTCCAGCTCCGCCGCCGCGACCGCCAGGAGAGGTTCGAGTTCAGCCGGAAACCAAGGCACGGACCGCTCCTACGCCGCCAACGTTTTATTGGCGTAGGCGACGGCCGCAGGCTGCATTGGGGCTGTGCGCAGTCCGCGCCGACCACGCTGGCCAACTGGCTGAAGCGATTGATGGCGAGGCCGCCGACGATCACGGGCGGCCTCGCGGGGCCAAGGCAGCTGTTTCAATCGCGCGATGATATCCTTGACAACGCGCAACTGTTGCGGAAACGAAACCGACAGACCCAAGAGATCGGGGCGCCACGCGACGACTTGTCCAACGAGCGCGATCGTCGGCATGTTTGCGCCGAGAAACTGCACGTCCCAGCCCGCGAGTTGAAATCCGTCGGACACCATTCTCAACCCGATGGCGTGGTTGTTGCCCTCGACGCATGCCAGCAAAACTCGCTTTCCAATCATCGGCGGAGGTTGCGAACGGAGTAGACCCGGCCGTCATCACCGATTGCACGATCGCGGTCGCCATATGTTCCTGCGCCACGGTCACCTTGTTTGCCTGCCATTTTTCGCCAATATCGTAGAGCGAGGGCAAAATAAGCCGCAGCTCCAAATCGACGAGGCTGTGGCCCTCGTCGAGCAGCGGTTCACGATGGTCGATCGCCTCATGCTGCCGACCCCCGAGCAAGGCGGCCTCGAACGTGTCCATATCAGGCCATGGCTGAGCCGACGCAGGCGCGGGCGAAGCGATCCCGTCCAACGGCCGCGAGGAATTTCGTTTCGGCCGCCTTCAGTACATCGGCCACGAGCGCGCCGTCCGCGGCGGACATATGCTCAGCGAAGAACTCCCCCAACCAGTCGAGCGAGAGCGCCAGATGCTCGATCGGAATTGCGCGCGCCGACAGCACGCTGCTCAGCCAAGCCAGATAGTCGACCATCGGCTGCAGCACGCCGAATTCCAACGCTGGCCGGAGAAACTCGAGATGAAACACAGAGGTCCTCGCGGCAAGCGTCGCGGCCGCGCGGTCCGAAACGGACATAAGACGAGCCATGGGCTTCATAGAAACGCTGGCTCACGACGTTGACAGCGTCGCTTTGCAGCGCCTGGAATCGTAGAAGCCCCGAGGCTCCCAGGGCTCTCGACTCAGCGTGCGACGTCATGCCAGCTACTCCCGGCTTAGTCCGCGAATGTCTCGAAGAGCCTAACCGAGGCGCTGCCGGGCAAGAGCTTAAGCCCTCTCGGGATCCCTTTGTGCGCCTTGTGATAATCATGACCGCGATGCCACTTGCGGTAGCTCGTTTCGTCGCGCCATCGCGTTACAAGCCAGATCTCCGCTTGGGCATCGAGCGGACTCATCACCTGCATGTCCAGGAAGCCGTTGGCCTCGTCGACAAGGTGAGGGCGTTGCCGAAACGCATCGCGCACTTCATCAGCCATATCGTTGGCGATTGTGAAACGGCTCAACGCGACAAACATATCGATTCCCGGGACTCAATTGCCCATGATCTTCGTCGATCAACCGACCGCGATAGGGCGCATAAGATGGGGCGAAAGCCGGAGTAAGACCGGAGTGAACGCACGGCTTCATGCCTATAACCGGGGCGGAGCGACAACCCAGTCAACGCGTCACACGGTAAACTTTGGCTCGGCGATCTTAAGAATCCGTTGCACGTCGGAGAACAATGGTCGTCATGCTTGTGCTCCCCGCCCCCTGACGACAGTCCGGAGCGCTGTGCTACGCGATTTCGTACCGAGCCGGTCTGCTCGAACTTTACCGGCCAACGGCCGAGTCAAAAAGAGGCGTTCGCGTCGGCTCCATCGGACCCTTCAGGTGTGTCCGATCACGGTCACGCTCCCGCTGTTGATGCTGAAGCTGCTCTGCGTGAATTTGCCGACGAACTCGAGGGCGACGTCGTTGGCGCCGCTCTGCAGGGTCAGGGCGCCGAGCGTGCCGCCGGCATTCTCCTTGAAGCTGAGCAACGTCCAGGCGCCCGTGAGATCGACATTGTCGCCTGCGATGAAGCCGCCAATATGGGATCCGCCGTAGCCGAGCGCATCGGTGAGGTTCAATGTCTCGCCCGTCGCGGAGAAATCTACGGTCTGGGTTTTCGCCAGAGTGGAGTTCGAACTCAAGCTCCGTGGCGGATCCCTGGATCGTGTCGGTTCCTGTTCCCGTCACCGCGCCGGTCAGGTCCAGCGTCCCTGCCGAGACGATGAGGTTGTGCGCGTTGTCGAAGGCCGGCGCGATCGTGCTCTCGCCCGTGCCCGCGGTCTTCTCGAACAGGCCGTCGTTGACGATCGTGGAGGCCGTGGAGGTCCCGAGCGCGATGCCGCTGGCGTCGGTGATGTCCCAGGTTCCGGTCGAGGCGATCCGGATTTCGGCGATATCGCCGGCCGCATCGCCGTCGGTCACCGTCCCGCCGCTTTGCGTCAGCGATCCGACCGTCTCGAAGGCCAAGGTTCCGCCTATGGCGAGCCCGTCAGTCAGGCTGGTGGCGCCGCGCGCGAACAGCGTGTATGCGCCGCCATTGACGGCTGCGTTCGTGAAGGCTGCCGGCCCCGTCAGGGTCAGATTGCCGCCGGAGACCGTCACCGAAGAGCCCGCGCCCGCCTGGAACGCGCCGGCGTAGCTGAGCGCTTCGGCGATCGTCAGATTCGCTCCCGTCGCCGAAAGCGCCAGCGTCGCAACCGAGACGGCGGCGCCCTTGTTGAAGGTCGTCACGCCGCCCGTGAGGTTCAGTTCGCCATTGCCGACGACCGCGCCGCTGAAGTTCGACGCGCCGTCGAGCGTCAGCGCGTCGCCGACCGCGATGCTCAGCGTCGCGCCGGCGTCGGCCTCTTCGATCGACAGCAACGACGTGGAAGCCGTCACCGAGACCGTATAGATGCCGGCCGTCGAGATGGCGGCGCTATCCGAAACGCCCGGGACGGCGCCGTTGCTCCAGTCGGCGGCGGTTGCGAAATTGCCGCTGACCGCATTGAGCCAGCTGGGTCCCAAGGTGATGTTCGAATAGCCGTTGCTCTGCGGTACGACGTCGAAGGAGTCGTTGGCATAGGACGAGGCGACCTTGAAATAGCCGACCTGAACGCCGTTCTTGTAGAGGACGAGCTTGCCCGCGGAATAGGCGGCGTCCGTCACATTGAGCACTTCGATGTTGTCGCCCGTTCCCCAGCCGTTCAGCGTCATGCCGTTCGGCAGGCCGTACTCGCCGAGCAGATAGAGGGTGCCGCCGGCGCCTGAGAACGTGATCGTGTTGGCAGCTTTGGTCGTCGCGCCGAACAAATAGAGCGAGGAGCCGGCGTTTACCGTCACGTTGCCCACGCCGGAGAGGGACCCCTCGACATAGAGCGTCTGGGATGCGGCGACTGCCAGCGAACCGTTGTCGACGATCGTCGCCGCATCGAACGTGCCCCATTCCGTGACGCTGCTGGTGGAGTCGATCGTGATCGCCCCGCCGGCCGCGCCGCCGGCCGTGCCGATTTCGATCGAGGAGACCGAAATCGTAGACGACGAGACTGACGCCGTCATCGTGCAGGTCCTGCTGCAGCGAGGCCAGCCGAACCTTGCCGCCGTCCTGCGCCTCCACCGTATCGTTGGTCGTGACGAATATGCCCTTGACCGTGAGCGAGCCGCCGTTCACGTAGTAGGTGCTCGCGCCGGCGCCGGTCCCGCCGTCGGAAGCATTGCCGCTGTCGACGACGGACCCGCCCGAGGCGACAACGTACTCGGTGGAATAGTCGACGATCTGACTGACCGTCAGGCTGCCGCCGTTCTCGAAGGTGAAATCGCTGCCGTAGTTGCCGTAGATCGTGCCGCCGACCGCCATCGAGCCGCCGTTGATCAGCGCCCAGGTATAGTTATCGAACGTCGCGTCGCCGGTGATGTTGAGCGACAGCGCCGGCTTCGGCCACCACGGCGCCTATCGAGACGGCGTCCGTAACGGTAAAGCCGCCGCGCGCGCCGGTGCCTTCCACCTTGAAGGCGCCGAAGAACATGGTCTCGCCTTCGATCGTCAGTCCGTAGGCATTGCCGGCGCCGTCGAGGATCTGCGCTTCGCCGTCCGCGGCCGGGCCGATCGTCACCGAATCGTCGGCGCCGGGCGCAAGCTTCGCTGGGTCCTGGCCCTGCGACGTGTCGTCCCAGTTGGCCTTCGCGCTCCAGACTCCGGAGACCGGGCCGACCCACTGATAGGCGTCGCCGCTCGTCGTGCCTGCGGGCGCGCCGGCCTTCGGCCCGGCGCCCTCATAGTTCACCTGATAGGTCCCGCTCCCGCCGAGTTCGACCACCGAGAAAAAGTTCGCGTAGGTTCCGCTTAAGTTCAGCGTCGCCTCGACGATGGAGCCCGAATAGAGCTCGAGTTCGCCGGCCGCATATTGCGCCGACGTGATCGCGGCCGATGCGTCGGTGAAGTCGATAGTGTCCGCCGCCCCGAACCCGCTGATCTTTGGCGAAAACACGTTCGATCCGTTGAGGTCCGTTGTGTCGATCGCGAGCCGGCCGCCGGCGGGGGAGAATGTGAGGCCGGTCGTCCCGCCGCGCGAATCCGCGGCGAGAAACAACGTCGCGCCGCCGCCGATCGTCACCGTGCCGGCGCCTGACAGGCCGGCGGACAGGTCGAGCGTGGCGTCTATGCCGATGCTGACGCTGCCGTTGACCGTCGTTGCGCCGGAGATGTCGAGCGTCTCAGACGTCCCGACAACGAGCGTTCCCGAAACGATGACGGAGGGCGCCTCGAACTCGCCCTGTTCGGTGACGGTCTTGCCCGCATCGATGGTGATCGACCCCGCCGCCGCGCCCCCGGTCGTGCCGATCTCTATGGAGGAGCCGCCGTCGTCGACGGCGAGCGTGACGCCGTTGCCGAACGAATCCTCGGCAAGGTTGGCGAGTTGCACGGTCCCGCCGAACTCGGCGGTGATATTGTCGTCCGTCGACTTGAAGGTCCCCTTGACGTCGAATGCGCCGCCATAGACGTCGAACGTACTGCCGCCGGAACCGCTCGCGCCATCGGACACGTTGGTCGCTTTCAGCGTACTCGAGGCGTCGATCGTGTAGGTGGAGCTGTAGTCGTCAAGCGCGACCGCGGTCAGCGTTCCGCCGTTCTCCAACAGGAACGGATTGGCCTTCGTGTTGGTGATGGTCCCGGTTCCGGTCAGCGTCATCGCGCCGCCGTTGAGCGTCACGCCGGCGTAATTGTTGAACCCCGCATTGCCGGCAATGTTGAGCGCGCTGCCGCCGTAGAGATAGGCAATCGCATCGTCCGCCACCGAAAGGCCGCCGGCCTTGATGCTGAACGTGCCGTCGAGCAGCGTCTCGCCGTCGAGCGTCAGAGAATAAGCGTTGCCATTGCCGACGATGACCTGCGCGGCGCCGCCCTCCGCCTTGTTGATCGTGACCAGATCTTTCTGGCCCGGCGCGTTCGCAGCGGGGGTGCTTCCCGTGCTCGTGTCGTCCCAGTTCGAGGTCGCGTTCCAGAAGCCCGCGACCGGACCGACCCAGGTGTAATAGTCGGCCGTGGTCGTCCCGCTCGGCGCGCTGTTCGTGCCCCCGCCGAGATAGTCGATCTGATAGTAGCCTTCGCTGATCGGCAGCACCGAGAAGGTATTTGTATAAGTTCCGGTGAGATTGAGCGTGGCGACGATCGCGCCGCCATCGAGCAGGCTCAGCACGCCGGTCGAGTAGCTGACCGCGTTGATCACGCCCGAATCGGGTTTGAAGTCGATGACTTCGGCGGCGCCGAACCCCGTGATCGTCGGCTGGAAGACGTTCGAGGCGTTGAGGTCTGCATAGGTGAGCGCGAGCTCGGCGCCCGCGCCGGCAAAGGCGAGCGTCACGCCGCCGGAGCTCGGAGGAGCGCCGGAGATCGATACGATTGCGTTGGCGTCGATGGTCACCACGCCGGCGCCGGTTATGCCGCTGCTTATTGCGAGCTTGCCGCCGAAGCCGACGGTTACATTGTTCGAAAGTTCGAGGACGCCGTCGATGCTCATGACCGCGCCCGTACCGAGCGAGAGGCCGCCTTCGTCCTCGAACGCTCCATTCACGGTCAGAGATTGTGCGGTTTCGACATTGAGCGTTCCCGCATCGACGATGGTGGGCGTGCTGAAAATGCCATGTACGGCTACAGTCGTTCCCGCATCGATTGTGATCGCTCCGGCCGCCGCGCCGCCGGCATCGCCTAGCTCGATCGAGGACGTCGCGTCGGCGGAAAGCGTGACGCCTTCGCCGTACGGATTTATGACGAGGCTCGCAATCTGTACCGTTCCGCCATCCGCGGCGTTAATGCTGTCGTCCGTCGAGGTGAACGTCGTCGTGACGGTGAACGCGCCGCCGAAGACGTAGAAGTTCGAACCGGCGGTGTCGCCCGCGCCGTCGGCGACGCTGTTGACGTTCAGCGAACTGCCGGCGTCGACGGTATAGTTGGAACTGTAGTCGGAGAGCGTGGCCGCAGTCAGCGTTCCGCCGTTCTCGATCAGGAACGGATTGCCGTTCGCGTTGGTGATGGCTCCGGTCAGCGTCATCCCGCCGCCGTTGAGCGTCACGCCGGCGTAATTGCCGAAGACCGCGGCGCCGGCAATGTTGAGCGCGCTGCCGCTATAGAGATAGGCGATCGCGTAATTCGCCAGTGAAAGTCCGCCAGCCCCGACGCTGAAGGTCCCGTCGAGCAGCGTTTCGCCGTCGAGCGTCAGCGAATAGGCATTGCCATTGCCGACGATGACTTGCGCAGCGCCGCCCGCCGCAGCGCCGATGGTGACGAGGTCATTCTGGCCCGGGGCCTTCGCGGCGGGTTCCGCCCCGCGGTCGTGTCGTCCCAATTCGTGGTCGCGTTCCAGTCGCCCGCGACCGGCCCAACCCAGGTGTAGGAATTGACTGTGCTCGTCCCCGCCGGCACGGGGTGCGTTCCGCTGCCGAGATAGTCGATCTGATAATAGCCTTCGCCTATCGGCAGCACCGAGAAGGTGTTGGTATAAGTTCCTTTGAGACTCAGCGTCGCGACGACCGTCGCTCCGTCAAGCAGGCTCAGCACGCCGGCCGAATAGCTGACTGAGGTGATCGTGCCTGAATAGGGTTGGAAGTCGATGACGTCGGCCGCGCCGAAACCCGTGATTGTCGGCTGAAAGGCGCCCGAGGCGTTGAGGTCGGAATATGTGAGGGCGAGCTGAGCGCCCGCGCCGGCGAAGGCGACCGTCACGCTGCCGGCGCTGACCCCATAGCCGAGGCTGAGCTGGCCGCCAGCGTCGATGGCGATGGTTCCGGTCCCCGTCACGCCATAGTATTGCGAGAGCGAGCCGCCCGCATCGATCGTCACGTTGTTGGAAAGCTGCAGAGCGCCCGTCAACGACATGGTCGCGCCGGCGCCGATTGTCAGGCCGCCTTCGTCCTCGAAAACTCCGTTCACGGTGAGAGATTGCGATGCTCCGACTTGAAGCGTTCCCGCATCGACGATCGTGTACGCATTGAAATAGCCATACTCGGTGACGGAGTTGCCGGAATCGATGGTGATCGTGCCCGCCGCAACGCCGCCTGCCGTGCCGATCTCGATCGAAGAAGAGCTATCGGAGACATAGAGGGTAACGCCGTCGCCGAACGAATCCTCCGCAAGCGCAGAAAGCTGAACCCTTCCACCGCTCTGGGCAACGATCGAATCGCCTGTCGTGACGAAGGTCCCGCCGACCGTGAAGACGCCTCCGTAAATGAAAAATTCCGAGCCGCCGTAATCGGTCGTGCCGTCAGCCGAATTGCCGGCGACGGCAAGCGTATCGCCCGCATACACGTAGAATGAGGAGAAATAGTCATTGAGTCGGCCGGCCTGCAGACTGCCGCCGTTTTCCAGAATGTATTGCCCGCCATTGCCGCCGTTGAACGCGCCGGAGACCGTCATCGCGCCGCCGTCGAGCGTCGCGCCGGCATCGTTGTTAAACGTGGCGGCGCCGGTGACGTTGAGCGCGCTGCCCGTGTAGAGAACGGCGGATGCGGACTGCAATTCGGTGAAGCCGCCCGCGCCGATGTTGAACTGCCCTTCGAGCAGCGTCTCGCCGCCGAGCGTCAGCGAATAGGCGTTGCCGCTGCCGATGACGACTTGCGCGGCGCCATTGGCCGCGGCGTCGATCGTGATGATATCGTCTTTGCCCGGCGCGACCGCGGCCGGGTCCTGGCCTGTGCTCTTGTCGTCCCAGTTCGAAGTCGCGTTCCAGAAGCCGGCGACAGGACCGACCCAGCTATAGACGTCTGACGTCGAGGTCCCGGCGGGCGCGGCATTCGGGGCGCCGGCGAGGTCCACCTGAGTGTAGCCGTCGGAAATGGCCACGGTCGTGAAAGTATCGCCGGCATAGCCAGCCCCGATATCGAAATCCGCGACGAGATTAGCGCCGTCGTAGAGGCTCAGATAGTTGCTCGCGTAGGACGCGCTGGTCGCGGTCCCGTAGTATTCGATGACCTCTGTGGCGCCGTAACCGGTGATGAGCGGCTTGAAATTGCCGAGCGCGTCGAAATCGCCTGACGGCAGCCAGAGCTGACCGCCGCTCTGCGCGAAATCGATCGTGACATTGTCGGAGGTGCCGGGATCGACGTCATAGAGCGTCAGGTTGGAGCCCGCGTCGATGTTGATCGTGCCCGAGCCGGTCAGTCCGCGGCTCGAGGTTCCATAAAGCTCGAGCTTCGCGTTGGCCGCGACCGTGATTGCGCCATTGACGACGATGACAGGAGCTTCGAAGGTTCCGGACTCTGTGAACGAAACCCCGGAATCGATGGTGATCGAACCCGCGGCGCCGACATCCTGGTTGCCGATTTCGATTGTCGAAGTCGCATCGGCGTTGAGCGTCACGCCGCCGCTCATCCCGTTGAGCGCGCCGATTTCGACCCGGCTGCTGTCGGTCGCGTAGATGGAGCCGTTGTCGCTCGAGAGCGTGCCGTCGACGGTGAACGAGCCCGCGCCGGTCACGGAGAGGGAACTGCCGAACGAGGCGTTGCCGCTGACGGTCAGAGTGCCGTCAGTGAGATCGAGGCCGCCATCCTGATCGAATGTGGCGGTGGCGGCGACCAGCGAATCGCCGGCATCGAGATAGAGGTCGGCGTCGGCATCGACCGTCAGCGAAGAGACGGGGTCGCCCGTCGAATTGAACGTGCCCTCGAGCGTCGCGTCACCAGCGATCGTCAGCGTCGGCAAGAACACGGGCGACGAGCTCGACGAACCACTGACGTCGAACGCGCCCGTGCCGAGCGTCAGCGAGGTCGCTGCCGAATCGGAAAGATTGGTCGCCGTGATGTTCCCGCTCAGCGTCGCAGCGCCGATCAGGGTCAGCGTCGTGAGAGTCGCGGTCGAAGAGGTGGAAAGCGCGAGGTTGGCGTTCTCGACGGTGAAGCCCGCGCCGAAGGTCGAGGCGCCCGCGACCGTCAGCGCCCCGCCATCGAGCGTCGCCCCATTCGAGAAGGCGGCTGAGCCGTAGTCGTCAATGAAGCCCGAAAGCTCGACGAGGCCGCCGAAGTTCAGAGCGCCAGAGCTGTAGCCGGTGTAGAAGTCGCCCGTGAGGCTGATGAGACCCGCCCCGCTTGAGGCCAGGTTCATCGTCTGGCTATCGAGCGCGCCCGCGCCGGTGATCGTATCCGTTTTGGTCCCCGCGCTGATCGTGACGGTGTCGCCGGAGCCAGGGACCGTGGTCGCCGGACTGCCAGCGATGTCCCAATTGCCGCTGGTGTTCCAATCGGCCGAGAGCGCCCCGGTCCAAACGTAGCTGGCCACGTATCCCCCCCCCAAAAATCGAAATGCCTCGGCGAATGTCGGGCGGAAATGCTAAAAATGTCCTCCAACCGCGCTGCAATGTACGGCAGTGAAGTCATCAAGATGGGCCGTTGCCAAAAAACCAAGCTCAATCCGTTATACCGAGACCAGGATCACGACCTGTAGGGCCGATCCCGGATGCCCAGCCGCAAAGCAACGCTGCGATGCGCGATCAACACCCGCGTCTCGTCCGACAACGGCCTCGACCAGGGCTTCAAGTCGCCCGACAACCAGCGCGAAGCCTGAGAAGCCTGGATCAAGAGCCAAGCCCATGAAGGCTGGAAGCTGATCCGGGAGGAGCGCTCGAGCCGACAAACGCTGTCACTCGCGACGTTGGACCCGCGTCTCGTCGAAGCCACTATCGAGGGAAGGTTGCCGCGCTGCATAGGACTGACGCGGCCGATGGCCCTACCGCCGCTCTGGCTGGAACGGTGGACCGCCCTGGGATACGAGGCCCCAACGCGCGCTTAAGCGCCGCGGCGCTCTCGATTGCGCAATTGCGCTCTGCCGGCCGCTTCCGGGCTGCCAATGAATCCCCTGCCTTGATCCGAAAACCAGCGCGCTGGGAAGCGGAATTTTGGCGACAGAGACTGGTGGACTGCACCCCTCTTGTGAGACAGTCTAATTCGGTGACAAGGCGGTGGTCAGCGTTTGGTTTGCGATCTCAGCTTTGCGAAACTCCGCTTCGAAAGCAACCGGCGACTTGTAGCCGAGCGCGGAGTGGAGGCGGTCGGCGTTGTAGACGTTTTCGATGAAGGGTTCGATGTTGGCGCGGCCGTCGTCGAGGTTGGCGTAGGCGCGGCCGTCGACTTCTTCGGCCTTCAGGGTCTTCATGAAGCTTTCGGCCTTGGCGTTGTCGTAAGGGTTGCCCGGCCGGGTCATGCTGCGCTGGAGGCCGCGCTCGTCCAACCGCGCCGCGTATTCGTTTGACGCGTATTGCACGCCGCGGTCGGTGGTGGATGGGCCTGGCGGAGGGTTGCGCGCGGCGATCGCCATGTCGAGCGCGGCCAGGCGGACGGGCCTCCAGATGATCGTCGATCGCATAGCCGACGACCTTGCGCGGAGGCGTCGAGGACGACGGCGAGGTAGACGGCCTTCGGCGAGCCGGACATAGGTGATGTCGGCGACCCATAGCTGATCGAGGCCGGTTGGTTCGGGAGCGCGCCAGGTTCGGACGATCTTGAACTTGTGGCGGCTGTCGGTGGTTTGCGGACGACGGCTTTCGCGCAGGCTCAGAGGTTGTCGGCGTGCATCAGCCTGAGCACGCGCTTGCGTTCACGTGAGGTTCAGTCTCTGAGCCTTCTTGTTATTCTCCTATAACCTTCGTGGCGGCGCTGCAGCGCCGACGCTGGATCAATCGCTGAGATCCGCATCATCGCGCGCGGAAGCTTTGGCTCGAGCCAACGGTAGTAGCTCGCTCTCGACAGCTTTGCGATCTCGTGAGATAAGCGATGCGGCTGCGTTCGCATCGGAGTTGCCTTGCAATCGTTCGCGCGTCATTTTTTCGTGACGCGAGAGATGGCGCGCCGTTCGCGCGGCGCTTCTCGTCCCATGACCGCAAGCTTCTCGAATCGAGGTCCGACTGCTGACGGCCGACCAGCGCTCGAGTTCGCGATGCGCGCCGCTTGCGCCTTGGCGAGATCATCGGCGGTCTTTCGTCGGCGGCGCGCGCTGCGGCGACGGCGTCGGGGAGACGACGGAGCCGCAGCCGCGCGCCCGCCCGCTTCGGTCCCCGCTTGCGGTTCAGCCCGGCCGCCCCGGCCGCCTTGTAGGCCGCCTTCCACTGTAGAGCGACTTGCGAAGCACATGCGCCTCAGTCGCCACGCCGAAACCCGCTCGCCGTTCTCCATCCGACAAACCAAGGCCAACTTCTCATCCCTCGATAACGGAGACCTCACAGTCATCACAAAGCTCCTCTGTCGGAGCCTTGTCACCAAAATCCTTCTGTCTCACTTTCGGGTCCACTCCACTCGCCAAAATGCGCCGTGACCGCCCGAAACGCGGCGGAAAAGTCTCGGCAGACGCGAACGGCGCGCGCTAACCGCCGGTATTGTCGGGCTATTCAAAATTCCTGGAAAACACCGCGGCTAGAGCGGCCTGCCCGGTGACGGACGCAGTCCTCGTAAACGGGTCTCCGTACGCCCAAATTCCCTGCCCGCAGGGAATTTTGCAAGCATCTCACCGTTTTTCGCCTTTCGCCAGGTTTGGCTCTCGAATACTGAAAAAAGCGCGTTCCGAGCTTTGCGCCTGTTTCAGCGCCGAAGGGTGACTCTGCCAACGTCGAAGCACGTGAACCCGTGATTTTTCGGCGCGCCGACCGCCGCACGAGGCTCATTATGGCTTGGGCGTCACGCTCGCGGTAACAGCCATTCCTGCAAAGGCGTCGGTCATGCCGTAGAAATTGCCGGAGACGGGCGCAATCTGAGCGATGTGGCGTCCGACGGCGACGGGGATCAGATTGAAACCGCCGACACCGCGGTTCGTCGGGTCGAACGTGATCCAGCCGGCGCCAGGCACATAAATTTCCGCCCACGCGTGCGTGGACCCAAATTCCCCGGCTCCCGTCTGCGCTAGGTCGGAATTGTGGAGATAGCCAGATACGATACGCGCGCCAAACCCGAGGCTGCGCGCCGCCTCGATGAACAGCACCGCAAAATCGCGACAGGAACCCCAGCCCCGGTCGAGTGTCTGGATAGGGGTCTGGGTGCCTTCATCTTCGCGACTCTGGTAGGAGATCGTCGCCGAGACCCCCGCGCTCAAATCCTTCAGCATCGCCAGGGTATCTGTCGGCTGTCCGCGCACGTACCCTCGCGCCCAGTTGACGAGACGCCCGCCGGGGTCTTCCTCCTGTGGAGCCGCCAGTGCGCCCAAATCCGTCCATTCATCGTCAGAATATCTGAACGGGTAGGAGATTGCGGAATGCGCTATTGGAAATACGGGCCAGGCGGCGGCATCGAGTTGAAGCTCGGCGAAGCTGGAGATCGTCAGCGCTTGCGCGGCCGTCTGGAAAGTCGCCATTGCTACGTGATTGCCGAAAACGTCTTGCGCCCAGGTGACCTCGGCAGCCGGAGAAATGGTCAGCTCGTTGGAAATGAGTTTGAGATCGCGGCTTTCGCGTGGCCGCAGCATCAGGCGGTGAGGGCCGAAACTGACAGCTCTGTGGAAGCGGTACGACGTCGTATGCTGAATTTGTAACGTTATCAATTTGGGCCTCGCTCTTCCGGGGCGAAGGCCGCGCGGACACTCAAGCATATATGAAGTCAGACCGGGTTCGGCGCCAAGGTGCGCGCGCCGACACGTCGCGGCGGCTTCGGATCTCTGTCATTCGACTTCCTCAGCGATGAAAACGTCGAATGTTGGCTAAGCTCCAGATGAAATGCGGAACTGGGCCTTGCCACAAGGCGCAACGAGAACCATATGTAGTGTAACAGATTTAGGCAATATTGGTCTCGGTGTCAGAAACCCGCTATCCTTACCTAAATTTGCCCTTTCGGCGGCCTTTCCTTGAGTGCGTGAGGGCGCTTTCAAATAAGACCGGAACGACTTCCAGTGCTGACCGCGGATGTGGTGGCGGCTGCGAGGCTCGCCGGTTCGGATTTCACGATTTCTGACCGAAGTCGCTTATGCCCTTCGTAGAGGGCAACAAGCACAAACGGATGCAACGCCGCTTTGCGTCGGTCAACTGGCCCCCGTGCGGCGACGTAGGATTTCCTGCCACAACATGGGACCTAGCAAATGATGCCTGCAACCAATTCACATTTCGCCAAACCGGGCATTCGCGTGCATGGGCCAACTCATCTGTTCGCGAACGGGCAGACCGTGAGATTGAAGAACGGGTATCTGGCGACCGGCAAGGTCTATCTCATCACCGCCAGCCTGCCGTTTACTGGCGCCGCTCCGCAATATCGCATTCGAAGCGAAGCGGAAAACTACGATCGGATGGCGGCGGAGGCCGACCTGGAACTGGCGGAGTTGTCGCCTCCCGACCAGGGAGAGACCTCGGCAGAAGCAGTTTTCAGTCCTCAACCCCAGGCATAGAGGCAGTCGTTGTCAGATGCGATTGCCTTTGGACGGATACAGGCGCGTGTTAGATTGAGATGCAGCAAAGGGGAGGCGCGTGGACTGCCGGGGGATCAGAACTCTCATCCGGCTCCTACGAAGTCGGCGAAACGCTATCTGAGGGAACTACACATGGGCGCGCACCGCAAAGCCGCAGAATTTCAACCGCAAGCGCTCGCAATCGCCATTTGGGAGAATGAGGGTGGCGCGCCGGCCTCCCATGCGACTGAACATCAATATGGTCGAAGGGTCGAGGCAGATCGATCCTGGACGGTTCACCATGTCTTTACAGGCGTGCCGGCGCATATCGACGGCGCAGCTATGACCGGCCTTACCCGCTTGGATGCGACCGGCATGATGTTATCGCTCAACCGTCGCGGCGTTCTGACAAAATAAGGGCGCAATGCGCTCCTCCTTTTCGACATTTGCCCAAGCCGCGAGCCAGCCATGACATTGAGCTTTCCCAATCCGACTCGCAGTTTTGACGAAGCGCGCAACGCCGTTCGCTTCTTCGGCCATGACGGCATGTTCGAAATACGGTTTTTCGTCGAAATTGGCGCACTTGCCAAAGGCGCAAAGGAGGGGACAAGATTATCCGAAGCGGAATGCCTTTTGGCCTTCGACCGGTCAAGCGCATCCATCCACGACGTTGCGCGGGAAGCCTATTCGAACACGCGCCTCAATTCCTATACGCTGTCCGCAGGAGATTTCCGGTAGCGGCCCGCGCCTGACAATTGCAATCGGAAGTGCGTCTTCTGCTCCTGCATTGGCGGACACGTTTGCGCAAGCCATCTGAAAGACGACCGCTGATATCTCTACCGATTTACGTGTTTCGCTATCGTCGAGCTTGAAACAGTCGTCACACCGATCGTCTAAAATGGAGCACGATATGACGATGCTAAAAATGAACATCACTGAACGACACCCGAACGGGCGTCTCGTCTTCGATGTCCGCATGCAGTCGGGCTTAGGCAGGTTGGAGGTGCCGATCTCTATCGATGACCAGGGAACCCAAACAAGAAACGAAGGTGCGGTCCTCAGATCGGCAATCGAGCTTGCCGAGGCTTTCGCAGCAGACGCCAAAGGGCAACTTGCTACGTAGGAGCATGGAGGCCCAAGCGACAGGCGAATCCTATCTAGTGTGTGGATTGAATTCTTCTCGTTTCGTTTGTCCGGTCACTGGAATCCCGTCCCTTGTAATGGGTGGACGTCGCCACCATGTGTAACCTTTCGAGTTTCGGTTGGACCATCTTTGCTGTGAATGGTCACGTAGCTCACGGCGTCGCTCTTCCCCAAAAAAACGAAAGCAGACGTGTGCTCCGAGTTGTGGTTCCTTGCTGCGGGACCGAAAGGAAGAGGTGCGTCATGGCGACAGGAACAGTCAAATGGCACAATTCTGAGGGTGGGATACGGTTTCATTCAACCGGATGGCGGCGGGAGGGTGCGTTCGCCATGTCAGTGCGGTTGAACGCGCTGACATGCTGAATTTGGTTGAAGGCCAGAAGAGTTCCTTGCAGTTGTTCACCGACAGACGTTCCGGAAGAGTGCCCGCTGACGGGCTTCAATAGGTCTGAACGGAGCTCGTTTGGGCAATAACCGGGAACTTCCGAGTCCAATAATAAAAAGGGCGGGGATCATTCGCTGACGCTTCTGTATGACTTCGTGCCCGACGTCTGTTCCGTGATCAACCACATTCTGAACATAGTCGTCCCTGACGAAAGACGGCCTAGCTTGTCGGGCCGCGCCGGCGAATTCAATTTGGCGGGTTACCGCCAGCTCCTCTTCGTCTGTTTTGTCGCGCGCGTTGGCGCGGCGGAAAGGCCCAATTGATCGCTTTTGCGCGCCGCGCCGTCGAAACTCTGAACCGCTCGTCCCTTTGGGACACCGAGGCTCCCATTCGGGAGGAGCTGTTCGGCGTCCAACGGCTCGAGCAACATGCTCGAAGCCTCGCGGTTGCTCAAGTCGTTTCGCCCAAATCGACAAGCGGGCAACCGCTGGCTCGGCGTCTCACGAACAATGGCGCCACCTTGCTCGAGGTCTATCGCGAGGTCGTCGTCGCCATAAACGAAAGTCGCGCGATAACGTCCGCGGCGGAATGGCTCGTCGACAACTACTATCTGGTCGAGCGGCAGATTCGCGAACTGCGCTCGGATCTGCCTCCCGGCTATTACCGGCAGCTTCCCAAGCTCGCTACCGGCCCTTTCGCCGGCTATCCGCGCGTCCTCGGCATAGCTTGGGCCTTCATCGCTCATACCGATAGTTGTTTCGACGGCGATATGCTGGTTCGATACGTCAGCGCCTATCAGGACGTGCAGCCGCTCGAGATTGGCGAACTATGGGCGATTTCTATCACGCTGCGCATCGTGCTCATCGAAAATCTGGCTCGTCTCGCCACGCAGATCTCACAAGGCCTCGCCGCCCGACAGATCGCCGACCAACTGGCCGACCGCCTGCTGGGCGCGGGCGGCCGGACCGCCGAACCGGTCGCGGTGGTGCTCGCCGTGCAGGAGCGCGCTCCGGTTCCTGAGGCGCTCGCGGTTCAGCTCGCGCACCGCCTGCGTGACCAGGACCCTAAAGTCACCCCGGCGCTGACCTGGCTCGATGAGCGGCTGGCGCTTCAGAACACGACAACCGAAACCGCCGTTCGCGAAGTTCACCGCCGCCAGGGCTCGACCAATGTCACGGTACGAAACATCATCGCCAGCTTGCGACTGATCGGGGACGCGGATTGGCAGCAGATTTTCGAGCGAGTAAGCCTTGTCGACGCGGCATTTGCCGCCAACAGCCATTTCGAGGACATGGATTTTGCGACGCGCACGCTTTACCGCGGCGCCGTCGAAGAACTGGCGCGCGGCTCCAAGCGAACCGAATTGGAAATCGCGGACGCAGCGGTCGCGGCGACGACGAGCGAGCAAACGCCGGCGTCGCAAACCGAGACGGCGCGCCGCGCCGACCTCGGCTATTATTTGCTCGCTGGCGGTCGCTCCGCCTTTGAGGCGACGCTCGAGTTTCGCCCTTCGCCTGGAGCCCGGTTGGCGCGCCTGCATCGATCGCTGGGGATCGGCGGTTATGTCGCAACTATTGCTTTGGTCGCCGCGCTGTTGCTCGCTATGCCTCTTTACGCCCTGGCCATCCAGGGGCTGGGTTTTGCCATTCTGGTCGGGTTCATCGGGCTCGGCGCCATTCCGGCCATTGACGCCGCCGTCGCTTTCGCAAATCGCGCTGTCAATCTGAGCCACTCGGCGGCGTTGTTGCCTGGTCTCGAATTGCGGGACGGCGTTCCCGCCAAGTTCCGGACGATCGTCGCGGTTCCGACGATGCTGACAACTCGGCAAACGATCGACGAGCAGATCGAACGTCTGGAAATCCACCATCTTGCCAGTCCCGAAGGCGATCTGCATTTCGCGTTGTTGTCGGACTGGACCGACAGCCTGACCGAGCACGTCGAGGGTGACGCCGCGCTGGTCGAGGAGGCCGCCGCGGGCATCGCGCGCCTCAATCTTCGCTATGGCCCGGCGCCGAACGGCGCCCGGTTCATGCTGTTGCATCGTCGCCGCGTCTGGAACGAGGGCGAGCAGCGCTGGATCGGTTGGGAACGCAAGCGCGGCAAGCTGCATGAACTCAATCGGCTGCTACGCGGGGCGGCCGACACGCATTTCATCGACGTCGGGAACGGACCGCCGATCACCCCGACCGACATCCGCTACGTCGTGACGCTCGACTCTGACACTCGGCTGCCGAGAGACAGCGTACGCCGCCTCATTGGCAAGATGGCCCATCCGCTCAACCGACCGCGTCTCGACTGCGCCGCCGCCCGGGTGGTCGAGGGCTACGCTGTCTTACAACCGCGGGTAACGCCCTCGCTGCCTCTCGCCCGGGAAGGTTCGCTGTTCCAGCGCATCTTTTCCAGTCTGAGCGGGATCGACCCCTACGCCTCGGCGGTCTCCGACGTCTACCAGGATCTGTTCGGCGAAGGCTCCTATGCGGGAAAGGGCATCTATGATGTCGATGCCTTCGAGGGGGCGCTCGCGGGGCGGACGCCAAGACTCGGCTCTTCTCAGCCACGATCTGTTCGAGGGCGTGTTCGCGCGCGCGGGCCTCGTTTCGGATATCGAGGTCGTGGAAGAATTCCCGGCTCGATACGACGTCGGGGCGCAGCGCCACCACAGATGGGCGCGCGGCGACTGGCAATTGCTGCCGTGGATCTTTGGGCGGCCGGGGACGCGGACAGGCGCTTCGAACAACAGCGCCATCCCGGCACTTGGGCGTTGGAAGATGCTCGACAATCTGCGCCGCACGCTTTCGGCGCCCGCCGCGGTGGCGGCTCTCGCGGCCGGTTGGTTGCTGCCCTTCCCCGCGGCTTTAATCTGGACGATCTTCATCGTCCTGACGATTGTGGTCCCGACATTCATTCCTGTCGTCGCGGCCATCCCGCCGCGGCGCGCCGGCGTAACCGTTCCAAGCCATTTGCGCGCGCTCGGCGGGGATTTCCGCCTCGCCGTATCCCTCGCCGCGCTGAATCTCACGTTCCTGGCCGATCAGGCGTGCCTGATGGGCGACGCCATCGGCCGCACGCTCTGGCGCATGACCGTAACGCGGCGGCGTCTGCTGGAGTGGGTTCCCGCCGCGCAGGCCATGATCGGCCCGCGTCTGGATTTCATCGGCTTCGTTCGCCGCATGGCGGGCGCAGGCGTGCTGGGCGTCGGCATATTGTTCGTCGTGTCTGTGTTTGGACAAGGCGCGTGGCCCCTGGCCCTGGTTTTCGCGGCCTCCTGGATCGCCTCGCCGGCCGTCGCCCGTCTCATAAGCCAATCGTCCAACACGCCGCCTCATCCCCCGATTTCGACGAACGAAGCCAAGGCGCTCAGGGCGACCGCGCGTCGCACGTGGCGGTTCTTCGAGACGTTCGTCACGCCGGCCGACAACATGTTGCCGCCGGACAATTTTCAGGACAGCCCAACGGCTGTGATCGCCCATCGGACTTCGCCGACCAATATCGGCCTCTATCTGCTGTCGGTCGTCAGCGCGCGAGACTTCGGTTGGATCGGCCTGGAACAGTCGATTGAGCGGATCGAGGCAAGCTTTGCCTCGATGAGCCGGATGCAGCGCTTTCGAGGGCATTTCTACAATTGGTACGACACGCGCGACCTGACGACGCTCAGCCCGATCTACGTTTCGACGGTCGACAGCGGCAATCTGGCCGGACATTTGATCACGCTGGCAGGCGTCTGCCGGGAATGGCGAGAGCGCCCGGCCTCGACGCCGCGCCTCCTCGACGGCATCGCCGACGCACTGGAGATGACTCGCCTCGAAGCGGCTCGCCTGCGCGACGGCGGCCAGACACAGACCGTGACAGTCGCCCAACTCGAAGACGCGCTTGGCGTTGTCGGCGTCGCGTTGGGCGAGGCGCGGTCCGCCGCCGACGCTCCCGCCGCGCAGCTTGGCCGCCTTTCCCGCGAGGTCGAGATCATGATCGACATCGCCGGCGCGTTCGCTATCGAACGGGGCGACGGCAGCGGCGCCGATATGCTGTTCTGGGCGCGGGCGACGTTGGACGCTATCGACGCGCACCTTCATGAGCTTGCGCGGTCGCAGGCCTCGATCGCCGCGGCCGATCAGCGGCTTGAAATTCTCGAAAACGTCGCCCGTTCCATGGCTCTGGCGATGGACTTCGGCTTCCTGTTCGATCACGGCCGCAAATTGCTGTCGATCGGTTTCACTGCGCCGGAGGGCGCGCTCGACGCAAATTGCTACGATCTTCTGGGTTCGGAAGCGCGCCTTGCCAGCTTCTTCGCGATCGCCAAGGGAGACGTCTCCGCCAAACATTGGTTCCGCCTTGGCCGCGCCGCGACGCCTGTCGCTCATGGCGCCGCCCTGATTTCGTGGGGCGGCTCGATGTTCGAGTATCTGATGCCCTCGCTGGTCATGCGCGCGCCGGTGGGAAGCTTGCTGGAGCAGAGCAATCGGCTGATCGTGCGGCGTCAGATCGACTACGGCGCGAAGCTGCGCCTGCCCTGGGGCATTTCCGAATCGGCATATAACGCCCGCGACCTTGCATTCACTTATCAATACTCGAATTTTGGCGTGCCCGGACTCGGATTGAAACGAGGCATCGGGGAGGATCACGTCGTCGCGCCCTACGCCACGGCTTTGGCGGCAATGGTCGATCCACGGGCAGCGACAATCAACCTTGCGAGATTGACGGAATTGGGCGCGCTGGGCCGCTTCGGCTTCTACGATGCGGTCGACTTTACTTCGGCGCGGTTGCCTGAAGGCGACTCTCAGGCGATCGTGCAAACATTCATGGCGCATCATCAAGGCATGACGATTGTCGCCATCGCCAACGTCGTGTTCGACGGCGTGATGCGAGAGCGCTTCCATTCCGAGCCGATCGTCAAGGCCACCGAACTGTTGCTGCAGGAGCGCATGCCGCGCGACGTCGCCAGGGTGCGACCTTGGGCGGCAGAGGTGAAGTCGGCGGCCAGCGCCCGCGATATCGAGGCTTACGGCGGACGCCGCTTCACCTCGGCGCAACAGGCGACGCCCGCCACACACCTGCTTTCGAACGGGCGATTCGCCACCATGGTGACATCAGCGGGTTCGGGATACTGCCGCTGGGGCGATATCGCTTTGACGCGCTGGCGGGAGGACGCGACCTTAGACGATTTCGGCTCCTATCTCTTCATCAAGGATGTGAGCACCGGGAATTCCTGGTCGGCGGGGTTTCAGCCAAGCGGCGCCGAGGCCGATCACTATACCGTGGCGTTTCACGAAGACCGCGCCGAGTTTATCCGTCAGGACGGTTCGTTGACCACCGCCCTGGACGTAATTGTTTCGGGCGAGGACGACGCGGAAGTTCGCCGCGTTTCGATCACCAATTCCGGCGTCCGCGCGCGCGATCTTGAGATCACCTCGTATGCCGAGCTTGTTCTGGCGCCGCTGAGCGCCGACATCGCGCATCCCGCCTTCTCGAAATTGTTTGTCGAGACCGAATATCTCGTGGACATCGGCGCAGTCCTGGCGACTCGCCGGCGCCGCTCGCCCACTGAGCCGGAAATCTGGGCCGCGCATTTGACGGTCGTCGATGGCGGCGTCGTCGGCGCGGCCGAATTCGAGACCGACCGGGCGCGTTTCCTCGGACGCGGCCGCGGAATCCGCGCCCCCATCGCGATCATGGACAGTCGTCCGCTTTCCAACTCCATCGGGGCTACGCTCGACCCAATTTTCTCGATCCGCCGCCGTATCAAAGTCGCGCCGGGCGCGACGGTGCGCGTGGATTTCTGGACCCTTGCCGCGTCGAGCCGGACGGCGCTGCTCGACGGCGTCGACAAGCATCGCGACGCGACAGCTTTCGCCCGCGCGTCGATGCTGGCGTGGACGCAAGCTCAGGTGCAGCTCTATCATCTCGGCGTGACAGCCGGCGAGGCCGGGTTATTTCAGCGATTGGCCGGGCATGTGATCTATGCCGCGCCGGCATTGCGGCCATCGTCGGAAGTCATCGTGCGCGGCGCAGGCCCGATGTCTGGCCTCTGGTCGCAGGGCGTGTCGGGAGATCTGCCGATCGTGCTCGTGCGCATCACGGATATCGAAAACCTCGACGTCGTTCGAGAGCTGCTCCAGGCGCATGCCTATTGGCGCATGAAGCAGCTTGCGGTCGATCTCGTCATCCTCAATGAGCGGCAGTCGTCGTACATTCAGGAGCTGCAAACCTCCATCGAGACGCTGGTGCGGGCCAACCAGGCCCGTCCGCGGCCGGATATGGAGCCGGCGCCCGGTCGCGTGTACGCATTGCGCGCCGACCTCATCGCCGGCGAAACCTGGGCGCTCCTGATGTCCGTGGCGCGGGTCGTGCTGCCGGCGCAACGCGGCGGCCTGTTCGATCAACTCGAGCGCATCGTGGCTCCGCGCGAAAAGCCGCGCGCGCCCGGCGCGCGCGACGCCAAAGCGGAGCGTTGGCCCTCGCGAGCTTCGGTCATGGCGGCGCCCGCTTGATCTGGAATTCTTCAACGGACTCGGCGGCTTCGCCAAGAATGGAGCTGAATATGTCACCGTCCTCGGTCCCGGCCAATCGACGCCGGCGCCGTGGATCAACGTAGTCTCCAACCCCTCTTTCGGCTTTCAGGCGGGAACCGAGGGCGGCGGCTACACCTGGTCGATCAACAGTCGCGAGAACCAGATCACGCCCTGGTCGAACGACCCCGTGAGCGATCGAAGCGGGGAAGCGCTCTATCTGAGAGATGACGACACCGGCGAGCTGTGGAGCCCGACCGCGTCGCCCATCCGCGATCCGGCCGGGACTTACACGGCCCGCCACGGCTACGGGTATTGCCGGTTCGAGTTCCTGGCGCATGAAATTGCGTCGGATCTGCGCCAGTATGTGCCGCTGGACGCGCCGATAAAGATTTCGCGCCTGTTGCTGACCAATCGTTCGAACCGCTCCCGCCGACTGAGCGTGGCCAGTTATGTCGAATGGGTTCTCGGCGCCTCCCGTTCGGCCTCGCTCGCCTACCTGTCGACGGAACTCGACGACGAAACGGGCGCGCTGTTTGCGAGGAATCCCTTAAATCTGGGGTTCGGGTCGCGCGTCGCCTTCGCGGATTTGTGCGGCGCTCAGTCGGACTGGACATGCGATCGGCGCGAGTTCATCGGCCGCAATGGCTCGCTCGCCGAACCCGCCGGCCTTCTCGCCCGTACGGAATGGTTGAAGAAGGTCGGCGCGGGTCTCGACTCCTGCGCGGCGCTGCGCACATCCATCGTGCTGCCGCCGGGCGGCGCCGTGGAGATCAAAATCCTGCTCGGTCAGGCCGCGAGCGCCAACGAAGCGCGCAGCCTGATCCTGCGCTACCGATCGGCCAATCTCGATGCGATCGAAGCCGAAATCGCGGGTCATTGGGCCAACGTGCTTTGCGCCGTCGTCGTCACGACGCCCGTTCGCTCCATGGACATCATGCTCAATGGCTGGTTGCTGTATCAGACGCTCAGTAGCCGCGTCTGGGCGCGCGCCGGATTCTATCAGGCCAGCGGCGCCTATGGTTTTCGCGACCAGTTGCAGGATGGCATGGCGCTCGTCGCATCGCGGCCCGCGCTGACCCGCGAACATCTGCTGCGGGCGGCGGCGCGGCAATTTTCCGAAGGCGACGTGCAGCATTGGTGGCTGCCGCATTCGGGCCAGGGCGTGCGCACCCGCATATCGGACGATCGTCCGTGGCTGGCCTTCGCCGTGGCGCACTACGTCGAGGCGAGCGGCGACGCCAAAGTTCTCGACGAGACGATCCCGTACCTGGAGGGCCAATCTCTGGCGCCGGGGGCCCACGACAGCTTCTTCTATCCCACGGTCTCGGACCGTTCGGCGACGCTGTTCGAGCATTGCGCGCTCGCCCTCGACGCCAGCCTCGCGCTGGGCGCTCATGGCCTTCCCTTGATGGGAACCGGCGATTGGAACGACGGCATGAACCGCGTCGGCGAAAACGGCGCGGGCGAAAGCGTCTGGCTCGGCTGGTTCTTGTACGCCGCGCTGAACGCCTTCATCCCACTGGCGCAATCTCGCGGCGCGACGGCGCGCGCCGACAAGTGGATCGAGCACGCAGCCGCTTTACGGGCCGCGCTGGAGCACGAGGCCTGGGATGGCGAATGGTATCTTCGGGCCTTCTTCGATAACGGCGACCCGATGGGCTCCGTGGCGAACACGGAATGCAGAATAGACTCGATCGCGCAATCCTGGGCGGTGCTGTCGGGCGCGGCGACGCCGGAACGGGGGCGCAGCGCCATGCGCGCTGTCGAACGGGAATTGATCCGGCGCGACGAAGGCCTGGCGCTGCTTTTCACTCCGCCGTTCGAGAGCTCCGCGCCTGATCCCGGATATATCAAAGGCTATCCGCCTGGGGTGCGCGAGAATGGCGGCCAATATACCCACGCCGCCTTATGGTCTGTCATGGCTTTCGCCGCACTCGGCGACGGCGACAGCGCCACAAACCTTTTCTCGCTGCTCAACCCTATCAATCACGCGCGAACGCGCACCGACGTGCTTCGTTACAAAGTTGAACCCTATGTGGTCGCCGCCGATGTGTATTCGAACCCTTCGCATCGCGGGCGCGGCGGCTGGACCTGGTATACGGGCTCGGCGGGTTGGATGCAGCGGGCAGGCGTCGAGAGCATCCTCGGGCTGCGCTCACGCGGCGGCTTCCTCCATATCGACCCCTGCATCGACAAGACCTGGCCGACGTTCAAGGTCAGCATCCGCATCGGGTCGGCGCGATACGACGTCCGCGTCGACAATCCCCGCGGCGTGAACCGCGGCGTTGCGTTTGCTGAAATGGACGGGGTCAAGATCGAGGAGCGGCCGGCGAGGGTGCGGATCGCCGCCGACGCCGCTGTTCACATGGTGTCTATCACGTTAGGTTGAAGGGCTCGGCGGGCGCCGCCTCGATTTGCCGGGCCGGGATGTCCGACGAGCAGAGCTCTTGAAGAGCGGGCTAGATTTCGGCGACCTTGTAGCGCTTCACGAAATCCCAATCGACCGTCGTTCCGAACCCCGGACCTTTCGGAACATGGTCGAAGCCTTCCTTGTCGATTTCGATCGGATTGCGCACGCCGAAGATGAACAGATGATCCAGGACCAGCCGCTCGTAGAACGTGGTGTTCTTGATTGAAGCGCCGACCGCCAGATTCGCCGCCTCCAGCATGGCGTTGCCATTGGTGTGGATCTCGAGATTCAGGCCGAACGCCTCGCCGAGCGCCGCTGTCTTCTTCACCTGACCTATGCCGCCCTTGAACGCACAATGTCGACCGCTCGCGTGGTGATGTATTCCGGCGTTGCGTAGAGCGAACCCTCGTTCACTTCGACCGCCGCGATCGGGATGTCCAGCGCCTCGGCGAGCATCTTGTAGCCGTGAATATCGTATTCGCGCAGCGGCTCCTCATACCACACGAAACCCAATTCCTCGACGGCGCGGCCAACCCGCCCGCATGGCCTGGATCTTGGTCGTAGGCGGAAATCGCGTTGATCATCAGCGGATAGCGGTCTCCGACCGCCTTGCGAATGGCCGTGCAGGTGTCGATGTCGACGAAAGCGTCGCCAACCGAATGAACTCTTGTAGCCCTGAAAACCCTGCTCCTTGTATTTCAGCGCGTCTTCGACGAATTCGCTGATGCTCGCTTTGGTCATGCGGCTGGCATAGGCGGGCAGTTTGTCGCGATAGCCGCCGAGGATCTCGTAGACGGGACGATTGATCAGCTTGCCATATAGGTCCCAGATCGCGACATCGACGATCCCCAGCGCGAACAGCGGCGTGAACCAGAAGCGATTGTAGTGCCACATGCCCTGCCAGATCGCCTCGCGATGCAGCGGGTTCTTGCCGATCAGATAGGGACGGATATGGTCGGCCACGTAGTGGGCGAATCCGCGATCTCCGCCGAGACTGAAGCACTCCCCGGTGACGCCCTGGTCGGTGACGATCTGGATCATTGTGAACTTGTTGAACAGGCCGATCAGCGTATCGCCCTTGTTCCTGATCGCATATTCCTCGGGCCGAGTATCATTGACGCGGTTGACCCCAGTCAGCTTCACATCGGTGATCTTCACACACGTTTTGTCTCCTCCTGCGGTCAAATCACGTTGAGCGCCCGTATCGCGTCGACCTGGCGATCCGGAGCGGGCGCGCCCTGGCGTTGGCGGGCGTCCGATCGGTTCGGCAGGTCCCGAGAGCCGCGGAGCATTCCGCATTGTCTGTGCGGGACCCGGCGGACCAGACGGCGCCGCTGCGCGTGTCCCTGAGGAAGATATAGGAGCCGCAGTCGTCGCGCGTCGCATCTTCGCGCCATCTGGTGATCGCGGCCTCCCCCCAGCGGCTATACCCCGAACCGGCCGCAGTCAGCATGACGGCGTATCGGCTGTTGGAGAGAAGAACCGTCGCCGGGTAGGAGAGATGCGGCGAGACGTTCCTCCGACCGCTGGTAGCTTCTTCCTCGCTGATGCGCGCTGCGGATTTGACCTACTGCGCCCAGTTATCGAGTCGCGGGAACTTCGCGAGGCACACGTTCCCGCAACAGCAATTCCGTCGCCTGGATGATGGGTTCGGCGTGACCGCGGGTGCGGATGGCGCCGTCGAGAAGCGCGTTGGCGATCGACACGATCGTCATGCCCTGATGATGCGCCATCTAGGTTCGCACGATCGCGAAGGTCTCGCCCTGCGGAAGGCGCGCTGGCGTAAAATCGAGAGCCTCGTAAAATCCGTAACGCCCCCGCGCGCCTATTGCAGCAAGCCGGTCCCAGTTGGCCACGCCGGCGGAAGGATCGACCATCATCGCAAGACCGGTTGCGTTATGGGGCGACCACCCGGTTTTCGCCCAGGCCCCGCTTGATGCAGATTTCAGTGCGTAGGTTGTTCCCAACGGAGGGGTCCGGCTTCGGCTCTGACTTCACATCGGCCTGGTCAAGATGGCCTGCGGAGGCGACTTAAACCCGCCATTCTGCTGTCGGCTATTGCTCGGCCGACTCTGTTCGTCCGAGCAATTCCTTGAGCGCCTGGACAAGATACGCGACATTGGCGCGGATCGCGCGCCGTTCAGCGTTCGACGGGGTCGAGTGCTCCATCTCTACCCAGTTTAATCGGATGGCCTCACGTATGCCATCTATTTCAGCCTGAATTGCGGTGAGATCGTAAACACCCGAGTCCTCCGCGCCCATTCGCGTCGTCCCCAAAACTCGCTACGCCAACTGAACGCCGCAAAGTGATCCGCGCCAGCCTCGGAAACTACTCACGCACACGGGCTTTGTCACGGCACGCGAGCCTGCGGTTTTTATCGAACCTAAACTCATTGTCTCATACGTTTTCCGGCTGATTGACTCTGAATGGCGAGGATTCCCGCGTCAGGCGTGTCGCAAGCGTCTGACTGAATATTGGGGTCTGAATGGTTTGGCCAAGAGCGCCGGAACCGGATAATCGCGAGTCGGAACATCGAATCGGACACGTGCAGATTGTGAGTTCTATCCGGTTCGGCTGCTGCGTATGAGTAGATCTTGGGTTTGGAAACTGGGCTCCGCCCTGGGAAAATTAGGCCCCAATACGGGAGGAGTTGTTTCAGCGTTGAGCGACTTGAAGCGCACGGTCGAGATCTTACCGCCGCACAAAAGTTGCGCCGAAGACAATCAAGGGTCTGTCGCCGGCGGGGGCGCCTTGCCGACAACGGTGCGGTCCTGTTGCAAGCCTATCGCTCAAACGTCAAGGCCATCTGTGAAGGGCGCATCGTTACGCCCGCGGCGGAGTAGCCAATCGACAACTATCATTTCGTCGACAGGCAGGTACGTCAGATTCGAACGGATTTTCCGCCAGTCTACTACCGGCAATTTCCAAAGCTTCTCGACGGACCTTTTGCGAGGTACCCCTCGGGTGTTCGGCATGACCTAACGTTGCTGACTGGCATGCTCAAACGACGCGCGAAGCTTGCCGCCGGTCGGCCTCCCAAGGCGAGGGCGAGGCAATCAACGATCTGATTGAGCCGACAGGTGCGACGCGCCCAAGGCTTGAGGACGTTGTCATCCAATCGTTCTGTGAAGATGCGACGCGCGCACAAAACCGCGTCACAACGGTAGCGCCGGGCCAGGAGCATCTGCGCGACTCGCCGTCCAGCGATCGCCAAATCCGCTAGGCGACGCGAATATCGGCTATGGACAGGTCCGAAAGCACGCCGCAAGAGAGGCACGGGCTGATTGTCCCCGTCGCGCGGATCGTAATGACGGTGTTGCCGTCTTCGCTCAACGCGTCAACAGCCGAAAATCCACGCGGTAGCAACTCCGAGGCGCAAAGGGATTCCATGGCGCTGATTCCTTTCCGAAACCAGCTCAAGTCGGCGCCACAACTTCATCAACAGTGAGTCAGACCGACTTCTCGGTGGAAATCCCGGGTCAAATCTCAGTGGAAATCAACAGCAAACAACAGCCAAATGGCTTAAGGACCACCTGCGGTGTGAGGCTGGTGCTCCCCAACACCGCAGGTCCTCGCCAGCAAGCCCGTTAATCGATACGGCTGGCTAGCCGAAGTCTAGACGGTTTCGCATAGCGGACTAGCGGAGGTCTAAACGCCTGCACGTTGTGGGTCCGGCTGCACGATGACAACCGTCGGAATCTACCTATGCGTCGGGTTCCGCTGTGAATTGATAACTCATCGGGTCGGAGAAGTGATTGTTTTTCAGTGCGAGAGCGGGACCCGGGCGCCAAACGGGTCTAGCGCTCTGTTTGCAATTCTAAATTCGACAATTCAGCGGGGTCCGATCGGCGCCGAATGGGACCCTCGCCTCAAGCAAGCTTTTGCTAGCCAACTCAAACACTTGCGACAAGCCCGCGCTCCGCCGGAAGAACTTCCACGCTTCGCAGTGACGGCGCATATCGCACGTACATCATTACAGCGAGACGAATGACGGCGAGCTCTTGAAATATCGGAAAGGACTCATCATTTCGTGAGAGTATTA
This sequence comes from uncultured Pseudomonadota bacterium, assembly GCA_963710855.1. GTDB lineage: Bacteria > Pseudomonadota > Alphaproteobacteria > Rhizobiales > Beijerinckiaceae > Roseiarcus. The sequence goes on along the minus strand of CAVQBX010000006.1, from coordinate 227,451 downwards.
CATTTTCGGTCCGGCCCGGAAATTGCGCTGACATTCCCTCTTCGAGCAACGTGTGCTTGACAAAGCGGCTGGGAAACGGTGGCGCCGTCGGCCGCCAAGTCCTGAGGAGCCGGCTGGGTCTGAGCAAAAACGCATTCGACCTGGGGCGCGTGAAATATCGACTGATGGCGAACTAATTTCGCTCTTTCTACAGCTTGAGCCGACATGAACCGCGGACAATCAGTCGCGCCGAGGTAACCGTTTTCAGGGCAACGATATGAACGTGACCGAGGGTGCGCCGAAGAAGCTGGCGGTGACAGAAGGGATCGTTCTGTCGGTTCGCGGCGCCGTGGTCGACGTGAAGTTCGGCGAAGCAGAGGCCCCGGCCATCAACACCGCCATGATCGTCAAATGGGATAGACCAGAAACGCTGGTGCTCGAAGTCCACAGTCACGTCGATCCCGTCACCGTGCGCGGCATCGCGCTTCAGGAGCACCGAAGGACTTGCGCGCGGCGTCAAAGTGGAGGCGACCGGCGCGCCGGTTTCGGTGCCCGTCGGGGAGGCGATTCTCGGTCGCCTGCTCGATGTCATGGGAAATTTGAGAGACGATGGCCCAGCGCTGCCTGCCGACACGCCGCGGCGCGGCATCCACGCCGCCGCCGCCCGCGCTCACGGAGGAGACCTCGTCGGTGGCGATGTTCGAGACCGGCATCAAGGTGATCGATCTACTGGCGCCGCTCGCGCAGGGCGGCAAGGCCGCGATGTTCGGCGGCGCGGGCGTCGGCAAGACCGTGCTGGTGATGGAACTCATCCATTCCATGGTCGAGAAATACAAGGGCATTTCCGTGTTCGCCGGCGTCGGCGAGCGTTCCCGCGAGGGTCACGAATTGCTGACCGACATGCAGGGGTCGGGCGTGCTCGCGCATACCGTGCTCGTCTACGGACAGATGAACGAGCCGCCAGGCGCCCGTTGGCGCGTGCCGCTCACCGCCCTGACGATCGCGGAATATTTTCGAGACCAGAAGCATCAGAACGTGCTCCTTCTCATGGATAACGTGTTCCGCTTCGTTCAGGCCGGCGCCGAGCTTTCCAGCCTGCTAGGACGGCTTCCCTCGCGGGTCGGTTATCAGCCCACGCTCGCGACCGAAGTCGCGCTGTTGGAGGAGCGCATCGCTTCGGTCGCAGGCGCTTCGGTCACCGCGATCCAGGCGGTCTATGTGCCCGCCGACGATTTTACCGATCCCGCCGTCACCGCGATATCCTCGCACATGGACAGCATCATCATGCTGTCGCGCGATCTCGCCGCCCAGGCGTTCTATCCCGCGATCGATCCGCTGGGGTCTTCGTCGGTGCTGCTCGACCCGCTCGTGGTCGGCGCGGAACATTACGCGCTCGCGGAACGCGCGCGCGAGGCGCTCGCGCGGCTGAAGGACCTGCAAGACATCATCTCGCTGCTCGGCGTCGAGGAACTCAGCGCGAGCGATCAACTCATCGTCAAGCGCGCGCGTCGTCTGCAGCGCTTCCTCAGCCAGCCCTTCGTCGTCACCCAGGCCTTCACCGGAACGCCCGGACGGAGCGTCAGTCGCGCCGACACGCTGGCGGGATGCCGCGCGATCCTCGACGGCGAAGCCGACGATTGGGCGGAAGGCTCGCTCTACATGGTCGGCAACTTGGAAGAGGCGCGGCAAAAAGAGGCCGCGGCGAAGACGAAGGTGAAAGCGCCCAAGCCATGAAGCTGCGCATCACCACGCCGCTCGAAGTCGTCGTCGATCGAGGACGGCGTCCGCGCCCTGCGCGCCGAGGATGCGAGCGGGAGCTTCGGCATCCTTGCCGGCCACGCGGATTTTCTGACCAGCCTCGCGATCTCGATCGTGAGTTGGAAGACCCAGGACGAAACCCGGCACTATTGCGCGGTCCGCCGCGGCGTTCTCAGCGTCGAGGCGGCCAGGAAATTTCCATCGCCACGCGCGAGGCGGTGCTCGGCGACGATCTCGCGACCCTCGACGAGACGGTGCTCGCGCGCTTCCGCGCCGATATCGAAACCGAACGCTCGGAGCGAGTCAACAGCACGCGTCTGGAGTTGAGCGCGATCCGCCAAATCGTCAGCCGCCTCCGGGGCGACGCCAAGGGATCCGGTCTCTCTCATGACCGACCCGGATCGCGCCTCGCCCGACGAAGACCCGCTGCTCGAGGAGGTTCGGCTGCGCGCCCGACGCGAACTCGACTGGCGTGAAGAATGGCGAGCCCTCGGTCGCGCGGCGTCTGTCGCAGATCGGCGTTCTCGGTTGGATCATCGTCACGCCGATGCTGATCGGCGTGTTCGCGGGCCGTGGATCGACGCCAAATTCGGCACGGGAATCTTCTGGACCGCGCCGCTTCTGATGCTCGGAGCGGCGCTCGGTTGCTGGTCGGCCTGGAAATGGATGAAAAGCGAATGACCCTGCTTCTGTTCGACGGATTGCCATGTTCGCCGCCGATCGTTCTCGCCGCGCATTTCGCGGCAGGCGTCGGCGTCGGCGTGCTCTTTTTTCGCGGCCTGTGGTGGAACACCCGGCTCATTGTCGGCGGCGGCGGCGTCTCGACCGCAGTCGCGCTGATGCTGACCCGCTTTCTCCTGATGGGCGGCTCTGCTGACCTTGGCGGCGTTCGAGGGCGCGGCGTCCGCTGTTGGCCGCGGCGCTCGGCGTCTTCAGATCGGGCGCTTCCTCGTCTTGCGCTCGATGGGCACGGCGAGCCATGATCTCTCCGCTCGCCAACGTCACGCTGTTCCACGTCGGCCCCGCGCCGATCACCTCCGCCGTAGCCGTCACCTGGGGACTGATGGCGTTTCTCGTCGGCGGCTCGCTTCTCGCGACGCGACGGCTGTCGCTCGATCCCTCGCCGACGCAATCGGTGTTCGAGTTGATCGTCGACACCGTGGACGGGCAGATTCGCGACACGATGCAGGTCGAGCCGGCGCGCTATCGCGCGTTCATCGGCACCTTGTTCGTCTTCATCTTCGTCGCCAATTGGTCGACGCTGATTCCCGGCGTGGAGCCGCCGACGGCGCATCTGGAGACCGACATCGCTCTGGCCTTCCTGGTTTTCCTGGCGGTGATCGTGTTCGGGATTCGCGCCGGCGGGCTGCGGCACTATCTCGCGACCTTCGCATCACCTAGCCCGATCATGATCCCGCTCAATTTCGTCGAGAGCCTGACGCGCGCCTTCTCGATGTTCGTGCGCCTGTTCGGCAATGTCATGAGCGGCGTCTTCATGGTCGGCATCGTGCTGACGCTGGCCGGATTTCTCGTTCCCATTCCGCTGATGGCGCTCGATCTGCTGACGGGCGCCGTCCAGGCCTACATCTTCGCGATCCTCGCGATGGTCTTCATCGCCGGCGCGATCGGCGACGCGAAGCCCGCCTCGCCGACATTGAAAAGAGGACCGAGTCATGAACTGGCCAGCTATCGTCAGCATTTTCTCCGCCGCGATGGCGGTGTCGTTCGGCGCGATCGGCCCCGCGCTCGGCGAAGGCCGCGCGGTCGCGGCGGCGATGGACGCGATCGCGCGGCAACCCGAATCCGCGAACACGATTTCGCGCACACTGTTCGTCGGTCTCGCGATGATCGAAACCATGGCGATCTATTGCCTCGTGGTCGCGCTTGCTGCTGCTGTTCGCCAACCCCCTTTTGAAATAGCCGATGACTATCGACTGGTGGACACTGGGCCTCCAAACCGTCAACATCGTCATTCTCGTCTGGCTGCTGCAACGGTTCTTCTGGAAGCCGATCGCCGGCATGATCGCGGAGCGGCGCGACGCCGCGCAAAAGGCCTTGGCCGACGCGCGTGCCGCACGCGACAAAGCGCAAGCCGCACTCGCGGAGATCGCAAAGACCCGCGCTGGCTTCGCGGAGGAACGCGACAAGATCCTCGCCGAAGCCCATGCCGAAGCCGAACGCGCCAGCGCGGCGAAATTGGCGGAAGCCGCGGAGCAGGCGGCGGCGCTGGTCGCGGCGGCGAAAGCGGGCGTCGCGAAGGACGAGGAAGCGGCGAGGCGGGCCTGGGCGAGCCGCTCCTCCGATCTGGCGGTGGACATCGCCAAGCGTCTAGCCGCGCGGCTCGGCCGGACCGGCAGTGCATGCGGTGTTTCTCGATTGGGCGCTGAAGGCGATCCGCGCGCTGCCGGCGTCCACGCGGTCAGCCGCGACCGGCTCATCCCTCGCTTTGACGGCGACGAGCGCGACGCCGCTCGATCCCGCCGAGCAAAAACGGGCGATCCAGTTGATCGGCGAGGCGTTCGGCGCGCCCGTCAGACTCGTCTTCGATACCGATCCCGAGTTTGATCGCGGGTTTGGAAATTCGCACGGACCATTTGGTGGTCAGCAACAGTTGGCGCGCCGATCTTAAGCGAATGCTCGCGGAGCTTGTCGCATGACAATGTGACCCATGGCGCCGCAAGCCGAAAGTTGGCTCGGCGCCGCGCGCGAAAAAGCTCGGCGCCGCCGCGCTCGGCGCGAAGGGCGAGGAAATCGGCCGGGTCGAGGAGGTCGGGGACGGCATTGCGCTCGTCTCTGGCCTTCCCGACGCCCGCCTCGGCGAACTGCTGCAATTCGAGGAGGGGCAATTCGGCTTCGTGCAATCGCTGGAGCGAGATCGCATCGGCTGCGTCCTGCTCGATGACGTCGACGGCGTCGACGCGGGCGATAGCGTGCGCGGCACGGGCGATGTCGTGCGCGCGCCGGTGGGGCCGGAATTGCTGGGCCGCGTCGTCGATCCGCTCGGGCGACCGCTCGACGGCAAGGGGCCGATCTCCACGAAGACGAGCATGCCGATAGAACGGCCCGCGCCGGCGATCATCGATCGGGATCTGGTCGTCCAGCCCGTGCAGACCGGCCTGGTCGTGATCGACGCGCTGTTCGCGCTCGGACGCGGCCAGCGCGAACTCATCATCGGCGACCGCGCGATCGGCAAGACGACCATCGGCATCGATACGATCATCAACCAGAAGACCAGCGACATCTTCTGCGTCTATGTCGCCATAGGCCAGAAGAGTTCGAGCGTGCGCCGCGCGATCGACGCCATCTTCGGCGGCGGCGCGCCGCGAGCGTTGCCTCGTCGTCGTCGCCGAAGCCGCGAGTTCGCCGGGGCTGCAATGGATCGCGCCGTTCGCGGCCTTCACGATGGCCGAATATTTTCGAGATCGCGGCCAGCACGCGCTCGTCGTCATCGACGATTTGACCAAACACGCCGCGACCCATCGCGAGATCGCGCTGCTGACGCGGCAGTCGCCCGGTCGCGAGGCCTATCCCGGCGACGTGTTTTATGTGCACGCGCGGCTGCTCGAGCGCGCCTCGAAACTCTCGAAGGCGAAAGGCGGCGGCTCGCTGACGGCATTGCCGATCGCCGAAACCGACGCCGGAAATCTGAGCGCCTATATCCCGACCAACCTGATCTCGATCACCGATGGTCAGATCGTTCTCGACGCCAAGCTGTTCCACGAAGGCCAGAAGCCGGCCGTCGACGTAGGCACGAGCGTCAGCCGCGTCGGCGGCAAGACCCAGGCGCGCGCGCTTCGCGAAACGGCGGAGACGCTGCGGCTCGACTACGCGCAGTTCCTCGAACTCGAAGCCTTCACCCGCTTCGGCGGCATGTCGGATGCTCGGGTAAAGCAGCAATTGACGCGCGGCGAGCGCATTCGCGCGATCCTCGGCCAGCCGCAACATGCGCCTTTGCGCCTCGCGGACGAAGTCGCGCTGGTGCTGGCGGTGCAGACGGGATTGATCGACGCGCTGCCCTTGCCCGCCGTTCCGGCCTTCCTCGAAGGGTCTGCGCGAGGCGCTCGATCGCGGCGCGGCGGAGGCCGTGCGATCGATCCAGAGCGACGGCGCGCTGGACGAGGCGGGCAAAACGAAGTTGCGGGCGATCTTGCAAGCCTATGTCCAAACTCTGACGCCGGCCAAGCCCGCATGACCGACCGCCTGGCCGACATCACCGCGCGCATCGGCGGCATCCGCCAGCTCGGCGCGGTGGTAAACGCGATGCGCGGCATCGCCGCCGCGCGCGCGCAGCAGGCGCGCAACCAATTGGTCGCCGTCGACAGCTACGCCAAGACGATCGCGCTCGCGATCGGGCGGACGCTTGACTTTCCTGCCGCCGGCCGACCCTCCGCAGGCGCAGCGAGCGATCCGACCCGCGCTGGTGGTCTTTTGCGCGGAGCAAGGTTTCGCCGGAGCGTTCAGCGAGCGGGTTCTCGCTTCCGTTCATGGCGATTTGGGAAAATGCGAATTGTTCCTGATCGGAACGCGAGGCCGGGCGGCGATCGCGGAGAAGGGAATCGTCGCCGGGTGGGAGAGCGCCATGCCCTCGCATTCCCCGGGCATCCCCAGGCTCGCCGATCGTGTCGTCGAGGCGCTCTACGCGCGCCTCGCCTCCGGAGCGATCGACGCCCTGGACGTTGTTTTCAGCCGATGGAGCCCGGGCGCCGGCGCGGACGTGAAGCGCCAACGGCTGTTTCCCTTCGACCTGACGACGTTTCCCAAGGCGATCAGCGCCAACCCGCCGTTGCTGAACCTCGCGCCGGACGTGCTCATTCGCGCTCTGGCGGCGGACTATATGCATGCGCAGCTTTGCCAGGCGGGGTTGCATGCTTTCGCGGCCGAAAATCAGGCGCGCATGGAGGCGATGGCGGCGGCGCGAAAACAGGTCGAACACCAACTCTCCCACGTTCAAGCGCGTCAGCGTCTCGTCCGGCAGGAGGAAATCACCGCCGAGGTCATCGAACTCGCCGCCGGCGAAACTGCAAACCTTTCGGGGGATCGCGGGTAGGGTACTTTTTAGTTGCGGCGGCATTGTCAGACTTATTTCAACGGCAATATTTCGGACTATATTATTGCGATGACGAGCCGGCCAGGCGTAGGCGACTTCCGCACGTGCGAACTTGCCCGAAAGCGCCGGCAGCCCGGCCTCGACACGGCGCTTCATCCAGGCCCGCGCAGTGCGGGCCGCCTCGGAAACGTCAAACACCCGCCCCTCTGCGGCCCAGCCTTCTCCGAAAGGGACATTCGCTGACGCGTCACACGCAGCGAAGCTCCGCCGAACGCCGCCGTTCACCCAACAATATGTTGTGCTAACCTCCCGCCGAGTTTTGGGGAGGGCTATGTCAGAGACCCACAACAGCGCCGCGGCGCTCGCGGCCGAGGTCATCGGCTATTCAACTGACGCCGTCAGAAGCGATAACTTTGGTCCGGCGGCCTCGCAGGATGGGCGCGAAACTAGGCGTGCCAATGGCTTCGGCGGCGCAGGACAATGCGGGGCGATTCGATGAGCGAAACAGACGGCGAACAGCGGGGCGATCTCGAGCCCCGGCTGGCTGAGGCCGAGCGCGATCGAGAATGCGCGGCTGTTCAACGAAACTCAGCAGGCGCTGGAGCGGCAGACGGCGACGGCGGAGATTTTGCAAGTCGTCAGCAGTTCGGTGGCCGATGCGCAGCCGGTGCTGGACAAGATCCTGGACAGTTCCTACAAGGGCCCCAACACGCAAGCGTTCGAACAGGTTTACCCGCGGCCGGTCGAGGGCAGCGCCATACCGATCGTGCTCGAAAAGCGGCGGCAAACCTACTTCCGCGATATCCTGCATGATCCCCATACGCCGGAGAGCCTTCGGCAGTCCGCCCGAGCGCTCGGCGGGAACTTCTCGAACGTCATTACGCCGATGATCTGGGAAGGGCGCGGAGTTGGCGTCATTTCCGTGACGCGCGCGCCTCATGCCGTCTACAGCGAGCGCGAACTCGCGCTGCTGCGCACCTTCGCCGATCAGGCCGTGATCGCGATCGAGAACGCGCGGCTTTTCAACGAGACGCAGACGCGCACGCGCGAACTCGCCGCCTCGATCGACGATCTGCGCAGGACGCAGGACCGGCTCGTGCAGACCGAAAAGCTGGCCTCGCTTGGCCAACTCACCGCCGGCATCGCGCACGAGATCAAGAACCCACTCAATTTTGTCAACAATTTCTCGGCTTTGTCGCGCGAACTGCTCGACGAAGTCGGCGAACTGCTCGCCAAGGCGAAACTGGCCGGCGACGAGCGCGAAGAGATCGAGGACCTGATCGGCATGGTGACTTCCAACCTCGACAAGGTGGTCACGCACGGGAAGCGCGCCGATTCGATCGTGAAAAACATGCTGCTGCATTCGCGCGAGGGGAGCGGGACGCTGACCTCGGTCAACGTCAACGCGATGGTCGAGGAGGCGCTCAACCTCAGGTCGCCGACCGTTGGCATCTTACGGAGAACGCAAGCCAGGCGTTCCTGGACGCCGTGCGCAAATCGATGCGCGACATCCGCGCCGCGGTCGGCGCGGCGACGATCAATCCGGAACTGCTCACTTCGGCGGAGAAGCTGCAATATGAGGGGTTCCAACGCCGGGAGGAGACGAACGCCGCCATTCTGGCGATGAGCAAAGAAGGCGCGACGATCAAGCAGATCGTCCGCCGCGCCGGCTACAGCCGTGGGCTCGTCCGCAAGGTCCTGCGCGGCCAGAGGTCGGATGTATTCCGCGTGCGCAGCAGTTCCCTGGAAGCCTGGCTTCTTTGGCTCGACGAACAATGGGCGGCGGGGCGGCGCAACGGAGCACAGCTATGGCGCGCCCTTAAGAGCAAGGGTTTCCGTGGATGTCCGCGCGTCGTCAGCGAGTGGAGCGGACGTCGACGCCGGTCGGAGAAAATGGACGCGAGCGCCTGGGGCGCGCTCCTTCGGCGCGAACCGTAGCGCGGCTGATGACTGTCGGGCGAGATCTACTCTCCAAAGCCGAGACCGTAACCGTCGCCGCGATCGAGAGCGGCGTGGAAGCTCTGGTTTAAGCCCGCGAAGCTGTTGTTGCATTCCAAACCATGATCAGACAGAGGGCTCTGGCAGAACTGGAACCTTGGATCGAGCACGCCGGGACCACGCTTGTCGCGTCATTCGCCAACGGCGTCACAAAGGATATCGCCGCCGTAAGCGCCGCGATAACTTCGGGTTGGTCCAACGGTCAAACGGAGGGGCAGATCTGCAAGCTCAAGCTCGTCAAGCGGCAAATGTACTGCCGTGGAAAGCTCGATCTCTTGCCAGCCCGCGTCATCGGCTTCGAGTGACGCCAACATCACCAAAAGTGCGTCAGACCCGGTATTGCACGCGATAACGGAGTTACGCTTGGAAGCGATTTGACACTTTCCCGCGCCGTAGCCGCGCGGAACGTGAGCACTACTTTTTCAGCACATCTCACGCTCCGGCGCTCAATAATAGCCGCCGCAGGTGCAATCTTCACTCCGCGCTCCATTGCGGCAATCGATTTCATCGGCGATCTGCGTCGCCATGCCCATCGAGAACTCGTTTTGCCGCGCTGAGATCCGCGCTGCCGAAACCCTCTGTGAACTGGTCGTAGATCGGCCGCAGGCAAGCGATCGCCTCGGCCTGCCGACCTCGATCGCGCAGTAAAAGAGCCATGCTCGTCGCGGCGCGCAATTCCCAAGCCAACGCGCCTTGAGCGCGCGCCGCCTCAAGCGCTCGCCGGAAGAGGCCCTCCGCCGTCTCCGCCGCCGTTGGCGTGCCTTGGCGCAGGAAAAGTTCGCCTTGGAGGCGAAGCAACTCTGGCGTGAGCCAACTTCCGTCCGACTGGTCGATCCCCGCCTCCACGACTTCCGACGCCTCGACGATCCGCCCGGCGGCAGTCAGGGCCTCCGCCAACTCCGTCAGAGCAGCCAGGGATCGAAAGCTGAATTTGCGCGCCGCTTGTTCGTCGGGCCCGCCGCGTTTCAATGCAATCACCCTTTGATACTTGGCGCCAAATTCGCTCCAGAGAGGCAGGCTGTGCTCTCTCGAATTATAGATCAGCATTCGTGTGTATTGCGCCGCACCGACCAAGTCTCCCATCCATAGAGCGATCGGACATGCCGCCATTGCGAGGGCCAAACAGAGCGAGACGGGGTGACCGGAAGCCTGCGCCTCCGCTACGCTCGCCTCGGCAGCGTGTGCAGCCTGCTCGGAGAACCCTTGCAGCCAAAGGACTCGCGCAAAATACGCGCGCGCCGACACGCTTAAATCGGTTTGGAATCGAATTATATCCAACCTCGGGTCGATGTCGGGATACTGGGTCAGCACGCGAGCCAGGTGCCGACGCGCGGCGACCTGGTCACCTAGAAAATGTGTGACCACCCCCATCATGCGCTCGCCGAACAGCCGATCGTAGGGACCGGAGTCTCTCGTTGCCAGATCATGGAATCTGCGCGCGAATGGAAGCGCGGCGCGATATCGGCCGCTTCCCGTGTGAAAGAAACACAAACCAGAGAGCGCCCGTAACTGACAATCCGTGTTACCGAGTCCTTCCGCGATCTCCAGCGCCTTCGTAAATGCCGCACCCATTTCAGGCGCAAGGGAAGTGGCATGTGCCGAGCGCCGCATACAATCTCATTTTCTCCCGTTGGCCGGAAGTACCCGATGTTTCGAGAGCGTCGATCGCTTGCTTGGCGCGACCGCGGCACTCCTCAAGCAGCGACAAATGCATCCAAAGTGGGACAGCCGCCGCGGTCAACGCTGCTCCAATTGAGCTATTAGTTTGTGAGAACGCCCAGTCCAAAGCCGCACGCAGATTGTCGATCTCACAAACATATTCGTCCAACCATTTGCGCCGCGGCCTCACCGCCACTTGACCCTCCGCGCGCTCGAACAGAGCGCGGTAGTACGCGGCGTGGCGGCGCGCAATTCTCTCGCGTTCGCCGCTTGCGGCAAGTCTGTCGTTTGCGAAGGCGCGCGTGGTATCGAGCAGTCGGAACCGGAGGCTCGCACCGCTGACATCGGCGACAACCAGCGACTTAGAAATAAGGTCAGCCAGGCGGTCTATCGAACTGAGGCCTGTCTCTCCCGCCTCGCCAGCCACGGCTTCGGCGGCCTCGGCAGTCATTCCGCCACTGAAAATGCCGAGCGCTCGGAAGTATCGTTGCTCGTCCTCGTTCAACAAGCTGTAGCTCCAGTCAATGACAGCCCGCATCGTCTGGTGCCGCGGCGATTGCTTGCGGTCTCGCTCCTCCAAAAACCCGAAGCTATCGTCCAGGCGCGCCGCGAGGCCTTCGACCCCGAGACCTGCAACGTGTGGCGCCGCGAACTCGATCGCCAGCGGCAAGCCGTCGAGTCTTCGACAAATCTCGACGACGGATTGAACGATTGTCTCGGTCAGCGCGAATTCTTCAACGATCCCGCTTACGCGCTCAACGAATAACTGTATAGCCGGGAAAGCCAAGGCTTCGGCGGCCGTCAGTCTGGAGGATAGCTGTGGGCTGCCGAGGGGGCCAAGGCGATATTCGTCTTCGCCAGTAGCGCTGAGCCGCACCCTGCTGGTCGCCAAAATGCTGACGCGCATCGCTGAGCCTGAGATCGCCTTCGCGAAATCCGCGACGGCGTCAACGACATGTTCGCAAGTGTCCAGCACCAGCAACGTTTGCTTGTCTCTGAGACCGGCAATTAGGCTTGGGAGTGAATTCTCGGTGCGAATTCCAAGACCGAGGACCGTCGCAATCGCGCTAAACGCGAGCCGTGGGTCATCGATCGGCGCCAGATCGACAAACCACACACCATCGTCATAGCGGTTGATCAGGCGCTCGGCGACCGCAAGCGCAACCGTCGTTTTGCCGATCCCGCCGGGTCCGACGATCGTCACAAAGCGACCGCTCGATAGCCGGGAGGCAACCGCCGCGATGGCCTCCTCGCGGCCGATCATTCTCGACGCCGCGTGAGGCAGATTGTGCGCGCCCGAGCGCGTTTCCGCTGTCTGCGCAGTGAGCCGCGGCGGTTCGGTCACGCTGATGGGCGCCACGAAATTGTAGCCTCTACCCGGAATAGTGGCGACGAACCGCCGACCGCCTTGTCCATCGCCAAGGGCGCGCCGCAATGCGCTGACCTGGATCTTCAGATTCGCTTCTTCCACGAAGGTCTTCGGCCAAACTCGGGCAATGAGTTCTTGTTTACCGACGATCTCGCCCGCGCACTCGATCAGAATGGACAGGATGTCGAAAGCGCGGTTGCCGAGCCGCACGGGCGTATCGCCCTCAAGCAGGAGCCTTTGCGCCACAATGAGCCGGAATGGGCCGAATGAAATCGCGCGTCCATCCATCAGGCTGCCTACCGCGTTGAGAGTTTTTGCTCGATTTTACTTGACATGGTAGGCGCCGGCAGTTCGCCGGAGAGGCCACATTGCAGACGGCAGCTTGAGCTGCATTTGCACTGCAGGGTCGACGAGATCGCCGAACTTTAGCAGGCCGCTGTAGTCCGGGCGATCAGGCCCCCGCGAAGAGGAAGTACGGGCATCAACCTCCGATATTTCTCGGCTGCGCCGGCCCAGAAACACCCCCTCCCGGAGCAAGGCATCTATTTGTCTCCATTGGTGAAATCGGATTTTACCGAATTTTACTGGGTCGACGCTCATCGGGTGGGCAATACATTCCGAGGGAGCATGCGCATGTCAAGCATGGTCAGCCAAGGACAAAATGCGGCTTGGCGCGGGAGTTGCCAGCTCCCAAACGCACTGATGGGCGCCTATTGGGACGGCGGGTTTGAAGTCCTGACCGGGGACGACGAACGCATTCTATGTCGCGGGTGGCGTAGCGGCGATGATGGGGAACGGCGCGCCGTGCTTGTCGTCCTACCCGCCGCGGAGCACCCCTCGGCCTCGAGCATTGATCGCCTCGCCCACGAATTCGCTATGAAAATCGAGCTTGATAGTGTGTTCGCCGCACAACCGCTCGAACTTGTGCGCGACGGCGGTCAACCCATGTTGGTGCTCGAGGATTCCGGTGGCGAACCGCTCGATCGGTTACTTCACGCGCCCATGGCGGTGGGGCGAGTTCTTCGTGTGGCCATCGGCATTGCGACGGCGCTGATCCACGTTCATGCGCGCAGTCTCGTCCACAAGGACGTGAAGCCGGCCAACATTCTGGTCAACGGCGTGACGGGAGAGGTCCGGCTTACCGGATTCGGCATCGCGTCGCGGCTCTCGGGTCAGCGACAAGCTTCCGAGCCTCCCGATGCCCTAAGTGGCACGCTCGCCTATATGGCGCCGGAACAAACCGGACGTATGAACCGTTCGATCGACGCCCGCAGCGATCTCTACGCCCTCGGCGTAACCTTATACGAGATGCTGACGGGAGATTTACCGTTTGCCGCCGGCGATGCAATGGAATGGGTGCATTGCCAACTCGCGCACCAGCCGGCCCCGCCCGGGGCACGGGCCGCCGGCATCCCTGGGCCGCTCTCGGCGATCGTGATGAAGCTCCTCGCCAAGACGGCCGAGGACCGTTATCAGACCGCCGCGGCTCTCGCCGTGGATCTGCGCAAGTGCCAAGTTGAATGGGAGAGCAACCGCAGCATAGTGCCGTTCCCCCTCGGCGGCAGCGACGTCCCAGACCGTCTAATGGCGCCGGAGACTCTCTACGGCCGGGAGCGTGAAATTGCGAAGCTGCTTGGCGCATACGACTGGGTCGCGGCGGATGGCACAACCAAGCTCGTGCTCGTCTCCGGCCATGCAGGCACAGGCAAATCCTCTCTGGTCAGCGAACTTGAAAAGGCGCTCGTCCCATCGCGCGGACTGTTCGCCTCTGGCAAGTTCGACCAATACAAGCGCGACATCCCGTACGCCACTCTGGTGCAGGCTTGCCGGACCCTAGTGCGGCCCCTTCTCGGCGAAAGCGAGGCGGAACTCGTTCCATGGCGAGACGCCCTGACCGAAGCGCTGGGACCGAACGGTCAGCTTATTGCCAACCTCATTCCCGAGTTGGAGCTTGTGATCGGCAAACAGCCTCCGGTCGCGGACTTGCCTTCTCGGGAGGCGCAGAGCCGCTTCCAGGCGGTTTTCCGGCGGTTCCTAGGGGTGTTCGCGCGCGACGAGCGTCCGCTCGCGCTGTTCTTTGATGATCTGCAATGGCTGGATGTCGCGACGCTCGACCTCGTCGAGCACTTGGTCACCCAACCGAACTCGCAGCGCCTGCTGCTAGTTGGGGCATATCGGGACAACGAGGTCGGCCCGGCCCATCCCCTCACACGCACGCTTCGGACGATCCGCACCCTGGGTGAAGGGGTCGAGGAGATCGTGCTGAGCCCGCTCGACCTCGACGATATTGATCGGCTGGTCGCCGACGCCGTGCATAGCGGGTCCGAACGCGCCCGGCCCCTGGCGCAGCTGGTGCACGAGAAGACCAACGGCAATCCGTTCTTCGCGATCCAGCTGCTCGCAACGCTGAACGAAGATGGGCTCCTCGTGTTCGACCCCGTCGGCCCAGCTTGGCGGTGGGACATCGATCGTATCCGCGCCAGGAGTTACACCGACAATGTCGCGGAACTACTGGTCGAGAAGATGAGGCGGCTCTCTGCTCCCACCCGGGAGGCGATGAAACAGCTCGCATGCCTCGGGAACGTTGCCGATTTCGCCACCTTGATGCTGGTATTCCAGGAGACGATGGAAGGGGTGCATGCGGCGCTGAGGGAAGCCCTCCACACGGGCCTCGTACTTCGGCAGGAGAGCGCGTACAAATTCCTGCACGATCGGATCCAGCAGGCCGCCTATTCGCTGATACCAGAAGAGAGCCGTGCTGACCTCCACCTGCGAATTGGGCGCGCCCTGCTGACGGAGTATGGCGCCGGACCACCTCGCCGCGCATGTGTTCGATGTCGCGAACCAGTTCAATCGATGCGCCGCGCTGCTAATCGACCGAGACGAAAAAGCGCAGGTGGCGACACTCGACCTGCGTGCCGGGCGAAAGGCCAAGGCGTCTGCGGCATATGTTTCGGCCTGTGTATATCTAGAGACCGGTATGGCGCTATTGGACGAAGGAGATTGGGGGAGCCAGTACGACTTAATCTTCAGCCTTTGGCTCGAACGCGCAGAGTGCGCATTTCTGACCGGTGACTTCGACATAGCCGAGCAACTGATCGGGGAGCTGTTGCAGCGCGCCGCATCCAATATCGATAAGGCTGCCGTCTACCACTTGAAGGTCATGTTGCACGTCGTGAAAGGCGCAAACCGGCAAGCTGTCGACAGCGCGCTGACGTGCCTGCGCATGTTTGGCATTGATCTGCCGGCACACCCCTCATCGGAGCAGGTTCAGGCCGAATATGAGATGGTCTGGCGCAACCTTGATGGGCGATCGATCGAGAGCCTGATCGATTTGCCGCCAATGACGCATCCGGAAATGCACGCCGCAATGGAACTGTCCTCGGCCTTAGTCAACGCCGCCTACAATACTGACTTGCGTCTGTGGCGCCTGATCTTGTGCCGCTTAGTGAGTGTCAACCTGGAACACGGGACGACCGGCGGAGGGGCGTATGCATATTGCGCGTTCGGCCTCATGCTCGGACCGGTCTTTCACCGTTATCGCGACGGGTATAGTTTCGCGCAAGCTTGCACGCGATTTGGCCGAGAAGCAAAGCGTCGCCGCGTATCGGGCCCAAATTCACAACCTGATGGCGCTGGCCGCAGTCTGGACCCAGCCAATCTCGAGCTTCATCGATCTCCATCAGATGGTCTTTCGCGCCGCGAGTGAGAGGGGGGACCTCACTTTCGCATGCTTCAGCGCGTCCCACACGGTAACGGGTCTTCTCCTACGGAACGATCCGTTGGATTCGGTCCGGCGCGAAACGGAGATGGCGGCTGGACTTCATCCGGAAAGCCAAATTCCAAGGTTTCATGGATGTTGTCGTGAGCCAACAGCGCTTCATTGCGACCATGCAGGGCCGGACCAACACGTTCTCCACCTTCAGCGACGCGCAATTCGATGAGGCTGCATTCGAGGCGCAACTAACGGGAGATCGCCTGACACATTTGGTCTGTTGGTACTGGATCCTCAAGCTGAAGGCGCGGTTCCTTTCAGGCGACTATGCGGTGGCGCTCGATGCAGCCGATAAGGCGAAGCGCTTGCTTGAGTCCTCGGCCGGCCATGTCCAGTTGCTCGACTACTATTATTATACCTCGCTGACCGTGGCGGCATGCTTTGAGAACGCCTCGGCACACCATCAGCACGAGTGGCGTAAACTCCTGACGGCGCACGAGGAACAGCTGCGCGAGTGGGCCGAAAACTGTGCACCAACGTTCGCCGACAAGCACGCGCTGGTATCGGCTGAGATCGCGCGTATTGAAGGCCAAAACGCTGACGCGATGCGTCTGTACGAGCAGGCAATTCGCTCCGCCCACGAGCAAGGTTTCGTCCAGAACGAGGGGTTGGGCCTCGAGTTAGCCGCACGCTTTTATGCGGCGCGTGGTTTCGACAGGATCGCGAATTCTTGCTTGCGGGACGCGCGGAACTGCTATCTTCAATGGGGAGCCGAAGGAAAAGTGCGGCAACTCGATCGGCAATATCCGCACCTCAGGGACGCGACGCCGCTCTCCAATCCGACAACCACAATGTTCGCCCCGGTAGAGCACCTCGATCTCGCGACGGTTATCAAGGTGTCGCAAACCATATCGAGCGAGACCCTTTTCGAGAAGCTGATCGACACGGTCATGCGCTCGGCTATTGAGCATGCAGGCGCTGAGCGAGGACTGTTGATTTTTCCACACGGCGACGATTTTCGAATTGAGGCCCAATCCACGACCAGCAACAGTCCGCTGACGGTTGATCTGCGACGGGCGCCCGTAACAGACGCCGACCTTCCGCTGTCGGTATTCCGCCACGTCGTACGGACCAACGATACCGTGCTTCTTCACGATGCCTCACGCGATCGCCTGTCTGCCGGCGATGACTACGTTCGTCGACGCCATTCACGTTCAATTCTCTGCCTGCCGATGCTAAAGCAAACCAGGCTGATTGGAGATCCTTTACCTCGAAAACGACCTGAGCCCTTACGTCTTCGATCCCGACCGGCTAGCTATCCTCAAGCTGCTCGCGTCTCACGCGGCGATCGCGCTGGAGAACACCCGTCTCTACCGGGATTTGGCGGAACGCGAGGCGAGGATCCGACGCTTCGTGGAGGCCAACGTTATCGGCGTGTTCGTCGGGGATTTCGATGGCCGGATTCTCGAGGCCAACGACGCGTTTCTCCGGATCGTCGGCTACGACGAGGACGACCTCGCGGCCGGCCGCATCAATTGGAGGGACTTGACCCCTCAGGACTGGCGCGACCGCGACGCACGCTGGATCGACGGGCACAAGCGGACCGGGCTCCTGCAGCCGATTGAGAAGGAATACCTCCGGAAAGACGGGAGCCGCGTCCCCGTTCTGCTCGGCGCGGCGACCGTCGAAGATGGAGGAAGCCAATCCGTGACCTTCGTGCTCGATTTGAGCGAGCGCAAGCAAGCAGAAGCGGCGCTCAGGAACAGCGAGGAAGCCTTGCGCCGTAGCGAAGCCTATTTGGCTGAGGCGCAGTCGCTGAGCCACACCGCATCGGTCGCCTACAGGGGCACTTCGATTTTCTATTGGTCAGAGGAGACTTATCGCATTTTTGGGTTCGATCCGCGTGAGGGCCTCCCGAGCCAGCAAGCAATACTGGAAAGAATCCACCCAGACGACCGAGAGCGGGCTCTGGAAGGAGCTCGCCGAGCGATTGGCCAGAAGAAAGACTATGGTCTCGAGTACCGGGTCGTACTTCCGGATGGAACCGTCAAATATATCGAGCTGACCGCTCATCCAAAATTCTCGGAAAATGACGATCTTATCGAAGTTGTCAGCACTCTGATCGATGTGACGGAACGCAAACGCGCCCGGGACGAGCAGCAGAAGCTGCGCCAGTTGGAGGCGGACCTTGCCCATGTGAACCGTCTCAGCATGATGGGAGAAATGGCCGCTTCGCTGGCGCACGAAATCACGCAGCCGGTTGCCGCCGCGCGCAACAACGCCCGTGCAGCGCTGAATTTCCTCGACAGGGAGCCACCAGATCTCTGTGAGGTAAAGGAAGCGCTCGGCTGCGTCGTGGGCGACACCGATCGCGCCGGACAGATTATCGCCGGGGTACGCGAGCACGTCAAAAGGGCGCTGCCGCGAAGTGAGCGCCTCGATCTCAATGAGGCGATCGACGAGGTGATCGTGCTAGCGCGGAGCGTGATCTCCAAGAATAGCGTCACGGTGCGGACCCGCTTGGCCGAAGGCGAGCTTGCGGTCAAAGGCGATCGTGTCCAGCTGCAACAAGTGCTGTTAAACCTAATCCTCAACGCAGTGGAGGCCATGAACGAGATCGACGAGGGCGCACGAGAGTTGTCGCTCAGCAGCGAGCGGAATGAGACATGCGGCGTTCTCGTCGCGGTTCGTGATTCTGGTCCAGGCATCGATCCGGAACAACGCACGCGCGTCTTCGACGCTTTCTACACAACAAAATCCAGCGGCGTAGGAATGGGACTGTCAATCTGTAGGTCCATTATTGCCGCCCATGGCGGACAGCTGTGGGTTGTCGAGAATGAGCCGCGGGGCGCCGCGTTTCAATTCACTTTGCCGAGCGCCGAAAAGAATTCATGGGCCCACGTCGTCCCCGTCGTCGATATTGAGAGCCACGCGAATGCATCGCGCTAGTTGTTCCTGATCGATCGGCTTGCGGAGATAACAAACGATGCCTTCTTTCAGGGCGTGAGCCTTGACGTCTTCATCAGGGTACGCGGTCACGAGGATTGTCGGAATGGCGTGGCCCCTCGCGACGAGGCGCCTGTAGAGCTCGAGGCCGGTCATGCCGGGCATATGTACGTCGGCGATCAGACAGGCTGTTTCGGCGAAACGACGGGAGGCGAGGAAATCAGCAGCGCTCGCGAATGTATCGACGCTGAAGCCCAAAGACCTCATCAGCCTCCTCATCAACTCGCGAAAGAAGCGATCGTCTTCGACAACTGAAACTAGTGACGCTTTTGGCATATGGCCTCCAGCAGAGCGCCATCAGCACAATGTCCGCGCCCTATTGCGGATTTGGCAACTTGCGCCAAAGTCCGTCGCCAGAGCAATGCCACAGGCCATAAATTTTGGACTATGACTTAGCGCAATTTGCGACTTCGTCGAAGTCAGTCCCGAGCGCCCTAAACCTTAGTTTACTCTGCGCGCGTCGTCGGAGCAGGAATAGGGCTGTTCATGAGCGCGGATTGAGATTAGTTTCCATTGCGAACAAACACTTTCGTGACGGGGTGACGGTAAATCCCGCCAATTCAACGATCGTGAATGGCTGCGATGCCCGACGCAAAGCCTACAGTCTTGGTCATTGACGACGATCCGGACCTTCGCGTCTCGGTTGGACGCCTGTTACGATCGCTCGATCTGGATGCGCGGCTGTTTGCGTCGGTCTCCGACTTTCTCAAGTCCAGTCCGCCGGACGGCCCCGCCTGCTTGGTGCTCGACGTAAGACTGCCCGGACAAAGTGGCCTTGATTTTCAGCGCGAGCTGGGCGGGGCGAGTGCGCAACTCCCGATCATTTTCATCACCGGGCATGGCGATATTCCCATGTCGGTTCAAGCGATGAAGGGGGGCGCGATCGAGTTCCTGACAAAGCCGTTTCGTGACCAGGAGTTGCTGGACGCGATACAGCTTGGCCTTTCGCGCGATCGCGCCCGCCGGGAGAACGAAAAGGCTTTGGCCATTCTCAAGGCGCGCTTCGAGTTGCTAAGTCCCAGAGAGCGCGAGATCATGATTCAAGTCGCGCGCGGTCGCCTCAGTAAACAGATTGCCGGGGTAATCGGTATCGCTGAGGCAACTGTCAAAGTGCACCGCAGCAGAGCGATGCGGAAGATGAACGCCCGTTCTCTTCCTGAACTCGGCCGAATGGCCGACAAGCTCCAACTGGCGCCCGAGATATAGACCAATAGCGCCGCTCTACGCCAAGGTTTAGCGAGACGAAACCATAGCGGCTGTGGCTACTACGAGCGCGGAATGGACCGAGGCGCTCCAACTCGTCATTCTGAGCTGAAACCGTGATGGCGCGCGCGAGAGCCGTCTCTCATCTTTCGATGATCCGCACCTCGCGGCTGTTCGACTTTCGGCGATAACAATTGAATCCCTCTCCGCGTTCACGCGGTTATCAGTTTTGTGGCGAGAGGTGAGCGCAATGGAAATGTCGGCATTGCTGTTGTCGCGGCTACAGTTCGCCTTCACAGTCTCTTTCCACATCGTATTTCCTTCATTTACGATCGGTCTGGCCGCCTGGTTGACGACAATCGAGGCTTTGCATCTCGCGACCGGGCGACCGGTCTATCGCACCGTCTTTGAGTTCTGGCTGAAGATATTCGGCATCGCGTTTGGGCTCGGCGTCGTCTCCGGCGTCGTGATGGCTTTCGAGTTCGGCACGAACTGGAGCGAACTTTCGCGGGTTTCAGGACCGATACAGGGCCCGCTGCTCACCTATGAGGCCTTCACCGCCTTTGCGCTCGAGGCGAGCTTTTTCGGCGTCCTGCTATTCGGCCGGCAGCGGGTTGCGCCCTGGCTTTATTTGTTCTCGACCGCGATGGTCGCGCTCGGCACAACATTCTCCGCGTTCTGGATCATGGTCAACAACAGCTGGATGCAGGCGCCGGTCGGCTACGCCATGGAAAACGGCATGTTCGTCGCCGTCGATTGGGGCAAAGTAATTTTCAGCCCCGTAGTCTGGGTCCGCTTTCCGCACATGCTGCTTGCCTCCTATCTGACAGGCGCCTTCTGTGTAGCCGCCACGGGCGCGTGGTATTTGCTACGCGGTGTATTCCGTGCCGAGGCGCGCGTCATGCTGCGCATGGGGCTCTATCTGGCGGCCATCCTCATGCCCGCGCAGCTCTTCTTCGGCCACCTCACAGGCGACTTCGTCCACAACTATCAGCCTGCGAAATTTGCGGCGATCGAAGGGCGCTGGCGCGACGAGCAACCGGCGCGCGAGGTCCTGATCGCGATCCCCGACGCGACGTCCGAGTCAAACAGTTTCGAGGTCAGCGTTCCCTTGCTCGGCAGCCTGATCGCGAGCATGAGCCTCACGTCGAAAGAGATCGGACTGGCCGATTTTCCCGCTGAGGACCGCCCGCCGGTGCTCATCCCGTTCTTCGCATTCCGGATCATGGTCGGCTGCGGGATGGCGATGTTGCTGCTCGCCTGGCTCGGGACCTATCTCAACGTCAAAGGACGCCTCGAGCAGAATCGCCTGCTGCTCTGGTGTCTGTTTCTCAGCTTCCCGCTGCCCTATATCGCAATCCTGACCGGCTGGTTCACCGCCGAGGTCGGACGCCAGCCCTGGACAGTGTTTGGACTGCTACGCACCGCCGACGCGCTGACGCCGTACCTCACGACGCGCGAAGCGGCAATCTCGCTGGTCGTTTTCTGCTCGGTCTATCTTCTTATCTTCAGTTTCGGCGTCGTCTACATCTATCGGCTGCTGCGCGCGGGTCCGCGCGGCGCTCTCGCCGCGCCCCCGAAGGCCGCGTTCCCGAGCCGACCGATGTCGGTGCTCGATCAAGCCACCCTCCCGGACGGGCGCGACCTCGCGCCTGGAGAATAGACGATGATTCTGTTCTGGGCGGCCATCCTGGCAATCAGCACGCTCCTCTATGTGCTTCTCGACGGCTTCGATCTCGGCGTCGGCATCCTCAGCGGCGCGTCAGGCAGCGCCGACCGGCGCGACGCGATGATGAGCGCTATCGCCCCGATCTGGGACGGCAACGAAACCTGGCTCGTCGTGACGGGCGTCGTGCTCTGGGGCGCCTTCCCGATCGTCTATGCGACGCTGCTCTCGGCCTTCTATCTGCCGTTGATCCTCATGCTGGCAGGATTGATCCTGCGCGGGGTCGCGTTCGAATTTCGGCATCGCGCAACCGAGCGCTGGCTCTGGCTCTGGGACGCGAGCTTTGCCGGCGGATCGCTCGTGGCCACGTTCATGCAGGGCCTGACCGTCGGTGCGCTGGTAAAGGGGCTGCCGATCGCCAATGGTCGCTATGTCGGAGGCGACCACGGTTGGCTAAGCCCCTTCGCGCTGCTCTGTGGCGTCGGCCTCTGCATCGGCTACGCGCTGCTCGGCGCCACGTGGCTCGTCCGCAAATGCCAGGGCGACGTACGCGACTACGCCTATCGGCTCATTCCGGCCCTGTCGATCGCGCTGCTGTTGTTTCTGGTCCTCGTGTTCGGTTTTGCGCTTGTCGAGCATCTGCCCGTCATGAACAGATGGCTCGAGCGACCCTATCTGTTCATCTTCCCCGCCATCGGAATTGTCGCAGCGTTTCTTCTGGCCGCGAGCGTGCAAAGGCGCAGCGATCAGGCGCCGTTCCGGATCGTGGCGATCGTCTTCATCGCCGCCTTCGGCACACTCGCGCTCTCCTTCTGGCCCTACATGATTCCGTTTTCGATCACGATCGAGGACGCGGCCGCGCCGCATTCGAGCCTCGCCTTCATGTTCTGGGGCGCCGGCTTGTTCGTGTTCCCGCTGATGCTGATCTACACGGCGACCAACTACAGCGTGTTCAGAGGCCGGATGCGGACCGACGCCGACCCCTACCATTGAGAGGAGACCGAAAATGAGCAAACGCGTTGCCGACGTTCTGATAGAGACGCTCCAAGCCGCCGGCGTGAAAACCTGTTACGGGATCGTCGGCGACACTCTGAATCGGGTCGCCGACGCTATCAATCGCAGCGAAATCGATTGGGTCCATATGCGGCACGAGGAAGCCGGCGCCTTCGCGGCGCAGGCCGAGGCGCTGCTCACCGGTCGCCTGACAGCCTGTGCGGGAAGTTGCGGTCCAGGCAGTCTCCATTTCATCAATGGCCTCTATGAGGCCAACCGAAACCGCGCCCCGGTGATCCTGATCGCCAGCCAGATCATGCGACACGATCTAGGGTTCGAATCGATCCAGGAGGTCGATTTCCAACACGTTTACCAGGGCTGCAGCGTCTACTGCGAAATGATTCTGACGCCCGAGCAGGCGCGCCGCAAGGCTGTCGCGGCCTGCCAGGCGGCGCTGACCCGACGGGGCGTCGCCGTGCTGATCGTCCCTGTCGACATCGCCAACTCCGTCGCCAGCGACGAACTGCCCTATGCCGTCCACGTGTCGCGCCCGATCATCCGGCCGTCCGATGCGGATCTCGACGCAATGGCGACCGTTCTCAACCGAAGCAAGTCCATCACGATTTACGCCGGCGCTGGCTGCGCCGGCGCGCATGACGAAGTCGTCGCCGTGGCGGCGCGCCTGAAGGCGCCAATGGCGCATACCTCGCGCGGCAAGGACTTCGTTGAATACGATAACCCCTACAATGTCGGCATGACCGGAATTATTGGTGGTCCCGCGGGTTATCACGCGGTTCTCGACTGCGACGTCCTCCTCCTGCTCGGAGCCGATTTCGCCTGGCCTCAGTTCTACCCGAACAAGGCCAGAATCCTCCAGATCGACGAGAATCCCACGCATATCGGACGGCGGCATCCGATAGAGATTGGAGCGGTCGGGGATATCAAGTCGACCTTGCAGGCTCTGTTGCCGCGCCTTCAACAGCACGAGGACAATGCCTTCCTCGAAGGCCATGTTCTACAGCACAAAAAGGACGTCGCGGCGGCGAAGGCGGAGACCGCATCGGGCGCGGACGCTATCTCCGGAACGTACCTCACAAAGGTCATCAACCAGCACGCCGCCCAGGACGCCCTGTTCACCGCCGACGACGGAACTGCGTTGGTCTGGGCTCTTCGCCACATCGAAACCGGCGGCAAGCGTCGAACCTTCGGCAGCCTGCTGCACGGCACGATGGCGAGCGGCCTGTCGTCGGCGCTAGGGTTGCAAAAGTGCCAACCCGGGCGGCAGGTTGTCTGTCTGGCCGGCGACGGCGGTTTCTCCATGCTGCTCGGCGATCTCCTGACGGCGGTCCAGGAAGACCTGCCGATCAAGATTGCGGTGTACAACAACGGCAAGCTCGGATTCATCGATATCGAGCAGAAGTCGGTCGGCATGATCCCCGTCTTCACAGACCTCAAGAACCCCAACTTCGGCGACGTAGCGAAGGCGATGGGCGTCTGGGGACATCAAGTCTCGCAGGCCGGCGAGCTCGAGCCCTCCGTCAAGACATGGCTCGCTCAACCGGGCCCAGCGGTGCTCGATGTGAAAGTAAAGCCGATGCAATTGGTGACGCCGCCTTCGCCGTTCGTAGCGCCGGAGGCGATCGTTGGAATGGCGGTCTATACCGCCAAGGCCATGTTGCGCGGAAGGGGGCACGACGTCTGGGAGATGGTTGTCGAAAACCTCCCGTGATCATTGCAGGCGGTTGAATTTGCTGACAGCGGAGCGGTCATGGCGGAAACATCCGGGGCTCAAGACCATGGGGATGCATCCGCTGAAGTGGAACGAACTCCAGCGGCGTCCGACCGGCGGGGGGCGCCCAGGGTTGCGCGGGCGCCCGCCATCATCGTCACGATCATCATATGCGCGGTTATCGGTCTGTCTTTGTGGTACCTCGTGCAGCCGCAACCCCTCGTCATCCAGGGCGAGGCGGACGCCACGCGTATCGACATCGCCGCGCGCGTCGATGGCAGGGTCGCTCAGCGGCCGGTTGAGCGGAGCGACAACGTAACCGCCGGCCAATTGCTGTACCTGATCGATAACCCCGAGTTGATCGCCAAGCTGCATGAAGCGCAGGCGGGACTAAGCCTCGCGTCTGCGCAACTGGCCAACATCCAGGCAGGCACGCGCGCCGAGGTGGTTGCCCAGCGCAAGGCGGCGGACGATGCTGCGGCCAATCTCACACTGGCGCAGCGGACCTATGATCGGGTGAAGGAGCTCGCCGGTTCTGGCAATGCGCCTCTGCAACGTCTCGACGAAAGCACAAATTCGCTGCAGGTGGCCCAGCGAACGCTCGACCAGGCAAAGTCCAGCTATGACGAATCGGTCAACGGCTACACGGTCGAGCAACGCGCGATTGCGCGCGCCAATGTTGTCACGGCGCAGGCGTCGATCGACACTATTCAGGCGCAACCCCGACCTTAATTCCCGCAGCGGCGCTCGTCGCCATAGCGGCCGGAGGCATGCTGGCCCTCAGGCGGCTTTCGGACTTGGCGCGCGTCGCGTTCGATGTTGTCTGCTTTTCCGCGATAAGCGGGTATTTGCTAGACCAAGGCGTCGCGCCGATCTTCCCACCGTTGAACGAGCCGGTCGATTCGACAGCGCTCTGGTTGCGCGCCGCAGCCGGCGCGTGGTGGCTGCTGGGTGCGCGAATACTCGTGTTCGGCGTTCGGTTCGCCCTTCGTCGGGATCACCATTCGACCGAGGCCAGGCTGTTCTCGGATCTCTCGGCAGCCGTGATCTACATTGCAACGGCCTCTGTGGTGCTCAACTCCGTGTTTGCGATACCCGTCGCCGGCCTGGTGGCGACGTCGGGGGTGGTCGCTTTCGTCCTGGGGCTTGCGCTTCAGAACACCCTGGCCGACGTGTTTGCCGGGATCGCCGTGGGTATTGAGGCGCCCTTTCGCGTCGGCGATCGCGTCTTGATCGGCGACAAGACGGAAGGAAACGTCGTTCAGGTCAATTGGCGCTCAATTCGCATTCAGACCGACGGCGGTGACGTCACGACCATCCCGAACAGCCTTGTCGCGAAGGCGGAAATCGTAAATCGCAGCTACCCGCTCAGCAAGACGACCTCGTCGGTGGAGATCTCCTATCCCGCCGACGCGGCGCCTGAACGCGTAATCGAGACGATGCTCGATGCGACGCGACTGTGTCACGAAATACTGCACAGTCCTGCGCCGAGCGCCCTTCTGGTTCGACGGGGCGAAAGGCGCAACGTTTATAGAATCTTCTTCACGATCGAGAGTGCGGCCCGGCTCGCATCTACGAGGGATTCGTTGTTGCGGGCAGCGCGGCGACAGCTCCAATATGCCGGACTTCACGAACGGGACATTCGAAGCCCAATGGGTCTCGATACGGCGCAACGTTTGCTCAACGAAATGGTTCTGTTCGAGAGCCTGGATCAAGCGCAAATCCTTGGTCTTGCCAGCAAACTTCAGCTGCAACGAATCGAGGCTGAAGAGGTCCTGTTCGCTCAAGGCGCGATCGACGCGACCCTATATATCGTTGCATCAGGCGTTCTTGAAGTTTCACGGCAGGGGGCGGCGGCCTCCGAAGTGATCGGGTGCATTGGCGCCGGGGAATATTTCGGCGAGATTGGCTTGCTGACAGGCGCGCCGCACGCGGCTACCGCCGTCGCGCAAACGCATTGCCAGATTTACCGGCTCGCAAGGGAGGCTGTCGGACCGCTGCTGTCCGAAAACCCCGTGCTCGCCTCCCACCTCGAGCGATCGGTCAGGCGGGGTCTGGATATCCTTCATCGCGAAGTCGCGGTCCAGGCCACGCCGGCGATCGGCCCCCACGGCCAATTGCTGACGCGAATCCGTGGCTTGTTTCATCTCGATTTTGGCTAGGCGCAGGTCGGGTCTTCATCCGCGCGGTCTGCGTGTGAAGGCGAGGAGCGCAGCGAAGAAACAATCCGCGCGTCGTCTGCCGCAAGAGCGCCATCACGGCGGCCAGGGCTCCGTTCGGCTCCCAGACCTTTGGGGGATGGCCTGCGACAGCTCTGGAATCAATCGCGAACTGCGCTGCCCGGTGAAATAGGACCAGAGCCATTGCCTTTGCACTCTCAGCCGATTCTGCAGTTGCGGCAGCGTCATCAGATGCAGGAAAACCCAAACGAGCCAGGTGACGAACCCGCTCATGCGAAGGCGTCCGCTCTCGAGAATTGCGAAATTTTTGCCGACGACCGCCATATTGCCCTTGTCGGAATATCGGAACGGATGTTTCGGTTGACGCCCCTCTAACTGGCGCGCGATCGAACGTCCGACATATCGTCCCTGCTGAATCGCCGCTTGAGCGACGCCCGGCACGGGCCGCCCACTGGAGACAATCGAAGAAGCGTCACCGACGACAAACACGCCGGCGACCCCGTCAACGTCCATGTGCGGACCTACTGCCGCTCGACCGGCTTTGTCGGTCTTGGCGCCGAGTTGCTTGACAAGTGGCGAAGCCGCCACGCCCGCAGTCCACATCACGGTCGCGCTGGAGATTCGCTTGCCATTGGCGACGACGCCGTTCTCGTCGACCTGTTCCACCTTGACGCCGGTCATGATCTTGACGCCGAGCTTCTCGAGCCTTCGCGCCGCCTTTGCGGCTAGACGCTCTGAAAATGTCGGAAGAATTCGCGCGCCGCCCTCGATCAGAATAATCGCGCTCTTGGCGGCGT
The DNA here is from genome assembly GCA_963710855.1 of uncultured Pseudomonadota bacterium. Lineage (GTDB taxonomy): Bacteria > Pseudomonadota > Alphaproteobacteria > Rhizobiales > Beijerinckiaceae > Roseiarcus. The sequence continues at coordinate 200,352 of CAVQBX010000006.1, read as the reverse complement.
CGATCCGGCGGAATTGCCCCCGCAGCGTGAGCGCGGCCATTTGCGCCAGGGAAGCCGCCAGCTCCACGCCGGTTGGGCCCGCGCCAACCAGGACGAAAGTCATTGCGCGAGCGCGTGCCGCCTCATCATCGATCGTTTCCGCCAGCTCATAGGCGCTGAGGATCCTTGCGCGGATCGTCTCAGCGTCGCTGAGAGTCTTGAGGCCGGGCGCATAGCGCGCAAATTCGTCATGGCCGAAATAGCTCGGCCGCATCCCCGCGGCGATCACCAGGAAATCGAACGGGACTTCGCGAGCGCCAGCGCCTGGGCAATTCACAGCGACCGTTCGAGCGTCGAGATCGACGCCGGTCGCCTCGCCCAGCAATACGCTGAGGTTCTTCTGCTTGCCCACAAGGTGTCGAATGGGCGCGGCGATCTCGGAAGGCGCCAGGACCGCCGTCGCCACCTGATAGAGCAGCGGCTGAAAGATGTGGTGGTTGCGCCGATCGATGAGAATACGTCGGCTTCAGATCGCGCGAGCGCGCGCGCCGCGGCGACCCCGGCGAAGCCGGCGCCAACGATCACGACGCGCTTTCGCGCGCCGGGCTCTTCCGAGGTCTCGCGTTCCGACATCCTGCAATGCATTGCTCATCGTCTTGCCTCGTCCAGGTCTGGCGCGCTCATCGCAGAGCCCCTGAGAGAAGCGCGCGGCCGCCTTCATCGTGAAGCTGTGGCGGCCTCGACCTTCTTGCGCAGTTCCAGCAGCCCCAGCAGGATTTCGTCACGCTGGGCCTCCAGCTCGGCGATCGAGCGGGCGCCCACCTCCTCGTGGAGCCCGGCGGCGAGCTTGGCTTGCACCGCCGGCGTCAACTCGGGCGAGCCGAGCACCTTCCACCAGGCCGTCAAGGGACCGGTGAACTGCGCGAAGAAATGCTCGATGCCGCCTTGGCCGCCGCCGAGGTGATTGAGCAGGACTTGCCCCATGATGCCCCAGCGCAGCCCCGGTCCCCAGCACAGCGCCTTGTCGATGTCGGTGACGCTGACGACGTCTTCGGCGACGAGGTAATAGACTTCGCGCGCCAGCGCCGCCTGCAGGCGATTGGCGACATGGCCGGGGACTTCCTTGCGCAGACGGACGGCCTGCTTGCCGAGCCCGGTGTAGAATTCCGACGCGCGCCGAATGGTCGCCTCCGAAGTCTTGGCGCCGCCGACGATCTCGACCAGCGGAACGAGGTGCGGCGGATTGAAGGGATGGCCGATGACGCAGCGCTCGGGGTGCAAGGGGCAATCCGATTGAATCGCGCTCATGGTGAGGCCCGACGAGCTCGAGGCGATGATCACGTCGGCGGCCAGCGTCTCGTCGAGCTGGCGATACAGCTTCTTCTTGAAGTCGATCCGCTCGGGTCCGTTTTCCTGGACGAAGTCGGCCGTTCGAATGGCGGTCGGCAGGTCAGGCGTGAACGAAAGACGCGATCGCGACGCGCCCGGCGCGAGGCCCAATCGCTCGAGGGCGGGCCAGGCCGCGTCGACGAAATGTCTCAGCGACTTTTCCGCGTCCGGCGCGACGTCGGTCGCGACGACGTCCAGTCCCTTCGCCAGGAACAGCGCCGCCCAGCTCGCGCCGATGACGCCGGTTCCGATGATGGCGATTTGGCGAATGGGTCTAGTCGATGTCAGACATGGTTGTTTCTCCAGTTGATCGAGGGTTCAGATTTCCGCGTAGGCGATGCCGGTGAGATTGCCCTGCGCGTAGAGAAAATTGCGCTCGCCCGTCCCGTCGAGCTTCGCGGAATAGAGCGAGCCGGCGAAATCGGTCACGAACATCCGATCGCGGGGGACATCGAGGGCGATGCCGATCCCTTCCATCAGATGCGTGATGAGGATCTCCGGCGCGTCGGGCTTGGCGTCGATGGAGGCGCGGTTCACCGTATTGCCGCGGGGCGGGTCGCCGCGATCCGTCCAGTAGAGCACGCGATTTTTCAGATCGAGTTCGAGATCGATCGGCTCCGGCAGATGGTCGAAGAAGACCTCGATGTCCGAGCGGTTGGCGGCGGTCTCGCCTTTGGGAATTTCGAGCCCGGCGCGCAGGAGGCGGCCCTTGCTCTCCGTTGTCCGGCCCCTTCTGCGTCCAGTAGATCTGCTTGCGCACGGGATCGATGGTTATCCCCACGCACCACCGGGTCTGGTCGCGTCGATCGGCGTCGCCTCGGCCCGTCTCGACCAGAGTTTCGATGTGCGAGCCGTCGAGGTTCGCGCGCATGACGCGCATCCCCTCGCGATCGCACCAGTAGAGCTTGCCGTTCTTCTTATCGAGTTGGATCTGCTTCGGCGTGTGCGTGGCGCCGGGCGGAACGAGGACCCGGCGATTGCCTCCGTCGAGATCGGCGCGCTCGATCGAGCCGTCGTTGGTCGCGGACGCTCAGGCCCATGTTCGTCCAGTAGAGATGGCCGGCCTCGACGTCGATCGCGATGCCGTCCGGGAGATGACAGTCGGCGACGACGACCTTCCGGTCGGAGCCGTCGGGCCGCATCGAGTAGATTCGGTTGCTGCTCAACTCGAGTACGAACAGACGGCCGACTGCAGCCTTGCTGTCGGAGGTGGATTTCGATGTGGTCACGAGACTTCTCATTCATGTCGTTCTCCTTTGCGAGCGGGCTTTGACCCGGCGTGCTCAAGCCGGCCGCTTCTATGCGGCGGGGGCAGATTTCGTGGTCGCTGTTGAAGTGGGGTGCGCGTTTCTCCAGAAACGCCGCAAACGCCTCCTTTGCATCCTTGGACCTGACCTGGACGCTGAACTCCTTGTTCTCGAGCTTCATCGCCGCCTTGATCTGATCGACGAATGCCGCCTTCATGAGTCTCTTGCTGGCCCGCAGCGCGCCGGACGGCTTCGCCGCCAGTTTCCGCGCCGCTTCGGTCGCCGTGGCCAGAAGGTCTCTGATCGGACACGACCCGAGTCACCAAGCCCAATTCCGCCGCGCGCCTGGCATCGAAGGGTAGTCCCAACAGGATCAGCTCCGCGGCCGGATGTGCCCGATCCTCGCCGGAAGCGAGCAACTCGATCCAAATTCCGGCAACACGGCGAGATCGATGAAAGGCATGCGGAATTTCGCGCTCTCGCCCGCGTACACGAAATCACAGTGCGTCAGCATGGTCGTGCCGCCTCCGATGGCCGCGCCGTGGACGGCGGCGACGATCGGCTTGTCGAAATCGACCAACGCATTCATCAACCGGGCCTGCGGAGAATCTTCCGGTCCCGGAGGGTTGTTCAGGAAATCCTCGATATCGTTGCCGGCGCAGAACGAATTCTCCTGCGCCATGCCAGAGCGCGACGCGCGTGTTCTCGTCCTTGGCGGCGTCGATGAAGACGTCCGCGAGAGTCGCGTACATGCTCGCAGTTCATCGCGTTGCGCTTGGCCGGGCGGTTCAATTCAATGCGAAGGACGCCCTCGGCATGCTCGGTCACAATCTCATTCATCGTGTGCCATCCTGGGCTTGATAGTTGGGTCGCGACGCTCAGCCATGCAGCTTGTTGGCGATCTCCGCGATCCTGCGGCCCTGATATCGGGCGCCCGTCGAGTTCGTTCGCGGTCGGTCGACGCGAGCCGTCGGGGCCGGCGATCGTTGTCGCGCCATATGGTGAGCCGCCGGTGATCTCTTCGAGCGTCATCTGCCCGGCGAAGCCGTAGTCGAGGCCGACGATCACCATGCCGAAATGCAACAGATTGGCGATGATCGAGAACAGCGTCATCTCCTGACCGCCGTGTTGCGTGCCAGTCGAAGTGAAGGCGCCGCCGACCTTGCCGATCAGCGCGCCACGCGCCCAGAGTCCGCCGGCCTGATCGAGGAAATTCGCCATTTGCGACGATAGTCGGCCGAACCGGGTGCCGGCGCCGATGATGATCGCGTCGTAGCCGGCGAGATCTTCGATCTTCGCGATTGGCGGCGGGTTGATCGAGCTTGTAGTGCGACTTCGCCGCTATCTCCTCGGGGACCAGCTCTGGCACGCGCCTGACTTCGACTTGCGCGCCGGTTTCGCGCGCGCCTTCGGCCACGGCATTCGCCATGGCTTCGATATGGCCGTAAGCCGAGTAGTAGAGAACGAGGACCTTCGACATGAGACTTCCCTTCGTGTGGTTGTCGGCCGCGCAGGCGACTGCAGACCCACGCGCGATCCATGGCCTACTTTGAGCGCGAGTCTGCGCAATCCCGCGGCTAGCGCCGCATTTCGATTGTTTGAACGTCTACGCCGCAGTGTCCTTTTTGTTCGGAACGGCTCCGCTGGCGCGCAAGCGCATCGACCTCGGCCGCGCTGAAGCCGAGCTGCTCGAGAACCTGCTCATTGTGCTCGCCGATTGCCGGCGCGCGCTTCGCCGGCGCCTTGGCGACGCCATGCACCTGGATCGGGCTGCTGATCGTCGATGTCAGCTTGCCGCCGGCGCCTTCGAGCGGAACGACGATGTCGTTCGAGCCGCAGCTGGGGATCGTTGATCACCTCCTGCGGCCCGCGCACGGCGCCGAAGGTGACGTGGACGCCATTGAAGACCTCGTACCAATGCGCCATCGGCTGTGCGCCGAACACCTCGTCGAGAATGGCCGTGAGCTGCGACATGTTCGCGATCAGCTTCGCGGGATCGGAGAACCGCGGATCTGTCAAGATATCCGCGCGGCCGATCGCCTTCGCCACCGCCGCCAGCTTGTCTGGCGTGACGATGAGAACGAACCAGGTGCCATCGGCAGCGCGATAGACGTTCAGCGCCGCATTGGCGGGATGCTTCCGATCATGCAGACCGAAGAACTTCGCCTCGCATAGCGCGGCCTGGATCGAGACGCTGGCCGACCAGACGCCCTCGGCGAGCAGCGACGTCGTGACATACGATCCCTTGCCGGTGCGCTCGCGACGATAGAGCGCGGTGACGATCGCCGAATAGATGCCGACGGCGGTCGCGTTGTCGCCGCTGCCGGCGACCGGCCAGGTCGGCGGCGCGCCGGCGTCTCGGGTCATCGACAGCAAACCGCTGCGCGCCCAGTAGGAGGTGATGTCGAAGCCGGGAAGTTCCGCGTCCGGCCCTTTCTCGCCAAAGCCGGTGAGATCCGCATAGATCAGACGCGGGTTCCACCGCGCCACATCGTCGTACTCGAGCTTGAGACGCTTGCGCGCGGGATGCGGCGTATTGACGATCAGCACGTCGGCCCATTTGACGAGCCGTTCGAGAACCTGCGCCGCACTCGGCGACTTCAGGTCGAGCGCGAGGCCGCGCTTGTTGCGATTGGCCAGATGCCACTGATAGGGGATCTCCGATTGCGGCTGCGGCGGCAGCTTGTTGCCATGGCGCCAGAGATCCCCCGCCGGCGGCTCGACCTTGATCGACGTCGGCGCCGAAGTCGGACAGGATCACGGCGGCGCCTGGACCGGCGATGAAGCTCGCCAGATCGACCACCTTCAGGCCGGAGAAGATATTGTCGTTTGCCATGGATCATTCCTCGACTTGTTGCTGGCAAGCGCTGTCTCAGCGCCCTTGGAATCGCGGCGCGCGCTTTTCGAGGAAGGCGGACGTGCCCTCCCTCTTGTCCTCTGTCGCGGCGCAGAGACCGAAGTACGAGGCTTCGAGCAGCAGACCTTCGGCTTGGCTCGTCTCCATCCCTTTGTTCGCCGCCTCGAGCGCAAGCTGGATGGCGATCGGCGCGTTGGAGGCGATCTTCGTCAGGATCGCTTCGGCGCGCGCGATCAAATCGGCCGCGGGGACGATCTCATTGACGAGGCCGATGCGATAGGCTTCCTGCGCACTGATCATGTCTCCGGAGAGGATCAGGTGCAGCGCGCGGCCCTTGCCGACCAGCCGCGGCAGACGCTGGGTCCCGCCGCCGCCGGGAATGAGCCCGAGCGCGACTTCCGGCTGGCCGAATTTCGCGGTCTCCACCGCGAGCCGCATCGTGCAGGCCATCGCTGTCTCGCAGCCGCCGCCGAGCGCGAAACCGTTGACTGCCGCGATCACCGGCTTGCCCAGGTTTTCGATGAGGTCGAGGACCTCCTGTCCGAGCCGGCTCGATTGCTCGGCTTCATACGCCGTGACTTGCGCGAGCTCGCTGATGTCGGCGCCGGCGATAAACGCCTTGGCGCCGGCGCCAGTCAGAATCGCGCCGCGGATCGTCGACGTCGTCGCGGATCTGTTCGAACGCTCGCCGCAGGTCGGTCCAGGTCGGCGTGTTCAGGGCGTTCAGCACCTTGGGCCGATTGACGGTCACATAGGCGATCGCGCCCTTCGTCTCGTAGAGGACGTTTGCGAGGTTCAACGTAGACGTGGAAGCCCCTGGCGAAGGCGCAAGCGTTCCCGATGCGGAATCCATCTCCATTTCTCCTGTTTCGAGAATGTGAGGGAGCGAACCGGCGTCGGCGCCGGCTCGCCGGCGGCGTCACACGAAGGCGCCGATGCCGGTGATCGCCTTGCCGACGATCAGGTTCTGCATCTGATAGGTGCCTTCATAGGAGTAGAGCGCTTCGGCGTCGGCGAAGAAGCGCGCGACATTGTAGTCGACGACGATGCCGTTGCCGCCCAGCACCTCGCGACCCCAGGACACGGTCTCGCGCGACTTCGCGGTGCAAAACGCCTTGGCCAGCGCCGCGTGATGGTCGCCGAGTTTGCCGTCGTCGTTCATCTGCGCGAGCCGGACCATCAGGCATTGGCAGGCGGTCACGTTGCCGAGCATCTTGGCAAGCAGATCCTGGACCATCTGGAACGAGGCGATCGGCTTGCCGAACTGCAATCGCTGCTGCGCGTATTTGAGCGTGGCCTCATAGGCGCCCATCTGGATCCCGGTCGACGCCCAACCCACCATGTAGCGCGTCATACGCAACACGCGCGCGGTGTCGCGAAAGGAATTGCCGCCCTGCAGGCGATTGGCCTCCGGCACTCGAACATCCTTCAGCGTGATCTCGCCGTTCTGGACCACTTTGAGCGCGATCTTGTGCTCTATCTTCTCGACGCTAAACCCGGGCGTCGTCTTGTTCTCGACAATGAAGCCCTTGACCTGATTGTCGGCGAGATCGCGCGCCCAGATGATCGAGATATCGCACCAGGGCGCATTGCCGATCCACCGCTTCTGGCCATTGAGGGTCCAGACGTCGCCCTCGCGCTTGGCGGTCGTCGTGAGGCCGCCGCTGGTTCCAGATCCGACCAAAGGCTCGGTCAGCCCGAAGCAGCCGATCTTTTCCCAACGCGCCATCGGCGGCAGCCATTTCTGCTTCTGCTCCTCCGAGCCGTCGAGATAGATCGAGCCCATCGCCAGGCCGCTGTGCACCCCGAAGAATGTGCAGAACGAAGCGTCGGTGCGCGCCAATTCCATCGCGACGAGACCGAACAGCTTCTGGTTTCCGCCGGCGCACTCGTAGCCCTGAAATCCGAGGCCGCCGAGTTTCAGCTCCTTGAATGAAGCGAGCAGCTCGAACGGGAAGGCGTCGTCAGCCCAGTATTTGTTGATGATCGGCTGGACCGTGGTCTCCATATAGTTGCGAACCTTCCTGACGACGGCCCTTTCCTCGGCGGTCAAGACGTCCACGAGCTGATAGAAGTCGCTGTCCGGCGCGGGAAGCCTCTTTGAACGTGACGCTGCGGGGATGGGAGCTTCTGCTGTTGACGCTGACATGTCGCTCTTCCTTTGGTTAACACTCGGCGGGTCCGACCCTCGATGGCTCTGGCGGCGTCCCGCATGCTCCGCGCAACAATCAGGGCGGCTGGCTGACAGTCGATGCCGGAGCCGATCAGATCAGGCGATGCTTTTCACCAGCTTTTTCCCTGTTTCGTGGCCGTTGCCGGAGGACTATGCCATCGGAATTTGAGCGTAGTTTGATGACTTGCAATGCTGCGGTCCATTCCGCGCGCGTCGAAGTCACCGTTGCAATCGTTTCATAGCGCTGAACCTTGGCTTATCGCGGCGCGGGATAAATTTATCGAGGAGCGGGCTGCGAAGCATGCTCGCCTTCCAGATGTCTTGTGCCCTTCGGATGGTCATCCTCGGGGGTCCTTCTTGAAAGTCCAACCCACACTTGAGGCGTCTGGGACTGCCTCCCTGCGCTTCGCAATCTATGCGTTGCGAGGGATATCGTCCGATCAAAGACTCTGGCGCCTCGAGATGGCCTGAGATCATCGGCAGGAACGGCTATGTAGTCGCGAGTCCGTCATGTCGTAGTTGCGTCTCCAACACTCAGGCGATCCTCCCGTCAGGCACGCCCCGGCCAATGCCAGCCAGAATATGTCTCTACGAGACTGCACGATCGGGCCCCGCACTTAAATGCCTCGTTCAAACGCGTCCCACCGGATCGTCGTCTCGGACAGTCCGCTCGGGCCTCGCAGCGGCGAGCCGAGTGGTGGTACGGCCGTCGAACAGGCGAATCAAAAGCGTAACCACCGGCCTCAGGATCAGCAGGTCCGCGGTCAGCGCCATCAACATCGCAAAGGCGCTGAGCCGCCCAAACAGTCGAAGCGACGGCAAGTCGGAAAATGACGTGACCGCTAGGCCGCAGGCAAGGACTATCGACGTCACGATCAACGCCGGACCAATGAGAACCGTCGCACGCTCGACCGCGATAGCGGGGTCGTCGCCCGGACGCCTCTCGCGCCGCATCCGGTTCAGGAAATGGATCGTCGCGCTCAGGCCCAGGCCGAAAGAGATCGTCAGGGCGACGACGCTGGCGAACTGCAAGCCCTCGCCGGTCGCCGAGAGCAGGGCGCCCGCGCTGACGATCGGAAAAATGCCCGGTAATATCGCGGCAAGCGCCACCGGCGCCGACCGGAAGGCGAGACCGATAAAAGCGGCGACGAACAGGAACTCGACGGTCAATCCGCGACTCAGCTTGCCGATCATATCCGCGCTGGAGCGCGCCGCGATCGCGGATAGGCCCGTTGTGGCGATCACATAGCTGGGATGAGCCTTACGCACCTTGTCGAACTTCTGATCGAGTTCGTCGACGATGGGAAGCAGCTCGCTCGCGTCCTTATCCGGAACCCGCCCTTCGATGACGACGGCTCCCTGATTTCGCATCGATAAATCGTCGCACGAGATAGTTAGGCAGCGCGTCGACATATTGCTTCACCGTCCCGACATCGGATTTGCCGAGCTTTTCGCCGAGCCAGCGCCGCAACGTCTCGAGAGACCAGACATTCGCGACGCCGCGTTGAGTCTCGAGAAGCGAATGGACTTCGGCGATGACGGCGAGCGTTTCCGGCGCATAGAGCGATGAATCCTTTGGAAACGTAACCAGCACGTCGATCGGATTGGCCCCGTCGAGCTTGATGTCGAGCTGATTGCTGGCCTGGACCGCCTGCCGCCGGTCCGGCACCTGGTCGGCGAGTCGATAGCGCGGCGTCAAATTGACGTAGTTGAGCGCGAGGACCGCCACCACGACAGCGCTGGCAACGCTGTAAAGCCCGGGCCGGCTGACCATCTTCCGCGCGACCCAACCGCAGAAGCGGCGCAGAGCGTCGACCCCGGTATCGGCCCCGCGTGTCTCCGTCGCGAAGCTAGCTTCGCGGCGCACGAGCAAGACGCCGAGCGCCGGCGCCAGCGTCAAAACGGTGACGAGAGCGATGATGATCGCGATCAACCCGGCCCTGCCGAAGCTCTTGATTAGGTCCGAATCGGAGAATTGCAGAGCGACAAAAGACAGACCAGCCGTCGCATGAGTTAGGACGCAAGCAGGTCCGACGACCCTAACTGCGTTGCGAAACGCCGTGAATTTGTCATCCCCCGCGATCAACCCGTCTCGGGCGGCGAACGTGAGCTGCATGCTGTCAGAAAAGCTGATGACCATGATCAGCGGCGTCATCACATTGAGAAACATATTAAGCCGAAAGTCAAACCAGCCGAGCACGCCAAGCGACAGGAGAATCGCCAGCAGCGGCGGCGCCGCTGCGGTGATCATGAAGGAGATCCGACGGAAGAAGAGAATCGCGACGGCGCATCCGGCGACGAAGCCGATCACATTGTAAACTAGGCTGTCGCGCTCGACTGCGTCCCTTATTTCCAGCTGCATCACGGGCACGCCGGAAAGTTCGGCCTTTAAACTGGAATCGTTGAAGTCATCAGCGATGGTCTTCCGGATGTCAGCAACGATCTTGCTCAACGCGCCGCTTCCGACAAGCTCCGGCTCGAGCGACAGCACAACTAATGCCAGTGAGCCGTCTTCGGATAGAAGCTTGCCGCGAATGATTTCGTTTGACTTGATTTTCTCGACCAGCTTATCGTATTCGGCGCCTTGCGGAAGTTCGTCCGGGAAAAGCGGCCCCGGCAAGCCGCCGCCGGGTGAGGGCTGCCGGGCGGAAAACAGCGAGATGATTCCGCGCGCGCCATTTACCAGTTGCAGATCGGTGACAAGATCGCGCAAATGCTCGATCCCATTGGGGGACAGCAGATTATTGCCTTGTACGACGACCAGGACGTCGTATTCGCTTGACGGAAATCGCCTTGTCACTTCCTCATACTGCCTGAATTGGGGAGTGTCCGAGCGAAACAATTGGTTCAAGGAATCGTCGACTTTGATTCGCTGTACCCCGAAGGCGGCCGCGATCGCGAGGGCAACAACAATGATTACCGTTAGAAGGGGTGCTCGGAGCCCAACGAGACCAATTCTCTCAATTCCGAACACGAGATTGCTGGGCGTCGCCGATTGGCGCGGGGGGCGATCTCCGGGAGTTGGGAGTGTGGACGACATAGGCACGGCTTTTCGTCTCACATTGATTGAAGATGGCGCGTAGTCTCAGGCCGCATCTCAACCGCCTCGCGAGAGGGCGATCTGTATGCGTGAGATATTGCCACCTTGCGGCGTTACAGAGATGGTCTGTCGCGAACCCGTCGTATTCAGCGACAGAGTCGCTTCAAAACCGGTCCCGAGAATTTTGCCCTCGAATTGTCCTTCGAGAATTTGTCCAGCCAATTGCCCCGCTGCTTGCTGAACGGACTCTTCCCAGTGACCTCGGACGCTCTGCCCGGTCGCTTCGATGTAACTGTGAACATCCACGTGGTAGCTGTCGCTCGCGCAGACCAGCGCCTGCGAAATGGAACTTCCGCCAGACCCGTCGGAATAGGTCGCAGTGCAGCGAATCCTCTCGCTATTTCCGTTCGTCATGAGAACTTTGCCGGATCCGCGCCACGTGCCAAGCATTTTGACAAAGGGCCCTTCGGATTGCCCGTCCGCTATCGTGGCGAAGAGCATCTGAGCTGAACAGAGAAAGGCCAGAAACGCGGGGGTCCGCCGCCATCGCGACAGAGCAGCCGTTTGTGTGGACACGCGCTCGCCCCTGCGGCCTAGGCCGTGTGTGAAGGCGCCGCCGATAGAATATGTTTCGATCATGGGATCGTTCGCGACGCCAGAGCGAAGAGATTGATGCGAAACCGATCCAAGTATGTCGCAACGATCGGTCGGCACACAGCGTGACGCATTGGGGAACGCCGGTCGATAGAACGTTGGTAGTCGGCGATACCGGTTTGGTTTCATCGTACTAAATTTTGGCTTAGGGATCGCAGTCCGCAGAGTGCTCAATTCGCCGTGGTCCGGACGAACGTCGCACAGCCACCGGTATTCCGCTGAACGACCTCCACGCCGACCTTTTTGAGATTACACCTCGGTTTTTGTAGGCGCTGCAGCCGGGATGGCGCTCGCGCTTCACAGGCTGATCTGCGGCGCCGGTTCGGCTGCTAGCGCTAGGGACCGGGTGTGCGGCGCGCCGCCCCGAGCCCAACGTTTTGCATAAAAAATCGCCGCCTGCCCTTGCGCTTTGGTCAGATTGGAGGAAGGCTGAGACAACCGTAGTAGACGCATCCCGTGTGCAGAGATGGACATCGGTTGGGAACAAAGGGTTTACCCGGCAGCAAAGATTCTGCTGGTCGTAAATGCCCTGGAGGAGGAGGGGGTGGGCCCGCGCGATGCGCTTCGCGGCGTAGGCGTTTCTGTCGAAGAAATGCGGTCGCCAACCGCGCTCATTTCCATAACTCAGGTTCTCACTACGTACCTTAACGCGCTTCGACTGACGAAGAACCTCAATTTCGCCTATCAGATCGGCCTTAAAACCCATGTGGCGCTGTACGGCATGTACGGTTTCGCGATTCTTAGCAGCATGAATTTCCGGGAAACAATGCAGTTTGCCACGCGCTATCATCAGCTAGCGGCGCCACTTGTGCAAATGCGATTTTCCGAGGATAGGCGCAGCGCAGTCTGGACGTTCGAACCGCTGTCACATCCCTCAATCGACAAGCGCCTCCATAGGTTCATCATCGAGTGCCAGCTTGGTGTCTACTTCTCGTTGCACCGCGACATAATGGGCGCGAGCTTCAATCCCACCACGTTCCACGTCACTTATGAGGCGGCCTCCCCTGCTGCGGAATCCGCGAAGACGTTCGGGTGCCCGATCCTGTACGGCCAGTCCGCCAATCGAATGCTTTTCGATCCCGTGTGGTTGAACGGGCGGCCGCATTTCGGCGATGAGATCGCCTATTCGACCGTGCTCGCACTCTGCGACGACCTACAGGACAAGCTCCAACACAGACTTGGATTTGCCGGCAGGGTGCGCACTTTCGTGCTGGCCAACCTCGGCCGCAACGCGACGCTCGAAGGCGTCGCCGCGCATTTTGACACGCCGGTCCGCACGCTGCGGCGCAAGCTGCGCGACGAAGAGACGTCATTTCGCGAGATTCTCGATGATCTTCGCTCGGAAGTTGCGACCAAATATCTGCGCGATACGCATATGACGGTCGACGACGTCAGCTCGGCATTGGGGTTCAGCGAGACCTCGAATTTCCGGCAGGCCTTTCGTCGCTGGAAGCAGGCGTCGCCACAGCAATACCGCCGGCAATTGCAAGAGGCCGACGCCATGTCCACCCTGGCTTGAACTCAGCTTATCGGAGACCGCTTCCGTCTTCAGATTGCCCCTTTGTCGCAGGTCGAACTCATTTTCCGCGCTCTTGGCCGATTTTCCCCTCCGCGTGGCCGAACCGAACCTTATTGCAGTGCAGCAAAAGTGGTTTCTAGGCCTCGTGTTTCGCGATTGAAGCGACGCCCTCCGCGGATACGAATTCCGAGCGGACGTCGCGGAGGTGTTAAGCCAAGGAGGAAACCTATGTCCGGTCGTCTGATCAACATTTCGCCTTCCGCGTATTCCTATCCGCTGCTCATCAAGCATCTGCTGCATTCCTCGATGCGGCACGCGGCGGATCAGGAAATCGTCTATCGCGACCAGAAGCGGTTCACCTATACCCAACTGCATGAGCGCATCCACCGCCTGTCTAGCGGGCTCGGGGCCTCGGCGTGCGCCCCGGCGACACGGTCGGAGTGCTCGATTGGGACACACACCGCTTCCTCGAGGCGTTCTTCGCCATTCCGATGATGGGCGCGGTCCTGCAGACGGTGAATGTGCGTTTGTCGCACGAGCAGATCATCTACACGATCGAGCACGCTGGCGCTACGACGCTGCTTGTCAACGAGGATTTCGTTGATCTCCTCGCCGCCATCCGCCCCCGACTGACCAAGGTCAAGACAATCGTCATGATGTCGGACCGCGATGACTTTAGTGTCCACGAGAGCGGCGTCGCAGGACACTACGAGGACATGCTCGCCTCGGCGACCGCCGAATTCGATTTTCCGGATTTTGACGAAAACACCCAGGCGACGACGTTCTACACGAGCGGCACCACTGGCCGGCCGAAAGGCGTCTATTTCAGCCATCGCCAGATGGCGCTGCACACGATCTCCGAACTCGCCGCCTTCGGTCTTGCGCCGAAGCAGGGGCGCTTCCACGCCGAAAGCGTCTATATGCCGATCACGCCGATGTTTCATGTGCACGCCTGGGGTTTTCCCTATGCGGCGACCGCGGCGGGCGCCAAACAGGTCTATCCCGGCCGCTATCAGCCCGAGCTGCTGCTCAAGCTCATCAAGAACGAGGGCGTGACGTTCACGCATTGCGTTCCGACAATTTTGATGATGCTGCTCGACGCGCCGTCGAGCGCCAACGTCGATCTCAGCGGCCTGACGATGGTGATCGGCGGCGCCGCTCTCCCCAAGGCGCTGGCGTTGCGGGCGCATGGCGCGCGGCGTCGACATTTTCACCGGCTACGGCATGTCCGAAACCGGACCCATTCTGACCCTCGCGCAATTGAAGCCCTCCATGCTGACGGGCGACCCGGAGGAGGAAGTCAATTTTCGCACCAAGACGGGTCGGCCGATCCCCTTCGTCGATATCCGCGTCGTCGATCTGGACATGCGCGACGTGCCTGACGACGGCAAATCCTCGGGAGAGATCGTGGCGCGCGCGCCTTGGCTGACGCAGGGCTACTATCAGAACCCGAGCGCGTCCGAAGAGCTCTGGCGCGGCGGGTATCTGCACACCAACGACATCGCGACCCTTTCGCCAGACGGCTATCTGCAGATCACCGATCGGCTCAAGGACGTCATCAAGACCGGCGGCGAATGGATTTCTTCGCTCGAACTCGAAGACATCATCCACAAAGCGCCCGGCGTCAAGGAAGTCGCCGTCATCGGGGTCAAGGACGAAAAATGGGGCGAGCGACCGGCGGCCCTCATCGTACGCGATGACGACGCTGCGGAGGCGGCGACGGAGGCTTCGATCAAGGCGCACGTCGGCAAGGTCGCAGACACGGGCCTGATCTCCAAATTCGCTGTTCCGCAGATGATCCTGTTCGTCGCCGAGCTCGATCGCACCAGCGTCGGCAAGATCGACAAGAAGGCGTTGCGCCAGCGCTACGCGCCGGAGAGCTGACCCGCTGCGAAGCATCCAACCGGATTCACTCGTTTCAATCGAGGCCCACAATGAGCGCGTTGACGATGGCGACCCTGGCCGAGCGGGTCGGTGAAGAACTCGGCGTTTCCAACTGGCTGACGATCGACCAGCCCCGCATCGACCATTTCGCGGAATGCACCGAAGACCGGCAGTGGATACATGTCGACGTCGAGCGGGCAAGACGCGAGAGCCCGTTCAAGGGCCCCATAGCGCACGGCTATTTGACGCTGTCGCTGGTGGGATCCCTCTCGCAGGAAGTCGGTGTCGTGCCCTCGGACGCCGCAGCCGGCTTCAACTACGGGCTCGACAAGGTTCGGTTCCTGGCGCCTGTTCCCGCCGGGGCTCGGGTGCGCTTACGCGTCGTGCTCGACGGCGTCGAGGGCAAGAGCGGCGGCCAGTTGCTCGTCAAGACGCGCAACACGATCGAGATCGAGGGCTCCGAGAAGCCCGCGCTCATTGCCGAGGCGCTCGCACTCGTCATTCCGGCCATTCGTAAGGCTTGAGACAGAAGGAAACGCACTATGAGCAAGCCCAGAGATTCGAATCCGTCGGCCGCGGACGACGCCGCGGACGACGCCGCCAAGACCACCTTGGCGCTCAACCCGCTGGTAGGGCTGCACGGCCAGGACCTGCTGGGCTCTGCCCAAACGCTGTTCACGGCGGCGATCAAGCAGCCGGAGATCGCCATCGCACAATGGTTCTCGCTGCTCGGCGCCCTCGGCAAGATCGCCACCCGTCAGTCAGAGCGGGCGGCGCCGTCAGGCGACAAGCGGTTCGGCGACGCCGCCTGGAAGTCGAGCAAGCTGCATCAGGCGTTGCTGCAGAGCTACCTTGCCTGGGCGGACGCAGTGTCGACCTATGTCGAGAAGATCGACATCGACGATCACGATCGCGCCCGCGCCAAATTGTTTGCGGACATGATTGTCGACGCGCTTTCGCCGACCAACGGCCTGCTTACGAATCCGGCAGCCCTGAAGAAGCTAGTCGACACCGGCGGCGAAAGCCTGTGGTCCGGCCTGAACAATTATCTGGGCGATCTCGTCAATAACGGCGGCATGCCGAGCCAGGTCGACGGGCGGAATTTCGAAGTCGGCAAGAACTCTGGCCAGCACGCCCGGCGCGGTGGTGCTGCGCGATCCGATGTTCGAGCTCCTCCACTACGTTCCGACCACCCCGGAGGTCTGGCAGCGGCCAATCGTCATCACGCCACCGCAGATCAACAAATATTATTCGCTCGATCTCTCACCGGAAAAGAGCCTCGTCAGATTTCTCCTGTCCGAAGGCTTCCAGGTGTTCTGCATTTCCTGGCGCAATCCGAAGGCGGCGCACCGCGACTGGGGCCTGGCGCAATATGTCGAGGCCGTAGACAAAGCGGTCGAGGCCGCGAAGTCGATCACCAGCAGCCCGGACGTCTCCATGATGGGCGCATGCTCGGGCGGCATCACCTCCTGCGCCTATGCCGCCTGGAGCGAGGCCCGCGGTGAGCGTAAGGTCGCCAACTTGACGCTCGCGGTTTGCGCGCTCGACCCCGCGAGCGCCGAAGACACGATGCTGAGCGCGCTCATCACCCCGCAGACTATCGAGGCGTCGAGGCAGGCCTCAAGAGCCAAGGGCGTGCTGAGGGGGGAGGATCTCGCCAAAGTGTTCGCCTGGATGCGGCCAAACGACCTCATCTGGAACTATTGGGTCAGCAACTATCTCATGGGCAATGCGCCGCCAGCTTTCGACATTCTATATTGGAACAACGACACGACGGCGCTGCCAGCGAAGCTGCATTCCGATTATCTCGACCTCATCGCTGTCAACCCGTTCCGCAATCCCGGCGCTTTGAAGCTGTCGGGCACGCCGATCGATCTTGGCAAGGCCAAGGTCGACTCCTATGTCGTTGCAGGCGTTACCGACCACATCACGCCCTGGAAGTCGGTTTATCAGACCGCGCGGCTCGTCAGCGAGGACTCGACCTTCGTTCTGTCAAACGCCGGCCATTTGCAGAGCCTGGTGAATCCGCCCGGCAACCCGAAGGCGACATTCGTCACGGCCAAGGCAGAGTTCGCCGACCCCGAGGCATTCTCTGCGAGCGCGACAAAGCAATCGGGAAGCTGGTGGACGCACTGGAGCCGCTGGCTCAGCGAGCGCTCCGGCGAAAAAGTCGCCGCGCCCGCGCAATTGGGCGACAAGAAGCATCCCGCCGCGTGAGGCCGCGCCCGGAACCTACGTGTTCAACGCGTGACGCTCGAAACCACGCCGGCAACGCGCTGACGGCGTTCGAGAGCAGGACAAACCGATGAACATTCAAACGATGCGTGTTCGGGGCCAGGAACTTCGAGTCGCCGTCAGGGCAGGCGCGCCCGAACGTCCTCCGCTGCTCCTGTTCAACGGCATCGGCGCCAATCTCGAGCTTGCGCGCCGTTCATGCGCGAGATGGGCGATGTCGGCACGGTGATCTTCGACGTTCCCGGCGTCGGCGGATCGCCATTGCCGAGCGCTTCCCTATCGTCCCTCGACGGTCGCGAAATGGGGGCTCGAAGTGATGCGGCAGCTTGGTCATCGAGAGCTTCGATGTCGCAGGCGTTTCCTGGGGCGGCGCGATGGCGCAACAGATCGCGCATCAGTTCCCGGGCAACGTTAGGCGCCTGATCCTCGCCGCCACCGCGCCGGGCGTGACGATGGTGCCCGGCAAGCCCTCGGTGCTCCTCAAATTGGCGAGCCCGCGGCGCTACGCCGATCCCGAACTATATGCAGTCGATCGCGGCCGAGATCTACGGCGGAAACTTCCGCCTCGATCCCGGACTTTCCGGCGAACATGCCGAAAACATGAAGGCCGCCTCAAACGCCGGCTATCTCATGCAACTCGCTGCGGTGGCCGGCTGGACCAGCCTCCTCTGGCTTCGAAGCCTCAAACAGCGGACGCTCGTCCTGATGGGCGAGGACGATCCGATCGTGCCTGAGATCAACGGACGCGTTCTTGCCAGGCTAATTCCGAAGTCGCGCCTACAAATCATGCGCTGCGGACATTTGTTCATCGTCACCATGCCGCGCGAGACCGCGCAGGCGTTCCGCGACTTTCTCAGCGAGCGGTGAGATGAGCGCCCAATTTGCCCCTCGGCAGTCAGCTTCGGAAGTCGCGAGCTTCGTGATCGAAACGTCTTCGGACGCCAACAAGGCGGCGGAGCTGTCGCGCGTCAAACTATGGGCGACGATGTTGCTCGCGGCGAGCCTCACTGGTCGCCGTCGCTGCGAAGAGTTCTGGAGCCACGCCATGGAGCTTTCGCCTATGTCGCGGCCTGGGCGGAGGCGGCGACGATCGGCGGCTTCGCCGATTGGTATGCGATCGTCGCGCTGTTTCGCCGCCCGCTCGGCCTGCCGATGCCGCACAGCGCGGTGATCGCAAGCAATCGCGGCCGGATCGCCGAGAGTTTCGGAGCATTCGTGCGCGATGAGTTTCTAAAATCCGAGCCGATCGCCGAAAGGATTCGCGGTCCTCAATTTCGCGGCGCTGGCGGCCGAGTGGATTGCTGACCAACGCCGCGGCGAGGCGCTGGCGTGCTTCGCCCTGCGTGTGCTCCCCCAGGCGCTGGCGGCGATCGAACAGACGGGCTTGTTCGACTTCGTAGGGTCGCGCGTGAAGGAAAGGTTGCAAGCGTTCGATCTCGCGCCGTTTGCCGCGAGCCTGCTCGCGGCGCTGGTCGAAGATCGCAGGCATCAGGAACTGTTCGACATGTTGCTCGACGCCCTTGGCCATCTGGCCCGGAACGAGCGCCTATTAGACACGATCCGGGAAAAGATCCGGCGTGAACTGCCGGTGACCTTCAGTCTCATCCCCGCCGACGCCTATCTGGTCAGACGCCTCCTCACGCTCGCCTCGACCGCGATCAACGAGGCGCGGAACGAGCCCGATCATGCGTTGCGCCGCGAGTTCGATGCCTTCGTGAGGGATTTTGTCCACAAACTGGCGGTCTCGCCGGAATACGCGGCGCGGGCAAACAGGCTGAAACAGGAGCTGCTTCAGCAGCCTGAAGTCGCCGATCTCGCCGAAAGCGTGTGGCGAAGCGTGGTTGCCTTCCTCGAGAACGACGCGGCGTCCGAAGCCTGTACGCGATCACTGGCTCAAGTTCTTGTCGAAATCGGTGCAAGAGTCTCCCAGGATCCAGCGATCCGCACAGAGATCAACAGGGGCGCCGAGAAGGTGCTGTTGAACTTCATCGAGACGAACAAGGACGAGATCGCTCGGTTCATAACCGATCAGATCAACGCCTGGGACATCGAGGCGATGCTGAAGATCGTCGAACTCAACATCGGCAGCGACCTGCAATTCATTCGTCTCAACGGAACTTTCGTCGGCGGCCTCGCCGGTCTCGTCCTCTATTCGGCCGAGCGCGCGCTGCAGGCCGCGTTCTAGAGAATTGTCGCGGGAATAGGCCCTAGCGATGGTGTATGAAGGAGAAGGACATGAGTGATGATCTGCGGCAATCGCTGGAGGATATGGTCAAGAAGTTCGGGGGCGACCTCGGTCTTCCCAAGGTCGACATCGACAAGCTGATCGAGACCCATCAGAAGAATTTCGACGCGCTCGTCGAGGCGGCGAAGGCTGCTTCCGCCAGCGCCAAGCAGGTCGCGACCCAGCAGCGCGAACTCATCGAGTCCACTCTGAATGACGCGATGGCGCTCGCGCGGCAGGCAAAGCCAGGCGCGGACGCGGCGGGCCTGCTCGCCGAACAGCGCCAGGCGGTAAGCCGCGTCGTCGACAAGACGATCTCCTCGACGAGCGTGATCGCCGAGCAGATTCAGAACCTCAACAAGGAGATCTGGAAGATCGTGGCGGACCGCCTCACCGCCGGCGCCAGCGAGCTCCATGCGAGTTTTCCGCGCGCGACACCGCAAAAAAACTCTTGAGATCTGCTGATTTCAGAAATCACGCGACGCTCTGCGCCGCGTGATAACCTAGCGTCCTTCGCAAACAGGGAGACAACGTCGATGAAGGTCAATTTCGAGATCGATTGTACGCCGTCCGAAGCTCGCGAGTTTCTCGGGCTGCCGGATGTGCGTGGCCTCCAGGCCGAAGTAATGAAACGGTTGGAGGAACGCCTGTTGAAGACGGTCGAGGCGACGTCGCCGCAGGAGATGCTGCAAAACTGGTTCGCGTTCAATTCAGGTGGCGCTAAGCAGTTCCAAGACCTGTTCAAGGGGTTACTGACCGCTGGATCGGACGCGTTTCCGGGAACCGCCAAGTAGAAGAGAAAACTCTTCAAAACAGTCGCGCTGGCGAATTGGCTCTCCAACTGCAGCGCGGCGATCCTTGCCATTGGCGATGGTCTGGGCGTCGAGCTTGCGAACCTGGGTATGTTGATAGACCTATTCGACGAGATCGCCGTCAAAGAGGCGCTTCGACATAACTGGGAGGAGCAGGCCAGCGGATTGTTTGTGGCGTCGATCTCCGCAATTCGGTCCGCTACGAGATCGCGAGCTGACTTGGCGATGGCTGCCAAGCCTTCGCGGTCCCCCTTTCAAGCGCGGCAGATGTCCACGCGCTTGGCTGCTTGTTTTGATGGACAAGCGATTGCCCGCGGCCGGGCGGTCCGGAAACCATGCGAGCATACGTGGCAGCCGCTTGTTTTCGACGATCGCCTTATGGGACACGGGGACCGCAAAGACGTCGAATACCTGGACCCCTAGCGCCAAAGATTGGATCTCGCGAGATCGATGAGTTCGTCGGCTTTCCCGTTCATGACGGCTTTCACCATGTAGAGTGTAAAGCCTCTCGCCATCTCGACAGTGATGGATGGCGGCATAGCCAGTTCGGTTGGACTCACGACCGCGTCGATCAGTACCGGGCCATGGTGCGCCAAGGCGGCGGCCACTCCCGCATCCACGTCATCAGGCCTTTCGATCCGAATTCCTCGAATACCGACGGCTTCCGCCATCGCCGCGAAATTGGGGTTTTTGAACTCGGTGCCGAAGCTGAGGAAGCCAGTCGATTTTTGCTCGAGCTCGATAAAGCCGAGCGAGCCGTTGTTAAAGACGACGATCTTCACCGGTAGCTCGAGTTGGGTAAGGCTGAGGAAGTCGCCCATGAGCATGGCGAAGCCGCCGTCGCCCGACAGCGAGACGACTTGTCGGGTGGGAAAGGAGGATTGCGCGCCGATCGCCTGCGCCATCGCGTTGGCCATGGACCCGTGCCAGAAGGATCCAAGCAGCCGTCGCTTGCCGTTCATGGTCAGGTAGCGTGCGGCCCATACTGTCGGTAGGCCGACATCACAGGTGAAGATCGCGTCGCCCTCTGCCTGGTCACTGATCGCTTTGACGATTTGTTGCGGGTGCAGCAGTTGTCCGCCGGCCTTCCCGACTGCCAGATCGTCCAGTTGCTTACGCGCCTTCCGATAGTGTTCATCGCGCTTGCGCCAGGTGGGAGCCATCTCCCTTCTCGTCCAGAAGCGGCAGCAGGGCCGTGAGGGTCGCTTTGATATCGCCAACAACGCCCAAGATCCACCGAAGCGCGGCGCCCCAAATTCTCGGGCCTGATGTCGATCTGCGCAATGCGGACGCCACGGCCGCTCCGGGTAGAATTGCCGATACGGGAAGTCGGTCCCCAACATCAGTAGAACGTCGCAATCGAGCATTGCGTAATAGCCGGACGAAAATCCGATCAGGCCCGTCATTCCGACGTCAAAGGGAGCCTTACCCACGAAGATCGCTTCGACGGCGGTCTTCATGTTGTCGTAGATGCCGCGCCGGCAGACCCCGCCATAAAAACCGAACGCCTTGTCGTGAGCGTCAAACACCAACTCCTGGGTCTCGCGAAAGTAGACGTGCACGAACGGCATGCGGCTGTGCGAGAGCTTCATGTGCGCCGCCTTCACGGTTAGCGGCAGCCCCTGGAGCGTGATCGTCTCGTGGCTCCAGTCGAACTGATAGGCCTCCCCCGGCGCAAAGCTCATTGGCACATAAGCATGCGTGGGAACTCGCCCTCTTTCTTCACGCCAGTCCTTCGTGAAGCGATGCACGCTGTCGTGGGCGCCCTCGTATCCACGCCCGCGAAGTTCCTCGAACAACCGCTGCGTCGAGCGACGCTCGCGCTTGGGCAGATCGGCTTCCGCTTCCAGGATCTCCGTCAGCGTCGAAACCCAAACACCAAGCTTCGGCGTCGGCTGAACGACGCGCGAGTACCTGAACTCGGTTTGATGGCCCCGGATAACTTTGCGAACCGTCGCCCGTGACACCGAAAGCGTCCGCACAATCTCCTTGATCGACCGCTTCTGCTCGAAATAGGCGCGACGTATCTCGCCGATCTTGTCCACACCCACCATCCCCATTCGACCTTCCCGGCCGATCCGGGCCAAAGGGAAGGACGCTGACACACATCGTCAAAGGGGGTCGGTATTCGACGCGAAACAGCCCCTCAGGGGGTCACTATTGCAAGCGATTTTGCATTCGGTTCGCCGAGATGTAGGCCTGGGCTGGGCTAGCATCCAAAACCGCTTTCACCTCGCGAGTCGCCGAGACGACGAGTTCAGGATGCAGGAGGCCTCTATCGCCGGCCGTACCGCAGCAGGTCGTGCCGATTGGCACTTCGACCTCATCAGCCAAATGCGTCGCGATCTGCCTGAGCGTCTTAGCCAATTCCAAATGCGTGATCGAGCAGGTCGGGTGCACGGCGATCCGTCCAAGCTTACGCCGGATCGCTAGCGTTGGAAGCAGGTCGTAACACCACGCAATCAAGTCAAACACGGTTAGGCTTTCGTACTTGGCCCGGGTCTCTGCGTCGAGTAGTGGAGCAATATCCTGACTTAGACCAAGAGTGCACGATGCCGCATCAACGACGATCGGGAGCTTGCCAACGTCGCTCCACCTCAGCATGGCGTCCGCGACGGATTTGGCCATGAACTTGTGGCCCTTAGGATAGCCTTTCGATTTCCAAGGGGTGGAGCAACATAGACCGGCGACGTCAGGCGGAATCCACAAAGGCTTTCCGGCTCGTGCGGACAATTCGACGAACGCCTCCGGCAAGGACGGCGATGCCGGGCCGTCCGGATCGCGGCCAAACATCCGGTTGATACAAGCGGGAAAGTAGACGGCTGCGGCGCCGTTCTTCTGCGTCGATCGCGGAGTCCGCGCGGCCCTAGGCATCGGACCCGGTACACTTGGTATAACATCGGGGCTCGCCAATGCTCGCGCGACGCCGGTTAGGGTCGTCAGCGGCTTGACACCGAATAGAGCCGAGAACGCGTGCGTGGCGGATAGGCTCGCGCGAGATAGCGTCTCTACTGCGCTCCAGTTCTTGGCTAGTCGAAGCGCTACCTTGTCGGCCGTCGAAGTCGTCTCGCTCGCACGAAGTTCGCGGATTAGGGCGCCGGTTTGATTCCGATCGGGCAAGGAATCGCACACGTGCCATCGCCGGCGCAGGTCTCGATCCCATCGTACTGATACTCCTCCTGCAACTGAGCAAGCATCGGTGATCCGGGAGATTGGCGGGCCATTTCGCGCCTGAGCACGATCCGTTGCCTTGGCGTCATAGTGACGTTACGGCTGGGACAAACTGGTTCGCAAAATCCGCACTCTATGCATTGCGAAGAAGTCCGTGAGGCTCTCGATCTGCGGCACAGACTTCAAATTCTCCAGGTGGAGTTTTGCATTTCGGGTCAGGATCACGTTCGGTCCCAGAATGCTCTTTGGGTCGGCGAGTTCTTTAATCCGCCACATCATGGCGGTGGCCTTTGCGCCCCATTCCAACTCGAGGAAAGGCGCCATGTTGAGACCGGTGCCGTGTTCTGCCTTTAGCGAGCCGTCATGCCTACTCACGACGAGATCGACGAGCTCTTTCATGAAGGCCGCGTATCGTTTGTGGCCCTCAGGGTCACCAAAGTCCGCGACCAACGTGAAGTGAAGATTCCCGTGCGCTGCGTGACCGGCGATTCCGGGGATGAAGCCATGCTTGCTGAGTAGTTCCTGGATGTCCCGAACTCTTTGCGCCAGGCGCTCTGGGGGAAAGCACACATCCTCGGTTATGAGCGTTGAGCCCTTCGGACGCAATTTGCCGATCAGTCCGAGCAGTCCTTCGCGTACGCGCCACGCCAGCTCGACAGCTTCCTCCACGCTCGTGAAATCCACTGGATGGATTAAATTGGAGTTGGAGGTCAATTCGATGACCCGGTTTTGGAAACCTCAAGCGCTCGCATGTCTTCGGCGCCCAACTCGACGAGGAGGGCCGCATCCTTCGGATCAAGAGTTTTCCAATATGGAGGGGTGCGCGCGAAGGCCTGGCCCGCGGCGGTAAGAGCGGGGGCGACCATCAACTCGACGGCCGTGGCACCGAGACCGACGAGACCCGGAACAATGCCGACCGCTTCGTCGATGGTTGGGACCGGTATCCAGGCGACGCTGGTTACGCTAGAGGCCGGAACAGCCTCGATTACGGCCTCGGCGACAAACGCAAGCGTGCGCTCGGACCCGACGAGAAGGCGACGAAAGATTTCGAGCGGCGTCTCTCCGTCGAGCAGGGCGCAGAGGCGGTAGCCATGAGTATTCCTTATCGCATATTTTCGTCGTACCCGGTCAACCAGCTCCTGATCGGCGAGCAACTGTCCACGGAGTTCCAGCAATCCGATCGCAAGGTCAGGTTCGGCCCGTTCAAATGTTGCCTCAGCATCGGAAGCCGAGGTATCGATTGTGGCGTCTGATGGCGTGACGAATGTCATCGCCGAGACGGTCTGATAAGCGTCGTTTTTGACGGTGCAGCGCATGCCCCCGGAGTTGTTGGCTATCACGCCGCCGATGGTGCACGCGTTCGAACTTGCGGGATCGGGTCCGAGCCGCCCTCCGTACCTCCCGAGCATGGCATTGACATGCCCTAGGATCATTCCTGGACGCGCGCGCACTCGGCAGCCATTGTTCTCCACTTTGGAGCCGTACCAATGACGCCGCACGTCGATAAGTATATCATCCGATTGGGATTGACCGTTTAGGCTGGTTCCGGCGGCACGCAGCGTGGCGTGCCTTCCGTTTTCTCGGCAATAGCGGAAGAGTTTTGCGATGTCGTCGGTGGTCTTGGGCTGTACGACAACTTGAGGGACGAGACGATACGGGCTCGCATCGGAGGCAAACCGTACGAGATCGATCGCTCTCGGGAGGACGTTGTGTTTCCCCAGCAGGGCGATGAGATCTGCCTTCAGGCCACCCGGCGTCCCGCTAACCAGAGAAGCGGAGACTGCATCGAACTTTGGCGGCCCATCGGCCCGTCCCATGCGCGCCGGGGGTCGCGGAAAATAACTTTCTCATGGACCCGGGCGCCTCCTCCTGCAACTCGCGGTGAACGGGGTTGCTCAAGACACCCAACCTCTCGATCTCCACTTCGAAAACATCGCCCGGCTGCATGAATGCGGGCGGCTTGCGCGCGGCCCCAACGCCACCGGGCGTTCCAGTGATGATCACGTCACTCGGTTCTTGGCTGATCGCGACGCTGATCATTTCAATCAGTGCGGGGACACTGAAGATAAGCTGGTCCGTAGACGCGTCCTGCATTACTCGACCGTTCAAGCGGCCTCGAACGTGCAACCCCTGAGCCCCCGCCGGAAGAGCGTCCGGGGTTACCAGCCAAGGACCGAACGCCCCAGTGGCATCGAAATTCTTGCCCATCGTCCATTGCGGCGTCCGCAGTTGAAACTCGCGAATTGTCGCATCGTTGAACAGAGAATAGCCCGCAACGTAGTCGAGGGCGCGGTCGCGACTGATGCGCCGTCCCCTCCGGCCGATCACGACGGCGAGCTCCGCCTCATAGTCTAACGTGAACGATTCAAATGGCTGTCGTATCGGTTCACGATGCGCGATCAGGCTCGTCGCGAACCGCGCAAAACTTTCGGGATAGACCGGTTTGTTGAGCCCACTTTCCTCGAGGTGATCATCGTAGTTGAGGCCGACACAGAGAATCTTCGAAGGATTGGGGACCGGAGGCAGTATCCGAATTGCGTTTAGGTCGATTGCCTGCATGACCAGAAGGTCTCGACCTGTGCGCAATAGATCTGCACCTTGCGCAATCAGTTCGGGAAGCGTGCCCGGAAATCCGCCTTCGCGCTCCGTTACGCCAAACCAGCCCAAGCCGTCATCCGCTGCAATTCCGGATACACCCTCCTTCTCGAAATGTACGATGCGCATGGTTCCTCCTTCGGTCGTCTGCGGACATGTGCCTCAACGCCACAGATCGCTTCCGGCGATGCTACGATCTACTGCCTCGGAAGGAAGTATTCTTAATTCAAAACGCCGCCGAGGGACCAATTGGGTGGCTGGCGACAACCGCACGCATTCGTACCCTTTCTGACGATGATAGCTACTAGACGCACGGCTCTTGGCGTACGGCGTTGGCCAATCCATCTAAACTCTAGTTTATGCGCCAAGCAGATTGCATCCGTTGCCTCAAGCCCAAGAGAGACTCCCAGGCGACGCCACGGTGGGGGACGCGTCCGAACATAGGCGATGAACGATCTGGCGGACCGCGGATCGCCCGAAGCAAGCAAAGCGGTCGCAGAGATGCGTCGTGTTGTGCGGCACGGCGGCGTGGTTGCAGCGGCAGTGTTGGATCACTTCGGCGTTATGCCCGGCATGCGTTTGATATTCGATGCTGTGGTCGCGCTCAGCGAAGAGGGACACCGCATTCCGTGATCGATACTGCTTTCAACCAATGATGCAACCGGGTGAAATGAAACGGATTTCTCTCGAGGGGGTCTCGCAGAGGTTGCGGAAATACAGTGCTGATTCGCATGGACTATCAGAATTTCGACGATTTCTATGCTCCCGCTGCCGCGGGCGAAGGGCCGGTTGGCAAGTACGTGGCGGCTCTCGACGCTACGGAGCGTGCCTGCGTCGATATCGCCGTACGTGGCGTCTACGAAGCGGACGGCCGGACGGCGCGAGGTCGTTTGCGAGAGTCGCATGGGCGTGCCGTGGTATCGTGCCCTCACCAACTGCGACGTAGCGCCTCTCAGAACTCAATCCTTTTTTGAGATACGCTGCTATTTCTTATCGATCTCGACAACAGGTTGAACATCGCCATACGATGCTTAGGAAACTCCATTTGCAAGAGACAGGCGAGCACTGAGTTTCATTCCCCTTCACGCCACGGCGGTCGATCCTGCTCGTCGCCGGACCGACCGCTTCGGGAATGGAGCGAGGAAGAACGAAACGGCAAGAGCAGGCGCGAAACTGACGTGTTACATCGAAGGTTGCCTGCCTATGACCCCGAAAACGCGCGTTACGCGCCGAAACACCGCGTGGTTATTTCTGCAACAAGATTATTTGAATGGCGCTGGGAACGCGCCGTACGGCTGCACGATCTGCATCCGCGCCCAGACTGCCGCACAGCGCCTTCTAGACGATAGCGACTTCTGTTGCCCTGCGACGCGGCGACCTCTTCAAGGGTTGGGGTTGGGGTTGGGGTTGGGGTTGGGGTTGGGGTTGGGGTTGGGGTTGGGGTTGGGGGTTGGGGTTGGGGTTGGGGTTGGGGTTGGGGTTGGGGTTGGGGTTGGGGTCGGAGACCAACCAATATAGTCGAGCGTTATTTTCTGATCAGACAGTCGCAAAAAGGACTGGCATTCTTTCCGAAACAGAGCGTTCATGTGGACGTCCGCAGCCGCCGAGGCGCTGTGACGAAGCTGCCGCCCCGACGATCGCCCGATCCGGGGCTCGCGTCAGTGACGGGTCTGGATTGGCCAGACCCGATTTCGGCGCGAAGGTCCATTTATGTCGCATCAAACTCAATGAAACCCAAACAGCGCTCCTGCGCGCGGCTTTTGCACGCGAAGATCACTATCTGGTCCCGCCCATTGGCCCTAAGTTGGCCCTGGCTCGAAAAGCCGGCGCCAGGCTTATCGAGGCTGGATTTGCCAGGGGAGTAAAAGCAAAGGGGAACGCGCCGATTTGGCGGCGCGATGATGAGGCTGGATGCGCCTCTCCCTGAAGCTGACCGCAGCCGGTCTGAAGGCTGCCGCGGCGATCCGGATCACAGCGACCGGAGCGCCGACAACTCGTCAGCGCGGATCAATGACACGACGCGGACGGCCGCGGTTGTTTCCCCTTCGCTGGACTCGCCGGCCGACAATCCTCCGGTCCGAACAATCAGGCTGCAACTTCGCCCCGCGCTCCCTCTCCGCGCGCCGGCAGCAAAGATCGCCGGGGTGATCGGGATGCTCAGTCGAGCGGAGGGCGCGACCATCGACGAACTCGTGACGGCGACGGGTTGGCTGCCGCATACCACGCGGGCCGCGCTCACCGGGTTGCGCAAACGCGGCTACGCGCTGACTTCGGATCGATCCGACCGCACGCGCGGCTCGATCTATCGGATCGTGGCCGCGCCCACTTCGGTCGATGTCGCACTTCGATCAGTCCGCGGCCGCCGAGGCAGCGCGCCGCCGAGGAAGGAAGCACAAAACCGAGTCGACGACTGTCTCGCGCAAGCGCAACCGCTCGGCCACGCGCCGGCGAGCTCGCGCCGGTCCGCACGAGGCGCCGTGAGATGGCGCGCTCGCGGACAGGGAAAAGCTCGGGCGGCGCACCTGCGTCGCCCAGGCTACCGGCCTGACGATCGGATCGAGGTGGTCAGGCTCATCACGAGCCTGCCGAACCTCGACAAATCGCAGTTGCTGCTGTGCTGGCGCAATCATCTCGGCGGGACCGCGCCCGCCCATCTGCCCAGCTGGCTGCTGGCGCGCGTCCTAGCCTTTCGCTTGCAGGCGCATGGCGTTCGGCGATGTGAGCGCCGCAACGCCTTGCGCAAAGTGCAGCGCGCGGCAGGGACGGGGCAACGATTCCGCCGTCCGCGCCTTCGCCAACCGGGCGCCCGCGACGCGCGAAGGCGTCGACCTGAGGCCCGGCGCGATGCTCGCTCGCGAATGGCGCGGCAAGCTCGAACGGGTCACGGTGCTCGAGGACGGCTTTGCCTGGAACGGCAAGACCTATGGCAGCCTGTCGCAGGTCGCCAAGGCGATCACCGGGACAAGCTGGAACGGCCATCGCTTCTTTGGCCTGCGATCGGGTCGCTTCGGTCGGCGAGCCAAAGCGTCGCGGTCGAGCCGCTCAGAATGCGGAGGGCTACGCGTTGTCCGCTCAGCGTTCGGAGGCGGCGTCATGAAGCCGCGGCAACCCGAAAAGCGACCCTGCGATGCGCGATCTACACCCGCGTGTCTTCCGACAGCGGCCTCGAACAGGAGTTCAACTCGCTCGACGCCCAGCGCGAGGCCTCCGAGGCCTACATCAAGAGCCAGGCCCATGAGGGCTGGAAGCTGATCCGCGACCGCTACGACGACGGCGGGTTCTCCGGCGGCTCGATGGAGCGGCCGGCGCTGCAGAAGCTGCTCGAGGACGTCCGGGAAGGGCCGGATCGACGTCATCGTCGTCTACAAGGTCGATCGCCTGACCCGCTCGCTCGCCGACTTCGCCAAGCTCGTCGAACTGTTCGACGAGCACGACGTCTCGTTCGTCTCGGTCACCCAGGCCTTCAACACGACGACCAGCATGGGGAGGCTTGACCCTGAACGTGCTGCTGTCCTTCGCCCAGTTCGAGCGCGAGGTCACGGGCGAGCGCATCCGCGACAAGATCGCGGCCTCCAAGAAGAAGGGCATTTGGATGGGCGGCGTCGTGCCGCTCGGCTATCGGGTCGAGAACCGGGCGCTGCACATCGTCGAAGAGCACGCCGAGTTGGTGCGGGCGATCTTCCGCCGCTACCTCGACCCGTGAACTCAGTCGTCCGGCTGAAAGCGGCTTTCGATTCCGAAAACGTCCGATTGCCGGTCCGCGTCGACGGCGCAGGCAGGCAAACCGGCGGCGGTCTCATCAGCCGCGGGCATCTCTACAAGATCTTGTCGAACCCGATCTATATCGGCCGGCTCGGCCACAAGGGCCAGGTCTACGAGGGCCAGCATGCAGCCATCGTCGATCGGGCGCTTGGGATCAGACGCAGGCCCTGCTCGCAGCCCAAGCCCATCGGAAGGACCGCCCTTCTCGTTCGACAGATGCCTTGCTCGCCGGAAAACTCTTTGACGATCGCGGCAACCGGATGAGCCCAAGCGAAGCCGCCAAAGGGGCCAAGCGCTGGCGGTACTACATCTCGCAGGCGATCCTGCAGGGGCGCAAACAGGATGCAGGCTCGGTGGCGCGGGTTTCGGCCCCGCAGATCGAAGCCAAGATTCTGGAGGCCCTCCAGGAGGCGATGGGCGAGAACGACGTGCCGCCGGAGTCCCTTCGCGACTTAGCTCGACAAGATCACGATCGGTCAGAGCGGCCTCCAGATCCGATGGAACGATCCGCGCTCACCGGACGCGCCGACCGCGTACGGTCTCTGTTCCCTGGTCGCCGGCGCCGACCCAACGGCGGCGCGAGATCATTCAAGGCGACGGAGGATCGCGAACCGATCTTCGGCCGATGAAAGTGGAGGCGCGTCGAGCCTTCGTGGCCGCCTATGCGAAAGCGCGGTCGTGGCTCGATCGGCTCATCGCAGATCCGCTCTCGACCGTCGCACCGCTCGCAACCGCGAGGGTCGCACGGAACGCTCGATCCGTCAGACGCTGTCGCTCGCCTTCTGGACCCGCGCCTCGTCGAAGCGGCCATCGAGGGACGGTTACCGCGGGGCTTCGGTCCGACGCGGCTGATGGACCTTCCGCCGCTCTGGCCGGAACAATGGGCCGCCCTCTGCCTCAAGGCTTCAGCACGCGATTGAGGATAGCCCCGATCTCAAAGCAGCTCTGTCGGAATGTCAGGATTTTCGTGTGCGTCTCTGTACGTTAAACATTCTCGCGGAACGCGCACGCATTCACATCGTATTGATGGAACCGCAGATGAGACAAATAGTGCCACCAGAGTGACACCAGAATTCCAAGCGGTGACACGAAAATTCAAACTAAATTGTTATCAAAAGCTTATGCTGGCTGGGGGACCTGGATTCGAACCAAGATTGACGGAGTCAGAGTCCGCAGTTCTACCGTTGAACTATCCCCCAACGGCAAATCGCGCCGCGTCATAGCGAAGGCGGCGGCGCGACGCAAGCTTGGCTTTCGCCTTCTCGCGAAGCGCCAGGGAAACCTGTTGGTTCGCAGCCGAACGACTTGCCTTCATACCATAAATGATTAGAGTATAGGCATCGCAATTGATGCTCAAGAAATAGGCGTTGTCGGAGTGGCGGGTTTCAAAGTTGGACGCGTGGCGGTCCCTGGCGAAGCGCTGCTGGCGCCGATGGCCGGCGTGACAGACGCGGCAATGCGAAGGGTCGCGTCGCGCCGTGGCGCGGCGCTCGCCTTCTCGGAAATGGTCGCCGCCGACGATTTTCTTCGTGGCGGCGATGAGAGTGTTGCGCGCGCGGAAATCGCCGGGGTCGGTCTCAACGCCGTGCAGGTCGTTGGCTGCGAGGCCGGGCCGATCGCCAAAACCGCGCGTCTTCTCGAAGACGCCGGCGCCGACATCATCGACGTCAATATGGGCTGCCCGGCGCGTCGGGTCGCGGGCCGCCTCGCCGGCGCGGCGTTTCTCAGAGACCTCGACGCGGCCGAGCGCGTGATCTCGGAGACGGCAGGCGCGACCTCGCTGCCTGTCACGGTAAAGACGCGGCTCGGCTGGGACGAGCAATCCGAAAACGTCGTCGAATTCGCGCTTCGGGCCGAGCGGGCGGGCGCGGCGATGATCACGGTCCATGCCCGCACGCGCTGCCAGTTCTACGAAGGCGCGGCGGATTGGGCCAAGGTCGCCGCGGTGACGCAAGCCGTGCGCATACCCGTCGTCGTCAACGGCGACTGCCGGAGCCTCGCCGACGCGAAGGCGATGCTCGCCGCCTCTGGCGCCAAAGCCGTGATGATCGGCCGCGCGGCGCTCGGCGCGCCCTGGCTCGTCGGCGCGATCGCCAATGCGCTGGCGACGGGCGGCCCGCTTCGCCGCCCTCCTGACGTAGATCGGCGCAATGACGCGGTAGAACATCTCCAGGCCTTGCTCGCCGCCATGGGCGTGAGAGCGGGTCTGAGGCATGCGCGCAAGCATCTCGCCGCCTATGCCGAGAACGAGGGGGCGGATCGCGCGCTACGGCGCGAACTCGTGACGACCGAAGACCCTGCAGTCGCGGAGCGCGCCCTGATCAGCGTGTTCGAAGCTCCGCGCGACCGGGCCGCGGCATGACGACCGTGATGACCCCTGCCCCCTCCGCGCCACGCGAAGCGGCCGGACCCGGCCCGGCTGCTTAACGCCTTGCCGCAACCCGTGCTCGCCATCGACGCCAGCGGGGCGGTAATTGAAGTCAACACGGCGGCCGAGAATTTTTTCGACCTCGGACGCAGCCTGTTGCTCCGCTCGCAGCTTAGCGACCTCCTGCCTTTCGGTTCGCCTTTGTTCGAACTGGTGGCAGACGCCATGGAAACCCAGGCGACGGTGAACGGCTACAAGCTCGATATCTCGACGCCGCGCACCGGCGCCGGCCGCCTTGTGGATGTTTTTGCGGCGCCGCTGCCTGGAAATGAGGGCGGCGTGACGCTTTTGCTGCAAGAACGCTCAATTGCCGAAAAAATGGACAGACAACTCAGCCACCGCAGCGCCGCCCGTTCGGTGACCGCGCTCGGGGCGATGCTGGCGCACGAGATCAAGAACCCGTTGTCGGGCATTCGCGGCGCGGCGCAGCTTCTCGAAACCTCCGTCGATGACGATGACCGCGCACTGACGCGCCTGATCTGCGAGGAGACCGACCGGATCGTAAAACTCGTCGATCGGATGCAGGCCTTTTCGGACGAACGCCCGGCGCCGCGCGACAGTCTCAACATCCATGCGGTGCTCGATCACGTTAAGCAACTCGCGCAGGCGGGCTTCGCCAGGCACGTTCGCGTGCAGGCGATCTACGATCCCTCCTTGCCGAACGTGCTTGGCAATCGCGACCAGCTCGTCCAGGTGTTTCTCAACCTTGTAAAGAACGCCGCCGAGGCGATCGGCGAAGAGGCGATCGACGGCGAGATCACGATTTCCACCGCCTATCGCACCGGCGTGCGCATCAAGACCGCCGCCAACGCGGAAACGGTCAGCCTGCCGCTCGAAATCTGCATCCGCGACAATGGGCCCGGCGTGCCCGCCGACATCGCCGCCAATCTTTTCGATCCTTTCGTCACGACAAAGGCTTCGGGGTCTGGCCTGGGTCTTGCACTTGTTGCGAAGGTCATCAGAGATCATGGCGGCATTGTAGAATGTGAGTCCCTTCCCAGACGAACGACGTTCCGCGTGCTGATGCCGCTCGATACGGTGCGAGCGCCAGGCGCGCAGAGGAGATGACGCGGGCTTGTTCGATCGCCGAGGCGGTCCATTGGAGTTAAGGCAATGCCATCTGGGCAGATTCTCGTCGCCGACGACGATGCGGCGATCAGAACCGTCCTCAACCAGGCGCTGTCGCGGGCCGGCTATGAAGTCCGCGCCACCGGCACCGTCGCCGGGCTGTGGCGCTGGGTAGCGGCCGGAGAGGGCGATCTCGTCATCACGGACGTCGTGATGCCCGACGACAACGCCTTCGAGCTGTTGCCCCGCATCCGCCGCGTGCGGCCCGAATTGCCGATCATCGTCATGAGCGCGCAGAACACGTTCATGACCGCGATCAAGGCAAGCGAACGCGGCGCCTATGATTACCTGCCAAAGCCCTTCGACCTCAAGGAGCTGGTTTCGATCGTCGGGCGGGCGCTCTCCGAGCCGAAGCGACGACGCGAGAACGGTGAGGAGCCTCAGCAGGAGCAGATGCCGCTGGTCGGCCGCTCGCCGGCGATGCAGGACATTTTCCGCTCCCTCGCCCGGCTGATGCAGACCGATCTCACCGTGATGATTTTTGGCGAGTCCGGCACGGGCAAAGAGTTGGTCGCCCGCGCCCTGCACGACTATGGCAAGCGCAAGAGCGGCCCGTTCGTCGCCATCAACGTCGCCGCCATTCCGCGCGATCTCATCGAAAGCGAATTGTTCGGCCACGAGAAGGGCGCGTTCACGGGCGCGAACCAGCGCTCGATCGGCCGCTTCGAGCAGGCCGAGGGCGGAACCCTGTTTCTCGACGAAATCGGCGACATGCCGATGGAGGCGCAGACCCGGCTGCTGCGGGTGCTGCAACAGGGCGAATACACCACCGTCGGCGGCCGCACGCCGATCAAGACCAACGTCCGCATCATCGCGGCGACCAACAAGGATCTGCGCGCCTCGGTTCAACAGGGCCTGTTCCGCGAGGACCTGTTCTTCCGGCTCAATGTGGTGCCGCTGCGTCTGCCGCCGCTCAGAGAGCGCACCGAGGACATTCCCGATCTTGTGCGCCACTTCTTCCAGCGCGGGCTCAGCGAGGGCCTGCCGCCGAAGTCGCTGGAGCCGCCCGCGCTCGACCGTCTCAAGCATTACGCTTGGCCCGGCAACATCCGCGAGCTTGAAAACCTCACCCGTCGCCTCGCGGCGCTCTACCCGCAGGAGGTGATCGCCGATTCCGTGATCGAGGCCGAGCTTTCGTTCTCCGGCCCGCTGCAAAGCTTTGCTCCGGCGCCCCACGAACCTGCCGGCGTTGCGCGGGGATCGGCGGGCGCAGCGCACGAGCATTTCTCCAACGGCATCGAAAGCCACATCGCGCAGATGTTCCGCACCTTCGGCGACAGCCTGCCAGCAGCGGGCCTGTATCATCGGGTTCTGCGCGAACTCGAAGCGCCGCTGATCGCGGCGACGCTGGCGACCACCCGGGGCAACCAGATCAAGGCGGCGGAGATTTTGGGCCTCAACCGCAACACGCTGCGCAAGAAGATCCGCGACCTCGACCTCAGGCCGTTGCGAGGGCTGAAGTAGAAGGGGCGGCAGGGGGCCTTCAGAGCCTTCGCGCAAGCCCCGGGCGCTGGGCCGTGTTATTTCGCAAGGCAATTCTCGGCGCGATCAGCGGCGGCAATGCAGCCCGTCCCGGGTCGCGGCATTCTCGAACCCCGCGCCCGAACGCGTCCTTGGACGGCGAAAGAGACCGGACGCATGGCGCTCCATGCCCGCGTCGCGCGCCGATTCCAGCAGCGCGTCGACATAGCCATCCGGGCTTTGCAGGGCGAACAGCGCGTGGCGGAAGTGGAAATCCGTGTGAAGGTGACGCATAGCGTCCTCCTGTCGATGCCTTGGGCTTACGGTCTGGGAGTTAGCGGCGCCGCCAGTCGTCAGGCCGCGACGAACGCCGCCAGCCTGGCGAGCAGCCGACAAAAACGCAGTCATGACCGAAGGGCCCGGTTTCGAAATCAACCCTCCCTAACGCCCCGCTTTTGTCGTAATTGTGCAACATCGTTGCACATCGGCCACAATAGCCTGCTTCGCGTAGGCTGGCCCGTCGGGCGAGGCAATGTCGGCAAACAATGGCGTGGGTTCCGGACTGAGCGGGGCTGAATCCGTCTACTCGGAATCGCGTCAAGGCGGGCTCATATATCGCCGCTTTGGACCGATAGCGGTCGGCGCAGGCGTCGCACTGGCGCTGGCGACATTCGTCATCTTCGGCGGCTTCACGCCGATCATCCCGACGACCGGGGTCGTGCTGGCGCTGCTGCTCGGCGATCTCCTCGTCGTGGCGATCGTGCTGTCGCTGATCGTCGTCGAACTGCTGCGGCTGCGCGCTTCGCGACGCGCTTCGCGCGCCGGGGCGAGGCTCCACACGCGACTGATCGCGCTGTTCTCGCTGGTCGCGGCGACGCCCGCCTTCGTCACCGCCGTCGTCGCGACGGTCTCGGTCGAATGGGCGATCAACCCCGCCTTCATGCGCGGCCTCGGCGATTTCGTCAACGAAGCCGGCCAGACTGCGCAGGCCTATCGCGAGGCGCAGTGCCAGAGCCTGCTGCGCGACGCCGAACTCACCGCTGCCGACCTGTCGCGCAGCTCGCAATTGATGACGACCGATCCGATGCTGTTCCAGTCCTTTCTGGATCAGCGCTCGTCAGCGTTTGGATTTAACGTGTCGGCCATCGTGACGCCCGAGGGTAAGGTCGTGACCTCGGCCGCCAGCTCGGACTCGCGGCTCATCGCGCGGCCGCAGAGCAACGACTTCGCCGATTCGGACAATCGCCGGCCTTTCTGCGCCCTGCTCAATTCCGGCGGCGCCTTCATCGCGCTCAGGCCGATCCAGGGCCTCGAGCACAACTATCTTTACGCCGGCCGCGCGCTCGATCAGGTCGATGAGCATTTCGCCAGCGACACGTTGGCCTTTTCGGAAGTGTTCAATTCCTTCGTTAAGCATCGCCGCAACATCGAGCTCGGCTTTGCGATCGTGTTCGTGATGCTCGCTTCTACGCTGCTGATCTCGGCGGTCTGGATGGGCCTCACCTTCGCCAACCAGCTCGTAGGCCCGATCCGACGGCTCATTCGCGCCACCGACGAGGTTGCGGGCGGAAATCTCTATGTGCAGGTGCCCACGCACAAGTCCGAGGGCGACCTGGCCCATCTCGGGCAGACCTTCAACAAGATGACCGCGGAACTGCGCCAGCAGCACCGATCGATCACGGCCGCCAATGCGCTGCTCGAAGAGCGCCGCGCCTTCATCGAAGCCGCGCTGTCGGGCGTGCCGGCGGGCGTGATCGGCGTCGACAGCGAGGGAGTGGTTGGCGTCTGCAACGCCGCGGCCGAGCGGCTGGTCGGCGCGGCGCCCGGAACCCTGAAAGGCCAGCCGATCGCGACCTTTGCGCCGCGTGTCGGAGAAATCCTCGCCGAGGCGCGCTCGAGCCGCGCGCGGCTGCATCAGGGCCAGGCGACCTTGCAGGTCGGCGCGCGCGAGCGGCTGCTCAACGTGCGCGTGACCGGCGACCCCTCGAAGCCCGAACAGGGCCTCGTCATCACGCTCGACGACATCAGCGAACTGGTCGCCGCGCAGCGCAGCGCCGCCTGGGCGGACGTCGCGCGTCGCATCGCCCACGAGATCAAGAACCCCCTGACGCCAATTCAGCTCTCGGCCGAACGCCTGAAGCGCCGCTACGGCCGCAACATCACCGAAGGTAAGGAAATATTCGACCAGTGCACGGACACGATCATCCGGCAGGTCGACGACATCAAGCGCATGGTCGACGAGTTCTCTAGTTTCGCGCGCATGCCGAAGGCCCGCCTGTCGCGCGACGATCTCGCCGATTGCGCGCGCCAGGCCCTGTTCCTCGCCAGAGTCGGCCGCGCCGATATCATTTTTGAGGACGATCTTCCCGGCGAGCCGCTCTGGGCGGAATTCGATCGCCGGCTCGTCTCGCAGGCGCTGACCAACGTGTTGAAGAACGCCGGCGAGGGCATCGACGCCCGCGAACCGTCCGCCGAGCCGGGGCGGGTAAAACTCAGCCTGAAAGCCGACGGCGACGGCTTCGCCCGCATCGCCGTCAGCGACAACGGCAAAGGCTTTCCGAAGGAAGACCGCATGAAGCTGCTGGAGCCCTATGTGACGACCCGCGCGGAAGGCACCGGCCTCGGCCTGCCGATCGTAATCAAGATTTTCGAGGATCACGGCGGCGGCGTCGAACTGCTTGATGGTCTGCCGCGCGCCGATGGCGGCCTTGGCGCCGAAGTCATGATGACCTTCCCGCTGCGCCAGGCGCCAAAAGCGTCAGCGCCTGTTGAAACCGTGGCTGCGAGCTGAAAATGGCGTCCGATATCCTGATAGTCGACGACGAAGACGACATCCGCGAATTGGTGTCCGGCATTCTCGAGGACGAGGGCCACGCGACGCGGGCGGCGCGTAATTCCGACGAGGCGATAGCCGCCATCGAGTCGCGGCGGCCGCATCTGGCGCTGCTCGACATATGGATGCAGGGATCGCGGCTCGACGGCCTGAAGCTGCTCGAAGTCGTCAAACAGCAGCACGAAAACATCCCCGTCGTGATGATCTCGGGCCACGGCAACATCGAGACCGCGGTCACCGCGATCAAGCTCGGCGCCTATGACTTCATCGAAAAGCCGTTCAAGGCGGATCGCCTGCTGCTGGTCGTCGAACGCGCGCTCGAGACTTCGCGCCTGAAGCGCGAGCTCTCGGAATTGCGCGCCCGCTCCGGCGCGACCAACAAGCTCGTCGGCTCGTCGTCGGCGACCACCAACTTGCGCCGGCTGATCGAACGGGTCGGCCCCGCCAATTCGCGCGTGCTGATTTCCGGCCCCTCGGGCTCCGGCAAGGAACTCGCCGCGCGTCTCATCCACACCAACTCGGCGCGCGCCGAAGGGCCGTTCGTCGTCGTCAACGCGCCGACCATCACGCCCGACAATATGGAAAGCGAATTGTTCGGCGTCGAGGCGGGACCGGGCCGCACGCGCCGCGTCGGGGCGCTCGAGGAAGCACACGGCGGCACGCTCTATCTCGACGAAGTCGCCGACATGCCGCTCGAAACGCAGGCCAAAATCCTGCGCGTGCTCGTGGAGCAAAGTTTCCGCCGGGTCGGCGGCGCTTCGCCGGTGCATGTCGATGTGCGTGTGATTTCCTCGACGAGCCGTGACCTCGCGCAGGCGATCACCGACGGCCAGTTCCGCGAGGATCTGTTTCACCGACTCTCCGTCGTGCCGATCCGCTCGCCCTCGCTCGCCGAGCGGCGCGACGACATCCCCGAGTTGACGACCCACTTCATGGCGCAGGTCGCCGCGGGCATGGGCGTGCCGCCGCGCCCGATCGCCTCTGACGCCATGGCCGTGCTGCAAACGCACGACTGGCCGGGCAACATCCGGCAATTGCGCAACAACATCGAGCGGCTGATGATCCTCGCCTCCGGCGCCGAGGAGAGCGAGATCACCGCCGCCATGCTGCCGGCCGAGATCGGCGCCCTCGCGCCGCCCGTGCCCTCCGGCGTCGGCGGCGAGAAGCTGATGAGCCTGTCGCTGCGCGAGGCGCGCGAAGTTTTCGAGCGCGAATATCTGGTGGCCCAGATCAACCGGTTCGGCGGCAATATTTCCCGCACGGCGGAGTTCATTGGCATGGAGCGATCGGCCCTGCACCGCAAGCTGAAGTCGCTCGGCGTGGATTGAGCTAGGTTCCTGCCGCGAAGGAATTCCAAATTTCTCCAAAAAAATGCGCGCGGGACCTCGTGCATCGTCGCGCCTGCTTGAAAGCTGCGGCTCTTGACGGACCGCCCTCGGCCGCGCATTTCGCGCACGGCTTTCACGAAGAGCGAGGAACAGGGTTTTGCGGGCTTGGGTGACAATTGTGCGCGAGCGGCTCGAATATGCCGCGTTTCTGCTGGTCGCTTCGGTATTTTCCGCCCTTCCGCTACGCGTCGCCGCCGGTTTCTCGGCCTGGAGCTGGGGCCTGATCGCCCCCCATCTGCCGCGCCACGCGCGGGCGCTGGACAATCTCGAGCAGGCGTTTCCGGAAAAAACCCGCGCGGAATGTGAGAAAATCGCGCGGGAAATGTGGAAGCACCTCGGCCGCACCTTCGCGGAGTTTTTCCATCTGTCGCGAATTCTCGCCGAGCAGCGGGTCGAACTCGTTCCGTTCGAGGCTTTCGAGCGGGTTGCGAACAACGCTCCCTTCGTGGTCTGCAGTCCCCATCTCGGCAATTGGGAAATCGCCTCGCAGGCCGGTCTCCGGCTGGGCTTGCCGGTCGCCGGCACCTATCAGGCGCTCTCGAACCCGCTCGTCGACCGATGGCTGTTCGATAAGCGAAAGCCCTTGTATGCGGGCGGTCTGTTCCCGAAATCCGCCGCCACCGCCCGAACCATGCTCAAGCTGCCGCGTAGCGGCGTCAGCACAGCCTTCATCGCCGACTTGAGGGAATGGGCGGGCGTGCCGGTCAGCTTCTTTGGCCGCACCGCGATGTCGAACCCGTTTCCGGCGCTGATCGCGCGCACCGTCGGCTTGCCGATGTATGCGACCTGCGTGGTCCGCAAGCCCGGCGAGCGGTTCGAAATGCACATCGTCGAAGTGCCGGTCCAGCACAGCAACGACCGCGACGCCGACGTGCTGGCGACCACCCAGAACCTTCAGTTCGCCTTCGAGGGTTTTGTGCGCGCGTGGCCGGAGCAATGGATGTGGGCGCACAAGCGCTGGGGATGACCCGGTTCGCGCACCCGCTGGAGCGGCCCCTCCCCCTTGATGGGGGAGGGATGGGGTGGGGGTGAAAACCACCGCGTTTTCAGTATGTTGCTACCCCCCTCCCTAACCCTCCCCCACAAGGGGGGAGCGGATCGGAAAGGGCGGTTCACACTTGCGCGTCGAGGACGGCTCTGACGGCCTCGGCGAGTTCGGCGGGACGGAACGGCTTGTGCAGCAGCGCGGCCTTGCCGACCGCCTTCTTGATCGCCGTGACATCCGCATAGCCGCTGACGAACAGGATCTTCTGCCCCTGGTCGCTTCGCTTGATCTCGGCGGCGACCTCCGCGCCATTGGCGCCGGGCATGCCGTAGTCGAGCACGATGAGGCTCGGGCGATGGCTTTCGAGCGCCTGCAGCGCGTCATCGCCGTTGCCCGCCTCCAGAATGTGGTAGCCGATTTCGGAGAGGACGCCGACGATGATCTGGCGGACGTCGGGATCGTCGTCGACGACCAAAATCGTCTCGGATCCCGGCGCGAGACGGGTGGATTTCCACATTGGCGGGCTCGGCCAGCGCATCGGCGACCTGAAGGGCGATCGAGATCCGCGTGCCGCGGCCGGGCGCAGTGTCGATGGCGACGTCGCCGCCGAATTGCTGCACGATGCCGTAGACCTGCGACAGCCCGAGGCCGGTGCCTTTGCCGGGCGGCTTGGTCGTGAAGAAAGGATCGAACGCGCGCGCCACGACGTCAGGGGTCATGCCGCTGCCGGTGTCCGCGACGCTGAGGATCACCCTCTGCTTGTTTGAAGCGTCGCGTTCGGTGGCGATCGTCAGGACGCCGCCGTCAGGCATGGCGTCGCGCGCATTGATCGAGAGATTGAGAACCGCGAGTTCGAGCTGATTGGCGTCGCCGAGCACATGCGGCAATTTCGCCGCCAGTTCGGTCCTCACCGTGATCTCCGCGCCGAGCGTCTGATCGAGCAGCCCGCTCATGCCCGCGATCAGCGCGTTGAGGTCGACAGGCGACGTCGCGAGCTGCTGGGTCCTCGAGAAAGCCAGAAGCTGGGCGGTGAGTTTTGAGCCGCGCTGCGCCGCCTTCAACGCGTTCTCGGAAGGCCGCAACACGCGCGGATCGGTCGAGCGCATGCGAACGAGGTCGAGATTGCCGACCACGGCGGTCAAGAGATTGTTGAAATCATGGGCGAGGCCGCCGGTGAGCTGGCCGATCGCCTCCATCTTCTGGGACTGCACGAGCGCGGCTTCGACCCGCTGGCGATGCTCGATCTCGCTCTGCAATTTGAGATTTGTCGCTTCGAGATCGGCCACCCGCTCCTGTATGCGCGCTTCGAGCGTCGCATTGAGCGCGCGAAGATCGTCCTCAGCGCGGCGGATGCGAAGCAATGCTTTGACTGCGGCCGCGAGTTCGAGCGGCTCGGCGGGCTGCACGAGGAAAGTGTCGGCGCCGGAATCGAGCCCGCGTGTGCGGTGCTCCGAGGTCGTGAAGGTCGAGGAGGTCAGAAGCACCATGACCTCAGGCCACTTCTTCTTGACGAACTCGCAGACTTCATAGCCCGTGATGTCGGGCAGATTGACGTCGAGCAGGACGATCGGCGGCCTCTCGCTGTCAACGAGCCTGAGCGCTTCGGCGCCGGTGCGCGCTTCCGTCACCGCGAAACCGGCCGCCTTGAGATCGCGGCTCTTGACGTAGCGCGGGACGTCCTGATCGTCGACGTTGAGAACGTTGATGGCCGCGCTCATGGCGACCCCGCGGTCGCATCGCGGAGAAACAGGGCGACATTTTCACGCGAGATCGCATTCTTGGAAATGACCCGCGTTCCCGCGGGGAGACGCGCCTTCAGTTCGGCGCTGACGTTCAGCGATGTCGAGACAATGATCGGAGTCACGCTGGTCCGGCTGTCGGCGCCGAGCTCCTGCAACACGCTGAAGCCGTCCATGGTCGGCATCTGAAGATCGAGGATGATGACATCGGGCCTTTGCTCGCGCGCGGCCTTCAACCCCACGTCGCCGTCGACAGCCTCGATGAACTCGTATCGGGATTCGCTGCTGACGATCTGACGCATGACATAGCGAAACGTCTCATCGTCATCGATGAGAAGAACGCGCTTGCTTCCATTGTCGGCGGACCGCTGAGCGCGCGCCATGTCGCCGCGCTCGGGCGGAATGGAAAGCGTGAAGACGGAACCCTGGCCGGGCACGCTCTCGACCGTCAGCGCGCCGCCGAGCAGTTCGGCGAGCGACCTTGAGAGCGGCAGGCCAAGCCCGGTGCCCTTGACGCGCTTGTGTATTTTCGTTTCGACCTGAGAAAACTCCTCGAAGATTCGAGCGAGATCCTGCGGCGCAATGCCGATGCCGGTGTCGCGCACGGAGAAGTTCAGTCGCTTCTTATCGTCGTCATAGGCCGCGGCGACGCGCACCTCTCCGCTCTCGGTGAATTTCAGCGCATTCGAGATGAGGTTGCGCAGGATCTGCGTGACCTTGGCCTCGTCGGTGAAGAGTTCGGGAACATCGTCAAGTACGTCAAATATCAAATCGACCGCCGGGCCGGTCAGCAGCGGCCTCAGCGCGCCGCGCAATCCGCTGAACAATTGCTGCACGGTGAAAGCCGAGGGACGGAAATCGACCTTGCCCGCCTCCACCTTGGCGAGATCGAGCAGATCGTTGACGAGCTCCAGCAGGCTTTCGGCCGAGCGCCGGATATATCCAACCTGCCGTTCCTGCTCCGGCGTCAGATCGCCGTCGATGCGATCGAGCAACAGTCGCGACAGCGCGAGCACCGAATTCAGCGGCGTGCGGAATTCATGGCTCATGTTGGAGAGGAATTTGCTCTTCAACTCGCTCGCTCGCCGGAGCTGTTCGGCGCGCTCGTCGAGCTCGGCATAGAGCGCGACGACGCCCCTGTTCGTGTCGCTGAGCTCCTGATCGAGTTGCCGGCGCTCCTCGTCCTTGCGGCGTAGCTCGTCGAGGCTCTGCATCAATTCGCGATTCTGCTGGCGCAGCACCTCGAGAGAATCCGACGAGCGCTCCTTCCGCAGCACGCCGACGATTTCGTCAAGCCTGGCGGGCGTGACCGCCGGCGCGCGGTCCGGCAGCCTGTGACCGATTTCGACGGCCGTGCCCCTGCCGGCCGCGGTGTCGATCGAGAAATGGTCCATCAGGCGGCGGGCGCCGAGAATGCCGAGACCCATGCCGTGGCGGGAGCGGTAGCGCCCCTCGAGAATGGTCTCCAGATCAGCGATGCCGGGGCCGCTATCCGTGATGCGGATCAGAAAGACCTGGGGCGAAGGCTTTGAATCGATCAGGAACTCGGCGCGCCCGCCGCCCGCGTAGCTGAACGCGTTTCGCGCCAGTTCCGAGACCGCGGTCGCGACACGGGTCTGGTCCTGGCGCTCAAAACCCAAGAGTTCGGCGAGCCGATGCGCGCGCTGCCTGACGGTGACGACGTCGGCCTCGCTTTCGATGGGAAGAGTCACGGTTGGCCAAACTTTGGAACTCGCGGCCATCGCAGTCACCATTTTGCGACGAGCACCGTAGCATCGTCCCGGCGCCGTGTCAGGTCGCGATAAAGAACCGCAGCGATCAGCGTCGGATCTGAGCGGGCGATATCGGGATAGCGGTCGAGCGTCCAGGTCGACGCCACGCCATCCGAATGCATGATGATGAGGCCGGTCTCGAACGGATATTCGAACGACTGGATTTTTCGCGCGTTGTAGCCGGCGGTGCCCGGCATCGAGACCATCCGGCGCAAATCGCCGTTGACCGCGATGACGCCGGCGACGTTTCCGACGCCCGCGAATACGATCTTGCCGGAGCCTGGTTGGAAGCGCGCCAGCGAAACCGCCGCGCCGCGCGTCGCGCGCAAGCCCCCGTGAATATAATCGAGCAGCACCGCGGGACTGTGTCCGCCGAAGCGATGGAGCAGGCGCACGGCTTCGACCGCCG
This sequence comes from uncultured Pseudomonadota bacterium, assembly GCA_963710855.1. Taxonomy (GTDB): domain Bacteria; phylum Pseudomonadota; class Alphaproteobacteria; order Rhizobiales; family Beijerinckiaceae; genus Roseiarcus. Next base: position 156,668 of record CAVQBX010000006.1, on the reverse strand, counting down.
CTTCCGCCGCCTCCGGTCCGTGGCCGAGCCCGTCGGCGACCATCAGGGTCGTCCCTTCCGGCTTCAGCAAAACGCCCCAGGAATCGCCGCAGACAGTCTCCCCCTGCTTGGCAATGGAGACCGCGCCGACGCGGCCCGCCTCATCCTTCCGTTCGCCCGGCGCTCCGGGCTTCAGACGCGCCAGCACCACGGCGCCTTGACCCGGCCAGGAGGCGACGCTGAAATGATGAGACTGTCGCTTGATGGCGCTGAGCCCCTTGCCCGCGGTGCCCGCGGTCGAATAGCCGTCCGTGAGACTTGCGGCGAGGTCGGCGATGCCGGGGCCCTTGTCGATGGCGAGGAGTTCGATTCCGCTTTCGCCGCCTTCGCCATAAGTCCCCACGAGCAGCTCGCCGCCCCTGCCGTGTTTGAGAATATTGGTCGAAAGCTCCGTCGCCACCAGCGCGACCTTGGCGCTGTCGACTTCGCCAAAACCCTGGCGGCGCGCCATCTCGCTCGCTCCCCGCCGCGCTTCCGATACCTGGCTCTGGTCGTTGACGGCGAGGGAGATCATGGTCACTTCCAACGCGCGATCGTGATTTTTGTGCCTTCGCCGGGCTTCGACTGTATGGAAAACTCGTTGGCGAGACGCCTCGCGCCGCCGAGGCCCAGACCCATCCCTTTTCCGGTCGTAAAACCGTCCCGCAAGGCGGCCTCGATGTCGGGAATGCCCGGACCGTTGTCCTCGAACGTGAGCCGGACGCCGCGCCGCGCGAGCGCCTCCACGGTCTCGGCCAGCACGAAACCGCCGCCGCCGTAGTCGAGCGTGTTGCGCGCAAGTTCGCTCGCCGCGGTGATGATCTTGGTCTGATCGACGAGACTGAGGCCGGTCTCGATCGCCATCGTGCGGACAAGCTGGCGCACCCGCACGACGTCGTCCGAGTGCCGGATGTCCAGGCGCTCACTCCTCGGAATCGTCATCGTCCGAGTCCGAGGTCTGAAGGCGCGCGCGAATGAGCGCCATGCCGCGCTCTACGTTGAGGGCTGTCTTCACCCCGCTCAGCGACAATCCCAACTCGACAAGCGTGATCGCGACCGCGGGACGCATGCCGACGACGACCGTTTCCGCGTCGAGGATGCGGGAGACGGTCGCGACATTGTCGAGCATGCGGCCGATGAAGCTGTCGACGATTTCAAGCGCGGAAATATCGATCAGCACGCCCTTGGCGTTATGCTGGACGATCTTGCTGGTCAGATCCTCCTCGAGCGCGGTGGCGAGACGATCGTGCATGTCGACCTGGATGGTGACGAGCAGGGCATTCCCGAACCTGAGAATGGGGATGCGATCCATGATCACAGCCCCTTCGAGGCAGTCGCCCTGGGTTCAGACGCCGTCGCCGCGGCGTTCCTGATCTTTGTGACCGTGCGCCCGGTGCGCCCGAGCGCAAGAGAGAACGCGTCCGCGAGCGTCGCCTTGGAGATGACATTCAGTTCGACGCCGAGGTGAACCATGGTCTGCGCGATCTGCGGGCGAATGCCGCTGATGATGCAGTCGGCCCCCATCAGACGCGCCGCGGCGACCGTCTTCAGGAGGTGTTGAGCGGTGAGCGTGTCGACGGTCGGCACGCCCGTTATGTCGATGATCGCGATCTCGGCTTCGGTGTCGACGATGCTTTGCAGCAGATTTTCCATGAGAACCTGCGTGCGCTGGCTGTCGAGCGTGCCGATCAGCGGCAGCGCGAGGATGCCGTCCCATAGCTTGACGACCGGAGTGGAAAGCTCGGCGATTTCCCGCTGCTGGCGGGCAATGAGCTCTTCGCGGCTCTTCTGGAAAATCTCCAGCGTATAGACGGCGAGATTGTCGAGAAGCTGGGTGACCGACCAGGTCAGTTCGGCCGCCGCAGCCGCGCTGAGGCCGCTGCTGCGATTGAGCGCGTCGAACAGCGGCTTCTTCAGCGACAGAACGAACGTTGCCGTTTCGCTCGGCGAGAAGCCCTGCAGCGCCCGCGTTCGCGAAAGGTCGGCGAGCATTTCCCTCGCGGGCGTATATGCGGGATTCGTCGCATCGGTTCCGGCCTTCCCGAGCGCATCCTTGAGAAGATGGAGGAAGGCGCGCGACTGGGACTGCAGCTCCGATTCCGTGATCCGGCCGGTTTGCAGGCTGCCGGACTTTTTCTGCAGCTCGATCCACTCAGGAAGAATGGTTTGTTCGTGAACGGCGACAAGTTCCGCCGCCGTGCCAGCGCCCTCGGGCATTTCGCGCTCCATTATGTTGTTTTGCCGAGGCTTAGCCCGCGGTTCAAGCGATGGCAAACCTAAGCCGAGCGTATTGTTATTTCCGGATATTCTCGGCCGCCGCCGCTGTAGCCGCGGGGACACTGTAGCCGCGGTCGTTGACCGCGGCAGCCGAGGTCAGCGACCTCGGCTACAGCAGCCGCACACGGCCGCCCTTTCGCCTCACGTATATTTGCTGTAACCCAGCCGGAGGGACACGCGGCGGGGGCCCCTCCGGCATGCAGCGCTTTGACGTCTACCTTATCAAACCGACGCGCTATGATGAGCAGGGCTATCCGCTGCAGTGGATGCGCTCGATCATCCCCTCCAACTCTCTGGCCTGCCTGTCGGGTATCCTCGATGAGGCGGCGACACGGAAGATTTTGGGCGAAGACGTAGAAATCGTCGGCCATCCCATCGACGAGACGAACACCAAGGTCGATGTTGAAAAGATCCTGCGCCGGCATCGCTCCGGCGAGCGGGTCATGGTCTGCCTGGTCGGCGTCCAGACCAACCAGTTCCCGCGCGCCATGGACATTGCGCGGCCGCTGCGCAAAGCGGGAGTGCCCGTGTGCGTCGGTGGATTCCATGTCTCGGGCGTGATCGCGATGCTCGGCGAAGAGGCCGATGAAATCGAACTCGCCAAGCAACTCGACGTCAGCATGTACGCCGGCGAAGCCGAGGAAGGACGGTTCGATGAAGTGCTGATCGATGGCTGGGCCAATTGTCTGAAGCCGATCTACAACCATCTTGCCGCCATGCCCAACCTTTCCGGCGCGCCGATGCCGATCCTGGAGCGCGAGTTCGTGAACAAGACGGCGACCGGCTGCTCGAGTTTCGATCTCGGGCGCGGCTGTCCGTTCGAATGCTCGTTCTGCACCATCATCAACGTGCAGGGACGCAAGAGCCGCTTCCGCACCGCCGACGATCTCGAAGCGATCGTGCGGCCAATGCGAAGAACGGGATTTGGCGCTTCTTCGTCACCGACGACAATTTCGCCCGCAACAGGAACTGGGAAGCCTATTGCGACCGGCTGATCGAGCTCAACGAGAAGGAGGGCCTGCGGGTCTGGCTGATCGTCCAGGTCGACGCGCTGGCGCACAAGATTCCCCGCTTCATAGAAAAAGTCTGGCGCGCCGGCGCGCGCATGATTTTCATTGGCCTCGAGAACATCAACCCCGACAATCTGGAGAGCGTGAAGAAGCGGCAGAACCGGATCGAGGATTATCGCGAGATGCTGCTCGCCTGGAAGAAACATCCGGTCATCATCACCTGCGGCTACATCATCGGCTTTTCAAACGACACCAAGGCTTCCATCCTGCGCGACGTCGAGATTTTGAAGCGCGAACTGCCGATCGATCTCCTGACGCTCAACAACCTGACGCCGCTGCCTGGCAGCGAGGATCACAAGAAGCTCAAGCAGGCCGGCGCCTGGATGGATCCGGACTTCAACAAATACGACCTCAACTATCGCGTCACGCATCATCCGAAGATGACGGATCAGGAATGGGACGAAGTGTTCATGGAGGCGCACCGCGCCTTCTACACATTCGATCACATGGCGAAGATTTTCAGGCGCATGTGCCAGCTCCGCAACGCGATGAAGCTGACGATGCTGAAAATGCTGATGTGCTACCGTGACGGGCAGCTCATCGACCGCGTCAGCTACGCGGAGTTCGGCGCGCTGCGCATCGTGCGCCGCAAGCAGCGCCGCTACGGCTTGCCGATCGAATCCCCCTTCGTGTTCTATCCGCGCGAGGCGTGGCGGTTTGCCCGCAAACAGGTCGGCTATATCTCGACCTATGTGCGCCTGCGCGTCATGCTCGCCGACATCTGGAAAGCCTGGGACCGCCAGGACGAGATGCCCTATCACGACGAATCGCTGGCCGACGCCAGCGGCGCCGACCCGATCGTGCAGGCGACCTTGGGCCGCACGACAGCATATGCGCTGCGCAGGCAGGCTTTGCGGAATGCGTGAGCGGCGGTTGGCGTGAAGCCCTTCCCCAGCTTTGCTGGGGAAGGTGGCCGAAGGCCGGATGGGGTGCGGGAGGCGACAAAGCCGTCGCCGGCCTCGCTGAGCGCGAACACCACATTGGTGGCCGGCATCAGGCTGCGCTGGTAACGACTACCCGATCCTCCTGGCTTTCCACACCCCATCCGGCCTTCGGCCACCTTCCCCACCAAGTGGGGGAAGGCGCTCATCACCGCGCTCAGCGAATCCGATTAAGCCTGCATTCAAACGTTGCCGGCTAAGTTCGGCCCGTCCCGCCCGCAACGAGCCCCTGCATGCCCCCCGCCCTTGAAATTCGCGCGCTTTCCAAGAGTTTCGGCCGCAAGGTGGTGGACGGACTCGACCTGACCGTGCGTCCCGGCGAATTCTATGCGCTGCTCGGCCCGAACGGCGCCGGCAAGACGACGACTTTACGAATGGTCGCGGGGCTGCTGCCCGCCGACGCCGGCAAGATCCATATTTTCGGGGTCGATGCGCGCGTAAAACCGATCGAAGCGAAGCGCATCGTCGCCTGGCTGCCCGACGAGCCTATGCTCTACGACAAGCTCGACCCGCTCGAATATCTCGAATTCGTCGCCGGTCTCTGGAGCGTGGAGCCCGCGCTCGCCGAAAGCCGCGCGGAGAACCTGCTCAACGTTTTGGGGCTCTGGCCGCAGCGGCGCGAGCGCTGCGAGGGTTTTTCACGCGGCATGAAGCAGAAGGTCGCGCTTGCCGGCGCGCTGATCCACGATCCAAAACTTCTGATGCTCGACGAGCCGCTGACGGGGCTCGACGCGGCCTCTGCGCGGCAGGTCAAGGACCTGCTCAGCGCGCGTGTCGCCGCAGGCGCCACCGTCATCCTCACCACCCACATTCTCGAAGTCGCCGAGCGCATCGCCAACCGCATCGGCATTCTGCACGGCGGGCGGCTCATCGCCGAGGGCGCGCTCGACGAATTGCGCGCCGGCGTCGGCGCCTCGGCGACGCTCGAAGACGTGTTCCTCAGCCTGACGTCGGGCGCGGAACGCGCGGCATGATCCGCCTCGTCGTCCTTGATCTTAAGCTCGCGCTGCGGTCGCTCGCCGGCATGCTCGGCGACCGTTCTACGCGGATGAAACTGCTGATCCTGCTGGGTGTGCTCGTGCTGATGCATGCGGTCGCCTATTACGCGGTCACCCGTTTCGCGCCCGACGAGGCGACCCGGAAGGCGCCCGTCAGGCCGAACTCGCGGCGCGCTGTGCGACGCTGTTCCTGTTGCCCTGGTCGATAGCGGCGACGATGACGACGGTGACGCGCTGGCTCTATCAGCACGGCGATCTCGACCTCTTGCTGAGTTCGCCGATCTCGCCGCGTCGCCTGGTCGCGGCGCGCATTCTCGGACAGGGTTTCGAGTTGATCGCGGCGATCGCGCTGCTGCTGCTGCCGATCGCCCATGTCAGCGCGTTCGTTGGCCGCGCACATTGGCTGGCCCTCTATCCCGCGCTCGCCGCGGCCGGACTGATCGGCGCCGCGACGGGTTTCCTGCTCGCGCTCAGGCTGTTTTATCTGTGCGGCGCTCGCCGGGCGCGGCTCGTCGCGCAGATCGTCGCGACGCTGGTCGGCGCCTCCGCCGTGCTCGTCGCCCAGGCGCTGGCCGTCATGCCGGACGCGTGGCGGGATGCGGTGTTTCAGGCATTCTCCGCTGAGGGCGCGGACAGCGGTTGGCTGTTCAAGCTCGTCGAACTGCCCGAGCGCGCGGCGATCGGCGAGGCGCCGGCGCTGATCGCCTGGCTCGCGCTCGCCGTGGCTTTATGGGCGATCGCGGTGCTTTTGCAGGCCGATGCCTTCTTCGCCGCCGCGATCGCCTCGGCCGGCGCGCCAACGCGGCGACGGCGAGAGGACGTGCGCGCAAAATTCACCGCAAGCCCGCGCTCCGCGCTGCGTCTGAAGGAGCACCGCCTGCTGTGGCGCGACCCTTGGCTGCTCTCCCAGATGCTGATGCAGGCGCTCTATACGCTGCCGGTTGGCATCGTGCTGTGGCGGCAGGGCGGCGCGATCGGGCAGCCGGGCGTCGCCTTCGGCCCGATGCTGGTCGTCATCGCCGGCCAGTTCGCGGGCGCGCTCGCCTGGCTCGCGCTGTCGGCCGAAGACGCCCCCGACGCGCTGAACGCCGCGCCTGCGACGCGCGGCGAGATCGAGCGCGCAAAACTCTCGGCGATCCTGCAGCCGGTCGCGCTCTGCCTCGCGCCGGCGCTTGCCGCTCTCGCCTTCGTCGCGCCCTGGGGCGCTGTCTGCGCCGGCGTCGCGGCGGCGGGCGCATCCGCGTCCGGCGCGCTTCTGATGCTCTGGCGGCAGGCGCCGGCGAAGCGCGGCATGGTGCTGCGCCGCCACTCGCAGTCAAAACTGCTCGCGCTCGGCGAGCATTGGCTGTCGCTGCTTTGGGCTTCCGTCGATGGGCTCGCGGCGTTCCGCAGCCCGGGTTTCGTGCTGCCGCTGGTGCTGATCGGGGTGACGCTGTGGTTCATCCGCCCGGCGAAGCCGAAGGCTATTCCGGCGACTGCGGCGACTGCGGCGCTGTAGCCGAAGTTGGCTCACCGAGGAGCGGCGGCGTCTACGCCGCCGTGCGCGGTAAGATCGTCGGCCGACGCTCCTCGGCGATGTTCAACAAATTTTGGATCCGTTGAACATTGCGCTATGTTCAACAGAACCGCGAACAGTTGAACATGATCCGCCGCCACTCCTCAATCGCTCACGCCGCCTATGCTGACCTTCTCGCCTGGCTCAAGGACGAGGCCGTCGCCGAGCTCCGCGGGACGCCGACCCGCGTCGAACGCAATGGTCGGGTCTACTGGTACGATTCGTTTCGCGTCGGCTCGGACGTGCGCAAAACCTATATCGGCGAAGACAGCGACGAGATCCGCGCCCGCCTCGCACGCCACGCCGAACTTTCGGCGGGGCGCGCGGAGGCGCAAGCCGCGCGGGCGCGAACGATCCGTATCCTGCGCGCCGAGGGATTCTTGGGCGTCGACGGGTCGACCGGAGCGCTGCTCAACGCCTTCGCCAAAGCCGGCGTCTTTCGCCTCGGCGGCACGATCGTCGGCACGTTGGCCTTTCGCCTTTACGAAGGTGAGCTCGGCTTGCGTTACGCCTTCGACAACACGGCGCAAACCCATGACATTGACATCGCCAGCTTCGAGCGCCTGTCGCTGGCGCTCGACGATGAGGCCTCGCCGCCGCTGCAATCCATCCTGAAGGATTTTGAATTCGAGGCCGCGCCGCAATTGCAGCGCGCGGGCGCCTGGCGCTGGCGCCAGACCCGCGGCGACCTCCTCGTCGAGTTCCTGACGCCAAGTTTTGACGAAGCCGAAGGCATCAGGCCACTGGCGGCGTTGAAGGTCGAGGCGCAGGCGTTGCATCATCTCAACTTCCTGATCGCCGATCCCATCGCCGCCGCCGTGCCTTACCGGCGCGGCGTGCTGGCGCAAGTTCCGCGGCCCGAGCGGTTCGCGATCCACAAGCTCATCGTCGCCGACCGCCGCAACGATGGGCCCAGCAGCCTCAAGGCCAGCAAGGATCGCGCTCAGGCGGCGTTCCTGATCGAGGCGCTTGCCGAGGATCGACCCGACGATCTCGTCGAGGCCTATTCCGACGCCGCGTCGCGCGGGCCGCGCTGGCGGGAGCGTCTTGCTGCGACGCTCGCGCGCATGCCGGCGACGCGGGCGCATCTCGCGCAGGCCGGCGCGCAGCTTGCGTAGCCGAACTTATTGATCTCGACGGTCGCGGTAAGCTGTGCGAGGCGCCGCGGCCTCCACGCCGCCGTGCGCGGACAAACAAATAGCCCTAGAACAAACCCTCGATCCGCCCATCAACTACACGTATCCTTTCCGCCGCGGGAGCGCGCGGCAGGCCCGGCATGGTCGAAATATCGCCCATCAGAACCACGACGAAGCCGGCGCCGGCGCGCAGGCGGACGTCGCGGATCGGCATTCTGAAGCCGGTCGGCGCGCCGAGCTTCGTTGGGTCGGCGGAGAACGAATATTGGGTTTTTGCGACGCAGATCGGCAGTTTGCCGTAGCCCGCCGCCTCCAGCTCCGAAAAACGCTTCAGCGTCTTCGCGTCGCCCTCGATGTCGTCGGCGCGATAGATCTCGCGCGCGATGGTGCGCGTCTTCTCGATCAGCGGCATGTCGTCGGGATAGAGCGGGCGGAAGCCGCCCTCATCGCGGTCGGCCGCATCGGCGACGACGCGCGCCAGCGTCTGCGCGCCCTTCGCTCCCAACCCCCAGCTATCGTTGACGACGACGGTCACGCCGCAGCGTTCGCCCGCCGCATCTGCAATCAACTCCAGCTCGGCCGGCGTATCCGTCGTGAAGCGGTTGATCGCGACGATCGTCTCGACGCCATATTTCTTCACGTTCTCGACATGACGGATCAGATTGACGAGGCCGCGATCGAGCGCGTCGAGATTCTCGGCCGCGAGATCTGCGCGCGCCACCCCGCCGTTCATCTTTAACGCACGCGCCGTCGCCACGACCACGGCCGCCGCCGGCTTCAGACCGGCCTGCCGGCATTTGATGTCGAAGAATTTTTCCGCGCCAAGATCGGCGCCGAAGCCGGCTTCCGTCACCACGTAATCGGCGAGTTTCAGCGCCGCGCGCGTCGCAATCACCGAATTGCAGCCGTGCGCGATATTGGCGAACGGACCGCCGTGGATCAGCGCCGGCGAACCTTCGAGCGTTTGCACGATGTTGGGCCGCAACGCGCCGACGAGCAGCGCGGCCATCGCGCCCTCCGCCTTCAGATCGCCGATCGTCACCGGCGCGCGCGCCCGTGATTGAGCAACTACCATGCGCTTCAACCGCGCTTCGAGGTCTTCGAGCGAGGACGCGAGGCAGAAGGCGGCCATCACCTCCGTCGCCACGGTAATCTCGAACCCGTCCTCACGTAAGAATCCGTTGGCGGCGCCGCCGAGGCCCGCGACGGTCGAGCGCAGCGCGCGGTCGTTCATGTCGAGGGCGCGCCGCCAGCCGACGCGGCGCATGTCGATGTCGAGCGCATTGCCCCAGTAGACGTGATTGTCGAGCATCGCCGCGACGAGGTTGTTCGCGGTGGTGATGGCGTGAAAGTCGCCGGTGAAATGAAGGTTGATCTCCTCCATCGGCGCGACCTGCGCGCGGCCGCCGCCCGTCGCCCCGCCCTTCTGGCCGAAACAAGGACCGAGCGAGGGCTCGCGCAAACAAATCGCGGCGCGCTTGCCGATCGCGTTGAGCCCGTCGCCGAGCCCGATCGTGGTCGTCGTCTTGCCCTCGCCGGCCGGCGTAGGATTGATCGCCGTGACGAGGATCAGTTTTGCATTGGGGCGCTCAGGCAAAGCGTTGAGAAACGCCGGCTCGATCTTGGCGATATGCTTGCCGAAGGGGACAAGCGCATCCTCGGGAATGTCGAGCTTCGCCGCAATGCGGGCGATGGGCGCGAGCGTGTATTCGCGCGCGATCTCAATGTCCGTCGGCATGGCTCTCCCCCTCGAACCCCGCCGCGATGCGCTTCAGCCGCGCGTGCAATTCGCGGCTGGCGTCCTGAGCGAGCGGGTTCGTCAGCTTGCCCTCGCGACTGACTAGCTTGCCGCCGACATAGACCGCCTTGAGGTTCCGCAAGCCGCAGGCGAGCACGTAAGTTGCGATCGGGTCCCAGACGGGGCCGACATCGGGGTCCTTGGGATCGACGATAAGAAAGTCGGCGTATTTGCCGAGGTCGAGATTGCCGACGCGATCGGCGACAAGCAGAACTTCCGCCGAGCCCAGCGTGTGGAGGCGGAGCATCTCGGCGACGCCCATCGCGTCGGGGCTCTTGGCGTTGGCGCGCTGCGAATAGATGCCGAAGCGCATGTTCTGCCAGGGGTCGGAGACATCGGTGCAGGACTGGTCGTCGAGCCCGACGCCGACCCGCATCCCGGCGTCGATGCAGGCGCGCACATTGGCGAAACCCGAGGCGAGACGTCCGTTCGAGGTCGGTTGCCAGATCATGCCGCAACGGCAGCGGCCCGCCTCCTCGATCATTTCCGGCGTCGCCTGCACGAAATGCCCGAACAGCAGCCGCCAGTTGAGCGCGCCGGCGTCGCGATACAGGTTCCAGCGCGAACGCTGTAGCTCCAGTTCCTGCGCGGTCTCCAAAAAATGCGGCTGGTTCAGCACGCGAAACCGCTTCATCGCCTCGGTTTCTATGCGCGCGGTGTCCGGGTTCGTCGACCATTGCACGGCGCCGCTGATCGCCGTGCCGAGGTAAAGGCCGCTCTCGCGAAAAAGTCTCGCCAAAGGCTTTGATCTCGGCGAAGCGGGCGAGCACGTCTTCGGGGTCGCCGACCTCGTCGTTGAGCTGGACGCTGTCGATGAAGCGCAAGCCCGCATCGACCTTGGCGCGAACTTGCGAGGCCGCATGCTCGAACGGCTTCAGCGGGCCGGCGGGAATGCGCTGGCCTTGCTCATTCATCATCAGCGGCAGGCGGCTGTCGGTGAAATCATAGGCCGTCGTGATGCCGTTGTTGAGAAAATCGAGCGCGCCGTGCAGCGTGCACCAGTAGATGTCGTCGGCGTCGGCATGGCGCGTGTAGCGCGTCATGGCGTCGACCCAGCCGTAGAGCGCGAGGTCCGTGCCGAGCCCGCGCGAGCCGCTGGTGAACAGGTGGCTGTGCGCGGAGAGGAAGCCCGGCGCGACGAAGGCGCCGTCGGCGTCGACGACCTCGGCGGCGCCGAGATCGCCCGGCGGCTCGCCCTCCTCGATCGCGATGATCCGCCCATGCGGTCCCGCCGCCAGCCAGCCGCGCACCGGCTCGGGGTGTGCGTAGGTGAGGGTCAGCAGCACGGCGTTGCGGACGACGAGGGAGGCGTTCATGAAAGCTCTGTTGCGACGAAGCGGAGGGTTTTGGGCACGCTATCGCCTGAGGCAAGGCGGGAGCAAGGGCGGGCTCTACGACTGACCTTGCGGATCCAGATACGGCGCCACCACTTCACGCGCACCTGCATAGTACTTCCGCGCCAATAAATGATAGTGGGAGGTCGTCGTTCAAAGAGGGAACTGACAATGTCCGGCGGCTGGGTCTACATGATGACCAACCGGCCGAACGGCATTCTTTACACGGGCGTAACCTCGAATCTCGCGCGCCGTGCATATGAACATCGCGATGGCTTGAGGCCGGGCTTTACGTTGCGCTACGGGCTGAAACGCCTCGTCTGGATGGAGGCCCATGACGACATACGCATGGCAATCCAGCGTGAAAAGAACATCAAGCATTGGCCGCGTGCGTGGAAAGTGCGGATGATTTCTCGATTTTAACCCTGGATGGCTGGATCTCTACGAAACGCTGGCCTGAGTGCGGAGCGCGCTCTTTGCGAGAAGGCGCGCGGGGCGATGCCTGCTAAGCTTGGCTTACCTTGCATCTCACAACGGCGTGGATGGCCGGGACAAGCCCGGCCATGACGGAGGGGGCTGTGTCGTCTCTAGTCTGCCACTTCGTCATGGCCGGGCTTGTCCCGGCCATCCACGCGGTTGGGCCACGCCGAGCGCAATCCAGAAGAAACACTTGCGGACTTGCGATCGTGCAGCCGATCGCTTGTCGACGACCGCGGCTACATCGGCGCTCCAACTAACCTCATCCCTCCTTATATCCATATTCCTGCACGCCCTGCTCCGCCCCGTAATATTTGAACGGCAGAAATTTGCCGGACATGGTGATGCGCACGCGGTCGCCCTTGGGGTTCGGCTCGCGCTCGAAAGAGAAATCGAAATCGATCGCGGACATGATGCCGTCGCCGAATTCCTCCTCGATCAGCGCCTTCCAGGCGGGGCCGTTGACCATGACGAGCTCATAGAAGCGATAGAGCAGCGGGTCTGTCGGCGGCATCGGCGAGCCGCGGTTCGGAACCTCGTTGAGCATCGCGGTCTCGGCCTCGCTCAGGCCGAACAGCGCGCCGGCTTTTGCCGCGAGCGGCTTGACGAGCTTCATCTGGCCGAGCAGCGCCCCGACGATGAGCACGGGGGATACGCCGCCGATCTCGTCGCAGATGTGCTTCCAAGTCCATTGCCGCTCGCGCTTGATGTCGAGGATTTTTTCCGTGAGTTGAGGACAATTCATGGGCGCGTCTCCCGTTTGCCGCGTTGCGCTGCCGCCGCCGCTGCAAGGCGCTTGCCAGTGTCGGCGCCGCTCGACGCGGCCACCCGGGATTTACAACGCTAGTTTGGACAATTCCGTGAAGTGAAATCCATCCCGGGCTTGCAGCGCATTGAGGCGCAAAGCGCCGCGCAATGTTTCGACGCGGTGATTGCGCCCCCGGGCCGGCCAAAAGCGAGGGGTCGAGGAAAAAGCGAGTTTGTCGGGAAATCTCTAGACATCTTTCTGATTTTCAGATATTGAAATCCAAAGCACTTTCAAGGAGCCGCACATATGACAATGAGCAGGAATTCACGTTAATTTTATGAAAAAATGGGCGCAAAGGTGACCCCTTAAACAAAAGTGGCCCGCAGGTGCGCACAACCAATTGAAATCGCTAAATTCCACCAAAGGAAGGTTTGGAAAAATTTGGAGAATGGGGTCTTTTATTTGGAGCTTTGGTGCGCCTTTTCGCGCCTTTTGCTTGCTTTCCGCGCTTCCCGCCAAGAGAATCCAAAACTTTGCGCCGCCTCTGGCGTTCCCCGGCGTTGGGGCAAGGACGGATAGCGCGCACTCGCGGCGACGGCAGCCCCCGAAAAGGCGATTTGACACATACCAACCAGTCGGTATAAGTCATGTATGACCTCGCCCTCCCTCGATAAGCTTCTCGACGCCGCCATAGTCCGTGTCCGGCATCGCGGCTTCGCCGGCGCCTCGGTCGAAGACATCTGCCAGGCGGCGGGCGTCAGCAAGGGCGCGTTCTTTCACCATTTCCGCTCGAAGGACGACCTCGCGGCGGCCGCTGCGCAGCGTTTTAATGCGCGGGCGCAGGCGCAGTTCTCTGACCGGCTGCAATCCTTGGACGACCCGCGCGCGCGCCTGCTCGCCTATCTTCGCTTGCGCCGCGACATCATTGTGGGCGAGCCCGGCGACTTCGGCTGCTATCTCGGCACGATCGTGCAGGAGGCGCACGAGAGCCACGTGGAGCTCACCGCCGCTTGCGGCGCCGAGATCTTCGCCCATGCCGGCGATATCGAGGCAATGGCCGCCGCGGCGAAGGCGCGCTATGCGCCGGACGCCGCGTGGAGTCCGCGGACGCTCTCGCAATTTACGCAATGCGTGATGCAGGGCGCTTTTGTCCTCGCCAAGGCCGGCGGCGGCCCTCAAGTCGCCAGAGAGTCGGTCGATCATCTCATCGACTACGTCGAGCGGCTGCTGCCTGCCGAGACCGCGGCCGCAGCGCCTGCGCCATGAAAGCGGTTTAACAAAGCCTGCGGGCCCTAAGGAGGAAGAAGCATGAGCGAAGCGACCAACGTCTCAACCGGCAAGTTCGTCTGGTACGAATACATGGCTGACGATCTGGACCGCGCCGTCGATTTCTACGGCCATGTCGTCGGCTGGAAGGTGAAGGACGGCGGCATGACCGCCATGCGCTATCTCATCGCCCATGTCGGCGACTATCCCGTCGCCGGCCTCATGAACATTCCCCCCGAAGTGAAGGCGATGGGCGCGCAGGCCTGCTGGACGGCCCACATCTGGGTTCCCGACGTCGACGCGGCGATCGAGAAACTCAAGGCGGCCGGCGGCTCGGTGAAGCGGCCGGGAACGGACATTCCAGGCGTCGGCCGCTTCGCGGTCGTCGCCGACCCGCAGGGCGCTGTGTTCATGCTGTTCCGCGACGCGAACGGCATGCCGCCGCCCCCGCCCGCCGCCTCGACGCCAGGACTCATCGGCTGGCACGAACTTATGGCGACTGACGGCGCCAAGGCGCTGGCCTTCTATCAGGAGTTCTTCGGCTGGAAGAAGGACGGCGAGTTCGACATGGGGCCGATGGGCGTCTACTACCTGTTCTCCACGGGTAAGGGCGAGTCCGGCGGGATGATGACCAAACCGCCGCAGGTTCCTTTTGCCTGCTGGCAATATTACATCAACGTGGACGCGATCGACGCCGCGGCCGCGCGCGTCGCCGAGAAGGGCGGAAAGGTCATCCACGGCCCGATGGAAGTTCCGGGCGGCAGCTTCGTGCTGCAGGGCCTCGACCCCGAAGGCGGCTTCTTCGCGCTCGTCTCGACGAAACGCTAAGACGCGCGGCTTGTGTTTGGCGCCCGCGTCCCTCTAACTTGGCCCCGGCGAGGGATTGCCGGGGAAATGTCATGAGCCGAAACGACAAGCCGCCGAAGACGGTGAGTTTCGTCAGCCAAAAAGGCGGCGTGGGAAAAAGCGCGCTGGCCCGCCTGACGGCGGTCGGCGCCGCGCATCGGGGCTTGCGCGCCCTGCTCGCCGACTTCGATCTCGAGCAGCTCACCAGCGTCGAATGGAACGCGCAGCGGCTCAGAAACTCCGTCGAACCCGAGATCGACGCACGCGCCTTCAAGAGTCTCAAGAAGCTCCGGAAGAACGACAGCGGCTATGACCTCATCGTCGCGGACACGCGCGGGCTCGCCGATGATCTCAGCCACGACATCGCGGAAGCGAGCGACGTGGTGTTCCTGCCGACCGGCGCGTCGCGCGACGATCTGATGCCGACGCTCGCGCTGGCCCGAAGGCTCGCCAAGCAGGGCGCGGACGGGCGGATCGTCATCCTGCTTTCAAAGATCGGCCGCTCCGAGATCCAGCTCGCCAAGGCCGTCGACATCATCAAGGACAGCGGGTTCGAGCTGTTTGGCGAAAACTGGCCGCTGCGCGACGGTTTTCAGGCCGATCTCGATCTCGGCCGCGCCGGGCGGGAAGCCCGGAACCCGCATCTGCGCGAAATCGCCGAGCGGCTCGAACGCGCCATCTTCGAGCGCCTCGAGAAGGCCGAAGCGCGTCAGGCGTAAGACCTCAATCGATGACGGCGATCGCTATCGCGGCTATTTGGACGCCGGGTTGCCCCGCAGGCGAGGGCAGCAAACCGACGAAATCGCCTTGGCCCCGCTTCATCTTCGGAACCTGATAGTCGATCGTGCAAGGCGTCCAGTCCGGACCAACTTCGCGCCATTGCCAACCGGAATTGCCGACATCGTTGGTCGAATAGGCGATGGCGATGCGGGCGCTCGCCGGGCCTTCGGAGCGAGCCGCGAGCGTAATTCTGATCGTCTTCTCGCTCGCCGCCAGCTCGAGCTCATCAGATACGCGGATGTTGTAGCCGCTCGTGAGGCCGCCGCTTGGCGCGCGCGCGGCGCCGTTGCTGAGCTTCAGACAAACCGTGTCGTCGAAGGTTTCGAACGTATAGGCGTAATTGTCGCCTGGCGGGCTGGCGGGAACGTCGGCGGGGGAAAAGCGATGACGCCAGGCCGCCGTCTCGCCCGTTGCGGCGATGAGTTGATCGAGCGCGGAAACGACCGGCTTCGGCGCGACTGGCGACTCGGCTGCCTCTCCGGCTATCGCCGGGGCCGCCTCAGGTTTCGCGTCTGCCGCATCGCCCCGCGACTGCGGAAGCTCGGCGACCGCTGCCTGCGTCTCGGCCCAGTTGGGCCTGAGGATCGTGAGCTTGCGCTCGGCTTCGGCGAGCGTCGCGAGCCTTGAAGCCAGCGACATCGGCGGCAGGGCGCTGGCGCTCTCGGCGGGCGCGGTTGGAGGGGCTTCGCGTTCCGTGGACGCGACGCTGGCGGCGCTCGGCGACCCCTCGGGCTTAGCCTTCGCGGCGCTGAAGTCATCGAGCGGCGTCGCGGAACGAACGGTCGAGCCGGGCGCGCCCATTGTCGCGTGACGGATCCGCGCAAGCGGCGGCGGAGGCGGCGGCGCCGGTCGGCTCCAGACCCGCGACAGAATGGCGGACAGCCAGCTCTTGCTCATCTCCGACATACGGACAATCCCATTGCGCTTCTTTACGACTTCTTAGCCCTCCCGGTTTCCGCTCCAACCCGGATTCTTCGCGTGTTGTTAATGGCGGGCCCCCGGCCTGCCCAATTAAGGCATGGAGGTTGTGCGAGGCAGCCTATCAAACAGCATTCGGCGCTGCAAAAAGAACAAAGGCCTGGCAATGCCAGGCCTTTTCGCTTGGATAGTCTGTGCCGATCTCAGCCGACGAGTTCGTTGCCCGAGAACCATTGCGCGATCTCCATCGCCGCGGTCTCCGGCGCGTCGGAGCCGTGCACCGAATTCTCGCCCATCGAGAGCGCGAAATCCTTGCGGATCGTGCCGGCCGCCGCCTTCTCGGGTTGGTCGCGCCCATCACCTCGCGGTAGCGCGCGATGGCGTTCTCGCCTTCGAGCACCTGCACGACGACCGGCGCCGCGATCATCATGTCGACGAGTTCGCCGAAGAACGGGCGCTCGCGGTGCACGCCGTAGAAGGTCTCGGCCTGAGCGCGCGACATCTGGACGCGTTTTTGGGCGACGACGCGCAGGCCGGCGGCCTCGATGCGGGCGTTGACCGCGCCGGTGAGATTACGGCGCGTCACATCGGGCTTGAGGATGGAAAACGTGCGTTCGAGGGCCATGGACGCCTGCTTCGTGCTAGAGAAAAACGGAAAGCGCGCGGCTTATAGCGGCGCCCCGACGCGGCGACAAGGCGGGCGGAACATGAGGGCGTCGATCGAGGTTTTGCCGCGGGAAGGCGGCTACGAAGTGACTGTGAACGAGGGGATGAGCCGCACGCGCCACGCAGTCCGGGCGAGCGCCGATGAGCTGCACCGTCTTGCGCCGGGCTATCCGCCCGAGCGCATCATCGAAGCCGCATTCCGCTTTCTGCTCGACCGGGAGCCGAAGGAATCGATCCTCGCGCGTTTCGATCTCCCTGTCATCTCGCGCTACTTTCCCGAGTTCGAAAGCCGCCTGGCCGATTATTTGCGTGAGCGAACCTCGCCGCCTGAGGGTTAGACCTGATGTCAGACGCCAGCCATCTCGCTTATTTCTCGGGGCTCCTGCAGAGCGTCGCGGAGCGCGGCCGCGCGCTCGTCCGCCGGCGCGTCGAGCCGATCGGCGTCGAGGCGCTGATCGCCCAATGCCAGAAACTGCTCAAGGGCCGGGGCGAGGCTTCGGGCGCGGCGACCGCCCACGCCATCCTCGACGCCTATGCCGCGTTGTCCCGACGACGACCGGCGCGCGTTTCTGACCGGCGTCGCCGAAAGTTTCGGGCCCGATCTCGGCCCCCTCGCCGAGCTCGCGCGCGCCTTCGCGGACGATCCGACGCCGGCCGCCGCCGCGGAACTCGCGGAGCGCGCCGAGCCGGCCCGGCAGGACCTGATCCGACGCCTCAATCATGCGCCCGGCGGCACGCTCGCGTTGGTCAGGTTGCGCGAGGACCTGATCGAGTTCAGCCGCGACGACGAACGCCTCAAACTGTTCGACCACGATTTTCAGCATTTGTTCGCCTCGTGGTTCAATCGCGGCTTCCTGACCCTGCGCCGCATTGACTGGACGACGCCCGCAAACATCCTCGAAAAGATCATCCGCTACGAGGCGGTGCATGCGATCGACGGCTGGGCGGACCTGCGCCGCCGGCTGGAGCCGCCCGACCGGCGGCTCTACGCGTTCTTTCACCCCGCGCTCGGCGACGAACCATTGATCTTCGTTGAGGTCGCGCTGACGGCGGGCATCCCCGACGCAATCCAGCCGCTGCTTGCCCGTGAGCGCGTGAGCGTGGCGCCCTCGAACGCCACCACCGCGGTGTTTTATTCGATCTCCAACGCCCAGCGCGGCCTCGCTGGCGTCAGCTTCGGCAATTTCCTCATCAAACAGGTCGCTGAGGATCTGAAGCGCGAATGGCCGAAGCTCGCTTCTTTCGTCACGCTCTCGCCGGTTCCGGGCTTCGTTGCCTGGCTGAAGCGTGAGCGCGCCAAAGAGGATTCGACGTTCATCGACGCGGAAACGCGACGCTCGCTGGCGCTGACCGACCACGAAGGCTGGGAGACGAAGGCGCAGCGCGCGCGAGGCCGTCAGCGCGCGTCCTTCCGTCATTGGCCGCGCATTATTTCCTCGAGGCGCAAGGATCATCACCGGCGTCCGCTCGATCCGGTCGCGCGTTTCCATCTCGGCAATGGCGCGCGGCTCGAGCGCATGCAACCCCAACGCCGATGTCTCGCCAGGGGACTGACGCAATCGCTCGGCCTGATGGTCAACTATCTCTACGATCTCGATGAGATCGAGCAGAACCACGAAGCCTACGCCAACCGCGGCGAGATCGCCGCAGCGCCGGCGATCCGACGGCTCGCGACGCCAGCGAGAGCTGAGAAGAAAAAGGCGCTTGAGAAGGCGAAGGGCTCAGTGCCCCTGCCCGAACATTGAAGGTCCGGCCGCGACGCTGATGCCGCCGTCGAGCGGAATGATCGCGCCGCTCGTATAGGCGCCGGCGCGGCCGGCGAGATAGAGCACCGTCCCCGCCATGTCGTCGGCGCGGCCGAGCCGGCCAGCCGGGACCGTCGCCTCGGCGCGTTTGAGGCCCGCCTCCTCGCGGATCGCGAATTGCGTCATGTCACTCGGAAAAGGCCCTGGCGCGATGGCGTTGACGTTGACATGGCGCCGCGGAAAATTCGGCGGCGAGGATACGGGTCAGATGGTGCACCGCCGCCTTGGAAGCCGAATAGGAATAGGCGACTTCAGACTGCGTGACCGTGCCCATCACGGAACCGATGTTGATGACGCTCGCCGGGTGGTCGGCGTTGCCGGCCTCGAGCAGCATCGGCATCATTTCGCGCGTCAGCATGAATAGGCCGGTCACGTTGACCGACAGCACGCGCTCCCACGCCTTCCACGGAAACTTGTCGAAGGGCGAGCCCCAGGTAAGGCCGGCGTTGTTGACGAGGATGTGGAGCTCGCCGGTGCGACGCCGCACCTCTTCGGCGAGCGCCATCACGCCGGCTTCCGTCGCGACCGTGCCGCCAAATCCTTCGCAGGGGCCGATCTGAGAAAGCTCGCGCGCCGCCGCCTCGCAGACCTCGGCGCGACGCGAGGCGATCAGAACTTTCGCGCCGGCGCCGAGCAAAGCTTCCGTCGCGACCCGCCCGAGCCCCGCCGCGCCGCCGGTCACCAGCGCGGTGCGGCCTTTCACGGAGAACAAGCTATCGAATGCGGACATTGGAAGAACTTCCCTTGGAACAGCGTAGTGACCGGCTACGCGGCGCGTTACATCTCCGTCAAGTCGGAACCAAGAAATAGTTCGCCGAGCCGGGCGCGGGCGCATCCACGAAAGCACCCCCTTTCCAGTAGCGCTTCACGTAGCCGAGATCGGCGACCAGCGCGAAAATTTCGCCTTCGTCCGCGCCACCCTCGACCATCAGCAGAGGGCGGCAGCGCGACAGCGTCATCATCATGCCTCTCATCGCGCTGAGTTCGAGGCCCTGCACATCGAGTTTGACGAAGGCGGGCTCGAGGTCGAGATCGTCGATCACGACGGTCGAACAGGTCAATTCCTCGACCTCGAAATCGACGCCGGCCTTGCCCATCCTCTCTTCAGCCTGCGGCGTCGCCAGGGCAGCGCGATCGAAACTGCCTTCCTCGAGCAGGAGCCGGTTGTTTCGTTTGGGCACGAAGAAAGAGAACGTCCCCTTCCGATCCGACACGCCGGCGTGGACGACCTGCAACCGCTGGCCGAACAGCCGCTGAAGGAGACGCAGGGTCGGCGCGCAGTCCGGGTTCGGCTCAAAACTCATGACCTCGAAGCGGGGCTTGAGGCTGAGGATCGCCGAAGCGGACTGGCCCTGGTTGGCGCCGATGTCGAGCGCTAGCCCCCTCTCCGCGGCAATCGTCGTCAGGGCGCGGAAGTCGTCGTCGTGGATCGAAGGCAGCAGCCGATACTTTATCGCCTTGACCAGTCGCGCCGCGCGTAAAACGGCCGGGAACCGGAAGATCGCCGCCTTCCACGCTCCGTCGTAAGCCGACATGCCGTAACCGCCCTTGACGTCCTCGCCGTCATGCTCAGAGTTCTCTTCCGAGAGCCGAAGCCAGGATATCCCATGAAAGTCTCGCTCATCCAAATGAATTCGATCTCCGACAAGGCCGCCAATATCGCTGAGGCGCGCTCGCTGATCGAGCGCGCCGTCCGCGACGATCAGCCCGACTGGATATTGCTGCCCGAGCAGTTCGACTGGGCCGGCGGCGTCAGAGGCGACAAGGCGCGCAACGCCGAAACCCTGCCCGGGGGCCCGGCCTATTCCATGGCGCAGGAATTGGCGGCCAAACACCGCGTGTTCGTCCATGCGGGCTCGATCATGGAGCGCATCGAGGGCGACGAGCGCATCCACAACACGACGGTCGTGTTCGACAGGCAGGGCCAGGAAATCGCGCGCTACCGAAAAATCCACCTGTTCGACGTGACGACGCCCGATGGCGTTCCCTATCGCGAGAGCGCGACGGTCAAACCCGGCGAACTCGTGGTCACCTACGATTGCGAGGGGGTCACGGTCGGCTGCACGATCTGCTACGACCTGCGCTTTCCCGGCCTGTTCCAGGCGCTCGCGGACAAAGGCGCCGAAGTGATCGCGGTGCCCTCCGCCTTCACAATGCAGACCGGCAAAGACCACTGGGAAGTGCTGCTGCGCGCCCGCGCGATTGAGACGGAGACCTATGTCTGCGCCGCCGCACAGACCGGATCTTTCACCGTCAACAACGAGACGCGCTCGACCTACGGCCATTCGCTGGTCGCCGACCCCTGGGGGCTGGTCGTCGCAAAAGCCTCGGACGGAGTTGGCGTCATCTCTACGCGCCTCGACATGGAACAGGTGAAGCGCGTGCGCGGGCTGATACCGGTGGCCCAGCACCGACGAAGGATTGAAGGGGACAAGGCGGATGTGAAGTGAACGCAGCAGCCAACTGTCGTCCCCGTGAAAGCGCTAGGGCATGCACGCATCTTGATTGAGCCGGAGTTGCGGAGCCCACCTTCCCCGCCTTCGCGGGGAAGGCGACAAAGCCCCAGCGACGTGCGCTGAACAAAGATATGTGCGCTTGGTGCGGCCAAGCGCGTCAAACCGCCGGCTTCACGAACCTCAGCGTCCAGCGATCGCTCTCGCCAATCGCGGCATATTTGTCGTGATCCTGATCCTTCAGGCGAAAGGTCGGCGGCAGCGCCCAGACCCCGACGGAATAGTCCTTGGTGTCCTTCGGATTCGCGCTGATCTCCGAGGAGGCGTCCAACCGGAAGCCCGCCTCTTCCGCCAGCTTCACCGCGTAGTCCTGCCGCACGTAGCCGGATTTGGCGAGCGGGTCCTGGGGAAGATCGGGATTGCCGCGATGGTCTTCGATGCCGAGCGCGCCGCCGCTTTTCAGCGCCGCAAGGAACGCTCGGAACGATCCCTCGGCCTCGCCGCGCGCCATCCAATTGTGCAGGTTGCGGAAGCTCAGCACGAAATCCGCGCTGGCCGGCGCGGCGATCGGGAATTGATCGGCAAAGAATTCTGTGATCTCCACCTTGCCGTAGAGTTCGGGATTGGCGGCGATCTTGGCCTTGAAGCCGGCGTTCTCTTTTTGAAGCTCCTCCGAGGTCGTGGCCGCCTCGGCATTGGCCGCGATGTAGCGGCCTCGCTCCTTCAGATAGGGCGCGAGGATTTCGGTCCAGTAGCCGCCGGCGCCGGGCAGAATTTCCACGACGACGCTGTCCGGCCTGACGCCGAAAAAGGTCAGCGCTTCGGCAGGGTGGCGGAAAGGATCACGCGCGCGGTTCTTCTCCGATCGCTGCGGCCCGTCGATGAGCGCTTGCAGCGCGGGATCGACGCCTGCGGCGCGTAAAACGCCGGAGAAGCCGAGCGCGGCGGCCCCAAGCAGCGCAACGCGACGAGTGATCCACATGAACAGAACTCCGGACGCCGATCCATTAAACCTATGACTTCAATTCCTGAAAGTCGATGGCGGGCGGTTTGACCCTTGTCCGCCATCGGTTCATCCTCGGATCACGACGCCGGAGACCAAAACCTTGCGCACCGTGATTGCGTATCTGTTCGCCGCCGCGTGGCTTTGCCTCGCCCTGACTTCAAGCGTTCGCGCCCAAAACCAGCACTATTACGTCGCCAATCTCCTGCCGCCCGACGACTATCTGGCGCTGAGAACCCTTCCAACCACCGCCGCAGGTGGCCGAGTGACGACTCTGCCGAACGGCGCGCTGGTCGACGTTCTCGAGCAGCGGCCGGACGGCTGGTGGCGGCTGCGCGTGGTCGCCAGCGGCGCCGAGGGCTGGGCGCTGAGCGGCGCTCACGGCAAGAGCTGGATATTGTGCTGCGGCGCCGAGCAGGCCGCCGCGCCGGCTCCGACCTCCGAAAGCCAATATTTTCACACCCCCTCCGGCAACATCCATTGCATGGCGGACAATTTCGACGGGCCATCGTTGCGCTGTGACGTTCGCGAGATGACGAACCCTCAGCCGCCTGCGCCTTCCGATTGCCAGCTCAGTTGGGGCAACTCCTACACGATCAAACCGAACAGTCCGCGCGGAGAACTGTTCTGCCACGGCGACACGGTCTTCATGTCCGACAGCCCGGTGCTCGGCTACGGCCAGGTGTGGCAGGGTCTTGGCTTCACCTGCCGGTCGGAGACGGCGGGGCTCACCTGTTTCAATGCCCTACAGCACGGTTTCTTCGTGTCCAGGAACGCGCAGCGCGTCTTCTAGCGCGCGTTTCACTTGTACCTGCTCAAACCGCATTCTCTGCCTCAATCTCGCGACCAAAATGGTATGATGCCGGCGAAAAAGGCGAAGGGACGGGCCGTGCATGGCTGATCTCAGCGCGGACGAAAGCGCGCAGCGCGTCGATGACGCCTTGCCCGAGGGCGGCGGTCGATCCCTTCCGATCGAGAAGACCGCGATTGCCCTGATCGTCGCCTATGTCATTGTCATCGCGGCGGTGACGCCGTGGCGCCATCAACCTCTCGCCGCCGCGCCGCCGGTCATCGCAATCCTTACGAGCGGGCTTGTCGTCAGCGAGCTCGCGACGACGGTCCTGCTGATGGGCTGGTTCATCGTCCTGCCTTTCCCTCCCCTGCTGTGGTTCGGCTGCGCCTATCTCTTTTCCGCACTGATGGCGGTGTTTCATCTGCTGTCCTTTCCGGGCGCGATCCTTATGGATCGACCCCTGATCGGCGGGGCGCAACTCGCAGGGTTCGAATTCAATGTCTGGCGTCTGGGTTTCGTGCTGCTCCTGATGGCCGGCGTCATTTCGCCCTGGCGGCGGCTGGCCGACAGCAGACGGCGCGACGCGATCGTCCTGGGGCTCGGCGCCGTTCTGACCGGTTTCGTCGCCATTGCCGCGACGGGGCTGTTCCTCCTCGATGCGCTGCCGCCTTTCGGCGTCGGAGCGCAATTCACGAACGCCAATCAGATCTCGGGCTGGGTGGCCTTCGGACTCGGGCTTACCACGCTCTACCTTCTATTCCGCTTCAAGGCGCCCTACCCGAATTTGAGGATCTGGCTGGCGATCGTACTCGTGACGTTCTGCGGCGCCCTGTTTCTCGGCACATCCTCCGGCGGTCGCTTTACCGTCGGCTGGTACGCCGGCCGCAGCAGCGGCTTCATCTCCGGCCTGGTTTTGTTTCTGTTCCTGCTCGGCGAAGCGCTCTCGCAGCAACAGAAGGCGTTGCAAGGCGCGCGCCTGCAGCGCGCCCAGGCGCTGCGGCTGCAGATCGAGACCGAGCGGCGCGCGCAATCCGAGGCCCGCCTCGTGCAGGCCCAGAAACTCGAGGCGATCGGCCAGTTGAGCGGCGGCATCGCGCACGACTTCAACAATCTGCTCGCCGCGATCGTCGGCGGACTCGAGCTCCGTGAAGCGCACGGCCGACCTGACGCCGAAACAGAACAAGTGGATCGACGGAGCGCTTTCCGCCGCCCATCGCGGCGCCAAGCTGACCAAACAATTGCTGATTTTTTCGCGCGGCCAGCGTCTTGAGTTGAAACCCGTCGTCGTCGCCGACCTCGCGCTCGGCATGCGCGAATTGCTGGCGCGCACGCTCGGTCCGCAGATCGAGGTCGAAATGCGTTTCGAGAATTCCAACGCCGCCGCGATGAGCGAGCCGACACAACTGGAGCTCGCGATCCTCAATCTCGCCGTCAACGCCCGCGATGCGATGCCCGAAGGCGGCAAACTTCGCATCGGGACGCGCGCGATGGAGATCGAGAACGACCGGGAATTGAAAGACGGCGCCTATCTCGAAATATCCGTCGCCGACGCCGGATCGGGCATGGCGCCCGAGATCGCTGCGCAGGCTTTCGATCCGTTCTTCACGACCAAGGCGAGTGGCAAGGGCGCCGGTCTCGGCCTCGCCCAGGTCGCCGAAATCGCAAACAGGGCGGGAGGCGCGGCGCGCATCGAGAGCGCGCTAGGCAAGGGAACGGTCGTTCGCGTTTTTCTGCCGATCGTCGATCTCTTCGCGCCAGAGGCTCTGGCGCCCATTCTCGGACTTTCGGTGCAGGCCTCAGGCGCCGACGTGCTCGTCATCGACGACGACGCCGCCGTGCGTGAGATCATGGTTGGCATTCTGACCGCGCTCGGCGCGAGCGTCAGGGAGGCCGCGGACGGCGAGCGTGGGCTCGCCATGATCGATGAGGCCGAACCCGACCTGATGGTCGTCGATTTCGCCATGCCAAGGATGAACGGCGCCGAAGTCGCGCGAGCGGCGCGGCTCAGACACCCGGACCTGCGCATCGTTTTCGTGACAGGCTATGCCGACGCCGACGCCATAGAGCGCGCGACCGGGCCACACGCGCTCATCCTCAGAAAGCCGTTCCGCGACACCGAGTTTCACGCGATCCTGGCCGAAGCGCTGTCGGCCAAGGCGACAGCGGCTTAAAGCGTGAAATCCATCACGTTGGCTAAGGACAAGGCGCGAGACATCTGCCGGGACTACGTGATCGAACGCCTCGGCGATCCGGCCGGCGTCCTGGTTCTGGATGAGACCGGATTCCTGAAGAAGGGCCGCCATTCGGTCGGCGTCGCGCGCCAATATAGCGGCACGGCCGGACGGATCGAGAATTGTCAAATAGGCGTCTTCCTTGGCTATGCGAGCCCAAGCGGACACGCCCTGATCGACCGCCGTCTCTATCTGCCAAAGGACTGGATCGAAGACGCGCGAGCGCCGGAAGGCGGCGAGCATTCCCGACGACGTGGAGTTCGCCACCAAGCCCAAGATTGGCGTCGCGATGGTGGAGGCGGCGCTCGATGCCGGGGTCCCCTGCGCTTGGGTGCTCGGTGACGCCGTTTACGGCAGCGACAAGACGTTGCGCGTCATGCTCGAACGCCACGACAAACCCTACGTGCTCTCCATTCGCGGAAATGAGCGATTGATGATGGGCGACTTTCGCACGCACACGGCGGAGGATCTCGCGGCGGGCCTGGCCGCTGGATCAGTGGCGACGCCTGCCCGCTGGCCAGGGATCGAAAGGTCCACGGCTCTATGACTGGGCGCGACTTCGCTTGTTTCGCCTGCAATCGCCGCCCTGGGATCGTTGGCTGCTGATCCGCCGCTCGATTTCCGATCCGACGGACATGGCGTTCTATGTGACCTTCGGACCTGACCAAACCGAGCTGAAGGAACTCGCCGCCGTCGCCGGACTGCGCTGGACGATCGAGGAATGCTTCCAATCGGCCAAGGGCGAAACGGGGCTCGATCATTGCGAGGCGCGCTCTTGGCACGGGTGGCATCGGCACATGACGCTGTCGATGCTCGCCCTGGCGTTTCTCGCCGGCCTGCGCGCCCGGCTGAAGGAAGCCGAAATCAGCGTCACATCTGACAAAGCGAACAAAAGGAGTCTATCCGCCGCAGCTTGAGGGAATGCATGAAACTCGTCGCCGTCAGCGTGCAGGAACTGCGGCTCTTATCACCATTTCCGATCAAGCCACCCGCCAGACCCGCTCTTCCTCTGGCGTTGGTCGATCTGGCGACGCAGCCATCAGGCGCAAGCCAAGCGCGCGCATTATCAAAACGAACCAGACAATTACAACTGTAGTACTAGGGCGTGTCCTCATTTAAGCCAAGCCAGAGCGCAAACCAAATGGAGGCCCGCGAGGAAGTTTCGGGCAGTTTTTTCATAGCGTGTCGCGATGCCGCGAAACTGTTTGATATACTGAAAGAAACGTTCGATTAGATTGCGCTCGACGTACAGGGCGTAGTCGCACTTGCGTTTGACCTTGCGATTGGCTTTGGGAGGAATGACCGCTTCGATCTCTCGACGTTCGAGGCTCGCGATGAAGCCATCGGAGTCATAGCCTTTGTCAGCCAAGACCGCCTCCGGTTCAACCTTGGCGACGAGCGTTTCGGCTTGCGTGATGTCGTGAACTTGTCCTCCGGTGAGGCTCAGCGCCAACGGATTGCCCAAGGCGTCGACGATGACATGAATTTTGGTGGTCAGGCCGCCGCGCGAGCGACCTATCGCTTGGTCGTGACCCCCTTTTTCGAGCCCCGGCGCTGTGCTGGTGGGCTCTGACGATGGTTGCGTCGATCATGGCGTATTCGTTGTCAGGGTCATCGACCAAGGCTTTGAAAAGACTCTCCCATACGCCCGTCTTCGCCCAACGGGAGAACCGGGTATGAATATTCTTCCAGGGGCCGAAGCGTTCCGGCAAATCACGCCAGGGCGCTCCCGAGCGGAACTTCCAGATGACAGCATCAACGAAAAGTCGATTGCCCCGCTCACTATAGCGACCGACATGGCCGGGACAACCCGGCAGCAAATGCTCAATGCGAGCAAACTGGTCGTCGAGCAAACCGTAGCGTCTCATCCAAGAGCCCTCCGTCGGAAGGCCCCTCATAAATCACGCTTTTCCTGATTTGCGAATCCCCTAAATGAGGAACGCTCTAGTACTACAGTTGTAATTGTCTGGTTCGTTTTCGATAATGCGCGCGCTTGGCTTGCGCCTGATGGCTGCGTCGCCAGATCGACCAACGCCAGAGGAAGAGCGGGTCTGGCGGGCGGCTTGATCGGAAATGGGATAATAGGCGCCGCAGTTCCTGCACGCTGACGGCGACGAGTTTCATGCATTCCCTCAAGCTGCGGCGGATAAACTCCTTTTGTTCGCTTTGTCAGATGTGACGCTGATTTCGGCTTCCTTCAGCTGGGCGCGCAGGCCGGCGAGAAACGCCAGGGCGAGCATCGACAGCGTCATGTGCCGATGCCAACCGTGCCAAGAGCGCGCCTCGCAATGATCGAGCCCCGTTTCGCCCTTGGCCGATTGGAAGCATTCCTCGATCGTCCAGCGCAGTCCGGCGACGGCGGCGAGTTCCTTCAGCTCGGTTTGGTCAGGTCCAAAGGTCACATAGAACGCCATGTCCGTCGGATCGGAAATCGAGCGGCGGATCAGCAGCCAATGATCCCAGGGCGGCGATTGCAGGCGGAACAAACGAACTCGCGCCCAGTCATAGAGCCGTGGACCTTTCGATCCCTGGCCAGCGGGCAGTCGTCGCCACTGATCCACGGCCAGGCCCGCCGCGAGATCCTCCGCCGTGTGCGTGCGAAAGTCGCCCATCATCAATCGCTCATTTCCGCGAATGGAGAGCACGTAGGGTTTGTCGTGGCGTTCGAGCATGACGCGCAACGTCTTGTCGCTGCCGTAAACGGCGTCACCGAGCACCCAAGCGCAGGGAACCCCGGCATCGAGCGCCGCCTCCACCATCGCGACGCCAATCTTGGGCTTGGTGGCGAACTCCACGTCGTCGGGAATGCTCGCCGCCTTCCGGCGCTCGCGGTCTTCGATCCAGTCCTTTGGCAGATAGAGACGGCGGTCGATCAGGGCGTGTCCGCTTGGGCTCGCGTAGCCAAGGAAGACGCCGATTTGACAATTCTCGATCCGTCCGGCCGTGCCGCTATATTGGCGCGCGACGCCGACCGAATGGCGGCCCTTCTTCAAGAATCCGGTCTCATCCAGAACCAGGACGCCGGCCGGATCGCCGAGGCGTTCGATCACGTAGTCCCGGCAGATGTCTCGCGCCTTGTCCTGATCCCACTGTGTTCGACCAAGCAACGCCTGCATCCGCCAGGGCGCAGGGTCGCCAGCGCTTTCCGCCAGTTGCCAGCCGTTCTTGCGCTCCGCGCCGCCAATCATTCCTTCGAGAAGAAGACCTACCTGTCGTCGCGGTTCCGCCCGCCGGAACAGCGCGCCGACGCGCGCCTTCAACGTTCCAAGCTCTTCAAGCCACGGCAGCGCCACCCCCGACCAATCCGAAACTGCCATCCGCCCCTCCGTCGCGATTCATGCGCGAAGGATACAAAACACGCAATGCAATCACAACTGTAGTACTAGATGAGCCCGATCGCCACGCCGGGCAGGGAATGGCCAAAATTGTCCATGCCGTGGAACACGGTGAAATAGGGCGAACCCGCTGAACCGGAATAAACCACCCCATTCGCCCCGAAAGTGTAGCTCTGCCCGACGCTCGCATAGACGCCATTGATGCCGAGGCTGACGGCGCCGACCTGAAGGATGCCGCTCGTCCCCGAGCTCTGCGTCCACTTACAATTTCCTCCCGTCGCGACGCTCGAATACGTGACCGTTTCGAAGTCAAAGAAATCACCAGCTACGAAGTTGTTTACGGAGCCGTCGAGCACGCCGCTGCCGTCGATATCGTTCTTGCCGAATACCAGCGTTCCGCCGTTGTTGAAATAGACGTTCCCGGACGAGGAGTCATTGTTGAACTCGAAGATGCCGTCGTCGATGTCGATTTTGCCGCTTGTGCCGACCACAGCGTCGTCACAGATCATCTCGCCGGAGTTGTCCACCTCCAGCGTGCCGGAGTTAAGCAACGAATTCGTCTTTGCCGTCGTGATGAGTCCGCCGGAATATGCCACCATCGTCGCGTTGAGATTGTTATCGACGAGACCGAGCAGATGCACGGTCCCGCCGGAATCCGCGGCGACCGTCGAGTTATTGATGATCTCGCCGACGTTCGCGCCGAGCGTCAGCGAACCATTGGAAGCAAATATGGTTCCATGGTTCGTTGTCTGCTGATTTTTTGCAGCTTCGATCGTGTTGCCGGTCCCATAGGCGCCGACAAGACCGGACAGGCCGCCGTCGACAATTGTCGCACCCTGCAGCGCGATATAGGCGCCCGCGCCCGCGGACATCGATCCGCCCGTCTCGTTGGTGACGACGACGTCGTCTGTGAGGTTCAGCACGGCAAAGCCGCTGGACGACGAAACGGAATTCGTCGCTTCCATCGTCCCGAAATTGTGGACGACGCCGCCGACGATATCGAGAAAGTTCTCGCCTGAATTGAGGTTGGTCGCGTCGATCACGCCATGGTTGTCGGTCGTAAGGCCGTCATAGGCCGTTCCACCGCCGAAATGCGTGATGGCCGTGATGGCGCCGACGCCCGAAATGGTCGCGCTCGTGGTGAGGGTATTGGTCGCCACCGACGACGAGCCGCCGATGTATCCGCCGCTGAGATCGATGTCGCCTTGGCCTGTGAGGTCGAGCGAACTGACCGTGTCGAGCGCGCCGCCGTCGAGGTCGATCTGGCCCAGCGTCGACCCCGAACTGGTCGCGACCTTGCCGCTCATGCGCAAATAACTCAGCGTCGATGAGCCGCCATACACGGTGACAAGGCCGAGAAGCGAACCGTTCGTCACTCCATCGACGGTCAGGATCGCCTCATTCGTGTCGGCGGCGTCGCCGATCACGAGTTCGCCCGACGCGCCAACCTTCAAGGCCCCGATCTCGAGGCCGGGGAAGCCGGTCTCGGCAATGTCTTCCGTCGCCACGCCTTTGTTGATTGTGACGCTGTCGCCGAGCCCGGGCACGCCATTCGGATTCCAGTCTGTCGCCGTTCCCCAATCGCCGCTGTGTGTCTTGCCTGAACCCACCCAGGTGTAACTCGTCATGGCGCATCTCCAATCGATATGAAATATTCGGTACGGCCCGGGGCCGCTCATTTTGCGCTACGACTAGCGCAGCCGCGAAACTTTGGCAAATCCTCCGTTCGCGCGAAACCCTCGCTATCCGGGCGGCGTCCTATGTCGATCCACAAAAATCCAGGACCGATGCCGATCGCCGCGCGTACGCATTGCGTCGAATTCGGATGGAACACCCGCGAGAAGCACGCGCGCGCCGGCGTCGCCGCCGAACTCATCGCAAATGGCCGAGGCGTCCCCCTGACGCAAACCGTGATCCCGAGCCAGCGACCGCATGATCACGAAATCCGCCGCTCTTGTAATTCCAACAACAATACGCGGGCCAGCGACTGCGATCTCCGCGCGGATCCGCTCGTAGCCAACGTAACTGGCGAGCGGCGCTGACGCGATCCAGTTCATCTGCGCGCCAGCCAAGGTCTCGTAAACCTGCTTGTCGAATAGGCCAATGAGTTTCGCGCCCGTCGATCCGGCGCGTCGGCTTTGCCCCCATTCGGCAAGCGGGAGGGCGCTCGAGGCGAGAACAAGAGGAAAGAAGGCGCGACGGGTCAGCATGATCGCCTTCAAGATTTCGTCGGCCATATGCCGTTCTTTCCGGGCGCCAACACACCGTTCGGATCCAAAAAATCCTTCATCCGACGGTTCAGCCGATTCAAGGCGTGATCGTTGAAATCATAGGCGTCGGAGGTGAGTTGCATGAAATCGAGATGCGACCGGTATTCACCGAAGCCCTGCCTCGCGGCGGCCTCTGATAGCGCGATCATCAGGCGCCGCGCCCTTTCCGTCATCTCCGGCCGGCTTCGGTCGAAGATGATCATGTTGACGTTGCGGATATGCCGGCTGAACAGAGTGTAGGAACTGTAGAGGTCAAATCCGTGCTGCTCAAACAATTGCCGCGTCTCGCGCGCATGGCGCAAGACCGTGGCGCCATCGACCGGCAGCACGGGGGAAAAGTCGATATGGGCGCCTTGCCCTCCGACCCAGTTGGCGATCTGCAGCGAGATGGGATCGGGGATGCCGGCGCCCGACTTCTCGATCGGTTCGCCGCGCCGCCAGTCCTCGAAGGCGAGCGGCGCCTTGAGATGCGGAGCGAGCGCCGTGCGCAGCAGCGCGGCCTGCGCTTCGACCACGGCCGGGTATCCGTAAAGCGTCAGCCCCGTCGACCAGAAACCGATCTTGAAATGATCGCGGATTTTCTTCTCGACCGCCGGGCTGATCGGCCCCGGATCGCTCTGCCAGTCGCGGCGCTCGGAAAACACCATCGCCTCTCGCAGGTAACTGCCGACGGCCAAGGGCTGTTCAAACACTCCCCGCAGCCGCAGGCTCGCCATCGTGTCGACAAACCACCCCAGATCTTCGAACGTGTTCAGGTTGATGTCGACCTGTTTGGTCGCCTCGGGCTCGGGCATCAACCAAAGTCCGGCGCGCGTGACCACGCCGAAATTCGATTGGACGAATATTTGGTCCCAGTGCGGCCCGAAGCCGTAGGGGTAACCATAGGCAGACGCGCTGTTCGCCATCGCGCCCATGCCTGTGCGCACGACTTCTCCCGACGGCAGGACGACTTCGAGCCCGCAGAGCTGCGCCGTGTTCTCGCCATAAGGCGAATAGCCGATGCCGCGTTCGAGCGCGTTGCCGATCACGCTGCCGAGCGGATTGCCGGGCATCGACAGCCAGAGCGGGATCTTGTTGTCCTGCAGATGATTGTAGAGATCGAAGAAGCTGACGCCGGGCTCAAGCACCACATAGCCGGACTTTTCGTTGACCTCCAGAATGCGATTCATTCTGTGCAGGTCGAGTACGATCGAACCGGCGAGCAGCGGCGCCGCCTCGCCATAGCCGAGATTCTTTCCGCGCGAGATGGGCCAAAGGGGTAGTTTGTAGGCGTTGGCGATGCGCAGGACCGCCTGGATTTCTTCCACGTTCTGCGGGGCGACTGCCGCGGCGGGCCTGTGGCTCGAGCCATCGTCGAGCGCGTAGGCGTCCTCATAGATCGAGCGATCCTTGTCGCTCGCGAACACCCATTCGCGGCCAAGAGCCGCGGCAAGATCGGAAAGCGCGCGATCGAAATCTTTCTCCGACACAAGCGGAGGCAAAACGGCGTTCAAATTCCATTGACCCTTGAAGTCGACTTAAGGCGCGCGCCTTCGCGAGCAAAATCCGGGAACGGGCGTCGTGTCAACGCGGCAGGCGCTGCTAGCCGCCGCTCACCGCCGTCAGGATGAACACGTCGGCGCCGGGCGTCAACGCGGTTTGAAGCTTCGCCCGCTTGCCGTCGACGAACACATTGATGTGACGCCGGATCGACGGGCTCGTGTCGCAGAGGCGATCGCGCATGCCCGGCCAGCGCTCGTCGAGCGCAGTCGATAAGGGCATCCACGCTGTCGACTTCAAGCGAAACCACCCGCTCAGCATCCGGAAACAATTGCATCAGCAGCGCCGGCAGGCGGACGAGCACGCTCATGCGGTAGACCAGAGTCTCGACCGATGAAATCGCCGGCAGATCGCTGACTATGCGCGTCCAGGTTTCGCCCTCATCGCGGCTTGCGAATATCGAGCCGTTGCTGGCGCCGAGATAAACGCCGGCGGGCTCCAGCGCATCGGTCGCCATCGCCTGCCGCATAATGCCGAAATAAGCGCCCTGCTGCGGCAATCCCTCTCGCTTGTCGCTCCAGTGCGCGCCGCCGTCGCCGCTCTTCCAGACCGCGGCCTCGGCGTCCGGCGGGTAGCGGCCGAGTTCGGCGCCGTTGAGCGGCGCGAAGAACAGGGTGTCGGGATCGCGCGGATGCACCGCGACCGGAAAGCCAAAGCTCGAGGGAAGCCCGGCCTCGATGCTTTGCCAGCTCTCGCCGCCGTCGTCGCTGCGATACATTCCGCAATGGTTCTGTTGATAGAGACGGCCATCGCGGGCGCCAGCGCGATGCAGTGAACGCATTGGCCGAATTCCGGGTAGCGCATGCCTTCCGGCATGTAGTCGGCGCGCGTGCCCTTGTTGCGCGTCGTCCAGGTCTCGCCGCCGTCGGCCGTATGAAACACGCCGACGGAGGAAATGCCGACCCACATCTGGCGCGTGTCGCGAGGATCCGGCACGATCGAATGCAGGATGAGGCCCGCCCCGCCAGGGGTCCATTCCGGCCGGGTCGGGTGCCGGCTCAAGCCTTCGACATGCCGCCATGTCGCGCCCGCGTCTTCGCTGACGAACAGTCCCGCCGGCTCGACGCCCGCGTAGACGCGGCCATGCGCGCTCGCCACGCTCCAGGCGGTTTTGATCGGCGTTTCACCCTCGGGGTAGGCGAGGCCCTGGCTGGAGTGGCGCCATGTCTCGCCGAAATCTTCGGAGGCCCAGATCGCCGGCCCGAACCATTCGCTGCCGGCGGCCGCGTAAATGCGTCCGGATGCGGGATCGCCGATGACATGCTGGACCGGCCAGTGCTCGCAAAAAGGTCCCCGCGCCGCCCACTCGCGTCGCGCCGGATCGCTCTCCAGTATGAAAACGCCCTTCTTGGTGCCGACAAGCACGCGTACGGTCGCCATGGCGCTTCTCCATATTTTGAGCCCTATTGCGGGCGCCGGGCGAGCCTGCGTCAAGATTTTCAGCCGGGAATAACGGCTCATCTGCCGCAAAGCCCGGCGCGCAACCCAAAAATTTGCTTAGCCGACCCGATTATCGCGCTTGCCGCTTTTCGATTTAGCCCGAATATAGGCGGCAAATCACCGATCTAGCCGGAAAACGCGCGCATGGCCGAAGACGATCTCGATCTCAGCAGCCTCGACGACGGAGAACTCGTCAAGCAGATGCACGACGACCTCTACGACGGACTCAAGGAAGAGATCGAGGAGGGGGTCAACATCCTGCTCGGACGCGGCTGGCCGCCCTACCGGGTGCTGACGGAAGCGCTGGTCGAGGGCATGCGGATCGTCGGCATCGATTTCCGTGACGGCATCCTGTTCGTGCCTGAGGTGTTGATGAGCGCCAATGCGATGAAGGCGGGCATGTTCATCCTGCGCCCCCTGCTCGCCGCCACCGGCGCGCCGCGCATGGGCAAGATGGTGATCGGCACCGTCAAGGGCGACATCCACGACATCGGCAAGAACCTCGTCTCGATGATGATGGAGGGGGCCGGCTTCGAGGTGATCGACATCGGCATCAACAACGGCGTAGAGAAATATCTCGACGCGATCGAGAAGCATCAGCCGGAAATCCTCGGCATGTCCGCGCTGCTGACGACCACCATGCCCTATATGAAGGTCGTCATCGACACGCTGAAGGAAAAGGGCATGCGCAACGACTTTATCGTGCTTGTCGGCGGCGCGCCGCTCAACGAGGCGTTCGCCGAGGCGATCGGCGCGGACGCCTATTGCCGCGACGCCGCCGTCGCGGTCGAGACCGCCAGGGCGATGCTGGCGCGCCGGCAGGGCTCCCTGCAATCGCGCGGCCACTGAGGACTTTTGATCCATGGACGACACCGACGCCGAGCGCGCGCTGCCCCGCAGCGTAGCGGCGCGGCGAAAAGTGCTCGTCATCGCCTGCGGCGCGCTCGCGCGCGAGATCCTCGCCCTGTCCGAGCGCGCCGGCCGCGCCTTCGACGTGACCTGTCTGCCCGCGCAATTGCACAATCGCCCCGAGCGCATTCCTGAAGCGGTGCGCGGAAAAATCCGCGCCGCGCGGGAAACCTACGACGACATCCTCTGCCTCTATGGCGATTGCGGCACGGGCGGCCTACTCGACGTCGTGTTGCAGGAGGAAGGCGTCGAGCGCATCGCCGGCCCGCACTGCTACTCTTTTTTCGCGGGCGAGCCCGCCTTCGATGCGATGATGGAGGAGGAGGCCGGCACGTTCTTCCTCACCGATTTTCTCGCCCGCCATTTCGAACGGCTCGTCATCGAAGGGCTCGGGCTCGACCGCTTCCCGCAATTGCGCGACGATTATTTCGGCGCCTATGTCAGGCTTGTCTATCTCGCCCAGACCGACGACGCCGACCTCGACGCAAAGGCGCGCGCCGCGGCGGACCGCCTCGGGCTCGCCTTCGAGCGGCGCTTCACCGGCTATGGCGGCCTCGCCGCCTTTCTGAACCGGACGGGAGAGCGAGCATGGGCGAACTGACGATCATCTACTGGCGCGA
Source organism: uncultured Pseudomonadota bacterium (assembly GCA_963710855.1). Lineage (GTDB taxonomy): Bacteria > Pseudomonadota > Alphaproteobacteria > Rhizobiales > Beijerinckiaceae > Roseiarcus. Next base: position 121,442 of record CAVQBX010000006.1, on the reverse strand, counting down.
CATTCCGAGCCAGGTCATCGCCAAGGCCGGACGCAAGAACGCCAAGCGCGAGCTTTCCGAGCGCTTCATCCGGGCGATCGACGCCGCCGCGATGAAATCCGGCGCGAAAAGCGCCGACGCCTATCTTGAGGACTGGCGCCGCCAAAGCGTCGGCGCCTGCGGCGACGATCTCGAGGCAGAAGCCGATGCCGCCGCGGCGCGTCTCGAGCACGAGTACGACACGCATCGGCTCGCCGAGCTCGCCAAACACGAGGGGCGTGCGACCTGAAATGGGCGAAGCGCTGACTCCCTCGGCCTTCGAACCGCGCGGAAAACGCCCGCCGCCTTTTCGCGGCGTGGGCCGGCGGCTATGGAGCGTGCGCAACGCCGCGCTGCTTTCGCGCGTCTACGAAGCGTTCGAAGCCGTCTTGAAGGGGATCGCGCCTTTGATGGCGCGGATCGGCTTTCAACGACTGGAGCGGCCGGTCGCCTTCGTCGAACGGCGCGTCAAGGGCGCCTTGTTCGACTGCCGCATGTGCGGCGATTGCGCGCTTTCCTCGACCGGCCTTTCCTGCCCGATGAACTGCCCCAAGGCTTTGCGCAACGGCCCTTGCGGCGGCGTGCGCGCCAACGGAAATTGCGAGGTCTATCCCGAAATGCCCTGCGTCTGGGTGCAGGCCTACGAGGGCAGCCTGCGGATGCCCGGCGGCGCGCGCATCGCGGAGATCCAGTCGCCGATCGACCACAGGCTGAAGGGCGGCTCGTCCTGGGTCCGCCGCATGCGCCAGTTTGCTGAAAAATCGGCATGAGCGCCGAGCCGCACCCTCACGATGTCGGGCACGACCCCGGCGCGCCGCTGGTCGATCTGCCCGGCCATTCCTCGCGCGGGCGACTGGAGCGCGTGCTTAGGCGCGGCGAATTCGCGATCACCACTGAACTCAACCCGCCCGATTCCGCCAATCCGGAAGACGTCTACGAGCGCGCCCGCATCTTCGAGGGCTGGGTCGACGGCATCAATGCGACGGACGGCTCCGGCGCGCATTGCCATATGTCGAGCGTGGCGATCTGCGCGCTGCTGACGCGCGTCGGCTATTCGCCGGTGCTGCAGATCTCCTGCCGCGACTACAATCGCATCGCCATCCAGGGCAACGTGCTCGGCGCGGCGGCGCTCGAAGTCGGCAACATCCTTTGTTTGACGGGCGATGGCGTGCAATGCGGCGACCATCCGGAAGCCAAGCCCGTGTTCGATCTCGATTCGACCTCGCTGCTCAGCGTCATCAAGCGCATGCGCGACGAGGGCAGATTTCTCTCCGGCCGCAAGATCACCACGCCGCCGCGCGTGTTCGTCGGCGCCGCGGAGAACCCGTTCGCGCCGCCCTATGACTTCCGCCCGCTGCGGCTCGCCAAGAAGGTCGCGGCCGGCGCGCAATTCTGCCAGACCCAATATTGCTTCGACCTGCCGCGCCTGCAAAGCTTCATGACGAAGGCGCGCGACATGGGGCTCGACAAGAAATGTTTCATCCTGGTCGGCGTCGGGCCGCTCGCCTCTGCCAAGACAGCACGCTGGATGCGCGCCAATGTCGCCGGCGTCCATATCCCCGACGAAGTGATCGCCCGCCTCGACGGCGCGAAGAACCAGAAAGCCGAGGGCAAGCAGATCTGCATCGAGATGATCCAGCAATTGCACGAGACGCCGGGCGTCGCCGGCGTGCATGTGATGGCCTACCGGCAGGAAGAATATGTCTCTGACATCGTGCACGAGAGCGGTGTGCTGAAAGGCCGCGCGCCCTGGCGGCGCGAGTTCACGTCAAAACTTCAGCCGAGCGAAAGGCTGGAAGCGTGAAGCCTATCAACAATTTTGTAGCCGAGGTCGCTGACCTCGGCAGCCGCGGTCAACGACCCCTGGGCGCTCGGTCAGATGGCCCCCGTGTCATCCCCGCGAAAGCGGGGATCCAGTGTGTGACGCCGGGCTTGCAGAACAAGGCTGGAACCTTGAAGCCGCTGAGCCCCACGACGCTGGGTCCCCGTTTTCACGGGGACGACAGTTTCCCAACCCGAGCGCATATAGGTCGGCGACAGCGGCTGCAGATTCGCGCAGGAAACAATTGATCCATGACCGAAACCCGCATCTCTTCAGACAAACAGGAAGTCGTTCTCGGTTTCGACCGGCGCTTCGTCATCATCGGCGAGCGCATCAATCCGACCGGGCGCAAGCTGCTCTCCGCCGCCATGGCGGCCGGCGATTATTCAGGCGTCGTCGCCGACGCGCTGGCGCAGGTGCAGGCAGGCGCCCATATGCTCGACGTCAACGCCGGCATACCGCTCGCCGACGAGCCCAAAATCCTGGCCGAATGCGTGAAGCTCGTGCAGGAGACGGTCGACGTTCCCCTTTCGATCGACAGCTCGATCGTCGCTGCGCTCGAAGCCGGGCTTTCCGTCTACAAGGGCAAACCGCTGGTCAATTCCGTCACCGGCGAGGAGGAGCGGCTTGAGGTCGTGCTGCCGCTGGTCAAGAAACACAATGCCGCCGTCATCGCGATCTCCAACGACGAGACCGGCATTTCCGAAGACCCAGACGTTCGCTACGCCGTCGCCAAACAAATCGTCGAGCGCGCCGCCGATTTCGGCATCCCCCGCGAGGACGTGGTCGTCGATCCCTTGTCATGCCGGTCGGCGCGATCAACGACGCCGGCGCGAAGCTGATGTATCTGATCCGCCGGCTGCGCGACGAACTGAAGGTCAACACGAGCTGCGGCGCCTCCAACTTCTCGTTCGGCTTGCCGAACCGGCGCGGCCTCAACGCCGGCTTCCTGCCGATGATGATCGGCGCGGGATTGACGTCGGCGATCATGAATCCACTCCATCCCGAAGACAGGCAGGCCATTCTGGGCGCCGACGTCGTGATGGGTCACGACCCAAACTGCATGTCGTGGATCAAGGCCTATCGCGAGCCGCCGGCCGAGGGCGAAGGTGGAGGTCGTCAGGGCCGCGAGGGGCGCCGCCGCGCCCGGGGCGCCTGATGACGTTGCACAGGATTGTCTTCACGCCATCGGGAAAACGCGGCGACATAGAAGAAGGAACGAGCATTCTCGAGGCCGCGCGCAAGCTCGGCGTGGATCTCGATTCCGTATGCGGTGGGCGCGGCATCTGTGGTCGCTGCCAGATCGACGTGCAGCAAGGCGAGTTTCCGAAGCTCGGCCTGAGTTCGGAGCCGGATCACGTCACGCCGTTTGGCGCTGTCGAGCAGCGCTATTCAGACAAACGCGGCGCCTTCGCCGAGACCCGGCGGCTCGGTTGTCAGGCGCGCATCTCAGGCGATCTCGTCATCGACGTGCCCCCGGAGAGCCAGGTGCACCGGCAGGTCGTCCGCAAGCGCGCTGAGACCCATCCGATCGAAATCGATCCCGTCGTCAGGCTTTGCTATGTCGAGGTCGCCGAGCCCGACATGCATGATCCGTCGAGCGATTTTCGGCGTCTGCAATCGGCCTTGCAGACGCAATGGGGCGTCGAGGAAGCTCGCGTAAACCTCGCCGTGCTGCGCGGCCTGCAGAAGACATTGCGCAAGGGCGAGTGGAAGGCGACCGCGGCGGTTCGGAACAACCATGAGATCGTCGCGCTCTACCCCGGCTTCGCGGAGCGCGCCTTCGGCGTCGCGGTCGATATCGGCTCGACGACGATCGCCGCGCATCTTTGCGACCTCCACAACGGCGACGTCGTCGCCTCCGTCGGCCAGATGAACCCGCAGATCCGCTTCGGCGAAGACCTTATGAGCCGGGTCTCGCATGTCATGATGAACCCCGGCGGCGACAAGGAGCTCACGCGGGTGGTGCGCGAAGCCGTGGATGCACTGATCGGCGAGGCGGCGGCGGAAGCGAAAGTCGAGCGCGAGGAAATCCTCGAGGTGACGATCGCCGGCAATCCGATCATGCATCATCTGTTTCTCGGCCTCGACCCGACCGAACTCGGCGGCGCGCCTTTCGCGCTGACGATCGACGCGTCCTTTGAGACTTATGCAAGCGAATGCGGCCTCGCGATCGCGCCCGGCGCCTATATCTACGCCCTGCCCTGCATCGCCGGCCATGTCGGCGCAGACTCAGCCGGCGTCGCGCTCGCCGAGGCGCCTTATCTCAGGGACGAACTGACGCTGATCGCCGATGTCGGCACCAATGCGGAAATCCTGTTCGGCGACAAACATGGCCTGCTTGCCTGCTCCTCTCCCACAGGGCCAGCCTTCGAAGGCGCGCAGATTTCCTGCGGCCAGCGCGCCGCGCCCGGCGCCATCGAGCGCGTGCGCATAGACCGCGAAACGCTGGAGCCGCGCTACAAAGTGATCGGCTCGGACTTATGGTCGGATGAACCAGGTTTCGAAGAAGTTTTACGCACGCTCGGCGTCACAGGAGTATGTGGCTCAGGCATCATCGAGGCGGTCGCGGAGCTCTATTTGAGCGGCGTCATCGCTCAGGACGGCGTCATCGACGGCTCGCTGGCAGAAAGGACTCCTCGCGTGGAGGCGGTCGGCCGCACGTTCTGTTATGTGCTGAAAGAGGGCGAGCCGCGCCTGCTGATCTATCAGACCGACATCCGCGCCATTCAGCTCGCCAAGGCGGCGCTCTACGCCGGCGCGAAGCTGCTGATCGAAAAGCGCGGCGCGGGCTCGCCGCAGCGGGTCACGCTGGTCGGAGCTTTCGGCAGCCATATCGACCCGCTCTACGCGATGGCGCTCGGCCTCATTCCCGATTGCGATCTCGACCATGTCGCTGCCGGCGGCAATGCGGCCGGCACCGGCGCGCGCATCGCGCTGCTCAATCAGGCAAGCCGCGCGGAGCTCGAACAGGTCGTGCGCGACATCGCGAAGATCGAGACCGCGATCGAGCCGAATTTCCAGGCCGAATTCGTCGCCGCCATGGCTTTTCCGCACGCCAGCGACCCGTTCGACAATCTGGCCAGGGCGATCAAGCTGCCCGAGCGCAAGGCGGCGGAGGCGCCGAGGCGAAGGCGGCGCCAATAGCGCAAACCTGCGCCTGTGCGGCGCATTTTTGCAGGCCTTGACGAGTCCTAGCGAAAGGGTCGAGATTCCGAATGTGTGCGCCGCTCGACCCAATAGCCTCAAGTCCGTCGCAACTCTCGCGATCGAGCACGGAGGCGTCGGCGCCTTTCTTCGTGAGTTCCTCGACGAGTTTTACGCCCTCGAGAGTCCCGATGATCAATTTCAAGCCATTGCGGCCGAGCCGCCGCATCTCGATCATGCGACCGCGGACGCCTATCTGGCGGCGGTCGCCGAACACCTCGCGCTGCTCAACAATTTCGACCCGCCTCAATGGACCCAGCAACAGCGACGTTTTCTGAAACGTCCCTTCTTCCCTGCCGGGTTGGAATCCGTGAAGGCTCTATGCATCAAAGAGAGCCCGACCGCTTTTCGCCGGCGCATGATTTTCGTTGACGCCAATCCTCTGTCGCGCCCAAAGCGAAATTAGCTGGACGACATCAAGCATGCTGATGGGCAAGCCGCAAATCCTCGATGCGCTCCGCGATCTGGACAAACTGGCGCGCACCGCGAAGCTCACGGTCGATCTGGCGATCTACGGCGGAGCTGCATTGGCTTTGGCGTTCGACATGCGGGCGGCGACGCGCGACGTAGATGCGGTCATTCACAGCCATCGACAGTTCGTCCGCGATGCGGTTCGCCAAATCGCGGTCGATCGGAACTGGCCGAATGACTGGCTCAATGATGGTGTCAAAGACTTCGTTTCCGCTGCCGAGCAATTGCGTTTGATGCACGATTTTCAAGCTTCCGCCGAAGGAGGATTGCGTGTCCATATCCCGACTCCGGAATACCTTCTCGCGATGAAGTGCATGGCGATGCGTCTCGATGACCCCGACGCAGCGCATGACATCAGCGATATCAAGAATCTCGCCAAATTGCTCGGCTTGCGATCGGCGGACCAGTTCTTCAATCTGATCGGCCAGTTTTATCCCGACTCGCGCATCGCGCCAAAAACTGTCTTTGGCGTCGAGGAAATCGCCAACCAGCTAGATAACGAAGCGAAGTCTACCCGCTGACCGTCGCAGCCTCGCCCTCATGCGGCGTCAGCTCGACGCGGCGTTTGTGGAAGGCGGCGAGTGTCGAGCGGTGGCCGATCGACACGATGGTCGCCTTCGGCAATTCGCGCGCGATGGCGCGATAGAGATCGTCTTCGCTCTTCTCGTCGAGCGAGGCCGTCGCCTCATCGAGAAACAACCAGTCGGGGCGCGCGAGCAGCGCACGCGCCACCGCGAGCCGCTGCTGCTCGCCGCCGGAGAGCCGCATCTGCCAGTTGTCGCTCTCATCGAGCCGTTGCGTCAGCCCATGCAGACCCACTTTTTCGAGCGCGCCTTGCAGATCCGCCTCCGAGAACGAGGCTGTAGCGCTCGGATAGGCGAGCGCGTCGCGTAAAGGGCCGATCGGGATATAGGGACGCTGCGGCAGCAGCATGAGCTTGGCATGCGCCGGCTGGCGGATCTCGCCGGCGCCGAACGGCCAGATGCCGGCGATGGCGCGAAACAGCGTCGATTTGCCCGAACCCGAGGGCCCGACGAACAATGTCGGCTCCTGCGGAACGAGGGCGAGATCGGCGAGGGCTACGACCGTGCGTCCGTCAGGCAGCTTCAGTTCGAGCCCGTGCGCTTCGACGTTCGGGCCCGCTGCGTCCGCCGTCGTCTGCAAAGCCTCACGACGCGCGGCGCGCGCGCGCTCGAACGTTTGCTCGAACGACGTCAGTCGATCGACCGAAGCGACGAAGGCGGCGAGGCCGGTATAGCGATCGACAAAGAAATTCATCGCCGAATTGACATTGCTGAACGCATCCGCCGACTGGTTGAAGCGGCCGAAATCGACCTGCTTCAGATAGTAGAACGGCGCCACCACCAGATAGGGGATCACGACGGAAATCTGCGCGTAAAATTGCAGGAAGAAGTTGAGCATGGTGCGCACGAAAATGATGCGCTGGACGGTGCGGAACACGTCGCTGAAAACGCGCCCGGCCCGCTCGATCTCGCGATCCTCTCCCTTCAGAAGCGCGATCTGCTCGCTGTATTCGCGGATGCGCGCGAGATCGAAACGGAAATTCGCCTCGACCGCCTGCTGGCGGAAGAACAGTTTTGAGAGCGACCGGCCGATCAGATGCATGACGCCGGTCGCGAAGCAGGCGTAGAAAATAGCGACCCAGAGCAGGAAGCCGGGTATGCGCACGCCGAACAAGGTCAGGTTCATCGTGCTCGAAATCATCCACAACAGGATCGAGAACGAGACAAGGTTGGTCGCGGTCGCGACAAGCTGGATCGTATAATTGTAGAAGCCAGCGTTGCCAGCAGAGCCCGCGGTGCCAGGCCCACTCGTGCCGCTGATGAAACCGCCGATGTCCTCGGAAATGCGCTGGTCCGGGTTGTCGGCGCCGCCTTGCAGCAGGGCGATGCGGTAGTGCATCGCGCCCGTCAGCCAGCGGGCGGTGAAGGAGGCGGTCATCCAGCGCCGCCATTGCAGCACGAAATTCTGCGACACGTAGAATTCGAGCAGGAAGGCCAGGATCGAAATGGTCGCGAGCGGCGTGAACACAAAGAGAAGCTGGAACCAGAAGTCGGCGCGATGGGCGTCGTCCGGCACCTGAATCGCGTTGCCGAAATCGCGCTGAAAATAGTTGAAGCGGACGTTGATCGCGACCTGGATCTGATTGATGAACACCAGGAAATACATCGCCAGTTGCGCGTAAAAGCTTTGCCTGAGCGTCACGTCGCCAAGCGGCCAGGGCCTGATGACGATCGACGTGCGCGCCTCGAAGAACGGGTCGGCGATCGCCATCATCTTCTTGACGACGCCGAGGCGAGCCATCAGCCTGATGACGATGATGAAGGCCGCGGTAGCGACCGGCAGGTAGCGCGCGACCGAGTAGTCCTGGTAGGCCTCCGGCCAGTAGCCGGCGACGCTCAAGGCGTCGGCGATTTCGAACAGTAAAGTCTCGGCCGCGAAGAACTCGCTGAGCATTCTCAAAAAAGTCGGCAGCGGCCAACGCGGCAACGACGCGGCGGCCGCGGCCAGCGCGACCAATCCGAAGCCGATGGAGGCGCCATCGGAGGCGTGAAAACCGACGACCAGCGCGATCGCCGCCGCGACCGCGAGAACGATGAGACGCATGGCTCCTCCGGGATGGGCGTTTGAGGGGCTCAGGCCGCGACCGTCGCGGCGGCGCCCGCGTGCGGCGTCAATTCGATGCGGCGCTTGTGGAACGCGTCGAGCGTCGAGCGATGCCCGATCGAGATCAGCGTCGCATCAGGCAATTCCTGGCTGATCGCGCTATAGAGATCGGCTTCGCTTCGCTCGTCGAGCGAGGCCGTGGCTTCGTCGAGGAACAACCAGGCGGGTTCCGCAAGCAGCGCGCGCGCCACCGCGAGCCTTTGCTGCTCGCCGCCCGAAAGGCGCATCTGCCACAGGTCGCTCTTGTCTAGCTGGCCGACCAGCGCGCCGAGTCCGACCGCTTTCATCGCCTTCTCGATCGCGCCGGCGGGATAGGCGTCGACCGGCTTCGGATAGGCGACCGCCTCGCGCAGCGAGCCCAGCGGGATATAGGGGCGCTGCGGCAACATCATCAGATCGCCCTTCGGCGTCTCGATCCGACCCGAGCCGAAAGGCCAGAGGCCGGCAATGGCGCGGAACAACGTCGACTTGCCTGAGCCCGAAGGGCCCACGACCAACGCCGACTCGCCTTTCCTGAACGCGAGATCGGGAACTTTTATGAGAGGTCGCCCGTCCGGCAGCGCGATCGCCACATCTTCAAGCTCGCAATCTTCTACGGTTCCCTGTTCGACCTCCACCCGCGGCGTCTCAGAGGACATGGCTTTCGCGCGCGCGATCGAGCGATCAAAGGATTCGAGACGATCGAAGGTCGCCTTGAAGTCGGTCAGGCCGACATAGAAGTTGACGAAGAAATCCATGTTCTGGCTGACGTTGTTGAACGCCGAAGTGATCTGCTGGAACGTGCCGAGATTGAACTTTCCGGCAAAATAGAACGGCGCGCCGATGATGCGCGGCACGACGACCGAGGCCTGTCGGAACGAGAAGGTGAAGGCCGTGAGCCGCTTTCTCACATGCACGATCGTCATGTAATTGTCGAACACGGCGTCGAAATTGGCGGAGGCCGCGGCCGCCTCCCTGTTCTCGCCCTGCAGCAGCGCGATCTGCTCGCTGTATTCGCGCGAGCGCGCCAGACCAAAGCGGAAATTTGCTTCGCGGCGCTGCTGCTCGAAATTGAGCGGCACGAGCCGGCGGCCGATCAGATGGGTGAAAATGGTGCCCGCCGCCGCATAAAGCAGCGCGATCCAGAACAGCAGGCCAGGCATGACGATATTGGTGCCGGGAATGCTGAAGCCCGAGGAAAGCGTCCAGAGGATAATCGCGAAGGAAACGATCGAAGTGAGGTTTTGCAGCGCCTGGACGGAATAGGAGTAGATGCCGTCGGTATATTTGCCGATATCCTCGGAGATGCGCTGGTCGGGGTTGTCCGTCTGATTGCCGACGAGCTGCATGCGATAATGCGCATCCTTCGACATCCACGCGCCGACATAGCTCTTGGTGAGGAAACGGCGCCAGCGGATGAGGAAGGTCGAGGTGACCACGTATTCGGACACGACCGCGATGGCGTTGACCGTCACGAGCGGCGTGAATACCGCAAGCAACTGGAACCAGAAGGCGCGTGCGTCCATGTTGCGCATCGCGTTGAGAAAATCGTTCTGAAAGTAAGAGAGACGCACGTCGAAGGCGACTTCGACCTGATTGATGACGATGAGAAAGACCAGCGCGGCGGTCGCGAGCCGGTCCTGCCGGACCGTGAAGGCAGGAAAGGGCCAGATGCTGGCGCGTGTAACAGACGTATCGCTGAAATAGGGGTCGGCGATCCTCATGAACCGCTTGACCAGCGGCAGCTTGGCGATGAGATAGATGAGGATGCCGAACAGCGCGACAGCGATCGGCATGCTCTCCGGCAAGGTGTAGTCCTTGTAGGCCTTCGGCCAATAGCCGAGTTCGTCGATGAGAAGCGCGGAGCCGAACAGCAGGGTCTCGACCGCGAAAATGATCTTGAACACCTTTAGGAACGCCGAGAGCTTTGGCGACAACAGGCTCGTCACCGCGCTGCCCGCGGTCGCTGCGGCGAGCACGTACAACAAGGGGCTGTGCGCGTCGACCGCCGCCATGACGCAGATGACGGCAAAAACCGCGAGGGCGATGCTGAGAAAGCGCATGAGGGGAGCAATCGTCTCGTCTGCGGGAAAAAGGAATTTGCGCACTAGCAGACCGCAACGCGCAATTGAAGGAGGATGCTGCGGCGATTTCGTGAAATCTCCGTAAGGTTTGCGCTTCGAGAGCCCTCGTCTAGACTGACCGCGAGACGCGGGGGCGGAAATGGCGATAACCGGCGGATGCCTGTGCGGCGAGATTCGCTATTCGATCGATGCTGAGGCGCCGTTGGCGGCGCGGCAATGTTGGTGTCGCGTCTGCCAGTATTTTGCTTCCGGAAGCGCCACGACCAATGCGCTCTTCCGCACCGCCGACATGACGGTCGCCGGCGAGACGCGCGATTTCGTCAGCGTGGCCGACAGCGGCTCGGTCATGCACAGGCGCTTCTGTCCCGCCTGCGGCGTGCAACTGTTCAGCGAAGCCGAGTCCAGACCGCAGTTCGTGTTCGTGCGCGCCGGCACGCTCGACGACCCCGACATCGCCGCGCCTCAAGCCCTCATCTGGACCGCATCAGCGCCGCGCTGGGCCTGCTTCGACCCGAACCTGGCGCAGATCGAGGGCCAGCCGGCCGCGCCGACGGTCAAGGGGTGAGCGCGCCTACGCGCCGGGCGCCGGGAGGCTCGCGAGCAATTCGGGGATGGAGGTTCGAACCGTGTCCCAGATGACCTCAAAGTCGAGCGCGTAATAATTGTGCGCTATACGATTCCGCATGCCGATTATGGACGTCCAGGGAATTTCGCTGTGCGCAGCGACGAAGTCCGGCGCGGTCCTCGCCAGATCGCTCACGGCCTGCCCGATGACGATGACCGACATCGCGACCGCGTGCTGAACAAGCGAGTCTGAAAGAAAGGCGTCCCGATCAAGGCCTTCGACGAAACCAAGACACGCCTCGCACTCCTGCCCCCCTTCAAATCGGCCTTGCCTCCGCGAGCACCCGCTCGCGAATGCGCGGGTGCAGCTCCCGCACGGTGACCAGGTCGACCGGGACGCCGAGCGTCGCCTTCAGTTCCTCGAACAGGGCGCCGAGGTCGAACAAGGTTGCGCCCGGACACGTATCGACGAGGATGTCGAGATCAGAGCCTGCGGCGTCTTCGCCCCGAGCGGTTGAGCCGAACACGCGCGGATTCGTCGCCCGCCGGCTCGCCGCCAGACGCCGTATGTCTTCACGATGTCTTTCGAGGGCCTCACCCGGTTTCATCGGCGCTCTCTAGCACATGGCTCGTCCTCAAACAAAAAGGGCGGCCTCTCGGCCGCCCTTTCCGTGTATCTCACGAGCGCTGGATCAGAAATCCATGCCGCCCATGCCGCCGCCGCCGCCGCCCATCGGCATAGCGGGCTTGTCCTTCGGCAGTTCGGCGACCATCGCCTCCGTGGTGATCAGGAGGCCGGCAACCGAGGCCGCATCCTGCAGAGCCGTGCGCACAACCTTGGCCGGATCGACGATGCCGGCCTGGATCATGTCGACGAACTCGTCGGTCTGGGCGTTGAAGCCGTAGGTCTGCGAGGAATTCTCCTGGATCTTGCCGACCACGATCGAGCCTTCTCCGCCCGCGTTCTCGACGATCTGGCGGATCGGCGCTTCCAGGGCCTTGAGGACGATGTTGATGCCGGCCTGCTCGTCGGAGACGGTGCTCTTCAGCTTCGCGACCGCGGCCTTGGCGCGCAGCAGGGCAACGCCGCCGCCGGGAACAATGCCTTCCTCGACCGCGGCTCGCGTCGCGTTGAGGGCGTCGTCGACGCGGTCCTTCTTCTCTTTGACCTCGACTTCGGTCGCGCCGCCGACGCGGATGACGGCGACGCCGCCCGCGAGCTTGGCGAGACGCTCCTGCAGCTTCTCACGGTCGTAGTCCGAGGTGGTCTCCTCGATCTGCGCCTTGATCTGCGCGACACGGCCTTCGATGTCCGCCTTGGCGCCGGCGCCATCGATGATCGTGGTGTTCTCCTTCTCGATGCGCACGCGCTTGGCGTGGCCCAGCATCTGGAGCGTAACGTTCTCGAGCTTGATGCCGAGATCCTCGGCGATCAACTGGCCGCCGGTGAGGATCGCGATGTCCTCGAGCATCGCCTTGCGGCGATCTCCGAAGCCAGGCGCCTTGACAGCCGCGACCTTGAGGCCGCCGCGCAGCTTGTTGACGACGAGGGTGGCGAGCGCTTCGCCTTCGATGTCCTCGGCGACGATCAGCAGCGGCTTGCCGGTCTGCACGACCGCTTCCAGCACCGGCAGCATAGGCTGCAGCGAGGAGAGCTTCTTCTCGTGGATGAGAATGTGGGGCTCGTCGAGCTCGGCGACCATCTTCTCGGCATTGGTGATGAAGTAGGGCGAGAGATAGCCGCGGTCGAACTGCATGCCCTCGACGACGTCGAGTTCGGTGTCGAGGCTCTTGGCCTCTTCAACCGTGATGACGCCCTCGTTGCCGACCTTCTGCATCGCGTCGGCGATCATCTGGCCGATCGACTTGTCGCCGTTCGACGAGATCGTGCCGACCTGAGCGACTTCGGACAAATCCTTGATCTTCTTCGAAGAGGCGGCGATCGCCTTGACGGCCTCGGCGACCGCGAGGTCGACGCCACGCTTGAGGTCCATCGGGTTCATGCCGGCGGCGACCGCCTTGGCGCCTTCCTTGACGATCGAGTGGGCGAGCACGGTCGCTGTCGTCGTGCCGTCGCCAGCGGTGTCGTTGGTCTTGGAGGCGACTTCGCGCACCATCTGGGCGCCCATGTTCTCGAACTTGTCTTCGAGTTCGATTTCCTTGGCGACGGTGACGCCGTCCTTGGTGATGCGCGGCGCGCCGAACGATTTGTCGAGAATGACGTTGCGGCCCTTGGGGCCAAGCGTCACCTTGACGGCGTTGGCGAGAATGTCGACGCCGCGCAGCATCTTGTCGCGGGCGTCTGTGGAAAAGCGTACGTCTTTGGCAGCCATTTGAGTGATTTCCTCTAGTTAAGGCAGTAGGCAGTCGGCAGTCGGCAGTAGGGAAGAAGGTTTATGGCGCGGGCGCGTTTGCCCTACTGCCTCTTTCCGACTGCCTACTGCCCCCAAATCAGCCGATCACGCCCATGATGTCGGATTCCTTCATGATCAGGAGGTCCTGACCATCGATCTTGACTTCGGTGCCGGACCACTTGCCGAACAGCACGCGATCGCCGGACTTCAGGTCGAGCGGAACGAGCTTGCCGGACTTCATCGCGAGCGCCGGGGCCGACGGAGACGACCTCGCCTTCCTGGGGCTTTTCCTTGGCGGTGTCCGGGATGATGATGCCGCCCTTCGTCTTCTCTTCGCCTTCGATGCGCTTGACGACGACGCGGTCATGCAGGGGACGGAATTTCATGAAACGACTTCCTGTCTCGATTTGCCGGGCTTTTGCGACGCCGGCCTTTGGGCAGTTTACAGACCGCTAGCACTCGTTAACAGCGAGTGCTAGCGGTCGCGGCACATCTAGATAAGCCCCCTTTCGACGTCAAGGGCGCGCGCCGCCGAAAAAAATGAAAAAAGAGCCTCGCGGCGAAATGCCTCGCGACCGATCTGCAATACTCAAAAAGAATCGCTCGAAAGCCCGCGTTAACCACGTCTCGCGGTAACCGGCAGTTTTCCAGCCGCCGACGCAGCCGAGGTCTGCTCAAGGAACGGCGGCGTCCACGCCGCCGAGGCGTCGGCCCGGAGGCCGACCGCCCCCTCAGGCCGCGGTCAGTTGTAACCGAGGTCGCCGACCGCGGCTACAGCCCGCCGTTCTGCCCGAAAATCTGCCTCGACTATGTCTTGCGCAATTTAGCGCTGGTCAGCAAGAAAGGCCGCTATGCCACTCTCACTGCAACAGCGCATCGACCGCCTCCGCGTCCGTACCGGCGAACTCGCCCTTTGGCGGATCGTCGATCAATGCGCGATCGAGGGCTGGACTTTCGACGGCGCCCCGATCGCGCTTGGCGCGCCCTGGCCGAAAATCGAAGGCGTTCATCGCTTCGAAGCGGCGCAGGAAGCGCCTAAAGACTGGCCGCTCGCCGACACTCGCGTTAGCCTCGATGTCGGCGGCGAAAGCCTGCTTGAAATCCTCTACCCCGACGGCTCGCGGGAGGCGTTCGGGCTCGATCCCAATCACGAGGAATTTCCGCTCCGAAATACGTCCCTCAAACTGGTCGTCGAGAGCGTGGCGCGCCGCCCGTTCGGCCAGCCGGTGCGCGATCCGCGGCTCACCCGCGCCCTGTTCCTGCGCCTCGACACTGTCCTCGACGCGTTTACCTTGCTCCTTACTCAGATAGCGGAAGCGGCGCAGGCGCTTGGCGACGACGACGCGGCGCCAGCCCTCATCGAGGCTGGGGAGACCGCGTGGCGCCGCCTCGACTGGCCTTCGTCGACGCCCGACTATATCGCCCGGCTCGCGCCCTCGCGGCAGAGCCAGACGGTCTGGCGCCTGCCCGAGACGAAAGCCGCGCCTGCAGGCCTCGACGCCCGCCAGCGCGCCAGCGTCGCGGCGGCTCATGCCGAGCTCGTAGAGGCTTTGCGCGCGTTAAAAAGCCGCTTTCCGCCGCGCGGCGCGATCGTGCTCACCGGCCACGCCCATATCGATCTCGCCTGGCTCTGGCCCTACGAGGAGACGCGGCGAAAGCTGCGCCGCACCTTTCACACCGCGCTCGGCCTGATGGAGCGCGCCCCGGAATTTCGCTTCAACCAGTCGACCGCGCATTATTATTGGCAGCTCGAGCAGGACGACCCCGCCCTGCTCGCCGCCATCAAAGAGCGCGCCAGAGCCGGCCAATGGGAGCCGATCGGGGCCATGTGGGTCGAGCCAGATACGAACATGCCGACCGGCGAGAGTTTTGTTCGGCAATTGCTATACGGCCAGCTTTATTTCGAGCGCACATTCGGCGCCCGCTCGCGCGTCTGCTGGTTGCCCGACTGTTTCGGCTTCTCGCCCGCCCTGCCCCAGTTGCTGCGGCAGGCCGGCGTCAACTCCTTCTTCACGACCAAGGTCACCTGGTCGGAGCGCAACAAATTCCCTTATGACCTGTTCTGGTGGGAGGGGCTCGACGGCTCGCGCGTGCTCGCCCACACGTTCGACAATCCGCAGGGCGGCTATAACGGGCGGATCAGCGCCGACGCCTATCTGCCGACCTGGGCGAATTTCCGCGGCAAGGCGCATCACGACGAGACCCTGCTCGCAGTCGGTTTCGGCGACGGCGGCGGCGGCGTGACGCCCGAAATGATCGAGCGCCAACGCCAGCTCGAGGATTTTCCGGCTTTGCCGGCGGCGCGCTGGGGAAGCGTCAGCGACTTTTTTGCCCGTGCGCACGAAGCTGCGACGGCGCGCGACCTGCCGACCTGGTCAGGCGAGATCTATCTGGAGCTGCATCGCGCGACGCTGACCACGCAGAGCGCCGTCAAGCGGCTGCACCGGCAAGCCGAGCGGGCGCTGATCACAGCCGAGACGATCGCGAGCCTCGCCCACCTGCTCGGCGCGCCCGCGCCGCAAAGTCTTGAGCCGGTGTGGCGCGTCGTCCTGAAAAATGAATTCCATGACATTCTGCCGGGATCGAGCATCCGCGAAGTCTACGAGGACGCCGAGGCCGAGCTCATCGAGACGATCGCGGCGGCGAAGCGCGAGCAGGCCGAGGCGCTCGAAAGGCTCGCGGCGCTCTGTCCTCGTGGAGCCGTCGATGAGGCGATCGTCGTCGTCAATCCGAGTTTGAGCGAGCGGCGGATTACGCTTCTATCAGAAGACGGATCGCGAATCGCTAGCGAGGAAACAATCGCCCCGCTCGCCATCCGCATCGTCGACGCGAGCCGGCTCAAATCGGCGAGCGGGTTGAAGGCCGACGCGCGGCGGCTCGAAAACAATCACTTGTGCGTGGAGATCGGCGACGACGGGACAATCGCTTGCCTTCGTCACAAAGGGCTAGTCCGCGAAGCGCTCGCCGGGCGCGGCAACCAGATCTTCGCCTTTCGCGACGTGCCGCGCAGTTGGGACGCCTGGGACATCGATGAGGATTATGAGCAGCGGGGGGAAGAAATCCTTGCCGCCCGGCCGCCCGAACTTATTTGTTCCGGTCCGGACAGCGCGGCGATCCGGATCGTGCGGTCGTTCCGCAATTCGCTCATCACGCAGACCTACCGTCTCGACGCCAACGGCCGGCGCCTCGATATCGAAACTCACATCAACTGGCATGAACGCCGCGTGTTGTTGAGGACCCTGACGCCGGTCGCCGTGCGCGCCCGCTTCGCGAGCGCGGAATGCGCATTCGGCGTCATCGAGCGCCCAACCCATCGCAACACCTCCTGGGAACAGGCGATGTTCGAGGCGGCGGCGCATCGTTTCCTCGACCTCAGCGAGCGCGGCTTCGGCGTCGCGCTGCTCAATGACGCCAAATACGGACACAGCGTTCGCGACAATATTCTGGGCTTGAGTCTCGTGCGCGGGCCGGGCTACCCCGATCTTTTCGCCGACGAAGGCGAGCAGACTTTTACCTACTCGCTCTACCCGCACGCCAGCCAATGGCACGAAGGTGGCGTGCGCGAGCAGGCGGAGGAACTGAATCAGCCGCTGCTCGCATTCGCGCGCGAGCGGCTTCAGCCGAAACAAATCTCAAGCCGCTAGCCGCCGAAGGACTGGAGGTCGCGCTATCAGCGCTCAAGATCGCCGAGGATGGCGACGGCCTCATCGCGCGCGTCTACGAACCCGCCGGCGCGCGCGGCCCGTTCCGCCTGTTGCCCCCGGCGGGCTGGTTGGTTGAAGGCGCGCTCAATCTGATGGAGGAGCCGAGCGGAGGCGAGGGCGACCTTATGCCGTTCGAGGTGCGGAGCTGGCGGCTGCGCAAGAGTTGATAGGAACAAACAGGATTATCGCCTTCCCCGCTTGGCGGGGAAGGTGGCCGAAGGCCGGATGGGGTGCGGCGAACGAGGTGGCTGTTTGGTAAGCGCCCATGTCACTGGACGCCAATTGGCGCAAAATAGCCCTGCGTCGTTGCAGCCTCCTACACCCCATCCGGCCTTCGGCCACCTTCCCCAGCGAAGCTGGGGAAGGGTCACGGAACGCCTCGTTCAAAACACGACCCACCCCGCTGCACGCCTCACGCGGCTGAGAGCTCGCGTTTGCCGGGAACGTGCCGAACCGCGAAATTCGCGTTGTCCGCCACAATCGGCGCATCAGGACGCCGCGCGCCGAGCGGCAGCAGCAGCGCATCCGTCCCGGTGGAGGTCATCGGCATGCCGATCAGATAGCCTTGCGCTTCGCCGCAACCGGCGTCTGCGAGGAAGGCCATCTGCGCCTCGGTTTCAATGCCTTCGGCGACCGACGCGATGCCGAGCGCGTCGGCGAGCGCGATCGCGGCGCGCACGATGGTCGCCGCTGAGGGATCGACGCCGAGCGCGCCGACGAAAGACCTGTCGATCTTCACCTTGTCGAAGGGAAACCTGCGCAGGTAGCTGAGGCTCGAATAGCCGGTGCCGAAATCGTCCATCGAGATCGCGACGCCGAGCGTCTTCAGTCCCTGCAGAACCGCGATCGCCTCCTCGCCGTCGTCGATCATGAAACTCTCGGTGATTTCCGCCACCATGCGCGAGCCCAGGATTCCGGCCTCGGAAATCGCGGCGGCGAACGAGGCGAGGAAACCGGGCGCGCGGAACTGCACGGGCGAGACATTGACGGCGACTTTTATGCGCGATGGCCACCCCGCAGCTTTTCGGCAGGCCTCGCGCAGCGCCCAGTCGCCGATCTCGACGATCAGGCCCATCTGTTCGGCGATCGGAATGAATTCCGAGGGCGGAACGAGGCCGCGCTCGGAATTCCGCCAGCGGATCAGCGCCTCGACCGCGGTGACGGAATTGTCCTTCAAGGACACGATCGGCTGAAAGAACAGCTCGAACTGACGATTGAGGACGGCGAGCTTGAGATCGTTCTCGAGCGTCAGGCGCGCGCTCATCTCTTCATGCATGGAAGGAACGAAGAACAGATATTTGTCGCGTCCCAGCCGCTTTGCGTTCAGCAGCGCGAGTTCGGCGTTGCGGATCAGGCTTTCGGCGTCCGCGCCGTCGCCGGGCGCCAGCGCGATGCCGGCGCAAGTCCCGCATTCGATTTCTGCTTCGCTGAGGCGGAACGGTTCGCGCATCCGGCCGATGATTTCATCGACGAGCTTTGCGGCGTCGCGCTTCGGCTGAGGTGCGCGCAGCAGAACCGCGAATTCGTCGGCGCCGGTCCGAAACGCGTCGGACTTCGCGCCCGAGGCAGGCGACAATCCGCTCGGCGGCCCGCTTCAGCAGTTCGTCGCCGACCTGATGACCCCAAGTGTCGTTGACGAGCTTGAAGCGGTCGAGATCGAAATAGAGGATTGCGAATCTGGCGCCGTCGCGAGCCGGCTCTTCCAGGCATTTTGTGATCTTTTGGCCGAACTCGAACCGATTGAACAAGCCCGTCAGCGCATCGCGCGCGGAAAGCTCCGCAATCCTCGCTTCGGCCGCGCGCCGCTCGGTTACGTCCTCATGCGTCCAGACCCAGCCTCCGTCGTTCAGCCTCTTCTTGCGTTGCACGATGAGGCGGCCGTCTTTCAGATGCATATATCTGACGACGCTGCCGTCGGGCTGCTTGATCGACTGCTCGACACTCCCGCCACGTCCGTTGCGTTGCAATTGCGCCAGCAGGTCGTCGCGGGCGACGCCGGGCGCCAGATCCTGTTGGCTCATGGCGTACATCTCGGCGTATCGCCTGTTGCAAACGACCAGAAAGCCGCGCGCGTCGAACATCGCCACGCCCTGCACGATGTTTTCGAGGGCGTTGCTCATCTCTTCGTGGTGCGCGTCTGTCTGCTCTTCGAGCCTTAGCTGTTCGCGCCGCGCCACATGTTTCTCGGTTCCGAGGGCGAGCCGCAACGCGCCGGCTAACACGAGCGCGATCGCAATCCCGACGCCGCGCTCGAGCCAGAGCGTTTCACGCGTCCAATCGGCGATGACGTCTGATATCGCCATGCTCGCGACGACGGAGACGGGAAAATCCGGGGCATTGGCGATCGCGGCGAGCCGTTCGACGCCATCGACCCGACCGACGAGGTGGGTGACGCCGTCACGGCGCGGTTGCAAGAAATCCCGGAAGACATCGGTTCGGGCCAGCGTCGGCCCAAAGGGAATTTCCGCCTGCGGCGCCCAGGACAGGAGATCGCCATTGCTGGCGAACAACGCGATCGATCCTTTCGACTGAAGATTCACTTTGTCGAACAGATTGCTGAACGAGGAGAGTTTGACGATCCCCGCCACCGCGCCGAGGAACGAACCGTCCGGCGCCGACAACCGCCTCGAAAAGTTCACCATCCAGGTGTGGAACTGGTAGCTCTCGAACGGCGACGACAGATTGAACTCGCCAGGGCGCAGGCGCCGCAGGGTCGCCATATATTCGGCGTCCGCGATCAGGTCCGCCTGGATCATGCTGAAGCGCGAACGCAGATCGACGTTGCCGTCGGCGCCGACGATGAACACGCTCTCGAGAAAAGGATTGTCCACTACGATTTCGTCGAGCATCGCGCGCATCGTCGGCTCGTCGCCGAGCTCAGCGAGCGCGCCCAATGTTGCGGGCTTGCGCGCCTCCAGCGCATCGACGACCTTGGAGACCGACTGGTTGACGGCCAGCATGGAGCGGTTGGCGTGGTCGGAGATCACGAATGACAGGTTCTTGAGCGACGCGGAGGCCTCTCTGATCTGGCGCTCGTAGAGATAGGCCGCGAGCCCGTAGGCGCAGGCCGCCAGCGCCATCGACAGCACGATCGCGCCGATGAACAGCGGCGCCTGCCTTCTCAGCAGTCCGAACAACGCGCGGGGAAACGCCAGCAACGACTTCAGCACGATCGCCTATCTTCGACGGGAACGCCGACGACAGCATAGCAATGTCATTCTTAAGAATTTACGGACAATTTGATACAATTACATGTTGTTATTACGCTAAGTAAGGCAATACATCGAATAAGCGTCCAGTAAATTGCTGATTTGTGAAGAATACTTCTTGGTCAATTTCTGCTTTTTTCTATGATTATGCAGTTGTGCGCCGTTTCTCCCGACGTTACTCATCTTTATTTACGGTCAATTGGTCAGGATCGCGTCTTCTGCCCCGACGACCTCTCGCTGCCCCTTCCGCAGTCTCAGGACGTCGACGCATGCTGCTGATCGAACCGCGACCGGCGCCGGGAACCGGTCGGTTGCACGAGCCTTATTCCACGCTGGAAGGGCGGGGGCAGCAGGGACAAGATTCGGCGCCTAAAGCCACGAAAACAAACGTTCGCTGACTCGGAATCGACAGGGCCCCGCCGGTTCGCAAGCGTAGAGGGAACTACCTCGCCGCCGGCCCCTCTCCCGAACGGGAGAGAGGGGAGTGCGCCCTCAATCGGTGATGAGGTCGCCGTAAAGCTGCCAGCTCTCGCCGTTGAATTGCAGCAGCTGCAACTGGCTGATCGGGCCGTAGTTGGTGGGCGACGTGTTAAGCTTGATGCCCGGCAGCAGCATCGGCAACGCAAGGTCCTTGATGCTGGCCGCCTGTTTCAGAATGTTGTCGCGGCTCAAGTCGTCGCCGCAAGCCTTCAGCACAGACACCATCGTCTCGGCGGCGCAGAAGCCGTAGGCCGCGTTGGCGTCGCCATATTCGGTCGCCGACATGTATTTGTCGGTGAACGCCTTCCACACTTTCACGCCGGCGTCGTCCTTGAACTTGGCGTCGTTGACGTCCTTCACATAACCGCCGGTGATGAGTCCCTTCGACTTTTCGAGACCGGCCGGCTTCAGGACGGTGGCGATCGAGGGCGAGACGTTGGTGAGATAGCGTACCGAGTCCCAGCCGAGATCATAGGACTTGCGAATCGCCTGCGCCGCGAATTTGGGCGTCGCGGCGATCACGAAGACGTCGGCGCCGCTGCCCTGCAGCGTGACGACCTGCGAGTCCACGCTCGGCTCCGAGGTCTCATAGGAGGCCTCCTTGACGAGCATGCCAGCATGCTCGGTTCCGAGCACCTGCTTGAGGCCTGCCTGATAGTCCTGCCCGAAGCCGTCGTTCTGATAGAGCAATGCGATCTTCGCATTCGGCTTGTTGGCGAGGATATGGCGCGCGAAAATATGCGCTTCGGTGCGGTAGTTCGGATTGAAGCCGACGGTCCAGGGGAAATGTTGGGGATCGTTGAATACGCTGGCGCCCGTCGAGACGAACAATTGCGGGATCTTGGCGTCGTTGAGATATTGGCGGATGGCGAGGTTGGGCGCCGTTCCGAGCGTGTTGAAGAAGAAGGCGACCCCCTCCTGCTCGGCGAGCTTGCGCACCTGCTCGACGGTCTTCGGCGGGCTGTAGCTGTCGTCGAGGCTGATCAGGGTCAGCATGCGGCCATTCACGCCGCCCTGCTCGTTGACCATCTTGAAATAGGCGCCTTCCGTGCGGCCGATCACGCCATAGGCCGAAGCCGGCCCGCTATAGGGCATCGTCTGGCCGATCTTGATCTCCTTGTCGGTGACGCCCGGCGCATCCGCCGCCCTTCCTCTCATCGTTCCCGCGGCGAGCGCCGCCGCGGCGACGACGGTCGATTGCAGAAACTGTCGGCGATTGTTCATTTTTCCTCCGATACGGCGCGTTTTCATTTCCGTGCGCGATGAGCGATCTTGCGTGGGATCGCGCGGCCAATTCAAGCCCAAACTTTGGTCGTCGCGATCCCTTTGACGTTATCGGCTTGGCGCATTCAACCGTTGATGAGGTCGCCGAACAGCTCCCAGCTTTCGCCGTTGAACGACTGCAATTGCATCTGCCGGATCGGGCTGTAGTTCGTCGGCGACGTATTGATCGTGATGCCCGGCAGCAGCATCGGCAGTTCGAGGCTCGCGATGTTGGTCGATTGCTTGAGAATATTGTCGCGACTCAAATCGTCGCCGCATTGCTTAAGCACATGGACCATCAGGATGGCGGCGTCGTAGCCGTAGATGGCGTTGGAGTCGTTGAGGTCGCTGGCGTTGAGATGTTTTTCCGCGAAGTCGCGCCAGGCCTTGAAGCCGGCGTCGTCCTTCCAGCGCGGATCGGCGGCGTCCTTGCCGTAATTGGCGGTGATGAGACCCTTGGCCTTTTCGAATCCCGCCGCCTTCATGACCGCGCTGATCGACAGCGAGACGTCGGTGACGTAGCGCGTCGCGTTCCAGCCGAGATCAAAACTCTTGCGGATCGCCTGCGCGGCGAATTTCGGCGTCGCGGCGATCACGAACACGTCCACGCCCTCGGCCTGCAGCGAAGTCACCTGCGAATCGACGGTCGGCTCCGAGGTTTCGTAGGACAGCGTCTTGATGATGAGGCCCGCATGATCGCCGAGCCCGTCGCGCAGGCCAATGACGTAATCCTTGCCAAAGCCGTCGTTCTGGAACAGCACGCCGATCTTGGCGTCGGGCTTGGTTTTGAGGATGTGCTTGGCGAATATGCTGGCTTCGGTCTGATAATTGGGCTGAAGACCGATGGTCCAGTGGAAATGTTCCGGGTCGGAGAAGGTCGCCGCGCCGGTCGCGACGAACAATTGCGGGATCTTGCGCTCGTTGAGATAATCGCGCACCGCCAGGCAGCAGGGCGTGCCGAGCGGATTGAAAATGAAGGAGACGCCATCCTCCTCGACGAGCTTGCGCGTCTGCTCGACGGTCTTGGGCGGGCTGTAGGAATCATCGAGACTGATCAGGTTGATCTTGCGGCCGTTGACGCCGCCCTGCTCGTTGAGCATCTTGAAATAGGTCGCCTCGACCCGGCCGATCACGCCATAGGCGGAGGCCGGGCCGCTGTAGGGCATCGTCTGGCCGATCTTGATTTCTGTCGCGCTGACGCCCGGCTCGTCGGCTCGCGCGCGCAAAATGCCGGTTGAAAGCGTCGCGGCGGCGGCGGCGCCCGTTTGCAGAAACTGACGACGTGTGGTCATGGACGTCTCCCCTCTTCCGGCGTCGCATGAGCTTCCTCACGACGCGTTTCCGGTAATTTTAGGCCGCGCGGCGTCGGCATTTCAAGCCGCTCCGCCGGCCGGAGCCGCATGGCGATCATGCGCAGCAACCCGATGACGCCCGAGGGCGCGATGGCCACGATGAGGATCAGCAGCACGCCGTAGATGGCGCCCGGCAGCGCCTTCGCGCTTTCCCCGAACTCGACGGACAATTGGTCGGCGTAATTCGGGACGTATTCGATGAAGATGGCCCCGAAGATGGCCCCTCCGATCGAGGCGAGGCCGCCGACCACGATGCCGACCAGAAAAGCGAAGGAGAGCGGGGCCGTAAAACTCTCCGGCGAGACGAAGCCTACGACATAGGCGCTCAAGCCTCCGGCGACGCCAGCGTAAAGCGCGCTCAGTCCAAACGCGGTCGTCTTGTAGAGCGGCGCATCGACGCCCATGGTTTCGGCGGCGATCGCATGATCGCGAATGGCGATCAGCGCGCGCCCGATCCGCCCGCGGACAAGGTTGATCGCGAAGCCGAACAGCAGGATCGCGGAGCAAAGCACGATCAGATAGACCCAGGCGTCGGTTCCTAGATGTGTCCACTCGGGCGCCCTGAGCTTTGCGATCTGCAAGCCCTGCGCTCCGCCGGTCCATGCGTCAAATCCCTTGTAGGACAGCATCTGCGGCGTCGCCACCGCGAGCGCGAAGGTCGCGAGCGCGAGATAGAGGCCGCCGAATTTCAGCGCGGGAAATCCGAACAGGAAGCCGGCTACGAAGCAGATCGCGCCGGCAAGCGGAATCGCCGCCCAGAACGGCAGGCCGAGCTTGACGCTGAAGATCGCGGCGCCGTAGCCGCCGATGGCGAAGAACGCGCCGTGGCCCAGCGAAATCTGGCCGCTGTAACCGGTCAGCAGATTGAGGCCGACGAGCGCGATCGCATAGATGACGACTTCGGAGAGCTGATAGAGCTGGTAGTTCTTCAGGAGGAACGGCGCCGCGAGCGCGAAAACAGAGACTCAGCGCCCATCCGATCCTTGCAAGCGTCGGCCAGTTCGAACGGTTCGGCGCGAGCATGGCTAAACCCTCGCAACGATGCGCCGGCCGAAAAGGCCTGACGGTTTGACGACGAGCACGCCGATGATGATGGCGAGCGCGACGGAAAGCTTGACCTCCTCCCCGACGACATAGGCGCCCATCAGATTTTCGACGCCGCCGACGAGGAAGCCGCCGAGCGCGGCGCCCCAGGGATTGTCTATGCCGCCGAGCACGGCGCCCGCGAAGGCGTAGAGCAGAATGCCCGCCATCATGTTGGGATCGAGATAGACGATCGGCGCCGCCATCATTCCGGCCACCGCGCCAATGGCCGCGGCGAGGCCCCAGCCGATCGAAAGCATCATGCCGACCCTCACGCCGACGAGCCGGGCGGACGAGGGATTTTGCGCCGCGGCGCGCATCGCGAGACCCAGCGGCGTGAAGCGGAAAAAGGCAAAAACGAGCGCGAGCACCACGAGGCTGACGAAGATCGCGCCGAGTTCATGGGCGGAAATATAGCCGACGCCGAACAGCGGCCGTCCCGGAAACGGACTGTCGAAACTCTGCACGGAATAGCCGAACAGCCAGCCGGCGACGGAATTGAAGATGAAGGCGAGACCTATGAACACCAGCACCGAGGCCAGGATCGGCGCCCGCGAAAACGGCCTCACGACGACCCGCTCGATAAGCGCCGCGCCGACGAACGAGATGACCAGCGTGACCGCGAAAGCCGTCCAGTAGCCCCAGCCGGAATCGACCATCTTCCAGGCGAGATAGGTCGAGAACATCGCCATTTCACCCTGGGCGAAGTTCACCAGTTGGGTCGCCTGATAGATCATCACCAGCGCGAGCGCCATGATGGCGTAGATGCCGCCAAGCGCCAGACCGGAAGCCAGTTGATGAAGAAAGAGAACCAACGCTCGCCGGGCTCCTAGTAGCCGAGATAGGCGCGACGCACCGAATCGTCGCGGCGGATGTCCTCGGATCGCCCGCCGATCGCAAGATGGCCCGTCTCGATCAGATAGGCCTGGTCCGAGAGCTCGAGCGCCAGATTGGCGTTCTGCTCGACGATGAGCATGCTGACCCGCTCCTGGCTGTTGATCGCCTTCAGGATGCGGAAGATTTCGACGACGACGAGCGGGGCGAGCCCGAAAGAGGGTTCGTCAAGCAGCAGCAGACTTGGACGCATCAGCAAGGCGCGCGAAATCGCCAGCATCTGCTGTTCGCCTCCCGAAAGCGTGCCGGCCTGCTGGCGCCTGCGCTCGGCGAGCCGCGGGAAATAGCCGAACACGCGATCGAAATCGCCGCGAACCGCCGCCCGGTCGCGCCGCGTATAGGCGCCGAGCCGCAGGTTCTCCTCGACGGTGAGATCGGTGAACGTTCCACGCCCGTCGGGCACATGCGCGATGCCAAGCCGCGCGACAGCCTCGGTCGAGGATTTGGTCAGCGGGCCGCCCTTGTACAGCAGTTCGCCCTCGCGGCTGATCATCGCGCTGATCGCGCGCAGGGTCGTAGTCTTGCCGGCGCCGTTGGCGCCGAGCAGCGCGGTGACGCCGCCATCGGCGACCTCGAAATCGAGGCCGTGCAGCGCCTGCACCGAGCCGTAGGAAGCACGAAGCCCTTTCGCCACCAGGATCGCCGAGCTCATGCGGCGCTCCCGAGGTAGGCGCGCACCACTTCGGGGTTGCTGCGCACCTCATGCGGCTTGCCGTCCGCGATGACGCGCCCGAAGTCCAGCGCCACGACCTGGTCGGAGACGCGCATCACCAAATTCATGTGATGCTCGACCAGCAGCACGGCGACGCCCCGTCGCTCCCGAATGGACTTGATTTCGTCGCCGAGGCCTTCGACTTCCTCGTGGTTGAGGCCCGCGGCCGGCTCGTCGAGGAGCAGCAGCTTCGGCTCGATCGCGAGCGCGCGCGCCAATTCGACCCTTTTTCGTGCGCCAAAGGGCAATTCGCCGACCAAGCGGTGGGCGACGGCCCCGAGGCCAAACTCCTCAATGAGCGCGTCGACCCGCTCGCCGATGCGTTTTTCCTCCTGCCCGCGCAAACGGAAGCGCCATTCCATTGACCCAGAACCCGCCGCGCGCGAGCGAATGCACTCCGACCATGATGTTCTCGCGCACGCTCATGGTCGCAAACAGGGCAAGGTTCTGGAAAGTGCGCGCGATGCCGAGCTTGGCGATCGCATGCCGCGCTACCGTTTCAAGGTGAACGCCGTCGAACCGGATCGACCCTGAACGAGGGGCATAGAGCCGCGAGATGCAATTGAACAGCGAAGTCTTGCCGGCGCCATTGGGGCCGATCACTCCGCAAATCTGCCCTCGTTCGACCGAAAAGCTGACCCCATCCAAAGCCACGACGCCGCCGAAACGCACCGTCACGCCCTCGACGGCGAGCAACGGCTGCCCAGAGCTCATATCCCTCGAGTTTCGCTCCAGAGGCAACTCCATCCCCAAAGTCATTTTCTTAGTCGGCGCAGCTTCGCCGTTTTGCAACAGATTGTCACTCCTTTTTTTCATACTTCAAAAACCATTCCGAGCTTTGGCCGCCTACGCGCCGACAGGAGGAGGCGCGCTTTCCCGACCCGACAAAACCAGAAGCCCTGCTCGGCGGTGGTGGACGCCACGACGAGCGCGCGGAGCCAATTCCCATTTCGACAGTTCAATCCTCTTCGCGTTGAATTTCGCGGACATGATTAACACGTGGCAAAGCGCCGGACCTCGCCATTACTTCGAAGTCACACGACGCTAGTCTTACCTATGCTGAGCGATCAAGCTCGCCGGACCGTTTTTCGGCGAAAGCAATGCGTCGCTGGCTCAAGAGCGGTCGCTTTCTTATCAACGCTTGTCGAAACGTCACGATGCGAAACAACGGTTTATTTAAATTCAGCGGTTCAGAATGGCCTGACGTACGGCATGACCAAACGGGAACCAAGAGATCGAGGCGCGGAGTGTATAAACTCCAAATAGGAGACGGAGAGCGGGAATTCTCTCCCGCTTTTCATGAGTCCAAAGTGGACTCGCTCTATGCCGACGGCCCTTTGCTGTTGATCGGCGCGCTTTTCTGCTGCGTCGTGGTGCTGGCCGCGGCGTTTCAATATCGTAGCCCCGGAGTTCTGGTGATCGCCGTCGCGCTGCCGCTGGTGGCCAGCGCACGGCTGATGATGATCTTGTTCTATTGGCGGCGCAAACGTCGACCGATGGATTCCGCGGATTTGCGCAAGTGGGAAGTTGGCTATGCCGTATTCGCCGCGGCCCATGTCCTGTTGTTGAGCACCTTCTGCCTTTGGACGTTCCTGGATACGCCCGATGGATTTGGACGGCTCGCGAGCCTCTCCGGGGTCCTTGCCTACCTGGTCGGCATACCCGGGCGCAATTTTGCCAGCGCCGGTCTGGTGACCGTGATGATTATTTGCGCTGCAGTCCCGATTTACGCGGGGCTTTTTATTGCCGGAGGTTCGAATATCCTCATCGCTTTGCTGGTGGTGACGCCGTTCTTTACGACTATACACTCGGTCTCGAGCCGTCTGAGGGGCGTCTTCAAGGAAGCGGCTCTGCGCGCTTATGAAGTTAGCAAACTCGCTGGCCGATTCAATTCCGCGCTCAACAATATGCCCTGCGGTCTGGCCATGTTGGACAGCAAGGGCCAAATCATCGTCACCAATCAGAAATTGACGGAATTGCTCAAATTGTCGCCAAGCGACAGTGGCGAGGGACAGGATCTCGACGACCTCTTCGATCGATGCCTGCAAAACGGACTGCTGGCTGGCCCGCACGGCATGCAGGCGCTTGCCGCCGTTCGGGCGCGAATGCAAGGCGCGGAAACCGAAGATGCGGAACTCCAGTTCGCCGACGGGCGCGTACTAAGCCTCACCGTCCAGTCGATGGGAGACGGTGGCGCGGTGCTGCTGTTCAATGATGTGACGGAGCGCAATCTGGCGCAGGCCCGGATAAATGAGCTTGCGCGCTTCGATACTTTGACCGGCTTGCCCAATCGCATCGAGTTCCGCGAGCGCGCAGTAGCCCTGCTGGCTCAGAGGATGCCCGACGAGGATGTCGCGTTGATGTTCGTCGATCTCGACGAATTCAAGCAAGTCAATGACACGCTTGGACACGCCAGCGGAGACCTTCTCCTGCGCGCCGCCGCCGAGAGGCTGAAGCTCGCTGTGCGGCCTCAGGATCTGGTCGCGCGGCTGGGCGGCGACGAGTTCGTTGTCCTTATAACGTCAAACTCTTCGTTGCCCCAATTGGAGACAGTCGCCCGCACGATCGTCGCGGCGGTCTCGAAGCCCTTCGACATCGGCGATCAGCAGTTGAAGATCGGCGCGAGCATCGAAATCGCCCGGGGCCTCGACGTAAGCTACGACCTCGGCATGCTTTTGCGCTGCGCCGACATGGCGCTCTACCATGCCAAGGCGGACGGGCGCGGCGCTTGGCGAATATTCGAACCGGACATGGAAATTCAGGCCCGCGCGCGCCGCGAACTGGAATCCGACCTCAAGGTCGCGATCGAAAACGATGAATTGGATCTGTTCTTCCAGCCCTTGTACCGTGTCGCCGAGCGCCGCTTCATGGGCTGTGAAGCCTTGTTGCGCTGGCGACACCGCACGCGCGGCATGGTTTCGCCCTCGCTCTTTGTGCCGATCGCGGAAGAGATCGGCCTCATAGTCCGACTGGACGAGCTGGTCTTGCACAAAGCGTGCAAGGCTGCCGCGGAATGGCGCAACGAGGCGACCGTCGCGGTCAACCTGTCGGCCATGAGTTTCGAGAGCGCCGAAGTCATCGATCGCGTCAAGAGCGCGCTCGCTGAAGCCAAGTTGCCGGCCCACCGCCTCGAGATCGAAATCACCGAAACCGCGCTCCTGCGCAACGTGGAGCTGACCAGAGCCATCCTGCTCGAACTTCGCAAGCTCGGCGTTCGAATCTCGCTAGACGATTTCGGAACGGGCTACTCGAGCCTGAGCTATCTGCACTCGCTCCCGTTCAACAAGATCAAAATCGATCGGTCGTTCCTTGCAGGCCTTGAGAACGATGCGCGCGCGGTAAAACTCCTGAGCGGCGTCGCACAGCTCAGCAAGGACCTCGGGCTGAAGATCGTCGTCGAAGGCGTCGAGACGCAGGCGCAATTCGCGCTTGTCGTCGGCGCGATGGATGTCGACGAGATCCAGGGCTATCTGTTCTCCCCGCCGGTATCGCAAGCTGACATAGCGCGGATATTCGGAGAACAGAGAAAATCCGCCGCCTGACAATTGCAGCGTTCCTACCGCTACCAAATCAACAAGTTCCCCTCCCGACAGGAGTAGTTGAGGGTGGCAACCGTTCCCGCATCAGGCTATAGACGGAGCGAGGCGGGAGAGCGGCGTGGCGTCTGGGTTGCCGGAATCGGGTTTTTCAAGGGCGGTCAGCGAATTTCTGCCCCTGGTGAATTGCAGAAAACCTTCGAACATTGGCGAGCTGGAGAGCATTTACCGCCTGCGATATGCCGCTTACCTAAAGGAAGGGGCGCTGCCGCCGGGCGCCCCGGAACTGTTCAAGGACCAGTACGACGGCGCTGAGAACAGCTGCACTCTAGGTTGCTACGTCGGCGGGAGCCTCGCGAGTTCGATCCGGCTTCATGTCGCCACCAAGGCCGAGCCGCGCATCCCCGCCATGGGTGTGTTCGCAGACATTCTGCAACCGCTGCTTGATAAGGGCGTGAAAGTTCTCGATCCAACCCGGTTTGTCGTCGATGCAACCGCTGCGCGGCTTTTCCCGCGGCTCCCCTATGCGACGGTCCGGCTCTGCGCGCTCGCCGGCGCCTACTATGGCGTGGACCTCATTCTGGCGACCGTGCGCGCCGAACATCAGGCCTTCTACAAACGGATTTTTGGCCACAGGATTTTGTGCGAGCCTCGCGTCTATCCGACGCTTTCCAAACCGATCTCTCTGATGGCGGTCGACTATCGCGAGATCAGGGACAACGTCACCGAAAGATACCCTTTCTTCCGGACCAGCGCAGAGGAACTCAAGGCGATATTCGACGGCGAGGGATGCTATTGCGGCGTTGCGGAGGAAGCCTGCCTGCCCTCCGCGTCGACGTCCTGATCGCCGCCCGGCCCGAGCCACGCCGGCGGCGCGAGCCTTGAGGATGCGGCAATTTAGCACATAGTTAGGATTGAATAGAATTTTGCATGTCGCCTTCAGCATTGGCAAATCGCTTTAAGCCAAGGATTCCGATCGAACCCAAGTCTGCTGAACGGACCTGATCGGCCATGAATCCGCAACTCGTTAAGGACTTTTCTGCCGAGGCTCCGGGCGCGCTTGCCGAGCCCGGACGTCATAGAACAGTGGCGACGTCTCGGGCCGACATCTTCGTCAGGTTCAGCGATGGCGAGGGCGTGCCGATCGTACTCATTCATGAGATCGGCGGCTCCGGCCACGTCTTCGACGGCTTGTTCGCGGACGCCTTCGCTCACGATCACCAGCTTCTCGCCATTGACCTCGCGGGCCACGGCCGTTCCGGCGAGGCGTCGGACCACGAGACGGCCTATACGGTCGAAGGCTACGCCGACACCCTGCTCGAGACGCTCGAGCGGCTCGAGATCGAGAGCGCGTTCGTCCTGGATGTCTCGAAAGGCGGGCGTATTGGCCGGGAACTGCTCTCGATCTTCCCCGGCGCGCTCGGCCTCATCGTCGTGGGCGATGCGACCTATTGCGAGACGTCGCCCACCGACGTCGCCCTGCCGCCGATCTATCACGTCGCTTCGCTCGACGAAAAAGCGCTGGAGCCGGTCATCCTCAACCTGGAATTGCGCGAGGCCGCGCTCTCTCTGGCGCCGCGCCTCTGGTACGGCGGCTAGCAGCGCTGCGAAAATTTGGTTTGTTTGGAGAAAGGGTTTGAAACCAAACAAACGCGCCGAAATCGCGCAAATAAATCCAAATTTTGGCCGCCGGGCTCCAAATTTTTCCAAAGAATGCTTTGGCCGAATCGGGCGATTTCAACGAGTTGCGGTCATGCCAGGGGCCTTTTTGTTATAGGCGCCCCCATCTTCGTCAATTTTCCATAGATGATATGTTAGAACTCCTGACCAAAGCGCATCTGTGATTCCTTAAATAGGTACCTCAACCAATATCTGAAAATCAGAAAAATGTCAAGGCTATTGATGCGCTGCTCCGCTCAACGTGGGGGCTGAGCGCGCCTCCGTTTCCGTCCAACGAAAATCCCGTGGACGAACGGGCCGCTGCCTCCTCCTGAGGCGACGTTGAGGTAGGAGGTGAAGGGCTTCAGAAGCTGATCGAAGGTGGCGAGGTCGGTTTCGGAGAAACCGCTCGAATATTTCAGATACCCTCGCATGGCTTCGGTGAAATCCAGGGACTTTGGCGGAGCTCGCCAGCCGTCCGCGAAATAGCCGAATTCGACATTGGGAATGAAGTTCAATTCTATTTTAGATTTCATGGCCTTGTACAAAACTTCGTGCGGATGAAAGATGTACTTGTCTTCCGCCTTAGATTTATCGACATCACGCCTGTGATAGAAGCAAAGACCCTCTTTCATTACCTTATATTTGGCTTTGGTGTCTTCATCGAGAGAAACCCCCTCGGCGATCGCCAGTTTTTCTACGAACTGGGAGATCACGCCAAACATCAAGGCGCCGCTGCACGGTTCATGCATGCAGATATAGCCGCCGGGCGTCAGTTTCCGGCTCGCGCAGTCAAAAAACTCCTGTATGTCGACGATATGATGCAGCGTCGCCTTGAGGAAAATCGCGTCGAGCAATTCGTCCGGAAGCTTGGCGAAATCCTCGCCCATCAAAACCGCCAAACTCAGCCGATTGAGCAGTTTGGCCGTGGCCGCCTTGCGCTTGGTCAGCTCCAGGAATCGTAGCGAGGGATCGGTCGCCACGAAGCGCTCGAAGCGGCCGCGCGCGGCGATCCCGATGGTGAGCTTGCCCGTGCCGCAGCCAAGCTCGAGCGCCGTGCGCCCGCCGCGCCATCCATGATGCTTCAGAACCTCGATGGCGCCGGCGCCGGCCGACAGGTTGGGCTGCTCTCCCGTCAGACTGTCATAAAGGTCCTCGGCGTGCGAAAAGGCGCGCACCTTGGAAATCAGCCGGAACTCCGGATTCCTCGGGAAGGTCGTCGAACCAGGAAGCGAAATCCGCGCGACTTTCCGGGGCGGGACCGACGCGGTTTTCCATCGCAACGCTCGCCATCGCACTCGCCTTCCCTGGAGAGAATTCCGCCGAAATCCGACGGATTGGGCTCAGTTCAGCTTCAGTCTGCGGCGGTTTCGCCTTTCCAACAAGACCCAGCTTGAAGCGAGCTGTTGAGGCTCGCCGCTGCAACGAGACCTTGCGGGGACGGGCGTTCGGCAAAACCTATCGAAAGAAATCGCGCATCAAGGCCGCTCGGCGAGAAACGCGAGCGCGCCGGCCTTGAAAGCCTTGTCGCCGACCGCGGGATTGTGGTCTCGGCCGGGAATATCCAGAAAGCGGCCGTTCGGCAGCAGATGGGCGAGCCACGCGCCGTCGCCGGCCACGGCGTCTTTGCTCCCGACGGCGACCAGCGCCGGCGCGCGGATCGACCTGACCTCTTCCTCGCTCAAGGTCTGCCGCGAGCCCCTTATGCAGGCGGCGAGCGCGGCCCGATCCGCGCCCGACTGATCGGCGAAGGCGCGAAACATGCGCTGCATGGGGTCTTCGAGGTCGGCGAGCGAGGGCGCTTCCATCGCGTCGGCGATCCCCACCGGCAAGCCGACCCCCTGGACGAGATGCGAGCCTAGCCCGCCGAGGATCAGCGAACGGACCAGCTCCGGCCGCCGAAGGCCGACATAGCTGACGATCCGCGCCCCCATCGAATAGCCCATGAGATCGACGCGGCCGAGGCCGAGATGCGCGACGAGGTTTTCGACGTCCTGAGCCATGAGTTCGCTGGCGTAGGCCGCAGGCTCGTACAGTTTTTCGCTCTGGCCGTGACCGCGATTGTCGAGCGCGATCACTCGCCGGCCGTCCCTCGTCAGCGTCTGGACCCACTGCGGATTGACCCAGTTGATGCGCGCGCTGGAGGCGAAGCCATGCACCAGCACGATCGGCTCGCCGCGGTCCGACCCTTCAGGCGCCACGTCGATAAAGGCGATCCGCACGTCGTCGGAGAGGAAGCTCTGCATCGCGCCCCTCGTAAGGGCTCACGCCGCTTTCGCCAAGGGGCGTCTCATTGACGGAAGTCGAGCGCTACGCCCATGGATTGCTTCGCTGCGCTCGCAATGACGAGAATGCAAGCAGGCGCAGTTCGCGACGGCGAAAAGCGTCTCCTTGACTGCACTCGATTGGCATCGTCATTGCGAGCGCAGCGAAGCAAGCCATGGTCGTAGGGCGCGCAATGCGCAGAATTCGTCACCGCTTAGCTGTGCCCGCTTCGCTTTCGCGCGCCTCGTCGGCCGCTCGCTTATAGACCGTAAGCCGTATGGCGAATGTTTGGAAAAGGAAGTCCGACTTGAACCGCGCCTTCGCCGCCATCGCCCTCGCCTTTGTGGCCGCTCCTGCCCTCGCGGCTTCGCCGGAGGCCGACTATCTCGCCGCGCGAGACAAAGGCATCGCTGGGGTCGCGAAGATGGAGGGCGCGAACGTAAAATTCGAGAAAATCGACGCCGCGCAGAAAACCTATCTCGCCGATCTGAACAAGCGGCTCTCGCTCATCGTGGGGCCGGTCGACGTCGAGGGTTTCCCGAAGACCGGAAAAATCAATTTCGATACGCTGTCGAAGGACGATGTTGGTTTCGGCGGGCTTGACGCCCTGTCGTTTGCTGAAGGCGACGGGGAGAAGCGGCTGATCGTGACTTCGCGCGGCCTGCTCGATGCGTGGTTGAAGGCGCGCGCAGCGGAAAAGGACGCCGCGCTAAAACTGCCCGCCGACGAGAAGGCCGCCTTTGCGCTCGACGATTTCTTCACTTTCGCGATCGGCGAGGACGCCTCGTTCGCAGCAATCGCGGACATCCCGCTCGTCGCGCCCGCCGGCGCCGACGTCGCGGTCGCGCGGCTTGGCGGCTGGGCGCAGGACATCGGGCCCAATCCGCACCTCCAGATCGAAATCGTCCTCGTCAAGAATGGGCGCGTGCTGATCGCCGATACGCCCGCAAAATCGCCCGTGCCCAAAATTGCGGAATGCGAGCAGATCTGGACCGCCGCCGACGCCGCGTGGGACAAGTTCATGAAGGCCTATGGCCAGGCGAAGACCAAGGACGAGAAGGCTTTCGACGCGGCCTCCGCGACCCATGACAAGGGTTATGACAATTACCGCGCCTGCCTGATCAAGAGCCTGCCGAAGGCGCCGGGCTTCGATGCTGTTGTCGCCGAGGCGCAGGGCTACGCGGACCGAATCGCGAAGTGAGCGCCCGGCCTTGACGCCGCTCTGCCCCCGCTGCCAGATGAGCGCGAGGGGCTGGAGTATCTTGCCAGGAGCTGGAACCACCCTCACCCCAACCCTCTCCCGCGGGCAGGATAGGGGGCTCAAGGCGCCGTGAGACCCTTCTCCCGTTTACGGGAGAAGGCAGCGCGTAGCGCCGGATGAGGGGAAGCCGTGATTCTAGATAAGAACCATTGCTCAAGAAGGAGACAGGCTGATGGCTGAGGACCTCAGGATCGCCGTGCTGGTCGGCAGTCTGCGCAAGGCGTCCTTCACGCGCCGAGTTGCGCTCGCCGCCGCGCGGCTTTCCAAGGGCGGCTTCGCTTACGAGGTCGTCGAGATCGCCGCCCTGCCCCTTTACAATCAGGATCTGGAGGACGCCGGAGCCCCGGCCGCCTGGGTTGCTTTCCGCAACGAAGTTCGCAGCGCGAACGGGGTTTTGTTCGCGACGCCGGAATACAATCGCTCCGTGCCGGCGGGCCTGAAGAATGCGCTCGACGTCGGCTCGCGGCCCTATGGCCAAAGCGTCTGGAGCGGCAAGCCGACAGCCATCATCAGCGTCTCCCCCGGCGCGATCGGCGGCTTTGGGGCGAACCATCATCTCAGGCAATCGCTGGTGTTCCTCAACATGCCGGCGCTCCAGCAGCCCGAAGCCTATGTCGGCCATGCTGGACATCTCGTCGCCGACGATCTTTCGATCGTCGACGAGGCGACGCGCAAATTTCTCACTGGCTTTGTCGCGGCCTTCGAGGCTTGGGTCAGGCTCAACCAGCCACGCAAACCCTGAGACTAGAGCGTTCAGCGATGAGTTTGAATATGTCATTGCGAGCGAAGCGAAGCAATCCAACTTCCCGTGATTCGTGCTTTGTCAGGAAAACACGCGTCGCTTCAGCATGGATTGCTTCGCTTCGCTCGCAATGACGAGTACGCTCGAGTGTAAAAGGCTCTAGCCGAGGAAACGCCATGCTTCGCAACAGCACCGACGGATTCAATTTCGCGCTCGGCGAGAGCGCCGATATGATCCGCGAGACGACGCGAGGGTTTGCCGAGAAGGAGATCGCCCCTCGCGCGGCAGAAATCGACCGCAGCAATCAATTCGCCCGCGATCTCTGGCCGAAGATGGGCGAGCTCGGCCTGCACGGAATCACCGCGCCCGAGGAATACGGCGGCCTCGGCCTCGGCTATCTCGAACATTGCGTGGCGCTCGAGGAAGTCTCGCGCGCTTCGGGCTCGATCGGCCTTTCCTACGGCGCGCATTCCAACCTCTGCGTCAACCAGCTCGTTCGCAACGGCAGCGCAGAGCAGAAACGCCGCTACCTGCCGAAACTGATCTCCGGCGAGCATGTCGGCGCGCTCGCCATGTCCGAGCCCGGCGCCGGCTCCGACGTCGTCTCGATGAAGACGCGGGCCGAGAAGAAGGGCGACCGCTACGTGCTCAACGGCGCGAAGATGTGGATCACCAACGGTCCCGTCTCCGATACGCTGATCGTCTACGCCAAGACCGACGCAAGCGCCGGCGCGCGCGGCATCAGCGCCTTTCTCATCGAGAAGGGTTTTCAGGGTTTTCGCCCCGGAGTGAAGCTGGACAAGCTCGGCATGCGCGGCTCCGACACTTCCGAGCTCGTGTTCGAGGACTGCGAGGTTCCGGAAGAGAATCTGCTTGGCTCTCTCAACAAGGGCGTCAACGTGCTGATGAGCGGGCTCGACTATGAGCGCGTCGTGCTCGCCGCCGGGCCGCTCGGCCTCATGCAGGCTGCGATGGACGTCGTGATGCCCTACGTCCACGAACGAAAACAGTTCGGCCAGCCGATCGGCGAGTTCCAGCTCGTGCAGGGCAAGCTCGCCGACATGTATGTGGCGATGAACGCGTCGCGCGCCTATGTATACGCGGTCGCCAAAGCCTGCGACCGTGGCGAGACGACGCGCGAGGACGCGGCGGGCGCGATCCTCTATTCGGCGGAGCGCGCCACTGGGCTCGCCCTCGACGCCATCCAGTTGCTCGGCGGCAACGGCTACACCAACGATTATCCGCTCGGTCGCCTGCTGCGCGATGCAAAACTCTACGAGATCGGCGCCGGCACCAGCGAGATCCGCCGTATGCTGATCGGCCGTGAGTTATTTGCAAAAGGTGGGTGAAGTGGGCGGCCCCACTAGCGGCGTGGCGGAAACAACACGTCGCTTTCCACCCCCTCCCCCGCTTCGCGGCGGAGGGCCGGGGTGGGGGCGCTTGGTTCAAACAAAACTGAACTGCGAGGCCTGCAACGAGGACGCCTGCACGTTGTAAAGCGTGACATCGTTCGTCGCGTCGAGCGTGATCAAAGTGTTGGAGCCAGACTGGGTCATGGCGTTTTGCAGGGCGTGGAAATTGGCGAAGTCGGCGGCGCTGAACTGCATCGTATCGGTCGAGCCGAAGCCCAGGATCCAGTCCTGCCCAAGCGCCTGACCGGTCGCCAGAGCGTCCGACGTCCCTGAAAGCGTAAACGTGTTGGCGCCGCCGAGATAGATCTGATCGCCATCGCCGACGATGGTCGCCTGCGCGCTGTCGAGGATCTCCGTCTGGCCAGAGCCGTAGACCGCGTCCCAGTCGTTGTTGGTCCCGGCGAGGCTCACCGAAGAGGCGCCGTTCAAATAGAGCGTATTGCCGCCGCCGACCACGCCGGCCTGAGCGTTCGTCAGCACTGCCGACTGGTTGGAGCCATAGATGGCGTCCCAGGCGCCGTCAGTTGCAGCGATGCTTACTTTACACGCGCCGTTCAGATAGAGCGTGTTGCCGCCGCCGACCACGCCGGCCTGAGCGTTCGTCAGCACTACCGACTGGTCCGACCCATGGATGGCGTCCCAGGCGCCGTCAGTTGCAGCGATGCTTACTTTACACGCGCCGTTCAGATAGAGCGTATTGCCGCCGCCGACCACGCCGGCCTGAGCGCTATTGAGAATGTCCGTGTCGCCCGACCCGTAGAGCGCATCCCAGTTGTTGTCGGTCGCACTGAGGCTCACTGAAGAGGCGCCATTGAGATAGAGGAGATCGCCGCCGCCGACGACGCTGGCCTCAGCGCTGTTCAGGGTGATGGACTGGCCCGAGCCATAGACGGCGTCCCACGCCCCATCGGTCTGATAGAGGCTCACCGATGAGGCGCCATTCATGTAGAGGATGTCGTCGCCGCCGAGCACGCTTGCCTGAGCAGCGTTCAGAATGAGGGCCCCGCCCGAGCCGTTGACGGCGTCCCAGGCTCCGTCCGTCGCATAGAGGCTCGTCGCATTTGCCTCGTTGTCGGACAGATCGATTTGGTTGCCGCCGCCGGTGACCGAAGCCTGGGCGCCGTTCAACTCGACAGTATCGTTGGATCCTTGTACGGAATCCCAGTTGCCATTGCTATCGTCGAGTTCGATTGTATTGCCGGACGTCCCACCGAACGAGACCGCGTTCGCGCCGCCCGATATCAGCAAGCTCACGCCGCCTGAAACCGTCAACGCGGCGCCATCCGTCTCGACGAGCTCGACATGCCCGCTCGCGATGAAGCTCGTGACGGCGGCTTCCTGCGCATCGATATCGGCCGCGCTGTCGGCAATCGCGCATTGAGCGGGACCAACGAGTTTCGCCAGCACTTGCGCATAATCAGCGACTTGCTGCGCGGATAGAGAGAGCAGAGCGCCGCCGCTTATGGTGATCGAGTTGAGATTTGTATCCGCCTGCAACGCGGCTAAATTTGGAGCGACGTTGGCGGCCGCATCAACGATGCTGAAACCTCCGCTGACCTCGTCGAGGACTGTCTCGTCCGCCAGGAACATGGCGATCGGGACCTCGGACGCCGGCACGACATCGTCCGTAATTGTAAGCGTCTGGTTCGGCAGCGCGCCAGAATATCCGGAGGCGTTGAAGTCGAGAGGGCTGAACATCACGACCTCCGACTGCTCGCCGAGCACGCTCGCAAGAGGACTGAATTGGCCGAGAGCAAGGGAGCCGCCGGGGGAGATGGAACTCGCGAGCGGCAGGCTGCCCCCGTTCAAGGCGAGAGCGTAGCTGTCGTAAAAGCCACCGCCTGTTGCGCTCACGCTGCCCGCGAGGTTGTCCATCTCAGCGGCCGCGCTTGCGCCATTGTTGATATCGATGAGCGCTTCACCCTGGTTCAGGTTCGTGACGGCGACTACGTAGCCGAAATTCAGTGTCCATGCGTTTGCGCCGGCGCTTTCGAAATCGCCGGCCTCCGGCCCGGTTGAAACATCCGCCAAAATCGGATCCGCGAACTGGTCGATGTTGACGTTGAAACCATGGCCAGACCATTGCGCCGCGACATCGGGCAGGTCCGGGTCGTGAGAGAGGAACGAGAAATCATCGCCATCGACAACGTAGGCTCCGCTCAGCGACGTGTTGAGGCCAACCGTCACAGTCGCCGACTGGTTTTGGGTCAAGTCCGCCAACGGAGATACGCCGTCTACAATTCCCGGCGAACTCCCGACGCCGATTCCGAGCGAATCGGTCAGAGCTCCTGTCGCGGTATTCGACACGATGATCTGAACCGATGCCGTATCGCCGACATGAAAATAAAATGTCGGCGAGACCACCGAATTTGGATACGTGATATCGGCGACCGCGGTCGCATAGACCTTGATGTTGTAGGCCAGCGCCAGATTGCCGCCCGCGGCCCCGTCATAGGACGCGGAATCGCCCAACGATATGTCCTCAAATACGCCCGGCGTGTCCAGCGCCCACCCGGCGGTCGTGCAGGTGATCGTCGCCGCGGTATGGTTCGGCGAGACGAAGCGGCTCGGCGCCATCTTCGTCGTTGATGTCCAAATCTACGATGTTCTCAGTGTCTGGATTGAGATTGCCGGCCGCAAAATACGCCGTGGTTCCGAATGTCGTGTTGAGAGCGTCTCCTACCCTGACGCTCGGCAGCGTGAAGATCACGTTGTCGAAACTTACGCCCGCGCTGTAGTTTATGAGTTGATTCTCGTACAGGGACGTATACTGAAACCTGCAAGTGGTTTGGCCCGGCGTCCCGGAGCCGTGCGGGCCATTATAGGTTTCCGTGGTGGAAGCGCCGCCAGGGCCCATATAGGTGATGGACGATGTGCCGCCGGGATTGTCGTCTTCAATATGTGTGACATAGCCGGTCCCATCGGTCTCGCTGTAGTTGGTGACGACATAGCTGCAGTCAAGACCTAGTTGGTCCAGTTCCGACCCGCCGTCGCTTTCATTGAAAAGCTCTTCGACCGATCCGTTCGAATTGAAGTACATCGTGCCGTCGCTGAGCGCCATCGAGTTGTCGGGGGTGGAGACAATCACCTCATCGTTGAGCGTAGATTGAGTTTCACTGATGGTCTGTGACTGCGCGCCGAGACTGCCGAACAGCGTGTCCAGATCCTGGTTCGAATCTGTCGCCTCCGTTGAACCGTTTAAGAGATAGTCGGTTATCGAACTGCTCCCGATGGCCGCAGCTTCATTCGCAAAGTTGAGCGTCAATCCTGAGACGTCGTTGGCGATCGCATTCCAGGTCGATCCGAGCGGGGAAACGTCGGCGCTGAGCGCGGAGGCGAAATTGCTGGCCTCAGCTTCCACGCTCATGATCAGCGTGTTCCACCCCGTGTTCAGGACTTCCCCGACATAGACGGGATTAGCGAGCGCCATCCCGGCGAGCGTGAAGAAATTTCCATAAGCTTCGGCCAGTTCGCCCAGCGGTTCGAGGGCAGGAGCAACTTTCGCGGCGTCGCTGATCGCCAGGGTAACGTCGCCAAGCACCTCGAGGAGTTGCCCGACAGCCGTGACATCGTTTGAAATGACATTTGGATTGTTTGACGCGGCTGAAACCGCTTGGCCGAGAAGGGACAAGCTTATTCCGAGCGCCGCTCCCGATGCGGCTGCCGCGGCAGCCGCGCCAAAGGGGCCCAGAGTTGAGGCGTAGCTCGCCCCTATGGCGGCGGATTGCGCGACGAGATCGGCGGACTGAAGATTGCCGAGCGGTTCGCCATTGTCGTCTACGTAATTCGCATTGACGATGGAAACGGTTTGGCCGCCGAAAGTAATATAGTCGGAAGCACTCATGCGCCGACCCCCGCAAATTCCCTTGAGTTCAATTGCGCTTGGGATTAACCGTCTTTTGCACGTTATGCGTGTTACGTCAAGTGATCGCTACTCTGAATTGTGGACGCTTCGTCGCCTGGATTTCGAACAAATTCGAAAGCGCCGAGGCGGCGCCTGCGTCGAGAGGCGCCCTGACAATGCCGCTATGGCTTTTATGGCGTTAGCTGCTGATGTGAGTGTCTTGCCGCCGCGGCTCAACAATTCGCCGACTGCGCCGATTGCTGGTATATCAACTGCGATTGCGGCTTGCCGAAAATGGAGCGCCGTTCGGCCTCGGTCGAACGAAACATCGGATAGCGACCTTCGACCCGCTCTTTCGCTTGCGGGAAAGCGAGCGCCAAGCGGGAAATCGGCTCGCCGGCGCCCTTCCGCGGCGATGCCAACGCTTCGAAACCGAACACGCGTGTGTAGAAAGCCTGTTGGTCGCTGCGGCAGTTCATCAGCACCAAGTCGCAGCCATAATGTTCAGCGGCGAGCCAGGCCGCTCGCAACGCAAGGTACGGCAGGCCCGGAAGCTCCAACGCAAACTGCCGCTTGATAGTCAATTCGGAAATTTCCATCGTGTTCCGGTCAGCGCTGTCAAATCTTATTCTGAGCGTGCTAGCGACATGTCCGTCGAGCAACGTGAGGATGTCAAAATCGCGCAGGGTCTCATGGGCAGTGTTGATGGAATGAGACTCGAATGTATGCTCGCCGTCGACGCTGAGCGGCGCCAAAGCGCGTCGCATCAACTTGATGAGTTCACCGCTTTCCAGAACTCGGTTTACAGAGATAGCTGGCTCGCTCGATCAGGCCGGCGACATGTTCGCCGAACGGAAGCGCCGAATTCATTCGACGAGCATGCATATATCTGATCCCCGCTTTCAGACTACAGTTTAACGATTGTTGAAAAGCGGGGGAAGGGTCAGCATATACTTGCGCGGCCCCCTTTCGGGAATGGGCTTTGTTTGCTTACAACCTGGATGGCTGGCGCGCCCCAAGTTGCGAACGTAACCAAAAATGGTGAAGAACTACTCGGCGCTTACTGAAAATTAAGCAATTACCATTTCTAATTACCGCCCAGGGACGATGACCCGGACTACCTGTCCAGAGTCAGAGGAGGGCGACAAGTGATCTCTTTGCATCGTGGCGTGGCCGATGGCGACTTTGACGTGCTTCATGAGCTTTTCGCCAAACGCTACGAATTGTTTGTCGAGGGGCGGGGATGGCGCGCCCTCGCCAGGCCGGATCGTCTCGACATCGATCAGTATGACGACGATCAGACGATCTATATCGTCAAACAGATCGATGGAGCGATTGTCGGCGGCGCGCGCCTGCGCCCCTCCTTGCAGAGGCACATGCTCAAGGACGTTTTCGGCGATCTCTGCGATGCCGGCAGCCCCCCGACCGGCCCAGCCATTTATGAGTGCTCGCGCACCTTCGTCGCGAGGCGACATCCGCAGCGGCGGGCGATCTTCATCGAAGTCCTTCTGGCTGCAGCGGAATATTGCGTGGCGAATTGCATCGGCATGCTGACAGGCGTCCTGGAAACCTGGTGGCTGAACTCATATCTCGTTCTGGGCCTCGACGCGGTTCCGCTCGGAATGCCCAAGGAAATCGAAGGCATGTCCTTGCTTGCGGTGTCGTTCCCGGTCGACGAAAAGGTTCGCGACAATCTGAAGGCTCGCCTGGCTTCCGCCGTCGTTACGACTCGCGAGCGACAGGACCGGCGCGAACACCCCAAGAAGGCGGCTTGAATTCAGAGTTGGATCAAGCCGTCCCGCATGGCGATCGCCACCGCCTCCGTCTTGTTCTTGGCGGATAGCTTGGTGATCGCGTTTTTCACATGCACGTTCACGGTGTTTTCGGACAGAAACAGGATGTAGCCGATCTCCTTCGAGGTCTTGCCCAAGGCGCACCAGAGCAGCACTTCCTTTTCCCGCTCCGAGATATGTTGAATGCGAAGGGAGTGATTGCTCCTGATTCTTCTCAGCGCGTTGAACGCCATGATCGACGCCAGATGCAGCGCGCGGACCGTCGTCGCTTTTGGCAGTTCGGGAAATCCCGACAGAGATATGCCTGCTTCGAAACCGTTGATGTTGTGGATCGGAAAACATACGCCATTCTTCAGGCCATGAATTTCCGCGCGAGCCATGATGTCTTTTGCTTCGCGGGATGAGGCGGCCTTGACGGCGTCCGTCCAATAGAACGGCTCCGAGGACTCTATGCAATATTGGACGATCGGATCGTTGAGCACATAGTTGTTGTTCAAATACTCGCTGACCCAGCCTTCCGGAACGTTGTGAACAACCAGAAGCTCCGTCAACTTGGTGGCGCCGTCGGGTATGCCAGAAATCACAAAAAATTCGCAACCGAATTTCTTGACCAGCGCTGCGAAAGCGACAGAAAACGACCTGACCTCGGAAATACGACCAAGTTCAGTTATGAACCTTTGCACTTCATTGTCTAGGTTCAGCATGTCGCGCACCCGCAGGCGCCTCCCGAGCGATTGCGACTTTCGACACTCTTATTACGTGCGCCTGCTCCGAGTCGATTGGCTCCTGTCAATTTACTTCACATCGCGAATTTTCACACTCACAACCAGGGCATTGGGTGCAGGGTGTCCAGGC
The DNA here is from genome assembly GCA_963710855.1 of uncultured Pseudomonadota bacterium. Classification (GTDB taxonomy): domain Bacteria; phylum Pseudomonadota; class Alphaproteobacteria; order Rhizobiales; family Beijerinckiaceae; genus Roseiarcus. Next base: position 78,191 of record CAVQBX010000006.1, on the reverse strand, counting down.
ATTCGCGCGTGACGGCGCGGGCCACGCCGGCGCCTGAGACGAGGTTGGCTTTCACGAGCGTCTCATGGTCGGAATAAGCTTCGGATTTCGTAACCGCGATCGGCACATAGAGGCAGGCGCCGGAATGCGGCTGACAGGACGTGTCGGCTGACGGAACGAGGCGCACGCTCCACTCGGGATGTTCCCGCCGCAACCAGCGGCGCATGGCGAGATCGTCCAAAGTCTCCAGCCGGCAGGGCATTCCCGTCAGTTCGAGCCAACGCCGGAACAGCCGAAAAGGGACGTCGAATTGCACAATCGTCTCGCCGGCCGCGGACAGGCCAATGAAGTACCCATCCCTTTCCATCACGAAATCATCGTATTCCCGACCGATCAATTCTGGAATAATCGCGCTGAAGCCCCCAAAATCCGACTCGGATACGGAAGCCTGAAAGTACATATCGCCGACATCGACGACAGATGATTTCCCGGCAAAGTTGACCATCTTCAGTCCTCACGAATGGAAACTACTTTATTTTTGTGGCATCGTCGAGCACGGCCAGGCGAGACCGCACTGCGGGCAAGGGGGTCCGGGGGCTTGCTTAAGCGTCACGAACATTCAGACTGACCTGGGATCCGCTCGGATTTCCAGAGATGCGTCAACGGCCCGTCGGCGCCGGCGATCGGGTCGGAGTTCGGAAATTCGACGCGCGCAATCCTTTCCCGCGCGGGCTCGGAAGGCGCGCTGCGGCAGATGTCGAAGCGCTGGCCGGGCGGGTAGGCCCCGACGACGAGAAAATCGGCGTTCTGCTCCAAAAGACAATGGCCGGTTCCCGCCGGGAGCAGCACAGCGTCGCCGGCCTCGACCTTGACGTCTCGGCCGTTTGGGCCGCCGAGCAGCAGGCGCGCCGAGCCTGCCGCGATGCCCAGCGCCTCATGCGCTTTCGAATGGTAATGATGGTAATCGAACACGCCGTTTCGCCATTGCGCCGGCCAGCCGTGGCGGGCGAACATGGCCTCGAATCCGGCCGCCGTCTCTTCCGCCGCTCCTTGCCGCAAAGCGCCGCGATAAAGAATCACCGGCAAGATTCGGTTGTTCGGAACCCAGCCATTTTTAGGCAACAGAAAATGCTGTGCGTCCAAGAGTTGTTCCCCGCGACACATATACGCGTTCCGCGAGCTTCCGTTCCATGTAGCCTTCCCGAACGCGAAAGTCATGGCTCCGATTTGCTGGGGTCTGCTGCACGGGCCCAGCGTCGCGCCCGGCTTGACGAGCGACGATTGCGTGGGGCTAAACGGTCGCGGTCGCGAGCGGAAGGACTGAAATCAGCTTATGGCGGCTTCGGCATTCGATGGCGCGGTCATGGACGCCGCCGGCCCGGTCGCAGAACTGAAGCCGAGATCGCTCACTCGCGCGCGGGTCGTAAAGGACATCGAGGCGTTGCGCGGCGTCTCGATCCTGCTGGTGCTGATCGCCCATCTCGATCTGCTGCTCCCGTGGCCCGACGAGGTATTCTCGCTCACCTCGAAGGCAAACTTCGGCATCGGCGTCGATCTCTTCTTCGCGATCTCCGGCTACGTGATCACCCGATCGCTGTGCGGCGAATTCGAACGCGGCGGAGCGCAATCGGCGCGCGTTTCGCTCGCCCGCTTCTGGATAAGAAGGGTGTTTCGCCTGCTTCCGGCCGCGATCCTGACGATCGTGACGACTTTGGCGGTTGTCGCTGCGTTCGGAACGACCGCCCCGTTCGACCGCCTGGGGGGAACCGATCAGACCGCGAGGGCGGCGGTCGCCGCTGTGGCGGATGTGTTCAACGGCTGGGGCTTCCTGCAAATCTCCGAAGGCAGGCCGCTCACTTATCTCGCGCATTTCTGGAGCCTTTCGCTCGAGGAGCAGTTCTATCTGGTCTGGCCGGTCCTTCTATTCGCCGGCCTGGCTCGCAAAGGACGTCTGATCGCGGCTGCGCTCGCAATCATCGCCGCCTTCGCGTTTCTCGATCGGAGCGATTTCCGGCACTTCTGGTGGTGGTTCCGCATCGACGCGATTTCCTGGGGCGTTCTGGTCTATCTGGTTAGAGAGCGCTTTGGGCTTCGTCCGGCATTCGGGAAGACGCCGCTTGCGGTCGGTCTGATCGCGCTGACCTTCGCGCTCATCTCGTTTCAGAACGTATTCGGGCACGGCCCGCTCGCGACCTCCGGCGGCGCCGCGATCGCGGGCCTGATGGTTTTCCTGGCCGCTGCTGACGCCGACGCGCTGCAGTCACGCACATTTGCGAGCGTCTGGCTCAACTATCTGGGCGCGCGCTCCTACACGATCTACCTCTGGCACCTGCTGATTTTCGCCGTGGTCCAGGCTGTCTGGCGCTCAATCGTCGTCCTGCCGCCGTCGTTTTCGTGGCCTCTTGCGACGCTGATCCTGCTTTCCCTGCTGCCGGCGCTGCTTATTGTCGAGATCAGCTACAGACTCGTTGAAACTCCCACGCGCCGTCTCGGCGCACGGCTCGCTTCGCGGCTGCGGTGAGGCAGCGATCCGCCGATGCGGTCGCCCTGTTCGCCCGCCGGCATTCCATGCTACCCGCCCGTCCGTGACCCGCCTCGCCCTTCTCGTCGCCGCCACTTTCTTCATGGAGTTCCTCGACGGCTCCATCCTCACGACGGCCCTGCCGAAAATGGCGGCGGCGCTCGGCGTGCACGCGCTCGATCTCAACATCGGGGTGTCGATCTATTCGCTGACGCTCGCGGTGTTCATCCTGCCTGGCGCGTGGCTCGTCGAAAGGTTCGGCGCGCGCGCGGTTTTTACGGGCGCGATCGTGCTGTTCACGTTTGCCTCGGCGCTTTGCGGGGCTTCCGAAACGCCCTGGTTCTTCGTCGCGGCGCGCGCGCTGCAGGGCGTCGGCGGCGCGCTGATGGTGCCGGTCGGGCGGCTCGCCGTGCTCCGGACCACGCCGAAGACGGGGCTTTTGCGCGCGACTGCGCTGCTCACCTGGCCGGGGCTGACGGCCCCGCTGATCGGACCGCCGCTCGGCGGCTTCCTGACCGATGCGATATCCTGGCGCGCCATCTTCTACGTCAATCTGCCGCTCGGCCTGATCGGCGTGATCCTCGCCTGGGCCTGGACGCCGAGCCTGGAGCCGGTCCCGAGGCGGCCGTTCGACTGGATCGGTTTCGCTTTTGCCGGGCTCGCCATGGGCGCGGCGCTCATCGGGCTCGATACGCTCGCGAGCCGCGGCGCGCTGGCCGATCGTGCTCGCCCTGTTCGGCCTCGCCATCGGCGCTGGCTTCGGCGTTCGTCGGCGCCATGCGGCGCTCGCCCCATCCGATGGTCGACGCGCGCCCCTTCCGCCACCCGTCCTTTCGCCTGAGCCTGACCGGCGGAACGGCCGCGCGCACCTTCATCAGTTCCGTCCCTTTCGTGTTGCCGCTGATGTTTCAGCTCGGGCTCGGCTTCGATGCTTTGCGCGCCGGCTTCACGGTCGCGCCGCTGTTCGTCGGAAATATCGGGATCAAGCCGTTCACGACGGCCATTCTGCGCTTCGCCGGCTTCCGCCGCGTGCTGGTCGTCAATGCGGCGCTGCAGGCGGCGACGCTGTTCGGCTGCGCGGCGATCGGCCCCGGCGCGCCGCCCGCGATTGTGGCGGCGCTGCTCGTCGTCTGCGGCGCCTCGCGCTCGATGCATTTCACCGCGCTCGCGACGCTGCCCTTCGCCGACGTGCCGCAGGAGGAAATGAGCATGGCGAACCTCATCTTCAGCGCTTCGTTTCAGGCCTCGATAGCCTTCGGCGTCGGCTTTGCGGCGGCGATGCTGCAATTCGGCGCGTTGTTTACGCCGCAGCCGCTCGGGCCCTTTCGCTTCACTTTTATCGCGCTAGGCGTGCTGATGCTGGTGGTAATGCTCAATCACGCGCGGCTGGCGAGCGACGCGGGCGAGGCGGTTTCGCGCCGGGCGCCGGCGTAGCTGTAGCCGAGGAGCGGCGGCCTCCAGCGCCGCCGAATGGTTGGCCTGGAAGGCCGACCCTCCTCTCAGGGCGCCTACATGCGCCGCCAGGCTACCAGCGCCTGGCTCTCGACCACTTCCTCACCGACCTCATACAAAGCCGCACGCAAATCCTTGACCATCGCGTCGGCCTTTTCGCCAAGGTGCGAGGGCGAGGTTGCGGACATCGACAGCGCGCGGGCGACAAGGGTCTCGACATCGAGCGCGCGCCGCTCGAAGGCGCCGAACGATTCGAGCCGGGAAAAGGCGAACTCGAGGAGCACGGCTTCGTGTCGGGCAAAACCCCGGGCGCGATGCGGCGACTCTTCGGGCGCATAGCGCTCGCGGATCTCGCGCCAAGCCTGACGCCACGCATTGGCCGGCACGTCCGGCGCGCGATCGTGAAACAAGGCGACGGCGCCCTGCGGCTCGATCATCTGGTCGAGCCGCCTCAGCGTATCGAGCCGGTCCATCCAGTGAAACGAGCGTCCCATCACGACGAGTCGGAACGGGCCAAGCGCCGGCTCGAGATCATAGGAGCTTCCGGCCACGATGCGGATATTGGCGATCCCCGCCGTGAGCTGGCGCGCGTAAACGAGCATTTCCGGATTCGGGTCCATCGCGACGACCTCGCCGACGAACGGCGCGAAAGCGCGCGCCAGCGGAGCCGGACCGCAGCCGAGATCGAGCACCCGGCTCCTCGCATCGAGACCCGTGACTTGAGCGACGCGCTCGATGAGCGCGGTCGCATAAGGCGCGCGTCCCTGCTCGTAATAGGCGGCGGCGGAACGGAAACGGTCGGGCTCGAAGGGGGGCGATGGATGATCGCTCATCAGCGCGGTTTAGGCTCGGGCCGCCCGCCTCGCCAGTCACGCTTGCGTCAACGAAGTGGGACAAAGTTGGGTTACGGCGCCAGTCTATTCCCTATTGGGCTTCGCAGAAGGCCCTCCACGCCTATAAAATGCACTGTCACCGTAACCCCGGGCATCCCGAAAGCAGGCCGCGAACCTCTCGACCAGTCGGATCGTCCGATCGGTAGCGCCCAGCAACAGCCCGCCGGCATCCGACGTCAGCGCGCCGCCGTCGAAATCGGCCACCACGCTGCGGCCTTCGACAGGTGCAAAGGCCATCAGTTCCGGTCTACACTCCGTCTGCATCGGGGAAGCTCTCCCTGCTCAACTAAGTCCTTCTCGCAAAACAACTTTCGCTGAATTCGGGACCCCGATGCACCCAAATCCTGTGAGACATCCGGGCTAGACGCGAGCGTACCTGAACGCGACCGATCATTTTGAATATTAAAATGCAAGTCCCGGCGTGTAGGCGTTCTGTTGTCCTGCGCCATTTCCGGCGAGAGAGATGGCCGTGAACTCTCAGACGTTTTGCGGTCCGAAGCCGCAGGGCTTGGAAGCAATTGCTAAACGCTGCGCGACGCAAAACGGCCGCTTGCTTCATCCTCTCAACATGAAAGGACGCTCTGGTGCTCATTCGAGCGTAATTCTTGCTTTGATCGCCGCGACAAACGCCTCGGCACGTTCAACCGCCCATATGGCTTTGGTTTCTGCGACAGGATCGCCGCTGTAATCCGCAATTTGTCGGAACCTCTGAACGGCGTTGAGGTCTTCACCAAATGCCGCCGGAAGATGGCCTTTGAGAACGACCTCTTGACCGAATTTCGCGAGAAGGCCGTTATGGGTCTTGATGGGCGCGGCCAGCACCTCAACGCCGAGAGCAAACAAGATCGCGTGCGCGGCATCAAACATCGCATAGTAGGCGCGATTGCAGGCTCCGTCCGCCATCCTTTGCCTCCAAAAGGAGGCGAGCGGCAGAGAGCGCCGCGTCGGCCTTACGACAATACGATTGCGCGAGAAGTCACAGGTGGATGCCCTCGCGAAGAATATTGCGAATAAGAGCGGGATTATTGAAAGTCTCGGGACGAGCCACTCGTCTTCCCACAAGGGAAAGCCCTGCACCATAACGCCGGTTTCCATGAGGACATCGAACTCGATGCCCCCGAATTCGCGCGCAAGGTCATAACGGTCGCCGCGCGCGCCACGCAGAACAACGGCGATATCCGCGTCGCTGTCGGGCTTGTGGTCGCCGCGCGCGCGGCTTCCGTAAAGAAGGGCGTCAACGAAGGGATATTTGCCCTCAAGCCGTTTCAGGAAGGCCCGCGCCGCGCGCTCGGTGTCGGCGTCGATGCGCCTGACCGGGACAGGGGAGGGGTGGGCATCCGTCTTCTCTGCCAGCCGAGAAATCGTGCTCTTGCTGACGTTGAACCGGCGCACTAGGTCGGCCTGCGTCGCCTCGCCTGACGCGAGCGCTTGCAAACCTTCGCGGCGCTGCGCCGGCGTCAATTTCGGTGGCCGTCCCATATGGACGCCTCGCGCCTTGGCCCGAACCCGGCCTTCGCCAGTGCGGGCGCGGATCAGCTCGCGCTCGAACTCGGCAAGCCCGCCAAGAACGGTCAACATCAAACGTCCGTGCGGCGTCGTGGTGTCCGCCCATGCGTCGCCGAGGGAACGGAATCCGGCTCCGGCCTTCGCTATCGTGTCGAGGATGTTCAAAAGGTCGCGCGTCGATCGCGCCAACCGATCGAGGCGCGTGACAAGCAAAGTGTCGCCAGCCTCAAGAGCGCGTAACGCCTTCGCCAGCTCGCGCCGGTCGGTCTTGGCTCCGCTGGCCGTCTCGCGAAACACGGGGGCGGCTCCGGCTGCCGTCAACGCCTCCACTTGAGCGCCGAGCGTCTGACCGTCCGTGCTGACCCGTGCATATCCGTAAATCGTCATGTGCAATCATAGCAAAAACCCGTCTACTTATGCAACTATCTTTTGAAACTTCTAAAGCGCTGATCTAACTGGATTATAAAATCATCCCATAAGTTATGACTTTTGCACCAAATCTTGCCTTTAATAAAATCAACGGCTTACGCGTTGCAAAAATCAGGCGCCAAATAGGTTCGCTGCCCGCCCATTGCCGAATTTCAGACTGAGGCGCTGCCCTCGGCCGCCGCGCAATACTAGTGGGCGTCATCGACCGCAGCTTCTCGCGGCGCATCCTTCGAGGCCCACCTTCGGCGGGCGCCTCAGATGAGGACGTTGGAGGCAATTAACATTCCTACCCAACGCAATGAGCGCCTCAACAAAGCTTCAGAATTTTCGGGTGATCGATATGACCGCGCCGCGCTGACTGTTCGTGCCCGTCGAAATCACGGAGGCGAACAGACCACCCTGCAATGACCATTGCGGGGTCAAGGCATAGATCACGCTCGCCTGTTCGACGCTCTCACGAATGGCTGGAAACCCCGGACTGCCCGCGCCGTCGGTCACCTCGTTAAAACTTTGCAGCATCAGCGTCCATTTGTCGTTCGGCTTGTAGCCGATCGTCAGATCTCCGTGCCACTCGTCGGGCGGCCCGGCGGTGCGGTCGCGGTAGGCGACCTCGCCGTCGACGAACACATAGGCGCCGTTTCCAACGGCGAAACTGCGGCCGGCCAGCGCGCGCGCTTCCGCCGCGCCGCCGGTGTTGCCGGACTGCGCGGGCTCGGAAGCATTGCTGGCGCCGGGGACGAAGAAACTGCCCGAAACCGAAAACACCCAATTGTCGAGCTTCGCGACTTCATATTGCAGGCCGATATGGGAGTAGTCCGGCCCGACATAGGTGTTGTTGACAGGCGAGAGCATGGCGTAGCGCTCGAGCGCCACGGAGCTGATCAGCATCACGCGGTCGGCGAGGCCATATTCGACGTAAAGCTGGGTCTCGACCTCGTTTTCCTTCGGCGGCGTGATGTAGCCGATCGGCGAGGCCTGTCCGGTCCAGCCATAGAAGGAAAAGATCGCCTGGCCCTGCCCCGCAGGCTGCGTCCAGGCCCCGGCAAGCGAAGCGGACGGCGCGAATGCCAGCGCTGTCACGATCGCCGCCGCCATCCCGCCGGAAAAGCGTTTGGACCCGCCAAGTTCGCCCCATCGTCTGAAATGCCTTGCGCGCCGCCCGGCGTTAACTATGCGTCAACTAGACCACAGGCGGCCGGGATTGCGCAATCGAACGCCTCGACCAACATGTGACTCCGGCGATAGGTGGAGGCCTCAAACAAGGAGCGCAGACCGCATGACGGCTCAACGTCTCGCCCCGCAGGCCTCGATGCTGCCGGCGGCGCCGGCGGCGCCCGTACTCTGGCGCCCATTCGAGGGGCTCGCGGACTATGAGCGCACAAGCGACGAAATGGAGGCGATCGCCGAACGCATTGCTTCGGGAGAGGCGCCGGAACAGGTCTGGCTTCTGGAACATCCCGCGCTCTACACCGCGGGCACGAGCGCCAAGGCGGCCGATCTCCTCGATCCTCGCTTCCCTGTGCACAACACCGGTCGCGGCGGCCAGTTCACCTATCATGGGCCGGGCCAGCGGGTCGCCTATGTGATGCTCGACCTGCGCCGACGCCGCCCCGACGTGCGGGCTTATGTCGCGGCGCTCGAAGGTTGGTTGATCAACGCGCTGGCGCGTCTCGGCGTCGAAGCCGGACCGCGCGAGGATCGCGTCGGCGTCTGGGTCAAACGTCCCGACAAGCCGCGGGGTCTTACGGGCGCCGAGGCCGAAGACAAGATCGCCGCCATCGGCGTGCGCATCCGGCGCTGGGTGACTTTTCACGGCGTCGCGCTCAATGTCACACCGGACCTCACGCATTTTTCCGGTATCGTGCCGTGCGGCATCGCGGAAGCGCACTACGGCGTCACGAGCCTTCGCGATCTCGGGATCGAGGCGACGATGGAGGACGTCGACGAGGCCCTGAAGGCGGCCTTCTCAGAACGTTTCGGACCGGTCGCTTAAGCAGCGGGGCGCCCCGCGTTCATTTTACCGTAACGGCAACGTGCCAAGTTCAAACCGCAGGCTTCGGCTTGCGCCTTCGGAACGGCTCGGCGCGGATGTACCGCCGGGCCGTTTTCTTGAATTCCCGCCCCACAGCCCCCCGGCGCGGCGCCCCTTAAACGGAATCTTAGGGCCAAGCCTGCAACGTCTGGCCCACGGCCGCGCGTAAAACAAAGCGCGCGCAGCATGACGCTTCGCCGTCGCCCGTTTTCGTTCAAAAGGGCATGTCCACCCCCTGACAATTCGCTTCTCGTTCGCCTCACGCCGAGCGAGGTCGATGACCTGACGACGCCGCAAACGCGCGTCGACTTGATCGGGACGCCTTCCGTAAATGGGTTTCGACAGAGCCCGCCCGGCCGAAGGGCTCCCCGCCTCGTCCGCGCCCGCCTGGCGCGTCGCGCTGCTGACGGCGCTCGCCTACTTTGCTTTGGGACAGCTCGGTCTGCTGTTGGCGATTCCGCCTGGCGGCGTCACGCTCGTCTGGCCTCCCGCCGGCGTCGCGCTGGCGGCGGCGATCCGCGTCGGCCGTCCGGGCCTCGTCGGGGTCGCGCTCGGAGCCTTTGCGCTCGCCGTTCCCTTGTTCGCCGATTCGTCCGCAGGAGCGACGATCTTTTTGACCGTGGCGGCGGCGGCGATGTTCGCGGCCGGGACCACGCTGCAGGCCGCGCTGGCGCGCGCGCTCGTCCGCCGCGCCGCGGGTTACCCCTATTCCCCCGCGACGCCGCTTTCGCTCACGGCCTTTTTCTTTTTCGGCGGGGTCGTTCCGGGCTTCGCCGGCGCCGCGCTCGACAATCTCACCCTGTTCGCCTTCGGCCGGGAGACGGGCGCGGAGCTGATCGGCGGCCTGACCTATTTCTGGATGGGCGACGTCGCGGGCGCCGTCGTGTTTGGCGCCGCGCTGCTGGCGTTCGATGGACCAACGGCCGGCGCGTGTCTCAAGCGCGCGGCGCCGGTCGTTTCCGTGGCTGCGGCCGGGCTGGCGGCGACGATCGCGCTGGTCAGGATCGACGCCGCTTCCATCCAGCGCGACATCGACTCCGAATTCGCGCTGCTGTCGCGCGAATCGGCGACCCGCCTCGAAGCGACGGTCGATCTCGGCCAGCACGCCATCGAAGGTCTGGCCGGCGGCTTCGCGCTCTCGCGCCCGCATGAACTGACCGATTTCAGGGCGATTGCCGACAAACTCGCGGCGTTCGGCCTCGGCATCCAGGCGCTTGAATGGATTCCTGCCATCCCCGACGACGAGCGCGCCTCCTTCGAGGCCGAGATGTCGCGCCAATGGGGCAAGCCATTCCGCATATTTGAACGACGGGACGGCAAGCCGGTCGAAGTCTCGCCGCGGCCAGCATATTTCCCGGTCGCTTTCGTGACGCCGCTCGAAGGCAACGAAGGCGTCGTCGGCTTCGACCTCTCCTCCAACCCGGCTCGCGAGGCGGCGTTGATCAAGGCGCGCGACAGCGGGGCCAGCGTCGCCACCGCGGGCGTAAAGCTTGTCCAGAACAATCAGATGGGCATTCTGCTGTTCTCTGCCGGTCTACGAGGACGACGCGCCGACGGCGACCGTCGAACAACGGCGCGCGGCGCTGAAAGGATTTGCGCTCGGCGTGTTTTCCGTGCCCGACCTGCTCGGGTCGCGCTCCGCACGAGCGATATGTCGCTGTTCCATTATCTGGCTGACCGACGAAACCGACTTGGCCGCGCCGATCGATACTCGCCTCCGACGGCGTTGGCCAGCGGAACGACCAACTTCATGCGCCTTTCAGCCTGTTCGCCTCGCCGCCCGCGCTCGACATGCAATCGCGCGTGCGCATCGCCGACCGCAACTGGGCCCTTCAGCTCGCGCCGACCGCCGCCTATCGTCGCCAAACATTCGGATTCGAGTCCCTACTGGTTGCTGATCGGCGGCATGGTGCTGACCGCGCTTTCGCGTCGGCAGCGTCATCGTGATCGCCGATCGGCAACATCAGCTCGTCGACTCGCGCGAGCGCGACCTCGAGAACCAGAAATTCGCGCTCGATCAACACGCCATCGTCAGCATCACCGACGCGCAAGGCGTCATCATCTACGCCAACGATCGCTTCTGCCAGATCTCCGGCTATTCGCGCGAGCGTCTGATCGGCGCCAACCACAATATCGTCAATTCCGGCGAGCACGCATCCGGCCTTCTATCAACATCTCTGGACGACGCTCGCGCCGGCCGGGTCTGGCATGGCGAGATCTGCAATCGCAGCGCCGTCGGGCGATCTCTATTGGCTCGACGCGACCATCGTGCCGCTGACGGACCGCCAGGGCGAAGTCCGAGCAGTTCATCGCGATCTGCACCGATATCACCGCGCGCAAACGGCTCGAGCAGGAGCTCGAAGACAGCCGCGCCTTTCTTCAGAGCGTCACCAATTCGATGGGCGAAGGCGTCTACACGCATCGACGCAGGCGGGCGCTGCACGTTCCTCAACGCCGAGGCCGAGCGGCTGATCGGCTGGAGCTTCGAGGAGGTCAGGGGCCGCTCGCTGCACGATCTCGTCCATTTCCAGGACGCTTCGGGCAGCGCACATCCCCGCCAGCGACTGCGCGATCATGCAGGACGCTGCGCAGACGCCAGCAAATATCATTCCGAGGACCAGATATTTCACGCACCGCGACGGCCGGGTCTTCCCTGTTTCCGTCGTCGCCGTGCGGCTCGAGCGCGACGGCGCATATGTCGGCGCGGTCGTCGTCTTCCAGGACATCACCGAACGGCGGCGCGTGCACGACGAACTCGAAGACGAGCGAGCAGCGTCTCAGCATCGCGCTCAGCGCGTCCTCGACGGGCCTGTGGGACTACGATCCGATCAACGATCGCGGCGATCTACAGCGAGACCTGGTTCCGCATGCTCGGCTACGAGCCGCGGCCGGGCGCGCAAAACGGCGATCTCTTCCTGCTCGCTCCTGCATCCCGACGATTGGGGGCCTACCTCGAGACGATGGAGCAGCACGTGCGCAGGCGAGACCGTGCGCGGTCGAAGTCGAATTCCGCATGCGCCGCGCGGACGGCGAATGGGCCTGGATCCGCAGCATCGGCAAGATCATCGAGCGCGACCCCGCCGGCCGCCCGCAGCGCGCTGATCGGCGTCCATATCGATACGACCGCCGCCCATCAGATCCAGAGCGAACTCGCCGACGCCAAGGACGTCGCGGTCAGCGCCAACCAGGCCAAGAGCGAATTCCTGGCCACGATGAGTCACGAAATCCGCACGCCGATGAACGCGATCATCGGCCTGTCGCATCTGTTGGCGCGCACCGAACTGACGCCGCGCCAGCGCGACTATCTCGACCAAGATCCAGAACGCCTCGCAGGCCTTGCTCGGCATCATCAACGACATCCTCGACTTTTCGAAGATCGAGGCCGGCAAGCTGACGATCGAAGCCGTCGACTTCGACCTCGACGAGGTGCTCGAGAGCGTCGTGTCGCGTCATCAATCCGAAGATCGTGGAGAAAGGGCTGCAAGCTCGTCGTCGAACGTGCGCCCGACCTGCCCGCGCATTTCGTCGGCGACCCGCTGCGTCTCTCGCAGGTCCTGATCAACCTGCTCAGCAACGCGGCGAAATTCACCGCCAGGGGCGAAGTGCGGGTCAGCGCTCGGCGGCGCGCCGCTCGAGCGACGAGTCGCTTCCGGCTCGAAGTCGCGGTCTCGGATTCCGGCATCGGCATGTCGGAGGCGCAGATGGCCCTGCTGTTCCGTCCTTTCACCCAGGCCGACGCTTCGACGTCGCGCCGCTTCGGCGGCACCGGCCTCGGCCTCGCGATCTGCCGCAGCATCCTGCGACCTGATGGGCGGCGAGATTTCGGTCGAGCAGCGTCGAGGGCGTCGGCACGACCTTCACCTTCATCGTGCCCCTGCAGGTCGGCGCGCCGGCCGACTGGCCGAGCAGGAGCGGCTGCGCGCTCGCGCGGCCGCCGCGTGCTGGTGGTCGACGACAGCAAGTCCTCGCGCCACATGCTGCGCGCGGCGCTCGCCGAATGGGGCATGGAAGTGGCCGAAGCGGCCGACGGCGCTCGAAGCGCTGCAGCATCTCGCGCGAGTCCGAAGCCGTTCGATATCGTGCTGCTCGACTGGAAACTGCCCGACATCGACGGCGTCGAAATGCTCGCTCGGATGCGCGCCGCAGGCCGCGGTCCACACGCCGTCCTCATGCTGACCGCCTACGGCCGAGGCGAACTCGTCGAGGCGCTCGCCGACCGTTCGCCGCGACGGCGCGCGCGTCGATCGGCGTCGCTCGAGAAGCCGGCGTCGCCCGCAGCTTCTGAAGGAGACGCATGCTGGCCGCCTTCGGCATCGCCGCGGCGGCCATCGCGCCAGCGCGGCGCCCGCGAGCGGCAGGCCTCGGACGTCCTGCTGCCGGGCGTGCGCATCCTGCTGGTCGAGGACAACCCGATCAACCAGCAGGTCGCGACCGAATTGCTGGAGACGCTCGGCGTGGAGACGACGGTCGCGAGCTCGGGCGAGGAAGCGCTGAGATCCTCGCGACGCGCCAGTTCGATCTGATCCTGATGGACATGCAGATGCCGGGCAAGGATGGGCTCGCGACGACGGTGGCGATCCGCACCGAAATCGGCGACACGCGTACGCCGATCATCGCCATGACCGCCAACGCCATGGCGGGCGATCGCGAGCGCTGCCTCGAAGCGGGCATGAACGATCACATCGCCAAGCCGATCGATCCCGACAAGCTCGCGCTGACGCTCGCGCGTTGGCTCGAAGGCGTCGCGCGCGGCCCGCGCACGCCCGAACGCCCGCAAGACCCGGTGCGCAAGCGCCGCGACGAGCGCTGCGACTGCGCCCGGCGCTCGACGTCGAGTTCGCGCTGCGCAACCTCGGCGGCAATGAGAGCTGTTCGAGCATCTCCTCGACCTCTTCGTCGAAGAACACCGCGGTCAGGCGTCGATCGATCGCGCGCCGCTCGCCGAAGCGGCGACTGGAGGAAGCGTCAACGCGCTCGCCCACGGGCTGAAAGGCGCAGCCTCGACGCTCGGCGCGCTGCGCGTCGCCGAGATCCGCGCGCGCCATCGAGCATGGCGCGCGCGAAGAAGCCGCCGGATGCGACAGGATCTGCCGGCAAGCCGAGGCGCTGGCGCGGCGCCATCGCCGAGGTCGTCGAGGGCGTCGCCGCGCGCAGGCGGCGACGCCGGCCGACGGCGCCCGCGCCCGACGAGGTCGCCGCCGCCCGGACGCCGCCGCCGCGCTTGCGGCGATCGACGCAGCTGGCGAAGCTGTTGAAGGCCGGCGACGCCGACGCCGAAACGGAATCGGAGCGGCTGGCCAGATGCCTCGCGCGCACCGCCGCCGCCGCGCGCGCCTCCGCCGTCGCCGCCTCCGCCGGCCGTTACGATTTCGACGGCGCGGCAGACGCGCTGGCCGAATTGCGCGCCGAAATCGTCGAACTGGGACTGACATGAAGTTGGCCATGACGGAGCCGGACCGCGCCGCGTATCCTCATCGTCGACGACGAACCTATCAACGTGAAAGTTCTCGTCGATCTCCTGCGCCCGAACTATAACCTCATCGTCGCGCGCGACGGCCTTCAGGCGCTCGATCGCCTGAAGGGCGAACGTGCTGCCCGATCTCGCGCTCGTCGATGTGATGATGCCGAACATGGATGGGCTGGAGCTTGTGCCGGCTGCATGAAGAGCGACCGCGGCTCGCCGAGATTCCGCTCATTTTCGTTTCGGCGCTCGGACAGACGCACAACGAGACCGAGGGCTTCGATGTGCGGCGCCGTCGACTACATCACCAAGCCGATTTCGCCGCCGATCGTGCTGGCGCGGGTCGCACCCATCTCGCCTTGCGAAGGCCGTCGACGCGAACTCGCGCTGCGCAACCAGACGCTCGAAGAGACCGTCGCGGCGAACGCACGCGCGAACTCGCGCATGACCCAGGACGTCACCATCCAGGCGCTGGCCTCGCTGGTCGAGAGCCGCGATCATGAGACCGGGGGCCACATCCTGCGCACCCAGCGCTATGTCAAGCACGCTTGGCGCTCGAAATGCGGTCCGATCCGCGCTTCGACGCCGGCCTCGACGACGACGCCGATCGACCTGATGTGCAAATCCGCGCCGCTGCACGACATCGGCAAGGTCGGATCCCGGACGCGGTCCTGCGAAGCCCGGGCAAGCTGACGCCGGAGGAATTCGAAGTCATGAAGACGCACACCTCCATCGGCCGGCGGCGCTTGCCGCGGCGGCGGGCGAGAATTCGCGAAGTCGAGCGAATTTCTGCGCCTCGCGATCGAGATCGTCGGCGGCCATCACGAGAAGTGGGATGGCTCGCGGCTATCCCGGAGGGCTGAAGGGCGAAGCGATCCCGCTTGTCGGCGCGCCTGATGGCGTTGGCTGACGTCTATGATGCGCTGCGCAGCGCGCGGGTCTACAAGCAGCGCGTTTTCGCATGCGAGCAAGCCCGCGATCATCCTGGCCGGCCGCGGCAAGCATTTCGATCCGGGCGTCGTCGACGCGTTCCTGCGCTGCGAGGAGGTCTTCGCCGAGATCGCCGAGGTTCATGGCGATGGCGCGAGTAGCGTGAGCCCGGCGGCCTGAAGGCTGAAGCCGCCGCCAAAAGTTCAGGCGGCCGAAGACGCGGATTTCCGGCGGGGTCGCGTCGATCGCCATACCGCGCAGCATGGTGCGGATCAGCGCCATATTCACAGGCTTGCGCACGGGCCCGAACATTTCGAGTCCCAGTTGGCGGCCGACGGCGAAGGTCTCATCGATCACCTCGTCACTCGCGCCGGTGACCAGCAGGACGCGCGGCTTCTTCGGCAGCGAACTCATCAGCGCGAGCGCATCGGCGCCGGATTCTTCGCCGAGCATCAGGTCGAGAATGACGATCTTGTAGTCCGCGGCCCTCAGCGCCGCATAGGCCTCACCAGGCGATTGCGCGAGATCGACGGCATATTCGAGCTTGCTGGCGATCGAGGAATAGATCGCGCGATGAATCTTGTCGTCATCGACGATCAGAAGTCGATTTCGCTCAGCCATTCGGGGTCTCCGGCAAATTTCCGGCGTCGCGAGCATCGAGCCCGCGTGACAACTTATACGTGCAGAAAACTTTCGTGGGGATTAATCGGGAGGCGCTTGCCGCGGCCTTCGCGCGTCCACGATCGCCGTCAATCAGATCAAGGCGAGTTCAGAATACGCGAGGTCGGTCGGCGCGGTCGGCTCGCCGCCCCTGTAAAATCGCGGGTAGAGGTTTTCGACGTAGCGGCCGCTGACGCCCGGAATCGGTCCGCTGGCGCCAATCACCAATCCGCCGCGTCCGCGCAACAGACAATGCCTCGCAAGCGGTCGCGCGTATCGCGCAACCTCGCTCTCGGATCGGGCATAGAGCACGAGCATCGCGGGGATCGGATGGCGCCAGAGCGGCAGCGGCTTCAGCACGAAGGCCGCCGCCTCGCCGCGGCCAACCCCAACGAGCGCCGTCAGCCCGAAGCTTTGCGTGATCGCCAAGCATCTGGCGTTCCCAGGCCGTCAGCGCTTGCGCTTCCGGCGCCTCGGGTCGGAACGCTACGACCCGCGCGGCCCCCGCTGGCTGAGACCAGGTCGGCGCGACCACGCTGCCGCTGGCGAAGGATTTGAAGCCGAGCGCTTCGATCGACGGCAGCGTGTGCGGCGCCGCCGTCAGATCGGTGAACAATGTTTTGCTGCGAGCGAACGCCTTCATCGGCAACATGGCCGCGAGGTGGCGATGGGCGGGATCGGCACACCAGCTCGAAAGGTTGCAGCGCGCGACCGGCGCGCCCGCGAGCTCTGACTGATGCGCGATCGTCAGCATGACGGCGACCACGCCGCCGTCGGCCTCGATCAGATAGCCGAAGCGCGGCGCCAGCGCGCATTCCGGCGCCTCGGCGAGCCGCGCCAGCAGGCGCTTCCAGAAGGTAAGGCTGCGGCGGGGAAAGTTGCGCTTCAGACAAAGCGCCACCGCATCGAGATCGGAGCGCTCGATCTCGCGACGCATAATCTTAACTTGCGTAAATGCATTCAAGAAGGTTTACCTTGCGGTCAGCCTATGCTGGCGAACGCTCATCCCCACACCTAGAATAGCGGGTGTTTACCGATAAGGAACGCGCAGGATGTCGATAAGGTTGACGATCCTAAATGAACTCCAGACCGTCGCCGCAGAGCAGCAGAAGACGCTGGCGCCGCTCACTGACGATCTTCCCCTGATGGAGTCCGGGCTCGACTCGCTGTGCTTCGCCATTCTCGTCGCGCGGCTCGAGGACGCCCTGGGCACCGACCCGTTTGCCTCCGTCAATGGCGCCCGCTTTCCGACCACTGTCGGCGGCCTCGTCACTTTCTATGAGATGGCCACGGCCTGAAGCATGACGCTTCGCGATCTTATCGCGCGCGCGGGCGCCGGCGAACGCGTCCTCGCGACGCGCGGCGGGCAAATCGCGCTCGCGGAGCTTCGCGCAAAGCTCGGCGCTTTCGGGATCGCTCGCAGGGCTCGAAGGGCGATCCGTGGTGCTTCACGTGCGCGATATGGCGCTCGCCGCCGCCGCGCTGATCGATCTCGACGGCCTGGCGCGCCGTATCGTGCTCTGTCCGCCAGGCTGGGGGCCGGAGCCCATCGCGATCGCCGCCGGGCAGGCGGGAGCCGAGGCGATCGTGCACGACCGGCGGCTCGCGCCGGTCGACCTGCCTATCGAGGTTTTTTGCGCGCTCCCGCTGAGCCGTCGGGGCGTCGCAGTCACCGGCAAGCGCGAGACCGAATGGGTTCTGCCGACCTCGGGCACCAGCGGTCCGCCCAAACTCGTCGTCCACACGCTGGCGACGCTCACTGGCGCGATCGCCGATGCGCCGAGGCAGGAATGGGCGACCTTCTACGACATCCGCCGCTACGGCGGCCTGCAGATTTTCCTGCGGGCTCTGTCGGGCTCGGGCTCGCTCCGGATGAACGGCGCCGAGGAGAGCCTCGAGGATTTTTTGGTCCGCCTCGGCGAGGCCGCTATCACCCATATTTCCGGCACGCCTTCGCATTGGCGCAAGGCGCTGATGAGCGGCGAGGCGTCGCGCATCGATCCGCAATATGTCCGGCTTTCCGGCGAGATCGCCGATGACGCCATCCTCGCCGCCCTGCAGACCCAATATCCTCGCGCCCGCGTAGAGCACGCCTATGCCTCGACAGAAGCCGGCGTCGCCTTCACGGTCGGCGACGGCCGGGCGGGCTTTCCCGCCGCATGGCTCGGTCGGCCGGGCCCGGTGACGCTGCGCGTCGTCGACGACGCCCTGCACATACGCTCCGAAAGACGTGCGCTCAGATTTCTTGGCAGTGACGCGGCGCCGATCGCCGATGAGGAAGGTTTCGTCGACACCGGCGACATGGTGGAGCTGCGCGGCGATCGTTATCTGTTCGTCGGGCGGCGCGGCGGCATCATCAATGTCGGCGGCGCCAAGGTGCATCCTGAAGAGGTCGAGGCGATCCTCAACGCGCATCCCGCGGTCAGGGCGAGCCGCGTGTTCGCGCGCCGCAGCCCGATCACCGGCGCGATCGTGGTCGCCGACGTGCTGCTCAACGTCAACGGCGGTTCGCAGGTCGGCCTGGAGCGCGAGATTTTGGACTCCTGCCGCGGCCGCTTGCCAGCGCATATGACGCCGGCGCGGCTGCGCTTCGTCCCGGAACTTCCGCTCACGGACGGCGGAAAGCTCGATGCGTCATGGATAACGTCATCGTCACTGGCGCGACGCGCGGCCTCGGTCTTGCGACTTCCCGCACGCTGGCCTCGCAAGGCTATTGCGTGATCGGCCTCGCGCGCCGAGAGAGCGGCGCCTTTCGCGAGGCGGCGGCGCTCGCGGGCGGGGATACGGGCGGCGCGCTAAAATTCCGCGCCTGCGACCTCTCCGACGTCAACGCGATTCCCCAGGTCGTACGCGAGATCAAGCGCGAGTTCGGGCCGATCTACGGCCTCGTCAACAATGCGGGGCTCGGCACGAGCGGCCTGCTCGCGACCATGCCTGATCCCGATATCGAAGCGCTGATCCGGCTCAACACGCTGGCGCCGATCCTGATGAGCAAATATGTCGTGCGCGGCATGATGGAGAAGAAGCGCGGGCGCATCGTCAACATGGCCTCGATCATCGCCTCTACCGGCTACAACGCGCTCTCGGTCTATGGCGCGACCAAGGCCTCGATGATCGGCTTCACAAAATCGCTGGCGCGCGAAGTCGGCCGGCTCGGAATCACCGTCAACGCCGTCGCGCCCGGCTTCATAGACACGGAAATGACGCACGACCTCGGCGAAGCCGACCGCGAGCGCGTCGTGTCGCGCGCCGCATTGAAGCGGCTCGCTTCGCCCGAAGACGTCGCTGCGACCGTGGCCTTTTTGTTCGGCGAAGCCGGACGCAACATCACCGGCTCCGTCATTACCGTCGACGCCGGCTCGACCGCCTGAAGGCTTTGCGCGACGCCCTTCGTTCGTGCGAGAAGCGCGCCGAACGGAGGCTTCAACCATGAAGTTCTGACGCGCGAGGTCTCTCTCTCACCGCAAGCCCCGCCTCGGCCGCCGCGTTCGACGGCGCGCTCGAGGACTATTGGGGCCTGACCGGCGATCCCGTCGGCAAGCTGAAGCGCGCGCTTGCCGAGGATCCCGAATTCGGCCTCGGCGCGAGCGCGATCGCGGCGCTCTACATGGTTGGAGGCTTTCGCGGCGATCATCCCGAAGTGACCGGCGCGATCGCAGCCGCGCGTAAAACGGCGCCGCGTTTGAGCGAGCGCGAAGCGCGCCATCTGGCGGGAATAGAAGCGTGGGCGGAAGGGCGATTGCTCGACGCCGCAGAAATATTTGAAGACATCCTCGCCGACGAACCGCGCGACGCGCTCGCGCTGCGCCTCACGCAGGACATTTATTTCTTTCTCGGCATGCCGCTCGCGATCCGCGACACGACGGCGCGGGTTGCGCCGTTCTGGACGCGCGACGATCCGCTCTACGGGTTCTATCTCGGCGCGCGCGCCTTCGGCCTCGAGGAATCCGGTGAAATGCAGGCGGCGGAGGAGGCGGGCCGCGAGGCGATCGAGATCCATCCGGGCGACGCCTGGGCGGTGCATGCGCTCGCCCATGTGTTCGAGATGACCGGACGCTTCGAGGAGGGCGAGCGCAGTCTGCGCGCCTGGCGTCCCAACTGGACGAAGGCGCATTTCATGGCCGGCCACAACGGCTGGCACCTGGCGCTCTACATGATCGAGCGGGGCGCCTTCAGAGAAGTGCTCGCCGATTACGATCGCTTCACCGCTCCCAAACTCGCCGACGACGCGACGCTCGATCGCATCGACGCGGCGAGCCTGCTGTGGCGGCTCGAACTCGAAGGCGCCGACGTCGGCGCCCGCTGGGGCGAGGTGGCGCGCCGCTGGATGGCGCATGTCGACGATCACGTGCTCGCTTTCAACGATCTGCATCTCGCCTTCGCCGCGGCGCGCTCGCCGGATCCTGAGGACGCGAAGCGCGTGAGGCGGTCGCTCGAGGTTTTTGTTCGCGAGGGCCGCGGCGACAACCGGGACGTCACCGCGGAAATCGGACTGCCGCTGGTCGAGGGCGTATTGAAATTCGGCGCGGGCGACTATCGCGGCGCGCTCGACAACCTGCTCCCGGTCGCCCGCCGCGCCATGCGGATCGGCGGCAGCCACGCCCAGCGCGACATCGTCGCCATGACGATCCTCGCGGCCGCCGAAGGCGCCGGCGAAAAGGCGCTCTCGCGCGCCCTGCTTGCCGAGCGGATGGCGACGCGTCCGACCGAAAAGGTCAAGGCGGCGTTCGAGCGGGCGAGAGCGAGGTAGAGCCCTCTCCCATGGGGAGAGGGGCAGGGGTGAGGGGAACCTCCAGGCCGCCGATCACGCCAACCCTCACCCCCGGCCCATCTCCCGAATGGGAGAGGGGATTAACTACATCTGGACACATAAGTTAATTTATTCTATCAATTTAATCAGCAAAAATCATCACCCTGGAACGGTGTCTCGCTATCGTAAATTGTTAACATTTTTGTTCACTTGATTTAGGCGGCTGTCAGGAACGCGGCGTCAGGATTATAGTTAGCGTTAAGGCGGAAAGCTTTGGGGGCCAGAGTTGAGAGTTCTTCGTCGAAGCGCGCGAGCGCGGTAGCAGGCGCGGCGTTGATGCCATGAGGCGGGATAAAATCACCGTCGCGAACACAGGCGCGATTGATTCGGCGCCGCGCAGATTTCGGCTGCCGCTTTGGCCGGGTTTCGCGAGCTGGGCGAGCCCTCGGGAGCTTCGTGAGTCGGAGCTGGCGAGAGCGGCGCTGCTGCGACACACGCTGAGGGGCCTGAAGCGCACGACAATCGTGCTGAGCCTTGGCGGCGCGATCTTGTACCCCGCGGCGACCGGCGCACTTTTGGATTTTTACCACCGGCCGACCGATCCTTTCGGCGCTTCGGAACTGGCTTCCACCCACAGCGCCGTCGTCGAACTTTGCTACGAGTTCGCGCGACGTCGGATGCCCTGCCAGCTCGACGCTCTCGATCCCGGCGACCACCAGGATTTTGTTCCCATGCCCGCCTTGAGCCGCGCGCGATCGTACCACCTGATTCGCGACGCGCTGATCGGCGGCCTGATCCCGGTCGTCGCGGCGGTTGTCTTCTGGTCGCTGTGGCGGCGTTTCGTCGCCGCCTTCGGGCGCCGCCGCGTCGGCGCAGCGCCGGCGACTTCGCAAGAGATCTACACATTGGCGCGGGCGCGCGAATAGATCAGCGCGCTGAGAGCCGCTTCAGCCGCTCGCGCAGCCGCTCCGTCGAGAAATCGATGAACACCCGCGTCTTCAACGGCGGCCCCCTGCCCTGCACGTTGATGAGATGGACCGGCGAGGGCTCGGATTCAAAATCCTCGAGCAGAATTTTGAGCGCGCCGGCGCGGATGGCGTCGGCGCACTGATAATGCAGCACGCGAACGGCGCCGACGCCCTCGCTCGCCGCCTGCACCGCCGCTTCCGCGGTGGTGACCGAAAGCCGCGGCTTGATTTCAATCGCCAAGGGCCCGCGCGTCGGCGGGATGCGAAACGTCCAGGTCCTCGGAGACGATAAGGAACTGAACTCGACGCAGGGCCAGCCACGCAGGTCGTTCGGCGATTCGGGGCGCCGAACTGAGCGATCAGGCGCGGCGGCGCGCACACCACGCGCCGGATCGCGCCGAGCCGCGTCGCGATCAGCCCGCTTTCCGGCAGTTGGCCGATCCTGACTGCGACGTCGACGTGTTCGTCGATCACATCGAGATTGCGGTCCGTGAGCGCGAGCCGGATGTCGATTTCGGGATAGTCGGCCAGAAATTCGATGACGATCGGCAGTACGTGCAGCCGCCCGAACAGGACCGGCGCCGTCAGCGTCAGTTCGCCGCGCGGCGCCCGAAACTCGCCGGCCGCGCTGCGCTCGGCCTCCTCGACTTCGGCGAGAATGCGCCGCGCCGCGAGCCGATAGGATTTGCCGGCTTCGGTCAGCGCGAGCCGGCGCGTCGTGCGTACGAATAGTTTGACGCCGAGATGGGCTTCGAGTTCGGCGACTTTTCGGCTGACGGTTGGCAGCGGCAACCGCAGCGCCCGACCCGCCGCCGAAAAACTGCCGAGATCCGCGACGCTGAGGAAAACCGACATGGCGTCGAGGCGGTCCATATTCTCTCATATTTCGAAATAGTTTTTTGATAAAATAGCCGATTATCGCGT
Source organism: uncultured Pseudomonadota bacterium (assembly GCA_963710855.1). GTDB lineage: Bacteria > Pseudomonadota > Alphaproteobacteria > Rhizobiales > Beijerinckiaceae > Roseiarcus. The sequence continues at coordinate 55,686 of CAVQBX010000006.1, read as the reverse complement.
CATTTGAAATGCACTATTTGTTTGGCCAATGCGGAGGTCGCAATGTCCTATTTCGAGATCGCCTTTACGCCTGCCGTCCGCGCCGCTCAGGCGGAGCACGGCCGGGAGCTTCGCATCGAGGCCGATGATGCAAGCGAGCGCCTGGGTGAAGCGGAAGCCGCCTTCATTGGCGAGCGCGACAGTTTTTATCTCGCGAGCGTTTCCGAGACGGGCTGGCCCTATGTCCAGCATCGCGGCGGTCCGAAAGGCTTTCTGAAGGTTCAGGATGCTCGGACGCTTGCCTTCGCCGACTATCGCGGCAATCGGCAATACATCAGCGCCGGCAATACGCGAGTCAACGACCGCGTAGCGCTGTTCCTGATGGACTACCCGCGCCGCGCCCGCCTGAAGATTTATGCGCACATGGAATCGATCCCGCTGGAGGCGGACCCCGAACTCGCCGCGCGTGTCGTCGAAGGCGCGACCGGGCGGCCGGAGCGTATCCTGAAACTTCACGTCGCCGCGTTTTCCTGGAACTGCTCGCAGCACATCACGCCACGCTATAGCGGCGCAGAGCTTGCGCCCACGCTGATCGCCCTCCGCGACCGCATTGCGGAACTTGAGACGGAAAACGCCGAACTCCGGAAGCGCGAAGCCGGCGCGTCCGCGTGAAGGGGAAGCCGGGCGAATAGAACCAGAATAAATGTTTTCGAAAATCGGAATTTTGTGATAGGGTGCCTATGGTCCGCCGGAAGAAATCTCGTCGGACCGCTTGGCGGAGGAACGGAGGAAACGAAATCATCTTCTCAAATCCGCAAGCCATTGAATTTAAACGATAATGACCAAAATTAAGCGGACTTTAGCGGCTTTTAGCGGACTTTAATGGACGCTTAACGGCTTTTAGCGGGCGCTTAACGGCTGTTTAGCGGACGCTTAACCGCCGATAACGGACGGCAGGCGGCGGACCGCGGCGCCGATGAGCAAACCGACGCCCCTCGCAGCGCATTTCACTTGCATTAAAACGTTGCGCGCATATTTAATCCTGATGAAACTTCGCGAGTGGCTAAGTCGGCACGCCATCCGGCGGTCGGATTTTGCCCGCCGCATCGGGGTTTCGCCCGGCGCGGTCACGCAGATCTGTCGCGAGGACGGCGCCTGGCCGTCACGCGAGACTGCGAAGCGCATCGTCGCCGAAACCGGGGGCGCGGTGACGCCCAATGATTTTCTCGAGGGCGCGTCCGCGCGCGATGTGAGCGACATGGCCGAAAGCGTGATCGAAACTCTCGAAGCCTTCGCGCGCGGCGAGATCGTGGTCGTCACCGACGACGACGACCGCGAAAACGAGGGCGACATGATCGTCGCCGCCTCGCATTGCACGACCGAGAAAATGGCGTTCATCATCCGCAACGGCTGCGGCATCGTGTGCGCGCCGCTGACGGCCGACAACGCCAAGCGCCTGCACCTCAATCCGATGGTGGCGATGAACGATGCCCCGCTCGGCACCGCCTTCACGGTCTCGGTTGACGTGCGCCACGGCCTCACCACGGGCATCTCCGCCGAGCAGCGCTGCAATACGGTGCGCGCGCTCGCCAACGGCAATATGGGCGCCGGCGATTTCGTCCGCCCGGGCCATGTCTTTCCGCTCGTCGCCAAGGACGGCGGCGTGCTGATGCGCTCCGGCCATACGGAGGCGGCGGTTGACCTCTGCCGGCTCGCAGGGCTGCCCGAAGTCGCTGTCATCTGCGAACTCGCCAACGACGACGGCACCGTGATGGTTGGACCGCAGATCGAGGCCTTCAGCGAGAAGCACAAGTTGAAGCGCATCGCGGTCGCCGACCTCATCGCCTACCGGCAGTCGCGCGAAAAGCTGGTGGAGCGGGTCGCGTCCTTCCCGGTCAAAACCGCGATCGGCGAGCTGGCCGGCTACGCCTATCGAACACCCTTCGATCCCGTCCTGCATTTCGCCTTCGTCTACGGATCGGTCGGCGATGGACGCGCCGTGCCGGCGCGCCTGCACCGGGCCGACATCATCGGCGACATTTTCGGGGCCGGCGTCATCGAGCGGGTGCTGAAGGGATTTCAGGACAACGGCCGCGGCGTGCTTGTCTATCTGCGCGACGGCTCGGCAGGCGTGCCGGCGAACCTCAGCGGAACCGAACCGCAGAACGCCGACGCGGCGCGCGCCCTGCAATGGCGCGAAGTCGGCCTCGGCGCGCAGATCCTGCGCGACCTCGGCGTCACCTCCATTCGCCTGCGCACGCACGGGCCGCGCAAATACATCGGCCTTTCAGGCTTCGGCGTCGAGATCGCGGCCGTCGAACCCATCGAGGGTTGAGGCGTCTGAATCAGGCGCCGGGCGCGCGCTCGGCGACTTTGAATCCAGCCTCGGCCGCCGCTTCGACATAGGCTTTGACCGTGTCGCGATCCTTGGCTTTTTCGCTCTCCGGCAAGTCGGCATAGGGCTTCATCGAGGGATGGAGTTTTCGCTCGTCGTCGCGCGGCTCGCCATATCGCCAGCCCTGCGAAGCGCGCTCCGCCATCCAGCGTTGGTGCTCGGCTTCGGCGAGTATTTCGAGACGCGCCTCGATCAGTTGCGCCGGACTTTGGGCCGGAGCGCCGGCCGCCGGAACCAGAGCAAGTCCCGCGCTCGCCAGAACTCTTTGGGCGCCGCGCGCCGAAGCGAGAACTCGGCCTCCGATCCTCAGCAGAGAGCTCAGAAAAGGGCCGGTCGAGTTGCGTCCCCTTGGCGCCCGGACCGCGCCGCCAGCGCTCGTGGATCGCGGCGGCCAGGAGGTCGGCGGGCGGAGACGGCGAAGCGTTCATCCCGGCAAGGTAATGCGCTTGGAGGCGTAAATCGAGCGCCAGCTATTGAGATCGTCCGTCATCGCCGCCGCGGTCCGGCCGAGCGTTTCCGCGGCGACGTCGAATTCCAGGCGATGCAGGGCGGCCATGTATTCCGATCTCAAGTCGTCGAGCGCCTCGCCCGTCAGTCGGGAGCGCATCGCAAAGCTCTCGAAATCGCCGGTGTAGCGGATGCCGGCGAGCGTGGCGCCGAGGGCCGGCAGCAAAAGGGCGAAAGGTTGCAGCAACGGCTTCAGGCCGCCTTCGATAAATCTCGCCGCTATCGCGGGCCACTCCAAATTGGGCCACGGCTTTGCCCAGTCGTAAGCGATCGGAATGAGAAGGATGACGACCACGACGAACGAGACCTTGAAGGCGAGTTCGCCGAGTTCCCACAGCCGCTCATGCAATCGGCTCAGCGCCTCCGCATTGGCGAAATTGTATTCGACTTGCCCTTCGACTTCGCCCTCAAGCGTCGCCAGCAGCGCGCTACGCAGGCGCGCGCCGTCCAAAATTCCAAACGGCAGCCCAATCTCCCGGATGGTCGCCCGGAGATACCAGGCCGTCCAGACGGCGCCGGGCGGCAGGCGATCCGCGAGCCCGCGCGCCAGATCCGTTTCGCCAAGCAGCGCCAGGAACCTCAGGTGCCGAAGCGGCTCCGCCAGCATGCGCGCGTCCAGCCAGCGCTGAAACCAATTGCCCCTCGTGCCGAAATAGACGACCGCGATAACAATGGCGAGGAACAAAAACTCGAGGAAATGGGCGACGCTTTGAGGCAGCAGGTAATCGGCGAGTACGCCGGCGGCGGTGGCCCCGAACGACAGACCGAATGCGAGCAGATAGGCCGTGCGGTAGGCGTGCGAATAGTAAGTCGCAATCGCGTCGGCCGCATAATAGCGCGGCTCAAGCTTCGTCATCAGACGCTCGGCGAGCGTTTCCTCGCCGCCTCCGCCCTCCGCGCCATTTTCGAACGCCCGCTCCATGAACGCGGACCACTCGTGTTCAACGCGTTCCTTCGGGATCGGCCGGACCAGCAGCGAGCCCCAGCCGTTCTTCGCCCATTGGTAGACGAACCACAAATGCGGCTGCGGCTCAGGCTCGCCGAGAAACGCCATGAGACGCTCACGAGCAGGAAACGAGCCCTCGGGATGGAGAGGCGCCGACGCCGGCGGCGCGACGACGGCGGCGATCGCGTCCTGCAACGGGCCTTTGAGCGCGTGCGCATAGCCAGTCCCCGGCAGGAGATCGATCGGCGAACTGAGCAGCCAGGGATCGCGATCCGCGCGCGGCGTCAGCCAGATGACGGGAATGCGCCGCTCCAGCGCTTTGGCGACGAGTTCCATCGTCTCGTCAGCCTCGAGGCCGTCCTCCCAGATGGCGATCAACAAATCCGTCTGGCGCAGCAGGAAGGCGCTGTGGCGCGCTCGCGCAGCCTTCAGATCGACGTTTGCGCCGCCGAAGGCGCCCTTACGATGTTCGAAAGGCAGCACGATTTGCTGCGCCCCGGCTTGCTCGGCGACGAAGTTTTGAAACGACGCTTGTTCCACCTCGTCGAATGCGCCGTAGGCGCCGGAGAACGCGTTGGCCGGCAGCGGCAGGATCGCCTCCTGCTCCCAATGACGCGGCGCATTCTCGTTCGCGAACCGAACCGCTCCGTGCGCGAAGTTCGACAGAAACCGTACGCGATATTGCTTCGCGTAACGGCTTCCCGCCGGCCGATAAAAATTTGTCGCGCTCGCCGCCTCGCGCTGGCAGGCGGCGTCGACTGCGTCGAAAGTTTCGCCTAGCTGGTCGCTAAAGCCCTTACCGGGGGGAATTTGAAAACGGGATGGGTCGACCCCGATTACGCCGACGACGAGCGTCAGCACAGGCTTGGGAACGAACGGCTCGCTCATCGCGCGGACGCCGCCATTCTGAACGAAACGAAAATCGCCATCTGGCCCCGTCGAGACGGCGTGAGCTTAACGCGCAGGCGGGGTTTCGGAACAGAGGGATTTCGGACGCCGGCGTTAACCTCCCCAGCGCGAGCCGTTTACGGAATCTTTAACGGCGCGGGCGGAAGCTGCGCGCCACCGATAGATCCATCATGGCGTTCGTCTCATGGTTGCATCGCTTTTCGTCACCGCAGGCTTCCTGGCCGGTCTGTCGCTGAACATTTTTGTGTTTCTGCCGGCGATCGTCTGCATTGCCGGCTCTGCCTTCGTCCTGGGGCTCTCAACGGGCATTTCCCATGCGGCGGCGACCGGGCTTGAGGCGGCGATCGGAATGCAAATCGGTTATTGCTTAGCCTTACTCGCGCGCACTAAGGCGGTTAGGATTTTCAGCTTCCGGCCGGCCCGCGAGGCCTCCGCCGAGCCGCTGGCTCAGCCATCGGTCAGTAGGCCTCATGCGACAGAAGGGCCGCGAACGTTCGCAGGATGATCTTGATATCGAGCCAGAACGACCAGTTGTTGATGTACCAGAGGTCGTGCTCGACCCGCTTCTCCATCTGCTCCAGCGTCTTCGTCTCGCCTCTGTGACCGCAGACCTGCGCATAACCGGACAGTCCCGGCTTGACATGATGACGGAACGCGTAGTCCGCGATCTGGCGCCCATATTTCTCGTCATGCGCGACCGCGTGCGGACGCGGACCGACTAACGACATTTCGCCGCGCAGCACATTCATCAGTTGCGGCAGCTCATCGACGCTGGTCTTGCGCAGCACGGCGCCGAGCGCAGTGAAGCGCTCGTCGGCCCGGCGCGCCTGCACGATGGTCGCGCCATCCTCCATGACCCGCATGGTGCGGAACTTCCAGATCATGAAATCGCGATTGTTGAAGCCCCGGCGGCGCTGCCGGAATATCGCCGGTCCGGGGCTATCGAGCCGGATCATGGCCGCCGTGATGAAAAGAAACGGCGACAGCATCAAAATCGCCAGCCCGGAAACCACGATATCGAAGCTCCGCTTCAAAAACCGCTCGACGGCGTTCAGCGGCGCACGCTGGATTTCGACCGCGAAAGAGGGGTCAAACCGGCTTTCGTGGCGCTGCACGAGAATGGCGCGCGTCTGACTGTCGGGATAGAGCCTGGCGGGAAGCGGTGACTTCCGCAAAAGCGCAATAAGTTCGCCCAAGGCCCGATTGCGGCTCCAGGGCAGAATAACCGCAAACTCCTGCGCTCGCGCTTCACTGGCGAATTCGATGGCGCGCCTAACGGTCTCCGCATCGATGTCGGAAAGGTCGTTCGAGCCCTCTCGCCGCGACAGAATGAAGCGCGCCATTACGTTGACGCCATAATTCAGAAATTCCACCGGCGCAACGTGCTCGATTTCCGCCTGATCGGTGATCAGCACGACGCTCCGGCCCCCGACCAGGCCGCGACCTATCGCCGCCTGCGCGCCAAATCCTGTCCCGCTCCGGCCGAGCGTCACAAATATCGGGCCGAGCACCGTGAAAACCAGCAGCACCTTCTGCAGATCCCTGTCGCTCAACTCCAGGAGGTTCAGAACGACGTACACGCCGAAGGCGCCCGCCAGCGCGGCGCCCGCGAGGCGGCCTATCACGCGGCGCGGAGCCAGCAGGGCGGAAGGACGGTACAGACCGAAACCTTGCGCGAGCATGCAAAAGGCCAGCAGCGCGACCAGACCCGCCCCGATATCGGGCAAAGCGAGGCCGTGGAGGCCGGCGTAAAGTGCCCGACCTACCCACATGGAGGCGACGAAGGCGAAACAATCGGTCAAGGCCGCGGTAACGACGACCATCGTATACGGCGCGGTGAATCGGCCATGTGTCGGAGCGGGCGCGAAATCGCGAAGAAGAACTTCTCTTTCGGTTCTCAGCTGCCGAACCGAAAACATCCATCATCCTCTGGCACAGCTGCGGTTTAAGCGATTTTCGGAAATGCGATTGATCTATTGCGGCCCTGCGCAAAACGCGCGCGCCAAACACATGAAATTCCGCACTGGAATTGGGATCATTTGGTTCTGCAACTCGGTTTGGGAGAAACGACGCGAGGGCGGGATTTCAGCAATGATACGCGCGGCTCCGCACTCATGTCGAGTGTTTTTTCGCGCTCGCTCAACCTTTAGAAGTCACCGGCAGTTGTCGTATCAGATTGTGAAACTACGGCTCCCGCATGCTGTCGAATTGATCCGCATTGCGAAAGAACCCGAACCCCAGCACTCGAACGCAACGCTGTGTCTGCCGAATAGGTTCCCAAAAAATTTGCTGCGCCGCAAAATTATTTATCCGCCCATAAACCACCACCCGTAGTAACTCCCAAGCCGGTTTCTACGCGGCCAAGGCGAGGATGATGTGACTTGGGGCTGCGGTTAGGATTTGCAGGATATTGCAGCCCTGTTTTCGGGCGGTCGAGACGATGGATCTGAGGGTTGCGAAGGTTTGTGCGCCTTCGAGGGTTCGGAACGATCCGGAGATTTTCATTTTCACCTTCATCATCCTCAAGTCCTGTTCGGCCAGATTGTTCGTGAAAGGGACGGTGAAGTCGATGAGGAAGCGGAGCGTTTCGGTTTTCGAACGTCTTCAGCCTTTCGAGCAGATTTTGGCCTTCGCGTTGTTTGGGGCGGCCGCGCGCGCGGGCTGATTGCGGGAGTTTGGGCAGTTGACGGTGGAAAGAGAGGCCGAGCCGGATCGCCTCCCAGTAGCGCTCGACGAAGGCGGCGACGGCTTTGTCGGGGAGCGCGGTTTGGCCCGCCTGACGAGCCTTGTTGACCGCGTCGTGCGCGCTCAGGAGCATGTCGCGCATGGCTTCGGCCCAGGTCTCCCCGTCGATCTCGATGAGCGCCTGCAGTTCGCGCAGGATATGCGCGTTGCAGAAGGCGTGATCGACCTTGTCCATCCCGCGATAGGGCAGGAAGTGATCGTGGACGACGACGCCCCCCTGCAAGTCCCTGGGAGATCGCCGCGCTTTTCGCCGGCGCGATAGAAGGTGAAAAGCAGGCTCGACGTCGTGTGCAGCCAATGCAGCTTGCCGGCGATCCGGTAGCCCGTTTCGTCGAGATGGCGAACCGCGGCCTCGGCCACGCGCTGGCCGATCGCCTCGTAGACGGGGCGCAACTGCCGCGCCTTCCGGCCCACCCAGGCGACGATGCTGGCCGGGCAGATCGCCGCCGCGCCCAACAGATCGCTCAAGGCCTGCGCGACGCGATCCTCGGGGATCAGTTGCTGGACATTGAGATAGATCGCCGCCGCCCTGAGCCGATCGCCATATTGGGTCGCCGACACGACGCCTTCCGGAAACGCCGCCTTCGTCTCGGCCCGGCAATCCCGGCAACGGTAGATCGTGGCCTGATGTTCCGTGACCAGCAGCACGCGCTCGGGAATGTCGAACACCTGCCGCTTCTCGTGTCCGGTCGCCGAGTTCGCATCGAGCCGGGAACCGCACCGCGCGCACGCGCAGGCCTCGTGCCGAACCACCGCGTCGGGAGTGGCGACCTGACGCAACGTGCCGCCCTCGTGACCCTTCTGCCCGCCGCTGATCTTGCCCGTTCGACCGCGAAGACTCCCCGCAATTCGGGGCTTCTTCTTCAACCCGTCGCTCGAAGGCGGCTTCGAACTGTTCGAACTGTCCAGACCCAGACGCCGCTTCAGTTCGACGTTCTCGGCCTCGACCATCGCGAGTTTATCCCGAAGCGACTGAAGCTCGCTTCTCAGCGATGCAATCAGCGATTTAATCTCGGGCGCAAGAGACATTCCACCCTTGAGTTAGAAAAATCGTCGCCCGTCTGCAAAAATCCGAAACCGGCCAAAATTCTCTCGCAAAATGTGACCTTTCGGACTCACTCCGGCTAGGCAGTTACCACCCGTAGCCCCAAGGGGCGCAACGCGTTGCCCGCTATCTTCCGTGCGCTGCAACCTGTATTCTGCGGACACGTATTCACAGTTTGAATTGGGGAGCGTCTGGTTAGATGGCAAGCAAGATTCTGCCCGTGATCATGTGCGGCGGCGCGGGGACGCGCGTCTGGCCGGAATCGCGCGAAACCATGCCGAAGCAGTTCATCGCGCTGATCGGCGAGCGCTCGACCTTTCAGGATACGATGCAGCGGGTGACCGGCCCGGTGTTCGAGGCGCCGATCGTCATCACCAATCACGATTATCGCTTTCTCGTCAAGGAGCAGCTCGCCGAGATCGGCGTCGAGGCGACGATCGTCACCGAGCCCATCCGGCGCGATTCCGGCCCCGCGGTCGCAGTCGCCGCGGCGCTTGCGGCGCGCCGATCGCCTGAAACCGTCGTCGCGGTGTTCGCCTCCGATCACGTCATCACCAAGCAGCAAGCCTTCCTGGAAGTCTGCGCCGCCGCGGCTGCCGCCGCCGAGACGGGCTACATCGTCACGCTCGGCGTCAAGCCGACGGAGCCGGCGATCGGCTACGGCTACATCCGTCCCGGCGCTCGATTTCCGGCACGGGGCCTTCAAGGTCGAGGCTTTCGTCGAAAAGCCCGAGCGCGAGATCGCCGAGCGCTATGTCGAGGCCGGCTATCTCTGGAACTCCGGCAATTTCTTCTTCCGCGCCGACGTGATGCTCGAGGAACTGCGCGAATTCGAGCCGGAGATGTGCGGCCGCCGCAAGCGCCGCGATCGGCAAGGCGCAAAACCGACCTCGGCTTTCTCGCGCTCGATGCGCGCGCCTTCGGCGAGGCGCCGAAGAAATCGATCGATTACGCCGTCATGGAGCGCACCAAGCGCGCCGCCGTCGTGCCCGCCGACATCGGCTGGTCGGACGTCGGCAACTGGGACGCGGTCTGGAAGCTCACCGATCGCGATGCGAGCGGCAATTCGATCTATGGCGAAGGCGTCGCGATGGCGTCCGACAACGTCCATGTCCGCTCGACCGGCCTCTTGACCGCCGCCGTCGGCGTCAAGGACGTCATCGTCGTCACCACGCAGGACGCGGTGCTGGTCATCGGGCGCGACCAGGGCGACAAGGTCAAGGACCTCGTCGAGCATCTGCGCAAGACCGGCCGGCGCGAGGCGGTCGAGCACAAGCGCATGTATCGCCCCTGGGGTTATTACCAGTCGGTCGATCAGGGCGCCGCTACCAGGTCAAGCGCATCGTCGTCACGCCCGGCCAGCGCCTGTCGCTGCAGAAGCACTACCACCGCGCCGAGCACTGGATCGTCGTCAAGGGAACGGCGGAGGTGACGCGCGGCGAAGAGATCGTGATCGTGCACGAGAACGAGTCGATCTACCTGCCGATCGGCGTCGTCCACCGGCTCACCAATCCCGGCAAGATCAATCTCGAGCTGATCGAGGTGCAGACCGGCTCCTATCTCGGCGAGGACGATATCGTCAGGATCGAGGATATCTACAACCGCGTCGAGAAGTGACGAGGTCGGATTCGGGATTTCCGCCCATTTGACGCCGTAGTCTTGGGGTCAATGTCGCCACAAGAAGCGCGCCTTGAAAAGGATTGATTGAATGCGGGCGTTGATCCGCCTTGGCCTGTTCGCCGTAGCGGCCGCGTCGCCCGCTGCGGCAGCGGACCTGCCGTCCGCGGCGCCGGCTCCGGACCCTGGAGCCTACACGATCTCGCCCGACGCCGCGGCCGTCGATCCCTGGCATGGCTTCTATGTAGGCAGCGGTGTGACCTCATCGTTCGCCAAAGGCGCCAAAACCGCCTGGGGCGCCGACGCCTTCGCCGGCTATGATCACCGCTTCGACAACAATCTGGTGCTCGGCGGCCAGTTCAGCACAGGCTACATGCCCTGGGCCTCTTCCAATCCTCAGTTCAAGGGTTTCAGCTACGCCTCCGCGGAAGTGAAACTGGGCTACGAAATGGGCCGCGTGACGCCCTATGTGCTGACCGGCGTGGCGCTGACCAAGGGGGCCGCTTTCGCCGGCGCGCCCGATCCCGGAACCTCTTTCAACGCGCTGTTCAGCGGCCCCGGAGTTGCGCAGGCTCAGGGCTATGCCGGGGCGGGCGTCGACTATCAGGTCAACGACAGGGTCAAGATCGGCGTCGAGGGCACTGTCGGCGCCGGGCCGGCCGCCTTCACCCATTGATCGAACCCCCGCCCCGGAACTTCCCTCTCTTCTGACCTGTTGCATCTCCATGTCCAACCTCTCCCGCCGCGCCGTTCTCACCGGCGCCGCCGCGCTCGCTGCGCAGCTGACGAATCCCGCTTCCGCCCAACAGGAAAGCCCGCAAAGCTTTGGCTACGACGACGTCGTCAAACGCGCGCGCGAACTCAGCGCCGCGCCTTTCGACGGCGCCGTTCCACCGCTGCCGGCGCCGATCGCCAATCTCGATTTCGACGCCTGGCGCGACATCCGCTTTCGCAGCGACAAGGCGCTGCTCGGCCCGGCGGGCGGCAACTTTCGCCTGGAGCTGTTCCACCTCGGGCACCTCTACACGCGCCCCGTCGTCATCAACGTGTTGCGCGACGGAATCCCCGCGCCGATCCCTTACGCAAACAACCTGTTCGACTACGGACACAATCAGCCCCCGAACGGCCTGCCGGTCAGTCTCGGGTTCGCGGGTTTCCGGCTGCATTATCCGCTCAACGCGCCGCATGTGATGGACGAGCTCGTCGCGTTCCTCGGCGCGAGCTACTACCGCTTTCTCGGACGCGGCCAACGCTACGGGTTATCTGCTCGCGGCCTCGCCATCGGCGTCGGCGGTCGCCAGCAGGAGGAATTTCCGTTCTTCCGCGAATTCTGGATCGAAACGCCGGCGGCCACCGCCGAAAAAATCACGCTCTATGCGCTGCTCGACAGCGAATCGGCGACCGGCGCCTTTCGCTTCGATATTACGCCCGCGCAGGAGACCTATATCGATCTCAAAGTGACATTGTTTGCTCGCAAGGCGGTGACCGGCCTCAACATGGCGCCGCTGTCGTCGATGTTTTACATCGGCAAGAACGATCATCGGTTGAGCGACGATTTCCGCCCCGAGGTGCACGATTCCGACGGCCTGCTGATGCACACGGGGGCCGGCGAATGGATCTGGCGACCGCTGTCAAATCCGGTCCAGCCCGCGGTCTCGACCTTCATCGACAACAATCCTCACGGTTTCGGCCTTCTGCAGCGCGACCGCACGTTCGAGCATTACCAGGATCTCGATCTCGCCTATGAGCTGAGGCCTGCCTATTGGGTCGAGCCTTCGGAAGGCTGGGGCGAGGGCGGCGTGCAGCTCGCGGAATTGCCGACCGACAACGAGACCAATGACAATATTGTCGCCTCGTGGGCGCCAAAGGAAGGTCTGGAAGCGGGCCGCTCGTTTGCCTACGGCTACCGCATCACCGCGTTGATGAACGATTCCCGGCTGACGCCGGCGGCGCGAGCCGTCAACACGTTTCGCGCCACGCCCCACGTCTACGGCGGCTCAGACCCGATGCCGGCCGGCGCGACGCGTTTCCTCATCGATTTCTCCGGTGGCGAGCTCGGCTATTACCTTGGCGATCCGACGCTCCTGCAAATTGTCGCGACCACGTCGTCAGGAAAGGTGCTGCGCACTTTCCTCAGTCCGAACACGCATGTTCGCGGTTTCCGCGCGGGACTCGATGTGGCGGTCGACCCCGGACAGAGCTCTGACGTGCGCGTTTTCCTGCGCTCGGGCAACCGGGCGCTGACCGAGACCTGGACATTTCCCTGGCGGCCGTGACCCTGCGGCCTGTCGCCGCACTTCCACCGCGAAACGGCGCGTTTTTTGCCCACGTCATAATGCCGGCCTGATTTCGATGCTAAGTGATTCGGCAGCAGTCCGCTCCCTGGCGGGCGGACAAACCGGTGGGAGGACAAAATGGCCGGCCAGTCTTGGCACGCCTTCTTCTATGAGGAGACGGGCCTGAAGAGCGCTCCGTTTCGGTCGACCTGGATCGAGGCCGAAAAGGAGGAGGATGCGGTGAGGATCGCGAAGGCGAGCCTGAAACGTGGTCAAAGGGCGGAGTTGGTGCGCCCCAGATGGGAAGGCGGGTTTGCGCCGATTATGGTAAGCGGAGAAGCGTGGGATAGACAGGCCGATCGCCGCCACGTCTGAAACGCCGGCGCGGCAGAGGGGCTGAGATGCGATTCTGCCGCGCGGCGCTGGCTTTCGGGTTTTTAAGTCTTGTGCTGGGTCTGACGGGCTGCACGCCGACGCAGCCAAGGCCCGGCTATTCGGATTTGCCGCCAAAGGTTTCCTATGTCGGACCGGATGGCGTGCGCTCCTACTATACGGGCGACATGGGCTTCTGCTGGGGCGATGTCGCCCCCGGCGGCCCCAGAGGCAATATTTGCGGCGGAACACGGTCGCATTGATTTGTAGCCGCGGTCGCTGACCTCGGCAGCCTCGGTCAACGACCGCGGCTACAACTGCTGCGGCTACATATCATTCGGCAGATGGCGCGCCAGCGCCTCGAGCACGGCCATGCGCACGGCGACGCCCATTTCGACCTGCTCGCGGATCAGCGATTGCGCGCCATCGGCGATCAGCGAGTCGATCTCGACGCCGCGGTTCATCGGCCCCGGATGCATCACCAAGGCGCCGGGCTTCGCGTAAGCCAGCTTCTCGCCATCGAGCCCGAAATAGCGGAAATATTCCTTGGTCGAGGGCACGAAGGCGCCGCTCATTCGCTCGCGCTGCAGGCGCAGCATCATAACGATGTCGGCGTCTTTCAGCCCCGCTTTCATGTCGCGAAAAACCTCGACGCCCATCTCTTCGATGCCCGCGGGCAGCAGCGTCGAGGGCCCGACGACGCGCACGCGCGCGCCGAGCGCGCCGAGCAGCAGGATGTTCGAGCGCGCGACGCGCGAATGCAGGATGTCGCCGCAGATCGCGACGATCAGCCCCTCGATGCGGCCGAGATTGCGGCGGATGGTGAGCGCATCGAGCAGCGCCTGGGTCGGGTGCTCGTGCGCGCCGTCGCCGGCGTTGACGACCGAGCAATCCACTTTGCGCGCCAAGAGATGCACGGCGCCGGCCTGATGATGGCGGACGACGATGATGTCGGGGCGCATCGCGTTCAGCGTGATCGCCGTGTCGATCAGGGTTTCGCCCTTCTTCACGCTGGAATTGCCGACCGACATGTTCATCACGTCGGCGCCGAGCCGCTTGCCCGCAAGTTCGAACGAAGATTGTGTGCGGGTAGAAGCCTCGAAGAACAGATTGATCTGCGTCCGTCCTCGTAAGGTCGTCCTCTTCTTCTCGACCGCGCGCGAAACATTGACGGCTTCGTCGGCGAGGTCGAGCAGCGACTCGATCTCGGGCCGGCTCAAGCCCTCGATGCCGAGCAGATGGCGGCGGGCGAACGCATAAGGCGAGGCGTCGGGCATTAGGCTTCGCTATAGGAGCGCCTGCCGCGCGACAAGGGGCGCCGGCTACCCGGCAGGCCGCGCCGCCGCTTGCCCGAGCCGCGCCTTGCCGATTCGCGCGAGCAGGCCCGGCGTGAAAGTCGCGTGCTTCAAACCTGTAAAAATGTCTCGGAAGCAGCGCTGGATCGGGTCGCTGCGCATCACGACCCCCGTACCCGAGCAATCGAAAGCGAAAATCGTCGTGTCGCGCGCGGCGCGCGTAAGGTTGAACGCGGCCTGTTGCACTTCCAGCGCCAATGCGGGGTTCATCGCCGCCCTTCGCAGCGACATGTCGATCCTGCGCGCCGAGCAAATTCAGATAATGCGCGCGCGCGGCGCGCAATCTCCCGTCGTGCTCGCCGATTCCATACTGGACGAGCCGTCCTCCGCGAGCGTCGCCTCTCCGGCGAGGCGGCGGGTTTTCGCCGCCACGCCGAGGATTTCCGATAGCGCCCGCGCGCCGACCCCGCTGGCGAAAGCGGTCAGACCGACCTGATTGTATTCGCGCCGAACCACGCTTGAAAACGTGCCTGGCGTTTCGGCTTGCGCGAGCGGATATTCGAAACTTCGGTGCACCGGCGACGAATTTTTCGGAATCGCATAGTCGATGCTCGCCGTCGCCTCGAGGCCCATCGGCCGCCAGCTTTCGAGGTCGCAGTCGACGTCCGATTTGGGGACGATGAAGCCGCGAAACCATTGTTTGCCATCGTGACCCTGAACCGCTTCGTTGACGACGACGAAGCTGGCGAAGGAGCTTCCCGATCCCCAGCGGAACCGTCCCGACACCTGTAGCCGCCGGCGCGGCGTCGATCGCGCGCCCTCAGCAGCGTCGTCCAGAGCGCCACGGGACCATCGCCAAACACTTCCTGCTTCGCTTGTTGCTCGCAGCCGCAGAAACTACGAATGCCGCCGCCGCGCAGACGGAGAGACACCAGCCCGCCGAGCCGTCCGCTTTTGCGATCGCCTCCACGGTTTCGAAAAATTCAGCGCAGTGGCCTCGGCTCCGCCATCGGATTTGGCGATCAGCATCGAGAACAGGCCGGCCTCGAGCAATGCGTTTGCCGCCCGATCCGTCAGACGCCCGGCGCCCTCCCCCGCGCGAGCTTCGGCGCTGATCAGCCCATAAAGCGAGTTGGCCCGCTCCAGCGAAGGTTTTGCCGCCGCCATGGAACCTCCGAGGGCGATTTTGGGTCAGCAGCCACACGCCCTTCGCGGCGTCAAGGGCGGAGATTGAGAGGAACGAACAGCCTGCTCATTTGCGCCTTCCCCGCCAGCAGGGAAGACTATCTCACTCCGCCCTGAGCAAACGCTCCAGATAGTCGCGCTCTTCCTCGGCGCGGTTCGGGTCGGAAAGGCGGCGGCGCAATTCTTCCTGCACCTGGCGGGCGCGGGCCGCTGCCTCGGGACCCTCGTTGAGCAAGCCCTCGCTCGCTCCGCGGTCGCCGGTCGAGTTGCGGCCGAGCGGGTCGCGGCCCTTGCGCTGGCCCTGGCCGCGCATCGTGGCGCGATAGCCGCCCTTGCCCTGGCCGTTCGCCTGCATCTGCTTCTGCAGTCCATCAGCGCCCTTGCGCAAAGCTTCCAGCGCACGACCCTGCGCTTCCACGGCGTCGCCGAGCGGGGTGTGGCCGTTGCGGCCTTGCGCGCCGTTGCCCTGACCCGGCTGAGCGCCGTTGCCCGGCTGGTCGGGCTTGTCGCCCTGACCCTCGCCCTGCATGTCGCGCTCGGCGTCCTGCATGTCATTGTCGGCGTCGTCGAGGCCCTGTTCGCCCTTCGCGCCGAGCGACTTCAGCTTTCGCTTCATCTCCTCGAGCCGGTCGCGCAACGCCTGCTGCTGCTGTTGCAGGGATTGCTCGTCGGCCTGATCCTGATCCTGCTGGTCTGGCTGGCCGTTCGGCTGGGCGCGGCGGCGCTTCTGGTCGCGCTTGAAGGTTTTGTCGCGCAAGCCCTGCTGGTCCCGCAGCAGCTTGTCGAGTTCGCCCATCTGCTTGCGCATTTCCTTCTCGGCCTGGCTCTGTTCGGCCGATTGGGCGCCGCGCATGTTCTCGAACATGTCCTGCAATTCGTCGAGCATCGCCTCTGCCTGATCGCGCGCTCCGTTCTGAGCGTCCTGATCGAGCTGGTTCATCATGTCGTCGAGGTCTTTGGCGTCGAGCTGCTCGTCGCTGTCGGGGCTCGGCTTGGCGTTCTCCGCCATTTCGCGCATGTAGCGGTCGGCGAGTTCGCGCAGCTCCTGGGTGAGCTTTTTGATTTCCTCGTCGCTCGCGCCATTCTTCAGCGCGTCGCGCAGTTTCTGCTCGAGCGGCGCGCAAATCCTTCAGGGTCTGCGAGGCGTCGCCGTCCTCGATCTGCAAGCGCCATCGCCCACAGCAGTTCGGCGACGCCGAGCAGGTCGTCGTCGTTCTGCGCGCCGTCGAGCCGCGACTTGCGCGGCGCCGAGGCCGAGATAGATGCTCGGCGTCGTGCCGAACTGATCCGGCGCGATGCGCAGCGCGGCGAGCTGCGGAGCGCCGGCGCTCGCGTGGCGTCGGGATCGAGCATCAGCTTGCGGCGGATTTCGACCAGCGCCTTGGCGAGCGGATTGATGAAGACGCGCTGCGGCAGTTCAGCTTGACCGGCGCGCTTTCCCGCGTGGCCCGCGACGTCGGTCGCGCTGAGCCGCATCGTCACCTCGGCGCCCGCCCAGGGGTGCTCGGAGAGATCGCCGGTCGTGCGCGCCTCGCCGACTCCGCCGCGGCGCATTGGGCAGCGACAGGCGCGAAGCGCGGCGGCTCGACGAGCCTGTGCTTGCCGGCCTCGGGCGCGAATTCGAACTCAGCTTCCGCGCTCGCGACGCCATAGGCGTCGCCGATCGTGTAATGCAGCGCGAGCGAACCGCTGGCGTTGGCCTTCGGCGGATCGATCAGCGTCGATCGTCGGCTTGCCGGCGGCAATCGCGTGGATGGCGAATGTCGCGAGCGGCGCGCCGGAGCGCGTGACGCGGAACTCGCCGTCGCCTTGAATGGCGAAGCGGCGCTCGACGATCGTTGCGGCTTCGCAGGCGGCAGCCAGCGCCGCGATCGCGCCCGTTACGCCGCGCCGTCGTAATCCGTCGACGCTGCGCGCAAAACGATCTCGGAATCTTCGGGGGCGGAAACGGTTTCGGGCGCGGCCTGGCCGACGACCTTCAGCAATATCGGCGGCTTGCCGGTATAGGCGGGAGGATCGATCCAGGCGTCGACGCGCGTCGCCGCGCCTCGGCGACGCCGGCGCGCCCGAAGTCGAACGCGGCGGCGAGCCGGGCGAAGCGCTGCGACCCCGCGGCGAAAGCCGGCGACCAGCGCGAGCAGCAGCGCGGCAAAGCGCAGCGCGCGGGGGTCGCGCGCGGCCATGCCCGGCGAGGGCGGCGCGACTCTCAGGCGCCTCGACTTCGGCCGCGAGCCGCGCTCGATGCACCGCCCAAAGCGCGCGCGTCGCCGGATCGTCGCTCCGCCGTTGGCGAGCTCATCCTCAAAGCCGTCGGCGGGCGGTGTGCAGATCGGGCGCGTCGCGATCGAGCCGCCCGAGCGCCGCATCGCGGTCGGCCAGCGCAGCGCGACCAGCGGCGACGAGCGCCGCGAGCAAGGCGAGCGCGAACAGCCACGAGCGCCGGCGATGCGCGCGCGGGCGCGGCGCTCGAACCAAAGCCCGACCCAGGAGACCGCGAGAAAAAGCGCCACGACGGCGCCGGCGGTAGCGAGCGGCGGCCACAGCCGCTCCCAGACCAAGCGCCAGCGCGGGCGCGCCGTCGGCGAGGCGCTCCAGCCGGCCCTCGGGGCAGTCGTCGCTTCGGTCTCGCCTGTCCGCCGCCAGACATCAAGCGGAATCGGCCTTCGCCGGAGCCTGCAACGCCTCACTCGCCCAACCACGGCGGAATTTTGTCCAGGCCGATCAATTCCTCATAAGTCGGCCGCGGGCGAACCACAGCAAATTCGGCGCCGTTGACCAGAACCTCCGGGACGAGCAGTCGGGTGTTGTAGGTGCCGGCCTGCACCGCGCCATAGGCGCCGGCGGTCAGCACGGCGAGCAGGTCGCCGGCTTGCGGGACCGGCATCTCGCGAGCCGAGCGCGAGATAGTCGCCGCTCTCGCAGACCGGGCCGACGACGTCGGCGATGAAGCGCGGCGCGTCGAGCGCTGCCTTCCGCAACGGCCGGATTTCGTGGTGCGCTTCGTAGAGCGTCGGGCGGACGAGATCGTTCATCGCGGCGTCGACGATGACGAAATTCTTGTTCTCGCCGCGCTTTACGTAGAGGACCGAGGTCACCAGCACGCCGGCGTTGCCGACGATGAGCCGCCCCGGCTCGAACACCAGTTCGCAGTCGAGGCCTGCGTCGCGCGTCGCGACGATCTCGGCGTAGGCGCTCGGCGGCGGCGGCGGATCGTTGTCGAAGCCGGTAGGGCATGCCGAGCCCGCCGCCGAGATCGACATGGTCGATCCTGAGGCCGTCGGCGCGCAGTTCGGCACGAACTCGGCGAGCAGCGCGAAGGCGTCGTCGAACGGCTGAAGGTCGGTGATCTGCGAGCCGATGTGCATGTCGACGCCGTCGACCTCGATCCCGGGCAGCTTCGCGGCGCGGGCGTAAACCTCGCGGGCGCGGGAAATCGGCACGCCGAACTTGTTCTCCGACTTGCCGGTGGAGATCTTGGCGTGCGTGCGCGCGTCGACGTCGGGGTTGACGCGGATCGCGATCGGCGCGCGTTTTCCCGAGCGCGGCCGCGACCTCGGAAAGCACCTCGAGTTCGGGCTCCGATCTCGACGTTGAAGCAGCGGATGCCCTCGTCGAAGCCCGAGCGCCATCTCCGCCGCGCGTCTTGCCGACGCCGGAGAAGATGATCCTTTCGCCGGCGTGCCCGCGGCGCGCGCGCGGCGCAATTCGCCCTCGGAGACGACGTCCATGCCGGCGCCGAGCCGGGCCAGCGTCTTCAGCACCGCCTGGTTGGAATTGGCCTTCATCGCGTAGCAGACGAGCGCGCGCTGGCCGGCGAAGGCTTCGCGAGAAGACGCGGAAATGGCGTTCGATCGTCGCGGTGGAATAGCAATAGAACGGCGTGCCGACCGCCTCGGCGATGCCGGCGAGATCGACGTCCTCGGCGAACAGCGCGCCGTCGCGATATTCGAAATGGTGCATCGGCCGCTACTTGAGCAGCGGATCGAGCACGAACGATCCCGTCGGCTTGGCGATCGGCGGATTGGGCGGCGGGGCCAGGCTGAAGGCGGTCGGGCTCGTCTGATCCGGGTTCGCTTTGGGCGTCGCCGACGCGCTGGCGTCCGGCGGCGGCAGGGGGTCCCCCTTTCGCCCGCAACCGATCAGCGCCGTCGCCACGAAGGCCGCCGCGGCGATCCCGAAAATCCGCCGCCTCGACGACGCGCGCCAAAACCCCATGAAAGCCCAACTCCTGCATATTCTCAAGGCAATATAGCGGAAAGCGCTTCGGGAGCGAAAGCGGCGCGGACGCGGCGCCTTTGCTTTATGCCCGCGCCGCGATTTTAATCGGCCTGGCCGCTTGACCCTCCGCGGACTTTGACGATTTGATGGCGAAGCCCGTGTCGAAACGAGGCGCCTCGAGGCGTCCAAAGGGAGAGCGCGATGAACCGCAACTTCGTCTATGTGATGATCGGGCTCGTGCTCGGCGTCGTGCTCGGCGTGGTCAGCTACTACTCCTTCCCCGACAAGGCGACGGCGGCCGACGTCGCCAAATACATGTCGCTCGTCAGCTCGGTGTTCCTGAAGCTGATCAAGATGATCATCGGGCCGCTGGTGCTTTCGACGCTGGTCGTCGGCATCGGCCACATGGGCGACGCCGCGACGGTCGGGCGCGTCGGCGCCAAGACGATGGGCTGGTTCGTCTCGGCCTCGATCGTCTCGCTGCTGCTCGGCCTGTTCATGGTCGACCTTCTGCAGCCCGGCGTCGGCATCGTGATCGCCGATCAGCCGACGACCACCGCCAACCTGACGACGCAGGCGTTCAGCATCGAGAATTTCATCGACCACCTGGTGCCGACCTCGATCTTCAAGTCGCTGGCCGACGGCGAGATCCTGCAGATCGTCGTGTTCTCGGTGTTCGCGGGCATCGCGATCATGGCGCTCGGCGAGCGCGGCAAGCCGCTGCTCGAGCTCGCCGACAGCGTCGCGCATATGATGCTCAACATCACCGGCTATGTGATGAAGCTCGCGCCGATCGCGGTCTGCGCGTCGGTCGCCTCGGTCATCACCAAATCCGGCCCCGGCATCCTCATCAATTTCGCGAAATTCCTCGGCGGGTTCTATCTGACGCTGTTCATACTCTGGGTGCTGCTGATCCTGGTCGGACGCATCGTGCTCGGGGCGCGTATGTGGGACCTGGTGGCGCGCATGCGCGAGCCGTTCCTGCTCGCCTTCTCGACCGCGAGCTCCGAGGCCTCCTATCCAAAAATCCTCGAACAGTTGCAGCGTTTCGGCGTCTCGCGCCGGATCGCGAGCTTCGTGCTGCCGCTCGGCTATTCGTTCAACCTCGACGGCACGATGGCCTACACGACCTTCGCCTCGATGTTCATCGCGCAGGCCTATGGCATCGACATGCCGATCGGCAAGCAATTGCTGATGGCGGCGGTGCTGATGATCACCTCGAAGGGCGTGGCCGGCGTGCCGCGCGCGTCGCTGGTCGTCATTCTGGCGACGCTGAAGCAGTTCGGCATCCCCGAGGCGGGGCTGTTGCTATTCTCGGCATCGACCAGTTCCTCGACATGGGACGCAGCGCGACCAACGTGATCGGCAATTCGCTCGCCGCCGCGGCGGTGGCGAAGTTCGAGGGCGATCTCGCGCCGGCGGCGGACGAGGAGCCGGCCCGTGACGCGAGCCGGCGATCGCGTGAGCGCGCGTTTACTGGGCTTGTCGCTGCGTGCCGTGCTGCTCGCGGCTGGCGCGGCCCACGCCGAGGACCTCAACGGCGCGGACCTCACCGCGCCGCCTAAGGCCGCAGGAGGAACTGCCCGTCGACGCGTGACCGGCACGCTCGCCGCATAAAACACGGCCGGCGGCACGATCACGCTCGGCTATCGCGATTCCGCCTTCCCGTTCTCCTTCGTGCGTCCGACCGCCGCGAGCCGCTCGGCTATTCGCTCGACCTCTGCAAGGGCGTCGTCGACGGAGATCGGGCGCGAATTGCAGGGACCGCCGCTCGCAGATCGCCTACGCGCCTGTCACCGCGGACAACCGCTTCGATGCGGTCGCCGAGCGGCAAGGTCGATCTCGAATGCGGCTCGACGACCGACAATCTCGACCGGCGGAAGCGCGTCGCCTTCTCGCCGGTCATTTTCGTCGCCGGCACCAAGCTGATGACGAAGCACGGCTCAGGCGTGACCTCGCTTCGCGATCTCAAGGGCGCAAGCTCGTCGTCACCGCGGGCACGACCAACGAAAAGGCGCTGCGGGCGCTGAACGACAAGTTCAAGCTCGGCCTCGACATCGTCGCCGCGCCCGACCACGAGGCGTCTATGCGGCGCTCGCCTCCGGCGAGGCCGACGCGTTCGCGACCGACGACGTGCTGCTCAACGGCCTCATCGCGAGCCACAAGGCGCAAGGCGAGATGGAGGTCGTCGGCGACTTTCTGACCTACGAGCCCTACGGCCTGATGTTGCGCAAGGACGATTCCGACATGGCGGACGCCGTGCAGCGCGCCTTCGCCGCCATGGCCGAGGACGGCGCAATGGGACGCCGATCTATCGCAAATGGTTCCTGTCGAAGACGCCGACCGGCGAGGAGATCGATCTTCCTATGTCGGTCCAACTTGGCGAGGCGATGCGCGCGATGGGCGCGCCCGGCCTGTAGGCCGAAGGGGCCTCTTTTCATGGCGTGCGCGCTCGGCTAGGCCTTGGGCACAAACCACGCTTCAAGGAGGCGCGCCCGATGCCGTACGAAAATATTCTGGTCGAAACCCACGGCAATGTCGGCCTCATCCGGCTCAATCGGCCGGCCTCGCTTAACGCGCTGAGCCGCGGCCTGGTCGCCGACCTCAATCGCGCGCTCGAAAGCTTCGTCGACGACGATGCGATCGGCGCGATCGTGGTGACCGGCTGCGACAAAGCGTTCGCCGCCGGCGCCGACATCAAGGAAATCCAGTCGACCACCTTCGCCGACGCCTACATGGGAGATTTCATCAGGACCTGGGAATATATTACCACGTTGCGCAAGCCGGTCATCGCCGCGGTCGCGGGCTTCGCGCTCGGCGGCGGCTGCGAATCGCCATGATGTGCGATTTCATCGTCGCGGCCGACAACGCCAAATTCGGCCAGCCCGAGATCAAGCTCGGCACGATTCCCGGCGCGGGCGGCACGCAGCGGCTGACGCCGTTCGTCGGCAAGTCGAAGGCGATGGATTTGATCCTGACCGGCCGCATGATGGACGCGGCGGAGGCCGAGCGCTGCGGCCTCGTCTCGCGGCTGTTTCCCGTCGCCGATCTCGTGCCCGAGGCGATCAAGATCGCGCAAGGCATCGCCTCGCTCGGCCGCGCCGCCGTCTACGCCGCCAAGGAGAGCGTCAACCCTCGTTCGAGACCTCGCTCGCCGAAGGCGTGCCGTTCGAGCGCCGCCTGTTCTTCGGCCTGTTCGCGACCGAGGATCAGAAGGAAGGCATGAGCGCCTTCGCCGAGAAGCGGCCAGGCGGAGTTCAAGAACAGGTGAGGGCGGGTTTGTAGCCGCGCTCGGCGAGCGCGTACGCTGGGCATTTTCCCCTTCTCCCCTTGCGGGAGAAGGTCCCCGAAGGGGGGATGAGGGGTCGTTTCCGGCTCCTCATCGGCTTCCACGATTGCAACTACGGCCTGTCCAGCGATCAACCATTTATTTCTTGCAGCAGGCGACCCCTCATCCGGCCTTCGGCCACCTTCTCCCGCAAGGGGAGAAGGGGATTTCGCCAGGGCTGCCGTGCTCTTCTTACGCCGCTGCCCAGCGCAGCACAGGGTTGTGGCTGACCACCGGCAGCCGGGCCGCCCAGGCGTCAAGCCCGAACACATGGCCGGCGTGTTTGACGAACAGATAGACCGTGAGCCCGCAATAGACGACGTGGAAGTCGATGAGGAAGCTGTTGGCATTCTCGATGTAGGGGAACTCCATGTGCGCGGTCCAGTAGAGAAGCATCATCAGGAACGCGAACGGCAGGCTGGCGCGCACGAACAGGCCGCTGATCAGCGAAAGCCCGATCAAGAGATGGCCGTATTCAACCAGAAAGGTCAGCGGCCCGACGATCGGCGGCTGCGCCAGCGGCGCATAGACGTCATGGAACGTCTTGGTGTGGCCGAGGAAACCTGCGACGAAATTGTTGTCGCCGAAATGATGAATGCCCGCCCACAAAAATGTCCAGCCGAGGCAAATGCGGAAAAAGACGATGAGAAACGCTTCCGTCGATGAAGTATAGTCGCTCCTGCTCATGACCCGCTCCCCTTGAGCGGCGTGCAGCAAGAGACGCCGCTTGCGAGCCATCAGACGCTCGTTCGAGAACGGCGGCTTTGAGCCCCGTCAACTGAAGCGCGATTTCGATTGGGGAGTTCTATAAGCGCGCTCGGCCTTCCGTAAACGTTTGGACTGGACACACCAGTGTCATCCCCGCGAACGCGGGGATCCAGCGTGTGATGCCTGGCCCGATAAAACAGGCAGAAAACATTGAAGCCGCGGAGCTTTACGACTTTGGATCCCCGCGTTCGCGGGGATGACAGTTTTGGAATCCCGCTGCCGAGGTCGGCGACCTCGGCTACAATCTCAGCCCGGCGAGTAGACCCGCGTCGCCTCGGGATCGTCGTGTGAGGCGTCGAGCGCCTCGAGATCGCGCCAGACTTCGTCGGGGATCGGATAGCGCGCCCAGGCGATCGTCTCGTCGACGCGCTCGGGCTTGCTGACGCCGCACACAGTCGAAACAACGCGCTTGTCGCGCATCGAGAATTGCAGCGCGGCGGCGCCGGGCGGCACGCCGTGCCGAGCGCAGATTTCTTCGACGCGCTTGACCGGCGTCAGCGCCTCGGCGCTCGCCTGCTGATACACGTAGCGTGGAAATTTGGATGCGCCCTTGGCGAGCACGCCGCCGGCGTAAGGCGCGGCGTTGAGCACCGCGACGCCTTTCGAAGCGCAGAGGTCGAGCATCGCTTCGGCGTTGCGGTTGACCAGCGTGAAGCGGTTATGAGTGATGATGGCGTCGAAATCCCAGTCGCGGATCAGCGGCATCATCATGTCGGCGTTGCCGGCGGCGAGGCCGACGGCGGTCGCGAGCCCTTCGTCGCGGATGCGGAACAGTTCGCGCAACGCGCCATTCGGCCCCGTCGTTTCGGCAAAGTCCGGCGCGTGTTCGGGATCGTGCAGGTGCAGAAGGTCGATGCGATTGACGCCGAGGGCGGCGAGGCTCTGTTCGAACGAGCGGCGCGCCTGGGCAGCGTCGAACACGCCGGTATCGGGATCGCGGTCGAGCTTGGTCGAGATCACGAAGCCCGGCGGCACGCCGCCGCGCTCGCGGATGACGGCGCCGATGCGCGCCTCGCTGCGGCCCATGCCGTAGATGCGCGATGTGTCGAGGAAGTTGACGGGGCCATCGAAAATGGCGCGCACCGTCGCCCGCGCGCGCTCCTCGTCGACCGAATAGCCGTAGGTGTCGGGCATGTCGCCGAGCCCCGACGTGCCGAAGCAGATCGGCGAAACCATGAGCCCGGTGCGGCCGAGCGGGCGTTTTACGAGCGAGGGGGTGGACATGCCGCTAACATGTCACTACCTGCCCGCGCTCGCAAGCCGAAAGGCGTCAGGCGAGCTCGAAGCGGATCGGCTGCGCGCCTTCGTAAAGCGTCTTGCGGCCGAGCGTGTAGAGGTTTTCGAGACCCGAGGTGAGGGTCAGGAACGGATTTCCGGCGAGCTGGCCCGCCTTGGAAGCGAACTGCACGCCGCCGTAAGCCAGCAGGATTTCCGTCTCGCTGACCCCGCCGGGATAAAGGATGAACGTGCCCGGCGCCGGATAGCTGGTCGCGTTCTCGTAGCCGACCTCGAAATTGTAGTCCCCGAGCGGAATCCACACTCCCTCGCCGCTCCAGCGCACATGCACGATCTGGCTCTCGAACGGCAGGCGCTTCAGGAAGGACGCGCAAGTGTTGGGGGCGAGCTCGGTCTCGAGCTTGGCGTCGAACGTGTAGGGGCCGGCGATGACTTTGATCTTGGGCATGGCGGGGGATCCGTTGAGAAACTCGTTAGCTTTTTAGCGTGGCTGCGCTGTTGCGGCATCCGATTTCTTGATCGACGGAGCCGAAAACAGTTTCAGTCGAACAACAGGTGATGAAAGTTCTCGACCGGCTTCAGCAGCAGCGCTTTCAAACGAAACTGTCATTCCCGCGAAAGCGGGAATCCAGTGTCGTACGGCTGGGAGGCCTCCAGATTTCGGCCCTTTTCTGCACGCTGGGCATCTCACGCTGCATCCCCGCTTTCGCGGGGATGACGGGGAAGCGCCTGGTCCGAGCGAATATGGTTTGACGACCGCGGCTACATCGCAAGCGCTCCCTTCGGCCGCGACGCCTCGCCGGGCGGCTCCGAGCGAAAGACCGTCGCCAGACGGAAACCCACGAGATAGCCGCTCCAGCCGCCGATCAATTGCCCGGGCAGGCTGCCCGGTCTTCGCACCAAGCTATGCGCGATGAAGAGCAGGCCAGGGCAATGCCGTTCGCCGCAGAGCACATGGTAGACGATGTTGCGCAGCTTCAGCGAGGGCGAGGCAAAGGCCATCGCGGCGGCCGTGCTGCCGGCGGTCCACTCGAAACATTTGAGGCGCGGAAACGCGCCATGCGAATAGTCGGGCTTGAATCCCGCGAAATGCTCGACCCTCGCCGCGGGATCGAAGATGATCGTCCAGCCGGCCTGCCGCAGGTTCAGGCAGAACCAGTAGTCGTTGACCGCCTGCGCGCCCGTCCCCGGCAGGCGCTCGTCGAACTTCAACGTCCCGATCGCGCGGCGCCGAATCGCCCAGTTGCAGCCTTTGAGGACGTCGACCGGCCGAGGCGGCCCGACCGCTCCTTCGTGTCCGCCCCGCACTTCGCCCCACCAGTCCTGCAGGCCCGGCTTCGACCGGGGCCTCCGCGTGATCGGCGCGCCGTCGGGCCCGTGAACGATATCGCTGCCGCCGACGGCGGCGACATTTTCGTCGGCAAAATCTTTGAGGATTATGCTGAGCCAATCGGAGTGCGGCGTGGCGTCGTCGTCGAATATGGCGAGGATGTCCCCTCGGGCGACTTCCAGCGCGGCGTTGAGCGCGGCGACCTGCCCCGGACGGCCGAGGTCGACCAGTTTCCAGAGCTCGTGGGCGCCGACATGCTGATTAAGCCATCGCGCAGTGTCGGGATCGGCGTCGGGGCGATGGCAGACGATGATTTCGATCGGGCGAGGCGTCAGTTGCTCAATCGCGGCCAAGCAGCGCGGCAGCAAATCCATCCGTTTGAACGTCGGTACGATGACGCTTGTGCTCAAGGCGGCTGCGGGCGGATCGGCCTCGGCGTCAACGACGGACAATTGCCACCTGTCTCCACTCAAGGGCGATGGCGCCCGGAAAAGTTGCAGGCGCGTCTGTTAAAACTTACGACGCTTGTAATACGCCGGCCAGCGACGTTGGCGCCCGAAAGAATTCGCTTGCGCCGTTTCTGCGGCTAAGATCGGCGAGCTTTTCCAAAAAAGAGCGCCCCGCCCATGAACGCCTATGACCTCGATCTCGACCGCAACGCAGCCAATTTCCAGCCGCTGACGCCGCTGAGCCTGCTCGAGCGAGCCGCCGAGGTTTTTCCGGAGCGCACGGCGATCGTGCATGGCGCCTTGCGGCGAAACTATCGTGAATTTGCGGAGCGTGCGCGTAAACTCGCGTCGGCGCTCGTCGCTAGAGGCATCGGGCGTGGCGACACGGTCGCCGCTATCCTCGCCAACACTCCGGCCATGCTCGAGTGCCACTATGGCGTCCCAATGTGCGGCGGGGTGCTCAATACGCTCAACACCCGTCTCGACGCCGCGGCCATCGCCTTCATGCTCGATCATGGCGAGGCGAAGATCCTCATCGTCGATCGCGAATTTTCCGGCGTGATCGCGGAGGCGCTGAAGCTCGCTTCGGCGAACCCCTTTCTCATCGATTACGACGACCCCGAATATGAAGGCCCTGGCGAGCGGCTCGGGGAGATCGAGTACGAGGATTTCGTCGCCTCCGGCGACCCCTCCTACCGTCGCATCGCGCCGCAGGACGAATGGGACGCGATCACGCTCAACTATACGTCAGGCACGACGGGCGATCCGAAGGGCGTCGTCTACCATCATCGCGGCGCGCACCTGCTCGCGGTCGGCAATGTCGTGACCGCCGACATCGGCCGGCATCCCGTCTATCTCTGGACGCTGCCGATGTTTCATTGCAACGGCTGGTGCTTTCCCTGGTCGATCAGCGTCAAGGCCGGCGTGCATGTCTGCCTGAGACAGGTGCGCGCCAAACAGATGTACGATCTCATCGCAGACGAGAAGGTGACGCACCTTTGCGGCGCCCCGATCGTGATGCAGATATTGCTCAACGCCCACGAGGAGGAAAAGCGCCCGCTGCCGCATGGGGTGAAATTCTTCACGGCCGCGGCGCCGCCGCCCGCTTCGGTGCTGAAAGAGATGAGCGAGGCCGGCTTTGAGGTGACGCATCTTTATGGCCTGACCGAAACCTACGGTCCGGCCGTCGTCAACGACTGGAAGTCGGAATGGGACGCGCTCGAAGCCGACGCCCAGGCTGAGCTGAAATCGCGGCAAGGGGTGCGTTATCACGCGCTCGATGCGCTCGACGTCATGGACCCGGAGACGATGCAGCCCACGCCCGCCGACGGCGTCACGATGGGCGAAGTGATGTTTCGCGGAAATGTCGTGATGAAAGGCTATCTGAAAAATCCCGCCTCGACCCAAAAAGCCTTCGCCGGCGGCTGGTTCCATTCCGGCGATCTCGGCGTCAAACATCCGGATGGCTACGTGCAACTGCGCGACCGCTCCAAGGACATCATCATTTCCGGCGGCGAGAACATCTCTTCCATCGAAGTCGAGGACGCGCTGTTCAAGCATCATGGCGTTCAGCTCGCCGCGGTCGTGGCGTGGCCCGACGAGCGCTGGGGCGAGACGCCGTGCGCCTTCGTCGAACTGAAGCCGGACCATGCAGCGAGCGCCGAAGAGCTGATCGACTGGTGCCGCACGCTGCTCGCGCGCTACAAATGCCCGCGTCACATCGTCTTCGAAGAAATACCCAAGACGTCGACGGGCAAGGTGCAGAAGTTTGCCTTGCGTGAACGGGCGCGGACGCTGGCGGCCGGCGCCCATGAACGACCGCAAACGAGTCTGGATCGAAAAAATGCGCAGCGACCTCGTCGGCTCGTTACGCGCTGCCTCGGCTGGATTTGCACAAGCTCACGGCTCGCACGCCGTGCACGATGCGCGCAAGGAATTGAAGCGCGCGGGTTCGCTGGCGCGCGGTTTCGGCCAGGTCGTCGGCGCCGACGCCTATGTCGCGCTCGAAGCCGCCAATGCGGCCCGGCGCGCCTACGGGCGGGCGCGAGACCTCGACGTGCTGCCGCAGGCGCTGGATCGGGTCAAATGCGCGCCGGAGACGCGCGACGCCCTGACGCGCGCCATCGCGCTGGAGCGCGGCGCGGCGCTCGGCGGCGTTCCCGACGCCGAGGGGCTTGCAGCGAAACTGCAATCGGCAGCGACCTCGGCGGCGGCTTGGGACCTGTCGGCCGCCGACCGCGCCTCTTACGTCGAGATGCTGCGTCACACCTACAAGGCGACCAAACATCGCGGCGCGGCGGCTTTTTCGAGCGGCGACGCCGACGACCTGCACGAGTTGCGCACCGGCGTCGTCGATCTCGATCACCAGCTCGAGGCGTCGCGGCCGGCCTGGCCGGCGCTGATCGATGCGCTCTGCGAGGAACTCAGCCGCCTGCGCCAGGCGCTCGGCGATTTCAACGATATGACCATGCTCGGCGAATTCGCGCTGGCGCGGCGGGAGCTCGACGTCGCCGCGACCGAGGCTTTCGTCGAGGCCGTGCAGCGCCGCCGCAAGCCGATGGAGCGCAAAGCGCGCGAGCAATTCGAACGCGCCTTCGCCGAGCGTCCAGGCGCCTTCGCCAAGCGGATGGCCGCCCTGCTGGCGCATCCGCAGAACAAGCCTTGATGGGTTCTGCCTCCCCTCTCCCGTATGGGAGAGGGGTTCACCGCCCGCCGTTAGAGAGCCGCGCGAGCTTCGACATCACTGGCGCGGCCGAAAATAGCGTCTGCCGCTCGCTTTCATCGAGCAAGGCGCTGATCGCCTTTTCGAGCCAGTCGCGCCGCCGGCCGAGGTCCTGCATGAGGGCGGCGTGGCCGTCCTCGGTCAGCGACACAAGCACCGCGCGCTTGTCGAGTTCGCTGCGCACGCGGGAAATGAAGCCGCGCTTTTCGAGGTCGGCAAGTTGGCGGGTAAGCGATTGCGGCTCGAGCCGCTCGGCTTCTGCGAGCCGGCTGGAGGGAACCGTTCCAGAACGATGCAAGGCGCCCAGAATGCTGACGCCAGCAAGCGTCGTCGCGCCCGGCGCGCGCTCGTCCCTGAACCGTCGGCTCAGAGCGAGCACGGAGCGAAGCACCGACAATACGTCTTCATGACCAACCGCAGCCATAAGTCCAATTCCTGCAAGCAATTTCGTGAACAACGAAGAGCGCAGCGCATAAGTTTCGGAGGAAAGTTGCGGCATATTGTCACGACGCGACGCAAGGCTTCAGATCAAAAGACATATTTTGCCGAAATGTTTTCCTTGGCTTTCGTAGAGGAAGGCCTCAGAGGTCTCTGACAGCGGAAACGCCCGGTCGATCGCGGGTCGCATCGCGAGGCCATCGAGCGCGCGGACAAAATCCACCTGATGCCTGCGGCTGCCGACGATAAGTCCCTGAAGACGCTGCTGCTTGCGCATCAGGGTGCTGGTCGGGACCTCGCCGCCGCGCCCGGTGAGCACGCCGATCAGCGCGATATGGCCGCCGATCCGGCAGGCCTCGATCGACTGCGGCAAGGTGCCGGGGCCGCCAACTTCGACGACATGATCGACGCCGCGACCTGCGGTCAGATCAAGCACGGCGCGGCCCCATTTTTCGGTTTTCTTGTAATTGATCCCATGATCGGCCCCGAGCGCCTTCGCCTTCGCCAGCTTTTCGTCGGAGGAGGAAGTCACGATCACGCTCGCGCCCATCGCCTTTGCGATTTGTAGCGCGAAGATCGAGACGCCGCCGCAACCGAGCGCCAGCACGCTGTCGCCTGCCTTGAGGCCGCCGTTGACGACGAGCGCCCGCCAGGCGGTGAGGCCGGCGCAGGTCAGCGTCGCCGCCTGTTCGTGCGTGTAGTTTTTTGGCGCGTGCGTGAACCAGCCAGCCGGCGTGACCACGCATTCCCTGGCGTAGCCATCGATCCCGTCGCCGGGCGTGCGGGCAAAATCGGCGATCTCGGGCGCGCCGTCGATCCATTCCGGGAAGAACAGCGAGACGACGCGGTCGCCGGCCCTGAAGGCGCTGACCCCTGCCCCAACCGCTTCGACTTCGCCCGCGCCGTCCGACATCGGAATGCGCCCGTCCGCCGTCGGCGCGCGGCCGATGACGACGCCGAGATCGTGGAAGTTGAGCGAGCTGGCGCGGATGCGCACCCGGATCTCGCCCGGCCCCGGCGCGCCGGGATCAGGTTGGTTAACGAGGTTGAGCTTGTCGAGCCCGCCGGGCTTGGCGACGGTGAGGGCTTTCATGCGAGGCTCCTGGTTGGCGGCAATGTAGCCGAGGTCGCTAACCCATTGTCATCCCCGCGAAAGCGGGGATCCAGCGTGCGATGCTTGGCCTGATGAAATTGGCTGCAAACCCGAGTAGCCGCCGAGTTCTACGACACTGGGTCCCCGTTTTCACGGGGACGACAGTTTTCGATCCAAGCGCACATGGGCCAACGACCGCGGCTACGGGTAGCGCGACTTCAATTCGGCGATGCGGTGCGAATTCTGGTCAATCAGGCAGGCAAGGCGGGGGTCGCCGCCTTTGGCGGACATGCCGGATTCGAACGGCGCGACATCCTGGCATTCGCCGTCCCGCCACGACAGCCATTGCGCTTCGGAATCGTTGAGCGAGCGTTTCCAGCGCGATTTCTGACCGGAGAGCAGGCCGGCGCGGCCGTCGATCGACTTTACGGCGGCGGCGACGACGGCGGTCAGGTCCTTGTCAGTTTTGTCCGCATCCGCCCGCAGGCATTCGGCGAGATCGCGCGCGCTGAGCCGGTTGACGTCGCAGGCGGCCATCGAGGGCCGCGGCTCCTCGGCGAGCGCGGGCGCGCCAACGAGCGCGATGGCGAGGATGCAAAGACGGCTCAGCATGTTCTCCAATCCTGGGCCTGCGGCCCGAATGACGTCACAACCAAAAAAAGCGACTGCTGACCGTCGCAATAGACGACCCTCATGTAAACGACACGAACGCTTTCAGAGTTTCATGCCTCAAGGCTTTTCGCTGGCCAGGAAATCGCCGATCCGCGCCAGCGCGCGTCGAATGTTCTCAGCGGAATTGGCGTAGGAAAGCCGGATGTAGCCTTCGCCGTAGACGCCGAAATCCGGGCCGCCGATGGTCGCGACGCCGGCGCGCTCGAGCAGCGCATTGGCGAGCGGCTTCGCCTTCCAGCCGGTCGCCGAAATATTGGGGAAAGCGTAGAAGGCGCCCTTGGGGCGCGCCGCCTTGACCTTCGGCAGGGCGTTGAGGCCCTCGACCACGATTTTCCGGCGCGCGTCGAATTCCGCGACCATCGCCGCGACCGCGTCCTGCGGACCGGTCAGCGCGGCGAGCCCCGCGAACTGGGTCGGCGCGTTGACGCAGGAATAGGAATTGACCGCGAGCTTGCGCGCCGCCTCGAACATGGTTTTGGGCCACACCGAATAGCCGAGCCGCCAGCCGGTCATCGCGTAGGTTTTTGACCAGCCGTCGAGCAGGATCAGCCGGTCGCGGATTTCGGGATAGGCGAGCAGGGTCTGGTGCGGCAGATTGTCGTAGGTCATCTGCCCGTAGATTTCATCGGAAAGCACCGCGACCTCGGGGAAGCGCGCGAGGCCGGCGACGAGCCTGTCGATCTCGTCCTTGGGCGTCACGCCGCCGGTCGGGTTGGCGGGGGAATTCACGATGAGAAGCCGCGTCTGAGGCGTCAGCAGCGCCAGCGTCTCCTCGGCCGAGAAGGCGAAGCCATTCTCTTCACGCACGGGGACCGGCACAGGTCGCGCGCCCGTAAATTCGATCATCGAGCGATAGATCGGGAAACCGGGATCGGGATAGAGGATGTCGGCGCCGGGTTCGCCGAACATCAGGATCGCCATGAACATGGTGACCTTGCCGCCGGGCACGATGGTCACCAGTTCCGGCGAGACTTCCACGCCGTGGCGCTTGAGGAGATCGGCCGCGACTGCCTCGCGCAAGCGGCAGGATGCCGGTCGCCGGGGTGTAGCCATGCTCGCCATCACGTAAGGCCTTGACGGCGGCCTCGACGATATGGGGCGGGGTTTTGAAATCAGGCTGGCCGATGCCGAGGTTGATGATGTCGCGCCCCTGCCGCTGCAATTCCGCGGCCTTGGCGAGAACGGCGAACGCGTTCTCCTCGCCGATGCGCGAAAAGGCGGAGACGATGTGCGGCATGAGCGAAACTCCCGTGGCTCGCCCCTCCATGGCTTAAGACAGGCCTCGAGGGCAAGCGGCCGACTAATCGGGCCAGAAGTCCGGGTTGCGGGCTTCTTCCATCGAGAACGGGCAGTCGAGGGGCAGGTCGTCAATGCCGGTCTCGCGCTCAGCCTGCGTGCGGGCGTCGAGCCATGCGTCGCGCCGCCATCTCGCGTCATTGAGAACGGTCTTCAGGCTCGGCGTGTCCTCGATGGCGAGTTCGATGCGCTCGCGCTGCGTGTGGATCGTGGACCGCCAGCTTCTTGATCGCCTATCGGGCTGCAGGCGCCATTTCAACAGATGGGCCAGCAAGACCGCCATCCGGCTCGCGAATTCGCGCTTTTCGCTCTTGCCCACGTCGTCTATCTCGTCGGCGATATGCTCGATGTCCAACTCCGAAAATCTGCCGGCGCGCAATAAGCCGGGCCTGTTCCTGCGCCCAGAGGATGACATCGACGTCGTAATCGGCCGTCTTCGGCGAGGGAGGGGCCTTTTGGGGTCTCATGAGAACCAGGCATTAGCAAGCAAAGCGTTGGCGCATTATGGCGCCATCGAAGACAAGCGCCAATCACCCCGCGTCGGCGAGCTGCTCCTCGGCGACCGTCATTGCGTTGCCGCGCCACTCAAAACTGTCGCCGGCCCAGCCCTGCACCCAGAGCCAGGGCAACATCACGTCGCGGGCGAACCAGGCGAAGGGCGATTTCCAGCTCAGCGGCCAGCCGGCGATATAGGCGAGCGCGGCTTCGATCGCGTACCAGCAGGCGATCATCGCGGCGAGCGCCTCCGGAGCGGTGAGGTTCATTTCCGGAGCGCCGAACATCGCCGCCAGGAAGAAGACGCTGCCGGAACTGACGATTTCGGTCGTGTAATAGTGCGGGAACGTTACGCGCCTGAGCCGCGCCCAGCGCAATTGCCGCCGCCAGACCTCGCCGAAATGGCGTACGCCGAGCGGCTGGGCGAACGGGCGGTCGACGAGATGGGCGCGCAGCTCTTGCGCATGCACCAGCTTGGTCGAGGCGGCGTCCTCGGCGATCTCGGCGCCGAGCGCCTCGATGCCGCCGCCGCGCTCCATCACCTCGCGCCGCCACAGCATCGTCTTGCCCTGCGCGAACCCGTAGCCGACGCGCTCGCCCGCATATTGCCAGCGCGCCTCGTAGGTGTTGAGGAACGCGCATTCGAGTTCGGCGGCGAACCCTTCCGGCGCCGAGCCGATCGGCGGCGAGCAGACGATGCCGGTGTCTTCGCGCCAGCGCGACATCAGGCGGTGGATGTAGTCCGGCGGCATCAGCACGTTGGAATCCGCCATGATGATCCAGTCGTGCCGGGCGGCATGCCATCCCTTGACGCAATTGTTGAGTTTGGGATTGGCGCTGATCTTGTCGTCGCCGATCAGCAGGCGGGCGGGAATGCGCGGGTTCGCGGCGATGAAGCCGTTGAGGAGCGGGATGATCGGATCGTCGCCCTCGGCGACACAAAACAGGATTTCGTAGTCGGGATAGTCGAGCGAGAAGATCGAGGTCAGCGTGTCGCGCGAGAAGGATTCGACGCCGCGCTGCGGCTGGACGATCGACACCGGAGGCGGGTTCGGGTTGCGGGCCTCGGGCGGCTTGCTCGCCCGGCAACGGGAAACGGCGAGCGCCGCGCTGGCGAAGTGGATCAAAAGTCCAGAGGTTGCAAGGCCGGCCGCCAAGGCGGGAATAGTCATGTAACGCCCTCTGCCACCCCTTTGGTGATTTGGCCGGTCCGCCATATTGCGGCGCCCGGGCGACGCTTCTATGAAGGCCGCCATGCCGAACCCGCCGCCGAAAGTCCGTTTCGCGCCCTCGCCGACGGGCCGCATTCATATAGGGAATGCAAGAACTGCGCTACTCAACTGGCTGTTCGCCTTACGCAGCGGCGGACAATTTATCCTAAGGTTCGATGACACCGACCGCGAGCGTTCCCGAAAGGAATTCGCCGACGCGATCGAAGTGGATCTCGC
This sequence comes from uncultured Pseudomonadota bacterium, assembly GCA_963710855.1. Taxonomy (GTDB): domain Bacteria; phylum Pseudomonadota; class Alphaproteobacteria; order Rhizobiales; family Beijerinckiaceae; genus Roseiarcus. The sequence continues at coordinate 20,922 of CAVQBX010000006.1, read as the reverse complement.
CTGGCTCGGCGTGACGCCGCATCAGACTGTCCGCCAGTCCGAGCGTTTTGCGCTCTACGACGCCGCCGCGGACCGGCTTCGCGCCGCCTCCCGGCTCTATCCCTGCTACGAGACGGCGGAGGAGCTTGACCGGCGCCGCAAGCGTCAGCAGGCGCTCGGCCGGCCCCCCATCTACGATCGCGCCGCGCTGAAGCTGTCGGCAGAGGAGCGCGCGGCGCTGGAGGCCGAAGGACGTCGGCCGCACTGGCGCTTCCTGCTCGAGCCTCGAACCGTCAACTGGAGCGATCTGGTGCGCGGCGACAGCCACATCGACTGCGCTTCGCTTTCCGATCCCGTGCTGGTGCGCGAGGACGGCGGCTATCTCTACACGCTCCCCTCCGTCGTCGACGATATCGACCTCGGCGTCACCGAGGTGATCCGCGGCGAGGATCACGTCACCAATACGGCGGTGCAGATCCAGATTTTCGAGGCGCTCGGGGGCGCGACGCCGCGTTTCGGCCACCACAACCTTCTCATTGACGCGAGCGGCGAGGGGCTGTCGAAGCGCACCGGCTCGCTGTCGATCTCGAGCCTGCGCGAGGCCGGGCTCGAAGCGCTCGCGGTCGATGCGCTCGCCGTGCTCGTCGGCTCGGCCGAGGCCGTGCGGCCGATTGCCTCGCTCGAACAGCTCGCCACCCATTTCGATCTGAGCCGCATCTCGCACGCGCCGGCGCGCTTCGACGCGGCCGAGCTTCAGGCGCTTTCCGCCCGCACCCTGCACGAGACGCCTTTCGAGAATGTCGAGGCCCGGCTCGCGGCTTTCGGGATAGCGGGCGAAAAGTCGAAGCCGTTCTGGCTCGCCGTTCGCGGCAATCTCGCCATACTCGCGGACGCCGAGGACTGGTGGCATGTCGTCGACGGACCGGTCGAGCCGCTTCTGGAAGATCGACAGTTCCTGGACGCCGCGGCCGACCTTTTGCCTGACGAGCCGTGGGATCAGGGCGTGTGGAGCGCCTGGACCGCGGAAGTCAGGCGCGCCACGGGCCGCAAAGGCCGCGAGCTGTTCCATCCGCTTCGGCTCGCGCTGACTGCGCGCGAGCAGGGGCCGGAGCTCGCCGCGCTGCTGCCGCTGATCGGCAGGCTCAAAGCGCGGGATCGATTACGCGGACTTTCCGCTTGACGCCATCGGGGCCGGCCTCCTCGACCGTCTGGCCCTGATCCTTGGCGACCGGCTGAGCGGAAACGTCGGCGCCGTTGAGGATGCCGGTCGTCTCGTGGCTGATGTTCTGGGTCGCGGCGCTCAGCGTCGTGTCGACGCCGTTGATGTCGGTGCCGCCGGCCGCGGCGGGCGCGACCGTCGGGGTGGCCGTTGGCGAAGGCGTCGCCTTGGCGTTCTTGGCGTTCTTCGCTTTTGGATCGGTCTTGGCGGCGGTCGCCGGATCCGCCTTCGGCCGCGAAAGTTCGAGCGATTTTTGGGGCGTGACGATGATGTCGCCCTTGTTCTCCGGGCCGAGCCGCGACTCCGCGCCGGCAAGGGCTTCCGCCCAGCCCTCGCCGCGCCGGCGGCAGGTGCAGGTCGAATCGTAGCTCGAGCGGAATTTCAGCGCATTGGGGCTGTCCATGTAGCGCTGGCCGGTCGGCGATACCGCCTGTTCGATTTCGCCCCCTGCCGGATAGGTGAACACGGAAACGTCGGCTTGCGGGCAGAGCGCGTGGCACATCGCGTCGAGGTCGTTGAGCTTGCCGCCGGTCGCCGAATAGGAGACCGGGAAGAAGCTGCCATCGCAGCTTCTGACGCAGACAGCGAGCGAGCCCGCGCGGGCCTCCGACGGGGGATTGGCGAGCTGGCCGTCGGGCGTCAGCGGCTCGACAGTCACGTCCTGCTGCGTGCGCACGCCGCCGTTGTCGTGATTGCCGAACAGGGCGTCGAACAGGCCGCCGCCGCCGTTGCGCTGGGCGGGCTGTGTCACGCATTGCTGATTGTAGCGCGCGACGAGGTCGGCGCGCCCGCCGCCGGAGCGCGCGCGCATGTCGGAGAGATTGGCGCGCATGCGATCGAGCTGCGAATTGATCTGCCCGCACTGGGCCGGCGGCTCGGAGCCGAAGAACAGGAACTTGTGGTTTTCGCAGCCGATCGAGCGCGCATAGGCCGACATGCGGTCGATTTCCGCCGATTGCCGGTCGGCCGCAGCCGCATATTGGCCGCCGCCGCCGCCGGATTCGGCGATCTGCTGACGGAGCCGGTCGCAATCGGCGTTCTGCGACAGCGCAGGCTCGGCGACGAACAGCGCGGCCGCAAGGCTCGCGACTAGCGCGAGCGCGAGGGCCGTCATCGTCATCAATCGCCGCCCGCGTGCGCCAAAAAACCTGCTCATTTCGTCCTTTGGACTTTTGAAACCTGCCCAGTCGCTTATTCGCGTCTGACTGCCTGCGCAAGGCGGCGGGAACATGGCGGCTGGAGGCGCGGGCTCGCGTCGGGCATAGTCGGGCGATGGCCGATGCCGATTCCGGGACCCTAACCGCTTCGAACGCCGCCGAACTCTCGGTGTCGGAGCTTTCGAACGCGCTGAAGCGCACGCTCGAAGACCGCTTCGGCTACGTCAGGGTGCGCGGCGAGATTTCCGGCTATCGCGGACCGCATACCTCGGGGCACGCGTATTTTTCCCTGAAAGACGCCAACGCGCGGCTCGACGCCATCATCTGGCGCAACACATTCCAGCGCATGCGGATCAAGCCGCAGGAGGGGCTCGAGGTCGTCGCGACCGGAAGGATCACCACCTTTCCCGGCAAGTCGGCCTATCAGATCGTCGTCGAGCAGATCGAGCCGGCGGGCGTCGGCGCGCTGATGGCGCTGCTCGAGGCGCGCCGCAAGGCGCTCGAGGCCGAGGGCCTGTTCGCGCGCGAGCGCAAAAAGCCGCTGCCCTATCTGCCGCGCGTCGTCGGCGTCGTCACCTCGCCGACGGGCGCCGTGATTCGCGACATCCTGCACCGCCTCGCCGAGCGCTGTCCCTTGCATGTGATCGTCTGGCCGGTGCGCGTGCAGGGCGAGACGGCGGCGGCCGAGGTGGCGGCGGCGATTGCCGGATTCAACGCTTTTGCGCCCGGCGGCGCGATCCCGAGGCCGGACGTGCTCATCGTGGCGCGCGGCGGCGGCTCGCTCGAAGACCTCTGGGGCTTCAATGAAGAGATCGTGGTGCGCGCGGCGGCGGCGAGCGCCATTCCGCTGATTTCCGCGGTCGGCCACGAGACCGACACGACGCTGATCGACCACGCCGCCGACCTGCGCGCTCCGACGCCGACCGCGGCGGCGGAACTGGCCGTGCCGGTGCGAGCCGAACTGCTCGCACGGCTCGCCGCGCTCGAGGCGCGGGCCAAGGGCGCGATCCTGAGGCTTGGCCAGCGCCGCCGCGCCGACTTACGCGCTCTGACGCGCGCTCTGCCCGGCGGCGAGACGCTGATCGCTTCGGCGCGGCAGCGCTTCGACCTCGTGAGCGGCGCGATGCGGGCCGCCACGCGCGCCGGCTTCGATTTCCGCCATCTCAGACTCGAGCGGGCCTCGCGCCGTCTCTCCGCGCAATCTCCCGGCGCCCGTGCCGCGGCGGCGGCCGAGCGGGCGCGGTCGCTTGGCGACCGACTTTTACGCACAACGAGGGAATTTACCCGTCGGCTCGCCGACGGACTGGCGCGCCTCAAGGACGCCGAGCGGCGCGAAACGCTCCGGCAAGCTTCGCGCCGGCGCGATTCGCTCGCGGGGCTCGGGCGGCGCTTCGACGCGCTGGCCCTCCAGCGCGACAGGCTGCAGGTCGAGCGACAGAAGCGGCTGGACGCCGCCGGGCAGAGGCTCGAGCGCGCGTTCCGGCGCGGCCTCGTCGCGCGAGCCGAGCGTTTTTACGCGCGCGTAAAACTCCTTGAGGCGGTCGGGTATCGCAATGTGCTGGCGCGCGGCTTCGCGTTGGTGCGCGACGCCGCGGGAGCGTCTATTCGCCGCGCGGCTGAAGCGCCGACATCGGGCGCGATTCAGATCGAATTCGCCGACGCGACCTTGCAAGCCTCCGTTGGGGCCGCCCCGCCGCGGCGCAAAGCGCCAAAGCGCGCGGCGGGCGACGATCAGGGAACGCTGATCTGAGTCAGGTTTCGCGGCAATCGCAATCGGGGCAGAGCGCCGCATTGTAGCCAACGCGGTTAAGCCCGGATTAACCCCGTGGGTCTAGCGTCCCGAATGCGACCGGACGCGCGCTTCGCCGCGCGTCGGGCATGAGGCCAGGCTGGATCGCGCCGGTTCGAATCCGGCATGTCGCTCCCTTCCCGCCACCCTCACCGTCCTTGCAAGCGCGGCAGAGCCGCACGCGTTTCGAGGCTCGACTCGCTCAAGGCAGCCTCAGCATGAAATTCGACAATCTCCGAGTGAGAACGAAAACCATCCTTCCGGTTGCGTTGATGGGCGCCATGCTGATCGCCATGGTGGCCTTCGGCGCCACCCGGCTGAACGACATATCTTCGCGCGCGGAAGGGCTCATCGCCAAAAGGACGCACGCGGGGCTGCTGCTCGCGAGAGTCAGCCGCATGGCGGTCAGTGTGCCCTACTCGGTGTTCGGCTCGATCATATTCGACAGCGATTTGCCGGGCGGCAAGGCCGCTGACGACGACTTCAAGCATGTCAGCGACGCCGCCCAGTCCATGTTCGACGAAATGGCCGGCCTCATTCCCGACAAGGCCGCTGATATCGCCAAATTCAAGGAAAGCTTCGCCGATCTGATGAAGATCGCCAAGCCGGCTTATGACGCGGGGTCCGCCGCACCCGGCATAGACCACGGGCGGGCGCTCACTCCGACCGACCTCGATCAACTCGCGAACGCCGGCCAACTCGGCGCCAAAACCGATGCCGCGGCGCGGGCGCTCGTCGAGGATATTCGCGCCTTCACCGACAAGCTTTCCCAAGAGAGCGACGCCGCTGCCGGCGATCTACGCTCGAGCGCCCAATATTCGGTGATCGAGCTCTACGGGATTGGCGGCTTTGCGTTCCTCCTCGGCGCCGGAATCGCCTTTTGGATCGCGACCGCCAAGATATCGCATCCGCTCGTTTCGCTTTCCAAACGCATGCAGTCGCTGGCGACGGGAGACCTCTCCGTCGAGATAGAAGGCCTCGGACGCCGCGACGAAGTCGGCGAGATGGCCGAGGCGGTGCAGGTGTTCAAACGCAACGCGATGGACCGGGCGCAGATCGAGCAGGAAGCGACGGCGGCGCGCGCCGCGGCGGACGCCGAGCGCGAGCGCGGCGCAGCAGAGCGAGCCCAGTCGGCGGAGGCGCTCGCCCAGTCCGTGCACCTTCTCGGCGAGGCGCTTCGCAAAGTCGCCGAGGGCGACCTGACGGCGAAGCTCGACAAGGGTTTCGCCGGCGAACTGATGAAGCTGCGCGACGATTTCAACGCGGCCGTCGACAAACTCGCCGAAACCTTGCGCGCCGTCGTCGCCTCGACGAGCGCGATCGACTCCGGCACGCGCGAGATTTCGAGCGCATCGGACGATCTCTCCCACCGCACCGAACAGCAGGCCGCGCGGCTGGAGGAAACCGCCGCCGCGCTCGAAGAGATCACCCAGACGCTGAAGCGGTCGGCGGAAGGCGCAAAACACGCCGCCGACGTCGTCTCGACCGCCGACGAGGACGCCAAGCGGGGCGCCGTGATCGCCCGACAGGCGGCCCAGGCCATGGATGCGATCGCCAAATCCTCCGCGCAGATCGGTCAGATCATCGGCGTGATCGACGAGATCGCGTTCCAGACGAATCTGCTCGCCCTCAACGCCGGCGTCGAAGCGGCGCGAGCCGGCGAGGCGGGCAAAGGCTTCGCAGTCGTCGCCTCCGAAGTGCGCGCGCTCGCCCAGCGCTCGGCCGATGCGGCCAAGGAGATCAAGAGCCTCATTTCGACCTCGACCGCGCAGGTCGGAACCGGCGTCGAGCTCGTCGCCGAAAGCGGCAAGGCGCTGGAGCGCATCATCGCGCAGGTCTCCGAGATCAACAAAGTGGTCGGCGATATCGCGGCGGGGGCGCAGGAGCAGGCGACCGGCCTCGCGCAAGTCAATGTGGCGATCAATCAGATGGATCAGTCGACGCAGCAGAATGCCACCATGGTCGAGGAATTGACGGCGGCCAGTCACTCGCTTTCGCAGGAGACCTCGCAGCTCGCCAAGATCGTCGAGCAGTTCCAGGTCAGCGGCGGCGAGGCCCGTTCGCTTCGCCGCGAGCTCGAGCGGGCGGCGCCGCACGCCTTTGCGAAGCCCGCCGCCGCCCCGCCACGGCCCGCGCCATCGGCGCGTCCGAGCGCGGTGCGCTCCGACACGCGAAAGGCCGAGCCGGCGGCGTCGCCGGCGCCGAAGCGGCGCGCAAGCGCGAGCGCGGCGGCGGACGACAGTTGGAGCGAGTTCTGATCCCGGCGCCATTTTAAGACGATTAAGGAGCGGCGATGTATCTGACGGATGAGCATGGCGGCGCGAAGACGCGCGAAATGATTACCTTTCTGGTCGGCGGCCAGGAGTTCGGCATCGATGTGAAGTCGGTGCGCGAGATCAGGGTGTGGACGCCGGCGACGCCGATCGCCCATGCGCCGAGCTATGTGGTCGGCATGATCAACCTGCGCGGCGTGGTGCTGCCGATCGTCGACTTCGCGGCGCGGCTCGGCTTTCAGCCGAGCGAGCCGACCTCGCGCCACGCGATCCTGGTCGCTGAAACCGGCGACAAGGACGTCGGCCTGCTGGTCGAGGGCGTCTCCGAGATCCTCAGCGTGGCGCCTGAGGAAGTGCAGCCGATCCCGCAGATCGGGACGGAGGCGACGCGCGAGTTCGTGAGCGGCGTGCTCGCCAAGCAGGGACGGCTAATCTCGCTCATTTCGGTCGAAAGCCTCTCGGCCGGCGCGGGCGCATTCTAACGCGGCTTGCGCCGCACCGCCCCCTCCCCCGCTTGCGGGGCCGGGGTGGGGGGAAATCCACCGCGCTTTCAGGATGTTGCTGCCCCCACCCTACCCTCCCCCGCGAAGCGAGGGAGGGGATCGGAAAGCGCGGTTCAATCTGATCGGGGACCGCTCCAGGCGGCTTGCGCAGATCAGCCGTTTCGCGCCATCGTGGCCTCCAGCGACTTGGGGGGCCGCGATGCGCGATGACGATCTGTTTCCGGCAATGCTCGACGCCTTCATGGCCAAAAACGTCGAGGCCGCGCTCGGCGTCTTCGCTGACGATGCGGTGCTGATCGATCCGCACTATCCCGAGCCGCGCATGAAAGGCCGCGCGGCCATAGAGCGCGGGCTGCGCTGGGGTCTCGCCAGCCTCGAAAAGCCCGGCTTTTCGATCCGCCATCGCGCAAAAGCGGGCGAAATCGAATTCTTCGAATGCGACACGAAGCACAAGCTCGCATTTGGCCCGACCATCGCCTTCGATCAGGTGTTCGTGGTCGAAACCCGCGATGGCAAGATCATCCGCCTGCAAGCCTACGAACCCTATCCCGCGCCCGGAATTGCCGGCGTCATCCGGCGCGCTTCGAAGCTCTCCTGGAAGCTCCGCGGCTGGATCTGAAGCCCCCTCCCCCGCCTGCGGGAGAGCCTGACCACGTAGGCGCGGCGTCCCCTCACCTGCGCAGCCGGGGAGGGAAAGGGTCTGCGCGCGCAAGGCCCCTCGGACGCCGTCACCCCGACCCTCCCCCGCAAGCGGCGGAGGGAGAAACTGATTGCCAATAAGCGAATTCTCGTGCTATGATCTGTTCGGTTTATAGATAAAACTTCACGAAGTCGTAAAAAACGAAGGCGTCAATTTGCGGGAAACTGGAAAACGCGTTAACCACTCGCAACCCATTGAAAACAAACAAACTGGCATGTTTGAATTTGGATTTGTTTGGATTTGTTTTGCTCTTGCCTGGATTTGTTTGGCCCTTGTTTGGATTTGTTTGGCGCGAATTTGGCGCTGCTTGCGTCTCTGCCGGGCAGTTTAATAACAAGAACACATTGCTAATTATGACGCCGATGGATTGGTCCGAATAGCCTGCAGGGAGGGAGTTGCAGAGCGCGGAACTTGATAGGCGCCGTTCTGAGGGCGTCAGGCCTTCGCCGTCCCCTTCACGCGCTGCGGCGCGCGGCTAAACAGATTGTTGGCGTCGGCCATCTTGGCGAGCAGACGGATGAGCTCCGCTTGCTCGCCCTTCGCCAGCGGGCTCAGAATACGTTGCTGCGCGCGCGCCACGTCGCCTTTGACCGCCCCGAGCAGGACGCGGCCGGCGGGCGTGATCGCGACGAGCCTCGCCCGCCTGTCCTCGAGCGAATTGCGCGACGTGACGAGCCCGCGTTCCTCCAGATTCTTCGACGACGACGGCGACGGTGGTGCGGTCGAGCGCGATCTCGCCGCCGAGCGTCGCCTTGTCGAGTTCGCCGGTGCGCGCGAGCGCGGCAAGCGCCACGAATTGCAAGGGGGTCAGGTCGGCCTCGCGACATTCGTCGAGGAAGATCGCGACCGCGATCTGCTGGCAGCGGCGCAGCAGATGTCCAGGCATCGACTCGATCGCGACGGCTTCGGTATCGCTCAAGAGGTCCTCGTGGCGGATGGCGAGGGCGCCGGCGTAGCCGAATATTGCGACTCCAGCCACTGTTCGCCCGCCGCGCGCCCGCTCGCCCTGAGCCGCTCGAGAAACGACCAGTCGAGGTTGGCGGCGCTTTCCGACGCTAGGTTCTCGATTTCGTCATGCGCGGCGATGAGATCGATTTCGAGATGCTTGAGCCGGGGGACGACGCCGAGCAGCCGGCCATAGCGCAGCGCTTCGAGTTCCCGGTTGAGCGTCGCATTGAACTGGATCTGTTCGATGCGTCTGGCGATTTCGCCGGGGTCACCGGCGCCGCGGCGACCGTATTGGGCGTGATCTGTACGATCAGGATGCGCTCGGCCGAGGATTTGAGGGCGAGACGCAGGAGCGGCGGATTGGCGGCATAGCCGCCGTCCCAGTAGGTCTCGCCCTCGATGACGATCTGATGATGCAGCAACGGCAGACAGGTCGAGGCCAGCACCATCTCGAGGGTCAGCTCGGAGGTCTCGAAAACGCGCAGCGCGCCGTCCTTGACCCGGGTCGCGCCGATCATGAGCTCCACGGGACTGTCGCGCCGCAGCCGTTCGAAATCGACCTCCTCGGCGAGCGCTTCACGCAGCGGATTGAGATTGAAGGGGTTGAACAGGCTTGGGGCCAGGGAGCGGGCGATCAGCCCGAAGCCCGGCGCGCTCAGGCTGGCGCTCGGCGAGAAGGCGGCCGCCCGGCTCATGCGCCGCCAGAATCGCTCGAGTTTTGCGCGCGCCGCCGCAGGTCCGCCTTCGATGAGACCGGCGGCAAGCAGGGTCGCATTGACCGCGCCCGCGCTCGCCCCGCTGATCGCGTCGAACGCGCCGTCCTTTTCCTCGAGCAGCCGGTCGAGCACGCCCCAGGTGAACGCGCCGAACGAGCCGCCGCCCTGCAGGGCGAGCGCCAGGCGTCCCCGCTCGGCCGCAGGCCGCGCTTTCGCCGGCTCAACTTCGTCGCTCGCCTTGAGCCCGAGCGCCCGTTCGATCCAGTATGGAGGCAAATGCGCAATCCTTTGGTTCGCGCGCCGCCGCTTCGCCGACGCGCGCTCGCTGTCGCTTGATCCTCCCATGAAGGCGGTCGCCTAAGGTCCGCTCTCAATCGTGGCAATTCAAGTGCGCCTGCGGTTCGCCGCGAGGCAGCGTCGCCGTGAATTACGACGAGATGAACATTTCCGGCGCGGTCTCTCGCAATAAAAGCTGATGCACTGATAACGGGTTGCGCGCGATTGTCCGTGACCCAAGCGCCGGCTCGCTCCGCAGTTGAACGGATCAAGAAATATGTTAAGGAATTCGCGCGCCATCAGGGGACGTTCCGGTGACGAATTCACCAGTATTCATCTTGGGTTTTCCTCGTTCCGGAGCTAATGCGCTAGTCAGGGGAATGTGTTCCGATGCTGAGTTCTTTGGCCACGAGCACAAAATACAACTGATGTCTTTAATCAAGGGTCCCATTATGCGCCTTCACAACGGAAAGGTGAAAGGCGCTTCCATATGCGCGCCTGCCGAAAATCGTCGATTGCTGATCGAAGAACTTGCGGGCGGAATGGATGGCTTCATTCGGGAGGTCTACAATCGGACCGACGGACGGTGGCTCGATTCCACCCCCGGACATTTTCAGCTCCAGGCCCTGCCGGTCATCGACGTGCTTTTTCCGAATGCGCGATATGTGATGATCACCAGAAACGTGTACGAGTCGGTGCGCGCCAACATTGCGAACTGGCCGGCGTCGCAGACCGACATCACCGAGACAGCGAAACGCTGGCTGACCTGTCGCGAAAGCTGGCGCAGTTTCGCCGCCTCGACCGCGCCCGAGCGCATCCTCGAGTTGAATTTCGCCGCATTGCATTCGGAAGCGGAAAGGCTCGCTCCGAAATTCAGCAAGCTCTTGAATGTGCCGGAGGAAAGAGCCGCTCGCATGATGGCTTCTACCAAGCAGTTCATGGCCGCCAATCGCGGCGCGCACCAAAAGAACATGGATGTCGAGCTGTCGGACCTCGATCGGGACTGGATCCTCGAGATCGTGGGCGAGGAAGCCGAGCTGGAAACGGCCGCCTGACGGAAACGGGCGACGCCCTCAAAAAGATCAACGGAAAACAGATATGATCGCGAGTCCGCTGTTCATCGTAGGCTTTCCCCGCTCCGGGACTACTGCGATGGTGCGCGCCCTGTGCACCGATCCCGACTTTTTCGGCGACAAGCGCGAAGGGCATTTCTTCTATCTGTTCAAAAAGGCCTTGCAACGCATCGAGGAAGGCAAGGTGAGCCGGAACGCGATCTGGGCGTCGCCGGAGCGCCGGCAGGCGCTGTTTCGCCATCTCGGCCGCGGCCTCGACGAGTTCCACCGGCGCGTCTACAACAGGACCTCCGGCCGCTGGATCGACAAGACGCCCGGCCATCAGCAGTTGCAGGTGCTTCCCTACATCGACCTCTTGTTTCCCGACGCGCGCTACATGATGATTTCGAGATCGGTGTTCGACTCCGTTCGCTCCAACATCGCCAACTGGCCGGAACTGGAGCACGACATTACCGACATCGCGCGCCGCTGGTCGATAGGTCGCAGCGCCTGGCGTTCGTTTCGCTCGACGATCCCGGCGGATCGCTTCATGGAAGTCAAGTTCAACACCTTTCTCAACGAACCAGACATGCTAGTCCCGGATTTCACGAGGGTGCTCGAGCTGCCGAAGGCGCGGGGCGAGAAAATCGTCGAATATTTGAAGAAGAACAAAACGGTCAATACGCCACGCGGCTCGGCGCGCAAAACCTACGTCAAGTTCCAGCTTTCCGATTCCGACCGAGAGACGATCGTGAACGCGGTCGGAGAAGAAGCCGAGATGGGCGAGGCCATCTAGCGTGTTTCGCCAAAATTTGTGTTTGAAGGGCTGGTAGCGGGGGAGGGACTCGAACCCCCGACACGCGGATTATGATTCCGCTGCTCTAACCACCTGAGCTACCCCGCCGGGACGGGCGGGCTTATAGGGATCACGCCCGGAGCGTGTCAAGGCGACCGGGTTCTCCCGCCAGCCTCCGGGTTAGGCTGGTGGGCCGGGAGGGACTTGAACCCCCAACCAGACCGTTATGAGCGGCCGGCTCTAACCATTGAGCTACCGGCCCGGCGCTTGCCGGCGACGCGCATTACACGCAAATCGAAGGCGCGCGCAATCGCGACTTCACCGCCGCTCCGCTCCCCGCAAATTCCCGCCGCAGTTTCATGTTTTGGCTGGCGGGCTATATAGCAAATGATTGGGGGCTCAGGGCTCGGCATGGCGCTGCTGGAAACAGGCGAGGCATTGTCCGCTTCGGCGCGGGCGGTCGCGGCGACCGAAGCCCGCACCGCGCGCGCCTTCGCGGCGGCGCGCCGACACTCGCGGCTGGTCCGCTTCCTGCGCTTCGCCTTGCCGATCGGCGCGGTCGGCTCCGTCGCGACGCTGACCGCGCTGACGCTGGTGCGCACGTTCAGCCTGCCGATCGCGGGACTGACGATTTCGTCGGCCTCGGTTTCGGGCACCAAGGTCACGATGGAAAATCCAAAGCTGACCGGCGGCCGCCCTGACGGCTCGAGCTACGTTCTCAATGCCCGCACTGCCGTTCAGGACCTCAAGAACCCGAATGCGATCGAGCTTTCCGGCATCACGGGCGACATCGGCTCGCACGACCAGCCGCCGACCAAGCTCAGCGCCACGGCGGGCCACTACGAGGCGCAGGAAGAAAAGCTTAAGCTTTACGGTGTTGTACAGTTGAAGAACGCCAGCTACACGGTCGACCTGAAGAGCGCCGACGTCGATTTCAAGGCCAACGCCTATTCCACCGAGGATCCGATCAGCGTCGTGACCTCATCGGGCATGACGATCGTCGCCGACAAAGCGCAGGCCGCGGAGAACGCGTCAAAACTTTCCTTTTTCGGCCATGTAAAGACGACGATGCCGGCGCGCGACGACCACGACCCCGCGCCGGCGATGAAGAGCGAGACTCCATGAGGATTTGGATCCTGGTTGCGATTGTCTTGAGCCTGCCAGCGCCCGCCGCGTTTGCCGCGACGGCGCCCGCCGCACAGAATGCTGCGCCGAATTCCTTCCTGCCCGGCAGCAACTCGAAGGACCCCGTCTCGATTGAGGCCGATCAGCTCGTCTATTCGGACAAGGAGGGCAAGGCGACCTATACCGGCAATGTCGTGCTCATCCAGGGCCCGTCGAAGCTGACCTGTTCGCAAATGGTGCTGTTCATCGACAAGGGCGCCAATGCCGGAGCGCCAGGCGCCGCGCCGACGCCGACGGCAAAGCCGTCGCCCGCCGCCTCCGGCGCTCCCGACACCGGCAGCCAGGTCCGGCATATGGATTGTTCCGGTCCGGTGACGGTGGTCTCCAAGACCCAGACCGCGACCGGAGACAGCGCCATGTACGACAAGCCGCAGAACAAAGTCTGGCTGATCGGCAACGTGACCCTCAGCGACGGACCGAACGTGACCAAGGGCGACAAGCTGACCTACGACCTTACGTCCGGCGAAGCGCATGTGGAGACCAAGTCTACGCAGGGCAAACCCGGGCGCGTCTGGAGCCAGTTCGTCCCCGGCTCGACCAGCGCCGATGCGTCGCCGGAGCCGACGCAAAGCGCAAACGCGGCCAAGCCCGCGTCGGCGAAGCCCAGTCCGACGAAAACGCCCGCAAAACCTTGAACGAATACGAGATGAATTTTTCCGCGAGGTCCACAGCGGAGACGCGAGCGCCATGAACGATCCGGCGCTCGAGGCGAACCTTCCGACCGACCTGCATCCGCAGGAGCTCGGGCGGGCGCTTGCTGTTTACAATCTTGGAAAGCGCTACGGCGCCCGGCAAGTCGTCCAGAACGTCAGCCTGCATGTGCGGCGCGGCGAGGCGGTCGGCCTGCTCGGGCCGAATGGCGCCGGCAAGACCACCGTGTTCTACATGATCACCGGCCTGGTGCGGCCCGACAAGGGCCTCATCGAGCTCGATGGGCACGACGTCACCAAGTTGCCAATGTACCAGCGCGCCCGCCTCGGCATCGGCTATCTGCCGCAGGAAGCCTCGATTTTCCGCGGGCTCAACGTCGAGGACAATATCCGCGCCGTTCTCGAGGTCAGCGAGCCTGACCGGCGCGCACGCGAAGCCACGCTCAATTCACTATTGGAAGAGTTCGACATCGCGCGGCTGCGCAAGGCGCCTTCGATCGCGCTTCAGCGGCGGCGAGCGGCGGCGCTGCGAAATCGCCCGCGCGCTCGCCGGCAAGCCGTCGTTCATGCTGCTCGACGAGCCGTTCGCGGGCATCGACCCGATCGCGGTCGGCGACATCCAGGACCTCGTCCGCCATCTGAAGAGCCGCGGCATCGGCGTGCTCATCACCGATCACAACGTGCGCGAAACGCTCGGCCTGATCGACCGCGCCTACATCATCCACTAGGGCAAGTGCTGACCGAGGGGCCGCCTGACGCGATCATTTCCCATCCGGACGTGCGCAGGCTCTATCTCGGCGAAGATTTTCGGATGTAGGGCGTGAAGCCCGGGTCGCCTACTCGTCCTCGCCGAACCGGTTGGCGACGAGCGTGGCGATGGCTTCAAGCGCGGCTTCCGCATCGGGGCCGATCGCAGCCACCGAAATGGTCGAGCCGAGCCCCGCGCCGAGCGTCAAAATCCCCATGATGGAATTGCCGCCGACCGTCTCGCCGCAGCGCGTGACCTTGATGCTCGAATCGAATTTCTCGACGCATTGGACGAACTTGGCGGTGGCCCTCGCGTGCAGGCCCTTGCGGTTGACGATGTGCATATCCCGCATCAGCGCGCCTTCGAAGACCGGGGGCGGCGGACAGGGCTCTTCTTCGTCGTCGGTCATCATTTGCCGGCAAGCACCTTGCTGGCGACGGTAATGTATTTGCGCCCCGCGTCGCGCGCCTCGATCACGGCGTGATCGAGATTGGCGCTTTCCCTCAGCGTCGCGAGCTTGATCAGCATCGGCAGGTTGATGCCGCAAATCACTTCTATGCGGCCGCCGTCCATGGCGGAGATCGCGAGATTGGAAGGCGTGCCGCCAAACATGTCGGTCAACAGCACGACGCCGCTGCCGTCCTGAACGCGCGACGCGGCGCTCAGGATGTCGGCGCGCCGCTGCTCCATATCGTCGTCAGGCCCGATGGCGATCGTCTCGAACTGCGACTGCGGTCCGACGACATGCTCCAAAGCTGCGCGAAAGCCGTCGGCCAACTGGCCATGGGTCACGAGGACCATTCCGATCATCAACCGCTCACCGATCCTGGCGCCGCTGCTTAACGCTCATGGCTTTACGCCTGCCAGCGCCATACGCCCTCGCGTCACATTTTTGTGCAGTGCGGCGCGATGTTCAAGCGAAAACACGAATTGCAGGACATTATCTAGGCGCAATCCCAAGGCGGCGCAACGTGGCGCGGGCCGCATGACCGACTCCGGGCGCCATATCCAGCGCAAGTCTGGGAATCGTAACCTCCAGAAAAGACGCCCATTCCGCACCCTCCTCGGGATAGCGCGGCGGCCCGGAGCCCTGCGGGCCGAGATCCACAAGCAGGTCGGCCAAGACCTCGGGTTCGTGCGGCAACCTTAATACGCCCTCGCCCCGATTCTCGATCAGCCCCTCGAAGCCCGCAGCGCCTCGCGCGATGAGCGCTCCGTTCGCGGCTTCCAGGAACACCCGGTCGTCGGCGACCAGCGCGCCGTAGCGCCCGCGCGCCCGGGCTTCGTCGATGAGCGCAAACGCGAGCGCGCTTTTTCCCGATCCGGAGGGGCCTCGAATCGAGCACGCCGTGTTCGCCGACCACGATCGCTGTCGCGTGAAGCTCCAGCCTCACGGTTTCGGCGCGCGCGGGCAGGCTGACGACGAAGCGGGCCCCCGCGGAAAGCCGCGGCGGCGCCCTCGTCCTCATCCTGGCAGGGCTCCGCGTCCGGCGGCAGCGGCCGGTTTTCCGCCCAGATCCGCCCGTTGTGAGCCTCGACGATCTGGCGCGAGATGGAGAGGCCGAGGCCGGAATTCTGGCCAAAACCTTCGACAGGACGGTCGGTGTAGAAGCGCTCGAAGATGCGCTCCAGCGCGTGCGGCGGGATGCCGGGGCCGTCGTCCTCGACTTCGATGACGACTCGCTCGGCGGTCGCCGGATCGGCGTCGACGTCGCGGTCGCGCTCCCGGCGCAGGCGAATGCGGACCTCCCCTCCGGCTTCAGAGAACGAGCAGGCGTTGTCGATGAGGTTCGTGATCACCTGGGCGAGCCGGGAATCGTGGCCGAGCACGGTGAAAACCTGCGAGGCGCCGCGCCGGTCGATGTTCGACCTTGAGCGCGACGCCGCGGCTGCGCGGCGAGTCCTCGAGCATGGCGGTGACCGCCTGCAGCAGGGCTGCGAGATCGACCGGCCGGGCTTCGCTGCGCGCCAGTTCGGCGTCGAGCCGCGAGGCGTCCGAAATGTCGCTGATCAGACGGTCGAGCCTGCGCACGTCATGCTGCATGACCTGCATCAGGCGCTCCTGCGACGGACCGCTTTTTACGCGCGGCAGCGTCTCGAGGGCGCTGCGCAGCGAGGTCAGCGGGTTCTTCAGTTCATGCGCCACGTCGGCGGCGAAACTCTCGATCGCGTCGATGCGGGAATAGAGCGCCTGAGTCATATCCCTGAGCGCGCGCGAAAGATGGCCGATCTCGTCGGCGCGATCGGTGAAGTCGGGGATAGGCTGACGCGCCTTGATGCCCCGGCGCACCCGCTCCGCGGCGTCCGCGAGCTTGCGCACCGGTTCGGCGATCGTATTGGCGAGCGAAAGCGACAAGAGCAGCATGACCGCGGCGATGACGCCGAAATAGCGCAACAGGCCGAGTCGCTCGCTCAGGATCACCTTGTCGATGTCGCGCCCGAAAGTCGAAAGCGCGAGCACGCCCTCGACCTTGCCACGGCTGCGGATCGGCACGGCGACCGAAACGATGGTCGAGTCGCCGCTGCTGACCCAGGAGGCGCTTTGCCCGGCGAGCGCATCGGCGATCTGCGGCAGCGTCTTGCCGTTGGCCGGGAAACCTGCCGTGGACCGCCGCGGTATTGGGCGCGGAGCGGGCTCCGGCGGCCACAGCAGAGCCCAGAACGCGTCGAGCCAGGATTTCTGCTCCTGATCGGCGGGATCCGGGCGCGAAGGCGGCAGGCGGAAGTTCAGGGGCTCGGTGTCGAGCAGGAGGTCGCCGTCCGCATCGTAGATGCGCGCGCGCGTCTGCGTCGGGCTGACGAGCTGATGCAGGACCGGGCCGATCTTTTCCGGATTGATCGAGAACTCGATCGAACTCGTCATCGCTCTGCGCGGACCCCTGTGCATCCGGCGTCGATTGCAGCAGCTTGTCGGGATCTATCTGGATGGCGTTCTCGTCGACGCCGGCTGAGGCCGAGATCGCCGCGGCGATGATGCCCGCCTGCGTGGTCAGGCTTTGCGTCCGCGCCTCGATGATGTCGTCGCGGAAGTGGTTGAGCCACAGCACGCCAATGACCAGCGCCAGCAGGCCGCCGAGATTGAGCGAGACAATGCGGCGGGTGAGCGAAGACGCGAAAGAGGCGGCGACCAGGCGGCCGAACTTGCGCGCCCGGATCCGCCAGCGCGAACGCCGCCAGCGCGCCGCGACGAGCGTCGGCAGACCGAACCCGCTATGCGACTCGCTCGTCATGGCGTCGACCGCCCTCCGAGCGATCAGGCCTCACGAAACCGGTATCCCACCCCGTACAGCGTCTCGATCATCTCGAAGTCCGTCTCGACGGACTTGAACTTCTTGCGCAGCCGCTTGATGTGGCTGTCGATCGTCCGGTCGTCGACATAGACCTGATCGTCGTAGGCCGCGTCCATCAAAGCATTGCGGCTCTTGACCACGCCCGGCCGCTGCGCGAGCGCCTGCAGGATGAGGAACTCGGTGACGGTCAGGGTAACGGGATTGTTGTCCCAGGTGCAAGTATGGCGCTCGGGGTCCATCTTGAGACGGCCGCGCTCGAGCACCTTGGCCTCGGTCTCTTTCTGGGTCGCGGCGTCCTTCGGATTGGAGCGGCGCAGGATCGCCTTCACGCGCTCGACGAGCAGGCGCTGGGAGAAAGGTTTGCGGATGAAATCGTCGGCGCCCATCTTGAGGCCGAACAGCTCGTCGATCTCTTCGTCCTTCGAGGTGAGGAAGATCACCGGCAGGTCCGATTTTTGGCGCAGTCGCCGCAACAGCTCCATGCCGTCCATGCGGGGCATCTTGATGTCGAAGATCGCGAGGTCGGGCGGGGCCGCCTTCAGGCCGTCGAGCGCGCTTGCGCCGTCCGTGTAGGTCTGAATACGGTAGCCCTCCGCTTCGAGCGCAAGCGAGACCGAAGTCAGGATATTTCGATCGTCATCGACGAGGGCGATTGTGGGCATGAAGGATTCCGTAGTGTTGACTTCCGCGTCCCCAACTCCCTGGTCCCTGGCGGCGCGCGCGGTTCCTGGGGTCGTATAGCGGCGTAAATGTGACCAATGGCCGCGCAGACGCGTCGCGCGGTCTCCCGAATCTGGTTCAAATGATACACGAAATGAGTTTTTCATGCGAATTCGCGGCAATGTTGAACGACTATGAACGTTTCCAATGAGGAAAAGGTTCCCTCCCCTGCCGAAGCGCGCGCCCTGGCGATCGCCGACGCCAAGCGCCTGATGCGCAGCGCGCGGGTCGGCGCGCTCGCCACTTTCGACTTCGAAAGCCGGCTGCCGCTCGCGACCCTCGTCGGCGTCGCCAGCGACTGGGACGGCGCGCCGCTCTTCCTGCTTTCCGAGCTTGCCCGTCATACCAAAAATCTGGCCGGAGACGCCCGTGCGTCCCTTCTGCTGACGAGTATCGGCGGGCGCGGCGATCCCTTGAACCAGCCGCGCCTGACGCTCGGCGGCCCGATAGCGATCATGCCCGCCCAAAACGCGAAAAAGCGCTATCTCGACCGCAATCCCAAGGCGAAACTCTATGCCGGCTTCACGGATTTTTCGCTGCGCCGGATGCGGATCGAGTCTGTCCATTTCAACGGCGGCTTCGGCCGCGCCGACCGGCTCACGCCAGAGGACCTGCTCGTGCCGCCGGGCGACGTCTCCGCGCTCGCCGCCGCGGAAGCGGAGCTACTCGCCGAGGTCGACGCGCTCGGCGACGACGCTCTCCAGAAACTCGCCGGCGGCGTTGGCTCCGGGCGGCGGGTTTGGCGAGCTGCCGGCCTCGACGCCGAGGGCCTCGATCTCAGCGCGGGGAGCCTCACGGCGCGCGTAGAATTCGCCGCGCCCGAATTTACGCCCGAAGGCTGGCGGCGCCGGCTTGCCGAGATTTCCAAAGCCTCGAGGGAAGCCGGATGAACGACGCGCCCGCTCCGAAAAGGGTCAACCTCGCGCTGCAAGGCGGCGGCTCCCACGGCGCCTATTCCTGGGGTGTGCTCGACGCCTTTCTCGAGCGCGAGGACATTGAGATCGTCGGCATCTCCGGCGCGAGCGCCGGCGCGATGAACGCCGCCGTGTTCGCCTCCGGGCTGCAGGCCGGCGGGCGCGAAGGCGCGCGGGCGAACCTCAACAAATTCTGGCTCGCGGTCAGCTCGGAAGGGTTTCTGCCCGCGGCGGGACGCAAGGCGCTCGACGCCTGGACCGGCGCCTGGAACTCGTACTTCGCTCCCAACGCCTGGCTCGACTTCGTCTCGCAGATGGCGAGCCCCTACACGTTCAATCCGCTGAACGTGAACCCCTTACGCGCCTATGTCGCCGACTGCGTCGACTTCCAGGCGCTTCGCCACACCGAGGGTCCAAAACTGTTCATCGCGGCGACCAATGTGGAAACCGGCATGGGCGAGATTTTTCGGCGCGAGGCGCTGACCGTCGACCACGTCATGGCCTCGGCCTGCCTGCCGCAATTGTTCCAGGCGGTCGTCATCGACGGTTCGCCCTATTGGGACGGCGGCTATTCCGGCAATCCGCCGCTCTGGCCGCTGTTCTACGAGACCGACTGCAACGACACGATCATCGTGGAAATCGATCCGATCGAGCGCCGGCAATTGCCGCGGACGGCCGAAGAGATCGCCAACCGCATGAACGAGGTCACCTTCAACGCGAGCCTGCTCGCGGAGATCCGCGCCGCCAATTTCGTCGCGCGGCTGATCGAGGACGGCGCGCTCAACAGCCCGCATTACAAGCTCGAGCGCCTGCACCGCATCGGCGGCGCCGGCGCGCTCGAAAAATACGACGCCTCGACCAAGCTCGACGTCAGCTGGACGCTGCTGACGACTTTTCGCGATCTCGGCCGCGCGGGCGCGAAGCAATGGCTCGCCGAGCATTTCGACGCAATCGGCAACCGCTCGACGCTCGACGCGAACCGGACGCTTCGCAAGCCCAACGCGCCCCAAAAGCTCGATTGACAGAACGGCTTGAAGCGCGCCAAACGCCGCAGCGACGCGCTTACGAGGGAACGCCGATGAACGTCTATCGCCTGCTGTCCGGCCCCGACGACGCGAGCTTCTGCCATAAGGTGTCCGAGGCGCTCAACAAGGGCTGGAGCCTCTACGGCTCGCCGAGCCTCGCCTTCGATCCCGAACAAAAACGGGTGATCTGCGCGCAGGCGGTTGTGAAGGAGGTCGCCGACAAGGAATACTCGAGCGACATGAAGCTCGGCGAGCAGTAAGGACAGTTCGGGGCGCTCATGGAGCGGCGGCGCCCTCGCCGCCGTTGCCGCTCACACCGACGGCGGCGGGGCGCCGCCCCTCCGGACGGGCGCGAACAGGGAGAAACGCGTTGGGCGAATTTGGCATTGTCGGCAAACTTAAGGCCGGAATCGTTAAAAAGGCGCGCTTAGCGCCTGGGTCGGCGTCAACGACCTGTTCGTCGCCGAAACGCTGGCGCGGGAAGATTTCGACACGATCACGCTCGACATGCAGCACGGCGGCGTCGACTTCGTCGGCGCGGCGCGGGCTATCCAGGCGATCGCCGCCGCCGGCAAGCCGACGGTGGTGCGCATCTGCGTCGGCGATTTTTCGACTGCGAGCCGGGTCGCCGACGCCGGCGCCGCCGCCGTTATCGCGCCGATGATCAACAGCGTCGCCGACGCCCGCCTGTTCGCGAGCTACATGAAGTTCCCGCCGGCGGGCGCCCGCTCCTGGGGGCCGCGCGCCTCGCTGGGCCTGAGCGGCCTGGCGGCGAGCGACTATCTGAAAGCGGCCAACGGCTTTACGCTCGCGATCGCCATGATCGAGACGCGCGAGGCGCTCGACGCGGTCAACGACATCCTCGACGTCGACGGCATCGACGGCGTGTTTATCGGCCCCTCCGACCTGTCGATCACCCTCAGCAACGGCGCGGGTCTCGATCCGCATGGCAAGGCCGTCAATTCCGCGATCGACCAGGTCG